>NZ_AIDW01000032.1 GCF_000251145.1 Sphingomonas sp. PAMC 26621 | reverse complement strand
CGAGCGTGGCTCCACGATCGTCACCTCCAACCTGCCGTTCGAGGACTGGACCCAGGTGCTGGGCAGCGAGCGGCTCACCGGTGCGCTGCTCGACCGGCTCACCCATCACGTCAGCATCCTGACCATGAACGGCGACAGCTATCGGCTGAAGCAGTCGGCCGGGCGTCGGCGCTCTGCCGCCAGGGCGGAGCAAAAACAGGCCACCGAGATCATCGACCTCGAAACCGGCGAGATCACCACCGCCTGATCGACGACGACAACGATATGAAGATGGCCCCGATCGGGGCCATCTTCATATCGTCAGGACCGCATCAACAATGGCCTGCTTTTACTCCGCCCCGATGGCCTGGAATCCGACCGGCGTTGACATAGTTTCAATTTGAATACCCCGTCACGTCGTGTCTTCATTGGGGCTGGGGAGGAGGTGTCTGGCGGCGGTTTCGAACCGGAGGGCATCTCGGGTTTTTTTGTCGAAGTGCGGGAGCCCAATTATAGAGTTTTCGTCTCGCGCGACGGGCTGAAGATAAGTGTGAAGTTCGTCGCGGCCCCGGCTTCGAGAAACGAGGTCTCGCAATTGATACGGCTGTAATTGGGAGCGGCAGCTATCCACCAACTATCGCTGTCCCGGTTAGTGCCAACCTTCTCATTTTCGCGCGCGCGACGGATTTCGGGAAGCCGCTGACGTTCTCGCTTAACCATCGATTCCGAGAACGCCGATCTTTTCTCGCCTACCGTTCCCAATCGGGAAGGCTGATCGTTCAGCTTACCACGACGACCGCCCGCATCAGCGCGGTATCCCGGCCGGCTTGAATATCGGCAGTCCGGGCCGGCACAGTGATATCGGGCATGATTCCAGCATCCGGCTGCGGCGTCTCAGGCCAATAGGCGATCAGCGGCAGATCGACCTCGACGCCTGATGCCGGCAAGCCGACGAAGAAGAAAGCACCGCCATTAATGCCACGGCGGTTGCCGCCGGTCTGCTCGCCAACCAGCGTTCCCAGCCGCTGACGCTGCATGAGGTCTGCGAAGCCGAAGGTGGCCGAAGCGTTCTTCGGGCCGACGAGAACGGCGACCCTGCCGGCGAACCGGCGACCCTTGGGCTGGATAGTGTCGGTGTCGGACGCATCGCCGGGACGGGTCAGAGTGTAAAAGCCGGCCGCGTCAGGACCGATTGCCGAAGCTCCCCAATCCTTGAAGCTGCGATCCCAGGTTTTGAGGTAGGGGGCCAGCCGATCGGGTATCTTGCGGTAGCGTACATGGCGGGAATAGCTGTCGGCGGGCAGCGGCGCTTCGATCAGGCGGGCGATGATCGCCGCCCCGCAATCGAGCCCTCCCCCATTGTCACGCACGTCGATGACGATGCCCGAGAGCTGGCGATCTACCGCAGTGTCCAGACTGGCGTCGATGAAGCCCTGCCAATCCCATTTTTCATGGAAAACCGCCCAGGTCGGCATGGTCAGGATGCCGACCTGACCGCGCACCTCGAACGTCCAGCCATAGGGGGAATCCTTGGAGGGATGGCGCAACGCCGCGTCGCGCGCTGCGGCCGTCATCAAGGGGCAAGCGATCGTCTCGGCTTTGCCGGCGATCCGCACCACGACACGGGCCGAGGGGTCGGACGGTGGGAATAGCAGCGCCCGTAGCACGTCGAATGTCGGCTGATCGGCATCGCCGGGTATGCCGAGGTCGGCCACCTTGCGCGCATCGTTGCTGCCGTCCGTGCGGGCATAAGGGAACATCTTCGCCAGCATGTCGAGTGCGCTGATACCGTCGATCGCGACGACCTCGCTTCCGATCGGCAGATGATGCCCGCTGCCGAGATCGGCGGTGACGATCATGCGCCGGTCCAGCCATCTGAAGGCGAACGGTAAGCGATCGGGCTTGCCGAACAGCGCCGACGCGACGGCCGGAGTCTGGTTGGCGGGATTAGGAAAGCTGTGACCGCACTGGACGCTTGCGGTAAACGCCGACAGCGCCAGGTAGAAGTATCCCAGCGTGTGGGGCGTCGCGGCGAAGCGATCGAGGCGCTGGCGCTCGCGTTGGAAGTTCGCCGGGGTCAGATAGCGATAGAGGCCGGGATGCAGGCTGGCATAGGCGTCGCACAGGATGGCGATATCTGATCGCATCGCCGCGGGTGACAGCAGCGTATCGTTCGCCTTGGCGGGAGCGGACAGAAAGGCGGTTGCGACCAGGCCCGACGCTCCCGTCAGAAGGTGCCGGCGATCCAGATGTATCATGGTCTTGCTCCGAGCGGATGTGCCCCGAGCCGATGCCGATGCCGGTCAGGTGGTGCGCTGCAAATCCGGGCGTTCCGCGTCATTTTTGTCGGTTGAGACGCGGCGATAGGCCGAGGGTGTGACGCCGAACCGCTCCTTGAAGACGCGGTTGAAGGTCGCCTTAGATCCGAAGCCGGCATCGATCGCGAGCGTCAGGATATCGCCATCGGCGCCGTCCCGCAGGCGCGCGGCGACATGCTCGACGCGCAGCCCGTTGATCGCTTCGGCGAACCCCAGCCCCAGCCCCTCGTTGAGGCCGCGGGACAGATAGGCGGTGTTGGTCCCCAGCCTGCGGGCCAGCTCGGCAAGATCGAGGTCCGGATCGCGCCACCATCCATGCGCTTTGATCCGGTCCATCCACCCGGCCGCGATCGGCCGCCAGTCGCGCTCGATCGGTTCCACGATCGGCTGCGGTCGGGCGTCCGCCTGCCGCCAGCCCTCGATCGCCAGATAATTGCCGACGACGGCCAGCACGACGTAGAAGCCGAACATATCGAAGTAAGAGAGCGGCGCGATCAACGCATCAGCGATCAGGTATCCCGTCCGCACCGTCACGATCGCGGCATAGGCGATCAGCACGGCCCGCACGCGCCTTGCCGCGGCGAGGTCGGATCGGCGCGCCACGAGCCAGCCTCGATGCCGGCGCAGCGCACGCAGGGCTGCAACGGCATATCCGACCATCGACGCGAGCAGCAGCGCCGCCAGGATCGGATCGAGCCAAGGGCGTTGAACCTCCCGGTCGAATGCTCCCCGCAGATCGAGCGGCAGGCAGAAGGCGATGGCTTGATAGGCGAACTGGGCCACGGGCAATGCGGCGTGCCAATGCGGTATCGGGCGATCGAAGATCAGGGCGTTCAGGTGCGCGTAGAGCAATGGCCCTATCGCCAGAGGAACGGCGAACGGCGCGAATGAAAGCCACGGCCATCGATCGTAGAAACCTGCATAGCCGATAGTGAACGGCGTCAGCACACCGCACAGGACGATCAGCAACGCTCCGAGAGAGCGTCGCGCCATCCCGCCCCGCCCGATGATGGCAGCCGCCAGCATCAACATCTGCGCCTCGAACAGACCGAGGATGAGGGACATAGGACCGATGCTCACATGACTATCAGCCTCGCTATATCAGCAACGTCAATGGGCGATCGGGCTGGTCATGCACGGGCGCTTGGAAGTTCCCGAAATATGATGTTGGACGGGTTTCGAGAATACTCGCGTTTTCTCGGAATCTGTAGATGTCAGCGCTAATTGGCACCCTCTGTCAGCGGTAAATGTCACGGCGCGACATGGCACAGGCGTTCTCGGAATCGATCGAATTCCGGGAATGACCGGATAGGAAGGAAAATAGAATAGCCGCTTTGGGGGGCACTTACGCATTCTCACCGTTAGACACACGATTTGATAACCAGTTTGTATGCATCAACGGCGGATGAGGGATTTTCTGCTCGCGATCTGGTTTACATGGCAGGCAGTAACGTCCCCGTTTTACCCGGATCCCGCCCTTAAGGTCAAAGAGGCTCAGCAATGGCTTAACGATCACGTGCGTGTCGGCGACCGACTTACTCCCCAAATGCTCAGGAATATGAAGAACGCTGGCTTCAAGACAGGCCGTATTTCGGCGGAAATGCAGCGAGATATTCTCAGGTCCAGCCCTTGGCGCGATTTGCCACTGGCCCATGTGTACTTTTGCGAAAAGACGATAGCGGCTCGGCCAGCGGTAAGCGTAACCGACGTCAGAGCGTGGATTGCTCTCGACGCGCGGAACAAGATCATTCACCGTGACATAGTAGCTCTTCGAACGGGGCTTTGATCTAGTTCGGAAATACGTTTCAAGAATTCTGTCTTTTACTTAAGACTGCAAATTGCAGTTTCAGCCGGTAGCGGTTGCTAGCAAAACCGCGCCGGTTATCCAAAAAACAGCCATTACTGCGGTTGTTAGGCGAGGTGACATTGGACGGTCGGGCTCGTCACCGTCGTTCATATGGTTGACCGTAAACGCCTCGCCGCTGCGGCCGATTGCGAACGTCAGTAAGTTGTAGATCACAGCCCAACCGTTGAATAGCATGAGCAATCCGGGAAATATCCATTCGGAAGTGATCGGTCCTCCATCCCCTAGAAGGACAATGCTCAAGGCTAGGCATCCGCTGATGATCGCTGATGCGCTTGCTCTCGTTTGGCGATCGATCATGTTCGATGCCGATAGACCGGGCGGGTTATTTCCGAGTTAAGTAGCAGCTGGACAACTCCGTGCCGCACCCGCTCATTCTCGAAAAGGAACGGCGATTGAGAAGGCCGGGACGTTCTCGATTAGGATCGAGAATTGGGAAACCTCATGATCGTCAAGGTTGGTGGCTCACAGCGAACCCAGTGGCAGCATTAGCGAATTAGTAGCACCTCATCGGCCACTACCTATTCAATGGCAGGGCAAGGTCACATCAAATGCTAAGCTATCGCACCTTTGTCGCCGCTGCATTGGCATTCGCAGTCGGTGCGTGCGGCACCGCATCTTCCGAAACGCCCAACAGTTCCAAGCCTGCGCACTGCATTGCGGCGTTCAATTATGGCAGGCAATTGGCACTAGCTGGCCCTAGTCCAAAGCTATCTCTCGCAGTTCAATCGACGGCCCGAGCCTTGTTTGAAGGTAAGCAGATGGAAGCAAACGGGACATTTGCCACCGGCGAGAAGGAAGGAGCCGCCCTTCTCAAAGATCATGGGCATGATCCGGACATCATGATGCCTTTGTTGCTTGAATGCTCAAAGAGGCAGGACGCTGATCCGGCGTATCGGGCAATGAACGACAATGGGCAGCTAATGGCGGCAGCCCGAAAGACTGATCCAGCCTGCCGTTCCGATGCGGCGTGCCTTAACGCTACGAAATAGGCTGAATCAACCTCTTCACCCGTTCCCGATTAGGAACGGTCGGCAAAAAGGCGCGGCGTTCTCGGAATCGATCCTATTTCGAGAAAGCAGCCTTTGGACAAGCGGCTATGGTTTGCCCTTAAGGCGAAAGCCATGCAGCCAATCCGATCGTCTCGATCGGAATGGCTAGAACTGGGGTCTCAGCCGCGTCGATTCAAAGCCGTAAGCTGCGCGGATGACCCGTCCTCGAACATAATGGTGAGCCCGTTTCCATCGATGGACCAAGTGCGTGCGGCTTCGATTGCGGTCCAGAACCGCTCGCCGATGGCTTGAGCATCCAGATTGCCGCATTTGGCGGTTGTCGTAATACCGGCACTGTTCCCATCCTGTTGAACGACCCTTGTCTTTTGCCAAGTTGCCCCTCCCATTGGAGCTTGGCCGAAGAGATGCTGTTGCAGGCCAACGTCCCGAACACAGTATGATCGGGATTGAGGCGCAAAGTTGCTGCGTACCGCGCGCGCTTCTCTACTGGCTGGCCCTGTATAACTGTCAACTCCCAGACTTGGGCAGGACTACCGATCCAGACCACGGACGGCGTTTCCGGAAGCGATGTGCAGCCTGCAAGCATTACCGTGATGAGTAGCGCTTGTTTCACCTAGTCGGCTCCAATCGTCACCTTACACACAACCACGTACCACATGTTTATGACCGATGATGGACGATAGCGGCCGATCCAGTTTTTCCATAAACGATTCTATCGGGGAAAGCGCTGACCCTCTCGATTGCCGTACCCAATCGTGAAGGCGCAATTGTAGAATTTCCGTTGATTGCTACGAGGGAGGCATGATCCTCCCGAAACGCATTGTAGGAATCCGTTCACGTCGGGATAGAAGGACGGCAAGCCTTTTACTTGTTATCGTCGCGAGTCTATGCGGCTGCTCGACCCCGCAGGGCAACGATAGTCCAATGATCGCAACCGTTACGACGGATCGCCCATTAGGAGGGGAGGCAGCATTTATCGGGAAGCTACGCTTCCATGACGGATGCCTTGTCGCAGTGACGGATGGAAAGATAGCTACACCGATTTTTAATCGTGGTGTCGTCTTACAGCCTAGCGGGCGCGCCATCTACGATCCGCATTCGAATGTGCGGGTGCCAATCAATGCTAGCTTTTCTGCCGCAGCGGCGTGGCTACGCGATGGCGGCACAGGCTGGCCGATTGCTGATATAGAAGGCATCTATGGCGCACACGTCCCGGAACGGTGTCCTGCTGAGACGATCGTCAAGCTGCACGACTTTCGTCTTTTGGCAGCCCGTTGACGCTTTCCCATTTTTCGATCGGCCTTCGGGAATGGCGGGAGTGATCGCAACCCGAGATTAACGGAATTGATTTAAGGAGCGCAGAACGGAGTAATGTATGAATTTATCCAGCTTAGGCAGTTCGATCGCCACTCCCCTTTCTCGATATAGCGCTGCATCCTCAGATCGTGCTGCGACGGCAAAGCAGGCCGGTGAGAGTGCTACTGCGGGCACCCGCTCCACCCTGAAAACGGGTAGTGACCAAGTCCAACTATCGGCAGAAGCCATAACGGCCTCGGACGCGCAAGCGTCGCCTCTTACCACTGCACAATCGGCACGAGCGAAAGTTAATGCTGACTACGTCAAGGCCAAAGTAGAAGGCACCCAGATCGTCGCCGACATCGCCAACGGCGGTCGCTTTCTCAATCTGACGTCGCTTAACGACGAGGAACTGGCGTCAGTAGCCAAGGGCGACGGATTTACGGACAACGAGAGCCTTACGGCGAAAGTGGAACTCGGCGTTCGCTTGAAGGTGGCTCTTGGGCCATTCGACGGGAACCCGCGAGCAACCGCTGTTGCGATAAAGGCTATGTATCCAGCGCTAAGCCAGAGCGTGAAGGACGCGATGGGGTGGAACCAGTCGATGCTGGAGATGGGCGACCGGATCATCAACGATGCTGGCGGGGCGCCGAGACCGAGCGAGTTAGACAACCTTCTCGATCGTCTTCGTCAGACGCAGAAACAAAAAGGAGCGCTTCGCATCGATCTGTCCGTAGTACAGCCTGCCCCTCAAAGGCCGACTATCGACAGGCTGGCCTGAGCGCGACCGTCCCGATTGGGATGCCGATTTGGGAAAGGTTCTCATGCTGGACCAGCATCGGCTACATGCCTCGGCATGAGGGCACATCCAGCAAACCACATATCCAACCGCCTCCTAGCGTCGCTCCTGGCGCTCGCGGGATTCTTTGCCTGTCCAGTCGTTGTGTCTGCTCAAGATACCCCGCCGCCATTGGCTGATCGCGTCGTTGCGATCACCTTTGACGACCTTCCCTACGCAAGCGGAGCATCGGACAAGTCGGCGAAGGCGGCGATCAACGCGCAGCGCCGCATCGTCCAGGCACTGCGACGTGCCGATGTTCCGGCAACCGGTTTCGTCAACGAGGATAAGGTGGAGGCGCTTGGGCCTGCCGGGCCACGACTGCTTGCCGAGTGGAACAGGGGGCTGCTCGCGCTCGGCAACCACGGTTACAGCCATTTCGACAGCAACGACCTCGACGCTGGAAATATCGAGCGGGAGGTCGTGAAGGGGGAAGCTACCATCCGACCGATGGCCGCTTCGGCCGGTCGCGCTATCCCGTTCTTCCGTTTCCCATACAATCATATCGGCGACACTGAACCCAAGCGTGCCGCGATCGAAAGGCTCCTTGCCGATCATGGATACAGACTGGCCGCGTCGACCATCGACACGTCCGATTACCTCTTCAACAATGCTTATGAACGCGCCTTCGCCAAGCATGACCGGGCCATGATGCGCCGGATCGAGCGCGCCTATCTCGATCATAGCCGGGTCCAGATCGCCTATTATGGCGAATTGGGCCGAAAGGTTTTCGGACGCAAGGTGCCGGCGATCATGCTTCTGCACGCCAACAGGCTTAATGCCGCAACGATCCAACCGCTGCTCGGCTTGTTCCGTTCAGGCGGTTACAGGTTCGTATCGCTCACCGAGGCGCAAAGCGATCCGGCCTATTCCACGCCTGTCGCCGCGACAAAGTTCGGCCCTATGTGGGCGTATCGATGGGCGCGGGCGCAACAGGTGAAGGTCAATGGGCGGCTGGAACAGGAGCCACCCGCCTGGGTCGGCACATATGCCGACGAGACACCGTAAATGGCGGTTATGCTTCCCGATTAGGATCGCGTTTTGGGAACGCGACCGGCTTCCCAAAACCAGCAACGATGATGAAATTCGGGAAAAAATCGCTGCAGATCATCCACAGCAATCCGCCGATGCTGATGTCACAACCGTTCGACTGCGACACCCAATCAGATCAC
>NZ_AIDW01000033.1 GCF_000251145.1 Sphingomonas sp. PAMC 26621 | reverse complement strand
AGGTCGCGGCTCAGCGTCTGCTTGCTGACCGACACACCATATTCGTCGAACAGCCACTGGATCAAATCGACGATCCGCCAGCGCACCACGCCATGCGACGCCGGGACCGGGCCCTGTTCGATGATCTCGGCAAGCGCCCGCTTATGCTCTGGGCCAAGCACTGGACGGGGACCGGGGGCTTTGCCGTCGAGCAAGCCGTCGGGCCCGCTGGTATTGAAGCGCAGCACCCAGTCTCGAACCGTCTGCAAACCAACGCCGCCGACCTGTGCCGCCGCGTGCCGCGCACCACCATCGTAAATCACCGCCAGCGCCAGCAGCCGCCGGACCTGATTGGCGTCACCGCTCAAACGCGCCAACCTTCGAAGACCAGACCCGTCGAAATCGTCCCTTAGCCCAACCGCTGATGCCACCGCCAACCTCCCACCGTTTGCGATGTTGAATCAGATCATGACCGACTTGGGAATCCCCGGCGCTGAGTCAGGCTCCGAGGGACTTGGTATAACACCTATGCCGAAAGACCACTCTGGACTGCCCCAAAATACCGCTGACGTCTTAAACGACGCTGGCTCGGAGTAATTACCCACCCCCTTGCGGCTGAGCGAAATCACTGATTCAACGGGGTCATGGGCCGTCCCGATCTCGAGCGTCTGAGCCGCGAGGAGTTGATCGAACTGGTGCTGCGCCTGCAGCGCCCTGCGAAGACGTCGCGGACATCGTCGAAGTCGCCATCGACCGACCGCAAGGAGCGCCGCGATGCATCGCGGCCCGGCGGTGGAAAGCCAGGGCATCAGGGACATAGCCGGATACTGAGCGAGGCATTCGATCGCGCGATTGATCATCGTCCGGACATCTGCACCGGCTGTTGCGCGGCACTGCCGGCCGATCTGGCTACCGAGACGATCAGCGAGCACGACACGATCGAACTGCCGCCAATCACGCCCGTCGTGGAGCGCCACAGGCGGCTGGCGGTTCGCTGCCCATCGTGCGGGATGCGCGTGACGGCCGCGCTGCCGGACGCGGCGAAGGGGACGCCGTTCGGCGCGCGGATCCATGCGATCGCGACCTATCTGAAGACCTTCCAGGCGTTGTCCTACGAACGGCTTCAGGGGGCGTTTGCCGATCTGTTCGGTCTGACGATCAGCCAGGGCGGTCTGATGAACATGCTCCGTCGTGCGCAGGCGCATTTTGCAGGCGGCCGCGATGACGCCGTATCGGAGCTGCGTCAGGCAGCTGTGGTCAGCTCGGACGAGACCGGGGTGCGCATCGAAGGCAGCAACGCGTATCACTGGGTGTTCCGGTGCGATCAGGCTGTCGTGCATACCGCCGCCCCGACCCGCGGCGCCATCGTAGTGCGCACCATGATGGACGGGCATCGCCCCGACGTCTGGTGCTCCGACCGCTATGCCGCCCAACAGGGTCATGCCGATGCGCACCAGGCTTGCCTCGCCCATCTCGCGCGTGATGTCGCCTACGCGCTCCAGAACAGTGAAGACTTCCTGCCGATGCGGCTCAAACTATGGCTGAACAAGGCGTTCGGACTGGCGGAAGGCATCAGCCGTCTGGCGCCATCGACGATTGCCACAAGACGACGCGCGCTCGAACGAACCATCGACGACATCATCACGACGCCCACGTCGTGCGAGCTGACGATGAAGCTTCGAAACAGGTTCGCCCGCGCCAGGGAGCAGCTCCTTACCTTCGCATATTGGCCCGGCAAGGTCGAACCAACCAACAATGCCTGCGAGCGCGACCTTCGCCCTGCCGTCATCCAGCGCAAGATCACCAATGGCTATCGCGCCATGTGGGCTGCTCAGGGGGAAGCTGACATAAGGACCGTCGTCGCCACCGCGCGGCTTACGCCTGGTACCAACATCTTCGGTACCATCGCTACTACCCTGGGCGCATGAACCTTCCCAGACCGGGGGGTGGGTAATTACGGCTCGGACCCGCATGCGAGGCACGATCATACTATTTGAAACGCCCAGATGCCCTTTGGCAAGGTGCGACAACAACCCGCTAACAGTCCAGTTAGCCGCCGGAGCAGGTGCCCGCTTTGCGACGAAGCTGCTCCGTATGCGACGAGCGCCGGTCACTAACGGGATGCTCAGTCCGTAAACGTCTTCGCAATTAGACAACTCTCGCGATCCGAAAGCGAATCGAATTATGCGCAAAACCAGCTTCATCCGCGGCATCGGACTTTTCGTTGCTGCCGGCCTGGCAAGTACTGAGGCGAAGAGCGCCGTAACTCCGCTGACCCGGTTCCCCAATAGCAACGGGAAAGACATCGTCTTTTCTGCACGTGGCCATTTGTGGGGGATCGGGATCGCCGGCGGCCGGGCCACGGCGATTACGCACGGCGATGGATATGAGTTCGCACCGCGCTACTCACCGGACGGCAAATGGATCGCCTTCACCGGCAATCGCGGCGGTGTGCAGGACGTTTATGTCCTGCCGGCGGCGGGAGGTGTCCCGCGCCGGCTGACGACGCTTCCCGCTGCACCACTCAATAACGGCGTGCGCCGCACAAATTCCGAAGGCCTAGTGGTGGCTTGGACGCCTGACTCGTCGGCCGTGGTGTTCCTGTCGAGACGCTTGGCGTGGAACGGCCTCTATCGCCCCACGATGGTGTCACTCGCCGACGGCGCGGTCACGCCTTTGCCCGTGGACCGAAGCGGGTATCTCAGCTTCGGTCCGGATGGGCACAGCTTCGCCTTTACGCGCACTTTCACTGAGTTCAAGACGTGGAAGCGCTATGACGGCGGGCAGGCTGAGGACGTCGAGGTCTATGATCCGACGACGCGCAAGATCACCCGCATCACCGGTTGGAAAGGACTGGACGGCACGCCGATGTGGGTGGGGCGGCGCATCTACTTTGTCAGCGATCGAGATTCGAGGCGTCGCGCCAATTTGTGGGTTCATGATCTCGACACGGGGAAGGATCGTCAGCTCACGCACTTCGTCGACTTCGACATCGACCTGCCATCCTATGGCGGTGGCCTGATCAGCTTCCAGCAGGGTGGCCGGCTATGGACGTTCGACGTGGCATCGGGACGGCTGCGCGCCGTTGACCTGACGGTGCCCGACGATGGCGAGCGGGTCCGTCCGCGGACAGTCGCGGTGAAGGATCTCATCCGTGAACAGGACACGGGATACGCAACCGAGTACGCTCTTTCACCGACCGGCGATCTCGCCGCATTCTCGGCAAGAGGCGACATTTTCCTCGTCGCGGCACTAAATGGCGCCGCTCGCGACATCACCGCAACAAGCAATGCGGACGAGGATCATCCGGCATTTTCTCCGGACGGCCACAACATCGCCTACACCAGCGATGGGAGCGGCGAAAATCAGCTGATGGTGCGGCCGGTGGATAATGGCCGCGCCCGTCAGCTTACCCATTTCAGTTCCGGCTACCTCTACATGCCAGTGTGGTCGCCTGACGGACGATGGATCGTAATACCGGATGGTACGCACCGGCTTTGGCTGGTGGCAGTGGACGGCTCGCAACAGCCCAAGGCGGTCGCCGAAGACCGCGAGCATTTCATGCATGAAACCGATCAACAGGACGCCGCTTTCTCGGCGGACGGTCGGTGGCTCGCTTACAGCGTGGCACGACCGACGCGCATGCGCGAACTGCACCTCTACGAGATCGTCACCGGCCGCGACACGACGCTAAGCGCGCCCGACGAGAGCGACTATCGTGCAGCTTTCTCGGCGGACGGCCGATATTTGTATTTTGTTTCGGACCGGCATGAGGTCTCAGTTCAGTCGGATCGCGAGACGGCGGCGGTTCAGGTCAAGTCACAGGGCATCTACGTCACGGCATTGGCAGCCGGAACGCCGCCCCGGTTCGGGCCGACTGGTATCAGCGTCGCGGGCGCCGCGACCCCGGGCGAGTTTCCACCCTTCAAGGTCGACCTCGCCGGCCTGATGCAGCGCGCCGTCCCGGTCCCGGTGGAGGCAAGTCATCTTGTTTCGTTGGAGGCGCGCGCAGGCGGTATTTTCTACACAACGCAGGCGCCGGATACGCTTAACGGCAGCTTGCCGGGAGAGGCTGCGGCACTGCATTGGCTGGATCCGGCGACCGGCCAGGACGTGATTGTTGCCGAAGGGTTAGATTCACATGCCCTGTCCGCCGACGGGCGTCGCGTTCTGTATAGGGCCGGCGGCGACTGGATGACGGCAGCGACGGAGCCGGGCCACGCACCGCCGACGAAACTGTTGCTTGATGAGATGCAGTCACGGATCGACCCGCGACAGGAGTGGAAGGAGATGTTCGAGAACGCCTGGCGGCTCGAGCGCGATCTATTCGTCAACCCGAACATGAATGGAAACGATTGGACGGCGGTGCATGATACCTATGCGCGTCTGCTGCCCAAAGTGGCAAGCCGTGACGACCTTAACTTCCTTATTGGCGAATTGATTGGCGAATTGTCCAGTTCTCACACCTATGTCGGCGGGGGTGATTACGGACAGGCGCAAGCGGGCATCGGACCCCGCTTTTTAGGCGCCGACTACCAGTTGGATGCAACCTCGGGTCGATATCGCATCGCCAAGATTTACACCGGCGACAACACCCGTTCCGCCTATCGCAGCCCGCTCGCTTGGCCTGGCCTCGACGTGCAGGAAGGTGACTATCTCACCGCGATCGACGGGCGACCGCTCTCTGCTCTGAACACGCCCGATGCGCTGCTCGCGGACAAGGGAAAGACCGTCTCCCTATCGGTGGCCCGTACTTCGGACGGTCCAGTCCACGACGTCATCGTAACTACGGCATCAAGCGAGACGGCGCTGCGTCGGCTGGGCTGGGAGCGCAATGAACAGGCCCTAACTGAGCAGCTTTCAGGGGGACGCGTCGGCTATGTCCACATTGCCGACATGCAGAATCTCGGCATGGAGGGGTTCGTCCACCAATTCTACGGCCAGCTAGGCAAGGAAGCCCTGCTGATCGACGAGCGCTTCAACGGCGGCGGCAACACCGACCAGATCATTTTGGAGCGACTCCGCAGGGTGCTATCCAGCATGCAGACGCTGCGGGGTCGCGCACCACAGACGCAGCCCGACCAAATACAGGTAGGTCCTAAGGCGATGCTGATCAACCATTTCGCCGGTTCTGACGGAGACGTATTCCCGTATCACTTCCGTGCTTATGGCCTCGGCCCGCTGGTGGGAACGCGGCCGTGGGGCGGGGTTCGCGGGATTGAGTGGTTCTGGCCGCTACTCGACGGCGGCTACGTCACCGTTCCGCAAATCACCTTCTACGACACCAAGGGGGACTGGATCCTCGAGAATCACGGTGTTGAACCGGACGTTCAAATCGAAGACCGTCCGTGGGAGGTGGTGACCGGCGGCGACGTACAGCTCGAGACGGCGGTCGCCCTGCTCATGCGCAAACTGCCGCCGGAGCCGGGCCGTCCGCTGGCCGCCCCGACAACATCGAACTATCCGCCCGAAGGCGAGGTGACCCCCGCTTCGGTAGGGGTGAGCGCCTCGCAACGATAATCGGGAACGGCAGGGAGGCGCGCCAGATCCGTGCTAACTATTCAGCCGCGACGCTGCCTGAGGAGCCGTGAAAGATGGCCGGCATAGGACGGGCCGACCGACAGCGAAGGTCCGTCTGCGAGCTGAAGACGGACGATGCCCTTGTCCGGCCGGGATATGCCTTGGACATGGTCAATGTTGGCAAAGGCAGATCGATGGATGCGGGGAATCGTGTCCGGCAGCCGTTCCGCCATCTCCGCCATCGTACTGCGCACGATGTGGCTTTTGGCCGCGGTGTGGATCAGCACATAGTCACGCGCAGCCTCGATCCAGATCACGTCGGCCAGCAAAACTTCACGGCCGCCAAGCGGCCCGGGAACATGAAGGATAGCGCCGGCGGCCACAAGCTGCTGCTGCTGCCCGCGCAAGGCCGCCTTCTCCGCCAAGCGTCGCTGAGCCCGCGCGATCGCCAAGCGCAACCGATCGGGTCGAACGGGCTTCAGGAGGTAATCGGTGGCTTCCACGGCAAAGGCCTGCGCTGCATAGCGATCGAACGCGGTGAGGATCACGATCTGCGGCGCATCGGGTCCGCCGAGCGCAAAGGCAACCTCGATACCATTCAAACCCGGCATCTCGACATCGAGCACGACGAGGTCGGGGCTAAGGCGCCGCGCCTCTGCCAACGCAGCACCGCCCTCGCCTGCGGTGCCAACGATCTCAATGCCCTCGATCTCCCCGGCCAAGCGCTCAAGTCGGCGGAGGGCGAGCGGTTCATCCTCGACAAGGAGTACCCGCATCAGCCCACCTCATGGGTAGAAGCACGCCGGATAGGCATGCGGAGCGTGGCGACGAAGCCGTCTTCCAGCCGGTAGGTTTCGAGCCGACCACGCGCACCGAATTGCGCCTCCAGCCTCGCCTCGACGTTCCGCAGCCCGACGCCCGTCCCTGCGGTCTGCCGGAATTGTCCGTGCGGCGACCCGCGATCTTGCACCGTCAGAACGAGGTCGCTTTTGACCAGCCTTGTCCGGATTGAGATCAATGCCCCCCCGCTCGATGGCGCAACGGCATGCTTGATCGCGTTCTCGACGATTGGCTGCAGGATTAGGCTGGGAACGAGAAGGCAGGCTGTATCGCCGGCAACATCGTAGGTGACCCGAAGCCGCCCGCCGAAACGCACATCCTCAATGTCCAGATACGCCTGGATAGTCTCGAGCTCCTGGGCCAGCGGCACCAGTACCTGCGGTTCATCGGACAGGGTGACACGAAGGAATTCCGCGAGCCGAGCGATCATCTCCTCTGCGGCTTCATGCGCGCGTTCCTCGACGAGCGTCGCTATGGCGTTCAGTGTGTTGAACAGGAAGTGCGGGTTCACTTGGAAACGGAGCGCGGCGAGCCGCGCTTCTACGAGGCGGCGCTGTTGGGACGCTGACGCACGCATTGAGGCGATCAACGCGAGCACGAGCACTTGAAGCCCGAACAACAAGGTGAAGTAGACCCAGTTGTAACGACGGACGAGAAGGGCCGAAAGCGATAATATCGTCACCTTCGGCATGACCTGAATCCAGCTGTCGAGCAGCCATAGCGTGGTACCAGCGGCAGATACGATGACCGCCAATGCTGCCGTCCGTGCGCGCGTTTGACGCAATGCTCGGTTGGCGAGCGATGTCACCGCAAACGAAAGACAGATCCCGCAGCAAGATGTGGCTGCCTGCCTGATAGCCGCGGCAGGCTCAGCTGGCGGAACTATCGACAGCAGCGCTCCGGCAAAGGTTACGGCCGCCCACATCGCGACAATTAACCATTGTGGGTTACTGGCATCGCGCGCGAACATATTTCCCATTTCCGATCATCATCGCGAACCCTCAACAGACCGCTGACGATAAGCGGCGGGACAAGCAACCTCCTACGACAACCGAGAGTACGATCTTGCCCTGAACCGAGCATCGCAAGCGTACCGGCGGCAACGCGCTTTTAATCTAGCGATCACATTGCGAGTCCGCTTTAGGCGGCAAGCGCAGACCGATGCCTATACTGACGTGGCGTACAGCCCATCTCCCTGCGGAACGCGAACACAAAGGCGCTATCCGACTCGTAGCCGAACTGGCCGGCAATCGATCCGACCGGGTCGGATGAAGCAACGAGTCGATCGGCTGCAAGCAACATCCGCCAGCGGATCAGATATTCCATCACCGCGACCCCCACCTTTTCTTTGAAGCGAAGGGCGAACGACGAGCGTGACATACCGGCGCGGTCGGAAAGCTCCTGCACAGTCCATCGATGCCAGGGCTGCTCGTGCATCGCTGTGACGGCGCGGCTCAGCTTCACGTCGGACAGCGCAAACAGCCAGCCTACACCTTTGCCTGTATCGCGGGTAACATGCAGCCGCAGGACTTCGATTAACATCGTCTCGGCGAGATGCTCGGTCACAAGGATGCTGCCCGGTTGCGGAACGCGAAGCAGCGCCATCATCCGATCGAGATACGCCCGCAGCGCAGCGCGATCCTCGCCACTGCCGATGTGGAGCACCGCCGGTAACACATCAAGCAGGATGTTCGCAAAATCCTGCCGGAACGTGAAGATCGCCCCAAACAGGCAGCAGCCTCCGCCACCGCGAAGCGATAGCACGCGGCCGTTCAGCGGTCCGTCCATTTCTTGATAGATGTCGGTTGGTATGATGGCGGGATCGCTCGTCAACGAAAAGCGCTTACCATGCGGCATGGCAAAGAATTCGCCCTCGCTGACCAGGATCGGGTTCGATCCATCGGCCAGCGATAGCCAGCACTGGCCGGATACGACGGCAAAGCACCGGAAGGCACCATCCGCTTCGAAAGAGTAAGCCCATGCGCCGCCCATATCCAGCCCGCCCGACATGAAACCCCGCGTTCTCACGAGCGAAAGCACATCGGACAACGGATCTGACCCGAGCTTGGACGACCTCGATATTAAATCGGACTGCATGATGTAGAAACTATGCGATTGCTGGTCCAGATCCAAGGCAGAAACATAGAGGATCTGCCATGCGCGTATTCGTTACCGGAGCGACCGGCTTCATCGGCACGGAACTTGTGAAGCAGTTGATCGAGGCAGGCCACCATGTCCGCGGTCTCACACGCAGCGATGCCGGTGCGGAGCAGTTGCGCAAGGTTGGTGCATCTCCACATCGCGGAAGCCTGGAGGACAAAGGGAGCCTTCGTGGCGGCGCGACCGGCATGGACGCCGTGGCGCACCTCGCGTTTGGCATCGACATGTCGAAGTTCGCGGAAAACTCGGCGCTTGAGATCGAGGCCATCGAGACGCTGGGGTCGTCACTCGAACCAGGCAAGCTCATCATCGTAACATCGGGCCTCGCAGCGGTCGCCAACGAGCCGGGGCACCTCCCCAAGGAGACCGACCCCTCCGGCACGCCGCCTTCGATCCCGCGCCGTCCCGATCAGACGGTGCAATTACAGGCGGCAAAAGGGCTCCACGTCGGGATCGTCCGCATGTCGCAGATTCACGACACCCACAAACAGGGGATCGTCCAGTTCCTGATCCAGATCGCGCGGGCGAAGGGCGTCTCCGCTTACATCGGTGACGGCGCGAGCCGCTGGGCAGCGTGTTCGCTCGCCGACACGGCGCGCCTCTTCCGGCTCGCGCTGGAAGGGAACGCCGCGAACGCGACCTATCACGCAGTGGCGGAGGAAGGCGTGGCTCTGAAGGAGATTGCGGAAGCGATCGCAAAGGGCCTCGATGTACCGGTCGTGTCGCTCGACCCAGAGGAAGCGGTAGGGCATTTCGGACCGATCGCCCCGTTCGTCGGCATGGACCTCCAGGGTTCGAGCGAGTTGACAAGGCAAGCACTGGCTTGGGCGCCGAACGGGCCGGGGCTGATCGAGGATCTGACGAACATGAACTACGCCGTCTGACACTGCACTAGCTCGATGTGGCGCTCTGGAAAGAGCGGACCCGCAACGGCAAATGAACAGGATTTGGGATGACGCGACAATCTGGATGCGCCGGTGACAAAGCAGGCCATCGGAACGCCGGCGCGGTGCTGAGCGTGGCGGAGTAAAATCCGGCCGTTGGTAAGGCTGCTTCTTTTTGGGAGCGGCCGGGGATGTTTGCCGTGGAGAGCT
>NZ_AIDW01000034.1 GCF_000251145.1 Sphingomonas sp. PAMC 26621 | reverse complement strand
GGGGGGGGGGGGGGGGGGGGGCCCCCCCCCCCCCCCCGCCGTCATGCTGAACTCGTTTCAGCATCCACTGCGCAGCGGGCACGGACAGGACTTGCGGCACGGTGGACCCTGAAACGAGTTCAGGGTGACGCCGGTAGTAAAGGCGTAGCCGCCCCGACCGGAACGCTACCCCCGCGCCGTCGCCGATCGCGCAAGCGGCACGCGCAGCACGCGGTCGTTCGCGGTGAGGAACAGCGTCTGTCCGCCCTCGCCGAACGCGCCGTTCGCGATCGGGCCGCCATTGGCGATCCGCGCGATCGGTTCGGCCTCAGGGGTCATCAGGTAGAAGCCGCCCGGCGCGCTGCAGAACAGCGTCCCGTCGGCTGCGACCTTCATTCCGTCGGGCAGACCCGGGCCATGCATCGGGCCCGCATCGAGGAACACCCGCCGCGCGGTCGGCAATCCGCGCGCGTCGAGATCGTAGACCATGATCCGCGGCGCCTTGTCGTCCGACACCGAGACGTACAGCTTGCGCTCGTCGGGCGACAAGGCGACCCCGTTGGGGCGGGCGAGCGTCCCGTCGATCAGCACCGTCTCCCCGCCGCGCGTCCAGCGATACACGCCGTTGTGCGGCAACTCGCGGAGCGGCGAGGTATCGCCATCGACCAGGCCATAGGGTGGATCGGTGAAATAGATCGCGCCCGAGCGCGCGATGTGAAGGTCGTTCGGGCTGTTGAACCGCTTGCCGCGATAGCGATCGACCAGCGTGGTCCGTTTCCGGCTCGCGAAATCGTAGCGCATCAGCGCGCGGCTGCCGCTGTCCGCGATCACCAGCGCGCCATCCGCCGCGAGCGCGAGGCCGTTCGATCCCGCCTCGCGGATCGTCTTCGGGTCGGCATCGGCCGCACCCGACGGCGTCAGGAACGGCGCAACACCCCCCGCCCGCGTCCACCGCCGCATCAGATTGGCGGGCGGATCCGAGAACAGCAGCGCGGTGAGCGCGGGAACCCACACCGGCCCTTCCGCCCAGCGGATCCCGGTGGCGATCGTCTCGATCGTCGTGCCCGGCGCAAGATAACGGTCGGCGGCGGGGGACAGGCGCTCGATCCCCGGAGCGGCGTCCGCCGCCAGCGCCGCCGCGGGCAAAGCGGGTGCCACCGCAAGCGCGGTCATTCCGGCGAGGAGCGTGCGGCGCGTCGGCTCGCCCGCGAAACGCGTGTCGGCAGAGGGTAGGGTGTAGGGCGACACGATCGGCGGTTCCCGGAGCTGGCGGATGGTATCGCTATCGTCGCACCACCGCGCCGTCTCGTCCAGCGATCGTGGCGACGGCGCAAGGGGCGCAGGCGCGGTTACGCCTTGTACAACCTCTCCAGCCGCGCGCCGTACACTTCTTTCAGCACATGCCGCCGGATCTTGAGCGACGGGGTGAGCTGCTCGTTCTCGATGGCGAACGGCTCGTCCGCGAGCACGAAGCGGCGGATCCGCTCGGTCAGCGACAGTTCGGCATTCACGCGTTCGACCGCATGGCCGAGCGCGGTGCGATATTCGCTGTTCTCCGCAAGCCGCTTGAAGTTGCACGCATCGCCATTCCGCGCGCACCATTGCTGGGTCCATTCGGGATCGGGGACGATCACCGCGACCATATAGGGCCGCCGGTCGCCGAACAGCATCGCCTGCGAGATTTCGGGTTGCAGCGTCAGCATCCCCTCGACCTTTTGCGGCGCGACATTCTCGCCCTTGTCGTTGACGATGATGTCCTTCTTGCGATCGGTGATCTGGATCCGCCCCTTGGCGTCGATCACCCCGATGTCGCCGGTGTGCAGCCAACCGTCTTTCAACACCCGCGCGGTCTCGGCGTCGTTGCGCCAATAGCCCTTCATCACCAACTCGCCGCGCACCAGGATTTCGCCATCGTCCGCGATCCGCACCTCAGTGTTGGGAAGCGGCGGGCCGACCGTGTCCATCTTGATCCCGACCTTTGGGCGGTTGCACGAGATGACCGGCGCGGACTCGGTCTGGCCATAACCTTGCAGCACGGTGATCCCGATCGCGTCGAAGAAGGTCCCGACCTCGGGCGTCAGCGGCGCGCCGCCTGACACCATCGCCTTGATCCGCCCGCCGAACCGCTTCTGGATCTTGGGCCGCAGCGTCGCGCCGAGCAGCAGGTCCATCGGCTTGTCGAGCAGCCCCGCCTTGCCCGCCGCCCGCTTGCTGCCGAGCGCCTCGGCCCGCCCGAGCAGATAGGTCGAGAGCTTGCCCTGTTTCTCGACCGCCTTCGAAATGCGCGCACGGAGCAGTTCGAACAGCCGCGGCACGACGACCATCATCGTCGGGCGGACTTCCTCGATATTCGCGGCGAGCTTGTCGAGGCCTTCGGAATAATAGATCTGCGCGCCCAGCGCGATCGGGAAGAACTGCCCGCCGCTATGCTCATAGGCGTGGCTCAGCGGCAGGAACGAGAGGAAAATCTCGTCGTCCCAGCCGAAATCCTCCGAGATGATCGTGCAGCAGCCGAACACATTGTGGAGGATCGCGCCGTGATGCTGCATCACCCCGCGCGGCGCGCCGCCGGTGCCGCTGGTGTAGAGGATGCACGCGGTATCGCCCCGCGTCGCGTTCGTGCGGATCGTCGCGGGTTCGGCGGCGTGGTCCGCGAGCAACTTGTCCCAATGGTGGAATTCGAGTGCGCCCTGCTGGCCGCTGCGCATGTCCTCGATACTGATTACGATCTTCGCGGTCGACGCGCGGATCGCGGCGGGGAGCAAGGTCTTCGCAAGCTTCGCGGTCGAGACGATCACCGCCTTGGCGCCCGAATTCTCGATGATGTGCGTGTGGTCGCGCTCGGTATTGGTCGTGTAGGTCGGCACGGTGATGCACCCCGCCGCCATGATCGCGAGATCGGCGATGCACCATTCGGGGCGGTTCTCGCTGACCAGCATGACGCGGTCGCCCGGCACCAGCCCGATCGCCTTCAGCGCCGCCGCCAGGCTCGCGACCTCGCGCGCGGTCTGGGTCCAGCTGCGCGAGCGCCAGGCGCCGCCCGCCTTGTGCCACAGGAACGGCGCGTCGCCTTGCTCGGTCACGCGCGCGAGAAACATCGCGACGAGGTTGGGGAAGGTTTCGAGGGTACGCATGGGTCTCTCCCTGCAGATAACGCGTCGTGTTCGACTGCGTAAACTTATTCCGGCGGGCGGTTGGCGAGCGTGCCGACCCGGACGATCTCGGTCCTGCGCCCGTCCTCGCCGATCGCGACGCCTTCGCTGCGCGGATCGGCCGCACCGACCCAGCGGCCACCCACGCGTTCGATCGCATTCGCCTTCAGCCCGAGCGGCGCGCTCACCACGCGTTCGCCAAGCGCGCGGAGCGCCGGGATCATCGCGTCGAGCTGCGTGCCCTTTTCCGCCGCCGCGGTCTTGCCCGGAGCATATAGCAAACCGAGCCCGATCGCATCCTGCGCGCTCATTTTCCAGTCGAGCACCGCGATCAGCGCCTTCGACACCTGCGCGATGATCGTCGAGCCGCCCGCCGCCCCGATCGCGATCCGCACCGATCCGTCCGGGTTATAGACGATCGTCGGCGACATCGAGCTGCGCGGGCGCTTGCCCCCGGCGACTCGGTTGGCGACGAGGGTGCCGTTCTTCTCGGGGACGAAATCGAAGTCGGTCAGCTCGTTGTTGAGCTGCACGCCGTCGACCGAAAGGCCTGAGCCGAAATAGCTCTCGATCGTGGTAGTGACTTCGGCGACGTTACCGCGCCGGTCGACCGTGACGAGATCGCTCGTACCGGGGACGTCGGCATTGGGCGCGAGCTGGCGCGGCGGGGCGCCGGGGGGCGTGCCCGCGGTGATGCTCGGCATCGTGCGGTCGGTCGCAATCAGCGCGGAGCGCTGCGCGAGATAGGCCGGGTCGAGCAGGCCCTTGGCGGGGACGTCGACCTTCTCGGGATCACCGAGGTACATGTCGCGATCGGCGTAGGCGAGGCGTTCGGATTCGGCGAACAGATGCCACGCCACCGGGCTGGTCTTGCCGAGCCCCGCCATGTCGAAGCGTTCGAGCTGCTTGAGGATCATCAGCACCGCGACCCCGCCCGATCCCGGCGGGCCCATGCCGCAGATCCTGTAGACGCGGTACGTGCCGCAGATCGGCGCGCGTTCCTTGGCGCGGTAGCCGGCGAGGTCGGCCAGCGTCATTTTCGACGGGTTGCGCGGCGAGGTGTTGACCGCCTTGACGATCCGCTGCGCGACCGCGCCCTTGTAGAAGGCATCGGGGCCCTGCTTCGCGATCCTGGCGAACAGCGCGGCTTGTGCGGGGTTGCGGAAGATCGTGCCGACGGCGACGGGTTCGTTGCCGACGGGAAAGAAGCGCGCATGCGCTGCGGGATCGAGCCGGTCACCGAAATTGGCGAGCCCGTTGTGGAGCCGCGGCGTGACCGTGAAGCCGAGCTGCGCGAGCTTGATCGCGGGCGCGAACAGCCGCGACCAGGGGAGCACGCCGTAACGCTTGTGCGCGAGCGCCATCATCCGCAGGTTGCCCGGCACGCCGACGCTGCGCCCGCCCGGCACGGCTTGCGTTAAGGGGAGGGGCTGCCCGTCCTTGCCGTAGAACCAGCGCGCATCGGCGGCGGCGGGGGCGGCTTCGCGGCCGTCGAAGCTGGTCGTCGCGTTGGCAGCGGCATCGTGGTGGATCATGAAGCTGCCGCCGCCGATGCCGGAATTCTGCGGCTCGACCACGTTGAGCGCGAGCATCGTCGCGATCGCGGCATCGGTGGCGCTGCCGCCGGCTTTGAGGATCTCGACGCCCGCCGCGGCGGCGCGCGGGTCGGCGGCGCTGACCATGCCGGTGCCGGCTTGGGTCGCGGCAGGTTTGGGGTCGGTCCGCCGCGCGTCGGCGACGGTGGGGGCGAGCAGCAGGAGCGCGAGGGTTACGAACGACTTGACCATGCGCGGGACCGTAGCGCGCTTTGGTGGTCAGGCAAGGTTGGGGTTTCGGTACGGCGCACTTCCCCATCCCCCGTCATGCTGAACTCGTTTCAGCATCCACCGGGGTGCGCGTCCCTCGGTCGGAGGATTCGCGCGGCGGTGCAGCCCAAGGCGGGCTGGGGAAGAAGGAAGGATTGATCGCGCAAAGCCGCAAAGCCGCGAAGAGAAGACGCGGAAGTTGGCGGGGGTTGGCCGATCTCGGTCCATTCCCGGCTCAAGCGTGGCGCGTAGGACTATTGTCAAAAACGTCCCTCCCGTTCGTTTCGAGCGAAGTCGAGAAACCTGGCACAACGCCGGTTTCTCGACTTCGCTCGAAACGAACGGGGGGCTGGTGGTCTCGGGCTCCTGGCTCTTCGTCTTACTACAGCACCGCGCGCCTCAGTCGTCGGCCCCCACTGCCGCCGCAACACTCGCGAACCCGTCCCGCTGCAGCGCCTCCGCCAGCCCGCGCAGGATGCGTTGCGCCAAGCCTGGCCCATGAAACACCAGCGCGCTATACAGCTGCACCAGGCTCGCGCCGGCGCGGATGCGGGCATAGGCTTCTTCCGCGCTGTCGATCCCGCCCGCCGAAATCAGCGGCATCGCGCCCCCCGTCGCCTTGCGGAAATCGCGCAACCGCGCGCGTGCGAGCGGCGCGAGCGGCGCACCCGACAGGCCGCCCGTTTCGCCCGCATTGGCCGAGCGCAAATCGGGGCGCGAGATCGTCGTGTTGCTGACGATCAGCGCATCGACATGATGCTCCATCGCCGCGCGCGCGATCGCGTCGATCGCGGACGCGTCGAGATCGGGCGCGACCTTGAGGAACAGCCGCGGCGGATCGCCGATGCGGCGCGCCTCGTCGGCGGCGGCGAGCAGGTCGGTCAACTCGCGGCCATGCTGGAGATCGCGCAGGCCCGGCGTGTTGGGGGAGGAGATGTTGACCGTGACGTAATCCGCGATCGGCGCGGCCGCCGCGACGCCATGCGCGTAATCCGCGATCCGGTCGGGCGCGTCCTTGTTCGCGCCGACGTTGATACCGAGCACCCCGCGCCGCTTTGCCGCCTGCGCGCGCGGGAGCGCGGCGTGGATCCCGCCGTTGTTGAACCCCATGCGATTGATGACGGCCTTGTCCTCGACCAGCCGGAACAGCCGCGGGCGCGGGTTGCCCGCTTGCGGTAGCGGCGTCAGCGTTCCGATCTCGACGCTGCCGAAGCCCAGCCCGAAGAAGCCGTCGATCGCCTCGCCATTCTTGTCGACTCCGGCAGCGAGGCCGAGCGGGTTGGCGAAATCGAGCCCGGCGACGGTGGTCCGCAGGATCGGGGCGCTTTTCGGGGCGGTGCGCGGGAAGCGCGACAGCAGCGTGATCGTCAGGCCGTGCGCCTGTTCGGCATCGAGCGCGAACAGCGCGGGGCGGAGGAGGGGGAACAGCATGCGGGCCTGATGACACTGGTGCGAGGCCGCGTCAAAGCGCGCTTCTGCGTCACCCTGAACTCGTTTCAGGGTCCACCGCGCAGCAGGCACGGACCGGACTCGCAGCGCAGTGGACCCTGAAACAAGTTCAGGGTGACGGACGCAAGGGTGACGCGGCCCTTCCACAGCCCTTGACCGACTCACCCCGCACCCCCATTTGCAATCCTACCAATATTGTCCGATTGGAGCTCATGCGTCTTTCCAGCCTTGCCGACTATGCCGTCGTGATGATGTCCGCCGCCGCGCGACATTGCGGCTCGTCGTGCCGGTTGAACGCGACGCTGCTCGCGGGGGAGACCGGGCTGCCGCTGCCGACGGTGCAGAAGCTCGTCAGCCGCCTGTCAGCGGGCGGGCTGATCGAGAGCACGCGCGGCACCGGTGGCGGTTTCCGCCTCGCGCGCCCCGCGGCGGCGATCTCGCTTGCCGAGATCATCGAGGCGGTCGAGGGGCCGATCGCGATGACCACCTGTGTCGACGAGGGCCGCCACGATTGCGCGCTGGAAGGCGACTGCCGGGTCAAGCCGCACTGGAACGTCGTCAACGGCGCGGTCCGCGGTGCGCTCGACGGCGTTTCGCTGGCCAGCCTGTCGAGGGCACCGGCATGACCGCTCAGCGCGAAGCGCCCTCCACCCCCTTCTTCCTTTGTGGCTTCGTGTCTTTGTGCGAGGCAAATCTTCTCGCACAAGGCCACAAAGGCACAAAGATTTTCAGAGATTCATCAAGCCGCTGCGCGGCGAGGATTTGACGATGGCGACCAAGAATGCGCAGGCCTATGAGGCCGTCAACAAGACCTACGAGTGGGGCTTCCACTCGGACATCGAGCAGGACTTCGCGCCCAAGGGGCTGAGCGAAGACACCGTCCGGTTCATCTCCGCCAAGAAGGGCGAGCCGCAGTGGATGCTCGACTCGCGGCTGAAAGCGTTCCGCCTGTGGCAGACGCTGGAATCGCCCGATTGGGCGAAGCTTAATCTCGAGCCGATCGATTACCAGGACGCGTTCTACTACGCCGAGCCCAAGCCGAAACCAAAGCTCGGCTCGCTCGACGAGGTCGATCCCGAGATCCTGCGCGTCTACGAGAAGCTCGGCATCCCGATCGCCGAGCAGAAGATGCTCGCGGGCGTCGAGGAGCTTGGCGAGGACGGCCAGCCCAAGCGCCGCGTCGCCGTGGACGCGGTGTTTGACTCGGTCTCGGTCGCGACGACGTTCCGCAAGGAGCTCGAGGCGGCGGGCGTCATCTTCCGCAGCATTTCCGAGGCAATCAAGGAATATCCCGAGCTCGTCCGCAAGTGGCTCGGCCGCGTCGTGCCGATGACCGACAACTACTTCGCCACGCTCAACGCCGCGGTGTTCAGTGACGGGACCTTCGTCTACATTCCCGAGGGCGTCCGTTGCCCCATGGAATTGTCGACCTATTTCCGCATCAACGCCGAGAATACCGGCCAGTTCGAGCGTAGCTGATCGTCGCGGACAAGGGGTCGTACGTCTCCTATCTCGAGGGCTGCACCGCCCCGATGCGCGATGAGAACCAGCTTCATGCCGCCGTGGTCGAGCTGGTTGCGCTCGACGATGCCGAGATCAAATACTCGACCGTGCAGAACTGGTATCCAGGCGACGAGAACGGCAAGGGCGGGATCTACAATTTCGTCACCAAGCGCGCGTTGTGCCAGGGCAAGAACTCGAAGGTGTCGTGGACGCAGGTCGAGACCGGCAGCGCGATCACTTGGAAGTACCCGTCGTGCGTGCTCAACGGCGAGAATTCGGTTGGCGAATTCTACTCGGTTGCGGTGACCAACAACCGCCAGCAGGCGGATACCGGCACCAAGATGATCCACAACGGCAAGGGATCGCGTTCGACGATCGTGTCGAAGGGGATTTCGGCGGGGCGTTCGGACAACACCTATCGCGGGTTGGTTCGGGTCGCGCCGGGTGCGGAGGGCGTGCGCAACTTCACGCAGTGCGATTCGCTGCTGCTCGGCGACCAGTGCGGCGCGCATACCGTGCCGTATATCGAGGTGCGCAACCCGTCGGCGCAGATCGAGCATGAGGCGACGACCTCGAAGATCTCCGACGACCAGATGTTCTACGCGATGCAGCGCGGTCTCGATTCGGAGAGCGCGGTGGCGTTGATCGTCAACGGCTTCGCCAAGGAAGTGCTGCAGCAGCTGCCGATGGAATTCGCGGTCGAGGCGCAGAAGTTGCTGGGGATCAGCCTTGAGGGCTCGGTGGGGTGAACCCCGCCACACACCGTCGTCGTGCTGAACTTGTTTCAGCATCCACCGTGCAACTGGCATGGGCCGGACGTGTGGCGCGGTGGACCCTGAAACAAGTTCAGGGTGACGGACGGACTATAGTTCAAACGAATTTGCGGAAGACAGATGCTTAAAATCACCGACCTCCACGCCGAAATCGATGGCAAGGAAATCCTCAAGGGTCTCTCGCTCAGCGTCAATGCGGGCGAAGTCCATGCGATCATGGGCCCGAACGGCGCAGGCAAGTCGACGCTCGGCTACGTGCTCGGCGGACGGCCCGGCTATGAGGTGACGTCCGGCGCGGTCGATTTCGACGGGCAGGACCTGCTCGAGATGGAACCGCACGAGCGCGCTGCGGCGGGCCTGTTCCTCGGCTTCCAATATCCGGTCGAAATCCCTGGCGTGTCCAACGTCCAGTTCCTGCGCGAGGCGCTCAACGCGCAACGCAAGGGCCGCGACGAGAAGCCGCTGTCGGGCGCTGAATTCCTCAAGCTCGCGCGCGCGCAGGCGGATCTGCTCAGCATGGACCAGGACATGCTCAAGCGCCCGGTCAACGTCGGTTTTTCGGGCGGCGAGAAGAAGCGCAACGAGATGGTGCAGATGGGGATCGTCGATCCCAAGCTGGCGATCCTCGACGAGACCGACAGCGGGCTCGACATCGATGCGCTGCGGATCGTCGGCGAAGGCATCAACCGGATCATGCGCAAGCCCGACAAAGCGGTGATCCTGATCACGCATTATGAGCGGCTTCTGGGCTATGTCGCGCCCGATTTCGTGCATGTCTTGTCGGCCGGGCGGATCATCCGCTCGGGCGGGCCGGAGCTTGCGGCCGAGCTGGAACGTGAAGGCTATGCCGGGGTGGTTGCGTGAGCGGCCTTTCCCCTTACTGCCGTCATGCTGAACTTGTTTCAGCATCCACTGCGCCACAACGGCTGGCCGGACTCGTTGAGGGCTGGATCCTGAAACAAGTTCAGGATGACGCAGAAGGGGGCGCTCGTGGCTGAGCTCGCCCGTGTCCCCACCCGCCGCGACGAGACGTGGCACTATAGCAACCTCGAAGCAGTCGCATCGGTCTGGCCTGTCGCGACCGAAGTCATCGACGTGCCCGCAGGCACATCGATCGCGCGCGTTATCGTGCAGGACGCCGCGACCGACACCGTCGCGATCCGCGATTACCGCGTGATCCTGCGCGAGGGCGCAACCGCGACGTTTCATGTGCTCAACACCGGCGGCAGCTTCGGCCGCGTCGCGATCGACGTGACGTGCCACTCGGGCTCGCATTTCGAGCTTGGCGGCGCGATGCTGGGGACGGGCGAGCAGACGCTCGAGATCGTCACCACGCTCAACCATATCGAGCCGAACGCCACTTCCAACCAGGTGGTGCGTACGGTGCTCGGCGGGCGCGCGACGGGGTCGTATCTCGGCAAGGTCGCGGTCGCGCGGCATGCGCAGAAGACCGATGCGTCGCAGAGCGTCAAGGCGATGCTGCTCAGCCGCACTGCGACCGCAAACGCCAAGCCCGAGCTCGAGATCTATGCCGACGACGTGAAGTGCGCGCATGGCGCGACCGTGGGCGAGCTGGACGCCAATGCGCTCTTCTATCTCGCGTCGCGCGGGATTGCGCCCGCGCAGGCCAAGGTGATGCTGCTGGGCGCGTTCATCGGCTCGGTGTTCGACGGGATCGATGATCCGGCCGAACGCGAGCGGGTAGAGGCGGCGGCGCAGGCTGCGCTGGAGCGGATGTTGTGAGGGGCACCACCCACAATTGCCGTCATGCTGAACGTGTTTCAGCATCCACCGCGCCGCAGGCACGGGCCGGACTCGTTGAGGGATGGATCCTGAAACGCGTTCAGGATGACGGGAGTGTGGGATGAACGTGATGACTGAAACCCGGACCGCCGCGCTGGACCATGTCGCGGATTTCCCCGCCATCCCCGCCGGCTGGGCGTATCTCGACACCGCCGCCACCGCGCAGAAACCGCAGATGGTGATCGATGCGATCACGCGCGGCTATGACGACAGCTACGCAACCGTGCACCGCGGCGTGTATCAGCGTTCCGCCGACATGACGCTCGCCTACGAGGCCGCGCGCCGCAAGGTTGCGAGCTTCCTGGGTGCAGGCAGCGCGGACGAGATCGTCTTCGTGCGCGGCGCGACCGAGGGGATCAACCTCGTCGCGCATAGCTGGGCGGGCACGCAGCTCAAGGCGGGCGACCGCATCCTGCTGTCGCAGCTCGAGCATCACAGCAATATCGTGCCGTGGCAGATGGTCGCCGAGCGCGTCGGTGCGCAGATCGACGTGCTGCCGCTGACCCCGGACCACCGGATCGACCTCGACGCGATGGCGGCGATGATCACGCCGCAGCACAAGCTCGTCGCGCTCGCGCATGTCTCGAACGTGCTCGGCTCGGTGCTCGACGGCAAGCGCGCGGCGGAGATCGCGCATTCGGTCCGGGCGAAGATCCTGCTCGACGGGTGCCAGTCGGTGCCGCGGATGACGGTCGACGTCGCCGCGCTCGATTGCGACTTCTACGTCTTCTCCGCGCACAAGCTGTACGGCCCGACCGGGATCGGCGTGCTGTGGGCGCGGCCCGAATTGCTCGAGGCGATGCCGCCGTACCAGGGTGGCGGGTCGATGATCGACAGCGTCAGCTTCGAGCGCACCACCTACGCGCCGCCCCCGGGCCGGTTCGAGGCAGGAACGCCGCATATCGTCGGCGCGCTCGGGCTGCATGCCGCGATCGACTATGTCGAATCGATCGGGCTCGACCGGATCCACGCGCACGAAACCGCGCTCGTCACGATGACGCGCGAGGCATTGTCGCAGATCAACTCGCTGACGCTGTTCGGCCCTGAGGATTCCGCCGGAATCGTCAGTTTCAGCATCCAGGGGGTGCATCCGCACGACATCGGCACCATCTTGGATGAAGCGAAGGTGGCGGTGCGCGCCGGCCATCACTGCGCACAGCCGCTGATGGCATCGCTTGGCGTCGATGCGACCGCGCGGGCGAGCTTCGGAGTCTACAACACCGCCGCAGACGTCGAGGCGCTGGTCCGCGGGATCGAGCGCGTGACGCGAATTTTTGGGTAGGACTGGCAAATGAGTGACCGGATCGAGATCGAAGAGGTGACGGGCGTCGAGCAGCCCCCGCGCGCCCGCGTCGAAGCCGCAACCGAGACGTTCGAGCGCAAGCGCGACTATCTCGAAGGCTTCCTCACGCAAAAACCGCAGGCCGACGTCGCGGGTGCGCCCGGCGGCGCGGTGTACGAAGGCGTGATCGAAGCGCTCAAGGACATTTACGACCCGGAAATCCCGGTCAACATCTACGACCTGGGCCTGATCTACGGCGTCGAAGTGACCGAGGCCGGCCATGCCGTCGTGATGATGACGCTGACCACGCCGAATTGCCCGGTCGCTGAATCCATGCCCGGCGAGGTCGAGCTTCGCGTCGGGTCGGTCCCCGGGGTCGGTTCGGCCGAGGTCAACCTCATCTGGGATCCGCCATGGGATCCCGCCAAGATGTCGGACGACGCGAAACTCGAACTGGGAATGCTGTAATGGCGACGATCGCCCGCCCGCGGCCTGCCGCGCTGATCCTGACCGACACCGCCGAGGCGCGGATCGCGGCGTTGATGGCGCGCGCGCCCGAGGGGGCGATCGGGGTCAAATTGTCGACCCCCAAGCGCGGCTGTTCGGGCCTTGCCTATTCGGTCGATTACGTCACCGAGGCAAAGCCGTTCGACGAGCGGATCGACACACCCGGCGGCACGCTGTTCGTCGACGGCGGGTCGATCCTGTACCTCATCGGGTCGACGATGAACTGGGTCGAGGACGATTTCACCGCTGGGTTCGTCTTCAACAACCCCAACGCCAAGGGCGCCTGCGGCTGTGGCGAGAGTTTTACCGTATAACCGGCTCCGCTCGCGTTATTGTTGAAACGGACAGCTTTATATTCGTGTGGTCGCACTGTAACGCCGTCGCGAATCGATACGATTTCGAAGGAATGTTGCGATGGCGATCAAACCTCTGCGTAAGGCTGTGTTCCCCGTCGGTGGCCTCGGAACGCGCTTCCTGCCCGCAACCAAGGCGGTCCCCAAGGAAATGCTGCCGGTCGTCGACCGCCCGCTGATCCAATATGCGGTCGACGAAGCGATCGAGGCCGGCATCGAGCAGATGATTTTCGTCACCGGTCGCGGCAAGTCCGCGATCGAGGACCATTTCGACATCGCCTATGAGCTGGAAGCCACGATGTCCGCGCGCGGCAAGTCGCTTCAGTTGCTCGAACAGACCCGGCTCGCACCGGGCGCGGTCGCTTATGTCCGCCAGCAGGAGCCGATGGGCCTCGGCCATGCGGTGTGGTGCGCGCGCGACATCGTCGGCGACGAGCCGTTCGCGGTGCTGCTCGCGGACGATTTCATGGTCGGTGAGCCGGGCTGCCTCAAGCAGATGGTCGCTGCCTATGAGAAGACCGGCGGCAACATCATCTGCGCGCAGGAAGTGCCCGACAGCATGACGCACATGTACGGCGTCATCACGCCGGGCACGCGCGATGGCGCGCTGACCGAGGTCAAGGGTCTGGTCGAGAAGCCGGCGGCGGGCACGTCGCCGTCGAACCTCGCGGTGATCGGGCGCTACATCCTGCAGCCGGAAGTGATGCGGATCCTCGAGACGCAGGGCAAGGGCGCGGGCGGCGAGATCCAGCTGACCGACGCGATGGCGCGGATGATCGGCGACCAGCCGTTCCACGGGCTGACCTTCCAGGGCAAGCGCTACGATTGCGGCGACAAGGCCGGCTATATGACGGCGAACCTCGCGGTTGCGCTGACGCGGCCGGAGATTGCGGAGACGGTTCGCGTGTTCGCGGTGGATTTGCTGAAGTAGCGGCTGCTCGCATCGTTGCCCCGGCGGGGGCGAGACGTCAGCCAGAACCATAACCGGCGTCACCCTGAACGCGTTTCAGGGTGCACCGTGCTACAATGGCGGACTGCCCAAGCGGAGGGCTGGATGCTGAAACGAGTTCAGCATGACGGCGCGTGGGGGGAAGAGCGGTGCGCTCGCCCCTACCGCTCCGCGCTGATTAGCTTCGGGATCGCGGCCCGCCGATCTCAGAGGTAGAACATACCCTCGAGCACCGTGACACAGCGCCCGCCGAGGACGACGCGATCCCCATCCAGCCGACACGTCAGATGCCCCCCGCGCGCGCTTGCCTGGAACGCGGTGAAGCGGTCGCGGCCGAGACGCTGCGTCCAATAGGGCGTCATCACCGCATGCGCCGATCCGGTTACCGGATCCTCGTCGATCCCCGCCCCCGGCGCGAACACGCGGCTGACCACATCGGTGTCGTCGCCGGGTGCGGTGACGATCGTCAGCACGTCGGGTTCGGCGCTGCCCGCCACTTCGGGGTCCGCCGCGGACGGACGACCCAAGGCGCGGAAATCCGGGTCGAGCGCAAGGATCTGGTCGGCATGCTCGAGCACGATCAGCGCGTAGCGATGCGGGTGCCACAGGGTTTCGACCGCGGCCTGCAACCCGAGCGCGGCGACGATATGCGGCAGCGGCCTTGGCTCGGGCGTCCACGCCGGGAGCGCCAGTTCATAGCCATCGCCCGCGCGTGTTACCGACAGGATCCCCGCCTTGCGCGTACGGAAGCGCACGCTGTCACGCGACGGATCGCCCGACAGCACGTAATGCCCGCTCGCGAGCGTCGCATGGCCGCACAAAACCACTTCGGAGGTCGGCGTGAACCAGCGCAGCTCATGGTCGCTCGCATCGGTCGTGTCGGGCACGATGAACGCGGTTTCGCTGAGGTTGTTCTCGGCGGCGATCGCTTGCAGCGTCGCATCGTCGAGCCATTCGGTCAGCGGCATTACCGCCGCCGGATTGCCCTCGAACGGCCGGCTTGCAAACGCGTCGATCTGCGTGATGGGGAGCTTCATAGGCGTTTTCCGAACCAATGCGGGGTCACGTCCGCTTCGACCAGGGGGTTGTCGGTGTCGACATGGCCTTCGGGGTCGAGATGAATCAGCACCTCGACCTTGGGGAAGGCGCGACGCAGTGCGACCTCGACGTTTTCGACGATGACATGCGCCTGCGCGACAGTGATGTCGCGCGCGACTTCCATGTGGAATTGCGCGAAATCATGCGCGCCCGAATGCCGCGTGCGGAAATCATGGATACCGCGAATGCCGGGCTGGCGCGCGGCGACCTCGATGAAATCGCGGCGCATGGCCTCGGGCCATTCCTTGTCCATCAACTGGTCGATCGCGTTCGACGACGCGCGGAACGCGCCATACGCCAGCCACAGCGCGATCACGATCCCGAAGATCGGATCCGCGCTGCGCCAGCCGAGATACTGGTCGAGCACCAGCGCGATGATGACCGAGCCGTTGAGCAGCACGTCCGACTGGTAATGGACGTTGTCCGCGACGATCGCGACCGATCCGGTCTGCCGGATCACGGCACGTTGATAGGCAAGCAGCACCATCGTCGCGAGGATCGCGATGATCGACACGCCGATGCCGAATTCGGCGCCCTTGGTGGGTTCGTTGCTGCCAAGCGCCATCACCGCGCGCCAGCCGATCCCGGCGGCAGAGGCGGTGATCAGCATCACCTGGAACAGCGCGGCGAGCGCCTCCGCCTTGCCGTGGCCGAAGCGGTGGTCGTGGTCGGCCGGCTGCGCCGCCAGCCGCACGCCGTACAGCGTGACGAGGCTGGCGAGCAGGTCGAGCCCCGAATCCGCGAGGCTGCCGAGCATCGCGACCGAGCCGGTCGTCCAGGCGGCATAGGATTTGAGGGCGATCAGCCCGCACGCCATCGCCACGCTCGCAAGCGCGGCGCGCACGGTGTGCGGAATCGCGAGACGCTGTTCCTCGGTCATGGGTAGAGCAATCCTTCCGACCACCCGCCGTTGCCGTCGGGCAGGAACAGGCGGCGTTCGTGCAACCGGTGCGCGCGGTCCTGCCAGAATTCGATCCGGTCGGGCACGACGCGATAGCCGCCCCAATGCGGCGGGCGCGGGACGTCGCTGCCTGCGAACCGTTCGGTCATCGCGGTGAAGGCGGCTTCGAACGTGTCGCGGGTCGCGAGCGGGCGCGATTGCTCGCTGGCCCAGGCACCGAGCTGTGAGTCGCGGCCGCGGGTCGCGAAATAGGCGTCCGATTCGGCGTCGCTAACGTGGCTCAGCGCGCCTTCGATGCGGATCTGGCGGCGGAGCGACTTCCAGTGGAACAGCAGCGCGACATACGGGTTCTCCGCGATCGCGCCCGCCTTGCGGCTCTGGCGGTTGGTGTAGAAGACGAAGCCATCGGGGCCATGCCCCTTGAGCAGCACCATCCGCGACGACGGCCGCCCCGCCGCATCGGCGGTGGACAGCGCCATGGCGTTGGAGTCGTTGATCTCGCTCGCGCGCGCCTCGGCGTACCAGGCGTCGAACAGGGGGAAGGGGTCGGTGGACATAGCGGCGCTTTAGGACAAAGTCGCTTCAATCGCCACCGCTTCGCGCGTATGATCGGTGCGGAGGTTGGCCCATGACGATATCGGTGGTGATCAGCGCGGCGGCCAAGGCGCACGCCGAAGCTTTGGTATCGAGCGGGCGCTATGATACGCTCGAGCAGGCGGTCGAGGCGGCGATCTGGCAGCTGGAGGCGTGGGAGGACGAAGAGGTCGATCTCGACACCTTGTCCCCGGAACACCGTGCCGCCGTGGAAGAAGGGCTCGCCGATATTGAAGCGGGACGGGTGGTGGACGGCGAAACTTTCTTCGCCGAACTGATCGCCAAATACGAAGCAATGGCGAAGGCAAAGGGCGTTTGAAATATGTCCTGAGCCGGGCCGCATCGGAGGATGTTCGGGCGATCACGGAGTGGATCGCGAAGGATAATCCGGCACGCAGTGTATCGTTTGCGCGCGAATTGTTGATGTGTTGCCGTAAGCTGACGACAGCGTCGGAAAGATATCCGATTATCCGGGCGGACGTTACGCCACCCGTCCGGCGCCGGAATTATCGACGATATGCGATCTGCTATACCGTGCTGCGCAACCATATCCATGTAATCGCGGTGGTACATGGCGCACGCGATGTCATGTCCGTGATTGAAGAGCGTCTGGATTGATCGGAACGTCTCGGCGCGTCAGGGATTGAATCGGTTTCGCAACGAAGGGACCGATCGCAATGGCCGCACGCGCCTATTGGCAAGGACAGATCCGGCTCGCCTTGGTGTCGATCCCGGTCGAGATCTACAGCGCGACCAAGTCGGGCGCGCAGGTCAGCTTCAAGCAGATCCACGAGCCGAGTGGCAAGCCGATCCATTACGACAAGGTCGTCACTGGCGTCGGCCCGGTCGACACCGACGAGATCATGAAGGGCTTCGAGTATGAAAAGGGCTCCTACGTCCTGCTCGAGCAGGACGAGATCGACGCTGTAAAGCTCGAATCGAAGAAGACGCTCGAGCTGACGCAGTTCGTCGACGCGAGCGAGATCGACGTGCTCTATTACGAGAAGCCGTATTTCGTCGTGCCCGCCGATGATCTGGCGGAGGAGGCGTTCATCGTGCTGCGCGAGGCGCTCCGGCGGACCAAGAAGGTCGGGCTGGGGCAGCTTGCGATGCGTGGGCGCGAATATGTCGTCAGCCTCAAGCCGTGCGGACGCGGGATGGTGCTCGAGACGTTGCGCTATGCCGACGAGGTCAACAAGGCGCAGGGCTATTTCCGCGACATTCCCGACGACGAGCCGGATGCCGACCTGATGGATCTCGCCGAGGCGCTGATCGAGAAGAAGAGCGGGGCATTCCATCCGCAGGATTTCCACGACCGTTATGTCGATGCGCTGCGCGACCTGATCGAGCGCAAGCGCAAGTCGAAGGGTGGCAAGATCATCGAGGACAAGGGCGGGGATGCGCCCGCCAAGGGATCAAACGTGGTCGACCTGATGGCGGCGCTTAAGAAGTCGATGGGAGCGAGCGGGTCGAAGGCGGCGGACGAGCCGGCGGAGAAGAAAGCCCCCGCCAAGCGTGCCCCGGCGAAGAAGCGTGCTTGAAGGCCGCTTGGCGCCAGCCAAACCCTGGTTTCGTCACCTTGGGCTTGTCCCCGGGTCCACCGGGCGACATGTCCCGCAGACGTTGGGATCGCGGCGCGGTGGACCCCGGCACGAGGCCGGGGTGACGGACGGGGCGTGGCTACCCCCGGTTGAAAACCGGTGAGCGACCCGCTCGAAAAATACAATTCCAAGCGCGACTTCGCCAAGACCGCGGAGCCTGCGGGCACGCTCGCGCCGGGGCATGGCAACCGCTTCATCGTGCAGAAGCACGACGCCAGCCGCCTCCATTGGGACTTCCGGATCGAGGTCGATGGCGTGCTCAAGAGCTGGGCCGTGACGCGCGGCCCCAGCATCGATCCCGACCAGAAGCGGCTCGCGGTGCGGACCGAGGATCATCCCTTGTCCTACGCCGATTTCGAGGGGACGATCCCCAAGGGCGAATATGGCGGCGGGACGGTGATGCTGTGGGACAGCGGGACCTGGGCGCCGATCGCGGGCAAGAGCGCGGAGGATCTCGAGCACGGCCACCTCCACTTCGTCCTCGATGGCGAACGGATGAAGGGCGAGTGGATGCTGATCCGCCTCAAGCCGCGCGGCAAGGAAAAGGGCGAGAACTGGCTGCTGCGCAAGGTCGGCGATGCGGAAGCGGGCGGGACCGATGTGCTGATCGAGACCGGGCTGACGAGTGTTTCGACCGGGCGGACTATGGTGGAGATCGCCGAGGGGAAGCCTGACAAATCCTCCCCCGCGAAGCGGGGGAGGGGGACCGCTCGCGGAGCGAGGGGTGGAGGGGTTTCGAAACAGGCGGAGCGCTCGACGTCAAACCCCTCCACCACCAGCCTGAAGAAGGCTGGCGGTCCCCCTCCCCGTTCCGGGGAGGAATTGAAGTTTCAAGAGCCGCAGCTCTGCACGTTGGTCGACTCGGTGCCGTCTGGGAACCAGTGGCTGCACGAGGTCAAATACGATGGCTATCGCGCGCTGATCGCCGTCTCCAAGGGCAAGGCCAAGGTCTTTACGCGCTCGGGCCTCGACTGGACCGACAAGTTCCAGGCCATCGCCGACGCGGTCGCCAAACTCCCGGTCGACACCGCTTTGTTCGACGGCGAGATCGTCGCGTTCAAGGACGGGCGGCCCGATTTCTCCACCCTCAAGAACGCTATATCTTCAGGCGGCGACATGACCTTCTTCGCGTTCGACCTGCTCGCGCTCGACGGCGAGGACCTCACCGGGCTCGCCAACAGCGCGCGCAAGGATCGGCTCCAGCCGTTGATCGACGGCATGGACGCGCGCGTGCAATATTCGGAGCATGTCGTCGGGCAGGGCGAGGCGCTGTTCGAGACGATGTGCCGCGAGGGCTATGAAGGCGTCGTCTCGAAGCGCGCCGACGCGCCGTATCGCGGGAAACGCACGCAGGCGTGGCTCAAGATCAAGTGCACCCGGCGGCAGGAATTCGTGATCGTCGGCTGGACCGCGAGCAGCAAGGCGCGCGGGTTCGCGTCGCTGTTGCTCGGGGTCAACGGGTCGGACGGGCTGATCTATGCGGGGAAGGTCGGGACCGGGTTCGACACCGCGACGATGATGGACCTGCGCGAACGGCTGGAGAAGATCGAGCGCAAGACCCCGACCGTAAAGGCCCCCCGCGCGGCGGTGAAGGGCGCGCACTGGGTCACTCCCAAGCTCGTCGCCGAAGTCGCTTTCGCCGAGACCACCCCCGATGGCGTGCTGCGCCATTCGAGTTTCCTCGGCTTGCGCGAGGACAAAAAGGCGTCCGAGGTCGTCGCCGAAACCCCGGCGACCGCGCCGGTCGCGGCGGGCGAGGTGCCCGAGACCAGCGTAAAGGTCAGCAACCGCGACCGCGTGATCTTCCCCGAATCGAACGTCACCAAGGGGCAGCTGGCGGATTATTACGCGAAGGTCGCGGGCATCATGCTCCCCTTCGCGGGCAACCGGCCAATCAGCCTCGTCCGCTGTCCGCAGGGCCGCGCGAAGCAATGCTTCTTCCAGAAACATGACGCGGGCAGCTTCAAGGAGGATCAGGTCCACAAGGTCCCGATCCTCGAAAAGGACGGGTCGACCGAAGAGTATCTCTACGTCGACGATGCCGACGGGCTGGTCGCCTGCGTCCAGATGGGGACGATCGAGTTCCACGGCTGGGGCTCGTCGGTCGGTACGCTCGAACAGCCCGACCGGCTGGTGTTCGATCTCGACCCGGACGAGGACCTCGGGTTCGACGTGGTCAAGAAGGCGGCGGAGGATCTCAAGGAGCATCTCGCCGAACTCGGGCTGGTGAGCTTCGCATTGCTGTCGGGGGGCAAGGGCGTCCACGTCGTCGTGCCGCTGACCCCGCAGGCGGAATGGCCCGCGGTCAAGGACTTCGCGGATCGCTTTGCACGGGCGTTGGGCGCGGCGGAGCCCGAGCGGTTCGTCGCGACCATGTCCAAGGCAAAGCGGAAAGGGCGGATCTTCATCGACTGGCTGCGCAACCAGCGCGGGGCGACCGCGGTGCTGCCGTATGTGGCGCGCGCCCGCGCCGGCGCGCCGGTGGCGGCGCCGGTGTCGTGGACCGAACTCCGCGCGCTCGACGCGGCGAACCGCTGGAGCGTCAACGACGCGGACGAACTGATCGCGCGCGCGGCCTCGCCCGCGCTGGCGGGGTGGGGCGTCGCGGATCAGGTTCTTCCCGATCTTTGATTGCGATGTTGCGCATGCGAGGGACTTGTGGCCAAGTCCTGCGGGGATCAAAGGGGCCCGAGTGATCGTCACGCCAACCATTTGCCGTAGCCGTGCGTCGGCTGGCGTACCGCGCCGGGCAGCCGCCCGATCGCTTTGCGCGCGGCCCTTCCACGAAGCTTCGTCACCCCGGGCCTGGCCCGGGGTCCACTGTGCCGCACATCGTGCAGCCCGGCGGAACATCCCCCGGTGGATCCCGGGCCAAGCGCGGGATGACGGCGGGATAGGTTCGATGGCGTCGCGTCCGCAACGCTTCGCAGCAGTAGGCCGAGCGACCTGATGGCGACCGCTTCCATTCCCTCGCTGCTCGACGCCGGAACCCACGCCGCGCGCTGGATTGCGGACTATCGCGCCCGGGCCGGCGCGGGCGATGTGCTGGGCGCGCAGCCCGATCCCGCCTGGGCCGCGATGTTCGAGGAACTTGCCGCGGGCGCGGGCGACGACCTCGCCACCGCGCGCGACCGGGTGCAGCGGCATGCCGAGGATATCGGCACCGGCTTCCGCATTATCGGCGAAAGCGAGGAACGGCCGTGGCCGCTCTCGCCCATCCCGCTGCTGATCGACAGCGCCGAATGGCGGCATATCGAGACGGGGATCGTCCAGCGCGCCGATTTGCTCGAGAATATCATCGCGGATCTGTACGGCGACGCCACGCTGGTCACGCGCGGGCTGCTCCCCGCGGCGCTGGTCGGCGGGTCGCCGCATTTCCTGCGCCCGATGGCGGGGCTCGTCCCGCCCGGCGGGCATCACCTGCATTTCGTCGCGATCGACCTCGGGCGCGGGCCGACCGGCGAGTGGCGCGTGCTCGCGGATCACCTCCGCGCGCCGGCAGGGGCGGGCTATGCGCTCGAGAACCGACTCGCGATCGCGCGGACGCTCGGGGGCCTGCAGGCGCGGCTCAACGTCGAGCGACATGCGCCGTTCTTCGCGGCGTTCCGCGACGGGCTGGCGGCGGCGTGTCGCCGGGTCGAGCCGCGGATCGGGTTGCTGACGCCGGGGCGCTACAGCGCGAGCTATGCCGAACAGGCGCATCTCGCGCGCTATCTCGGGTTTTTGCTGGTCGAGGGCCCCGATCTCGCCGCGCTCGAGGACAAGCTCTATGTCCGCACGATCGGCGGGCTCAAGCGCGTCGACGCCCTGTGGCACCGGATCGACCCGCGCCTGCTCGATCCGCTCGCGTTCGATTCGCATTCGCGGATCGGGGTCGCGGGACTGATCGACGCGGTGGCGGCGGGCAATTTGGTAATCGCCAATGCCCCCGGCGCGGGCGTGCTCGAATCGCCTGCATTCGGCGCGTTCCTGCCGCGGATCGCGGCGCGCGAGACCGGGCGCGACCTGATCCTCCCCAATATCGCGACCTGGTGGTGCGGGCAGGACAGCGCCCGGGCGAATGTGATCGCGGAGCTCGACACGATGCTGATCGGCCCCGCCTTCGGGGTCGCGCCTTTGGGCCTGCCCGACGGCGTCGCGCGGCCCGGGACCGAAATCACCGGGGAGGCGCGCGCGGCGCTGCTCGCCGACCTCGAGCGGCGCCCGCAGGATTATGTCGGGCAGGAAATCGTCCGCCTCTCGACGATGCCGGTGGTGACCGACGCGGGGCTCGCGGCGCGTCCGTTCACGCTGCGGGTTTTCGCCGCGCGCGGCGGCGATGGCCGCTGGACCGTGCTCCCCGGCGGGTTCGCGCGGATCGGCGAGCATCCCGATCCGCGCGCGTCGGTGATGGGGCAGGGGACGTGGTCCGCCGATGTCGTCGTCCATGGCAGCGACGAATCGGTCGCGCCGGTGTCGCTGCTCCAGCCCGCCGATACGATCCATGTCCGCCGCAACCCGGGCACGCTGCCGAGCCGCGTGGCGGACAATTTCTTCTGGCTCGGGCGCTATCTCGAACGCGGCGAGGCGTTGCTTGGCGTCATCCGCGTGATGCTGGGCAATTCGATCGATGCCGATGCGGGCGCGGCGCTCGCGGCGGAGACGGTCGGCAAGCTCGTCGGGCTCGTCGTCAACGGTGGCGGCGCGCCGCATCCCGCGACGCTGCGCCGCGCCGATCTGGCCGCGTTTGCGCGGACTGCGCTCGAGGATGACGGCTGGCACAGCGTGCGGACGATCAACCGGCTTGCGCGCGGGATCGGGCAGGGGTCGCGCGACCGGCTGGCGGCGGACGTCATCCGCCTGCTCGACGCGCCCTTCCCCAGCCGGGGCGGGATGCTCGATCGCGCGGGGTCGCTCCAGCGGCGCTATGCGGCTTTGTCGGGATTGTCGGCGGAGCATATGGGGCGGACCGCGTCGTGGCGGTTCCACGATCTCGGGCGACGGCTCGAACGCGCGACGAGCATGACGCGCGCGATCCGCGCGTTCGGGATGGCGCGGGCGTCGACCGACGATCTGTCGACGCTGCTCGATCTCGCCGACAGCCAGATCAGCTATCGCCAGCGCTATCTGACCGGCCTCGCGCGCGTGCCCGTCGTCGACCTCGTCGCGCTCGACCCCAACAACCCGCGCTCGCTCGCCTATCAGATCGTGCGGATCTGCGAGCATCTGAAGGATCTGCCCGTGCTCGAGGACGACGGGATGGAGGAACCGCAGCAGGCACAGGGCACCGTGCTCAACGCGATCGTCTCGACCGCGACCGCCGCGGCGCTGGATGCGGAGATCCTCGGCGATGTCGAGCGGCGGCTGTTCCAATTGTCCGAGGCGATCGCGCGGCGGTATTTCCTGCAAGGCGCGGAGCCGCTGCGCGCGGCAGGGATGGTGCTCGCGTGATCTACGACATCCGCCACGTCACGCGGTTCGATTACGGCGGCAACGTCAAGTTCGCGCGCTGCAACCTGCGGCTCAAGCCGATCCACTGGTCGGGGCAGCGGCTGCTCGACTATACCTTGCGCATCTCCCCCGCCGGGCGCGTGTCGCCCGCGCGCGCGGAGGCGGGGCTGGCGAACGTCGTGCGGCTGGTGGTCGACGAACCGGTGCGGCATCTGGTGATCGAAAGCATCTCGCGGATCGACATCGACCGGCCCGTGCCGATGCCGTCGGACGGATCGCCGCGGCTCCACGACATCGCGATCGCCGCGCGCGCGAGCCGCGATCCGTCCCCCGCAGGCCCCGCGAGCTATCTGTTTCCCTCGCCGCTGATCCCGCTCGACCGCGACATCGCTGACTATTGCGCGCTCGATCTCGATCCGGATCGCCCCGCGCTCGACGCCGCGATCGCGCTGGCGCAGCGGATCCAGCACGATTTCGCGTTCGATCCGCATGCGACCTTGGTCGACACGCCCCCGCACGAGGCGTTCCTCAAGCGCGGCGGCGTCTGCCAGGATTTCGCGCAGATCATGATCACGGGCCTACGCGCCGCCGGTCTGCCTGCGGCTTATGCCTCGGGCTATATCCGCACGATCCCGCCGCCCGGACAGGCGCGGCTCGTCGGCGCGGATGCGACGCACGCCTGGGTACTGCTGTGGTGCGGGCCGGAGCTCGGCTGGGTCGGGGTCGATCCGACCAACGGGATCTGGATGGCGGGGGACCATATCGTAATGGCGATCGGGCGCGATTACGGCGAGATCGCGCCGATCGACGGCGTCGTGCTCGGGTCGAGCGCGCAGAAGATGGATGTCAGCGTCGACGTCGCACCTGTGCTAGAGGCCGCCATCTGAGATTTGCGCCCGGTATTTGCGCTGGGCGTAATGACTCCCCAACTATGGGGAAAGACCAGCACCGGGGATAGAAGTGGCCGATCCGTACACGACATTGGGCGTCGAACGCACCGCGAGCGAAGCGGACATCAAGAAGGCGTATCGCAAGCTCGCCAAGGAGCTTCATCCGGATCGCAACAAGGACAATCCCAAGGCGACCGAACGCTTCGGCCAGGTGACGCAAGCCTATGATATCCTGACCGACAAGGACAAGCGCGCGCGCTTCGACCGCGGCGAGATCGACGGCGACGGCAATCCCGCGTCGCCGTTCGGCTTCGGCGGTCCGGCGGGCGGCGGCGGCGGGTTCCGTCCCGGGCCGGGCGGGCAGGGGTTCCAGGCGGACGGGCCGGATCTCAGCGACATCTTCGAGGGCATGTTCTCGGGCGGCGGGCGCGGCGGCGGCTTCTCGGGCGGGTTCGGCGGGTTCGGGCGCAATCGTGAGCAGCCCAAGGGTGCGAACGTGCTCTACAAGCTCGACGTCCCGTTCACCGATGCCGCCGCCGCCAAGCCGCAGCGGATCACGCTCGCGGACGGCAAGACGATCGACCTCAAGCTCCCCGCGGGTCTCGAGAGCGGCGCGCAGATGCGGCTCGCGGGCAAGGGCCAGCCGGGGCCGGGGGGCAATGGCGACGGGATCGTCACGCTCGAAATCGAGCCGCACCGCTTCTTCGAGCGTGATGGCGACAACGTCCTGCTCGACCTGCCGATCAGCCTGTCCGAGGCGGTGCTGGGCGCGAGCGTGCGCGTGCCGACGGTCGAGGGTGCGGTGATGCTGACGGTGCCCAAGGGCTCGACCTCGGGCAAGGCGCTGCGGCTGCGCGGGCGCGGGTTCCACCGCAAGGACGGGACGCGCGGCGACCAGCTCGTCACGCTGATGGTCGATCTTCCGGTCGATGACGATGCGCTGATCGAGTTCGTACAAGGCTGGAAAGACCGGGACTTAGGGAACCCGCGGGGTAACATGGGCGTCTGACCCCGAATGAGTGATGTATCCCCCGCTTCGCCCGAAGAACGCGCCCTCCGGGGCGAGGCAGGGATTCGCCCCGAGGACGCACCGCCGGCGATCCGGCTTCCCGCGCGTGCGTGGGAAGTCACCAAGCGCGCGCTGATCGGCGTCTTTACCGACGGCTTCATCCACGCGGGCAACCTTGCCTATCTCGCGTTGCTGACGGTGTTTCCGTTCTTCATCCTCGCCGCCGCGATCGCCTCGCTGATCGGGCAGAGCGCGGAGACTCAGCGCGCGGTCGCCTCGTTCCTCCATGTCCTGCCGCGCAACGTCGCCGAGCTGCTCGAGAAGCCGATCCACGACGTGCTGCTCGCGCGGACCGGGTCGTTGCTTTGGATCGGCGCGCTGGTCGCGCTCTGGTCGGTCGGCAGTTTCGTCGAGACGATCCGCGACATTTTCCGCCGTGCCTATGGCGTCAAGTCGAGCAAGCCGTTCTGGCATTACCGGCTCAGCTCGATGCTGGTGATCATCGCGTCGGTCGTGCTCGCGCTTTTGTCGTTCCTGATCCAGGGCGTGCTGACCGCCGCCGAGCGGTTCATCTATGCGCTGCTGCCGTTTGCGGAGAACATCGCGGGCTGGATCGGCCTGTCGCGCGCGGTGCCGGGGCTGGTGATGTTCGGGGCGCTCTACATGCTGTTCCTGTCGGTCACGCCGTCGAAATACCGCCTGAGCAAATGCCCGAAATGGCCGGGCGCGATGTTCACGACGGTCTGGTGGATCAGCATCACCGCGCTGCTCCCGGTCGTGCTGTCGCAGCTCGGCAGTTACGATCTGACGTATGGCAGTCTCGCGGGGGTGATCGTTGCGCTGTTGTTCTTCTTTCTGGTCGGTTTGGGGATCGTCTTCGGTGCGCATCTCAACGCGGCACTGGCGGAACCGCATGAACACGGGGTAGAGAGCAGCGCAGACCAACAGGAGGCGGTAACGGCGTGACGGAATTGATGGCGGGCAAGCGCGGGTTGATCATGGGCTTGGCCAATGATCGCTCGCTCGCCTGGGGGATTGCCAAGAAGCTGAGCGAAGCCGGGGCCGAACTCGCGTTCAGCTACCAGGGCGAGGCGATGGAAAAGCGCGTGCGCCCGCTCGCCGAGCAGCTCGGCGTCGCCCGCCTGTTCGATTGCGACGTGTCCGACATGGGGGCGCTCGACGCGACCTTCGCGGATCTCGCGAAGGAATGGCCGACGATCGATTTCGTCGTTCATGCGATCGGCTTTTCCGACAAGAACGAGCTGCGCGGCGGCTATGTCGACACCAGCCTCGACAATTTCCTGATGACGATGAACATCTCGGTCTATTCGTTCGTCGCGGTGTGCAAGCGCGCGGCGGCGATGATGCCCAATGGCGGGTCGTTGCTGACGCTCAGCTATTACGGTGCCGAGAAGGTCATCCCGCATTACAACGTGATGGGTGTCGCCAAGGCCGCGCTCGAGACGAGCGTGCAGTATCTGGCGGTCGATCTCGGGCGCGACAACATCCGCGTCAACGCGATCTCGGCGGGACCGATCAAGACGCTTGCCGCCTCGGGGATCGGCGACTTCCGCCTGATCCTCAAGTGGAACGAGCTCAACTCGCCGCTCAAGCGCAACGTTACGATCGAGGACGTCGGCGGGGCGGGGCTGTACCTGCTGAGCGACCTGGCGAGCGGCGTGACCGGCGAGACGCACCATGTCGACGCAGGCTATCACGTGATCGGCATGAAGGCCGAGGACGCGCCGGACATCGCGCTCGCCTGACGGCGTTCGCGCTGGACCACGTGCAGATCGCTATCCCGCCGGGTAGCGAGAGCGAGGCGCGTGGCTTACGGCACGCTGCTGGGCCTGTGCGAACTCGACCGTCCCGAGAGTCTGGCGGGGCGGAGCGGGTGCTGATACGATCTTGGATTTTACCAGCTCCATCTCGGCGCGGACGCGGACTTCCACCCCGCACGCAAGGCGCACGTCGCGCTGACGACCGACGACCTTGCCGCGCTGCGCGTTCGACTTCGGGACGCGGGCTGTTCGATGGCGAAGACATGCCGATTCCCGGGCGAACGTGGTTCTTTACCGAGGATCCGTTTGGCAACCGACTGGAACTGATCCAGCTGGGGTGAGCCGCTGCTGTGCGCTTCTGGTTATGGAAACGGCCCATAGGTCGCCATCAACCTGAGATCTCGAACCTCCTGTTGCGGACACTCCTTGCGTGCGGCACAGTGAGCGCATGGCCAGATCAAGAGACTGGATCAGCTTCTTCCGGATGAGCCTGGGATTTTCGGCGGTCAGCGCCTGCCTGGCATCGGTCTATATCGTTTCCCCGCAATTGATCTTCTGGCTGTTCGGAATGCCTCTTCAAAGCGGGGCGCTCGTTATGGCACGGCGCGGCGGTGCGCTCTTTCTTGGTATTGCTATTTTACTGTACCGTATTCGATCAACCGACGATCGCAGTACGAGAATGGCGATCTCGACCGGGCTTTTGACGTCGTGCGCGGCATTGGCGGTGTTGGGGATCGTGGACTTGATCGCTGGTCAGGTAAAAGCGGGCATCCTGATCGCCGTCGTCGCGGAGGCGGTCTGTGCCCTTGGCTATCTCGCCGTCTTGATCGAAGAACGCCGCCGGTACCGCGTGGCGGTGCGGAACAGCGATTGATTGCCCTCCACGTTTTAAAGCCGCCGTTCTGGTTGCCGCCAGGTGGCACGTGTAAGCCCCGCCGGCGTGCCAACCGTTCCTTAAGCAGACTGTCAGCTTTTGAGTCCGGAAGCGGACGGAACGGAGTCGCCCAATAGCGGACCTTGCTGATGATCGCTCGGCGTGGTGTGATCAGGGCATGCAGCGCAAGGCAATCATGGTCGATGTGGATGGCGTTCTCATCGCGCACCCAGATGACCGAGGGTGGAGGTAATTACCCACCCCCTTGCGGCTGAGCGAAATCACTGATTCAACGGGGTCATGGGCCGTCCCGATCTCGAGCGTCTGAGCCGCGAGGAGTTGATCGAACTGGTG
>NZ_AIDW01000035.1 GCF_000251145.1 Sphingomonas sp. PAMC 26621 | reverse complement strand
CCGGCCGCCGCATCGGCCCGCGCAGCGGCGCGGGCGGCGGCTGCTTCAACCCTTGCGGTCAAGCGCGACGCCGTACAATTCCATGCGGTGGTCGACCAGCCGGAACCCCAGCCGCTCGGCGATCGCCTTCTGCAATTGTTCGAGCTCGGGATCGACGAATTCGATCACCTTGCCGGATTCAACGTCGATCAGATGATCGTGATGCGCCTCGGGCGCGGGTTCGTAGCGCGCGCGACCGTCGCCGAAATCGTGGCGGTCGAGGATGCCCGCTTCCTCGAACAGGCGAACGGTGCGGTATACGGTGGCGATGGAGATGCCGGGGTCGATCGCGGAGGCGCGTTCGTACACCTTTTCGACATCCGGATGATCCTCGGCATCCGACAGGACCCGCGCGATGACGCGGCGCTGGTCGGTGATGCGGAGGCCTTTTTCGGCGCAAAGGGCTTCAAGGTCGATGTGGCGGGGCATGCGCCCGATGTAGGCGTGTTCGCTTTATTGCGAAAGGGGATAGTGAGTCGCAACAAGCCCTTCCCGGGGGGGGGAAGGGCTTGTCGCGGGGGCTCAGCGCGCGACCGGCTTGCGGCGCTTGGTGCCGAGGCCAATCTTCTTGGCAAGCGTCCGGCGCTGTTCCGCATAGTTGGGGGCAACCATCGGATAGTCGGCGGGCAAGTTCCACTTGGCGCGATATTGCTCGGGGGTCATCTGATAATGCGTCATCAGATGGCGCTTCAGCATCTTCAGCTTCTTGCCGTCCTCGAGGCAGACGATGAAATCGGGCTTGATCGAAGACCGTACCGAAACTGCCGGTTCCTGCCGAACTTCAGCAACCGGTGCAGGACCGCCGAGCGTCGTCAACGCGCCATGCACGTTTGCGATCAGAACCGGCAGGTCTGAGACTGCGACGCTGTTGTTGCTGACGTGGGCCGCGACGATGTCTGCGGTAAGCGTGATCAGGGTGTCCTGAAGCTCGCTGTTGATGTCCATTGGAATCCTTTCACACTACAGTGCGCACGATTACAGTCCGTGGCACATCGCGGCTATCGTCCGGCAGTGTGTCGATTGCAAGGTGAATTACGAAGATGACCGATGCGTCATCACAGATCACGTCGGTAAGTCAGCGCATCGAAAGCCTGACCTGCCGGGCCTCGATAGTATTGATGACGTTCGCCGACTTTCACGAAACCTGCCGAGCGATACAGTTTGATGGCATCGTTACCACTGCGCACTTCAAGATGCAGCGTTCGGGCCCCCTGCGACGCTGAATCCGCAATCACCGATCGCAATATCGCAGCACCGACACCACGTCGGCGAAACGTCGGAACAGTTGCCAGCAGTAAAAGTTCAGCTTCGTCCAACACCCGGCGCGACAAGGCAAAACCTGCGGGATCAGCGCCGATCGTCGCTATGGTCAGCCATACGCCCGGCATGGACAGCAGGCCGAGCACCTGGTTGCGGGTCCAGGCTTCGCCGAAGCGCGGGTCGAATGCCGCCTGCATGATCGTGTCGACCGCCGGCAGGTCGGCCACCACGCCGCCGCGCAGGTCGACGCGGAGCATCGTGCTCATGCCGGAAGGCCCGCGGCAACCGCCGGTGTCGCCGCAGGTTTCGCATCGGGCGCGCGACCGTAGATCGGGACCGCGGGCAATGTCGCAAAACGGGACGGGAGGAGGGTCGCCGATGCCGCATCGGGCAACATTTCCCGATAAGCGCGGTCGGGCGCGATTGCGGCGAGGAACCGCACGCCATTGCCGACCATCACGGTCGTCGCCAGCAGCGCATCGAGCGCCGCTTCGGGGCGAAGCGACACGAAGGGTGCGGTCGCGCGAAGCGGGGCGGCGAAACCTTGCATGAAGACCTCGCCATGCCCGCCTTCCAGGACGACTGCAAGATCGGGCAAGTCCCTGCCGCCCGGATCGTCACGGCCGAACGCGGCGGCGGCAAGCAAGGCGAGCGATGAATAGCCCGACACCGGCACGCCCCAGCCAAGCGCGAGCCCGCGCGCGGCTGCGATCCCGACGCGGATCCCGGTGAAACTGCCCGGGCCGCAATCAACGAGAATCTGCTCGGCGCGGCCACCCTCGGGCAGTTCGGCGATCATCGCGATCAACCGTTCCGCGTGGCCGCGACCGACCACTTCGTGCCGGTTCGCTGTCACGCGCCCGTCCGCGATCAGCGCGACCGAGCAGGCGGCGGTCGCGGTTTCGATGACGAGTGTCCGCACCCTGTTCAGACGATCGAGTTGAAGGTCTCGAAATCGGGACGCGGCGATCGGTCGAAGATCGTTGCCGGGTCGCCGTGGCCGAGCGTTGAGATGAAGTTGGTGCTGACCGCGGGCGTCTCCGCAAAGAACGCCGCGTCGACCTTGCCCGCATCGAAGCCCGACATCGGCCCGGTATCGAGACCGAGCGCGCGCGCCGCGATGATGAAATACGCGCCCTGCAGCGTCGAGTTGCGGAACGCCGACGCCGCGCGCAACTCGACGTTGCCGTCGAACCAGGCCTTCGCATCGGCATGCGGGAACAGCATCGGGAGATGTTCGTGGAACTCGCGGTCCATCCCGATGATGACGCTGACCGGCGCGTTCAAAATCTTGGGGGCGTTCTGTGCCGAGACACAGTCGGCGAGCTTTGCCTTGGACTCATCGGTGGTGCACCAGACGAGCCGCGCGGGCATCTGGTTCGCCGAAGTCGGCGCCCATTTCATCAGGTCCCAGATCGCACGCAGTTCGTCCGTACCCACCGGAGCGTCGGTATAGCCGTTGTACGTGCGGGCCTTGCGGAAGATCTGGTCGAGCGCTGCGTCGTCGAGCACCGGCATCAGACCGCGCGCACTTCGGTGACTTCGGGGACGTAATAGCGCAGCAATTGCTCGATCCCGTTCTTGAGCGTCGCGCTCGACGACGGGCAGCCCGCGCAGGCACCCTGCATCGCGAGGTAGACCTTGCCCTTTTCGAACCCGCGATAGACGATGTCGCCACCGTCGTTCGCGACTGCCGGGCGGATCCGCGTCTCGATCAGGTCCTTGATCTGCGCGACGATGTCCGCATCCTCGGGGTCATCCGCGAAGCCGCTGTCGCTCGCGACCGTGATCTCGCCCGCGCTGCCGGGGCGGAACAGCGGCATGTCCGCGCTGAAATGGTCGACCATGATGCCGAGCACGTCGGGCTTGAGCGCGCTCCAGTCGGTCCCCGCCGCTGCGGTGACCGAGACGAAGTCGCTGCCGAAGAACACCCCGGTCACGTCCCCGAGACCGAACAACGCGTCGGCGAGCGGTGACGCCTCCGCATCCTCGGGCGTCGCGAAGTCGCGCGTGCCCGCCGCCATCACCGTGCGGTTGGGCAGGAATTTGAGCGTCGCCGGGTTCGGCGTGAGTTCGGTTTCGATCAGCATGCCTGCCATGTGGCGCGCGACCGGGCGGATCGCAAGGGATGATCGTGGTCTGTGGGGCGTGGTACGGGGACACGTGCAATACTGGCGGTGATGGGATTCCGCCGCTATTGGCGAAGGATGACTTCGCTCCAGCGCAAGATGCGCCTCGCCTTATTGTCTTCCCTCATCATCGGTGCAGCCCCCCAGCAGCGACCGCAGCAGCGGCCGCTACAGGGTGCCCCCGCCGGGACCGCCCCGGCGCCCTCGACCACCCCCTCCGCGCAACCCCCCGCAAGCGCGGCGTCGATCGCGCAGCAGGGCGAGGCGGCGATCCTCAATCGCGATGCGTGGCTCTACAAGGGCAGCGACATCACCCCCGATGCGGAGTGGAAGTTCGGCACGCTCAAGAACGGGCTGCGCTATGCGGTGCGCAAGAACGGCGTGCCGCCCGGTCAGATCGCGGTGCGCGTGCGGATGGACGTCGGCTCGCTCTACGAGACCGATCCCGAGCGCGGCTATGCGCACATGATCGAGCATCTGTCGTTCCGCGGCTCGCAATATGTGCCCGACGGCGAGGCGAAGCGGATCTGGCAGCGGATGGGCACCACCTTCGGGTCGGACACCAACGCGCAGACCACGACAACGCAGACCGTCTACAAGCTCGACCTGCCGAGCGCGACCGCCGCCGGGATCGACGAGAGCCTCAAGATTTTGTCGGGCATGGTCTCGCGCCCCAACATCACGCAGACCGCGCTCGGGGCGGAGCGCCCCGCGGTGCTCGCCGAGCAGCGCGAGGCTCCGGGGCCGCAGGTGCGCTTCATCGATGCGCTCAACGCGACCTTCTTCGCGGGGCAGCCGCTCGCGGACCGCTCGCCGATCGGGCATGTGAAGGAACTCGAAGCGGCGACCGCGCAAAGCGTCAAGGCGTTCCACGATCGCTGGTATCGCCCCGAACGCGCGGTCGTCGTCGTCGCGGGCGATTTCGACCCGGCGCAACTGGAAGCGATGGTCGCGAAGAATTTCGGCGACTGGCGCGGGATCGGCGATGCGCCGAAGGACCCCGATTTCGGCAAGCCCGACCCCAAGCAGTCGACCACCAAGGCAGTGGTCGAGCCCGGCATCCCGACCCGGATCGAGATGGCGGTGCTGCGGCCGTGGCAGTACAATGACGATACGGTGATCTTCAACCAGAAGCGCCTCGTCGACTTCCTCGGGCTCGCGATCATCAACCGCCGGCTCGAGACGCGCGCGCGCTCGGGCGGCAGCTATATCGCCGCCGCGGTGCGGCTCGACGATCCGTCGCGGTCGGCGAACGGTACCTTCGTCACCGTCCTGCCCGTCGGCAATGCGTGGGAGCCAGCGCTCAAGGACGTCCGCGCGGTGATCGCGGATGCGCAGAAGACCGCGCCGACCAAGGCCGAGATCGACCGCGAGCTCGCCGAGCAGCGCGTCCAGTTCCGCACCCAGGTCGACACCTATCGCGCCGAGGCGGGCGCGAAGGAAGCCGACGACATGGTCCAGGCGGTCGACATCCGCGAGACGACGACGTCTCCCGCGGTCATCCAGAAGGTGTTCGAGGACGCGGTCGCGAAGGGCTTCTTCGCACCCGACAAGATCCTCGCCTCGACCCAGCGGCTGTTTCAGGGCACGCCGCCGCGCGCGCTGATCTCGACGCCGGTTGCGGAGCAGGGGATCGAGGCATCGCTCGCCAATGCGCTCAAGGCCGACGTCAAGGGGCTGGCGAAGCGCAAGCGGCAGGGGAGTGTCTCGTTCGACCAGCTCCCCAAGCTCGGGCCCGCCGCGACGATTGCGTCGAACACGCCGATCAAGCCGTTCGACATGCAGGAATATACGCTGTCGAACGGAGTCCGCGTGCTGGTCTATCCGACCACCTCGGAAGACAGCCGCGTCTATGTCCGCGTGCGCTTCGGCCACGGCTATAATGCGTTGCCCGCCGACAAGGAGTCGCCTGCCTGGGCGGCCGATCTCGCGCTGACCGCAGGCGGAATCGGCAAGCTCAACCAGGGCGATCTCGACGCGCTGACCACCGGGCGGCGGATCGGGCTCGATTTCGGGGTCGACGAGGATGCGTTCACCTATAACGCGCTGACCTCGCCGACCGATCTTGGCGACCAGTTGAAGCTGATGGCGGCGGCGCTGTCGGCGCCGCGCTGGGATCCCGCGCCGGTGCTGCGCGCGCGCAGCGTCGCGGTGTCGGCGTTCCCGGGGTATAATTCCTCGCCCGACGGCGTGTTGCAGCGCGATCTCGAGCGGCTGCTCCACGATGGCGACCCGCGCTGGGGCACGCCCAGTCAGGCCGCGATCGAGGGAACGACCCCCGCCGCCTTCCGCGCCTTGTGGGAGCCGTTGCTCAAGACCGGGCCGGTCGAGGTGATGGTGTTCGGCGACATCAAGGCGGAAGCCGCGATCGCCGCGGTGCAGAGCACGCTCGGCGCACTGCCGCCGCGCCCTGCCACCGCCACGTTCGTCGCGCCGCCGGTGCGCTTCCCCGCGCACGATACGACGCCGGTGGTGCGCACGCACGACGGCCCCGCGAACCAGGCCGCGGCGGTGATCGCCTGGCCGACCGGGAGCGGGGTCGACGGGCTGACCGAGGCGCGCCGGCTCGACGTGCTCGCCGCGATCTTCAGCGACCGCCTGTTCGACCGGCTGCGCTCGCAGGCGGGGGCGAGCTACAGCCCGAACGTGTCGAGCAACTGGCCGGTCGGCCAGCCGGGCGGCGGGCGGATCGTCGCGATCGGTCAGGTCGCGCCGACGAACGTGCCGCTGTTCTTCAAGCTGTCCCGCGAGATCGCTGCCGAGCTGGTCGCCAAGCCGGTCGACGAGGACGAGCTGAAGCGCACGATCGGGCCGATGCAGCAGGCGATCATGCGCCAGTCGACGGGCAACCAGTTCTGGATGAACCAGCTCGACGGCGCAGTCTACGATCCGGCGCGGATCGTCGCGCTGACGCATCTGTACAGCGACATCTCGACGATGACCGCGGCGCAATTGCAGGAGACGGCGGCGAAATATCTGCGGCCGGAGCGCGACTGGACGATGCAGGTGGTGCCCAAGGCGAAGTGACGGCGGGGGGGGCAGGGTGACGTCCGCCCCCCCC
>NZ_AIDW01000036.1 GCF_000251145.1 Sphingomonas sp. PAMC 26621 | reverse complement strand
AGCGGTCTGCCTTCTGCATCGGTGACGGCGTGCAGCTTCGTATTCATACCGCCTTTGGTGCGACCGATGAGGCGCCCAAGGCCCCCTTTTTAACCCGCAAGCTGGACGCCGTGCGGTGCGCCTTCAGATAGGTCGCGTCGATCATGATCGTCTTGGGCGTGGCGCTCGCGGCGGCCAGCCCTTCCATCATGCGCAGGAACACGCCCCTTTCGCCCCACCGCTTCCATCGGTTGTAGAGCGTCTTGTGTGGGCCATACTCCCGAGGGGCATCGCACCAGCGCAGCCCGTTGCGGTTGACGAACACGATACCGCTCAACACCCGCCGGTCATCAACCCGTGGCTTGCCATGGCTCTTGGGAAAATACGGCTCGAGCCGCGCCATCTGCTCGTCGGTCAGCCAGTACAGGTCGCTCATCCTCGGTCTCCTCACGGAGCCTGAATCAGATCGAGCCGCTCAGATCAATGGGTCCTGACCCTAGCGTCGTAGCGACGCCTTGGCCGACATCGTCCGATACCAGAAGACCAGGCCCCGGCTTCGAGGCCGCGCCTGCCGCCGCGACTACGAGCGAGAACGTGCCGAGGCTTGCGCTACCCGTAGTGTCGGTAACGGTGATGTTCAGACCAGCAGTCGTGCCGGCGGTCGTCGGGGTGCCGGTGATCGCGCCGGTCGTGGTAGCGAATGCCAAGCCAGGCGGAAGCGTGCCCGTCAGTGCGAACGTCTTGGTGCCGCTACCACCTGCTGTGGTTGGCGTGAAGCTGTACGCCGTGCCGACAGTTGCCGCTCCCGGTGTGCCGCTGATGGAAACGGGCGTAGCCGCTGCCGAGGACGTTAGCACATCCGCCTCTGGGCTGGTTGCGCTCAACCCGCCAGCTGCGATCGCGAAGACCTGATAGAAGTATCGCGTTCCGGGAGTGCCATCAATCTCGGCGAACGATATCGCCGTCGGCCCGGCCGCGCCAACCGTTTGCGTCATCACCCCCGCGGCTGTGCCGCGTCGGATTAGGAAGCCGCTTAGCCCGCTTGCATCCGGCGCAGCCGGGGGCGTCCACGTCAACATGTTGATCGCGTTGGTCGAGGTTACGGAAAGCGCCGTTAGTGCCCCGGGAGCCGCGATCGTTACTGCCGATGCTACCCCGCGCGGCGCGACATAATTCACGCTGACGATATCGCCAGCCGCGATGGTGAGCAGCGAAACGAACCCGGTCGGAGCATCGACCAGCGAGATTGTCTTGCTCGCGGAGCCGTTGTTGTAAAGCAAAACGCCGACGGACTCGTCCCGGTTGGCGAATGCTACCGACTGGACGTCCTGATCCGTCTCGCCCACGCCGAACGTGGTGCTGGCGCACCGTCGGGCACCGGGCTGCATGGCCTTCAACAGATGCGCCAGAGCCATGTAGTCGGACCGCCTGGTCATGGTGCCGTTGCCATCGGTCGAGATCGTCGCGCACGGCGCCACCTGCGCATAATTCGGTGCGAACGGCTGGTAGCGGCTGTTGCTGAGCGGCTGCAAAAAGAGGTTCCAGAACGTCACAGAACTGGCGCCTGCGCGGATGCCGCCGATGATGGCGTTCGCCAAATGCTGCTGAAGAATCTGACTGTTCGAAAGCGCACCGACGGCGCACATTTCGGTGAAGTGGATCTCGCGATTGATCCAGTTCTTGGCGCGCTGATCCTCGAACTCGTGCTGCCCGTTGACGGAGCCGCCCGTATTGTACCCATGCCAGGCCGCGCCGGCGCAGTAACCCGCCGCCGTGTGTCGGCCCATACGTTGAGCAGCAGGTCCCCGCTCGCGCCGTTGTAGCCGGTCGTTGCCTTCCAGTTCATATCCCCGGTCAGGATCCGCACACTGCCGAGACCCGCGAGCGCCAGCGCCGGGCCCAGGACCTTGATGAACGCGGCCATATCGACGCCGCTCCAGACGCAACCAGGATAACTGTCGGGACCGTAGTGCGGCTCGTTCTGGATCGTCACCGCCCACACCGGGATTCCCAAGGCCTTGTAGGCCTTCAGGAACTTCACAAAATAGTTGGCATACGCGGTGAAGTTGTTCGCGGTGCCGTTGAACCTGTTGACCACGCCGCCGACAGTGCCGATCAGCGAGTTGATCGTTTTCATGAACTTCGGAGGCGACCACGGGCTTGCGATGAACTTCAGCCGCGGATTGATCGACAATGCCTCGCGCAGCACCGGAACGATATACTCCAGGTCCTTCTGGATCGTAAAATTCGGGAGCGTCAGATCGCTTCCGTCGTCATTGTCCGCATAGGTGTAGTAGCCGCCGGTGCCGCGATGAGTGAAGTCGCTCGTCCCGATGCAGATCCGCGACGTGCTGAAACCGTCATCACCAAATGCCGCCTGCAACGCTGCACGGCGCTGCGTCGGCGTGCAGTTAGTGCTCAAGACGTAGCAGGTGCTTTCGGTAAGAGCCGCGCCCGCGCCGTGCATCAGCTGGTACTGGTCAGTCGGGTCGACGAAGATGGCAGTCCCAGGCAGCGCGGACATCGGTGCGAACGCCGTCATCGTTGTCGACTGCATCAGCGTGGACATGTTGAGGGGCGTGCGCAATGCGACCGGGGTCGGGGTGAACTTGCCCTGCGGCAGGAGCGAGTTGATCGTATCGCGTGCGTTCTTACCATCCGAGCCGTTGAGGATCTGCGGGAGTACGGTCATGCTGCATCCTTCCAAGATTGAGTATCGTCCCACGTCGCGGCGTCATTCCAGACGCCGTTCGCGAGTATTCCGGTTGAGGGGGTAGTTGCCGCCGACACGGTGACCGCGAAGCTGCCAAGGTTCGCGCTGCCGCTGCTGTCGGTGACGGTGACATTGAGACCGGAGCTCGTGCCGGCCGCCGTCGGCGTGCCGTTGATGGCGCCGGTTGTCGGGTTAAGGGACAGCCCCGCTGGCAGGGTGCCGGTGAGCGCAAACGTCTTCGTGCCGCTGCCACCGCTGGTCGTCGGCGTGAACAAGTATGCGGTGCCGACCGTGGCAGATCCGGGTGTCCCGCTGATCGTAACTGGCGGTACCGCCGCCGCCACAGTCACTGCGGTCGATTTTGAGGTGATGGTCGATCCATCCGTCCCGGTGCCGGTCAACTTTCGGGTAAGCTGGCCGGTGTTGCCCGCGCCTGGGACGATGGTGGTGCCGGTCCCGATCACGGTGGTCCCGAGCAGCCACTGGCGGGTAGTGATCGTGCCGTTCAAGATTGTCGGATCGGCGGCCGTATAGGTAATCGATGTGTCGCCGCTGGCTGGGGAGATCGTCGGGTTGCCGGAGAATGACGGGGCGTTTGCCACCGCCTCAACGGCTGCGATCCAGTTTTGCAGCTTGGTCAGCGCGGCGAAGACCGTGTCTCCGGTCGATGTGTTGGCCCCGGTGCCAAAGTCGACGAGATAGCTGGTAGTCCCAGGATCCAAGGCGATCATCCTTTGCTGGAGGGCGGTCAGGCTTGCTAGGAATCCGTCCTGGTTTGCGAACATCTCGGTCGAGTTGGCGTATGTCGTTTCCGGGCTGGGGGGAGGCGCTATCGCCCCAATCGGGATCTTGACGGCTTCAGTCAGCAAGTAGGGGGAGCCGTCCGCGGTAAGGACGAGCGTCTGCGATAGCGGAGCGAGAGCCACGGCGTTCTCCTAGTTGAGCCAGACCGGCGCGACGGTCAGCGTCACGACGCGCGTTTCGCCGGGGCGCGGTTCGGTGCCATTTGCGTCGAGGTGGCGCTCGGCAATGGTCAGAACCTCGACCAGCTTCCCGTCGACCAAGCCTTGGACGTTGAGGGGCGTGTAGGGCTTCGCAGTGGCGAAGAACGACACCTCCCGCACGTCGCCGCGATCGCGGATACCAACCATGCCCTGGTAGAAGGTGAACGTCGCGCGGACGCGCTCGCCGTTGTGAACGGTCCCGCCGAGTACAAGTCCTTCGGTTTCTTCGGTCATTTGTTCACCACCCGGATGCCGACCGTGATCTGGTCAGATTGCTGGAAATTGGTGGTGAAGCTGAGCTCCACGCCCAACACGATGCCGGTGCCGTTGAAGATCGAACTGCCGCGCATCGCCGTCGCGATCTCGACCCAGAAGGCAAAGACCCGGTCGGCATAGCGCGGCGCGAAATCGCCATCCGTCATGACCACCAACCCCGCAGCGGTCGCCTCGGCGTTCGGCGTGACTGTGAACGACGTGACTTCCTCCCCGGGCTGGAGGATGTCGCGGACCTCGCTTCCGCGCGTCAGCACCGGATAGAAGCCCCGGCGCGGCATGTTCGGATCGATGCGCCGTGGGAATGTCTTGATATCGGGTGGATTGGCCACGGGCATCCTTCCTGTGTTGGAGGCAGATCAGAAGATGCCGAGCACCTTGGGGCGGGCTTTCGCGATTGCCGCAGCATCACGAGCTTCGCAGCGTCCGACGATGCCGACCGCGGCGGTGTAACGGCCGTTCGCAACCTCCAGCTGTCCGGTCTGCTCAACGAAGCCGCTCTGCCAAGGCCGGGCGTCATCGTGGCCGTCCGCAAGTTTGGCGCTCTCCGGCTGCGCTGCCGGCGCAACGCCGACCGTCCACTCGTCAGGAAGCAGGGCCGAGCAGGGTGACGCACTTGGCCGAATTACGGTAGCTGCGCAGCCGGCAAGCAGCGCGATCAGCGGCATCGTTACTGTTGCCCGCAGGCGCGACTTGAATCGCATGGGTTCCCTCTTTCGCTGTCTGATGGATCTCGGTTTCGTTGCCCGCGGCGTTGCCAACGGTGTTGACCGCATCGGACCCGCTCTCGATCGCTGCGGCCCCTTGGCCGATTGCGAGCTTGGTCTCGGTCTTCGCCGTCTGCGCGGATCCGCACGAGCGGATCGAAATAACGGTTGCGACCAAGACGGCGACGCCGAGGATGAAGACGATCTGCGCGGCGCGCGCGGCGAACCATGTTCCGAGGCCCGTCATGCGACACCGCTCTTGATGTCGGCAGCGGCATCCGCCGCCGCGCCGGCTACCTGGTCCGCCGCCTCACCCGCATCGCCGCCGGTGCGCAGCTTCAAGCCCCAGCCTTCCGCGTCGATCTTGGCTTTCAAGTCGCGCGTGACGATGGTCAGGAACGCGATCGCTACGACCCCGAGCAATCCGACCGCGGTCCACCCGAGCCACTTGATCAGCTCCATCTCGATCGAGGTGCAGTCAGCGATCGAACTGGTGGCGAGCTTCGTGTCGGCCACGCGGACGCTGCACCATTTGACGGGATCGGACAGGATCCAAATCAGCCAGGCGAGGAAAGCCAGCAGCACCGGCAGACCGACGATGATGGCGATCGACGTCCATGACACGCGACGGTTCGTGAAGACGCTCACGACTGTGCCGCCAGGGCCGCGGCGACGTCGGCGCGAATATCGACCCGTACCGGCCTCCCGGGCAGGTAGCTCGGCTTGCTGACCGGGTAGACGTTGACGATGCCGTCGAGGTGCTTCCACTTCCCGTCGAAGAACAGGGCAGCTTCGTCCATCCGCCGCGGCTTGAGGTCGCCGTCGTTGAGATAGTGCGTTTCGAGGAACTTCCGCGCCTCGGCGACTTTGCCCGCCAGGAACAGGCTCACCCAAGCCGTCGCGGCGATTGCGCCGGTATTGTAATGGAACGACAGCGCCGCCGCGAACTGCGCCTCGGTCAGCGTGCGTCCCTTGAACGCCGCAAGCACCTCAGGCCCGTATGTGGTCCGCAGCAGCCAGATATAGACCTCGAGCACGCGCTTGATTGTGGCGGGCTTGTCCTTGTACCGCGCCACCAGATGGCCCGATGAATCGGTCACGCCGATCCCCCAAGTGCCGACCGGAGGTGTCGCGCTGTCGAGATACCACTCGGGAACGATTCCTTCCGCCCCAGCGAGCTCGCAAGCAATGCGCGCGGTGATGCTGCCGTTGATCATCATTCGCCTACACCTTTGATTTTGGTGAGTTCGGCCGAAATCTTTGGGGCCCAGCCGGGCATCCCGCCGATGGTTGCCGCCGCGAGCAGTTCCATCGCCTGCAACAGTGTCGGATCATTCGGGTTGGCGGCACGGATCGGGGCTGCCAGCAGCTGCACGGCGTTGACCGCGTAAACGAGCTTCATCTCAGCGGAGTGCGCGGCCTGCGATGCACTTTCGACCCGAGCCTCAAGCGCCGCGACGCGCTCATTCATCTTGATCATGTCTTCGCCGCGGGCTTCCAGCGCGGTCTTTTCGCGATCGTTCGCGATCTTCTTGAGAGCGGGCCAAGCCTTCACCAGCGCGACCGCGACGCCGATCACGACCGCGTTGAGGGTAGCGAGCAACCCCGCCGACCAGGTCCAGCCTTGAACAGCAACCGTCACCGGGTGATTAGACATGCGCGCCCCTCCCGTATGCGCGCGCGGCGCGGATCGTGAACCCGGCAACGACGATGCTGAGGATCAGCAAGCCGAAGTGAAACGCGACGGACTCTGAAAGAGCGAGGAAACGGAGGTTGAAGCCGACCACCAACAACGCGAACGCGGCGTAAATCAGGCGGGGTGGATCGCCGTCGCGCGGCTTTCCCCGCAGAATGCCAAGGACCGCTGGTGCCATGTACGCGAGCACAAGCAGCCAGCCTGCGAGGTTGATGAGCCGCAGCCAGAACATAGCAGTGTCCCTTCGAAGAGGAGTTATTTCGGCGCCATGCCGAGGAAGGCCGTCTCGATCGCGCGGGCGCAGTGCCCGGGCTTCGATCCGAGCAGCATGAAGAGGTGGTCGATCGCCCAGGCGCAGGGCTTGCCCCACCAAGCCCCGGCCATCGCTGCGCGGCCGACGCGCGAGCTGATCGTCTCATCCGCCGAGGGGCAGGCACCGCCGAAGATGAGATAGTACGGCCCGGCGAGCAGCACGTAAGCGAACTGGTCGATCGCGATCAGGAACTGGATGATCCAGCGCCCGAGCCGCTTCATAACGCGGCGATCCGGTCGTGTGTGGCCGTGCTCACCCAACCCTTGCTGACCAAGTATCCGAGGCCCTCAAGAGTGCGCGCGTCCTTGGGATCGATGTTGCCGGATGCCGACTGGGCTCGGTCATAGATCAGCTTCGCCAAGGGATCCGACATCGTTGCCGTGACAATCGCGACCTGCTCGGCCAGCGAGAACAGATCGACCCACTCGTTAAAGGTGTAGCGGACCGGGACCGACACCGTCACCGGCACTGATGCCGGCACAAGCGCATTATTCTCGACCGTCCAACCGCGCGGATCCGTCAGCGGGTCGTATTCGATGTACGCAAATCCGGCGTCCGCCTCCGGCACAATGTCGGCCGAGATCGTGCCGACCACCGCGCCGGTTGCGATATCGTAGAGGGCAAGGTGGTTCATAGCGCGGTCCAATAGACAGAGCATTGCGGGTTCTGGACGATGGACCAGGTCCGATCGGTCGTGCGTGAGGCGACCCGCCATCGGATCGTCAGTTCGCCCCAGACATTCAGGATTCGGATGACGAAGTTGTCGAGCCGTCCACTCGGCCCGAACCCGGGCGTCGGCAGGCGGACGCTCGCGAGCACGCTGTTATCGGCCGCGTTCAGGACCTCGAACGAAGCATAGACGGAGCCGCTCGAGTCCGTCGTCGCAGCGATGTTACCGGTGAAGGTGAAATAGAGCGAGCCGCCGGACCTGATCGCCATATCGGCACCAAGGTTCGGAATGTAGATGAGTGAGGGGTTGCCAGCGCCACCATAGGTGCCCGACACGCTCCCGGCCGTGGTCGCGGTCATGGTCGATCGGTCGAGCGCGCGGATCGTCACGGTGCCGTTGAAGATCGCATTGCCGTCGACCAGCAGATTTGCACCGATGTAGAAGAGGCCAGCGCTGCCGTCGGACTTGAGCAGCTCGATCTTTGTGCTGCCGTCCGCGGTCGTACCCGTGACCGACCAGTAGACGCTCGTGCGCCCGTCGATCCCGGCGAGCGCGCCAGCTTGTTGTGTGATCGACGCTGAGATAACGCCAAGCGACTGATCGGGCTGGTAATCGGTAGCCGGGCCTTCTTGCATTTGGAGATTGTTGACACGGCCCGTGCCGCCAACGTTATCGTTGGTGTCGATTATCAGACGACCTATTGCGGCGTTCGAGGGGGCAACTAGGTTAACGCTCTTTTCGCGGGTCCAACCACCGCCGCGGTTGCGAATATCGGGGCCGTTGCCGAGGTAGTTATAGTTCGCGTCGAACCACTGAATATACAGGAAAACCCTGTCCGGCTGATCGTTGCCAAAGTTGGCGCTGATAGAATAGGACACATTTCCTTGAACGCTTACGTCCTGCCACATGTAAGCGTGCTCAGTGCCGTCCTTCTGCAAAAACGTGCCTGGGTAGTAGCCTTTTTGTACTGACCAGCCGGGGCCGCTTGTCCCGTAATAGTTGCGCCCGTCATGAAAGTCGCTGTTGACCAAAAGGTTCGGCGACCCCTGACGGATCCGGGCAGACAGGGTCGATAGGCTTTGCGCAACCGCGCCAACTTTTGCATCGGCGATCACTGTGGCCTGGTCATTTGCACGGCCGAGCAGTCGGCTATCCGCCTCGCCGTTGACCTGCGCCTCAAGCGCAGCGGCGCGCGACGCCGCAGCGTAACTGCCGGGGAAGTTGGCGATCGCGTTCTCCGCCGTCGTCACGCGCGACATGAGGGGTTGCTTGCTGCCGTCCGCCGGTCCGACGGTCGTCTCCAGCGTCCCGGTCCGGCTGGCATAGCCCTGGAGGTCAGTGGATAGCGTCGTAAGGCGGCCATTGTAGTTGGTCAGCGTCGTGTTCACCCCCGTGAACCGGGTATCAACGCTGGTGCTTAGGCTGCCGACTGCCGATTTCGCATCGGACGCAGTCGTCGCGACTTGATCGATCCGGCTGTTTGCTGCGGTGTCGCCTGCCTTAAAGTCGGTAATGACGCTGTCGATCTGTCGGGCGATCGTACCATCGCGTGTTACCGCCGCGTCATCGACGCGCTTGATCTCCGCCCGCACCGACGTGTCGTCATAACCGCCGTCTGCCTCCACGCTATCGATGCGTTCGCTAAGCTTTGCATCCTTGTCATTGAGGATGTCGACCGCCGATGCGAGTGCGTCTTTCGCATCCTTGTCGGCAGCGTCGATGCGGTCGTCTGCGTCAGCGACCGCCTTATTGATCGTGACGATCTCGCCGTCGATGTAGGCCAACTGCGCCTTGGCCGCGGCGACTTCCGTTTCAAACTGGCTGACGGTACCCGAGCCGAAAGGACTGTTCGGATCTGCGCTGTTCGTGGCGTTGTCCGCTGGCTTGCCGTCGCCGGTTACGCCGTTCCAGAACGCCGTGGTCGCTGCGTCGTCGATCGCCAGGATCAGCGGGTTGTTCGTGCTGTCGTAGACGATCGGCTCGGCACCCTGGACCGGCAAAGAGTCGTCTGCATCCCACTGATAAAAGGCTGGCGTCTCGAAGGTCAGCACCATGTTGCAGGTGCCGTTCTGCCCGAGCTCCTGCTCCTTCACGCGGAACACTCCGCGGCGGAACCCCAGCGGGGCGAAGGTGAAGGGCAGCACGTCGCCGACGGTGTATTTCCACGCGCGGATATCGAACGGTGCGGCGAACTGGCGCGAGTATTGCCGACGCTGCAGGACCTGCTTAGCGACGCGCTGCGCGTGGCTCGGGCTCTCGACGACGCCAAGGTCGAGCGTCAGAATTCGATCCTGCCCGTCCGGGCTGGGCAACCGAACCTCGGGATAGTCGATCAGCTGGTACAGCGAGGCCGACGTTGCGTCGACGTACCGGCCGCGGACCACGTTCGGCGTTGATTCGAGCGAAGGATCGGGATCCCAGGTGAACGCGCCGACGACATCGTCATCGTTCAAGCCGTCATCGACCGCCGCCGCCGCGAGATCGTTGTGGGAGATCGCGAGCGCCAGCTTGCCGCCTGTGTCGCGGAACCGCCCGCAGCATGCCGAGCAAAGCATATCGAGGACGGTCTTCTGGTCGTCGCCTTCGGAGATCACGCTCGCGCCGTGGTAGCGCGGCTCGTTCCCGCCGGCTGCGCGGTTGACGAGTTCGTCGGCGAGGTTCGCGGCAGTCTGGAACGACTGAAAACTGATGCGCCGCCCGGGTACGCCCGCGCCGGTTGCCAACTTCATCACGCCGTTGCTCGGATTTTTAATCCGCCAGCCAAGAATGACGCGGAGGATCTGAAGCGGCAGGTTCTCGCCGATCACGATGCCGTCGTCGGTCGTGAAGCGCCAAGTCGACTGGTCGTTCCAGCGCATCGGGCCCGACCCGCCGACAACGGTGCTGTCGCGGCGCGGATCGTACAGCTTGGCGCCGCGCCCGATGGCGGTGATCCTGCTGGGGATCCCGCTCGAGAAGGGGCTCTCTGCCTTCTTGTTGTTCCCGGTCACCTTGAAGCGGAAGCGCGCGTATGCGCAGCCGGTCAGGCGGGCAGTGTTGTGGTTCCATTGGCCGCTGCCGAACGTGAAGGCGTTCTGGCCGGTGCCATCGAGCACGAGGTTCGGGATCGAGAAATAGCCGTTGTACTTCGCAGAGTAGCCGGTCGTCGCCGACCACGCCAACTCGGTATCGAGCCATACCTCCTCAAGCCCGTCGATCGCATGGCTGGCGAAAGCAACGATCCAGTCGCAGAACTCCTGATTGTTGCCCGACCACTCCTCGTACCGGACGTCGACCGGCATCGCGGTTTGTCCGAGCACCGTTTTGCGGAAAGCCCGGGGGTCAATGCTGGCAGTCAGCCGGTCCGTCTGCGACGCGGTGACCTTCGGAGCTTTCTGAAGGAGCCCGGCAGCGACAGACAGGCCAGCCGAAGCGAGCAGCAAGGTGCTAGTCGAAACACCGGCGATGGTGAGCGACCCAGCAAGCCCGCCGAGCGCAACGGCGCCAACACCGGTCGCGATCAGAGCGACAGCGCCAACCGCGAGAGCAGCAAATTTTAGGGCCTTGGCCATCCGCTACAGACCGAACCGAACGTGCCAGGCGCGGGGCGCGACCCAGCGGTTGCGGTCGATCCGCACCAGTCCCTCGCGATCGCCTTCGGCACCGACCGCGACGAGGAACGGGCCTAGGCAAATGCCGAGCAGCCCGTCGGACATGATAATGTCACCGCGGTGCGCGAGCGACGGATCAACCGTCTCGAACTTGTTGTTCAGCGTGGCCGGCAAGGTCCCTGCGCCGAACCGGCGCAGCGCCCGCGCCGAGCCGCGCGGGGTCGTGTAGTGGCCGCGAAATTCCGGCATCGGATCCGTACCGGTCATGGCCTTTACCGCGCCAGCCGCGAAAGTGCAGCAATCATGCTGCCCCCATGCGAAGGGGAGCGCGCGAAGAGGTTCGAGATACGCGGCGAGGCGCGTTTCCCAATCGGGTAGACGGTACATAATCGACTCCCCGTTCAGGATTTTCGGTTGGCGCCATTGGCGATCGCGATCGCGAGCTCGGCCGACCGGTCGTTCGGGTCGTAGCTCTGCTGATCGAGATAAGTCCGGTTCGACGCCTGGCTGAAGAACGCGAGGTACGATTCGACGTCGAGATTGATCGTCTGGCTTGTGCGATCACCGACGATCTTCGGGACTGACATGTAGCCGGTGTAATACGACCAGATCGCGCCGATCCGGGTCAGCTGCTGCGGGTCGAGCATTGCGCGCCAGAGGCGGCAGTCACGGCCGACATAGTTTGCTCGGTTGCCGATCTGCGTCATCAGCTCGTCGTCGACGCCAGCGAGGCCGGACAGTTGGAGCGACAGCGTATCGGTGCCGCCCTCACGCGCCTTCACCGCGCCGACCGACACGACGCGCGGATCGATCGCGGTGAAGGTGAAGCCGTCAAGATCCTCATCGCCCGTCCCGGCGAATGCGAAGCTGTACGGTGCGTTGGTGACCCGGATCGGACCGTCGGCAAGGTCCAGAAAGCAAAAGGTGACTGGCTTGCGAACCGTTGCCGAAAGGGCGGCGTTGGCGGCATCGTCGGGGCGGCTATCCATCAGAAAGCCTCTTCGCAGTCGAACGAAACGCCGTACTTCTGTCCGATGCCGACCTTCCAGCCGTTCTTTGGATCCGACATCGCCATCACCGCGTAGGGGCGCTTGACCTCGATGGGCGCTTTGTCCGCCGGCACCACCCGAATGTACGGTTTAACCGCAAGCGTGGCGTTGCCGTCACCGTCCGCCACGACCGCGGCATTAAGCATCAGCAACTGGTCGCCCAGCGTGATAAATTGTCCGCGTTTGAGTTTGAGCCCAGCCGCGCCCCATCCGGACGTGATCAACAAGTGTCGCCTTGATCGGCGCCCTTCACGCGAACGTCCAACGATCCGGCGATCTGGTCCCTCTCGCAAGCAATGATTCGAAAGCTGTTGGCGATGCCGTCGCAGTCGACCACGAACGCGCGCCATTCGAACACGCGGTCTTCACCGGTGATCGCGGGCAGGGTGACCTTAGCGAACCAACGCGGAGCTGCGCTTAAAAGGGTAACCCGCCGCTTCGCGGTGAACTCTCCCCGGTTGGCCTGGCCGGGCTGGTCAATCGTCCAATCGATATCGGACGCGACGGGGTCGGACGGGATGGTGATCAGCATCAGTCGAACCCCCCCGGTAGTTCCGGCCTGTTGAGCTTGCGCATCGTGCGCGCAGTCGCGCCGGCCATGATCGGCTCCGCAGTCGCGCCAACCGTGCGCAGGGTGACACCTTCGATCTTGGCGTCGAACTCCGGACTCGGACTGACGGTGATGTTGCCGTCGAGCTGCATGCGCCGGGATGCGCCAGCACCGTACGCCGCTGCGGGCAGGCGCGGCGCGCGCAGGTTGGGCAGGGACGGCGACCCGCCGAGCGATCCGCCATTGGCGAAGCGCGGCAGGCGGCGCGCGTTGATCGCGGCCATGGCGCTCGCGCCGTAATAGTTCACCGCGCCTTCGTTCATGATGAACTCGCGATTGGACAACCGCACTGCGCCGCCCCCCGGGCCCGAAAGCAGCGCAAGGATGCTGTCGGAACGGCCGTGCCCAGGTCCGCTGATCAGTCCGCCCAACGATCCGCCATCCGCGCGCCCAGGGATGCCGCCAAGGGAACCGCCGTTGGCAAAGCCGAGCGGGCTTCCGATCACACTGACAATCGCCTTTTCGATCGCGATCCGTGCCAGGTCGGCGATGATGCTCGACGCCATCTCGCCGAACGCGCCTTTCAGCTTGAGCACTTTGCCGATCGACGAGGACACGCTGCTCTCAAGCGAGCCGAGCGCGTTGACCGCGACGCCCTGAAGCGCAGCGTTGGTATCGGCGGTCGCCGACTTGAGGCGGTCCCGGTAGGCATCGAGCGGGGACGCGTTCTGCCGGGCAAGCTGGCCGCGCTCGGCACCTTCCAGCGCTGGCAGCGCGCTGAGCGAACGCTGCGCCGACATGACCGCTTCCGGATCCTTCGAGGTGTCGCGCACGCGCTCGAGCGCCTGACGGCGAAGCGTCTGCTCGGCCTCGAGGATCTGCTCGGCAATGCGACGCCGATCGCGCTCGGTCGGCGCCATGTCCTCGCTGATGCGGAGCAGTGCGACCTGTGACTCGAGGTTCTGTTTGTCGACGTTGTAGCGCTGCTCGATGACTCGCGTTGCGCGGTCGGCCGCAGCGTTCTGCAACTCCTGCGTGCGGGTCTGTTCGTTCAACGAGCGCAGATTGTCCGCCCGCGCCTTGGACATTCCTTTGTCCTGCTGCAGATCGATCTTCTGCTTGCGACTGTCGGCCTCGGCGTTGATGCTTGCGACCAGTTCGGCGTCGCGCTGATCCTCGGTCTGGGCTGATTTGCGCGTTGCCGCCGTGAGCCGCTGCCGGGCCTGCTGCTCTTCCTGGCTGTAGGCGATGTCGTCGTTCAACACCTTCTGCCGCGCGCGTTCCGCCTGGCTGTCGACCGTCTGCTGGTTCGGCCCCTTCTTGCCGAAGGCGACGTGGAACACCTTCTGGTCGCGCTCGTCGATCAGCTGACGGATCGCGACGCCTTCCTTGGCAAATGCCTGCCGGATCGATGCGACGCTGATGCCGGGGCCGTAAGCGACGTCGATCGCCTGGCCGCGCTCGTGGTCGCTCGTGCCTGGCTTGGCGACCGGTCCGGCATGCCGACCGGCGAGCTTGTCGGCATACAGCTGCGCCTGCCGTTCGTTCGAGCGTAGACCGCTGGTCACATGCCCGCCGATACCCGCAATGATGCTGGTGGCCTCGGCCACATTGACCTCGCGGCCGATCTGGTTGTTGTTCGGCTTGGCATTCGCCGCGCGCTGGTTGGCCTGCGCCAGATCGGTTGCGGCCTTCTTCTGGGCTTCCAGTTCCCGGAGCCGCTTCAATGATTCTGCGCCGACGACCTGACCGAGCCGAGCCTGCGTGCGCAGCTCATTCTTGAGCGCGCTGATCTTGTCGTCGATCGCCTTCGTTACGGATCGAACTGGATCGATCGAGGTCGCAGCTTGCTCCGCCGCGAGGTCGACCCGGGTCACATTCAGCTGGTGCTCGGCCGCGGTGACGGCAGCCTCAGCCTTCGTCCGCTCAGCCTTCAGTTTGTTGACCTGATCGCTTCGAGCCTGATTCTGAAGCGCAGCCGCACCAGTTGTACCGCCGGTCGACGAGAAGTCGCCAAGCCGCGCCTCGGCTTCCGCCAGGCGAGCAACCGTCGTTTGTCGGATTGCGAGAGCCTCGTCGCGCTTCGCACGCGCCGCGATATTGGCGCGCTCGGCCGACGACCGCTCGCTGTCAGCCGTTTGACGAAGCGCCTTGTCCTGATCCTTGAGAGCCCCCGTCAGCCCTTCGACAGTGCCGGCGAACCGGGCTTTCGCGCGGGCAGTGACATCGCTCTCGATCGCGTCCTTCTTCAGCTTTTCAACCGCGTCGTTCGTGGCGTCACTGAACTCGAACATGCCCTTCGTGAGTGGCCCGAGGATCAACAGCGCCCCGGTAATGGCCAATCCCCACGGGCCGATCATGAACCGGGCGAACGATCCCGCTTTGCCCTCGAGGTTGGCAAATTGGCCAGCCGTTTGGCCACCCTGGATAGCAACGACCTGGAGGACGTTCGCGCCCATGCTCAACTGGGTGAACGTGTCCTGCACCTGATAGGACAGGCCCTGCATCGCGTACCGCAGGGCATTCGTGTTGGTCGACAGCGCCTTCGTACCCGATCCGCTACCGGCGACGGACTGCGCATGTGCGTAAAGGTTGGCACGCGCCTGTTCGACTGCCGCGGCATACTCGCGCTGATGAATCGCACCTGCCGCCAGAAGGCTGTCGGCACGGTTCAACTCGTCGTCGAACCGCTTTTGCGCAAGGAACATCGGATCGAGTTCGGCGCGCACAATATCGGCTGCGGCCGCAAGCGCGCGCTGTCCGCGGGCCGCCTCTTCCGCGCTCGCGGCGAGCAAGCGATCCTGCTCCACAACGCCCGTCACCGTGGCGGCGTGTGCCTGCAAGGCCGCGGTGGCAACGCGCACAGCCGCATCATACTCGCGGGTGCTGATCGTTCCAGCCGACAGCAGCGTCTCGGCACGCGTCAGTTCTGCATCGAACCGCTGCTGTGCCGCATACATTGGGTCGATCGAGGCGCGCAGGGCGTCCGCGGACGCACCCAAAGCCTTCTGTTCCCGAGCGGTCTCAGCAGTCGCGGTGGAGAGGCGCTGCTGTTCAGCCGCCGCCTCGGCGATCCGCTGATGCTTCGTGACGAAGAGTTCGGTCGCCTCAGCGCTCTGCCGTAGCTCGATCTCGACGCGTTCCAGCGCGCCTGCCTCAGCCAGAAGGGCGGCTGCCTTCTGTTCGGCTTCGATGCGGGAAGCGTTCGTGGCCTGGATGAATAGGCGCGTCGCTTCCGACGTGTCGCGTTCGGCGGCCGCCGCGCGTTCCGCCGCCTCGCCGATCAACGCGAACGCTCGAGCCTGGTCCTGCGCGGCAGCTGCGCCGGCACGGATATCGTCGGCACCCAGATTGATGCCGCCATCGATCGTCGGACCCTTGATTGCCGTGGCGGCGAGCCGCTGAACCTGGCTGAAGCTGGCCTCGAACGACTTCTGCGCGCGTGTTGCCGCGGTATCCGCAAGCTCGGCGAACGCACTGAAGCGTTTGCCCATGTTGCTGATCGAGCCGTCGACGTTCTCCGCCATCTTCGCGGCACGCTTCTCGAACCGGTCGAGCGGCTTCTCGCCCTCAGCCAGATTGCGACGCAGCAACTCGGTCGCGGCGTCGACCTGCAACAGCAGGCGTTCAGTCTGATCAGCCATAGACGCCTCCTGTCAGGATGGGTTCGGGGGATTGGCGCGCTCAAACGCCTTCATCGCGGTCCAGAACTCGACCGGTGTGCAATGCCAGAAATCGCCCGGCCGCCATCCCAGCAGGACGACGGCCGTGCCCATCAGCCGTCGACGGGGGCTTTCTCCGTCGTCGTCATCGTCGACGGCTTCAGTTCCCCCGATGCGGTGTACCCGCCGGTGACCGCGAGCGAGAGCAGCGCGCCGACGGTACGCAGTGCGTTATGAAGGCCGCCTTCGCTGTCGACGATCAAACGGGCGATGCGGGTTGCGTTCGCTCCCGACGCGCCTTTGTCCCCTGCCTCCTTGCCCCAGGCGCGGACGCAAGCGGTGACAATCTGCGCCGTCTCGGCTAGCTTCAGCTTCGCAGCCAAGGCATCTCGCGCCAGATCCACCAAGCCGCGGTCGAGAGTCTGCTCGATCTCAGTCAGCGCCTCGAAGGTAGGGCGCAGCACCATGGTAGCGCCGTCGAGGATCAGGGAAAGCTCACCCCGATCCGCGTTCGCGAACGCTGCAGTATCGAGGTCGCTCACTGCGCGGTGACCTCTACGACCACGTCCGCCGGCAGCGCATACAGCTTAGCGATCGCGCCGATGGAATCCGGGTCCGCTGCGATATCGCAGGCGAGTTCGTTCAGCGCAGGGGCGTCCTTGCCGAGGAACGGGGCGAGGGCACGAGCAGCAAGCCCGGGCCCTCCGCCGAGCAACGCATGCACCTCGCGCACGCCGTGGCCGGTCGAGGCGATCAGCTGTTCGTCCAGATCCTGCGGCTTGCTGGTCGGAAGAGAATTGCCATTGATCTTGATCATCCGGGGATCCTTATGGGAGGGGCGGCGTCGCGCTTACTGGAGCGTGTCGATCGTCGGCTGTGCAGCCGGTTGCAGCGTCAGCGGCGACTTGACGCTCGCGCCCTGGTCGAAGCCGGAGCTATCGATCGAGGTGTACATCGAGCATTCGAACACGATGTCGCCGGTCGCGAACGGCTTCTTCCGGATCTGGTAAACCTCGGCGGCGTTCGACTTGTCGAGCGTCTCGATCCGAGTGTAGCCGTTGGCGTCCGGCAGATCGGGCGTCAGATCCTGCTTGATCGTCAGGGTGCGCAAGCCCGGCGCCTGGGTGTCGACACCCTCCTGATCCTTGGTCGCGTTCGACGAGAACGCCTTGCCGCGATCAATGCTGAGATTGCCCTGACCTGCGGGCTGGTTGAACGTGCCAGCCGTCGTCGACTGGACAAACAAGCGGTAATCACTGCCGAGTTTCTTTGCCATGGTGATTCTCCTGTGAATGCGCGCGGGCGATGCGCGGCGGGTAGGTTGCGTGGAAAGGGGGGGCTAAGGCGCGATCGCGAGCACGGTGAAGCTGGTGATGCCGGTGTAAGTTGAGCCATCCTCGCTCAGGACGGCGTCGTCGTCCTCGAACTCGAATGCGAGCGTCCAGCCGTCTTGCTCGAGGTTCTGACCATCCAGCGCGTCCTCGATCTGCTCCTGCAACGCGAGCAGCGGCGCACGCTCCTCAGCTTCCACTATGGTAACAATCGCGATCGTTACGCGGCGGTCAGCGTCGGCCCCCTTAAGTGGCAGCCGGGCGCTCTTCAGGTCACCGATGATCACTAGCGGCGTCGGGGCGTTCTCCGGGGCATCCTGAAAAACCGTTGCCCCGGTGATGCCGGTATCCAGCGCTACGAATGCAGCCGCTTCAACCATCGCCTTCGCTTTACTCATCAGAACCTCCGGCAATGCGGCTTAGCGAGCGGGTTAGAATACCGCGCAGGTTGGCGTTCAACGCCTGGCGAAGTTCAGGAAAGCGACCGGTGATGAACCGCTTCGGCGCCATCGCCCGCACCCGCATGAGGTAGGCCGACTCGACGGTCTTTTTCCGGGTGCCGTTCCGGTTGAAGGTGTGCGCGAAGTCGCTGTGTCGGCGGAGCACTCGAACCACCTGAGCCTTGCGACCAAGATCCTGGATGCGCCCGTAGAACAGATCCCGGTTCCCGCGTCGGCCGCCCAAGAGGCCAACCTGAAGCCGCAGCGACTTCGGTAGCACCTTGCTTTCGATGCCCTCTCGAAGCGCACCGCTTTTCCGGGGTGCCTTCGCCTGTATGGCCTGCTTGATCTGACGGCCGGTCACACTCAGTTCGACGACGATTTCACCGCGGGCCGCTTCGGGCATACGCCGCAGCAGACGCTTGAAACGGCCAATGCCTCGCAGCTTCGAGCGCGCCATCAGCCGATCGCTCCGCTCTCGCAGGTCATCACGTTTGACTGCCCATCGGTGCATGGCGGGGCAGTTTTGATGTCGAGGACCATGCCCTGCCAGAGCAGCCGATGCTTGGGGGTCAGACCCTGACGCTTGCGGATCGTGACGCGGTAGATTTGGGTCGCGCGCTGCACACCGAGGCTGAGCGCTTCCCCGCCGCGCAGCGGATAGACCTCGGCGGGTACGTTAGTCGCAACATCCTTCCATGCGGCTTCACCAGCCGGGGTCTTGCGGCCGCCTTTGCCGTTGTCGACCACGTTTGGCTCTTGGATCGTAACTTTGTGCTTGAGGCGGCTGGCCAACCCGAGCGCAGCCATCAGCACACCCACTTTCGGATAGGGTCCAGCAGGAACGTGACGGTGAACGGAAGCTCTGAGCTTTGCGAGCCGACTGAAGCCGGCTCGCGCCTGTCGAACCAGTGAGCGATGAGCAGCAGCATCGCGACCTTGATGACGTCATTGTCGGGGTCATCAAGTGTGAGGTCGACGGGGCGCTTCAACTCGTTGCGCACCGCGCGCGCCGCTGCCAGGATCAGCAGGTTGAGGTAGCTATCCTCCGAGGAGTCGGTCCGCTCGAGGCGGACTTGAGCGCGAACCTCCTCGATCGGCAGACCACGATCGGCTTGCGCCGCGGCGAAGCTTCCGTACCGGACGATGACTTCTTCATCCGGCACATCGGGGCCCGCACCGATAATGGCCCGCATCTGGTCGACGGTCATCGCCGCCTATTCCTTGTTCAGGTCGCGGCCGTCGCGACCTTTCTTGACCGCGAGACGCCATCCGGTGTTGTTGCCTTCCGGCTTCTCGCCAGTCGCGCGCTGCGCGATCCACAGCGAGCCGCCGAACGTCACCGCATCGCCGTGCTCATAGGCGGTACCTTCCTTGAACACGCCGCGGTCAAGCACGACCGGGAACGGGACCTGGAAGGCGAATTCCTTCTCGCCTTTGACGAACACGAACCGCACGGTGCGACCGTCCGGGAGCAGTTCGACTGCCATATCTTCGGGACTGGTGCCGTCGAGTCCGTCCTTGCCGTCCACGCGACCAAGATCGACCATCTTGCCGTCACTGAGCGTCAAGACGAGCGAACCGTTACGATCGATCACCGCTCCAGCCGCGCCGACCCCGTCCTTGGCGAGGGGCAGAGCGGCAACGGCATCCGCAACAGACTTAGCGATTTCCTCCCTGATCAGGGGGGCGACGTCCTCAGCAGTAATGCTCTTGCCCGGGGCCGCCGGCGGCAAGGCTGCGACTGCCTCATCGACGAGCGCCTTTACGGCAGCCGGGTCAGCGTCCCTGCCATCACGCGGCTGCGGTAGGTCGATCGCGGCAACGGCATCGGCCACCAGTGATCGAACGAGATCCGGATCGGCGTCTTTCCCGGGCGGCGCGGGCGGCAACGCGGCGACCGCGGACTGCACAAGCGCGCGGACCTGCTCGGCATCGACGTCCTTGCCGTCTTTACCTGCAGGAATTTCGATCGCAGCGACCGCTTCGGCGACCAGCGATCGAACGAGCTCGGGATCTGCATCCTTCCCCGCTTGCGGCGGGGGCAGGTCCGCCACCGCCGCGACGATTAACGCCAGGACCTCATCCATGTCGACGTCCTTGCCGTCGTTGCCGGTCTTCGGCTCGGGAACGTTGATCGCGGCGACCGCCTCGGCGACCAACGAGCGAACCAACTCAGGGTCAGCGTCCTTGCCGGGCTCGGCCGGGGGCAGGTCTGCAACGGCGGCAAGCACAAGCGCGCGCACTTCCGCCATATCGACGTCTTTGCCGTCGACGCCCGGCTGCGCGGCCGGGATCTTGATCAAGGCCACTGCACGATTGATCATGGCAGCGAGTTCGTCGATGTCGACGTCCTTGCCATCTTTGCCCGGCAGCGGTTCGCGAGCCTCAAGCTCTGCGATGCGCTGGAGCAGCGGTGCCGTTTCCTGCTTCAGAAGCGCAGGGAGGATCTCTCGGACAACCGTCGCGGTGGCTTGAGCAAGCGCCTTCATGTCAAGCATTCAGGGCCTCCCGAAGTTCTTTCTCGAACAGCGCGATCGTCGCGCGCGCTTGCTGTTCTGCGACGGCGTTGTCGTTCGCCGGATCGGCCGCTGTGCCCGGGGCGGCGGTACCGGCGCTCGCAAACGGATCAACACTGGCGTCGCGCTTCGCCAAGGCTGCGAGGCTGTAATTCTGCTGCTGCAGGTAGGGCGTGTCGCCCCCTTCGGTGGGCTCGAGGTCAAGGCGCCGGCGCGCCTCGTCGATCTTCTTAATGCCGGCGCCGGTCGCTTTGGACTCGGCCTCTACGAGCGCAGCCGTATCCATGCGCAACAGGCCGTCGAGATCGAATTCCGTTCCGATGCCGAAGCCTTCGCCGATGCCAAGGCCATCATCCAAGCAAAGCTCAGCGGCTTCAATCAGCGATTGCAGCGCCTGGGTATAATATTCGAGGTTCAGGCTTTCGACATTGCTGTTCGTCGGCAGATTGCCGATGCCGAGCTTGTACGGAGGAACGTGGAAGGTCGAGCAGACCACCTCGGACGTCCACTTCAGCTGCTCGATCAGTTTGGCATCGCTCGGCGTCACCGCGATCGATTCATACTTCATTCCGTTGCCAAGGACGGCGACCTTCCCGGCGTTCTTGCCGCTGTAGTTGACGTGCCAATTGTCCTTGAGCTCGTCGGCGGTATCCTTCCCGATGTTCCCGGGTGCGACGAGGATGCCGCCAGGGCGGGACTGGTTGCCGAAAAAGTTCGCCGAGTTGTTCTGGATCTTTAGGCCCTGCGTTGCGGCCAAGCCGTTTGCGAACAGCGGCGAGAGTCCGACGAGGGGGTGAAACAGGCAGTTGAACCGGTCGTGGATGATCTCGCGCGCAGGGACGGCGATCGCTCCGGTGAACCCGGCGAGATTGTCCGCCTGGAGTTCATAAAACACTTCTCCCTCGTCGCTGACGAGTACCTTCACGCGGTTCGGGTCGAGGACATACAGTGCGGTTACGATGCCGCGCCCGTCGCGCCGCTTGAGGACGTACGTGTTGCCGCGCGCCAGCTTCGACAGGAAATAGCTTTCCCAGAACTGGATGCGGGTCTGAAACGGGTTCGGCTTGCGCAGAACCGGCGAGTAGGAAGCGCGCGTCGTCTCCGACCAGATGCCGGTCGCGGACTGCGCAACGAGCTTCACCCGTAGCTTGGAAATATCGGACGCGATCAGCGTCATGCACGCGAACACGGCGTGATAGGCCAGTACGCTCTCGACTTTGACTTCGACGTTCTCTTGCCAAGCGCCGGCGAAGCTCTCTCGGACGATGCCGAACCAGCCGCGCCGGTCGTCGACCGGGCTGACGGACTTGGTCCGTCCGAAGTCAAAGCCGAGGAAGCGCATCAGGCCTGCGGGCCTTTGGCTTCGACGATCTTCTCGCGCAGAACCGCGGCGTCCCAGCCGTGATACGGCTTCTTGCCGACGGCTGCCTGATATTTCGCGCGCAGTTGTTCCAGATCATCCCCAGCGCCGCCGGTGCCGGTAGGCTCCATGGTTGCCGCGTCGTCCGAGACGATGTCGGCGCGGTCGTAGCCGAGCTTGCCGAATACCCGGGCATAGCGCGGGTCGTTCGCCTTCAGGGCTCGAGTGAAATATGCTTGGTGCTTCATCGCCTATCCTTTCAAGAACGGCGTGGCCCGCCCGGGCGCGGTAAGCGTCCGGGCGGGAGCTACATGGACTCAGCCGCCGCCGTAGTTGGCGCTGTCGATGAACTGCACCGCACCGGGGCGGCGCTTGCCCCAGTTGATGTAGCGCTCGGCGCGGATGCCGATCATGTTGTTCTGCCAGAGCGACAGAAGGACAGTGTTCGCAGTCGCCGGAGCATCCGGCGCGCTTTCCATCTGCAGCGATGCCTCGCTGCTAACGTCGAGCATGGTCTCACCGTCGTCGGCGAGCAGGATCTCGTTCGCCTTGGCGAGGATGATCCGCGAACCGGCACCGGTGACGGGGGTACCCGTGCCCGCATTGACGGGCACGTTCTCCGACAAGACGACGGGCAGGCCCATGAAGGTGCCGCCGCTGGCGCCGTTGATGACCATGCCCGGGAACTCAGGGTTGCCAAGCGGATTGGTCATCAGCGCGAGGCCGAGTGCCTGCATCTCGGTCATGATCCAGACCGCGCCTGCCAGCGACAGGTTGGCGCCCAGGAACTTGCTCATCAGTAGCTTGGCGTCGTGCCGGACGGCGTCTGCATCAACACCCGACGCCACGACGGGGGTAACCCCATTGGTGATCGACGCCGGCGAAACGTCCTGCACTGCTGCCTTCGTCGGGTCGACGAACTGCTGGTCGAGGAACTGCGCGGTCTGGCTGACCAGATCGTCCTTCACCACCTGCTCGGCCGAGGGCGAGGATGCCCGCGCGAGTTCGTCGGTGATCACGACGATGCCTGCGGTCTTCGCGCGGCCGAGGCGGATCTGGTCGAACGCGAGCGCGCTGACCGGCTTCGGCTTGCCTTCACCGACCCATCCGACCGACGAACCGCCGGTCTGACGCGGGATCTTGATCTCGAACGGAACGCGGCGAAGGCCCTGAATGCGGCCGATGATCGTCGCCGGACGAAGCAGCTCGGCGAACTCGCTGGTCATGTTCTGATATTCGACCAACGGCTTTGCCCAGGCCGTGTCAGTGGTGGTGCCCGCCGAGACGGCAGCCTTGAGCACGTTCTCGACTTCCGGTGTGCTGTCGCGCCAGGTCTTGGCGATTTCGGCGGCCTGCATCAGGTTGCCCTTCGAGCGCGCGAGCGCCATCGCGTAGCGCGTGAAGGCAGTACCCTTGGGCAGGTTGTGGCCCTTGATTTCGATCCGCGAACCGCCGCGGGTCGTCCCGGCATCGGCAGCGCTGCCGCCAGCGACCGGGGTGGCCTTCTCGCCAGCCGACTTCTCGGCCTGCTTGAGGCGCTTCAGGTGGCTGTCGATCGCTTCGATATCGGCTTGGTTGCCGTCGAATTCTTCGGTCTGGGCAGCGTCGAGGGTTGCCCCATCGGTCGCGGCCTTTTCCATGATGGTGTCGTTGGCGGCGACCAGCGCGGCGCGCTTGGTCTCGAATGCGCCAATCTGCGCAGCATAGTTCATCGTCTATCGTCCTTTGATCAGGCGAGCCGCTTGATTTCGCGGATCACAACAGGGGGAGCCCGATCGCGGGCAGGGTTCTCCAGCTTGACGACCCGGACGCTCTTGCCTGACGCGGCACGTTCGGGGTTTGCAGGAATCTCTGGGTCGGGGATGCCAGCCGCATGCCGCAGTCCGGTATCGATCGACTTGATGGCGGTGATGATGGCGTCGGCATTGGCCGGGATGGTGACCGCGGAAAGCTCGAACACCTCCACTTCCGTAAAGCGGATGCCGCCGGCTTCCATGTAGGCGTATTCGATCGGCCGAAAGCCGATGCTGGTCGCGCGAACGAGGCCGAGCTTAATCGACTGCCAAGCGAGGTCGAGCAGATCCTTGAGGAGGCCGGGCTCGTCGGTCTTGGCAACCTTCGCCTTGAACGGGATACCGTTCGCAGTCGGCTGACCGAATTCACACGTACCGACCGGCTGGTCGTGGTTGTGCTGCCACAGGAACGGCATGGGGTTGGTGAACTTGACCCCCAACGGCTCGATGATGTCGCCGACACGGTCGACGGTCGGCGTAGTCGCGATGCCTTCGATCGTGCGGGCGTCTTCGTTGACCGCCTTGATCGCAAGGACGCTGTATGCCCTGTTGTCCATGGGGTGCCTTTCAGATGAACATGAATTGCGGCCCCGCACCGGCTGCTTCCGGATTGCGGGACATGAGCACCACCGCGTTGAAGGCGGCGATGAGCGGATCGATCTTCGCCTTGCCGGCGATTTGCTTGGTGATCAGAACGGCGTTCCCGCGCTGCTCTGCCTTCGCGTTGCCCGCACACCAGGCCATCAGCGCCTGACCGGCGTGAATCAGTGTGCCGTCCTTCAGCTTTCGCTCGGTGCCCCAGACCGCCCCTGAAAGCCGAAAGCCTTGGCTGATCGCCGGAATCTGGTCGATCGTGAAGCCGCGACCGGTCAGTTCGTCGACCAGCGAGGTAATGCCCTGCGGATCAAGGCCGATTGCCGCCTGTTCCGGGAACAGCCCGAGATCCTTCACCCGCTCGAGCAGGTCGGCGACCTCAATCAGGTCCTGCGTCGGCGTCAGGCATTTGACCAGCGACCCCTCGGCCGCGAAGTCGTTGAGGTTGGAAACGATGTCTTTGCGCCGGTCGAAAACGTCTTGCTGCGCCCACGCCCGGCACCAGAGCAGTCACTGCTTGGTGACCTTGTGCCGCCCGAGGAGCGCCAGCCCCATCAGATCGTCGAGCCCGCCGCCGTCGCCGCCGGCGACCACTACCTCGACGATTGCAAGGAACTGGTCGAGCGTGCCGTCCCAGACTTCCGGCGCCGCGCGCGCCGCCTGCCAGTAGAGAGCGCCCACCCAAGCATCGTGGCGAAGACCGACGCCGATCTCGACATTCAAATGCTTCGCGTAAAAGACCTGCTTCGTGCCGTCCTCGGCGTTCTCGACCTTGCGGAACTCGCTCTCAAGCCACTTCTGGCTGACCGAAAGGCCAAGATTTGGGTTGGTGACGTAGAAGTTGGCAGGATCGAGATGCTCGCCCGCGGCGACCATCTCGTCGGGGAACTCGTACAGAACCGGCAGACTCTCCGGGTCGTTGATGACGCCGTCGCGGACGTCGCGGAAATAGGCCAGCTTCTCCTTGAACACCCCAGCGGGCGGCTCGTCTGACTGCGTCGTCAGGTAGAGGGTGTATCCCTCCGGCCGTGACACTTGCCCGCCGGTCGCTTCGCGAAGCATTGAGTCCGCCGTCGACTTCTTGCCGAATAACCAAAGCTCGTCGACTAGGACCCGGCTGGCCTTCTTGCCCGAAACCGTAGCGCTGTCCGCCGCAACCACCTTCAGGGTCGCTTTCGTCACCCGATGCGTGATCAGCCGGATGTGCTCCTGGATATGCAGAAGCTCGACAAGCTCTTCGTCGGCGCGGATCATCGCGAACGCCGGCTTCGAACTATTGCCCGCGACCTCGATCGTCGGCGCGAGGATCAGGTTCTCATCTTCCTCGCGCCAGCCGCAGATAAGCTCGGTTAGCATGATCCCCGCGGCTAGCGTCGATTTCGTATTCTTCTTCGAGATTAGGAGCAGGAACTCCCGGATCATCTGCTGCCCGGTCTCGGGGTCGTATGCGCCGAAGATCGCCGCCACGAAGTCGAGCAGCCACTGGTCCGATGCCTCGCCGAACGTCGGGCGACCCGGTATGTCGACGATCTTCAGCGACGTGAACACCGCCATCTTGGCATCAGCCGATGCCGGGAACAGCGGAGCAAACGGGATCAGCGATCGCCGCTCACGGATGTTGCGCTTCCAGTCGAGGTTCGCGGTCGACCAGGTCACCACGCTACTGGACTGCCTTCAGCTTCGGTGGGCCGATAGATCCGAACCGGGAACTGCCCCCGATCTGGGTGGCACGCTCTTGCGCCGCGGCCTTCTTGCCTTGCGGCGCTGATGCTTCGTTCAGCGTCTTGAACGCCAGCGCGAGCGTCTTGAGATTGTTGGCGCGGCTGCTCAGGCTGACCGCGCGCATCATCGATTCCCGCCGGGCCGTATCGTCGTCGCCGTCGGTCGCTGCGATGATCATGTCTTCGAGCTCGCCGCGCCGTGTCGTGGTGGCATCGAGCTCGTCGAGCATACGCCAGACCAAGCCGCGCCCCCCATCCGCGATCGCGACCGGGTCGACTGGTTCAGATGGGTCAACAGGCCGGGGAGGCGGTGCGGTTAGCTCAGGTTCGCACTGGTTCGCACTTGGCGGGGTGCGAACCAATCGAACCCACTTTTCGGCCTTGGCGCGCTTACGAATAGCCGTGTCAGAAATTGCATGCCGGTCGGCTATTTCTCGAATGGAATCTTCGTTGGCACAGTATTCGAGTTCAATTCTTGGCCAGTCGACAGTTGGGCGGGAAGTCTTCATCGCATCGGTTCCCGCGGCCTAGTCGCACCCCGGATCGCTCCAGAGGAGTTTTTTCTCTGCGTGAGAGCATTACCGGTCTAAGGCGTCGACCCGCCCCGAAGTCCGACCCACCCCCCCCGGTCTGGTGCCGCGTCAGGCCTCGCAGGAAGCCCGCCAGCGCGCTGCAGGGCACGTCACGCTCCGCGCATACCTTGGGTCTGCTCCTCGCGTTGCTTGGCGCTATCGTGGCACGGCTTGCAGAGCGTAGTCAGGTTGCACTCGTCCCAGAACAGGTCCGCGCTGCCGCGGTGTGGAGTGACGTGGTCGCAGACCAGCTTGGCGGTGTCGCCTTCAAGCTTCCCGCACCGGGTGCAGGTGAAGCGGTCCTTGACCAGCTGCGCCCAGCGCAGGCGACGCCAGCGCGTCGTGTTGTACCAAGCTCGCCAAGGCGAGAACACCTTGCGTTCGGCTTCGGGCTTCCGCTCAGGCGCTGGCAGGTGGCCGCGCGTCGGGCTCAGTGAACCGAGGCGACTGGGCAGCGTCTTGAGCTTGGCCATTGTCTTTCCTCACCATCAGTCGGCCGATCAAGGCTATGCCTGATCGCCTATGTCTCGCGTCGCGCGCGTCGGTGAGGGGGTGTGCTGACCGCCAGGGAGGGAACAGTCAGCCAACCGAACTATGAATTGCATTATCGTCATGCCGTAGGACAACCGTCTGAGCGCTGGCTCTCGCGGGGTTGGCGTGCGCATGAGAACAAGCTCAAGATCATCTGCGCCAGGTGCCGATCAAGCGGCTATCAAAGCTGCGCTTACATCATGTGGCGACAGACGCCAAGCCTCAATCGTCATAGTCAGCGAACCGCCGAAAGCGACAACCGCGCTGCGCCCATCGCTGCTCGTTATCACCCCGGTCATCCCTGCCAACGACTGCTGATCGGCAACGGACACCTCCGCGCCGATCGCGAAGTCGTGCCGTTCCGCACGCAAGGCTTTCTCCCGCTCGCGTTTGGTCTTCAGCGCGGCGCCACGAATGCGGCGCTGTTCCTCTCGCGTCTCAGCGTCACGCAGCGCGGTTATCTGTTCGGCGGCGAACCGTTCCTCTTCCTGCAACCCAGCAACTGAGGCGGCACCGATCAGCGGGATGCGCCCAGCATGTAAGAAAATCGAGAACGGTGGATGCTGGTGTACGGGATCGCCCGCGGTATGCGCCAAAGCAGAGAGGCCACCGGCACGGGCAAACACGAACGTCGGCAAAATCGGCATATCAATCTCTACCGTGCTGCGCCGGCCCTTCTGGTCTGGCTTGCCGTGCGGTCGCTTGATGGTGCGAATGGGCGTCCAAACGTCAAAGCCCGCCTCGGCGAGCGAGCGGGCTAGGTTGAGCGTCCGGCCTCCCGAGGTGCGCAGGATGCACCAATCCGTATCTTCCCTGCGCCGTGCTGCCTTCCTACTCATACCCCACCCCTTGAACCTTGATACTGACTGTGAATTGACTGCCGTCATTGCCATGCCTCGTCCCATCGCCGGGACTGCACGCCACCCTCGCGATGCCGATAGAACTGCACCTCCCGCTCGGCCGGGCCCGCGATGACTAGCGTCCAGCAATCCTCGCCGAGCAATCGCGTGATGCGGTGGATGTGGTTCGCCTCAACCTGGTGCGTGGTACCAGGCAGGCGGCGTTTCTCCAGCACGGTGAACGGGTAAAGGCTGACCACGATGTCTTCGGCATAGCCTCCGTGCAGAACCTCTGAGGTGAATGACCATGGGTGCGAATGGTATTCCTCACCGTCGTCGCCCCGCGTGAAGTGGTGCAGAGCCCGATCATCGCCGAGGTGGATCTTGCGGAGGGCCGGGGACATGACCTCGATCCGGATGGAGGGGGCCGCCTTGATTAGCGCGGTTACGACCAGCGGCATCATGCGGCTTGTGCCTGCTCGACCGGCTCGGACAGTGCCGCGTCAATCTCGTCCTGTGTCAGATGGCCAGCCGCCAGACCCATTGAGCGGAATTCGGGCTTCATGGCGCGGATCTGAGCAGCAGTGATCGGGATGTCCTGCTCGGGCTCGTCGCGCTTCCCCGTTCGGAGAATGAAGCGCGCACGTCGGATCGCCGCCTCCTCGGGGCTGATCCAGATCGCCATCCGCTCCTTGATCTGATGGACGGTCGGCATCCAGTCGAGTTCGTCCAGACAGCGGCGCACCGCGTATGCCAGCGCACGCGGGTCGCAGCCTTCGAACATCGCCTTGTACGTGCCCAGCTTGAGGTTGCCGTGAATGATGTCGGTCGCTTGGCTGGGCAAGGACGCAGCTAAGCCGCCCAGCGACTGACGAATGAACTTCGTGTCAGCCACCTGCGGCTCGGCGATAGCATTCGCCAGAGGTGTGATGACCGCGATATCGGCCGCGCTGAATACCGCGCCAGGTTCGAACGCTCGATCAAGCACGGGCTGCGCGCTCCTCATCAATGATGGCATCGAGGAAGCCGTTGCGAGATTGGCGGGCAGGTCGGGATTGTGGGCCATTCCGGAAACATCCTTCGATGAAACTGACGGGGTCGATTGCGCCTTCGCGCTGGGCTTTGCCGAGGGCGACGATCACGGCTTCGGCACCGTGGTCGCGCTTCCATTTCCCAAGGAGGCTGCCAGCCTTGCCGTTCACGATCCCGGCCTCTGCGAGCAGTCGCTTGCCTTGGTCGAACATCACCTTCTCGGGGTTGACTGGCTCAGGGGGCTCAACCGGATTTTCGGCAGTTGCGTTAGCAACTGAATCTTCTTCTTCTTCTGCAGATGGAGATGAAGGAGAAGAAGAAGGGGGGGGTAAAATAACCCCCCTTTCTGGGTCGGATAAGGGGGCTTTTTCTTTGCGCGGTCGACCGCCCTTCGCGCCGTGCGAAGCCCCCTTATGGCCATGTTCTCCACCAGCCGGTCCGCCAGCGGCCCGTGCCTGCCGAACCTCTTCGTCACGGACCATGCGGCGGCTGAAGATCACGCCATCGTCGTTGCGCGAGAAGACTTCGTTCGCCTCTAGTTCGGCAAGCCACTTCTTGACCGGGCCGACGCCTTCACCAACCAACCGGGCCACTGCTTCGGCGGTCATGGGACGGCCGAGCGCAGTAAGATGGCCGTAGGGTGCGGCATCGTGCATGAGGCACATCATCTCGATCCACAGCCCGCGTGCGGGCATGGAGCAAAGGCGAAGACCTGCCTCAGTGCGCCAATCGGCTGGGTAGAATTGAAAGGCAGGGCGCTTACTCACCGACTAGAATCCTACCTGCTCGCGCAGCAGCGGGTCGCGGGCGACCTGTGCATGCACCTTTGTTGCGGCAGCGCGACGCGAGCGTTCCTGGCGCACACCGCGGTCAGCTTTCCTCGACTGCAACCGCTGCTCGAGCATGCTGTCGAGGATAAGAATACGCTCATCCACCGACACCGAAGAGCGTCGGCCGCGCACCAGTTTCGCTATCCAGCTCTTCATGTCCGGCGCTCCGGCGGCCATGGTGCGCGGCGCAGGTCGTTCAATGCGCCGCGACGATCTGACCAAAGGCACGGCACTGGCATGCCTTCCGGAGGCGACGCGCTGTTGCCAAACCGCTCCATGATCGATGTCAGATCGGTCGGAAGGTTCATTTTTGGTCCGAGGATAATGCTGCGCTTGATCATCTCGCAGCCTTCCCGAATCAGCGCCGGGGATGCGCCGGAAAGGGCGTCCGCAATGGCCGTGACGGTTTCGTCAGTTACGGCAAACGGTTCCACGTACATGCGTACGATCGCGAACCGCTCCGCAGGGCCAGGCATGCCAATCTCGATCTGCATCTGAAACCTGCGCCAAAGCGCCGGGTCGATCGCCCCCGTCACGTTTGTCGCGGCGAACAGCAGGCCGTCGAAGCGATCAAACTCTTGAAGAAGCGCAATCGTGGTCGCGGCGCGCTCGTTATCAGCGCCGGAGCCGCTCATGTTTTCGCGCTTGGTACCGATTGCGTCGAACTCATCGAAGAACAGCGCAATGCCGCCATGCTGCCGCCGTGCTTCGCGGAACAGCTTGCCGACATTCTGTCCGGTCTCGCCCTTCCATTTGCTGATGATCTCGTGACTCTGAACAATCAGCATTGGAACGCCGAGGCGCGCCGCGATGTGATGAGCAAGGGTGGTCTTTCCGCAACCTGGCGGCCCGGAGAGCAGGCACCGACTACGCGGCTTGAGCCCGACTTCTGCAAGTTCGTCCTCAGCGTTCATCTCGAAGAGCCACTGATGGAGCGCAGCGCGCACCGGTGCCGTCAGGATCGGGGACTGCGCATCACCGGGCATGACGACCTGGCCACTCCCGCCAAGTGCCGCCTCAAGGCTTTCCCGTTCGGTCGAGTTCGCCGCCGTCATTGCCCCGCCGCCTTGGGCTCATCGGCGGGTGCCGAACCGTCCTCCTTCTTGGGCTTAGCCGCCGGCTTCAGCGCATCAGGAATGTCCATTCCATCGCTGCCCAATTCTTTGCACCATGCTTCGTCCCATGCTGCGCGCCGGACGTCGCGTGCAGGGAAGGGGTTCGCGGTGACCGGAGCACCTGCCCGCGCCGCTTCTTGACCTATCACGCTGGCGTCTTCGACTGTAGGTTCAGGCGCTACAGGCTCGGTCACATCGGCCGTTTCAGCCGCGTCGGTGCCTTCCGGCGCGGGTGCAATGACTTCCCGGCGGCCGATATGATCCGGTGCAGATACCAAGCCTTCCGTTTGCATCCGCTCAACAAGCCGTGCGGCGGAATTATATCCGATACGCAACTGGCGCTGCAGCCATGATACCGCGGCTTTGCGGCTGGTGAGCACCAGCTTTACCGCGGCGTCGTAGGTCTCGCCGTCGGCTGTCGATGCATCCTCTTCGGCCCCGATTTGATCGTCAGGCTTCTTCGAAAGACGTTCGAGCGCCCAGTGGCCCAAGGGGGTGCCGTCGAGCATCCCGAGCGCGGCCTTGTAGGTATCCAGCAAAGCTTCGGCTTCGCGGCGCGAGTTGACGTCCATCTTGCGCAGCTGGATGATCGCACGGATTGTCTTTACGTCAAACCCAGTCGATTTCGCCTCGCCGTAGACATCCTTGATGTCGTCAGCGATGCCTTTCTTCTCTTCTTCGAGCCGCTCAATGCGCTCGATCAGGAGGCGCAATTGGTCGGATGCGATCACGTCGCTCATGGTCGTTCTCCCTTGGTGATTGGTGTGCGCGCCTCGGCGATCCGGCGATCAGCGATCGCGGCGTATTCAGGGTTAAGCTCGATCAGGATGGAGCCGAGCCCCATTTCTTCCGCGACGAGCCCGACCGTCCCAGCGCCGCCGAAGGGATCGAGCACGACGCCTGGCTTGCGGTCGAACGTTGCGCAAATCGCACCGCAGCCGTCGGTCGCGCCGCAGTAACCGCAGACCGTCGTTGGGCATCCGGCCTTCACGCATCGCTCGGCTAACGCTGGCGGGAATGTCGCGAAGTGGGCTTCACGGAACGGCTTCGGCGCGATCGTCCACACGTTGCGCGCGTTCTTCGTGTCGCTGACGATGTCGGCCACCGCAGCTGAGAAACTCTCGTTGTTGCGAATGCCGCTACCAGCTGCTGCTGTCTTGCCCTTACGAGGCACCGGCACGCGGTCGACGTTCTGACGGCTGTTCGGTCCTGGACGGCGGGCATGGGCACCACCGGTCACCGGCTCCCGAATTGCGGCGTGGTTGTAGAAGTAGTCCTCACCCTTGCTCAGGAGCCAGATCTTCTCGTGCGCGGTCGTCGGGCGGTCGTACACGCTCTCCGGCATCGGGTTCGGCTTGTGCCAGATGATCTCCGAGCGGACGTACCAACCGTCATCCTGCAAGGCGATCGCGAGCCGGTTAGGGATCATGCAGAGATCCTTCGGCTTCAGGAACCCACCGGCGACGATCGCACCGCGGGAGGGAGCTTGACCCTTTCCACTGATGCCGCCGATGTTTGGTGTCTTGTTCCGGCCGCCTTGGTGGTTCGGATCGTAGATCGGCCCAACCGTCGAGAACGGCTTGTCGCGGAACGTGCGGTCATCGCTGCCGTCGGCCTTATAGGCTTCTACCGACTTCCCGTTCGGTGCCGCCGCATAGCAGTCGCCATAGTTCAGCCAGCAGGTGCCCTGTGCTTTCAGGACCCGGCGAACCTCGCGAAACACCTCGACCATCACGGCGAGGTGCTCGCCGAGCGTCGGCTCGAGCCCGATCTGTCCGATCACGCCATAGTCGCGCAGCCCCCAATACGGCGGCGATGTCACGCAACAGTCGACCGAATTCGACGGGATTCGCGCCAGCTGCTCGCGGACGTCACCGATGAGGATCTGCGCGGCGGTCATCAGTATGCCTGCGCCTGCTCACGCTCGGCGCGGATGCGCTGAACGTCGCGGTGATTGGCGAGCACTCGCTTAGTGTGCGCCGCCGTCTCCGGGATCTCGGCCTCGATCATCCGGCGGGCGTCCGCGGCGAGGTATCCCTTCTTGAGCAGGTGCCGATAGGACTCGCGCAACGCGGGTGGGCACCAGCCGAGCATGGTCTCGGTCTTCGCCCGCCCGGCGCGGGCGCGGACCTCTGCCGATGACGCCTTTGCCTTCACCTCGGGGCGGCTGAGCACGTCGCGCGCGAGACGGCGACCGTTGGCGCGGCGCCGCTCGACCTCGGCCTCCGGCATGTTCGCGATGTAGCGCGCGAGCGAGGCCTTCCTCGCATCGTTTGCCCCAGGCTTCGCCGCCGCCGCGCTGATGGCGGCATGGCGACGCGCAATGATCGCGGGGTCACTATTGAGGCGCGCGGTTGCGCACGCACGGCAGCGGCCTTTCGAGCAGCGGCTGATCGGGCCAGCACAATCGGAGCATGCGCGCGTCATCGGCGCTTCCCATCGCGGCAAGGGGCACAGCATCCGCCGACCAGGCGGGGGCTGTCCTCAAAGCAGGTCTCGCACTCGCCGGGCACGCCGACTGGGACGGGCTGGCGCGCGGCGCGGATGCTGCGCTGCAGGTAGAGATCGGTGATCTCGGCAGCTTGGTCGAGCTGGTCAGCCATTATACAGCGCCTTGGATCAGGCGGTTCATTCGCAGCACGCGCGAAACCGGGACCTTGCGGACGTCGCTGATCGGCATGAAGCCGAAGCACTCGCCGCCGGTGATGATGATACGCGACATCGGCAGCACAGCCGCCGGGCGCAGTTTCTCTCCGGTAGAAGCGACCTTCGTCGCCACCACCCTGATGGTGTTCGGCATTGTCGTTACTCCCTGCCGGTCGCCCCGGCGTTGATCCTCAACCTATGGCGCGAAGCTGTACGAGCGCCCCGCCGTGCAAAATCATCCGGGCACCGACCGCTTTCAGGTCGCGCCGCTCCTCCCGATCAAAAACACCGTCGCGGGCTGCGCGCACGATCGTCGCTGTGTCGTCGGCAACGTCGGCCGCCAGCTGTCCGGGCCCGGGCTCGTCGGCATCGGGGAGCGCGACCGCGGCCTGTTGCGCGAGCAGCAGCCACTCGGTCGTGAACTCGGGGCCGAGGAAGCCCGCGATCGATAGCAAGTCGCCAATGTGAATGGACCGGCACTCGGGATCCGCCGCGAGGGTCATCGCGCATTCGATCACCCGATCCTTCACGCCCGTGGCGTTCGAGACCTGCTTGACCGAATAGCGACGACCGCGACCGATGAAGAGGCGCAGCGCATCGCGCACTGCGTCATGGCCGCGCTCGCGGGAAATGAGGGGCGGCAAATTCGCGGACTGGTCGAGGCTCATGCCTTATCGCTCTCTGCATGAAGTTGATGATCCGCCTTGAGACAAACGACACCGGCATATTCCGCGTCGGAGTGCCCGCAGACGGGGAGCCGGCACACGGCACAGCGCGTACCGGGGACGGTGTCGAGCTTCGCCACGAGCGCGGCGATCTCCGCGTCGCCGCGAGCGATGTCCTCGGCGTGCGTCATGCCGCCTCCCGCTCTTGGTTGGCCGGACGATATGAAGCCATGAACTTCCGAACCTTCGCCTCGGTCTCGGGCCATACCCGGCGGCCAGCACGCAACTGGGAAATGAACTTCCAGTCGTTTACCGCGGCGCGACCGAACGCGCTTTCAGCCATCCTCGAAGCGGCGAGAAATCGGTCTACGTCGGCAAGGAATGGCGTCTCTGGCATTGCGTCGCTCTCGTGATTGCAACGCCTATATGCGGGCCGCGTCCCGCACCTGTCAAGGGAAACTTCCCGCATGCGTTTTCGGTCGGTTTGCGGGAGGAAGCCCGCATGGCTGAACCGAATATCGTTCTCATAGATCGAATCGACGAGCGACTGAACGCGCTCGGCGTGAGTGATCGCAAAGCGTCACTTACGGCAGTGGGCAAGCCGGACCTAATACGTGATATTCGGCGTGGTGCTCGACCACTTGCGTCTCGCTTGCAAGCTCTCGCTGGGGTTCTCGAAACCACTGTTGATTACCTGCAAGGCACCACTGATCAACCAGGGGCCGGACTTGAGCCTTCGAGCGAGATCCGAGCATTGATCCCCGAACCACAGGATATGCTTCAGGATATACCTGTGTACGGCACCGCGTTGGGCGGGGAACAGCAGTTCAGTGGCGATTTCGATGGAAGCCTCGCGATCGAACAAACCGATCTGAACATGGCAGAAGTGGTGGACCGTTTCCGGCGGCCACCCAACCTGATGAACCGACGCGATATCTATGGCCTGTACGTCGCCGGCGTTTCGATGGAGCCAGCATACGAGAGCGGTCAAGGGATCATCGTCGACCCTAAGCGCCCGCCAAATATGCGGGATTATGTCGTTGTTTACCTGCGAGATCGTACCGATGGCGCAGATGCCGCGGGCGTGCTTATCAAGCGACTGGTGCGTCGGTCCGCAACGTATATCGAGCTCGAGCAATTCAATCCGCCAGCAATCTTCAGGTTGGATTCGAGGCTTTACCGGGAGGTCCACCGGGTCATGCCCTGGGATGAGGCTTTCGGGATGTAGGAATGCCTCGCGCTGTGCGAGGTGAAACGGGGGAATATGATGAAGGTCCTAGTTTTGGGTACGCTGGGGGCAGCGGCTCTTTTGGCAGGTTGCGCCTCTACGCAAACCGTCTTGAATGGCCCGGTCACCGAGACATTTCATTCGCAAGACTCGGCCAACAAGGTCGCGTTCTGCCTTGCGAACAAGAATAACACGGCCGCCTTGGACCAAGACAACGGGTCCAAGGTCGTCCTGATCAAGAATGGCTATGGAGGCGTTTCGATGGCCTTCACGGTGATCCCCGAAGGTGCAGGCAGCCGCGTGGAGTGGCGCAAAAAGTTCGGCACGATTGGCGGAATTTGGAAACAATGCGTGGGCCTGAAGGCCTCCAGCTGATAAAAAAGCGGGAAACATCCCGCGCTCCTATTGACTGCGGGAAACTCCCCGCATAAAGTTCTCCTCGCCACCTGATCAGCCGCGCCGTGCGGCATGCAGGTGGCGAGGAGATCGAAGTGGCCCTGCTACCACCCGAAGTTTTCAGCAAGGCAGTCACCGACAAGGTGTTGCTTGATGGGCTGGACGCCGAGCAGGCGCAGCCGATCGCATGGGCAGGGGGCGATTGCCCGCTCCCGCCGCAGACGCTGGTGCAGATCCAGTGCGTCTTCGAATCCGAGTTCGACTATTTCCAGCCGCCGCGCCGGGCGGGCGCGTGGGAGCGCCGCTGGAACCGTGACCACGGCGACCTGTGCGGGATCACCCATTACGTATTGGTCGAGCGCTGATGTTCCGCGTCGATGTCCGGCCGCGCCAGCGCAACAGCATGAAGGCGGATGCCGACCGGCGTTTCCCGACCCACCTTGCTTGGCTGCGGAAGCGCCCCTGCCTGATTGAGGGGCGGGCGGGGCATGTCTGCTCCGGCGTGATGGAAGCGTCGCACTCCGATGCTGACGGCATGAAAGGCGTTGGCCTCAAGAGCCCCGACTATCACGCCGTGCCGCTCTGCTCGGGCGCGCACCGGGAGAAGGACAGCATCGGCCTGCGCACTTGGCAGGCGAAGTATCGCGTCGACCATTTCGAGGCGGGCAAGGCATACGCGAAGGCGTCGCCGCACCGCGCGCGCTGGGCGTATGTCGAGGGCGCGCCGCGATGACGCGTGATCCCGACCTTGATCTGGCTATCGCAGAGCTTCGCCCGGTATTCGCCCGGATGCGGGCAGAGAAGGCCAAGCTGCGTTACGAGCGGGTCCGCAATGACTTGAACGTGCAGGCTGCGGTGAAAGCGTATGTGCGCGATCTGGCGTCTGAGATCGGGCTCCGTGCGGAGCGGATCGGCCTCGACTGCGATGCCTTCATGGCGATCCTCGCGATCGACGCCAACGAGATCAAGCGCTCCAAGATTAACCGCAAGCCCAGCGCGCGGCAGATGACGGTCGCGCTCGAGGCCGAGCGTAAGGGCCGCGCCGAGCATGTCCGCGTGACCGAGGCTGCGCTCGCCCGCGCTGATGCCGACTATCGCGAGGCGCTGCGTCTCGACGCCGCGGCGCGCGGTGCCTGTCACGCCTATACGGGATATTCCGGCTGATGACCGACGCAGCAGAAACGCCGCGCCTGTCCGCGCTCGAGATTAAGATCGCGCTCCAGTCCGGGCCCAAGGTTCGACCGTCGATGCATGACGTCTGGCAGGGAACCGCGGTCGAGGGTTCGCCCTGGACCAAGGAGCAGATCGCCACGCTCGAGACGCGGAAGCCCGGCAGCAGCGCCAAGAAGGTCTGGTCGTATCAGGTGCCGCTGCTGATGCCGAACCCCAGCGACCCCTGGGACATCTACAAGACGATCTACCTCCGTTGCCCGCTGCTCGTGAAATCTCGCGACGGTCGGCGTGTCAAAATCATCACGCCCTCGGGCGAGATCAAATGGACGGATGCCACGATATGAAGATGGACCGCACCCCCATCGCGCAGCAGCGCGATCGCGAAGTCGCGCCGATCGAACTTACGCCAGCCGACTGGTTCCGCATAGCTGACGAGGAGCGCGCAGCGCGCCGCCAGAACGATCGGATGCGCGCCAACGCCGAGCTTCTGGAATTCGTTCTGACGCGGGTCGTGCTGATCGCCGCCGTGATCCTGGTGGCGTCGATGCTGTTCAACGCCCTCCCGGTCTTCGTCCACCAGGCGCAGCAGGCACCCGCCGCGCAGGCGGTGCGCTGATGGCCCAGTATCGCAACGTCGAGGTGACCACCGGTCACTTCCTGCCGCTCCGCCGCCTGTCGACCGTGCCAACGCGCAACGGGAAGGTGCTTTGCCGCCACCGGAACCGCGAACGTCCGCCGTTCGAAGTCGATGAGACGCGCTGGGACGCCGCCAAGCCCCACACGCCTGACACGGGCCCGGTCCGTATGCGGGGTGCGCTATGATCGGCGAGGGTACGCGCTTTGAGCGCTACGACTATGACCTGCTCGGACGCGTCTTGGCGGAGAAGCGCAGGCGCGCGGACGAAGATCGCCGTGGCGGCGAGTTCCATGTTGTTCGGAGGCCGGACAATAGTGCCGCCGGGCGCCTGCTTAATGGCGTCCAGCATGACGGGATGCCGTCGTGAAGCGTGGTTCAGTTTCCGCCCGGCTCCCCGTCCCTGATGTCTTCGACGTCGATGCGGATCGCGCCGCCCTCCGGCCGTTTGTGCCAAGCCTCGCTCCTCACCTGCATCCAGATGTCGGAGAAGAACTCGTCGTAGATGTCCTGCGTCGCGAAGGTGAGGGGCAGGTCGATCGCCTTGAGGATAGCCGCCCGGGTGATCGTTACCCGCCGCTTCATACCCTCGAATTGCGGGTCGCCGGCAAGCGTGCCCTGAAACTTCAGGGGCATTTCAAACTCCGCAACATCGGAATCGGTCATGACTGATCGTCCAATCATCGTCTCTGCGCCTACGGTGCGCGCGGGCGCCGCCGCACGCCAGCTGCATATCCTGCAGCACGCCCTCGGTGTCGACCAGTATGGTCAGGGTGACCAATATCGCTCGCACTTCGTCACCGGTGCCGGGAGCGACGATCACCCTCACTGCATAGCGCTGTTCGAGGCCGGTTTGATGAAGCGCCGGGCGAACGTCGAGATGTATGGCGGCATGGATGCATTCTTCGTCACCGACGAGGGCCGGGAGTTCGTCGCCGCGAACAGCCCCCCGCCGCCCAAGCTGACGCGCAGCCAGCGCCGCTATCAGGCCTGGCTCGACGCCGACTGCAACCTCTCTTTCATCGATTACTGCCGGCGTGCCGGCGCGGGAGCATCGGTATGAGCATCGGATACGCCACCGCCGCCGATATGGCGGAATGGGCGCAGGACGTCATGGCGCGTGCGCCGGACTTCATCATCGGCGAGGCCGCCGCACCGTATCTCCGCCGCTGGTGGGTCGTGCCGCGCAATGAGGGCGCGAACGTCTACCTGCACGAGATCCTGCGCAGCGACGATGACCGCGCGCTGCACGACCACCCGTGGCCGAACACGTCGATGCTGCTCTCGGGCCGCTACGTCGAGCACACGCCAGAGGGTTCGTTCAGGCGCGAGGCCGGGTGGATCGGCAGCCGCGGCGCCGACGCGCTGCACCGTCTTGAGATCCTACCCGGCGAGCGCGCGGTGTCGCTGTTCATGACCGGGCCCAAGGTCCGCGAGTGGGGCTTCGCCTGTCCGAAGGGTTGGGTGCATTGGCGCGACTTCACGGGCGGCGAGAACGGCGAGCTCGTCGGTCGTGGATGCGGTGAGTTCGCATGAGTCGCGCCAGCCTGCCGTTGGCGATCGCCGCCGGCACTTTTCTCTTCGTTTTACTCCTATGGGGGAGCAGCCGGGTCCTGCGTGGTCGGCACCCCGAGTTCGCCACCGTCTTTGGCGGCGCTGCGTTCGCATGCGCGGTCGTCATGGTCGGTGCCATCTGCGCGACGGTGCTGCCATGACTGACCTGTCGACGATGGACTTCGCCGCCGCCGCCGCGGTGATCAGGCGGCTCGCCGAGGTCTCGGAAGCATTGGCGCAGGCCGCAGGCGTCAGCGGTACGCAGACGGCTGGGAGCTTCGTCTCCTACCTCGCCGAGCATCCGGAGGACATCGAGCCGCTGCTGCGGTTCGGCGCGTCCGAGCTGCCCGAGGACTGGATCCACTACGGTCGCCTGACTTGGATGGGTGCCGGCGGCAAGCTCCACCATCCCGCGATTGTCCGGCTCATCGTCGGTGCGCCCGCCACCCCTGTCTATCACCGGCTCGCCTCACGTGCCGCCGTCCTCAACAATGGTGAAGGCTGAACAATGGCCGTCGACAACCTCTTTGCGCGGGGCGCGCGTATGCTGCACGAGGAAGCGGTCGAGATGACCCTCGCGTCTCTCCGTGCTTACTGGGATCAGCACGAACACGTCGCGGTCGCGTGGTCGGGCGGCAAGGATAGCACCGCGACCCTGTCGCTGATCGTCCATCTGATCGACGCTGGTGAACTGCCGCGGCCAGAATGCCTTTACGTGCTGTACGCCGACACTCGGCAGGAACTTCCGCCCATTCAGGCCGCCGCGGAAATGATCATGGCCAAGCTGAGTGAGCGCAACTGGATCAAGGTGATCGTCGTCCGCGCGCCGATCGAGAAACGCTTCATGCCGTACATCTTGGGGCGCGGCGTCCCACCGCCGAACAACAACACGCTGCGCTGGTGCACTCGCCAGATCAAGGTCGATCCAATGGCCGCGGCCATGGCTGAGGTGCTCAAATCCCTGCCGGGTACGCTGCTGACGATCACCGGCGTACGTGAAGGCGAAAGCGCCGTCCGCGATGGCCGCATCCGCATGTCGTGCTCGAAGGACGGTGCCGAGTGCGGGCAGGGCTGGTATCAACAGGTTCTGCCGAACTCCCCAGGAATTCGCGGTCGGATCGCAACGCTCGCGCCGATCCTGCACTGGGGCGTTTGCATCGTCTGGGATTGGCTAAAGGTCTACGCACCGCGCGATGAATTCGGGGGCTGGCCCACCGCGATCTTGGCGGATGCCTATGGCGGTGACGACGCCGTCGAGGTCAACGCTCGTACGGGCTGCACCGGTTGCCCACTCGCCGCCGAAGATACGGCGCTTGCAGTCATCGTCGCGACGCCGGGGTGGACCCACCTGACGCCGCTGCTCGAGTTGCGGCCGATCTATCGCTGGATGCGACTGCCCGCGCAGCGACACCGCAAGTCCGGTGTCGAACGGCTAAAAGACGGATCGATCGCGAAGAACCCGCAACGCATGGGACCGTTGACGCTGGAAGCGCGGAGCGCTGCCCTTGAGCAGATTCTTGATATTCAGCGCCGTGTCTGCGCCGGCGCGGTCGCAGCCGGCACGCCGGAACGCGGCATCGATCTGATCAACGCTGAAGAGGAGGCGCTTATCCGCCGTCTCATCGCCGAGCGCACCTATCCCGATAAATGGGGCGGCGACGAACCCAGCGCCGCTGCCTGGCTCGACAGCGTCTTCGCCGACGGCAGCGAACAGCCGATCCTCTTTCGCGACCTTGTGGGAGCCTGACACCGATGAACGACACCCCCACCGCCGCGCCGATGCGCGAGGACTTTCTGACCCAGCTGCGTCGCGTCGCTGCGGACCGGATGGCGACGTGGTGCAGCGAGACTGAGCTACCTTGCGGCCTGTTCCACGCCACCGAGCTTGGAGGAGAGGTCGGCGAGGTGCTGAACGTCGTCAAAAAGCTGCACCGGGAAGCGCAGAGCTGGCGGGGTTCGCGCGCCACCGTCGCGGACCTTGCGGAAGAGATCGGCGACGTCGTTGTCTGCCTCGACAAGCTGGCCGCATATTATGGGATCGATCTGGCCCAAGCCACCGCCGCAAAATTTAATGCGACATCGGAGAAGGTCGGGTTGCCTCATCGTCTGCCTACCGAGCAGTCCGCGAAAGGCTTCAACCGCTTCGATCCGCCTGGATTGTGGGAGAGCGAGCCTCGGTCGGGCGCGAACGATGCCGGGAAGGTAATCCGATGAGCGACATGGCGACAGCAAACCAGAACCTGCTCGACGAGCTCAAGATGGCGTCGGCAACTGCGATCGACTTCCTTCGCGAGCTCGCAGAGCGTGCCGGTGCCGATTGCGAGGTAAGCATCGTGATCAGCCATCCGGACACCGCAGAGGATTCGTTCATCGTCGGACAGCACGAAATGGACCGGCTGTTCGCTATCCTGACGCGGATCTCGACCGGCACCTCAGTCGCTAGCGATGTGAGTGCCACCTTCGTCGGCAAGGATGAGCCGGTAGTAGGAGCTGGCATCCAATGACCGCCGCCGTAAGCAAGGACCACTTGTGCTGGTCTGCCGATCAGACTGCCTACCTGCGTAACCTCGACTCGGCAGACCGAACGGCCTGGGCGGTGCTCTACCAGAGCGCGCCGGTCCGGAACGAGAGCGGCAGCACCAGCCATAGCCTGAACTTCCCGGTCCTGATTGTCTCGGCATACGCAAACGAGCCGGAAGCGATCGCCCGCCGCGTCGTCGATATCCTGAACAAGCATTGGGACGAGGAGCCCGAGCAGCAATGAAAGACGTCGTCACCACCGAGACTCACGTCCGGAAACACCACGCAGTCTTGGATAGCAAAGAGCTCGAGCGTTTGATCGCAGATGCCGTCTGCCTGCAAATAGGCGCTCGAGCGCCAACGAGCGCGAAAGGTCCCGGAGTAACGTTGACGTGCGATTCGAGGACGAGACCGCCGGGTCACCACCTTACAAGACCGGCACCAAAGCGATCGTCACGATCACCGAGGATCTGAAATTCGTTCGGCCCGGCGTCGTCGTCAAGCGGGACGGGGAACGATGAAGACCCTATCACGCAGCGACCTCTCCGGCATGAAGTGCACCGCCACCTTCTCCGACGACGAGGCCCATCGCTACAGCCTGTCGTGGATCTGGGACCGCGCGCTGCCGCCGCTCGTCGTCTGCATGCTGAACCCGTCGACCGCGACACACGAGAAGCTCGATCCGACGATCGCTGGTCTCGCCAAGCGCGCGCGCGCCTGGGCGTATGGGGGCGTGGTGGTCGTCAATCTGTTTGCCCTACGCGCCACCGATCCGCGCGTGATGAAGCTGCATCCCGAGCCGATCGGACCGGAGAACGACGAAGCGATCCGTCTGGCGGCGCTGATCTCGATCGAACGCAAGGTGGCGCTGGTCGCAGCTTGGGGCGCGCATGGGCGGCACCTCGACCGCGGGCGCGCCGTGCTGGGGCTGCTCGCCGCCGCCGGCGCCCGCGTCACCGCCTTCCAGATCAACGCCGACGGAACGCCGAAGCACCCGCTCTACGTGGGGCACGACATCATCCCTCAACCTTGGAGTGCGCTATGAGCGACATCACCACTCTGGCGAAGAAGTTCAAACGCGCTTTGCGCAACGAAACTGGCACGTCCTTCAGCCTGGACGAGCTTCGCGCGCTGGTCGAGGTCGGCGCGCTCGATTCCCTTCAACGTGCTGAAACCGAGGAGCTTAAGGCCACATGGGCCGCGAAACATCACCCTACATCGTCGGCGATTTCTGGCTCGACAAGCGGCGCGACGGCAAGTCGCCCGACGTCTGGCAAATCGCCAGCTACAACGCCGAAACTCGATCGATCAGCTATCGCAGCACTCGGTGCCGGAGCCTAGCGGACGCCAAGGGCAAGATCACCGCGCACTTCGAGAGTGCCCGCGCGCGCGGCGCGCAGCATCCCACCGAGGCAAAGGTGATTCCGCTGCTGTTCCTGTACTGGGAGGAGCACGGCAAGAGCGTCGTGTCGCCCGCGCAGATCGCGAGCTCGTTGCGGTGCTTCATCGGTTTCCTCGATCAGGATCCCGACACCGGGCTTGATCTGGCCGTCGCCGACATCACGCCGAACCTATTCGTCCGCTTCCGCGTCTGGCGCATGGGCCCGCATAGCTACGACGTCCCGTGGGGCGGGAAGGATTACAAGCACACCTCTGCGAAGGGCGTCCGCGGCGAAAGCGTCCAGCGCAACCTCGACGACATCCGCGCCGCGCTGACGCATCATGCCGACAATGGCCGAATCCCGTATGCGCCAAAGGTGCCCGCTGTGCCCGACCAGTACCGGTCGCAGGCGAAGGACCGCGTTCTGTCGATGGAAGAGTTGGGCGCGATCGTCGGGTTCGCGCGAGGCGACATCGAGATGCTGCGCTTCGTCCTGCTGATCCTGTCCACCGCGGCGCGGCCGGAAGCTGCGAGCCAGTTCGACCCGCGCACGCAATGGGACGAGGGGCGCAAGCTGGTCGACCTGCATCCGGCACACTGGCAGCGCACGAAGAAGGTCAATCCGATCCTGCCGGCGATCGAGGATATGGCCGCCATCCTGCGCGCCTGGCGCGCGTCGAACAGCGCGCGCGTCCATTCCAAACGGACGGCGTGGCGAACGCTGCGGCGCGCGCTCGGGCTGGGCGACGAGGTTGTCGCCAAGACGATTCGGCACACGGTCGCGACCTACCTGCGCACTAACCGCGTGCCCACTGACGAGATCGAGACGCTGCTCGGCCACCGCGTCCTGAAAAAGACGACGGGGGTTTACGCGAAATATGATCCGGACTATCTCGCCAACGCGCAAGGAGTGCTGACCACGATGTTTCGCGAGGTCATGGCCGCAGCCGATGTTTGGGATGCGGGCCATGTGCGGGCCAAAGTGGGAAATGGACAGACCGTCGTTATGCGGCGAGACAGTCCGGAAGCCGCAGCTTTCCTAGCGTCTCGCGAGAGCGAGGGCGATTAGCTCAGTTGGTAGAGCGTCTCGTTTACACCGCTGACAGCTACGACCAGTTAAATCTTTGATCTAATTAAGCTTTTCGCAGGTGCTGCGGCTTGGCTTCGGGGATAGTCCGGGACTCGCTTGCATCCAAAGCCTGCCGAACATCGTCATCGGTGGCATGCGCGTAGCGCAGCGTTGTTTTGATCGACCGGTGCTTCAGCGCCTCTTTCGCGACAGCGAGATTGCCCGTAGCGCGCAAGATCCTGGTGCCACGCGTATGGCGCAAGTCGTGGAAGCGGAAGTTCTCGATGCCGGCAGCTTCCTTGGCTGCCACCCAGGGCTTCCGCAGCACGCTTTCCGTCATCGGGTAACGCTGCCCCTTGATCCGAACTGGTTGCTTGCGTCCAAGGGCGTCAGTGAACCCTGGCTTTGTTCGCACCGCGACATAGGTGAACACGTTCGGTATCAGACCGACGCGAGGCTGGTTGGCGATGATGATGATCATCTCCTGTGTCAGCGGTCGCTTGACGATGTCGCCCCCCTTGATCCGAGTGACGGCCGACGCGTTCGCCATGTCCAGGTCGACCCAACGCAGCCCGATCACTTCGCTCAGCCGCCACCCGGTTTTCAGCGCGAACGAGCAGAAGTCGAACAGGTCACGTCGGATCTCGCCAAAGAGCTTGTCCTCTTCGTTAGCGCTCAACTCACGAGGATCGGTCTTCGCGACTTTGAGAAACAGCGCGCCCCAGTTGGGCATTTCGCCGACGTCGTAACGGGCCTTATCCGCCCACCGCCAGATCGCGCGCCAGTCCTCGATCTCACGGTTGACGGAAGAGTTGGCGAGCGTCGCCCGACGCTTCGCAACGAGTGCGAGGAGATCCCGTTGAGTGATTTCGGACAAGAGATGCGCGCCGCCAAGGCCGGCCATAAGCATTCGCATATGGCGTTCGGTATCTATCCAACTGGGCAGCTCCTCGACCTTGTCTTGGTAGAGCCCACAGGCTTCGTCGAGGGTGATGGGCGGTCGTAGGTTGCCGCCATTGCGCGCCTTGGCCCGCTCGATCTCCTCGTGCGCTAGCGCTGCGCGTTTGCTTTTGCAGCCTGTCGTTCCGAAAAAGCGACGACCTTTCCAGACGAAGTCGAATTGGAAGTACGGCGAGTTTTTCGGCTTGTAGACTGACATTCTGGTGCTTTCCGAACGCGGCCTTCAATGAAATCGTCGCAATCTTCGGGCCGGTACCGAATCACGCGATCGGAGATGGCGATATAGCGAATGTGCCCGTCACGTCGCAGCTGGCGCAAGGTCTTCGTGCAGACGTGGATCCGCGCGGCTGCCTCTTCGGGGGTCAGCAGAGTCATAGCGGGTCGAACCCCTGCCGGATCCGCAAGATCATAAAGTCCGGCCACTCCATCCGGCCCTTTCCGTCGTTGGCCGCGCGATCCTCGTCGCGATAGCGCTGGATCAGCGTGTTGTGTTGCGACGATGCCACGCGGCCCGCCTCTCGCGCTTCCGGAGTGCCTCGCGTGCCATTGCGGGTTACCCGCGCGACGATCGACAGCGGCGTGAGAACGCGACCACGCTTGGTCGCCCGGTTGTTCCAGGCCGTGTTATGCTCCGGCTTGCAGAACAGCTGGTTGACGACCTTCGGTTCAAAAAGCCCCATGCACTCAGGGCAGGGGCGAGCGGTCCAGTCCCCCGCCTGTTGTCCGGGCATGCGGTTGTGGCCCTTCTGAGAGCAGCCTTGTAACAAGGCTGCTCCTGGCGCGGAGTCAGGCCGCTTCGGCATAGCCATTCCTGCAGTTGGCTTCGGCAGCGAGAGCATGCTCGGCGTGCCACAGAAGCGTGGTGGCAGCGGCGGCATAGTCCGCCTTATTGGCGTTGCCGCGATCCTTGGCCGCGATCTGGCTGGTACGTGCCGCTGCCGCTGCAAGCGTATCGCGCTGCTCGTGTAGACTTGCACCGCCGCAACAGGCGCAGGTCGGGGGCAGGGGCTGGCGGTCGGCAATCGCGCGCCACCTTGCGGCTATCGCCGACATGATGCGGATACCGGTGTCGGCGTCGGCCTGTGTGAGCTTCGCAGCTGCGACGGCAGCGGGATAGCGTGCGACGCGCTCGCCGAGCAGGTGCGCGGCGAGGCTGGCGAGCGTATCGTGCTCGTCAGCGTAGCGTGGTCGCGCATCGCTCAAGCTCGCGCTCATGCTCATTGGGGCTGGACCTTGTCCAAGGCAGAGAGAGCCCACAGCGCCCGAAGCTCATCCATGCGGACGTAAATCGGCACAACGCGATCGCCCGGCAGTCGAGGGTTTCCGATTGGCAGTATTTTGGCAACGGCTGCCGCTAACTGCTCGTTCCGCTCGACCATCCCCCGGCCCACCCCATCGCGGGCGGCGGCGCGCGATGCGAGACGCGTGTTTTCCGATAGGATCACGCCGATATCCCAGCGCCAGACAAGCGCGGTTTGATCCGGCACGCCCGCCTGCTGTTTCACATAGGCTTCGCGTACCCGCGCTACGGCTTCCTCGGTGGTCCTTTGGTCGCCCTTCATGGGATCAGGGCCGATGTCAGGAAACGCCATGCGCTCGACATCCTCATCCCCGGCGTCGGGGCGGGCGGTCGCTTCTTCCAACTTGTTTTGCAGATCGCAGACGATTTCGGCGGGGCTGTCCATGTAGCAATAGCCGGTGGGCAATGCCTCCATCAGTGATCGACCAACGTTTGCCATGTCACGCACTTCGGCAAGCGCGCTGGTGTAGCCGCTGGCCTGCCAGTTATCGGCGGCGTTCTCGATCGTTTCGAGAATATCGGCATGATCCGGTGCGGCGACGCACGGCCCGGCGTCGGGGCGGGCGGTGCGAAGGCAATTAGCCGCTTCGGCAAGAAAGGCCTTATCTGAAGCTGTCAGCGGCCCGCCATCATCTCGAATGCGATCAAGCCGCCATGCTATATCGACGTCGGGGCGGGCGGTGTGGGCGAGGGCATTCCTGACGCGGTCGCAGCACTCAATCCAATTTACTTCAGACCGAAAACTCTTGGTGCGATTGTAAGCATCATCGATTGCACCTGCTCGGGACATTCCTTTGTCTAGGCTCGCTTGAATTTCTCTGTCCCAAGCAGCGGCAGCCGCCGGAAATATCAGCTTTACCAATCGATCAGCCCGCGTAATATCCTCGCGCATCGGCGCGGCTTTGGCGGGGGCAGTCATCACAAATCTCCCGGATGATGCAGGATCGTCTCGCCCATGATCCGGTTGCCGTCGTTGTCCTCTTGCACGAGACGATGACCGCTCGCCGTGGTGCGTCCGGGACTGTCGGCGGCGTCGTTGCCTGCCCACTCAGCACCTTCCTTGCGACCTGGGTGCATCGCTTCGATCATCGCGAAGTTGGCGGCATCAACCAGATAGTGCTTGTTGCCGGTCGCGCGGTATTTCGCCATCCGCGCCCGCACATCATCGCTAGCCGAAAACTTAAGCGGGTATGCCTGTGCAACACGGCCATACTTGTGAAAGCTGACCATCATCGCGGACATCATCTTGACCGCAAAGTCAGCGTCGAACTCGGTCTTAGGTACACCGGCTGCGGTAACATAATTGTTGATAGCTCGGATCAATTCCTCGCGCATCGGCGCGGCTTTGGCGGTGTCGGTCATCGCACGCCCCCCACGCATACTTCGATCAGGATGCCGAACCACTGACAGCAGAAGCCGAAGCCGCGAACTTCATCGCCGTCGGGACCAAAGTCGTCGGTAAGCGCAGATCCGGAATACCGACCGACCTGCAGACGCGGAATCATATGACGGATCATTTTTGAACCCTCCGATGGTAGACGACGGTCGTGGCCTTCCGGCCGCTGATCTCCCGCGCACGATTGAAACCGGCAGCGCGAAGAGCGTTCGCGACGGCCTTGCCGTCGAGGTCAGGAATGATGGCGAGGGTGTTTCGCGCACCGGCCGGTTCGCCGGGAATCATGGCAAGAACCTTGCGCGCCGCAGACAGCTCGTCGGCGAAGTTGACGACGTCGCGGCCTTTCACGCGGGCGGACACGAAGCCACGCAATAATGCGCTATGCTCACGCAGCATCATGCGACGGTGACCGCGATGATGACGAGCCACAGCGCGATCGTCACCGCGATGACGATCGAGAGAGATCGGCGTAGCGAGCACCGAGAATCAGACGCGAGGCGCGTTCGCATCACAGATGCCCCTCGAGCCAGGCACGGACGAACTGCGCGGCCATGTACAGGACGAACACGACAATGAGCGCTACGGTGGCGCGCTCGACCAGCTTAAAGTCGGGATCGGCCTCAACCGCGCACTGCTCGACGGGTGGCGCACTGCGAGACACCTGAAGTGATCGTGCGCGAAACAACGATGCGAGATCGCGTTCAGCGGTTTCGGTTGCCCAGATCGGGGGCGTGTAGGATTGAACTTCGGGTTTCGCGTCGATGCGAACAGACATCGTAGCCTCCACCGCCGCGGGATGCGGCTGTGAGGCCATATGCGATTAACGCAAACTGCCGGTCAATCAAAAAGTTTGCGACTTTCGCAAATGTCTTGACCTACGTCGGAATCTGTTCTTTTTATGTTCTCATACTAGTGATCGATTCCCGGGAGAGTTTCGCGTGGCTGTTGAGTATCGTGTCATCGCGTTCGGTGAGCCGCAGGGTCCGTGGCGTCCTACTGAGCGGCGGGCTGAAGAAGACGCTGTAGCCCAAGGATTGGCCGAGTTTGACGAGTGGGGGCAGCTCTACCTCGACGCCCCGGCCAGCATAGAATGGCGCTTTTATGAAGAGCTCAGGCGGTCCGCATAGGAGCGTCTCGCAAGTTATAAGAGAACACCCGCCCTTCGATAGTGATTGCTTCGGCACCGATCAGCATCTCTTTATGGGCCGGGTTCGTCGAGCAAGGCACGAGCCTGGCGGGGCCATCTCGGTATTCCTTAAAGGTTGTCTCGCCGTCGCTCGTGCGAATCACGTACCGCCTACCGGCCCATAACTGCTTGTCATCTGGATCAATAATTACGGTCGAGCCGGCTGGCGCGATCAAATCCATCGAGTCGCCCACAATCCTTAGGCCGTATGCTCGAACAGGAATGTCTGGATCGCTAACGATCAACCGCCGACCGCCGCGCTGCTCCTGTGGCTGGAAACTTCCTGCCGGGACATCGCCAAGCAACGGCAGCGACCTGATCTGCAGGCGTTCCTCATCCGCGTCGTCAGGCACCAGTTCCTGACGGATCGCGTCCATTTCCGGAACCTTGAATTGGCGCTTTCCCGCTAGGGCTTTCGAGAGGTGGTTCTCGTCCATGCCTATAGCCTGCGCAAGGTCGCGCTGGCTCATATTGCGCCGAAGTAGCTCCGCCTTGATGTCGTTCGCGTCCATGCTGGCATCAAGCGGCATTATGCGAATGTCGCAATTGCCATTATCGCAAAATACCCCTTGCTGGTAGTTTGCGTTTATCGCATATGTTTGCGCATGGAAAACGTCTCCAACCAAATCATCGATGCCCTTGGCGGCACGACCGTGGTTTCTCGAATGACCGAGACTTCCCCCTCGACGGTTCACAGCTGGCGTAAGAATGGCATTCCTCGCTCTCGGTTGGCGCACCTGCGTCTGGTTGCGGACCGGGAAGGTTTGGTGATCGACTGGGAGACCGGCGCGGAACTGAACCATGCTGGCGCTGATACCGGTTCGGAAGCTTCGGACGCATCCGGAAACGCGGGCAATCTTTCCGCTGCGGTGTCGGCATGACCCCGGAACGTATTGCCATCAAGCTCGCGACCGCGGAGTTGATCAAGGGATGCGGCGGGCTTGAAGCTTCGGCAGGATTCTGCCGCGTCGGCAAGACAGTCCTTGGCGACAACCAGTCAGTCAACCGCCCGGATAGCTTCGTTGCGATCGACGTCGTGCAGGACCTCGAACCCCTGGCGCGTGATCGCGAGGGCTGGCCGCATATCACTCGTGCGCTGGCGGCGGGCCTGGGCTTCGCGCTGGTGCGCCTGCCTGAGTGCACTCCGTCAGGAACCGACCTGCTGATGCTGCTCGCCAGACTCTCAAAGGAGGGCGGCGATATCGCCAGCGAGATTTGCAAGGCGCTCGCCGACCAGGTCGTGAATCCAGCCGAGGCCCGCGCGATCCGCAAGCAACTGCGCGAACAAATCGAAGTCGCGGTGCAGCTCGATGCCGCGCTCGCTTCCATCGAAGGGAACCAAGAATGAGCAAGATGCACCTCACGGCGACCCCGGCGAACGAAGGCGCGCGCCGTCTCGCGCACTGGATTGGCTCGGAATGCGGCGGTGACCTCACGGCGGCAGAGCGGATCCTGTTCGTCGACGAAAGCCAGCTTGGGCGGCTGCTCGATGGTTCGCTGTTGCCGGGATCGCTCCTGCTGACCGATCTCGTTCCCCGGACAGAGGGGGCAGTATTGCCGCTCGACTGGTACAACGAGGCGGTGGGCGCTTGGTATGACCAGCCCGCCGATCGGCAAGCCCTGGCTGAATGATCCTTTCCCGTTTCTCGAACAGCAAGCGTGCGGGATTTCACCCCGACGTCCCGCGCGTGCCGACGCGGCTTGTCCCCCCCTGGCCGCGTCGGCCGCTGTGCTGTGGAGGTTGACCATGGGGCAGGAAGCCTACGTCCAGCACCGTCCGTTCGAGGGCGCGGAGTGCCTAATTCCGTTCGCCGGACCGTTCGCGGCCACGGCAGACGGTCTCTCGGCATGGGTGTCCGGCGCCGGGGCGGATCGCATCTGCGTCTATGCTCGAGCGCCGCAAGCTCCCCGCGCCGTCGGTGCGCGCGCGCATCGTCTGATGCTGCAGGGCCTTATCACCTTGCGGCGGACGCGCCATGAACCGGGCAGTTCGCTGTTCGATTTCGCCGCCCGCCGAACAGCTCTCGCTTTCGCCAATGCCCGGCCCGTTGCTATCGATACGACGCTGCCGACCGAGGCCCGGTTGCTGCTCGATCTGTTGGTCCGGTTGGCCGACGATCGGCGGCGCTGTCCGAGCAACCCCTCACTGGCGGCGATGCTGGGGGTGCGCAGTGCCGACCTCGTGTCGAAGCATCTGGCGAAACTTGACCAAGCCAACTTGATCGCGATCACGCGCTACGAAGATCTCGACTTCCGTCAGATCGAGATCCTCGAAACCGGCGCGAAGACAGGAATGGGCGTCTGATGCCGCGCCGGGTGTCCGTCGATGCGGAGATCGCCGCGATCGCGGCGGCAGCCGTTGGCCGTTCGCTTACCTCGGACGAACAGCTGCGCATCGAGCGGCTCAAGAATGTCGAGCAGCTGCGCCGATCGCGGCTGCCACGGCAGATCGAAGCGGCGCGCGCGAAGCTGGCGCGGCTCGAGGCGCAATACCGTGGCTGACGTCATCGACATGGCGCAGCGGCTGCAGGCTGCGGACAATGACACGGCGATCGCAGCGGCGTGCGTGCCCGTCCCGCGTGGCGTTCCAGGCGACTGCCACCAGTGCGGCGATGAGAGCAAGCGTCTGGTTGATGGCTGGTGCGCTCTCTGCCGCGACGCGCGTGACAAGACCGTGAAGACCCGAGGCGGCGGCTTCTACGAATTTGATGGAGACAGGTGATGCTAGTGCCGATCATCACGATCGATATTGCCAGCGACACCGGAGAGATCCGGACGTTCATTAACCCAGCCCACGTTGTTTGGATCGCGGATCACCCCGAGCGCGCCGGTACGACGTTGATGCGCCTGTCGAACGATGTCCTGTGCGCCAAAGGCTCTGCGCCTGATGTCGCCGCCCAGCTCGGAGCGCCGAGCAAGGTGGCTGCTTCGTGAAGCACGCTACTCATGATTGCCCCGTCCCTTTCTGCCGCGAAACACGAACACGTTGGCAGGCCGTCTGCCCGAGCTGCTGGAAACGGCTGCCGGCGGATCTGCGCGGCCGGATCACGGAAGCCAAGGAAAATCGCGCACGGCATCTTGAGGCGAAGGCCGCAATCAAGGCGACGCGGTGGCTGACGGAAAACCAGCCGGGGCAGGCAACCGCGCGCGTGATCGGCGACGCTAGCGCCGCTCCGCCATGATCTGAGTTTCGGGACGCACGGGCTCTGCCGAACTGTGCGTCCGCCATCGCTGGGGGGACGATGCTCGAACATCCCCCCGATCTTTTCCAGCCGTATTCGGGGGTGATCGTACCAGTGTCTGTGACCAACCTGACGCCGTCGAAATGGTCGGCGGCGAAAAGCTCAGCGCGTCGAAGCGCGAGATAGCCAATGGCTCTTACCACGCAATTTCTCGATGATCTGCGTTCGCGGATTACGTTGTCGGATGTCGTTGGGCGCACGCTTAAGCTCGATCGCGCCGGCCGTGAATTTCGCGCCTGTTGCCCATTTCACCAAGAGCAAACGCCAAGTTTCTACGTCAATGATGACAAGGGCTTCTATCATTGCTTCGGGTGCGGCGCGCACGGGGACGCGATCCGTTGGCTGACCGATAAAAGCGGGCTTGGTTTCATCGATGCGGTCCGAACGCTTGCGGAAGATGCCGGCGTCATCGTGCCCGCGCCATCGCCGGACGTGGAGCGACGGGAAAACGAAGCTAGCAATGCAGCTGACGTACTCGCTAAAGCCGCGGCATGGTACGCGGCCGAGCTGGTCGGCGATGCCAAGACGACCGAGCTTCTGACAAAGCGCGGAGTGGGCGCGGAGACGATCGCGCGATTCGAGTTAGGCGTTGCGCCGGCTCGCAAGTCGATCGCGGCCAGTGGCGTTCCACCGAAAACGCTGGAAACGCACGGACTGATGATGGAAGCGACCGAAGGTCGCGACGCCGGGCTGTGGCGCGACCGGTTCCGCCAGCGCATCATGATCCCCATCCACGACACGCGAGGCCGTATGATCGGCTTTGGCGGGCGGGCGATCGGTGACGCCGAACCGAAGTATCTGAACAGCCCAGATAGTACGGTATTCAATAAGGGCGAGGTGCTTTTCAACCTGCATCGCGCCGCACCGGCCGCGCGATCGGCGCGTCGGCTAATCATCGGCGAGGGGTTTTTCGACGTGATCGCGCTCGATCGTGTCGGGATCCTCGAAGGCGTCGCGCCGATGGGAACAGCACTGACCGAGCGCCAGCTCGAGCGCGCCTGGCGCGCGACCGAGCGGCCAATCCTGCTGTTCGACGGTGATGCGCCGGGGCAGAAAGCAGCGCTGCGGGCGTGCGGTCGCGCGCTTCCGTTTGCCGGTCCCGGACGATCGTTGACGATCGCGATGCTCCCGGACGGGCACGATCCGGACACGCTGGTCAATGCGGCCGGATCGATTGAGGAAGGCCGCGCCGCGATTGAACACGTGCTGTCCGCTGCGCAGCCGATGGACGCGTGGTTGTGGGAAACGCTGCTCGCCGCGGCCGAGGTGGATGGACCCGAAGGGCGCGCGGGGCTTTGGGCGCAACTTGCGACGATGGCCGGTACGGTCCGCGACGACGAAACACGAGCGCACTATCTCTCCGCCTGGCGCGCACGCTTTGACGCCGAGTTCCCCCCGCTACCCCCCGGTATGACCGAAGATGACATGCTTCCACATGGAAGGGTGGCCGATCTTTCTATCATGGGGGAGGCCGACCGGGCGAGAGTACGCCGTGTCGTGCAATTGCGCTTGTCTCGCACACCAAACACGGTTGGGGATGACCCAAAGCAAGCCGGTAGGTTTGCCTTCAAGCTTGGCGGCATGATTGCGAGCGGGCTAATCGATCCGTTCATGGCAATGGCAGCTGCCGTCGTCGTGCTGGGGGAAGGGCGGGTTGCCAAATGGAACGGGGCGGAAGGCCGCAACCTTCGCCGTTCCTTTGAAGCTGGCATGGCCAAGGGCTATGACGTTGCGCCGATGCTGCTCGATAGGCGGTGCGCCATGTTCAATCGCACCGACAAAGGTAATTCCGAACGGTGGATTGCACGGTACGGCGAGGATTACCTTTACACCACATCGAAAGGTTGGCTCGGTTGGGATGGGCGGCGGTACCGCGTGCTCAATCAGGAGAAAGACACGACACCGGCAGAGGTGCTGGCCAGCGTCGTCGCTACGATCGAAGCGATCCAGCGCGAAGCGGATTTTGTCCGTGATACGGGCTGGGCCGAGTGGGTCGAGATTTCTGAGAAGCTTCTGCTGGACGAAACATTTCAAGATCCGCGTCGGCCGCACGGCATGGATCGATGGCAGGGTGGCGGCAAAAAGACTGAGCTGCTTTCTGACAAGCTGGCTGGTTGGGCGAATGCTTCTGAGGCTGCGGGGCGGATTAACTGCATATCTGGGCTCGTGAAACGTGACGTGACGGTCGAGCTGAGCACGTTCGACACTGACCCTCTTCTGCTCAACTGCACCAACGGCACGTTGCGGTTCATTCGGGGGGGCGAGGGTTCGTCTTCACGCGTCGAGCTACAGCCGCACAACCGCGCCGATCGTCTGACGAAGGTCACCGCTTGTGCTTACGAGCCAGAAGCTCCCGCGCCATTGTTCCAGCCACTGATTGAATGGGCCCAACCCGATTCCAAACGTCGTCGGTACCTACGGCAATGGATGGGCTACAACCTGACAGGCGAGACCAGCGAACAGATCTTTCACGTATGGTGGGGACCGAGCGCAGCCAACGGCAAATCCACGGTGTCGAACGTCTGTCGTGATGCTGTCGGTGATTACGGCGCGATGACGAAAGCGGAAACCTTTCTGGAGGTTGGCGCAAAGAAGGGCGCGGACGCGGCTTCTCCGGGCTTGGCGGTGCTGCCCAGTATCCGGCTGCTCGTATCAGGCGAGCCGCCCAAGGATGCGAAGGTCGATGAAGCACTGATCAACACCGTCACCGGCGGCGATGAGATGATGGCTCGCGACAACTTCCGCAGCTTCTTCTGGTTCACGCCTGCATTCAAATGGACGTTGTCCTGTAACAAGCTACCCCCGATCCCGCAGGGAACCGAGGGTATCTGGCGACGCATCAAAGTCGTTTTGTGGGAAAGCCATCTCGAAGAGCATGAGAAAGATCGCAGCCTGCCGCGCAAGCTCCGCGACGAGTATTCGGGCATTCTCGCTTGGATGGTGCGCGGTGCGCTGGACTGGATGGATAACGGGTTCGTCGAGCCGGACTCCGTTCGTGATGCAACGGCGGAGTTCAAGGCTGACAGTGATCCTGCGACGCGCTTCTTGCGGGCGTGCACCGAACCGGACGAACAAGGGTCTGTGCAGTCGTCCACGCTTTACGCCGTGTTCCTTGCGTGGGCAAAGGCGGCAGGCGAAACCGAGTGGTCACAGAAGGGGTTCAGTGGCGCTCTCAAATCGAAGCTCACGAAGAAGGCTTCGAACGGGATGCACTGGCTCGGGATCAAGCTGACCCGCGAGGCGCATGACTTCGTCGATAGCGAGGGGAATGTCCGCCAGCAGACCGATAGCGGCCGCGCTGCCTCGCCCGCCATTTACGACGACGACGATCTCCCGCCATAACCCTTCCATATGGAAGGATCGCGGAAGCTTACTGGAAGGGAAAAGGGCGGATTTGTGCGCCCTTGGAAGGGTTGGAAGGATCGCGGCCAACTTATCACATACATATGCGCGGGTGTGCGCGGGCGCGTGAAACTCACGTTCCATAAACCCTTCCAATCCTTCCAATCCTTCCACGGTATATAAATAAGGGCTACTTTCTAATGGTTTACTACAGCAAAGCTGGCGGAAGGGAGATTGATGAAGCTTCCGTTGGTGGAAGGGTCGTCGATCCGCGCGAAGAACGCGCCCGCGGTAGCCTGCTATCGTTCGGTGACGTCGAGGAACGGCTAGTTGAGGCGATGCTGGTATGCTGGCGCAACCCGGACCGCGAGCGCGGTTGGATGCGGATCCGCTCGGCCTGGCCGGACGTGGCCGCTGAGCCGGGTGATTACGATGCGCGCGGCGGTGACCTTGCCATGCCCGACGCTGAGATCCGTTCGGCATCGCTCACTCGGCTCGAAGTGGCTGAGATGGAAGAGGCGTTCGGGTGGGTCGAGCCGCTCAAGCCCGTTGATCGCAAGCTGATCGGCTTGGTGATCACGGCGCTCGCTCGCGGTGCCAAGCAGGTGCCGTGGATGCAGTTGCGCGGACCGATGGGCGTGACGCGGGGCGCAGAGGGGCTACGCAAGCGTTATGAGCGCGCGATGGGTGAGGTATGCCGCCGCGTGAACGGCGGATTTCCGGGGCTACCTTCCGTCAACCCGGTAAATCATCCGTGATGCAAATATTGAATGTCCACATCGACGGCCTTTTCAGGCTATTCCACGTCACACTGGGTCGGGCCTTCGGACACGGCGCAGCATCCTCTCCTAACCTCGGAACGACCAGCCAGCTCGATGGGCACGGCTGGTCGTTCCGCGTTTTGCCAACGGGCTTGATGCGGTCGGGCGTTGACCAGGTGCGGCGCGGCGCGAAATGCGACGAACCGAGGGCGGATGCAGCCAGAGGCGGGGCGGGTGGGGCAGATCTGGCACGGTCGTTGCCCAGGGGGTGCCCCCTTTGGGTCCTTCCGGGTATTTTGGCGTATGCGGGGGGCAAAGGCGCAGGGTTTCACTGTTCAAGCCCTGTTTCGGATTATGAACCTCGTGAACTGAACTGGTTCACGGTGGTGAATTGGAGCCCCAAATGACGCTGATGACGAAGGGTGAGTTCGCCCGTCATCGCGGCGTCGGCAAGTCGGCCGTTTCCAATTGGGCAAAGAAGGGCCTGTTGGTCTTGGGCGAGTGTCCGGAAACGTCGGTCCTCAAGGTGGACGTCGAACGGACCGAGGCTCGCATTAATACGAAGCTTGATCCGATGCGTGGCCGTCCGACGGCTGGCGTGCCGCTGATGCCCGCACCGCAAAGCGACGATGTCGTCGATCTATTAAGCGGCCGTCGTAGCGCCGCCCACGTTCGGGCCGATCTTGCCGAAGAGCAGCTGATCGGCCAGCGGCTGAAGAACAAGCTTGCAGCTGGTGAGCTGGCTCCCGCGGTGGAGCTGAAGCGGCGCAGTGGCGAACTAGGCCGTGTCTGTCGCGAGCGGATGCACTCGATGTTCCGGTCGATAGCAGAGCGGCTTGCCGCAGAGCGGGACGCGCGCACGATCATGGCGATCGGAGGTGCCGAGATCGACCAGGTGTTCAGTGATCTCGCTGACGAAGTCGACAGCGGCCTCTTGGCAAGTGACGACGACGGCGCGGAGGAAGCGTCGATTGAGAATGAGGTAGCTGCAGCCGAAGAGGCGGAGGAGTAGGAATGTTCGACTACAGTCACTTCGGCGACACAGCCGGCGTGGCCCTACGAGCAAATGTTGAGGCGCTCGATGGAGCGATCGCCTCCGGCCTGCGTCCGCCGCCCCGTATGGCAGTATCCGAATGGGCAAGCAGGTTTCGACGGTTCTCGGATGATGATCCAATCCCGGGGCCATGGCGGCACGCAACCGCACCCGAACTGGTCGAGATCATGGACGCGCTTTCGCCGCATGATCCCTGCGAAGAAGTCCCGGTCATCAAGTGCGCACAATCGGGCGGGTCGGCCTCTGCCGAGAACTGGATAGGATTCATATCCGATCTCGCGCCGGGGCCGATGTTGTTCGTACAGGCGACGCTAACTGCTGCCTTGGCGTGGGCGGCTGAGAAATTCTGGCCGATGGTCGAGAATACGCCGAAGTTGAACCCCGAGCGGGGCGGAACCATCCGGGCGCTTGGCACGCCGGATGGCAATGGTTCGACAAAGAGCAAGGTTCGCTTTTCGCGGTCCAACGGCTTCGTCCTGCTCGCCGGTGCAAATTCCGCGGCGTCGCTCCGGCAGCGTACCGTCCGATACGCGGTTGAAGACGATCTTGATCAGTTTCCTGACGACCTGGACGGGCAGGGATCGCCCGAGGTCATGGTCGACCAGCGGTTGAAGGTCTGGCGTCGACAGGGGCTATCGAAGCGCCTGAAAATCTCGACTCCGACGATCAAGGGTACGAGCAAGATCGGGCGTGCTTACGCCACGTCGGATCGGCGGCGCTATCACCTCAAATGCCCCGAATGCGGTAGTCGGTTCGTTCCGGAGTGGAACGACATCAAGTGGCCGGACGGCAAACAGGCTGAGGCGCACCTAATTCCGCCGTGCTGCGGGTTCGACCATGTGGAGCACTGGCAGAAGGCTTCCATGAAGCTGCCGGATGGTTGGCTGTCGGACGAGATCGAAGGGGCGAAGATGCCCCGCGTTATGAGTGAGGAGGAATTCCAAGCTGCCCGTGGGCAGATGCCGGCCAGTGTGAAGCGTGGTTTCCATCTGACCGGCATCATTTCATCGTTCCAGACCTGGGGCGACATGGCCGTCTCGTTTGGCGAAGCGCAGGGGGATTTGAACAAGCTCAAGACCTGGACCAATCTGGTTCACGGGTTTGAGTTTGAGCTGAAGGGTGGCACGCCCGATTATGAAAAGCTGCGGGAGTTGCGGGAGCAGGGGTGGGGACCTCGCCAGCCGGTTCAGATCCCTGTCGGCCCGTTGGTCACGACCATGGGCGTCGACGTTCAGGGCGATGGGTTATACCTCGAGAAAGTCGGGTGGAGCGAGAATGCGGAAAGCTGGACGCTTGATGCTCGCTTCCTTCCCGGCGCAACCGACGTCAAAGGTGAGGGGGCTTGGGCCGACCTCGACCAGTACGCTCGACGCAAGATGGTTTTCCCCGGTGGGAAAACGTTCGGCATCGACCAGATCTGTGTCGATGCGGGCTATCACACCGAAGCCGCCGAGGCGTTCTGTCGCGCGCATCCGAATCGACTGGCAGTTTTCGGACGTGCAGGTTGGGCCCTGCCGATCCTCGGACGAGGCGAAAACCTTCGTTACGAACAGCAAGGCAGAAAAGCCGGGCAAGCGTCGAAACGTGCCGAGGACAAAGCATTCATCGTCGGCACGTTCGGAGTAAAACTGAGCTGGTACGGCTTTCTGCGGTCAACGATCACGGCAGCGGCGACAGAGACGGTAGGGGTCATCACTTCGGCCCGCGGCCGGGCGCACTTCAACGTTGATCTACCAGACGAATATTTTGAGCAGATCACTGCTGAGACGATCGTTACCGAAACGATCGGAGGTCAGCCGCGACGTGTTTGGAAGCCGCTCGCGGGGCGGGAAAATCACTGGTTGGACTGCCGGGTTTACAACACGGCAGCATACGAAAAGCTGATGCTCGATACTCTGACCGCGGCGGATTGGGCGCGCTTGCGTGCGGAGCGGCATGGCCCCGCCAGTGCAGCCCAGCCGAATCTGTTCGATCGTCCATTAACGGCACCGCCGGAACCAGCGGCAGTACGTGATGCGGTTAGCGAAACTGAAGACCCACAACCGCGGCAAGCTCCGGCTTCGCGGAAAACCAACCCGTACAAAAAGAGGAGGTAGGAATGGCGTATCAACAGTCCGACCTCGATCGGCTCGACCAAGCCATCTCAAGCGGTATCCGCTCGGTCACGTTCGCTGATGGACGCCGTACTGAATATCAGTCCCTCGACCATCTTCTGGCCGCGCGCGGGGTGATTGAGGCGCAGCTTAACATGCAGGCTCAGGCGACCAGCGGATTGTCGCGTCGGCGTACGCCTTATTATCGCAGCGGCCTGTAATCATGGCCCGCAGTTTTCTTGATCGGCTTCTGGGTCGCGCCCCGGAGGCAGTTCCGCAGCCATCACCAGCTCAGCGAATTGCATTTGGTCGCGGCACGCGGGCCGAATATGACGGCGCGACGTTCGGGCGGCGCTCCGCTGGCTGGCGGCGGACACAGCGCGACGCCAATGGCGAACTGTCGCCAGCAGTCATGGCGGCGCTGCGCGGCATCGCGCGGGATCTCGTTCGAAACAATCCGTTCGCAGCGCGCGGCGTGTCGACCATCGCCAACAACATGGTCGGAACCGGGATCACCTTTCAGGTCTACCGCGACGGCGTGATCGACAACCGATTGAACGCGATCGCGCGGCGACACTTCGACACGACTTCATGCGATTCTGGTGGGCGGCACGACCTTTACGGCCTCCAGCTGCAAGCAGCCCGCACGATCGTTGAAAGCGGTGCCGCAGTCATGCGTCGTCGCTGGCGACGGACCTCGGATGGATTGGCCCTGCCATTTCAGCTGCAGGTCCTAGAGCCCGATTATATCGATCCGTCGAAACATGGCGCGCTGGCAACCGCGCCTGGCGTGGCCGGTGGCTTCGTCGTCAACGGCGTGCAGTTCAACCCGCTCGGCGCACGTGAGGGATATTGGCTATACAGCGGCCACCCCGGGAGTTCGCGGCCGAGTTCGCTGGCGTCAAAGTTCGTTCCGGCCGCAGACGTCGCCCACGTCTTTCGCGCCGATCGACCCGAGATGGAGCACGGTGCGACCTGGTTTGCTCCCGTCGTGCTGCGGATGAAGGATTTCGGCGACTTCGAAGACGCAGAACTGACGAGACAGAAGATTGCCGCGGCCTTCGCTGGCTTTCTATACGACGATGGGACGGGGCCAAGCATATCGCCGCTCGTTGGCACTGACGAAGCGACTCCCGATGGACCGGCGCTGGACTTTGTAGATCCCGGAACGATCAGCACCCTTGGAAAAGGGCAGAAGATCGAATTTTCGGACCCGCCCAAAGTCGATGGCTATGCCGAATATTCGAAGGTTTCGCTCCGCGCGATCGCGGCGGGTCTGGGCACGCCATACGAGGCTCTGACGGGCGATCTCTCCAACGTCAATTTCTCATCCGGTCGCATGGGCTGGCTCGAATACCAGCGGTCTCTGTCGACTTGGCAGTGGGGCATGTTCATCCCGCAGTTCTGCGGCGCGGTAGGCACATGGATGATCGAAGCACTCGAAATGCTCGGCGAGAGCACGTCCGGTGTAACGGTTCGTTGGACACCGCCGGGCCGTGAGATGATCAACCCATCGGAAGAGGTGAAAGCCAGCCGCGATGCGATCCGCGCCGGCGGGAAGACGATTTCGCAGTGGGCACGCGAACGGGGTGAAGATCCAGATACCTTCCTCGCTGAGTGGAAAGCCGATGCGGAGAAGCTCGATGAGCTTGGCCTCATTTTCGACTCCGATCCGCGCCGCGTCACCGCGGTCGGTAACCCGGCAGACGCCGCCAACACCGGTTCGTCCGGTGCAGCCCAGGGGGCATAAATGACCGAAATTTTGATTTACGGCATCGTTGGCGACGAATGGGACGGGCTCGATGCCAAGACCCTTTTTGGTCTGATCGCAGGCGGTGATGATGACTTGGTCGTCCGCGTCAATTCGCCTGGTGGTTACGTCATGGAAGGTCTGGCGATCTTCAACGCGCTGATCGGTGCGAAGACGGCGGGCCGCAAGGTCACGATCCATATCGACGGTCTGGCAGCTTCCATGGCCTCGGTCATCGCGATGGCGGGTGATGAGATCATCATGGCCGACAATGCGCTGATGATGATCCACAACCCTTGGGATGTGGCGATCGGCGACGCGCGCGAGCTGCGTGCCGCAGCCGACAAGCTCGATGTCATCCGCGACCAATTGGTCCGCATCTATTCGGGGCAGACCGGGCTCACCGCCGACGAGCTCGTGCCCATGCTCGATGCCGAGACCTGGCTGACCAGCGAGCAGGCGCTCGAGCAGAAGTTCATCACGTCCGTGACCGAGGCGTCCAGCGCCGCGGCCTGTGACGTCACAGCATTCGGGTTCCGCAAGGCCCCGGAGACCCCGCGCATCTCCGCAATGGCGATGATCGGCAAGCCCAAAGCGGCCGCGTCCGCTCCTCACCGTCCACAGGAGAAAACCATGGACCTCTACAAGACCCGCGCGGCGCTGGTTGCCGCGATCTCCGCTTTCCAGAAGGACGGCGGAACTCAAACCGAGATCGACAAGATCACGGCCTCGGCCATTGCGCTCGACGCGCGGGACGCACTGCCGGCCAGTGGCGCATTGGCGTTGACCCCGGCAACTGCCGATCCTCTCATCAGCCAGCTGACCGCGGCGGACATCCAGAACGCCGTCTCGGCGGAACGCACCCGCACTGCCGGGATCCGCGCGCTCGGCACGAAGCATAATCTGCCTTCGGATTTCATCGACGGCTTGGTCGCGGACGGTACCAGCCTTGCTGTGGCGCGCGAGAAGATCCTCGACAAGCTCGCAGATGCCGGCGATTCGGCGAACATCGGGCACAGCAGCCCGGCGCGCGTGACCCTCGACCAGCGCGAGAAGTTTCGTGAAGGCGCGACCAACGCCATTCTCGTCCGCGCGGGTGTCGCGTCGCTCGTCGAACGGGCAGCGATGAAGGCAGGCAAGTCGGCGACGGAGGCGCGCGTCGATCCGGGTGAGTTCCGCAACATGCGCAATGCCGATCTGGCACGCGAGGCGCTGGACAACCTCGGCGTGAATACGCGGTCGATGCGCGATCCGGACTCGGTCGTTCGCGAAGCCATGACGACGCGCGGTGCGGTGATCACGCAGACGACCAGCGACTTCCCGGTCCTGTTCGAAAATGCGATCCATCGCATCCTGCAGGCGGCATACGCCACGGCCCCCGACACCTGGAGCCAGTTCTGCGGTATCGGCAGCGTCATGGATTTCCGGCAGCACACCCGGTATCTCCGCGGCACGTTCGGCGCACTCGATACGGTGAATGAGGCTGGCGAGTTCAAGAACAAGCCGATCCCGGATCTCGCCAAGGAAGTGATCAAGGCGAAGACGGTCGGCAACATGATCAGCCTGTCGCGACAGGCGATCGTCAACGATGATATGGAAATATTCTCGGGCCTCGCGGTCGATCTCGGTCGCGCCGCCAAGCTTACGATCGAAGTCGACGTCTACGCCCTGCTCAACAGCAACCCGACGATGAACGACGGCAACCAGCTGTTCTCTACGGCGCACGGCAACCTTGCCGCGACCGGTGCAGCGCTCGGCGTGAACACTCTCGACGCGATCCGCGTGGCGATGGCGTCGCAGAAGGACCTTTCGGGCAACGAGTTCCTCGGGGGCAATAATCCGGCGATCCTGCTCGCCCCGATCGGCCTCGGCGGGGCGGCCCGCCGCCTCAACGGCGCACAGTACGACCCGGACCAGACCGGTAAGTTCATGGTGCCGAACATCGTCAATGGCCTGTTCTCGACGATCGTCGATACGCCGCGCCTTACCGGTACTGCCTATTACGCCTTCGCCGACCCCAGCGTGTCGCCGACGCTCGAGGTCGTGTTCCTTAACGGCGTGACCGAGCCGTTCACAGACAGCCAGGACGGGTGGCGGACTGACGGTGTCGAATGGAAGGTCCGCCACGACTACGGCGTCGGCGCCGTCAACTGGCGCTCGGGCTACAAGCAGCCCGGCGCTTAATCGCGGAACCGCGACGCGGGGCGGCTCTGGTCGCTCCGCTGATCAGCAGGAGATACCCTATGCGTTTCATCAAGCTCTTGACCTCGGCCTACGTGGGCGGGGTTCTGCGTCACCCCTCCGAGGGGGTGATCCACACCGAAACCGACGAAGCGACCAAGCTGTTCGCAGATGCCGTTGCGGTCGATGTGACCGACGATTTCACCTCCAATCAGAATGATGCTGCGCCGGTCGAGCATATCAGTGCGCCCGGTGGCATGGAGGAGGCCCCCGCAACGGACAATCCGCATCAATCGGAAGTCGCACCGCAGCATGTTGCGGATGCAGCCGAGCCGGAAGCGCACCTGACCGCGCTGGAAGCGCCGGCGGCCGAAGCCGAACCCGTCGCAGGTGAGGCGATGGTTGCCGAAGCTGACCTCGGAGCCGCGGAGCCTGCGCTTGTCGCTGACCCGGAAGCCGAACCCGCTGCCGAGGCAGCACCCAAGTCGCGGACCCGTAAGCCCGCGCCAAGCAAGGAATAAGTCTCATGGCCAAGAACTATGTGCAGCCGGGTGAAACTCTCACCCTTATCGCGCCGCGCGCGGTCTCGTCGGGTAGCGGACTGCTAGTCGGCGCACTCTTCGCCGTCGCGCTCGCCGATGCGGCATCGGGATCGCAGGTCGAAGCGCGCCGGGTCGGGGTCTGGGATCTCGCCAAGGCAGCCGGAGCGTGGACCCAAGGCCAGAAAGTCTACTGGGACAATGCGGCTTTCAACCTCACGACCACTGCAACCAGCAACACGCTGGTTGGTGTCGTAGCGCAGGCGCAGGCATCGGCCGACACCGTGGGGCGCGTGCTGCTGACTGGGCAGGTTTCCTAACCCGTCGGCTTTCTGCCCCCTGGCGCAGACTGGCGGGCGGCTCGGCAAGTGCCCTGCCGTCCGCTATTTTCGGAGAATATCCCATGAAGAAGATCACACTGTACGGTGCTGCCGTGCGGAACGACGGCGGCTATGTCGATGCCGGCGCGACGCTCGAGATTGGGGATAACCCTGAACAGATTTCCGCCGAATGCGCCAAGGCGCTAGTCGGCATTCGTGTTGCCGTGTCTGAAACTGCAGCGCTCGCCGTTGCCAAGGACGCTGCGGAATAATGGACGGCGAGGCGGCAGCGCTCGCGGCGATCCGCGCCGCCATGTCCGAGCCTGTCGACTATCTCCCGGCGGTAGGCTTCGAATCCGCCACGATCTTCGGCCTGCCGGTGATCTGGTCGGACGAGCCGGGGGAGGCCTTTCAGGGACCGGGCAACACGACCCGCACGAAGACCGCAGAGATCGAACAGATTGCAGTCCCGACGCGCCCCAACAAACAGACCCGGATCACTCGACGCGGCAAGGTGTGGGCCGTGACCGAGGTGGTCGACCGTGATGATGTGGGTGCTTGGGTCGTGACATTGGAGATCGCAGCGTGACCGCTGTTCGTTCCGATATCTTCCTCGACATCTTGGCGCGCCTCACCGCGATCGGCGACACTGCCGAAACCGAGCTGATGCCATCGTCCGATCCGGTCGAGTTTCCGGCGCGCCATATTTTCGACAACGGTCAATCGATCGTCGAACTGGAGGCGGGCATCACTCGCTATCAGATCGACTTCACGGTCGAGGGATACCTCGAGCAGCCGGGCGGGCAAGCCGCCTATCTCGCGCTCAACAACTTTTACGCCGCGACGGTCGCCGCGCTGGTTACCGACCCGCCCCTCGGCGGGCTCGTCGAGACGCTGGACGAAGGCGACATGCGGATCACCGTTGCACCGCTAGCCGACAAGCCGCGCCTCGGCTTCGCGATCGATTTCTCGCTCACATACGCAACCCGTCGGGATGATCCCGCCCAGCCCGCATAGGAGACCATAATGGCAGACCAGACCATCCGACCGACGAACGTTGCGGTCCTGATCAAGCTCGAAACGATCGAGAACGTTGACGCTCAGCCGGATCCGGCGGTTGACGCGATCCCGGTCGAGGCAGACTCCGTCACGACGAACAACCCGTGGACCAACGAGGCCGCGAACGAAGCAACCGGCTCGCTCGTCGCGGGCGCGCCGCTGATCATCGGGCAGGCGTCGACCTTCTCCTTCAAGTCGCGCATCAAGGGCGCGGGCGCAGGCGCGATCTACAGCGCGACCGTCAAGCCGCCCCTGCATCCGGCGTTCCAGGCCTGCGGCATGCGTGGCCAGTTCACGGCGGCGATCGTCGCGGCATTGGTGACCGCCGGCGGCGCGAACAGCGTGACCCTGCCTGCCAGCTTCCCCAGCACTGTGCGGGCATTGCTCGGTATGTTGCTGCTCATCGGCGCAGGCACCGGCGCGGGCGCTGCGCCGGCGATCATCGAATATTCTGCGGCGCGTGTTGCGACCCTGTCGGAGACCTTCACCCCGCCCCTCGACGCCTCGACCAGCGTCTCCGTTCCGGCGAACTGGACCTATGCCAACACGTCGCCGATCGACGGCGCGGCCCGGCTCGTCGACCAGCCGTCAGCGACGGTCTACATTTACATCGACGGCACGCTGCGCAAGTTCACCGGCTGCCGCGGAACGGTTGCGCTCGATGGCAAGAGCGCGCGTCCCGGCTACGGCACCTTCAATATGACCGGTGTCTATCAGGGCAAGGTCGACGCCGCGATGCCGACCACTCTGGTGATCGCTGGCCACACCGCCCCGGTGCTGGTGCAGGGGTCGTCCAAGTCGCCGGCAGCGTCCATGAACATGAAGCCGCTGACGATCAGCACCTGGTCGCTCGATCCCGGCAGCCAGATCGAAGTGCCGGACGATCCCAACACGATTTACGGGTTCGGTGCCGGGCAGGTCGTCGACCGCATGAAGATGCTGAAGGTCGATCCGCTTGCCACGCTGGTCGCCAACCGTGACACCGTCAGCGACATCGGCAACGGCGTGACCATGCCTGCGGTGCTGCGCCATGGTTCGCAGTTGGGTAACCGCTGGGCGCTGGTCCTGCCGAAGGCGCAGCCGGTGAGCAGCGACAACGGCACGCGCGGCAAGCTGGCGTCGGAAGATACCGGATTGCAGGTCCTGACAATCGGTCGCGATGCAGTGACGCGCGACACCGACGGCTACCTGGTGTTCTACTGATGATCGTCACCAGCACGACCGAGACGGTTCCCTTCACGCCCGCGTGGCTGGAAGGGAAGCCGAACGCCCCGGTGTTCAACCTCCGCGCAGCCTCGGTCATCGAGCGCGGCCAAATGGAAGCTGAACTGGCCGGGCCGCACCGTGCCGGTCGGATCCTCGGCTATGAGCTGATGATCGCAATCCGCAGTGGCATCGCCACCCTGCTTGCGGACGATCCCGAACTGGACCGTGTTCAGGGCTTGATCGAAGCGGAAGCGGCGAACGAGACCGACGACTTCACGGAAGAGGACAAGCGTGTTCTGGTCGAGATGCGCGCCGTTCTGGCCGAACACTGGCCGGAATATCGCGACCTGGTGGCGCAGCTCGAGCGCCGCAACCAGATCGCGCCGATCGTCGCGTTGCGCCGCTTTTGCACAGGCTGGGACAATGTCGTAACCGATGCCGGCGACCCGGTTCCGTATGCGCGTGGTCGCGACGGGCAGATCACCGAAGAGTCGCTCGCCAAGCTCCAGCCGTTAGAGTTACTAGTAGCCGGGAACCGCGCCTATTCCCTGCAATACGGTGCGGATCAGGCGGGAAACTCGCCGCGGCCGTCACAGTCCGACGACGGCCCGACGACTTCGCGTTCGGACGCACCGTCGACGGCGGATGGCAAATCGGCGAGCGGCGCTGGAAAGAGAACCCGCGGCTCGCGCTCCCTCCGGAAATCTGGCCAGTCGTAGACCTCTACTTTGCCTGCCGTCGGTACGCTTCCCCGTTGGGCGGCATGCCACTTCCTTGCCCGGGAAGCCCAGGCGAACAGCCTGCAGCCTTGATGGATGCCTTCATGTTGATCGAGCAGCACGAGAAGCCCGATGCCGAATAACGGTGCGGATCTCTCGATCGATGCGGCGAAGATCGCCAAAGACACCGATAAGCTGGTGCGGCGGTACCTCACGGCGGGGACCGTGGCGGTTTCGACAGCGACGCGCAGCCTGGAGAAAAAGCTCGAGGCCGCAACACAGGCGGCGGTGCCGGGCAAGCTCTGGCGGGCATGGCAGTCTTCACGGTTCCCGCAAAGCGGCCCGGCCCAGAACCCGGTCGGCACGATCTGGTTGAAGGGCGGGTCGAGGACACGTGGGGCAATCCAGTTTTGGACGCAGCCCGGCGCAATCCGGGGCAAGGGCGGCCAGTTTCTCGCCATCCCGTTGCCTGCGGCGGGACCACGCGGAAGAGGGCGCGACCTGACCCCGGGGGAATGGGAGCGCCGCAATCCCGGCATGCGGCTTCAGTTCGTTTACCGCCCGGGCAAGCCGTCGTTGCTGGTTGCCGTCGATGCGGTTCTGTCCGGACGCAAGCAGATCGCGCGCGGCAACACAGCCCGTCGAATTGCGGCGGGCCGGGCTAGCGCGACGGTTCCAATCTTCGTGCTGCTGCCCCTGGTGAAGTTCCGCAACGCCTTCGCGGTCGAGCCGATCGTCGCGGCGTCCGAAGGTGAAATGGTGCGGGGCTTCCTCGCTGCCGCAAGCGCAATCACGCAACCCTGAACGAGAGGAGGAACGCATGGCACAGACCGACATTATCGCGCGCCTCCAGTTGAACGCGCAGCAATTCTCGTCCGAAAGCGGTAAAGCTGCAGCCGAGATCACCGGCAGAATGACGCGCGCGGCCAATGATATTCGCCAGCCGTTTGTATCGGCCTTTGCCGAGGTTCAGAAATCTGCGCAGACCGCGATCACGATGCCGCGTACCGCCGCTGGATCGCTCGATCTGTCGTCAGAGATTGCTCAACTATCGCAAGCGGCGCATCAGGCGGACCAGCATGCGATTGCGCTACGCGAATTGTCGCAAGCACAGCTTTCCGCGTCCAGTAGCGGGCGCGTCGGCACCGAAGCGTTGCGACTGGAAGCGGACGCATCGGCAGTTGCATCAATCGCAGCCGAGCGTGAGGCGTCCGCTCATCGCGACCGCATTGTCGTGCTGCAGGAGGTGCAGCGCGAACTGAACCAAACGACCAGCGCCACCACGGCGTTGACGCATACTTCTGATGCGACGCGCGGCTATGCTGATGCGGGGCGGCAGGTCGTTGTAAGCGCGGGTGCGCAACGTGCCGGCATGCAGCAACTCGGTTTCCAGCTGAACGACGTTGCAACGAGCTTCCAGGGCGGAATTTCGCCCATGACGATCTTCGCGCAGCAGGGGTCACAGGTCATTCAGGCAATCGGCCTCATGGCCGGCGAGTCCAAGGGCCTGATCGGCTTCCTTGGGGGGCCTTGGGGCGCTGTTCTGACTGCCGCGACGGTGGTTACCGCTCCCTTCGTGCTGAAGCTATTCGAGGGCAGCGACGGCGGCGAAAAGCTGGCAAAATCCCTCGCGGACGCGGCCACTGCGGCTGACTCGTTTGGCAATGCGGAGTCGGTGATCGGCAAGGTGATCGATCTCGCGACTGGCAAGCTCAAGACCCACAATGAGGTGTTGATCCAGACGATCAAGCTCCAGGCGCAAGCTGGCATTCTCAAGGCGCAGGAAGACCAGAAATCGGCCGCGACCGCTCTCAAAGGTTCCTCGACCATTGGGACCGGGGAAACCCTCGTCGATTTCGGCAAGGCCTTGCTTTCGAGCAACACCATGACCGGGCCGGTCGAATCGTTGATGGGCTCGGTCGGCAAGCGGATCAACCAGCTCGGCCCGCTGACGCGAGATCTGAACGCGTACAAGACCGCCGCAGAGAGCTATGCCGCAGTTCTGAACGATCCCAAGGCATCGCCGGCTGCTGTCACCGCAGCCAACAACGCTTTCAATGCGTCGCTCGACCAAACCATGACCAAGATCGGGGCTAGCGCAGGCAGCGCAGGCCGTGACGTGATGGAAGTGAAGAAGCAGGTTCTGGCGCTCGGCACCGCGCTGAACGACCAGAACGCGATGAAACAGGCGCTTGGCGTCGTGAATGGCGGTCCAGTCCCCGACGACCTGAAACCCTACAAGGCTGACGACAAACCGAAGACGCCGAAGAAGCCGAAGGTTGCGCCTGACCAGAACCGCGAAGCGGAGTCCGCTGCCGAGGCGATCGCACGCATCAATGCCGAGTGGGATAAGCAGCCACGCCTGGTCGACAAGGCCAGCCTGGAAACGCTCAAGCTCGACAATATGATCAAGGACCTGACGCGTCGCAAGCCGCCCGGGTTCGACAAGCTGATCGCCGATGCGCAGGCTGCCAAGGGTCATATCCGTGATGGTCTCGACCGGCCGTTTCAGGACTTCATCCAGCACCAGCAGGAAGGCGTTGCGGTGCAGCGCCTTCAGCTCCAGGGCCGTGACGCCGAGGCGGACGCCTTGCAGGCCGCTATCCGCCTGCAGGAACAGCAAGGCCCACTCGATGCCGAACACCTCGCTGCACTCCTCCGCGGTGCGCAACAGCAGGAAGCGATCACCCGTCAGATCGAGGATCAGCGCCGTGTCATCGGAGTGTACGAAAACTCGCTCGGCGACGTGCGCCGTACCTTCGACGATTTCATCGGCGACTTGCAAGATGGGCGCGTTGCAGATGGCGTGAAGGGGCTGTTTGGCGGCATCGTCAACGACTTCAAGTCGCTGCAACGCAATCTGATCAGCAACCAGCTGTTCGGCGGCATCGATCGCGATATCGAGAGCTATATCCGTAAGATGACTGGTCGGCAGACGCCGGCAGAAATTCTAGAGAGCCAGGCGACCGATGCGGCCAAGGTGCTTCGAATTGGCGCGAACGATAACGTGTCCGCGCTCGACGAACTGACGCGCGCTTTCCGATCGGCATCGGCATCGTTTGCCAGCGGTGCGGCAAACGATAACGGCGGGATCGCACCCGAGCTGCTCGACAAGCTGATGAAGGGCAACGGTGTCACGGGACCTACCGGATCGCTGAACGACCTACTGTCGCGCGGTAACGGTGTATCCGGCCCCGGCCCGGACGGTGCGGCTGATATCGTCGTTACTGGCAAGATCGACCGCAGTGCCGAGAAGCTGCTTACGGCGAGCGGGGTGTTTGGTATCGGGTTCGACCGGTTCGTCAAGAATTTGGACGGTCTCGGTATAAAGCTCCCACAGACGCTTACTGCCGGGCTTAAAAAAACGCTGCCGGATGTCCTGAAGGGCGCGAGCATTGGCGGGCTTAGCGGTTCGGTGTTCTCCTCGATCACCGGGGGGAAGAGCGATCCGCTCGCGTCCGGCATCGGCGGTGCACTGGGTCAGGTTGCCGGTAAGGCGCTGGGCAAGACGATCGGTGATGGTGCTTCGGGGTTGCTGAAGTCGCTGGGTGGAGCAGCCGGGCCAATCGGGGCGGTGCTTGGTGGCGTTCTGGGCAGCGTCGTTGGCGGGCTATTCAATAGCCCGAAGTGGAGCACTTCGAGCGTTTCGCTCAACGGCACCGGGACCGTAACCGGCAACAAAGGAAGCGGCACGAGCGGGGAGGCGATTGCGGCGGCGACTGGCGTGGCCTCTTCGGTTGCGTCCGGCATCAATTCTATCGCAGAGCAGCTCGGCGCGACGATCAAGAGCCTGCCGGCGCTGACGCTTGGAACGTTCGACAGCAAGTATCGCGTCGCCACCACAGCCACGACCAAGTCGCTCAACTACAATAATTTCAGCGACAGCACGTTGAAGGACTTCGGCAGCGATCAGCAAGCCGCGATCGAGTATGCGGTGCGTTATTCGATCAGCAATGCCGTCATCAACGGGATCAGCAAGGCCAGCCAGACGATCCTCGCATCGGGGCAGGATCTGCAGTCGGCGATCACGAAGGCACTGCTGATCGAGGCGGTCCCGCGCGATCTGAAGGCAGCGCTCGACCCGGTCGGGGCAGCGATCGATGCGCTCAACCTGAAATGGCAGAAGACGGTCAACGCGCTGAAGGAAGGTGGCGCGACGACAGAGCAAATGGCGCAGGCGCAGCAGCTCTACACGCTCCAGTTGGACAAGGTGAAGAACAGCACCGACAGCGCCAGCCAGTCGCTCAAGGACTTCATGACCAGCCTGAAGGTCGGCAGCGGGTCGGCTTATTCGCTCCGCGATCAGGAAGCGACCGCGCGCGCGCAGCTGCAGCCGTTCCTCGACCAGATCAATTCGGGCCAAGCCGTGGACCAGACGAAATATCAGGACGCGGCCAAGTCGTTCCTCGACGTTGAACGGCAGCTGCTCGGCTCGACCGACGGTTATTTCAAGGCGCTCGATGAGATCCAGGCGGCCACGAACAAGGCGATCTCGTCGATCGACAATGCTGTTCCCATCACGGCCGCAGTCGCATCGCCGTTCGCCGAAGCGACGGCGAAAGCGGCGGCCGACACAGCCGCTGGGGTTAACACGGGGAACCAGATGACCGAAGACACCAACGGCCTGCTCGCGCAGATCGCGACGCTGATGCAACAGGTCGCGGACAATACCGGGGGAGGCTCCGGCGGGTTCATCTCCGCGCCGCGGGCCTTCCTCAAATGAGTGCGCTTCCCGCGGACATCGCGGCAGCATCGCGCGACGTCGTGACCGGCACGTTCGCCAACACCGCGATTGCGGCGCGCTATCCATCCGCGCGGGACGGCAGCGTAAGCCCGTCAACCGGCTATTTCGATGCCGTTGGCGAATCGGCCACGGTGGCAACTGCACGCGGCGCGCTGATCGGGGTTGAGCGCCGGCGGTTCGCAGTGGGCGTTGCCGACGTGATCTGGCCATCGGTGTCGACTGGCCTGCCGCAGGTGCGCCTGGTCGACGCAGATCAGAGCGTGGACGGCACATTCCTTGTCGCGCGGGTCGAGCTCGATCTCGAAACCGAGACGACCACCTACGAACTGTACGGGTGAACGATGGCGAATGCTTGGATCGTCAAACCGCTGCCGATTACGGCGGCGTTTGCTAGTTCGACCTCTGTCGGAGAGCCTGTATTTGTCGGCAACGACTATGCTGGCGTTGTATGGACGTCGGCAGTTGCGGCCGCATCGTCAAGCCATGCGCTGGTTGCGGATATGGGGTCAGACATCACTGCGGACACCATAATGGTCTTCGGCGCAGCGGGCGCGACAACGGCATGGACGATGTCGATCGACGTTGCGACGCAGGCACAGGGGTCTGTCTTCAACCCGGGTGCTTACACCGCGGGCAACGTTCAGCAGTTTCTCGCAGGTTCGGAAATGCCGACTTCGCGTAACGGGGTCTCCGTGTGGCAAGCACCAGGTGCTGCGATCACTGGTAGATACTGGCGGATAGTAATTGGCTTGCCTTCGGGTGCCGCAACGATCGCGCGCATGGTGATTGGCAAGCGGATACAGCTCGATCGCAATTTCAACTACGGCGCGGCATTCGGGGTTCGCGATCTGGGTTCGCTCGATTTCTCCGCGCGCGGCGTATTGCTGCGCCGGCGCGCCAAGAAGCTGCGCACGGTCGGGTTGACCTTCTCCAATATCCGCAAGGCGGAGGTCGAAGCCGTAACGCAACCGCTGCTCGAGCAGATCGGCAACACGGAAATGGTCGCACTTCTGACCGACCCCGCGCCAGACCCGCAACGGCAGAACCGCGCCTATTACGGCGCGCTCGTCGGCGACCTTGGTCACACCTGGCGTAATGCGGCGGCGTTCGAAGCCAAGGCCAATCTCGTGAGCATCTTTTGATGGCGGTCCTTGTCGAAATCAACGCCTATGACCCTGTCGCAGGCGCGCCCGTATCGCTCTATGCCAGCAGCCATGACGACACCGATGCCTGCCATGCACCCGGTCCCTCTGTATGGTGGCCTGCGTTGGCGAAGCTTCCGGCGCTGCGATACGACCTATTTGATGGCGCTTTCGAAGGTCAGATCACCGCGCCGTCATCGTCGCTGATCATGCAAACGGAGCCATGGCCGAGTTTCGCGCGCTACGCCTTTGCTGACGCGCGAGTTCGGGTCACGAGCGGCAGCCCGGACAACTGGACGTTGCGGTTCGACGGTCGCATCTCCTCGCAGCCGAAGATCGAAAACGGCACCGCCGCTGTAGATTTCGCGGTCGACGACAAGTGGCTCGATACAGCGCTGCTCACGACATATGCAGGCACGAGCGGCGCGGAGGGGGCCGCTACGATGAAGGGCCAAACGAAGCCGCTGGCTTTGGGCGCTCCACGCTACGTCCCGGGGAAGCTGATCGACAGCATCAACAACGTGTTCCAGATCTCGGCATATAACGCGATCAGCAGCATCGACACGGCGCTCGAGAAGCTGAACCGGTTCGCACCTTCGGTCGGCGACTATGCTTCCTATGCCGCTCTAATCGGAGCCGCGATCCCTGCAGGTCGCTGGGCAACCGCTAAGGCAGTCGGGATGGCCCGTTTCGGTGCACCTCCTGCCGGCCTGATCAGTTTTCTAGTCGGCGGCGACTCAGCCGGCCAGGACGGCTGGGCGCGGCTGCCAGGCCAAATCATCCGGCGTATTGCGCTCTTTTCCGGTGGCGCAGGCAAGATCGACGATGTGTCCCTCGACGCGCTAGACGCCGCCCGGCCATATCCGATCTCGATCTATATCGAGGAACAGACTACCGCGCGCCAGTTGATCCAAAGCATCGCGGCGAGCGTAAACGCGGTCGCGGGTGTGTCGTGGCTGGGCAAGCTGTTCGTGGCCCCCGTCGCGATCGGCGCAGCCAACACCACGCTCGCCGCGGACGGCAGCGCCTTGCCACCGGTGTCGTCGGTCAGCCAGATCGACGTCGCAGCACCATGGCAGAAGATTTCGATCGGTGCGGAACGCGCATGGACGGTCCACGCGCTGTCCGACATCGCTTTCACCGCGCCGCTTGTGCCGCTCGGGGCATATCTAGGCCTGACGACTTACCGCGAAGGCAACATTGTCAGCCTCGATGATGGGTCGACCTGGCTCTACACTGCGACGACACCCACGGCGGGTAACCCTCCCGGTCCCGGAAGCGCTTATTGGTTCCAATATTCGGCGGCGACCGGAACGACCGTAGCGACCGGCGTGAACCAGTTCGTCCTGTCCAGCTTTGTCCGCGGACTCCAGGGCCTCCGCCCGGGTATTCGGTCCGCACTGGTGACTCCGAATGGATCGAACGGTTCGCCCACGGCGATCCTTAACACCGGACTCAACCTCAACGCCGACTACTCGGGGTTGAGGAACGTGGCGTATGCGACCTACACCGACACTCTCCGCGGTGACGGGAACAACAACGACTACATCGACGTGTTCTGGTCCCCCGGGCCATGGGGCGGGGACAGCCTCGCGAGCGGCAACGGGTACATGATGCCTGTCAAGAAGGGCGACCGCGCGTATTTCCGCGCCCTTCTAGCCCCGCATCGTTCTATCGCGCAGCTGTTCCTGCTCATCTTCAACAAGGTGGGTCAGCTCTTGAACGCGCCGAGCGTCTATGGCGGGCGGCAGGGCGGCGGGCAGTTCGGCGACCCCGCAAACTTCGGTCCGCCCGTCGAAGGGCTGTACGACATTGTCGAGGACACAGCAGCCTTGGCGATCCTGATGGTCCGCATGATCGGCAACGGGGGCAACAACCCGTATCTGTTCCTGACGGAGCCCGGCATGGGGGTCATCCCGAAGACGCAGACGGTATTGCCGCCCTATTCGCCAGGCCCCAATGATCCGCTCGCGGACCGTACAATCGAGAATATGGCGGCGTCGTTCGTCAACCAGGGCGGATTGTCGACGCTCGATCAGGCGACGATCAACGAACTCGACCGCAACACGATGACGGCCACGACTTCTGGCAGCGTCTCGGGCACGTACGGCGGCGCGGGCACGCCCTCGATCGCTTATATCCCCAATCTCGGTGCCGATATGGCGATCAAGTCCGGTGGGTCAGTCTACCTAACTTTCACCGGCAATATCGCGGCAACGACCGATGCGACCGGCTCGATCTATGCGTCGTTCGAAATCCTGAACGCGGCCGATAACAGCGTGCTGGCAAGCGTCCGCCTGCCGACCCCCGGGTTTGGCCCAGCCGGCCGGCTAGACAACTTCGTCATCCGCATCCTGAATGTTTGGGGAGGCCTGACGATCCGCTGGCGAGTCGCCACGCGCGCGACAGACCGAACTTGGGCAATCGTCCAGAATCCTCAATGCTCTGTCTACTGGACCGCGCTATGAACCACCTTGCCCTTTATGAGATCGCAACCGGGACCGTGATCGGGACGATATCGGCAGAGATCGTGCCGGATGCCGAGACCGGGTTTGCGTACATCGAATTCGATCCGTCGACGGATCCGCGTGGCTGGCACGTCATCGACGACGTGCTGGTGCCGGGAGCCGTGACGCTGCCGGTGTCGGTCCGATACACCTTCAACGAGTGGGTCGACCTTTTCCCGTTGGTAGAGCAGGTCGCGATCGTCACGGCGACGATGTCGGATCCCCTAGCGAAGCTGATCTATGATCGGGCGCAATCCGCGTCCGGCAACATCGATCCCAAGGACGCACGCACCCTCGAGGGCCTCGGCTACCTGGTCAGCAAGGGTTGGGTGAGCGCTGCCACTTACGACCGTATCGCGGCGCTATGAAGCGGCTCGGCCGCTGGATCATCCAGATCCTGATCGCGATCGACCAGTTCGCCTACGTGCTGCTCGCCGGGCCTTACTACCTGATCTTCGGCGGTAACTGCCCCTCGGCCGACGAGACGATAAGCTCGCGCGTCGGGCGCGCGGCGATGGCGGGGGCCTGGTGGGGCAAGCCATGCGCCTGGGCGATCGACCACCTCTTCATGCTGCTCGGATCGAAGTCGGGGCACTGCGCCCGCGCGATCGAGACGGCCTTCCTGGGCATGGCGCCGAAATAATAGGAGCTACCGTGATGTTGCTTGCTGATGCGCTTCGCGGCGCAGCCGTTGGTGCGTGGCTGATTTGCCTCGGCTGTCTTTCGCCGGCCGTCGCACGGATATTTCGACGCCGGGGGCGCTATCTCGACCCGGTTTGGGGTATCGTTTTCCTTCTAGCACTGAACCGGCTTTCGTTCCTGTTTCGAGTGCACGCCGTCCTCTCATACACGACAGCCCTCATCCTTGCCCTGGTTATGGGTGCCGGCTCGCTTTGGTACCAAAAGCATGACCGGTAACCATGCCCCGGACCTGGTCGGGCTGCCCATCGGCTGGGGTGCGATCTTCGGTTTCATCAATTTGCTACTTGGCGGCGGGGCGCTGGTCGCATGGATCAAGAACCGCGGGGGCTGGCGCAAGATCGACATCGATGCCGAGGAACGCATGCGTGCCGAGATGTGGAAGGACATCGAGTCCCTTAAGCAGTCGAAGGATGCGCAGTCCCGGCGCATGACGATCGCTGAGGCGCAAATCGCGGCCAGACGATCCCGATTGGACAGCAGCGGTTCGTGCTGACGCTCGTGATCGATGAGCTTGAGCGGGTGTCGCCCGGAAATTCGGTAGCCCGTCAAGCGCGTGTCTTGCTCCGCGAGATCCTGCCGACCGCGTTCACAAGCGCGGAAGAGATCGGCCACCTGGCCGAGACCATGATGAAGGCAGACTGACACCTCCAGCCGACCGCGCACCTGCTGCGCGCTTTCAAACCAATCGAAGGGAAACCGAGATCATGACGATCAACGGATGCATCACTGCGCGCATCGCGTGCGAACTCGTCGGTGCCGAGGGCATCGTCCGCGAATGGTACCGCGACAGCGTCGGAGTCGGCACATGGGGCGTCGGCGTGACGGACGCTTCCGGGCATCTGGTCGATCGGTACAAGGACAAGCCTGCGACGATCGAGCGCGTGCTCGAGGTCTATATCTGGCTGCTGCGCACCAAATACGGGCCCGAGGTCTTGGCAGCGTTCAAGGGCCGCGCCCTGACCGAGGCGCAGTTCGCCGCGGCGCTGTCGATCCATTACAACACCGGCGCGATCGCGGCGACGACTTGAGTGGGCGTGTTTCTGGCGGGCAAGGTCGCTGAGGCGCGGAAGTTCCTCGAGACGCACTACCTGAACGACGGCGATCTCAAGCAACGGCGGATGGACGAAGCTGCCCTGTTCTTCGACGGCCGCTGGAAGCACCTCGATGGCATCGTCAACGTCTACCCAGTCAGCAAGCCGAGCTTCCTGCCCGGCAAGCCGGTGCGGGTCGATATTCGCGCCGACGTCGCCGCTGCGCTGGCGGCGCAGTGATGGGCGCGCGCCAAATTCGCGGTGAGCGAGCAGTCCTCTGGAACTCGGACCATTCCCGCCTCGCCTTCCACTGCCCAGGTTGCAACTCCCCGCATGTCTGCACGATCAAGGAGGGGCTCGATCGTCCGGCCTGGGGCTGGAATGCGACTTAGATCGCCCAACGCTGACACCTTCCGTGCTTGTGACGACCGGCCGGGCTGTTGATCTCGCGTTCCAGCGCGAACCGGGCGACCTCCCGAAGTATGCCACAGCTTCGTCACTGATGGCCGCATCCAGTTTCTGGGCGACTGCACGCACGCGTTGTCGGGTCAGACGGTCGACCTGCCGGAGTTCCCCCGATGAGCATCGTCACGAACCGTCGCAAGTCGTGGACGTCGATCGCCATCATCGTCGGTCTGCCGGTGCTGCTCGCTTTCCTCGCCTGGCTGATCTGGATCCTGTCCGATCCCGTCAAATGGTGCAGCGTCCGCGTGGCCGACACGAAGCTCGCAACTAGCTCGATCGCTGATTGCACGTCGATCGAGATGGAACTGATCAAGTGGCTCGGGTGGACCGCAGTCGGATTGCTCGGAGTCGTCGCGATCGCGTTCCTGACGATCGTCACGCGCGATCTGAAAGCCAAGATCGACGCGGAGGGCTGGGGGCTGAAGCTGCGCACCGGCGGCGACGCGGGCAGGCTGCGGACAAGGTTGCGGGCGCGGCGGCAGACGCTGCTGATCAAATTAACGGGGGCACGGCATGAGCTTTTTCCTCGCCAAATACTGGCAGGCGATCGTTGGCGGGGTCGGCATGACCGTGCTCGCGATCGCCGTCTTCTTCGCCCGCGCCGATGCTACCCAGTGCCACGCGCGTGATGCGCAGCACGTCGCCGAGCGCGATGCCGAGATCCAGAAGAACGCGATCAACCTCGCGTCGATCAAGGACCTCGAGGCAGCGCTTGCAGCCAAGGAAGCGGACAGCGCGCGCGCGCGGACGCCTTCGCCGATAGCAAGACGCAGAACGCTGCCAACGTCGCCACGGCGGACGCGCGGCGCGACGCCGACAAGGGCCGGACCGACACGCTGCTGAAGTTGGCCACAACGCTGCCGACCTCGCCCGACTGCGCCGCACCGACCGCGCTGCTCAACAACCTGAAGGGACTGTGATGCGCTTTGCTATCATCGCCGCGCTGGCGCTTGCCGGGTGCGCCGCCAAGGTTACGCCGCCCGCGGTCCAGATCAAGACCGTGACCGTCACGCGCGAGGTACAACGTCCCTGCGTCGTGACCCGGCCCGCGCGGCCCGTGCCGCTCGGCGCGCTGCCGACGTCGCTCGCGCGCCTAGCTGCCGTCCTCGGAGCCAAGCTCGCGGAGTGGAGCGGCCCGGGCGGCTACGGCGAGCGTGCGGACGCCGCGATCGTCACCTGCACGCGCCCTTAATTTTCCTCCCTGTTCCTTTCCGGAGATCTACCGATGAAGACCATTCTGCTTTGGGATTCCCGCTTTCCCGGCAACCCGCCCCATCGTCTGACGCTCGACGATGCGCTTGCCTCGGTATGCGTTCGCGCTGGCGTGGCTGCCCCCGCCAACCCGGCGGATGCCGGCAGCCTGATGGCAGGCGCACGATCGAGGTGGTGCATCCGTTGCCGCGGTGATCCAGCACGGCCCTGCAAAAGACCGACTGGCGCGTGTCATGGTGCCATTGCTGGTGCTTCAGACCGGTCAGGGGCTCGGCCTGGCCGCGCCAGTGGTTGGAAACGTGGTGTCGGTGCTTCCGACCCCAACGCCGACACCTACGCCAAGCCCGACCCTTCCCGCAGCTCCAACGCTCACTGTTTCGCCCGGCAATGCGCAGAACACCCTTACTTGGAACGATGGCGCTACCGGCGGTGCGGCTATTACCGCGCACAAGCTGTATGCCGGTTCAGCGCCAGGTACGCTTACGTTGGTCGGCACGATCATGTCGGCGTCGCCCTATATCGAAACGGGCCTGACGAACGGCACAATCCGGTATTACGCGCTTTCTGCCGTCAACTCGGTTGGTGAAGGTCCGACCTCGGCTATCCAAAGCGCTACCCCAGTCGCGGGCGCGCCGGTTCCCACGACTTATCCCGCGATCTCGGGGACACCGATCAACGGGAACACGATCAGCTCGACGTCGTCGGTGTGGACTGGAAACCCGACCATCGCGACCAACTGGTATCGCGATGGGGTCGCCATGTCCCCGGCGGTCACGACATCTACCTATACCTGGAATTCTACGCTCGATGATGGCCACTTCATCGCGCGGGGCGACACTGTTGGCGGGGTGACCGTTTTCAGCAATGTGATGATGACCGCGCTGCGGACCCTCGCTTACGCCGCTCCTTTGTCTGCGGCCCCGGACAATACCTCGCTGAATGGGTATGCGGGATGGACGCAGGTTGTCGGCGGGAGCGACACGCTCAAGATCCAAGGCGGGGCACTGGTAGCCACCGGCCTGTCTGCCAACGATCTGTGGAAGCACGCGACGGCAGGCCCCGATCACGAGCTTGAAGTGTACATGGATTATGTAACCAGCCCGCTGGATGATCCTGGGTCGGTTCGCCTGAACCGCCTGCGCTACACGGACGCCAACAACCACATCAATGTGGATATGGGCTACCACGGCTTCACGCCCTCGAAAAAGGTGGGGGGCGTCAGCACTCCTCTCACGGGCTTCATTAACTTCGGTACGTTGGCCTATGGCTCGAAGCTGCGTTTTGCCATCATCAACGGCTATATGCGAATGTACATCAACGATGCAGAGATGTCGCAGTCTGCGTCTGCCAGCGGTGGACTTGGCCTGGACGTTCGCGACGTTCCTGCCGTGAATGCCTTGGCTATCGGCGGGGCGCAGAACACAAGCTCGACAGCCTATCCGCGCCCGATCACCCGCGCGCTCAACATCTACGACAACCATGTCACGGCTATTTCGGTTGTCTCGGTTGTGAACGCCACGGACCCCCTCGCGGCCACTTCCCAGATTACGACCACTGTATCCGGGACGTTCACGGGCACGATCGCGCAGCTTCAGTATGCGGTCGTCCTCGCAAATGGCACGGTTGTCACGCCCTGGACGAATTTCTCGGGCATCAGCGGCCAGACCTACAGCTTTAGCGCGACGCTGCCTGCCGGTGCCGCAGGCCCGTCGACGTTCTACGTCCGCGATGCCTCCAACCCCACATCCTTCGGGGCGCTTAACTTCGCGATCCCTGCGCGCCAGACGATCTTCCCGCTGCGTGTTGGTCAGCAGGACGGCAACTATTCGTACTACAGCGGGAATGATTATGCCCGGGACGAAGTGCGGCGCTCCGACTACCGCAAGGGTAGCAGCTACGTCGATTGGGGTTACAGCGATGACGGCTTGGATGGTGTAGATAAGAACGGATACATCAACGGCTATAAGGCTGGTGAAAGTTCTATCCGTATGATCCTGCCGTATTACTGGGCGCGACTCGGTACTTACCCGATCGTATATCCAAACGGTATGGCAGCCGGTACAAACAATCTTGATGGTAACTATTACACAATTGGTACTGAATACCAGTTTGATACCAATAACAAAGCCCGTGATTTGGTCGTAAAGACGAACTATACGATCACTGCCGGACAGCCGCAGTCTGAAATTAATTTCAGCGGAATTCCGACCGGCAAAACTGCCACCACGATGGGCTTCCGTCCAACGATGAAGCTCAAGGGTGACACCAAGCCCAACCAGCTTGTCACCGATGAGGTCGTCGCAAGTATGGCATTTGCGAAGAGTAAAATCTTCCGAATGATGGATGCTCGGCCTGTCAACAACAACGGCGGCACCAAGACGATTAACAACGTCCAGCAGTTCTTCCGCATGTCCGTGGCCATGGCCGTGGACTTGTGCAACCAGACGGGACAGGACCTGTGGCTATGCATGTTCCTCGACCAGACGGCTGACTCGATGCGATCCGAGTTCGACTACATCGCAGCGAACCTCAACCCCGGCCTTCCGGTCCACATCGAGTTCGTCAACGAGCACTGGAACGACAAATTTAGCCAGTGGTATGACTCGGCAGATCGAGGCGTTCGGGCAGGATTGACCATCTCCGCCACAACCGCTGGGGCAGTTCCTATCACACCGCTCCCTCTGGACGCCAACTTCAACGTGAGCGGCTCGGCTAAGACGGCAACCCCAACCCGCGCATTCGCCACCGGCGATACCGTTCTCGGGAATATCCCCGGCGTTGGCTATCAGCTGTGGAAGGCTCTGCAACCTGTCACCGCCAACGATACCAATGCAAATGTTACGGCAGCCACGAACGCCTACTGGCAGGTAGTATATGATACCAATGCCACCAACATCGCTCGTGTGCGCTGGGTCTCTCAGCGGCTTGTAGTGGCGTCGAACATCGCCAAGGCTGCCTACACTGCAATCGGGCGTGACACTTCCACGCTTCTCCCTGCATTCCTGTGGTGGGCTATTCAGCAGGTTAATAGCGCCATCAAGTACGCGCTCGACTTTGACGATAACTTCAAGGTCATCAAGGAGGCCGGTGTTGCTCCTTACTGGGATGCCTCGGCCAGTGGCAGTGCCATGAGCAACTACAGCGATGCGGGCTTCGGGACGTGGACCCCGCGAACGAAGGCGCTCTACACCACCAACCTCGCGGCGTGCGTGGATGCCTTCTATGCTAACGTAACGATCCGATCGACACTGCAGTCAACCTTGCACGCACTCGGAAGAACGAGTTGGCAGAATATCTGGTGTCAAAGGGCCTGAGCGTGGATGCAATCCAGTTCGTGTCCTACGAGTTCAACACGCACACGTTGATCAGTTGGCCCGATAGCACTGCGTCGCAGGCCTTGATGTCAGCTATCCGGTCTGACAGCCGCGCTGGAACGGCGGTGGCGCGCTACTTGCAGCGTTACCGCGCTTTGGTCGGCGGGAATGCCGTCTGGTACGGTCGTGCCGGATTGCAGCTTCCGTGGCAGTCGCAGAGCGACGAGTTGGATCGCACCAGCCCGATGATCGCGGCGGTGGCGGCGAACGCATAATATTCGGAAGGCACACTATGGCGGTGGAAAGAACCTTACCTGTGCCCATCGCCATAGTGCCGAATTATTAGAATGTAGGCGCTGCATCCTCGCTCGCGCGCACTCCGGTATGGAAACGCGATGCCACCCATTTACGGGTCCGGTCATTCATTTTTTGCTCGATCCAGCGGTAGCTAAGGATGGCGCAGGCAATGGTGATCGCAAGCATCAGCAGCGACATCGCATCACCAAATAACGGACCGAAGCCGATCTCGTTGTGGCCGCTAACCGATACCACGAGCGGGCGGTGTATGATCCGTCCCACCGCGGAAATGACGTTGACGAACCGCAGCTCGAGGAAGCTGTGAATCATGTAAATCGAGTACGATAGCGTCCCGACAAATACGAAGGGCTTGCGGGTAAGAATATAGCTCAACCGGCCATTCTCTTGAGCGAACAGCAGGATCACAAGTAGGAAGAGCGGCGGGATCGCGAGAGAGGAAACGCTAGGCCCGGAGAACGTGACCGCTGCGATAACGGCCACGACCATTGCAGCTTCACCAAGCGTCCACAAACCCTGAGACCCCTTCTGGCTTGCCGATGATCGGATGCGCTGCTGAACCGCATAGGCGATTACGCCGAGCGAGAAGCCGTAGAGGCACCTGGCAAAAGCGCCGTTGTGAAATACCTCAAGATAGCGATCGGTCAGCATGGCGAGGTAGAGGCAACTCGCGACGGCAATCGCCGCACAGATCGGTACGAGCCAGCGTCCGGCGAGCCGAAAGATCATCGCAAAAACCAGATAGGTCCACACCTCGGCAGCAATGCTCCAGCTAGGCGCATTCCAGCTTGTGCGATCGGGGCCAAAGAAAATCTGCACCAGGGCCAAATTCGCTACCAGCAGACCCGGACCGTAAACCTCGGAGAAGGGAGCGCGGCCTGCAAACTGCGTTGACGATACCGCGAAGGCGATCTCGAACGCCAAGAACAGCGCCAGCATTACAAGGTGCATCGGGTAAACTCGGCCCAGTCGCAGAGCCATAAAAGCTACCGGAGAGAACCCTTTGGAGAGGCGGCTTCCGTAGCTGGCCGCAATCACAAACCCGCTTAGTACGAAAAAGAAGTCCACGAACAGGAAACCGTTCCGAACAAACTGACTGTTCGAGATATATCCTTGGGTGCTGAGGTGAAGCAACACGATGATGCATGCGCAGATACCGCGCATGCTATCGAGAACGAGATACCGGTGGGGGCTCCGGGTATCAGGCGTTGCCGCTTGAGAGTGTTCCGTAACGCGCGAAGTTGCGCTAATATCTAGGTCAGCCATTGTCGCGCTCCGTGCGATGGTGGTTAGGGCCGCGCGGTGTGCAACCACCGTTGCGGCCCGCTTCGATTATCATGCTTTGGCATGAGGTGGAAGTGAGGGGGAAATGCCTGCCGCTACTCCCGCCAACCGGCCCACTGCCGCTTACCGCAGCCGCGCATCGACCTCGAACCCCAGCGCCACCAGCCGCGTCGCGATCGCCGCGTAATCCCCGCGCCGGCTGCTGAGCGATATCGGATCTGTCCGGCCTGCATCCTGCCAGAACCGCGTGAGGTCCTTCGGATCGCGCAGGTACGGGTACAGCGTGCGAAGCGCCAGCTGCACCGGCTGCGTGGTAATCGGGTCGGCAGGGTGCCGCGCGACCGCCTCGGCCAGCACCTGGAGAGCAAGGTTGATCGGGGCCGTGTCGTGCTTCGCCATCCGCGCCGTGAAGCACGCGCAACGGTGATTCGGCTAGAACATATTCAGAACAGGGAACGGGCTGCAGCGAGGGGGAGCCATGCTGCAGCTCTAGCTGCGGCCGCTACCGGTCGGGTTCCCAGTCTTCGCGTTCCCCGAACAGCCGCGGATCGACCCGGAAGTACTGCGCCAGCAGCTGCTGCTCGTCGACCGGCAGTCGTGTCGGACCAGCACCGCGCGCGAACTGCGACAGATAGCCGGACGGTCGGCGCAACATGCGCGACAATGCGGCGAGCGTCACGCGGTGCTCCACGGCCAATGATCGTAGCGTCTCGCGCACCTGGTCGGGTGTAGCGGCGACGATAGGCTTCATTCCGGCCTCCTCGTTTCATCATTCCACGAGCGCCTACGAAATCAAGAACGCGTCCGCTACCGCGATGACGGCAAGCGGGGGAGCCGTTCAAATCAGTTCGGGGATAGTCCGGGACTCTTAGCTCCCTGAGCGTCCGTTCGTTTCCCTTTTGGTCCGCGAAATTTCTGCGATCGCATGCTTGCCCGTGTCAAAAACCACGCTATTACGCGGCTTCCCGTAGCGGGGGCGATTAGCTCAGTTGGTAGAGCGTCTCGTTTACACCGAGAATGTCGGCGGTTCGAGCCCGTCATCGCCCACCACCCCCTGAACACATGCTCGATCTTCTGCCCTTGGCGGTGCGCGTTGCCCGCTCATGGTGCATATGCAATATGAGCGCATGCTGCTGTCTGACATTCCGTTTCTTGGTGCGCTCCATGCGACGCGGCGGCGTCGGCGGGAGGAGCATTGGGCGCAGGCGCTGCTGGCGGTCCCGATGGGAACCGCGATCCCGCGAATCGTGCACCAGACCTATGCCACGGATGCCTTGCCCGAGGCGATACGGGTCGGGCGGGAAGACGCGATCGCGCAAAACCCGGACTGGGATTTCCGGCTCTATTCGGACGACGCGATCGAGACCTTCATCGGGTCGACCTATGGCGCACAAGTTCTGTCGGTCTATCGCCTGCTGCGCCCCGAATATGGCGCGGCGCGCGCGGATCTGTTCCGCTATCTCCTGATTTATGCGCTCGGCGGCGCATATCTCGACATCAAGAGCCGTTTTACCGGACCGATCAACGCCGCGATCCGGGGCGACGAATCCTTCATCCTCGCGCAATGGCGCAACGGACCGGGCGAGCTCCATTTCAACATGGGGTTGCTGGACGATATTGCCGACATCCCCGGTGGCGAATATCAGCAATGGCATGTCATCGGCGTGGCGGGCCATCCGTATCTGCGCGCGGTGATCGCTGCGGTGCTCGCCAATATCGAGACTTACAGCCCGTGGATGACCAATGTCGGGCGGATCGGCGTGCTGCGGCTGACCGGGCCGATCGCTTATACCCGCGCGATCCATCCGATCCGCGACGCCTATCCCCACGTCCTGGCGAAGAACGAGACGCAATTCTCGCTGGAATATAGCGGATACAAGCGCGCGACGGTGTTTGCCGCGGCGCATTATTCGACGCTGACCACGCCGATCGTCCGGCGCGGCCTGGCCTCGGCGGTGTCCGGCTGGGTGTTCCGGCAGACCTTGCGGCTGACCGGTCGCACCCCCGACGGCGGGGTCGCCTGGCAGTAAGCCTCGCGCTACCGGTCCTGGTCGAGGATCGTCTCCATCGCGACGAAGGTCGAGGTGCTCGCGACATGCGGCAGGCTCGAGATCTTCTCGCCCAGGACATAGCGATAGCGGCGGATGTCGGTGGTGCGCACCTTGAGCAGATAATCGAAGCTGCTCGCGATCAGATGGCATTCCTCGACCTCGGGAATCCGGCGCACCGCCGCGTTGAAGTCGCGGAGCGCGGCTTCGCGCGTGTCGGACAGCTTGACCTCGGTGAAGGCGACATGGTCGAGCCCTAACTTGGCGCGGTTGGTTACCGCGCGGAAGCCGAGGATATAGCCATCGTCGATCAGCCGCTTCAGCCGAACCTGCGTCGGCGTCTTCGACAGACCGATCCGCGCGGCGAGATCGGTCACGGTCATCCGGCCATCCTGCGCCAACAGGTCGACGATCGCGGCATCGAACCGGTCAAGATCACTTCTGTGTGCACCCGTTACAGGCGTATCGTCTTTCATGAGGCGATAATGCGGGCGATATGCGATCTTTATCAAGCCCTTTAAGCCAGACTTCCCATACGCTCGGCTGGTATGACGGCGTCTCCAGCCCGAGGATCGCCATGACTACCGACCAGCCGACGCCCTTCGCCCGTTTCGCGCCGATGATCCGGACCCCCGATCCGCTCCGCACCGCGATCACCGCGGCGATCCGCACGCCCGAACCGGTCTGCGTCCCCCCGCTGGTCGAAGCCGCGACCGTCTCCGACACGGTTCGCCGCGCCGCGGCCGGGACCGCACGCGCGCTGATCGAGGGGTTGCGCGGATCGAAGGCGCGCGGCGGCGTGCAGGCGCTGGTCCAGGAATATGCGCTGTCGAGCCAGGAAGGCGTCGCGCTGATGTGTCTCGCGGAGGCGCTGCTCCGCATTCCCGACACCGCAACGCGCGATTCGCTGATCCGCGACAAGATCGGTGGGGGGGACTGGGCATCGCATATCGGCGACGGGCGCTCGCTGTTCGTCAACGCCGCGACCTGGGGACTGGTCGTCACGGGCAAGCTGACCGCGAGTGCGGACGACCGGGGCCTCGCGACCGCGCTGACGCGGCTGGTCGCGCGCGTCGGCGAACCGGTGATCCGCCGCGGCGTCGATCTCGCGATGCGGATGATGGGCGAGCAGTTCGTCACCGGCCAGACGATCGACGAGGCGCTGCGGCACGCAAAGGATCGCGAGGCGCGCGGCTACGGCTTCTCCTACGACATGCTCGGCGAGGCGGCGACGACCGCGGCAGACGCGGCGCGCTATCTGCGCGATTACGAACAGGCGATCCACGCGATCGGCACGGCGTCCGCCGGGCGCGGGGTCTATGGCGGGCCGGGGATCTCGATCAAGCTGTCCGCGCTTCACCCGCGCTACAGCCGCGCGCAGGCGGGCCGCGTGATCAGCGAATTGCTGCCGATCGTGCGCGGGCTCGCCTTGCTCGCCAAGGGCTACGACATCGGGTTCAACATCGATGCCGAGGAATCGGACCGGCTCGAACTGTCGCTCGACCTGCTCGAGGCGCTCGCCGAGGATCCCGCGCTCGACGGGTGGAAGGGGTTGGGCTTCGTCGTCCAGGCGTATGGCAAGCGCTGCCCGCTGGTGATCGACTTCGTCATCGCGCTCGCGCGGCGGACCGGGCGGCGGATCATGATCCGGCTGGTCAAGGGCGCCTATTGGGATGCCGAGATCAAGCGCGCGCAGGTCGACGGCCTCTCGGGCTACCCGGTCTATACGCGCAAGATCTACACCGACGTCGCGTACATCGCGTGCGCGCGCAAACTGCTGGCGGCGCGCGACGCGGTGTTTCCGCAATTCGCGACGCACAATGCGCAGACGCTGTCGACGATCTACCAGCTCGCGGGCGAGGATTTCGTGGTGGGCGATTACGAGTTCCAGTGCCTCCACGGCATGGGCGAGCCGCTGTACGACCAGGTCGTTGGCGCGAATGGCCTCGCGCGGCCGTGCCGGGTCTATGCCCCCGTCGGGACGCACGAGACGCTGCTCGCGTATCTCGTCCGCCGCCTGCTCGAGAACGGCGCGAACTCGTCGTTCGTCAACCGGATCGGCGATCCTGCGGTGCCGATCGAGGACCTGATCGCCGATCCGGTCGAGATCGTCCGCGCGATGCCGATGCCCGGCGCGCCGCATGACGAGATCGCGCTGCCCGCGGACATTTACGGCGCGCGCCGCAATTCCGCCGGGCTGGACTTGAGCGACGAGGCGAGCCTGCTCGCGCTTGGCCGCGCGCTGGTTGCGAGCGCGCAGCAGGACTGGCGCGCGGGCGTCGACGACGGTCGCGCGCCGGCGCTCGTCCGCAACCCCGCCGATCACCGCGACGTCGTGGGTCGCGTGTTCGAGCAGTCGGATGTCGGGGCGACCGCCGCAATGGAGCGTGCGGCCGGTGCCGCGGCATCGTGGGCCGCGACTCCGGTCGGCGACCGTGCCGCCTGCCTCGATCGCGCGGCGGACCAACTCGAACAGACCATGCCGACACTGATGGGGCTGATCATGCGCGAGGCGGGCAAATCCGCCGCCAACGCGATCGCCGAGGTGCGCGAAGCGGTCGATTTCCTGCGCTATTACGCGATGCAGGCACGCGCGACGCTCGGCGGTGCGACCCCGCTCGGGCCGATCGCGTGCATCAGCCCGTGGAACTTCCCGCTCGCGATCTTCACCGGGCAGATCGCCGCCGCGCTGGTCGCGGGCAACCCGGTCGTCGCCAAGCCCGCGCAGCCGACTCCGCTGATCGCTGCCGAAGCCGTGCGGATCCTGCATGCGGCGGGGGTGCCCGAAGCGGTCGTCCAGCTTGTGCTCGGCGATGGCGCGGTCGGCGCCGCGCTGGTCGGCGCGCCCGCCACCGCGGGGGTGATCTTCACCGGGTCGACCGGGGTGGCGCGGACGATCCAGCGCCAGCTCGCCGGGCGGCTCACCGCGCAGGGCACGCCGATCCCGCTGATTGCCGAGACCGGCGGGCAGAATGCGATGATCGTCGATTCGTCCGCGCTGGCGGAGCAGGTCGTCGGCGACGTGCTTGCGTCCGCGTTCGACAGCGCGGGGCAGCGCTGCTCGGCGCTGCGCGTGCTGTGCCTGCAGGAGGAGGTCGCGGATCGCACGCTGGCAATGCTGCGCGGCGCGGTGGCGGAGCTGGTGATCGGCAAGACCGACCGGCTCGCGGTCGACATCGGCCCGGTCATCACCGCACAGGCGCGCGACGGGATCGAGGATCACATCGCGCGGATGAAGGTGGCGGGGCACCGCGTCGAGCAGGCGCGGCTTGCGCCCGAGACCGAGCTCGGCACCTTCGTCGCGCCGACGATCATCGAGATCGACGACATTGCGCAAATCGGGCGCGAGGTGTTCGGGCCGGTGCTGCATGTGCTGCGCTATCGCAGCGGCGGGCTGGACGCATTGATCGATTCGATCAACGCGACCGGCTACGGGCTGACCTTCGGGCTCCACACCCGGCTCGACGCGACGATCGAGCACGTGACGCGGCGGATCGGCGCGGGGAACCTCTACGTCAACCGCAACACGATCGGCGCGGTGGTCGCGGTCCAGCCGTTCGGCGGGCGCGGGCTGTCGGGAACCGGGCCCAAGGCGGGCGGGCCGATGTACCTCACGCGGCTGGTGCAGGCGTCTGCAGCTGCCACGCCGTCGGAGGCGGGCACGGGGGATCCCGTCGCGCACGTGCTGGCGATCTGGCTCGGGGCGCAAGGCGAGCCCGACATGGCAGCCGCGGTCGGCGCGATCGCGGATCGCTCACGGCTTGGCTATGCCGTCGAGCTGGCCGGTCCGGTCGGCGAGACCAACCGCTACGCGCTCCACCCGCGCGGGCGGATCGCGGTCATCGCCCGGACCGCGCACGGCCTCTGGCGGCAGATCGGCGCGGTGCTCGCGACCGGGAATCAGGCGGTGGTGATCCCGGGCGGTCCGCTCGCGGTGGCCCCGGCGGGCCTGCCTGCGGCAGTGGCGGCGCGGATCAGCTGGCCGACGCGGGGGCTTGCCGAGGTCGATGCGCTCGCAGGCGCGCTCGTCGAGGGGGATGCGGCGGACGTCGCCGCCGCCTCGCAAGCGCTGGCTGCACGCGACGGCGCGATCGTGTCGCTTCAGGCGGCATCGAGCGAGACGCTCATGACACGGGCGGACGCGTATCGGCTCGACTGGCTGTGCGAGGAAGTGTCGGTCTCGATCAACACCACCGCAGCCGGCGGGAATGCGAGCCTGATGACGCTTGCCTGACGGGGCAGGCGTAGTGGGCGAGAGGGGGAGCGCGGCGTTCGTCGCCGAATGCGCGCCCCCGGCCACGGCCTGCTTCAGCAGATAGCCAATAGCCCAGCACTGAAGCGCTGGCGGCTATCGCGCCGCCGGTGGTTGCAGCAGGTCCTTATACTGGCGCGGCTGCGAGCGGAGATACTGGTTGGGGGCGACAACCGTGCCGCCGAGCGCGGCGGCGGCGTGCCATGGCCAGTGCGGATCGTACAGGATCGTGCGCGCCAGCGCGATGAGGTCGGCGTCGCCGGTCCCAACGATCGCCTCGGCCTGTTCGGGCTCGGTGATCAGTCCGACCGCGACGACCGGAATCCCGATCGCCTGCTTGACTGCGCGGGCCAGCGGGACCTGATAGTTCGGCCCGACCGGGATCTGTTGTCCTGCATCGAGCCCGCCGCTCGACACGTGGATCGCCGAACATCCGCGTGCCTCCAGGGCCTGGGAGAAGGCGACGGTTTCCGCGATATCCCAGCCACCAGCGACCCAGTCGGTGCCGGAGACGCGCATCGTCACCGGCTTGCCCGCCGGGAATGCCGCACGGACGGCATCGAACACCTCGAGCGGCAAGCGCATCCGGTTTTCGAGGCTGCCGCCATAGGCGTCGTCGCGCTTGTTCGAGAGCGGCGAGAGGAATTGATGCAGCAGATAGCCATGCGCGCCGTGGAGCTGCACGAGATCGAGCTCGAGATCGGCGGCGCGCTTCGTCGCGGCGACGAACGCGTCGCGAACCCGGACCATGCCGTCGCGATCGAGCGCGACCGGGGCGGTATCGTCCGTCCCGAAACCAAGCGTCGAGGGGGCAACCGTCTGCCAGCCATTGGCCGAACCCGGGGCGATCTGCGCGCCGCCGCGCCACGGCAGGTCGGTCGATGCCTTGCGCCCGGCGTGTGCGAGCTGGATCCCGACCGGCATGTCCGAATGCCGGCGGACGCTGTCCAGCGTTCGCCCGATCGCCGCCTGCGTCGCGTCGTCATACAGACCCACGTCGCCGTAGGTGATCCGTCCTTCCGGGACCACCGCCGCCGCCTCGATCGTCAGGAGACCCGCCCCGGACAGCGCAAGCTGCCCGAGGTGAATCAGATGCCAGTCGGTCATACAGCCGTCGACCGCCGAATATTGGCACATCGGCGCGATCACGATCCGGTTGGCGAGCGTCAGCCCGTCGATCGTGAGCGGTTCGAACAGACGCGGTCCCGGCATGGCTCAGTCCTCTACTTGGCGACCGCGACCGCGTCGGTCCGCGACGCCATCAGATAACCACCGCAAACGAACACCAGCCCGCCGATCGCATTGCCGAGCGACACGATCGCAAGGTTGCGCGCCATGCCGGCGATGCTGATCGACGGATGGTCGACGAGCAGGCCAAGCGTAAGGCCGGTCATGTTGGCGACCGAATGCTCGAACCCGGCCGCGACGAAGGCGAGCAGGATCCACGCCATCGCGATACACTTGGCGGCATCGCCCCGCATCCGCGCTGCGGTCCAGATCGCGAGGCAGACGAGCCAGTTGCACAGGATTGCGCGGCACAGCAGCGCAAGCGCGCTCGCCTCGACCTTGTGCGCCACATAGGCGTGGAACATCGAGTCAGCGTTGGCGAAAATGGCACCGCCGCCGCCTGCCGCGAAGAGAACCGACAGGATGATGCCGCCGACCAGATTGCCGATCCACACCACGACGATCAACTGCACGGCTTCCCACAGCGTGATCGTACGATGCGCGAGGCCGAAGCCGAGATACATGACGTAGCCGGTGAACAACTCGGCCCCGGCAAAGACCGTCAGGATCAGGCCGATCCCGAAGGTCGCGCCCATGACCAGCGGCCTGACCCCGGCGGGAAGCCCCGCGCCAGTGCTGAGCGCAAGGATCATCGCGATCCCGATATACGTCCCCGCTAGCATTGCGCCCGCGAAGAAGCCGAGCGGGGAGCGCCGCAACGCCACGGCCTTTGCCGCGGCAAGTTTTGCGTACGCGTCGATCGTGGGGGCGTAGCCGCTCATGCCGGCACGCGCTTCGTCTTACCGACGACGCCCGCACGGGCGACACCGATTTCGGAACCGAGATCGGCGCCGGCCGGGCGGACCGTTACCGGGATCGACTTGTACGATGGGGTAAAGCTTTGCGGATCATGGTCTTCGAGCGCGATCAAGGGCTGGGTCTCCGGATAATAGGATGCACAGCACCCTTTAGGGAGCGCGTAACGCACCACCATCAATTTCTGCACCACGCGATCTTCGCGGGCGAATTCGAGCGCGGTCGCGATGTCGACGATGTCACCCTCGGCGAGGCCAAGCCGCGCCATGTCGGTCTCGTTCATGAACAGCACGTCGCGCCGGCCGAACACCCCGCGATAGCGATCGTCGAGGCTGTAGACCGTGGTGTTATACTGGTCGTGGGCACGGATCGTGGTGAGCCGCAGGAGATCGGGGTCGCCGTTGGTCGAATCATCCTCGAGCGTCGGGGTGGGGATGAAGTTCGCCTTCTTGTTCTCGGTGTTCCAGATCCGCAGCGCGGCCGAGTTGGTCAAGTGGAACCCGCCGGGCATCCGCACGCGGCGATTGTAGTCGACGAAATCGGGGAAGACCGCCTCGATCTTGTCGCGGATCAGATCGTAATTGCCGACATACGCGTCCCAATCGATCCCGCCCTTGCCCTTGAGCGTCGCCTTGGCGATCTGCCCGACGATCCAGATCTCGGACTTCACATTCTCGCCCGGCGGCCGCAGGAACCCGCGCGAGGCGTGGACCATCGACATCGAATCCTCGACCGTCACTGATTGCGGGCCATCCGCCTGCTCGTCGAGCTCGGTCCGCCCGAGGCACGGCAGGATGTAGGTCGCCTTCGCCATCAGCAGGTGCGTGCGGTTGAGCTTGGTCGTGATGTGGACCGCGAGATCCATGTTGCGGAACCCCTCGGCGCACGCCTGCGGGTCCGACGAAGCGATCGCGAGATTGCCGCCGAGGCAGACGATCGCCTTGGCCTTGCCGTCGCGCATCGCGGCGATGCTCTCGACCACCGAATGGCCGTCGTTCCGCGGCGGCTCGAAGCCGAACACGTCGCGCATCCGGTCGAGGAAGGCGGGCTTTGGGCGCTCGGTGATGCCGACGGTGCGGTCGCCCTGGACGTTGCTGTGGCCGCGCAAGGGGCAGATCCCTGCGCCGGCGCGACCCATGTTGCCGCGCATCAGCAGCAGGTTGGCGATCTGCTGGACGTTGCTGGTGCCCGTGCGCTGCTGCGTGATCCCCATGCCGTAGCAGCAGATCGTCGCCTTGGAGGCGGCGTAGATGTCCGCCACGTTCTCGAGCTCGGCGCGGGTCAGCCCGCTGCCACGCTCGATCGCCTCCCAGGTCGTTTCGCGCAGGTCCGCGATATAGGCGTCGATCCCGGCGGTATGTTCGGCGATGAAGACATGGTCGAGCACCGGCTCAGTGCCTTCGGTCGCTGCCGCCGCATCGTCGAGCGCGATGAGCGCCTTGGCGATTCCCTTGATCGCGGCCGCATCGCCGCCGATCTTGACCTGCAGATAGGTGCTCGCGATCGGGGTCGACCCGCCGGTCGCCATCTCGACCACCGACTGCGGCGATTCGAAGCGTTCGAGTGAGCGTTCCTTGAGCGGGTTGAAGACGATGATCTTCCCCCCGCGCTTCGACACCTCGCGCAGCGTCGCCATCATCCGCGGGTGGTTTGTGCCCGGATTGTGGCCGAACGAGAGGATCAGATCGGCGTGATCGAAATCCTCGAGGCTGACCGTGCCCTTGCCGATCCCGATCGACTTGGGGAGGCCGACCGACGTCGCCTCGTGACACATGTTCGAGCAATCGGGGAAGTTGTTGGTGCCGTACAGCCGCACGAACAACTGGAGCAGGAACGCCGCCTCGTTCGAACAGCGGCCCGAGGTGTAGAATTCGGCCTGGTCGGGATGCGGCACCGCCGCAAGCCCTGCGCCGATCTCGGAAAGTGCCTCGTCCCAGCTGACGACTTCATAATGATCGGTCGCGGCGTTGTAGCGCAGCGGTTCTGTGACGCGGCCCTGATCCTCGATCCAGTGGTCGCTTTGCTTCCAGATGTCTTCCACCGCATGTTCCGCGAAGAAGTCCGCGCCGATCCGCTTGGCGGTCGATTCCCACGCGACCGCCTTCGCGCCATTCTCGCAGAATTCGAACGAGGAGGTGTGCTTGGGGTCGGGCCACGCGCAGCTCGGGCAGTCGAAGCCATGCGGCTGGTTCGACTTGAGCAGCGTCTGCGCACCGCTGGTGACGATCTGCTGCGCCTTGAGCGAGATCGCGACCGCCTTGAGCGCACCCCAGCCGCCGGCGGGGCCGGTATAATCCTTGATACCTTCGGGACGCTTGGTTGCCACGGTAAATCTCCGGCGCGCACGAGCGGCGCGGCTGTCAGGGGCGGGCGCTGCATTCGGGCCCTTACAGGCAGCGCGATATGCAAGCTACGCGCTTGGGGAAAGACAAGAATTCCTCAAACGGTGATCGGGTTAATTCGTGGAACGGTTCCGTGATCGCCGTCGCGCGCGAACGGGCAACCCAACGATACACGACGACAACGAGCGCGTTACTAAGTGCTCGGTTCAGTCAACCATCGCCGTCCCGTTTGTTTCCCTCGGCATCGTCACAGGCCGCCCGCGAATGAGCACCCGAAATCTCGCTGAAGGCTACCGAGGTTGCGCTGCGGCCGTCCGCCGCCGACGTTCCCCCGCCGCGCTGCGATCCCCCCGAAGGGAGTTCGCGCGACGACGATAGGAGAAACTGGTGCTGCCGGTGAGGATTGAACTCACGACCTCAGCCTTACCAAAATACGAATCGGCCTACTCCATGCTCTTCGATTCTACGATTATCCCTTTAGCACATTGACTTAGACCGAACGGCATACGAGACTCTAACCGGCGATTTGCTTCCAACTGCTTCCAGTATGCTTCCAGTTCCCGAACTTTTGGCAGCCCGGCGATGGAGACGAAGATGGCAGCGACACGTCAGCGGATCAACAAAAGGCTCGTCGACCGTCTGGCTTCAGACGGCAGCGACCGCATAATCTGGGATCTCGATGTCCTCGGTTTCGGCGTGCGGATCTCCCCTGCCGGTCGAATCAGCTATGTTCTCCAATATCGCTTCGAAGGTCGGCAGCGTCGGTACAAGATCGGCATCAACGGGTCACGACGGGAAAGGATCGCAGTAAAGTCTGCGCATTCTGCAGAAGGTGAACGATCACCATCTTTGCGGCCTCGACGCGGCAGAAGATGAGGTGATACCCGTAGCCGTAGCGCACGGTCGATGACGGCCAACGCTCGCGCAATGGAGCGCTCCACTTTTTCAACGGAAAAGCCGCTGGCATCGGCAATCTCCGGATAGCCCATGTGATCGAGCCGGTGCGCGAGGAATATCTCCCGGTCCATTCGCGGAATCTGGAGCATCGCATACTCCAAGCGTTCCAAGCCCCCAGCATCCTCTGGGAGGCGATCCAACCCCAACAGGCCACGAAACCCCTTCACTGCCCTTCTCCTTCTCTAGCAGCGCAACCGGCGCCGGAATGGCGGGGTGAGCGGCAGGAGCGGACCGGCAGTCCCGGATAAGCGACGGGCTGCACCCGGAGGGCCGCAGCAAAGCGGAGGAGCCGGGCAAAGCCCGGCTTGCTGACCGTCGTGGCGGGACTAGAGGGGAGCGACGCTCACCCCGGCAATCCGTGTGCCGCAGGCACACGCCATCGCTGGCGTAGCCGCGATGTCCGCATGTTCGGTCGCAGGCCGAACCAGAGCGTCAATGATCGTGACCCGGAGGGCCGAGACGCAAAGCGGCTCGGCGGCGCGCAGCGCCGTAAAGCATGGCCGCGCGGCAGCGCGGGACGCCCGACCGCGCGTTTGAGCGCAGCAAGGTTAGAAAGAATCCGAAGGATTCTAAGTTAGCTCAGTTAGGGGGCGGGAAAACGCCATTTATCCCAAACGCTTAGTGCTGATTTCGGTTTTCGAAAGCACGAGCTTTCGGTTCTCGATAGCACGAGCCACCTGGTTTCCGATAGCACGAGCGTGGTCAACGGTTATCCACAGGCTCATCGCCGACGCGGGACATAGCGGCATTGGGGAATGCAGCGGGCGTGCCAGAGATGCGATTTTCCGTTGGCCAACGGCGAATCACTCATTTTGGACAGGACAGCCCGAGCCCCTGGGCACCTTTACTGTATAAAAATACACTGCGATTCGACGACGGAATTTGCGTTCAACTGCTTCCAGTACGCTTCCAGTTCGCCTCAACTTCGGCTTTTTCCCCGAACGGGCCCCCGAAGGGAAAGTTAAGTCATTGAGTTTTCGGAGAAACTGGTGCTGCCGGTGAGGATTGAACTCACGACCTCAGCCTTACCAAGGATGCGCTCTACCACTGAGCTACGGCAGCAATTCCACTTTGCAGCGGAAGCGGCGTAAGAGACGGCTGAGCAGCGAATGTCAAGGAGCACATGCACGATGGCCGACACAAAAGACGAAAAGACCAAACGGCTGGCAGCGGCGCTTCGCGAAAATCTGAAGCGGCGCAAGGCGCAGGCAAGGGCGGCGGAGCCCGTATCGACCGATTTGCCGCCGCCCGACGCCATCACGCGATAGGCGCGCATTTCTCCGCCAGCCACGCGCGTTCGTCGGCGTCGAACGCGGGGCTGAGCACGGCGAGCACCTCGGCGTGATAGGCGTCGAGCCAGGCGCGCTCGGCGGTGCTGAGCAGTTCCGGGAGAATCAGGCTGCGCTCGATCGGGCAGAAGGTCAGCGTCTCGAACCCGAGGAAGGGTGCGCCGTCCGAGAAGCTGCGCTCCTCCACCAGCACCAGATTCTCGATCCGGATGCCGTATTCCCCCGCCTTGTAATAGCCCGGCTCGTTCGAGAGGATCATGCCCGCGCGGAGCGGCTCGGCCGGGCCGCCGCCGGGATAGAAGGGCTGGGCGATTCGCGCCGGGCCTTCGTGGACCGACAGATACGCGCCGACGCCGTGGCCGGTGCCGTGCGCGTAATCGAGCCCGACCTGCCACAGCGGGCGCCGCGCGAAGCCGTCGAGCTGCCCGCCGGTCGTCCCCACCGGGAACACCGCGGTGGCGAGCGCGATGTGGCCCTGCAGCACACGCGTGAAACGATCGCGCATCTCCGCGGTCGGCGAGCCGATCGGCAGCACGCGCGTCACGTCGGTCGTGCCGTCGGCATATTGGCCGCCCGAATCGACCAGATAGAGCTGCCCCAGTTCGAGCGGCGCGTTCGATTCGGGGGTCGAATGGTAATGCGGGCTCGCGCCGTGCGCGCCGGTCGCCGAGATCGTGTCGAACGACGTGTCGAGCAACACGCCGGTCGCCTCGCGGAACTGCTGGAGCTTGGCGACGCAATCGAGCTCGGTCAGCCCGCCCTTGGGCGCTTCCGCCTCGACCCAGCGCAGGAACCGCGCGAGCGCTGCGCCGTCGCGCACCGAGGCGGCGCGGTGCCCGGCGATCTCGACCGGATTCTTGGTCGCCTTGGCGAGCAGCACGGGGTCGCGGCGCGGCAGCACGGTCGCGCCGCCGGCCTCGAGCGTGTCGAAGATCGCCGCGACCGCGCCGTTCGGGTCGGCGGCGATCGTCTTGCCGGCATGGCCGCGCAACGCCGCGGCGAAGGCGTCGCGCGGGTGGAGCCGGATCGCGTTGCCGAGATGCTGGCGGACCGCGTCGGTCAATTTGTCGGGCGCGATGAACAGGTCGGCGGTCCCGTCCGCCGCGACGATCGCATAAGCGAGCGCGACCGGGGTGTGCGCGACGTCGCGGCCCCGCACGTTGAGCAGCCACGCGATCGAATCGAGCGCGGTCAACACGACGGCATCCGCCTGCTCGGCGGCGATCCAGTCCGCGACCTGCGCGCGCTTGGCCGCCGACGTCGCGCCGGCCTGCGCGTCGTCCTGCACCGTCAGCGGGGCGGGCGAGGGCAGCGGGCGATCGGGCCAGACAGCGTCGACCGGGTTGGTATCGACCGCGACCAGCTCGGCACCGCGCGCCGCCAGCTCGGCGCGCGCTTCCTCGACCCAGGCGCGGGTGTGGAGCCACGGATCGTAGCCGATCCGCGCACCGTTCGCGGCATTGTCGCCGAGCCATGCCGCGACGCTCGTCTGCGGCACCGCGACGAACTGCCAGTCGTCCGCCGAGACCTGCTCGCGCACCTGCAGCGTGTAGCGCCCGTCCGTGAAGATCGCGGCTGCCTCGGGGAGGACGACCGCATTCCCGGCGGAGCCCTGGAACCCGGTCAACCAGGCAAGCCGTTGCGCATAGCCGCCGACATATTCGGACATATGCTCGTCGGTCAGCGGGACGACGAAGCCATCGAGCCGGTCGCGGCGGAGTTGGTCGCGCAGGGCAGCGAGGCGGGCGGCGTGGGTGGACATCGGCGAGGGCTTTCCGGCTGTGCTGGGTATTGAGCAGGCGAGAATAGGCCAGCCGGGAGCAGGTTGCGAGGGGAACCTCGGGGGCGGTGGCCGGCCCGTCGTCGAGACGCTCAGCCCGGTTGGGGGATACTTTCCCCCGCCGTCATGCTGAACGCGTTTCGGCATCCACCATGCTGCGGGCACGGACTGGATTTGGGCGGCGTGGACCCTGAAACGGGTCCAGGGTGACGCTGGCTTCAGAGTTCGCCGACCCGGTCGGGAATCGTCAGTACGCTGGTGGTGCCACCGCCGCTTGCGGGCAGCACGTCGAACGTGCCCTCGAGCTGCCGTGCGAGCGCAAGCGCGATCTTGAGGCCGAGGCTGGTGCTGCCCGCGACCGCGAAGCCTGCGGGCAGCCCCGCACCGTCATCGGTGATGCGCAGGATCACGCCACCCGAGCCATGGTCGAGCGCGATCCGGATCACCCCCGTCGCGCAATCGGCAAAGCCATGTTCGGTCGCATTGGCGACCGCCTCGGCAAGGATGAGCGCGAACGGGATGAGGGCATCGGGGTGCAGCACGATCCCGGGCGCGACCGCGACATCGTAGCGGATGCCGACGCGGCCGTCGGACTCGGCGAGATCGTTGACCAGCGCCTGCACGAACGCCGCGAGATCGGTATGCTTGCCGTCGATGTCGTACAATTGCCGCTGGATCCGCCCGATCAGCCCGATCCGCGCGGCGGCGTCGTCGAGCGCCCGCTTGGCCAGAGCATGGTCGACCCCGCGGCGGTGCAGCGTCAGTATCGCGCCGACCGTCTGGATGTTGTTCGAGACGCGGTGCTGGAGTTCGCGGAACAGCAGCTCGTTGCGTTCGGCCAGCCGCGCGCTGGTGTCGGCGAGCGCATGGCTGCGCTCGCGTTCGCGGCGCAGCCGGTGGTTGGCGTTCTGCATCCAGTGGACCAGCGTGATGTCCACCACCACAACCGCCACATAAAAACCAAGCGCGGTGGTCGTCCCCTGGCCGATATTGAAGCTGAAAAAGGGCGGGATGAAATAATACCACGCCATCAACCCGCAAAGGATCGCCGAAAGAATCCCCGGACCGCGCCCGAGCACGAAGGCGGACATGATGACCGCGGGGAAGAAGGTGAGAAACGGGAAGCCCGGCGGAAACCACGGGTCGAGCCCGCTGCGCAAGCCGCACGCGCCGACCGACAGCGCCGCCGCCAGCGTGTAGCGAACGATCGGCCGTGTCCCGAGCAGCGGGAGTTTTTCGAGGAACGTCGCGCGCCTATCGGGCATCGCGACCCGCCGCAGCACAGGAGACGGGCGATCGGCTGGGCTGGCTGATGAGCAACTCCTCGAGGCACTGGGGGACGGATCGGAGTGCTAGCACAATCCTGCGTCACCCCACAGGCCATGCCGGGCCGCATCGTTGCCCGATCGCAACCAAGACGTCGCCAACCCATGTCAACCGCAACCGGCTTGAGGGTCGTTCGGTTCGCAGGGCTTCGACAAGCCGCACCGGCATGCTTAAGAGACGGGAATGACCCAGAGCCCATCGCCCTCCACCCTCCCGACGCCCCCCGTTGCCGAGCAGCGTCCGCACAGCTTCACCGCGCACGGCATCACGATCGAAGACCCCTATGCGTGGATCAAGGACCCGGGCTATCCCGAGGTGACCGATCCCGACGTGCTGGCGTATCTGGCGGCGGAAAACGCCTATTTCGAAAGCGTGATGGCGCCGCATCGGCCGCTGGTCGACCGGCTGTACGAAGAGATGAAGGGGCGGATCAAGGAAGACGATTCGTCGGTCCCGCAGAAGGATGGCGACTGGGTCTACTGGACCGCGTTCGAGACCGGCGGGCAGTATCGCAAATGGTGGCGCCGCCCGGTCGCCGCGGGCGACGACAAGACGAAGGACGAACTGATCCTCGACGAGCCGGTGCTGGCGGAGGGCAAGGAATATTTCCGCCTGGGCGCCTTCTCGATCAGCAATGACGGGCGGCTGCTCGCCTATGCGATCGACGACAATGGCTCGGAGCGGTTCGAGATTCGCGTCAAGGATTTGACCACCGGCGAGCATCTGCCCGACGTGATCCCGGGCATGCTGTCCGAGATCGTCTGGACCGCGGACGACAAGGGCTTCCTCTACGGCCTCGCCAACGACCAGTGGCGCACCGACAATGCCCGGCTCCACTGGCTCGGCACGCCGATCGCGGACGATATCGAGCTGTTCAAGGAAGCGGACGAGGGCTTCCGCGTGGGCGTCAGCGAGACCAGCGACCGCAAGTGGATCGTGCTGTCGAGCGGCGACCATGTGACGAGCGAGATCTATCTGCTCCCCGCGACCGATCCGCTTGCGGCGCCGCTCTTGGTGTCGGCGCGTAAGGTGGGGCGCGAATATGACGTCGACATGCACGGCGACACGCTGTTCATCCACACCAACGACACCGACCCCAATTTCCGGCTGTGCACCGCGCACATTTCGGCACCGGGCGAATGGGTCGAGAAGATCGCGCCGTCGCGGCATTTCTACATGACCGGGATCGACTGTTTCCGCGACTTCTTCATCGTCGACGGGCGCGAGGACGGGCTCGATCAGATCGAGATCCACCGCTACGAGGACGGGATTGCGCCGCAGCGCATCCGTTTTCCCGAAGCAAGCTACGACGCGGGGCTCGGCAACAATCCCGAATATGCGATGGACGTGCTGCGCGTCGGCTATGAATCGATGGTCACGCCGGGGACCGAGTACGACTATGACGTCGCGACCGGCGAGTTGACCACGCTCAAGGTCCAGGAAATCCCGTCGGGGTATCAGGCCGCCAAATATCGCACCGAACGCCTCAAGATCACCGCACGCGACGGGACCGAGGTGCCGGTCTCGATCGTCTATCCCGCCGACTTCCCGAAGGACGGGTCGCGGCCGTTGTTCCTTTATGCCTACGGTGCGTACGGCTATGCGATCCCGCCGGGTTTCTCGACTGGGCGGCTGTCGCTGCTCGATCGCGGTTTTGCCTATGCGATTGCGCATATCCGCGGCGGGGACGATCTCGGCCAGCAATGGTATCTCGACGGCAAGCTCGAGAAGCGCGCCAACACGTTCAACGATTTCGTCGATGTCGCGAAGGTGCTCGTCGCGGACGGCTGGACCGCGGCGGGCAAGATCGCGATCGCGGGTCGTTCGGCGGGCGGCGAGTTGATGGGCGCGGTGGTCAATTCCGATCCCGAACTGTGGGGCGCGGTGATCGCGGACGTGCCGTTCGTCGACGTGCTCAACACGATGATGGACGCCGAGCTGCCGCTGACACCGGGCGAATGGCCCGAATGGGGCAATCCGATCGAGGACAAGGCGGCGTTCGAGCTGATCCGCGGCTATTCGCCGTACGATCAGGTGACCGCGCAGGCCTATCCGCCGATGTTCATCTCGGGCGGGCTCAACGATCCGCGCGTGACCTATTGGGAGCCCGCGAAATGGGGTGCCAAGCTGCGGAGCGTCAAGACCGACGACAACGTGCTGCTGCTCAAGACCAACATGGGCGCGGGGCATGGCGGCAAGTCGGGGCGGTTCGAATCGCTGCGCGAGGGTGCGGAGGAACATGCGTTCGTGCTGTGGCAGCTCGGCATCGAGGGGTAAGCGAGACGACCGTTGCCCGTTTTCCCGCGAAGGCGGGAACCCAGGGTAACGGGCGCGGCGCGCTTTGCTCTGGGCCCCGGCCTTCGCCGGGGAACATCGGGGCGCGAACGGATTTAAGCCGCGCATGACGATCGAATCCATCATTCAGCATTACGGCCTCATCGCCTTGTTCGCAGGCGCCGGGATCGAAGGCGAGACCGTCGTCGTCGCGGGCGGGCTGCTCGCGCACAAGGGGCTATTCCCTTTGCCCGGCGCGATGGCGTCGGCGGCGGCGGGGTCGTTCGTCGCGGACCAGATCTTCTTCTCGCTCGGCCGCTGGTTCCGCGACAAGCCGTGGGTTCGGCGTGCGCGCGAGAAGCCGATCTTCGAGCGCGCGCTGGGGCTGCTCGAACGCTATCCGATCGGGTTCATCTTCGCCTTCCGCTTCATCTACGGCTTCCGCACGATCAGCCCGATCGCGATCGGGACGACCAAGGTCTCGACCAAATTGTTCGTCGTGATCAACCTGGTCGCGGCGATCGTCTGGGGGATCGTTTTCACCGGGATCGGCTATCTGTTCGGGCACAGTTTCGAGAAACTGATCGAGCGGTTCCTTCCGGACAAGCATGCAATCCTGATCGTCGGCGGCGTGATCGTCGCGATCGCGGTGCTGCTCGGCCTCTGGCATTGGTGGCGTAGCCGGCGCACACAGGCGGCATGACGCGCTTCACGCTTTCGATCACCGCGACGCCCGACGACATCGCGAACTGGGCCACGTCAACAATGCGGTGTGGGTCCGCTGGATCCAGCAGATCGCGGTCGCGCATTGGGAAGCGGTCGCGCCGCCAGAGCAGCAGGCGGCCTATGTCTGGGTCGTGACGCGGCACGAGATCGATTATCGCGGCAACGTCGCGGCAGGCGAGACGGTGACCGGCGAGACGTGGGTTCCGGCGCCGCCGACCGGCGCTCGGTTCGACCGGCATGTCCGCTTCCTCGGCGCGGACGGAAAAGTGAAGGTGCAGGCGGTGACGACCTGGGCGCTGATCGACCGCGCGACCGGGCGGTTGCTGCGGGTGCGGGACGACATCGCCGCGCCGTTTTTATCCGCCTGACGGAACCGCTTGGGGCCGCGGGGGCTTGAAGCTCCAGGTTTCAAGGATTGACGCGATGCTCGAACATCTCCCCCACTGGCTCGGTGCCGCTTTGCACAACGTCCGCGCGGGTGCGGACAAGCTGATCATCGCGGAGCCGGTGCTCGGCCGTGATTATGCGACGATCGAAGTGACCAGTCCGGCGTTCGCGAACGAAGGGCGCATTCCTCCGCGCTTTACCGCCGACGGCGACGGCGTCTCGCCGCCGCTGACCTGGGGCGCGGTGCCGGCGGGGACGCTGAGTGTCGCGCTGGTGGTCGAGGATGCCGATTCACCGACGCCCGCGCCCTTGGTCCACGCGATCCTGTGGGGCTTGCCAGCCGACGCCGGACGCATCGACGAAGGTGCGATCGTCGCCGACGCGCATCCCGATGGCAGCGGGGTAGGGCGCAACTCCTATCTCTCGCAGGGCTGGCTCGCGCCCGATCCGCCCACCGGGCATGGCGACCATCGCTATGTCTTCCAGGTGTTCGCGCTCGATTGCGTGGCGGAGGATCTTGGCGACGGACCGGGGCGTGGTGCGGTGCTCAACGCGATCGCGGGGCATGTGATTGGCGCAGGCGTGCTGGTCGGACTGTATTCGCGGGGCGAACCTGCCGGTGTGGTGCCGGACGATGGCGCGCCGGTCATCGCCTGACGCTTCACGCGGGGTGGGAAATCGCGTTATCCCCCCCTTACCTCCCCGGCGAAGGCCGGGGCCCAGTAGTGAGACCGGCGTTGCAGGCGTGCGCGCGTCGTTACCTCGACCACCGCAACTGGGCCCCGGCCTCCGCCGGGGCAGCATAAATGGGAAAGTAGAAACAGGGTGAGGGGACGCAACCCTTACCCGCTGTTGCGCAAGGCCGTCGCGATCGCGTTGATCGATAGCAGGATGCCTTCGCCGATCCGTTCGTCCGCATCGCCTGCACGCCGCCGCTTGATCAGCTCGATCTGCAACAGGTTGAGCGGCTCGATATAGGGCAGCCGCAACCGGATCGACGTCTCGAGCGCGGGATGCGCCTCCAACAGGCGCGACTGTCCCGTCACCGTCAACAGCCCGTCATGCGCCTGCCGCCACCCCGCCTCGATCCGCGGGAAGATCGCGTCTGCGAGGCCGCGGTCCTCGACCAGCGCGGCATAGCGCGCGGCGATCGCCATGTCGGACTTGGCAATGACCTGCTCCATGTTCGCCAGCGTCGCCGCGAAGAACGGCCAGCCCTGCGCCATGTCGCGGAGCAACCCCTTGTCCTCGAACGAGTCGAGCGCCTGCCCGACGCCATACCAGCCCGGCAGCATCACGCGTGCCTGCGCCCAGCTGAACACCCAGGGGATCGCGCGCAGATCCTCGATCCGGTCGCTCTTGGTCCGGCTCGCGGGGCGCGAGCCGATCTTGAGGCCCGAGATTTCCGCGATCGGGGTCATTTCGCGGAAGAAGGTGCGGAACCCCTCGGTGCCGTAGACGAGGCCACGATACGCCTCGAACGCGCTTGCCGAGAGCCGGTCCATCGCCTCGGCAAACCGCTGCGTGTCCGCCGCGGACAGCTGATCGGGCTCGAGGCTGGCGAGCAAGGTTGCCGACGCCATCGCCTCGAGATTGGTCATCGCACTGTCGCGCGTGCCATATTTGCCCGCGATCACTTCGCCCTGTTCGGTGATGCGGATTCGCCCCTGCACCGTGCCGAACGGCTGCGCGCGGATCGCCGCGAACGCCGACCCGCCGCCGCGCCCGACCGCGCCGCCGCGTCCGTGGAACAGTTGCATGCCGACGCCTGCGTCCGCGAACACGCTTTTCAGCGCGGTCGACGCCTTGGACAGGCTCCAGGTCGAGGTGAGATAGCCGCCGTCCTTGTTCGAGTCCGAATAGCCGATCATCACTTCCTGATAGCCGCGCGTGGCGGTGACGCCGCGGACCTCGGGGAGCGCGAACCATTCGCTCATGATCTCGGGCGCGGCTTCCAGATCGCCGATCGTCTCGAACAGCGGCACCGCCATGATCGCGGCGGACGGGGTATCCCCCTGCGGGCGATACAGCCCGACTTCCTTGAGCAACACGTTGAGTTCGAGCAGATCGGATACCGATTGCGCCATCGACACGATGTGCTGGACGATGCACGCCGGCCCATAGGTCGCGTGCGCGGTGGCGGCGGCGCGCAGGATCGCGAGTTCGGATTGCGTCTCGTCCGAATAGTCTGCGAACGCGCTCCCCAGCGGTCGGGCGTTCGACAGTTCGTGGCGGAGCAGCGACACGCGCTGCGATTCGCCGAGCGCGAGGTAATCGTCCTCGACCCCAGCGACCTTGAGCAGTTCGGCCACGACGCGCTCCAGCACCGCGCTGTTCTGCCGCAAATCAAGCGTCGCGAGGTGGAAACCGAACGTCTCGACCGCGCGGATCAGCCGCCCGAGCGCGCCACCCGACGACAAGGTCCCGCCGCCGCCCGCGGCAAGCGCGCGCGCGATGACGACGAGATCGGCGCGGAACGCCTGCGGATCGGCGTAGCGGTCGCCCTTGAGCGGGCCGGGACGCGGCGCGGGCTTGCCCGTCAGCGCGAGATGCGTCGCGGCAAGGCGCGCGTAGATCCCCGACAGCGCACGGCGATACGGTTCGTCGCTGCGGCTCTCCGCGCCATCGCCACTTGCGTCGGCGAGCGCCACGACCGCACTATCCGCGGGGGTGAGATCGGTCGAGATCGACAGCTCCGCGCCAAGCGCATGGACCGCATCGAGATAATAGACGAGCACCGCCTCGCTCGCCTTGCCGAGCGCGGCGCGCAGGCTGTCGGCGGTGACGAACGGATTGCCGTCGCGGTCGCCACCGATCCAGCTCCCGGGCTTGAGGAAACCGGGGGTGCGTTCGCCGAGCGCGCGGTCCCAGCGCTGGTACAGCGCAGGCAGGGCGGGGAGGAAGACGTCGCGCAGGTAGCTGAGCGCGGTCTCTACCTCGTCGGTAACGTAAAGCCGCTCGCGCCGGAGCACGCGCGTCTGCCACAGAAGCGCGATCTGGCGGAGGATCGCTTCCTCGATATCGTCGCCTTCGGGGGTCGCGGTCGCGCCGCCGTCGCGCAGCAGCATCAGCGCGGCGATGCGGTTGCGATGGTCGATCATCGACTTGCGCCGCACTTCGGTCGGGTGCGCGGTCAGCACCGGGGCGAGCAGCGCGTTCTGGAGCAAGGCGATCGCCTGCGGCTTGTCGATCCCTTCCTGGGCGAGCCGGTCGAGCGCCGAGGCGAGATCCGCGCCGCCGTCCGCGGTCACGCCCTGCCTGTCCTCCGCAAGGTTGGCGAGCATCGAGAACAGCATGAACCCGCGGACGAAATCGAGCGTCTCGTCGAGATCGAGCCGGTCGAGCTCGAGATCGACCCCGTCCTGTTCGCCCGCGCCGCGATGCCGTTCGACCGAGGCGGTGCGGATCGCTTCGGTGCGTTCGTACAGCGCGTCGCCGCCATAGGCGCGGATCACGTCGCCGAGCAATTTGCCCAGGAAGCGGATGTCGGGATTGTTGGTAATCGAGGGGAGGTCAGCCATGTGCGGATGCTGCAACGCAACACCCGCGCGGTCAACCGTCACTGGACCGTCGTCGCAGGCGGAATCGTCTTTGGCGTCGGGGTCGCTGCGGCGGCGGCGCGCGCGGCGTCCTGTTCCTTGTTGGTCACCATCTTGTCGCCATTGGCGTCGGCCTTGTCGAATCGCGCCAGCCCGTGTGCGATGAATTCGTCATGGCTGATCGCGCCGTCCTGATCGACATCAGCGCCCGCGATCCGGTCCGCCCGGGTGTTGCCAAGCTCGACGCGGGTCAGCCGCCGGTCGCCGTCGACGTCGCGGTCGGCGAAGCGCTTTTCGAGCCAGGCGCGGACTTCCTCGCGCTTCACCAGCGTCGGCGGGACGAAATCGGCAAGCGCGTCGTCGCCGGGCGTCGAGCGGTTGCACCCCGTCGTCGTCAGTAGAAGCGTGGCCAGGCTTGTCATCAACATACGCTGCATCGTCGTCTCCCGTACCGAGGGGCTCGGCGAATATGCGATGCCCGTCAAGCTTCGAGCTCAACGTCCCAATAGAGCCAGTCGTGCCACGTATCGTGTAGGAAATTCGGCGGATAGCGCCGGCCATGTTCCTGCAACTGCCAGCTCGTCGGCCGGATCGCGTCGATATGGAGCGGCATGCCCGCCTGTTTGGGCGTCCGCCCGCCCTTCTTGAGGTTGCACGGCGAACAGGCGGTCGCGACATTCTCCCACGTCGTCCGTCCGCCCTGCGCGCGTGGGACGATGTGGTCGAAGGTCAGTTCGTGGCCCGCACCGCAATATTGGCACGTGAACTTGTCGCGCAGGAACAGGTTGAATCGCGTGAAGGCGGGGAAGGCGCTCGGCCGGACATATTGCTTGAGCGCGATGACCGAAGGCAGCTTGATGCGTTGGGTGGGGCTGCGCACCTCGCGCTCATATTCCGCGACGATGTCGACCCGGTCGAGGAACACCGCCTTGATCGCGGTCTGCCACGGCCAGACCGAAAGCGGATAATAGCTGAGCGGGGTGTAATCCGCGTTGAGCACGAGCGCGGGACAGCCATCGGGGTGGCGGATGAGATCGGGATGGTACATGCGAGCCCCCCTATTCCTCAGTCGAGTGGCACTTCCTGCGCGGCTTCTTGCCGTTTAGGATGACGCTGTGATGACAGCGACGCCCTTCGTTAACAAGTTCAGCACAGCGCCCGACTCGCGGTCAAGGGGGAGCGTGCCGATTTGCAACCAAGGATCGACCCCGACGCAGCGGTTTGGGCCCCGAACATGAGCGCGCCGACGACCAGTCGTTTCGCCCCCAGCCCGACCGGGCGGCTGCATCTTGGCCACGCTTTTTCCGCGATCCAGGCGCACGATCGGGCGCGTTCCGCGGGCGGGCGGTTCCTGCTGCGGATCGAGGATATCGACGGCACGCGCAGCCGGCCCGAGCATGTCGACGCGATCCTCGCCGACCTGCGCTGGCTCGGGGTGGAATGGGACGGGCCGGTGCTGTTCCAGTCGGCGCGGCTCGACGTCTATGCCGGTGCGCTCGAACGGTTGCGCGGGATGGCGCTGCTCTACCCGTGCTTCTGCACCCGCGCCGAAATCGCCGCGAGCCTGTCCGCGCCGCATGGCCTGGAGGCGGTCTATCCCGGAACGTGCCGCCACCTCGACCCCGCCGATCGCGCGGCGCGGATCGACGCGGGCGTCGCGCATGCATGGCGGATCGACATGACGGCGGCAGCGGAACGTGCCGGACCGCTCGAATGGACCGACGAGATCGCGGGCGACGTGGTTGCGTACCCCGAGCGGCACGGCGATGTCGTCCTCGCGCGCAAGGATGCGCCCGCGAGCTATCATCTCGCGGTGACGGTGGACGATGCCGCGCAGGGCGTGACGCATGTGGTGCGCGGGGTCGACCTGTTCGCGGCGACCGACGTGCACCGGTTGCTGCAGGCGCTGCTCGGGCTGCCGACTCCGGCCTATCGGCATCACCAATTGCTGACCGACGCGGACGGCGCGCGACTCGCCAAGCGCAACGATTCGCCGACCCTGGAACGCTTGCGCCTGCGCGGCGACGACGGGCACGCGCTGGCGGCGCTGTTGCGGGCGGGGCGGCTGCCCTCGGACATTCTGACCACTGGCTTTCTGGCGGCAAGCGCCTAAGTTGAGGGCATGAGCACTTTCCTGACAATCCTGCTGATTGCGGCGATGATCGCCACGGTCGTCGTCCTCGTCCGAGGACTGGTCGTTTTCCTGCTCGGCGCAAGCCAGCAGGCGCGCGACGGGACGGGGAGTGCGGACGGTGTCAGCCCGTCGGCGGTTAAGTCGAACAAGATGATGCAGTATCGCATCATGTTCCAGGCGGTCGCGATTTTCATTGTCGTGCTGCTGATGTGGCTCGCAGGCAAGAGCTGAGCCTGCCATACAACCGCCGGTCCGGGGCAGGACCGGACCTGGGGACGAAATTTGGTCAAGCTCAATCGTATCTACACGCGCACCGGCGACGATGGATCGACCGGGCTGGTCGATGGCTCGCGCGTCGCCAAGGATGACGCGCGGATGGCCGCGATCGGCGATGTCGACGAGTCGAACAGCCTGATCGGTGTCGCCGCAGTGGCGTTGAAGGACGCCGGCGTGTCGGTGTTCTGGCTCGTCGCGCTGCTCGAACGCGTCCAGAACGACCTGTTCGATCTCGGCGCAGATCTCGCGACTCCGGGCGAGGATTTCGCGCCGTCGGAAATGGTGCTGCGGATCGTCGCGGCGCAGGTCGAGCGGCTCGAAACCGAAATCGACCGGATGAACGCCGACCTCGCGCCGCTGACGAGCTTCATCCTCCCCGGCGGAACGCGCGGTGCGGCGGCGTTGCACGTCGCGCGCGCGACCGTCCGGCGGGCGGAGCGGACCGCGGTCGGCGCGGCGCGGCACGTCGCGCTCAATCCGTTGGCGCTCGCCTATCTCAACAGATTGTCTGATTATCTATTCGTTGCCGCGCGGGTGGTGAACCAAAATGCCGGTGGCGACGTTTTGTGGCGACCGGGTGCAACCCGCTGATACGGTTCAGCGGGGGATAGCCCCGAAGATCTCCCCCGGTGGGGCAGAAGACTTCCGGAACGGACGAGGCGATGGCGACACGGACTGCCCCCAGGACTGACGCCTCCGCGCTCTCTGCGCGTTTCCAGGCGGTGCGCGACCTGACCGTCGCGCTGGTCGCGCCGCTGTCGGACGCGGATGCGACCGCGCAGTCGATGGACGACGCGTCGCCCGCCAAATGGCATCTGGCGCATACGAGCTGGTTCCTCGAAACCTTCATCCTGCGCGACTTCGTCAGCGGCTACCGGCTGTACGACGAACGCTTCCCGTTCCTGTTCAACAGCTATTACGAGGCCGAGGGACAGCGGCACGCGCGCAACCGGCGCGGGATGGTGACCCGTCCGGCGCTCGATGAAGTGCTGGCTTATCGCGCGCACGTCGATGCGGAGGTGCTCGCCGCGCTCCCCGACTTGCCCGAGGCGGCGCAGGAGCTGATCGCGCTGGGGTGCCATCATGAGGAGCAGCATCAGGAGCTGCTCGTCACCGACATCCTGCACCTGATGGCGCAGAATCCGGTCGAGCCCGCGGTCTGGCCCGCCGCGCGCAAGGTGCCGGTGGAGATGCCCCGCCCGGCGGGCTGGATCGAGCATGCCGCCGGGATCGTCGAAATCGGCCATGACGGCGACGGGTTTGCGTTCGATTGCGAGGGGCCGCGGCACCAGACGCTGCTCGGTGCCCACGCGATCGCGGATCGCACCGTGACCAACGGCGAATGGGCAGCCTTCATCGCGGATGGCGGATATACCGAGCCGCGCCACTGGCTGTCCGACGGCTGGGCGTGGGTGAAGCGCGAGCGGATCGTCGCGCCGCTGTATTGGGAGCAGCGCGACGGAGCGTGGACTCGCTTTGGGCTCGACGGCCGCCGCGCGATCGATCCGGCGGCGCCCGTGACTCACGTCAGCTTCTTCGAGGCGGACGCCTATGCGAGCTGGGCGGGTGCGCGACTGCCGACTGAGGCGGAGTGGGAAGCGGCTGCTGCCGGTCACGATCCGCTTGGCGGCAACCAGCTCGACACCGCCGGTGCGGTCGAGCCGCGGCCGTCGACGGGCGGCCCGGCCTTCTTCGGCGACGTGTGGGAATGGACCGGGAGCGCCTACCGCCCGTACCCGGGGTTTCGCGCGGTCGAGGGTGCGGTCGGCGAGTATAATGGCAAGTTCATGAGCGGGCAGTGTGTCCTCCGCGGCGGATCCTGCGCGACCCCGCGCGGCCATGCGCGCGCCTCGTACCGCAATTTCTTCTATCCCCATCAACGCTGGCAGTTCACCGGCGTCCGGCTCGCCAAGGATCTGTAATGCTGAAACCCGAAATCGAGGATGGGCAGGCCAGCCTCGCCGACCCCGCCTTCCGCAACGACGTACTGCGCGGCTTCGGCTTGCGCCCGCGCGCGATCCCGGCCCGCTGGTTCTACGACCGGCGCGGGTCGGAGTTGTTCGAGAAGATCACCGATCTGCCCGAATATTATCCGACGCGGACCGAGACCGCGATCCTGCGCGCGTGCTGTGGCGACGTGGCACGGATTGCGGGCAAGGGCCGCGCGGTGGTCGAGTTCGGTTCGGGCTCGTCGACCAAGACGCCGATCCTGCTCGAAGCGGTCGACCCGGCGGCTTACGTGCCGATCGATATCTCGGGCGATTTCCTGCGCGAATCCTCGGCGGTGCTGGCGAATGCCTTCCCCGCATTGTCGGTTCTCCCGGTCGAGGCGGATTTCATGCACCCGATCGCGCTGCCCGCGCAGGTTGCCGACACGCCCAAGCTCGGGTTCTTCCCGGGCTCGACGATCGGCAACATGATCCCGCATTCGAGTACCGATCTGCTGCGCGCGATGAAGAAGTCGCTCGGCGAAGGCGCGATGCTGTTGATCGGGATGGACCGGATCAAGGACCAGGCGACGCTGGAAGCCGCCTATGACGATGCGCAGGGGGTGACCGCGGCGTTCAACCTCAACCTGCTCGAACGGATCAACCGCGAGCTGGGCGCGACGATCCCACTCGACGCCTTCCGCCACCGCGCGATCTGGAACGACGATCGCGCGCGGATCGAGATGCATCTCGAGGCGACTCGCGACGTGACCTTCACGATCGAGGGCCGGCCGTTCGACATGGCGGCGGGCGAGACGATCCACACCGAGAACAGCCACAAGTTCGGCGCGCGCGACGCGCGGATCCTGCTGCGCGCGGGCGGATGGACGCCGGTCGGCGAATGGACCGACCCCGAGGGGCGGTTCGCGGTGATCCTCGCCGAGGCACAGCCCGCCCGCCTCGCGCCGTGACACCGCTGCATCCGGTCGCGGCGACCGGGTTCGACCGGGCGGCAGGCGTCTATGCGACGAGCCGCCCGGGCTATCCCGGTGCGATCGTGGACTGGATGCGGGACCGGCTAGGCATAGCGCCGGGCCGGACGGTGCTCGAGCTCGGTGCAGGGACGGGCAAGTTCACAGCGTCGCTGGTCAGGACCGGGGCGGATATCCTCGCCCTCGAACCGATCGCGGCCATGCTCGACCACCTCGTCGCCGACTTTCCTGAGGTGCGTCCACTGGTCGGGCAGGCTGAGGCAATCCCGCTGCCCGATGAAAGCGTTGATGCGGTGGTCTGCGCGACCGCGTTCCACTGGTTCGCGACCCCCGCCGTAATGGCAGAGATCCGGCGGGTGCTGAAGGTTGGCGGGACGCTCGGGCTGGTGTGGAACCTGCGCGACGAGGCGGTCGGCTGGGTCAAGCAGCTGTCGGTGCTGACCAACGCGCATCAGGGCACCGCCCTGCGCGAACGGGCCGATGCGTGGCGCGACGTCTTTCCTGCGGAGGGCTTTTCTTCGCTCGAAGAAAGCGAATGGGCTTACGCGCACCATGGTACGGTGGAGGATGTCGTGGTCGGGCGCACGCTGTCGACCAGCTTCATCGCCACCTTGCCCGCGGCGGCGCGCGCCGAGGTGGTCGCGCAGGTCCGCGACTTGATTACCGCGACGCCCGCGCTTCAGCACAATCCGGTCGCTTTTCCCTATGTCACCAAGGGCTATGATTGCCGCCGCATCGCCTGATCCCTAAGGCTGCGGCAAAACGCAGCAAAGGACAGGATATGCAGACGGTAGGTGTCATCGGCGCGGGCCAGATGGGTGCGGGGATCGCACAGGTTGCGGCGCAGGCGGGGTTCCACGTGCTGCTCAGCGACGTGTCGAAGGACCGTGCGGACGCAGGCAAGGCGGGGATCGCCAAGGCGCTCGACCGTCTCGTCACCAAGGAGAAGATGACTGCAGAGGCGCGCGATGCGGCGCTTGGCCTGATCGAGCCGGTCGAGGGATTGTCCGCGATGGCACCGGCGTTCCTCGTGATCGAGGCGGCGACCGAGCGCGAGGAGATCAAGCGCGCGATCTTCGCCGAGGTCGGCAAGGTGCTCGCCAGCGATGCGATCCTCGCGTCGAACACTTCGTCGATCCCGATCACGCGGCTGGCGCAGGCATCGCCCGATCCGGCGCGGTTCATGGGCGTCCACTTCTTCAACCCGGTTCCCGTGATGGGGCTGATCGAGCTGATCCGCGGCCTCGCCACGTCCGACGCGACGGTGGCCGCGGTCGAGGCGTTCGGGCGCAAGCTCGGCAAGGAGATCGTCCACGCCAATGATGCGCCGGGGTTCATCGTCAACCGCGTGCTGATGCCGATGCTCAACGAAGCGTGTTTCGCTTTGGGCGAGGGCGTGGCGACGGTGCGCGATATCGACGTCGCGTGCCAGCTCGGGCTCAACCATCCGATGGGGCCGCTGACGCTCGCCGATTTCATCGGGCTTGATACGTGTCTCGAGATCACGCGCGTCCTGTTCGAGGGGACGGGCGATCCCAAGTTCCGGCCCGCGCCGCTGCTGGTGAAGTACGTCGAGGCGGGGTGGTTCGGCCGCAAGACCAAGCGCGGGTTCTATGATTATTCGGGCGCGGAGCCCGTGCCGACGCGGTAACGGTCCTGGGCTCTGGCGCAGGCCGGAGCCCAGGGTTATTGAGCGCGGCGTTCGTAACCCTGGGTTCCCGCTTTCGCGGGAAAACGCCCGGAAGGGCAGGGACGCCTAGGGCCGCATCACCGGCAGCACCAGCTTGGATCCGGCGCATACCGTCTGCGTCGCGCTCTTGAAATCCGCAGGCTTCGCGCGCGCGATGTTGGGGACGAAGGTCTGCGGGTTGCGGTCGATCACCGGGAACCAGCTCGACTGGACCTGCACCATCAGGCGGTGGCCCTTGAGGAAGACATGGTCGTGCTCACGTAACGGCACGTCCCAGCGCATCACCTTGCCGGGCACGAGCGGCTGCGGCGCGGTGTCGCTTGCGAGGAAACGCCCGCGGCGGACGTCCATCGCGATCGGCAACTGATAGCCGTTGAGCGAGCGGGCATAGTCGCCGGGCTTGGGGCGGCCGGTCGGCTTCGCGGCATCTTCGGGATAGACGTCGATCAGCTTGACGACGAAATCGCCGTCGGTCCCGGTGGTCGCTGCAGCGAGTTCAGCGGCGACATGCCCGGTCACGGTCAGGTCTGCGTCGAGCGGCGCGCTGGTGTAGCTGAGCACATCGGGCCGCCCCTGCACGAACCGCTGGTCCGCCGCCTCCCACCACTGCCAGTCGGGGGACAGATAGGTCCCCGACATCGGGCGCTGCCGGAACGGCACCGGGTTGGCCGGGTCGGACACATAGGCGCGACACGCTTCCCCCGCGGCGGGGGCGGTGAACGACAGCGAGCCGTCGGCGTGGAGAAAGAGATCGGTCGGCTTCACCCCCGCGACCGGCCAGGCTCCGTAGCTTTTCCACGTCCATGAGCCGCTCTGGAAGCTCTTGATCCCGGTGGTCGGACGCGTGCCCGTGCCGTGGAGCCAATAAGCGAAGAACGGTGCCTGGACCTGCTCCTGGAACTGCAGCCCGCTCGGCACGCCGTACGGGATCGGCCCGAGCGAATCGGTCGGGCGCTGCCACCAGCCGTGCGCCCACGGCCCCGCGACCATCGTCGCGAGATGATCGGGGTCGTTCTGCGCCTGCTTGAAGTAGATCTGCCACGAACCCCAGGGGTCCTCCTGGTCCCAATAGCCCGCGACGTTGAGGGTCGGCACCGTCGTCCGGCCGAGCCGGTCGCTCCAGCGCTGGTCGGTGTAGAAGGCGTCGTGGTTCGGATGGTCGAGCAAGGCGGTGAACATCGGCACCTTGCCCTTGAAATGCTGACGGTCGATCTCTTCGACCGAACCCGCTTTCAGGAACCAGTCGTAGGTATCGTAGCGGTCGTAGACGAAGGTCGTGTCCTGCGTCTTGTCGAGCTGGAGCATCGCCAGCCAGTCGGTCGCATAGCTCAGCCGCAGCGCACCGTTGCGGTGGAGATCGTCCGACTGCCAGCAATCGATCCACGCCGCCTGCGGGCTGACCGCCTTGAGCGCGGGATGCGGCCCGATCAGCGCGATCGCGGCGGCGAAACCGGGGTAGGAGACGCCCCACATCCCCACCTTGCCGCTGTTGCCCGTCACATGCTTCACCAGCCAGTCGATGCTGTCATAGGCGTCGGTCGATTCGTCGGTCGCCTTGCGGTCGCCCGGGTGGACCGCGGTCGACAGCGTGAACACGCCGTCCGACTTGAACCGCCCGCGCATCGACTGGATGACGTAGATATACCCGTCCTTGTCGAGCGCGACCTGATTGTCGGGGACGCTGTCGGGCGCGGCATCGGGGACGCCATAAGGGGTCCGCTGGAACAGGATCGGAAGCGGACCAGTCCGCCCGCGCGGACGCAGGATAACGGTCTGCAGCCGTGCGCCGTCGCGCATCGGGACCATCACTTCTTCGAAGGTGTAGGGGAATTGCGGGGTGATTGCGGGCGCCTGGACCGGGTTGGCCGCAATCGGCACGGACAGACTCGCGGTCGTCAGCGCGAGAAGTATCGCAAGCCTCTTCATAATGCCCCCCATCCGTCACCCCGGCGCTGTGCCGGGGGCGACCGTGCCACCGATTCCCTGTGACGAGTGTGCGGCACGGTGGATGCCGGGACAAGCCCGGCATGACGATAGGGGATTTGCGGGAGTGCAAGCACGCTGACAGAGGCTTAGGACTCCCCTCCCCTTCAGGGGAGGGGCTGGGGGTGGGGCCGTGCCTCGCAGAGAGCGTGTTCTGCTGCACGGCCCCACCCCAACCCCTCCCCTAAAGGGGAGGGGCTAAAGCATTGGATCAAATCCGGTGTTCGCCCTTCACCCAGCGCACCGTGCCCGAGCTGGCGCGCATCACGACGCTCTCGGTCGTCATGATCTTGCCCTTGCGCTTGACGCCCGCGAGCAGCGAGCCGTCGGTGACACCCGTCGCCGCGAAGATGCAGTCGCCGCGCGCCAGTTCGGTCAGGTCGTATTGCTTGTCGAGATCGGTCACGCCCCACTTCGCCGCCCGCGCGCGCTCGTCATCGTTGCGGAACAGCAGCCGACCCTTGAACTGCCCGCCGACGCAGCGCAGCGCCGCTGCCGCGAGCACGCCTTCCGGCGCGCCGCCCGCACCCATGTAGATGTCGATCGTCGTATCGGGGTTGGTCGTCGCGATCACGCCCGCGACGTCGCCGTCACCGATCAGCATGATCCCGCAGCCCAGTTCGCGCAGCTCGGCGATCAGCTTCTGGTGGCGCGGGCGATCGAGCACGCAGGCGATGATGTCCTTGGGCTCGACGCCCTTCGCCGCCGCGAGCGCGCGGACGTTCTCGCTGGGCGACTTGTCGAGGTCGATGATCCCCTCGGGATAGCCCGGGCCGCATGCGATCTTGTCCATATAGACGTCGGGGGCGTTGAGCAGCCCGCCTTCCTCGGCGATCGCGAGCACGGCAAGGCTGTTGGGGCCGGCGGTCGCGCAGATCGTCGTGCCTTCGAGCGGATCGAGCGCGATGTCGATCTTCGGGCCCTTGCCGATCGCCGAGCCGACCTTTTCGCCGATGAACAGCATCGGCGCCTCGTCGCGCTCGCCTTCGCCGATGACGACGGTACCGTCCATGTAGAGTTCGTTGAGCGCGGCGCGCATCGCCTCGACCGCGGCGGCATCCGCTGCCTTCTCGTCACCGCGCCCGGTGAGGGTGGAGGCGGCGACCGCCGCCGCCTCGGTCACGCGGACCATTTCGAGCACGAGCACGCGGTCGAGCGTCTTGGAGCGGGTAGCTGCGGTCATCGGGTATCCTCTTTGTCGTTTGTCGAGTGGACTAAGCGGGGAGGCAAAGGATGTCGAGGTTGGGGGCAGCGTCTGGCAACCCCTCCCCTGAAGGGGAGGGGCTATTAGGTCAGTCGCGCAGCAACTCGTTGATGCTCGTCTTCGAACGCGTCTGCGCATCGACGCGCTTGACGATCACCGCGCAGTACAGGCTCGGCTTGCCGTCGCCGCCGCCCATGCTGCCGGGGACGACCACCGCATAGGGCGGCACTTCGCCGCGGAACACTTCGCCGGTCGCGCGATCGACGATCTTGGTCGAGGCACCGAGATAGACGCCCATCGAGAGCACCGCGCCTTCACCAACTCGGACGCCCTCGGCGACTTCGCTGCGTGCGCCGATGAACGCGCCGTCACCGATGATGACCGGATCCGCCTGGAGCGGCTCGAGCACGCCGCCGATCCCGGCACCGCCCGAGATATGCACGCCTTTGCCGATCTGCGCGCAGCTGCCGACCGTCGCCCAGGTGTCGATCATCGAATTCTCGCCGACATAGGCGCCCAGGTTGACGAAGCTCGGCATCAGCACCGCGCCCTTGCCGATGAACGCGCCGCGCCGGACGATCGCGCCAGGCACGCTGCGGAAGCCCGCCTGACGGAATTCGGCCGAACCCCAGCCGTGGAACTTGGAGGGCACCTTGTCCCACCAGTGCGCGCCGTCGGGACCGCCGGCGATCTCAGCCATGTCATTGAGTCGGAACGACAGCAGCACCGCCTTCTTGAGCCACTGATTGACGCGCCAGCCACCTTCGCCATCGGGCTCGGCGACGCGCACCGTGCCCGAATCGAGCTGGTTGAGCGCGGTCTCGACCGCGTCGCGGATAGCGCCCTTGGTCTCGAAGCTTACCGTGTCGCGTGCATCCCATGCCGCGTCGATCGTCGTCTGCAAGTCGCTCATGCGTCCCCCATGATGTCGTGAAGCCACGCCGTCAGATCGGGCGTGGTGAAGTCGATAAAGCTGCGGTCCTGTTCGGCGACGGCCTGTTCGGAGCCATTGTCGATCCACACCGTCGTCATGCCGATCGCCTTGGCGGGCGCGAGGTTGCGCGCCATGTCCTCGACGAACAGCGACTCGGTCGGATCGATGTCGAACGCCGCGCATAGCCCGGCATAGGCCGAGGCGTTGGGTTTGGGTTTCAGGTCCATCGCGTGGATGTCGTGGATCGCCTCGAAAGTCTCGCCGAGCCCGAGCCGGTCGAGCACGCGCGTCGCATAGGGCGTGTCGGCGTTGGTGAAAATGATCTTGCGCCCCGGCAATCGCGCGATCGCGGCGGCGAGCGGGGCGTTTTCGTCGAGCACGTCCATCTCGATATCGTGGACGTCGGCGAGGAAATGGTGCGGGTCGACGCCATGCTCGGCCATCAGCCCGGCAAGCGTGGTGCCGTGATCGAAGAAATAGGCCTTCTGGATTCGCCGCGCCTCGATCAGGTCGACGCCCAGCACGCGCGCGACATAAGCGGTCATCTTGACGTCCATCTGGTCGAACAGCCGCGCCGACGCCGGATACAGCGTGTTATCCAAATCGAAAACCCAATTGCGGATAAGGGCGAGGCGCGCGAGCATGCGCGCGGCTCTAAGCGCAGGGCGCGTGGCGGGCAAGGCAGGGATGGCGCGACTACGATACCCGTCGGGACACGGCGAGGAGATTGTGGGGCGAGTTTCGTATCGGGATGGCGTGAATGACAATGCGACGGCGGCTATTGGGGTTCATTGCCCGATCGACGGTTCTGGCAGGGCTCGGTTCGCTCGGCGCATGCAGCGGCGGCGGCGGCGGGGGAGTCGGATCGATTCCTGCACCACCGACCACGACGCCGACGCCCGCACCGACCCCGGTTCCCGCGCCGACTCCGGCTCCGACGCCAACTCCAACTCCGACACCCGCGCCGACGCCGACGCCGAGCGCGACCAATTACGACACCGCCGAATATCGCGCGACCGTCGGCGCGGTCTCGGCGAACGCGCTTGCCCTATATCAGGCGGGGGCGACCGGGCGGACCATCACGGTCGGGATCGTCGACAGCGGAGTCGCGCTCGCCAGTGCGGAGTTTACCGGGCGGATTTCGTCGGCGTCCGCCAATGTCGCGGGCGGGACGACGGCGGCGGACGAGGACGGGCATGGCACCGCGGTCGCCTTCACGCTTGCCGGGCGGCGTAACGATGCGGGGACGCAGGGAATCGCGTTCGACGCGACGATCATCGCCGCACGCGCGGACACGCCGGGGTCGTGCGCGACCACCTCGACCTCGACCGACAATTGCAGTTTCGCCGACAGCGCGATCGCGCGCGGGATCGATCTTGCGGTCAACAATGGTGCGCGCGTCATCAACATCTCGCTCGGCGGCAGTGCGGCGGGGAGCTCGGTGGTCACCGCGGTCAACCGCGCGACCGCAGCCGGGATCGTCATCGTGATCGCGGCGGGGAACGATTTCGCGACCGACCCGACGAACGCGGTCAATCCCGACGGGTTCGCGCAGCTTGCCAACACCGCCGCCGCGCGCGGGCTGGTGATCATCGCGGGGTCGGTGGGCGCGAACAACAGCCGGACCGCGGGGGCGGACACGATCTCGAGCTTCAGCAACCGCGCCGGCAATTCGTCGGCGCATTATCTCGCGGCGGTCGGGGAGGGCGTGCGCGCGCCCGACGAGACGGGAACGCCGTTCCTGTGGTCGGGCACGTCCTTCGCCGCGCCGCAGATCGCGGGCGCGGCGGCGTTGCTGGCGCAGGCCTTTCCCAATCTGACCGGCGCGCAGATCGTCCAGATCCTCTACGCCTCGGCGCGCGATGCGGGCACGGCCGGCGAGGACGCGGTGTACGGCAAGGGCGTGCTCGACCTGACCCGCGCGTTCCAGCCGCTCGGCGGGACGTCGGTCGCGGGGACTCACGCCGCTGCGTCGCTCGGCTCCAACGCGGTCCTGTCCGCGCCGATGGGGGATGCGGCGCAGGGCGCGCTCGGTGCGGTCATCCTCGACGGGTTCAGCCGCGCGTTCGCGGTCGATCTCGCGCGGACGATCCACCGCGATGGCCCCGCGCCGACGCTCGCGGGGCAGTTGCTCGCGACCACGCGCAATTACCAGACCAGCGTCGGCGGCATGATGAACGTCGCGATGACCGTCGCGCCGGTCGCGGGCGGCGGCGCGAGCGTGTCGCGGCTGATGCTCTCGCGCGGGAGCGCCGAACAGGCGCGCGCGATCGCGGGGACGGTGACGAGCCGGCTCGGCGCGCGTGCCGCTTTCGCGGTCGGGTTCGCCGAGGGGGGCGCGACGCTGACCGCGCGCCTCGTCGGGCGGAGCGACCCGGCGTTCCTCGTCGCGCGCGATCCGCTGCAGGGCGCGGGGTTCGACAATCGCGCGCGCGGGTCGAGCGCGCTGCGGCGCCAGATCGGTGCGTTCGGGCTGACCGCGGCGGTCGAGAGCGGCGACACGCTGTCGCGCGACCCCGATGCGCTCGCTGCGATCCGCAACCGCTATCGCCGCTATGGCTATGACCGCAGCGCGATTACGCTCGACCGGCAGTTCGGTGGCCTGAGCGTCGCGCTTACCGGAACGCGGCTGGCGGAACAGGCGACGGTGCTCGGCGCGCGCTTCGGCGATGCGCTCGGGGGAACGCGCGCGACGACGTGGTTCCTCGATACCGCCGCGCGGTTCGAGGCGGGCGGCGGGTGGAGCGTCGGCGGATCGATGCGGCAGGGCTGGACCGGCGCGACCGTGCGTGGCGGGCTCACCGGCACCGGCGCGATCCGCACAAATGCGTTTGCGGCGGACGTCGGCAAGGACCGGCTGTTCGGCGCGCGCGACAGTTTCGGGCTGCGGATCGCGCAACCGCTGCGCGTCGCCAGCGGCGGGATCGATCTGACGCTCCCCACCGCGTACGATTACGACACGCTCGCGGTCTCGACCTGGACGGCGCAGCGGCTGAACCTCGCGCCGACCGGGCGCGAGATCGATGTCGAGGCGCGCTATGCGCTGCCCGTGTGGACAGGGCTGCTCCAGACCAACCTGTTCCTGCGCCGCCAGCCGGGGAATTTCGTCGCGCTGGGGCAGGATCTCGGCGCAGCGGCGCGGTGGTCGGTAGCATTTTGAAACTTGGCTCCCATATCCAGCCCATGACTGCTTATTCCCTGCTCGATCTCGTCCCCGTCGTCGAAGGCGGCAGCGTCGCCCAGGCGCTCCACAACGCGGGCGATCTCGCCGCGCATGCCGAGAGCCTCGGCTTCTCGCGTTACTGGACCGCCGAACATCACGGCATGACCGGAATCGCGAGTGCTGCGACCTCGGTCGTCCTGGCGCATATCGGCAGCGTGACCTCGACGATCCGGGTCGGTGCAGGCGGGATCATGCTCCCCAACCACGCGCCGCTCGCGATCGCCGAGCAGTTCGGGACGCTCGACGCGCTGTTCCCGGGCCGGATCGACCTCGGCCTCGGGCGGGCGCCGGGTTCCGACCAGATCGTCGCGCGCGCGATGCGGCGCAGCCTCAACACCGATCCGAACGCCTTCCCCAACGACGTGCTCGAGTTGCAGAGCTATTTCGCCGACGACGGCCAGACCGGCGTGCGCGCCACCCCGGGTGCGGGGGCGGACGTGTCGCTGTGGATCCTCGGGTCGAGCACCTATGGCGCGCAACTCGCGGCAATGCTGGGCCTGCCGTACGCCTTCGCCTCGCATTTCGCCCCCGATGCGCTGATGAGTTCGATCGAAATCTACCGCCGTACCTTCCGCCCGTCGGCGGTGCTGGCGAAGCCGCATGTGATGGCAGGCTTCAACGTGTTCGCGGCGGATACCGATGCGGAAGGCGCGCTGATCGCAAGCTCGCAGGAGCAGGCGTTCGTCGCGCTGCGCACCGGCAATCCGCGCCAGCTTCCGCCGCCGGTGGAGGGCTATCGCGAAACCCTCGGCGCGCAAGGCGGGGCGATCCTCGATCATGTGCTGTCCTGCTCGGCGGTCGGCGGCCCCGCCAAAGTCGCACGCGAGATCGCAGGCTTTGTCGCGCGGACGGGCGTCGACGAGTTGATGATCGCGAGCTCGATCTATGATCATGCGGCGCGCAAGCGCAGCCTGACGATCACGGCGGACGCGCTTCGCGAACTGGCGATCGCGGCCTAGCCGCGCGCGCTCCGCAGGCGGCGGGCGTTGTCCCCGCCGCGTTCGCCGGAAAGGCCGAAAGGACGGCCGGAGCACGACGAACGGAGAAATCCACGAAAAGCCATGTCTTGGCCGAACGGGATCTAGTGTCGGCGCAAGTTACACAATGGTCGTGCGTAACGCGCTACAGTATTGATAAAACTGATATGGCATGACTATTGCGGGCGTTCTCTGACGAGGCACATCAGGGGGAACTCTATCATGCGAAAGAAACTCTTATCGACTGCAGCCGCCATCACCATTGCAATGCTTGCGACCAGCGCGCAGGCGTCCGTCAACATCACGGGCGTTTCGATCCGGGGTATTGGTACGAACTATGTCTGGGATACGGAAAAAAAGCTCAACAACACCGTTTTCATCGCGCAGAACATCGGTACGGTCACGTCCAACTACAATAACGTGAGTCAGCCGATCTCGATACCGCTGCTTCCCGGCGACGCCGCGTTCGCCATTCTGGGAGACGGTCAGCCATTCGGCAGCAAGGCGGAAGCGTCGACGTCCTATCTGATCACGGTCCTGCTCTCCAACGGCCAGTCGATTGGCGGCGTTTACAACAGTCTGCTCGATGACGACGCTACCGGCGGCTTCTCTGGGACGACCGTCCAGACGGTCAACGGGTTCGAGTACAGCCTCAGCAGCTTCGATTGGCACCGTTCGACCGGACGGGGTTCGAACACGGTCGGCCCGAACCATGTCGGCCCAGGTGGCGATACACACGATTATAGCGGTCAGTTCGCCATCTCGGTCGTGGGCGTGCCCGAGCCTGCCACCTGGATCATGATGCTGGCCGGCTTCGGTCTCGTCGGCGGCGGCCTCCGTGCGCGCTCCAGGGTTCGGATGCGCGTTACCTACAGCTGATCGCGGGATCGCCGGATACAGGGAAGCCGCCGGTCCAGCGGGATCGGCGGCTTTTCCAATCGACGATCATCGAACGGCGCAGCGCGGGGCTCCCGCCAGCCGTGACTGAAACGCGCGGCCTCGTTCAGTTGGCCGCGGGCAAGCGTAAGCGGACGAGCAATCCGCCGAGATCCTCGCTCTCCTCGAGGCTGACCGTACCTTCGTAAATCTCGGCGACATCCCGCACGATCGCCATCCCCAGCCCGGTCCCGGGCTTGCCCGAATCGAGCCGGACGCCGCGATCGAAAATGCGGATGCGCTCTTCCTCGGGGATGCCAACGCCGTCGTCCTCGATCAGGAATTCGACGAAGCCCGAATGCTTCGACACCGTGACGAACACGCTGCCCCCGCCATATTTTGCGGCATTCTCGATCAGGTTGCCGAGCATCTCGTCGAGATCCTGACGCTCGACATGGACCTGCAGGTCGCGTGGGCCGGACGTGTCGATGCGGACGTGGCGATACAACACGCCGACCGCGCGCTCGACCGATTCGAGGCTTGGCCAGACATCCGCGCGGCTGTGCGCCGACCCGCGCCGCCCGACCGCGCGGGCGCGTGCGAGATGATGGTCGACCTGCCGCCGCATCGTCCGCGCCTCGCGTACGACCGTCTCGCCGAGATCGTCCGCCTTGGCGGTCGCGGCGTTCATGATGACGGTCAGCGGGGTCTTGAGCGCATGCGCGAGGTTGCCCGCGTGGCGCCGGGCTTCCTCCGCCTGCCGCTCGTTATGCTCGATCAGCGCGTTGAGTTCCTCGACCAGCGGCGCAACCTCGACCGGCATCGGGCGCTCGACCTGCCGCGCCTTTCCGGCGCGCATCCGCGCGATTTCCTCGCGCACGCGGCGGAGCGGCCACAGCCCGTAGAAGGTCTGGAGCGCCGCCATCACGATCAGCCCGAAGGCGAGCAACGTGAAGCTGCGCACCAGCGTCTTGCGCAACACCTTGATCTGCGCGTCGAGCCCGTCGCGGCTTTGCGCGACCTGGAAGCGCCAGCGCACCTTCGACCCGGGCAGCGTCACGTCGCGCTCGACCACCCGAAGCTTTTCGGGCGTGTCCGCCTTGGGGTCGACGAACTGGTTGCTGTCATAGGAGTGGACCGCGAGATCGGTATGCTGCGAGCCATAGGCGAGCTTCCGGTCCCACAGCGAGCGCGAGGGGAAGGGTTCCTGCCCGGGCGCGCTGATCTGCCAGTACAATCCCGAATTGGGCTCGATGAAGCGCTGGTCGGCCGGCTCGCGGTTCGAGATCACCTCGCCCTCCGGGCCGATCTCGGCCGAGACGATCAGCGCGGTCAGCACATATTCGAGCTGGTCATCGAAGTTGCGCGTCACCGCGGTGCTCAGCACGCGGTCGAGCGCGAACCCGCCGCCGGTGAGCAGCAGCAGGATCCATCCCGCCGCGATCAGGATCATCCGGCGGCTGAGCGACCCCGTGGTCTGCACGCGCGGCAGCGTCCGCGGCTCGGTTTCGAGCGGGGGAAGCGGCGGCGCGAGCGAGCCCTGCGCGTGCGGATCCGATTCAGCCATGCGCGTCAGGCATCAGGATCCTCGAGGCTGTAGCCAAGCCCCCGGATCGTGGTGATGACATCCTGCCCGAGCTTCTTGCGAATCCGCGTGACGAACACTTCGATCGTGTTCGAATCGCGGTCGAAATCCTGGTCGTAGATATGTTCGATCAGCTCGGTGCGGCTCACCACCTTGCCCTTGTGGTGGAGGAGGTAGCTGAGCAGCTTATATTCCTGCGCGGTCATCTTGACCGATTCGCCGTTGAGCGTGACCTTGCCGCTGCGCGTGTCGAGCCGGACGCCGCCTGCGGTCAGTTCGGACGAGGCGTTGCCCGAGGCGCGGCGGATCAGCGCGCGCAGGCGGGCGATCAGCTCCTCCGACTGGAACGGCTTGGCGACATAATCGTCCGCGCCCGCATCGAGCCCGGCGACCTTGTCCGACCAGCTGTCACGCGCGGTCAGCACGAGGACCGGCGCGGTGCGGCCTTCCTTGCGCCAGCGGTCGAGCACGGTCAGCCCGTCGATCTCGGGCAGGCCGAGATCGAGGATGATCGCGTCGTAATTTTCGGTCGATCCGAGGAAATGGCCTTCCTCGCCATCGGTCGCGAGGTCGATCGCGTAGCCAGCGCCTTCGAGCGTGCTTTTCAGCTGCTGGCCGAGATTGGGTTCGTCCTCGACGATCAGAACGCGCATGCAATTTTCCCCTTGGACGACGCCGCTCGGGCGTTCAGTTGCCGGTGCGGCCGATGATCTGGCCGGAACGGCCGTCGACCTCGACCCAGATGACCGATCCATTGCGCAGGAACTTGAGCGTGTAAATCCCACGTTCTGGGTCGAAGTCGAACCCGAGATAGCGCGCACCCGGCATGGTCGGCACGATCCGCGCCTCGATTTCCTTGGAAGGGAGCCAGCGCCCTTCGCGACGCCCGCGCAACGCTTCCATCTGGTCGCCACGTTGCAGCATCCCTGCCGCCGGTGGAACGGCGGGGGTGGGGGTCACGGCAAGTCCCATCAGGATGGCGGCGAGCATCTTCATGGGCTTGGCATAGGTGCGTTGCGTTGAACAGCCTGTGAATGGCGGTGAAGTGTTCCGTCGTCATCCGGTGCAATCCCGGATGCGCGGAGTCGGACCCGTGCCGGGTTGGCGGCATGCTGCAACGCACAAAGCTTGCCGCAAGCCGCCCCACCGCCTAACGCGCGTCTTTATGGCAGCACCTATCCTCGCATATGAAAATCTCGGCGTCATTCAGGGCTCGGGTTGGCTTTTCCGTGGCCTCGACATCCATGTCGGCCCGCGCGACCGACTCGCCCTGATCGGGCGCAACGGCGCGGGCAAGACGACGCTGCTCAAGCTGCTCGGCAACAAGATCGATTCGGACGAGGGTCGCCGCACGATCGTGCCCGGTACACGCGTGATCCTGCTCGAGCAGGAGCCCGCAATGATCGGGTGCAATACGCTCGCGGATTACGTGCTCGGCGGAGACGATGCGCCGCTGCAATATGAAGCCGAGGCGATCGCCGATCAGTTGGGCATCGATCTCACGCGCGAAGCCGCCAAGGCCTCGGGTGGCGAGCGCCGCCGCGCCGCGATCGTCCGCGCGTTCGCGCAGAACCCCGACGTGTTGCTGCTCGACGAGCCGACCAACCATCTCGACATCGGCGCGATCGAGTGGATCGAGGAATGGCTCGGCCGGTTCCGCGGCGCGTTCGTCGTGATCAGCCATGACCGCACCTTCCTCACCAAGCTGACCAAGCAGACGCTGTGGATGGACCGCGGCAATCTGCGCCGCGCCGAGATCGGTTTCGGCGGGTTCGATGCATGGACCGAGCAGGTCTATGCCGACGAGCAGCGCAACGCCGAGAAGCTCGACGCGAAGCTGAAGCTCGAGGAGCATTGGCTGCTGCGCGGTGTCACCGGGCGGCGCAAGCGCAACCAGGGCCGCCTGACCAAGCTGGTCGAGATGCGCGCCGAACGCGCGTCGATGGTCGGGCCGCAGGGCTCCGCCAATCTGACGATCGGCACCGACGACGCGCGCTCCAAGGTGGTGATCGACGCCAAGCACATCTCCAAGGCGTTCGGCGACCGGACGATCATCGGCGACCTGTCGCTGCGCGTGACGCGCAAGGACCGGATCGGCATCGTCGGCGCGAATGGTGCGGGCAAATCGACGCTGCTCAAGCTGCTGACCGGCGAGCTCGAGCCCGACACCGGCCAGATCCGCTTCGCCAAGACGATCGAGCGGATCGTGATCGACCAGCAGCGCAGCAAGATGGAGCCCGACAAGACGATCCGCGACGTGCTCGCGGACGGCGGCGACTGGATCGAGGTGCAGGGCATCCGCAAGCATGTCGTCGGCTATCTCAAGGAATTCCTGTTCGAGCCCGGCGTGCTCGACGCGAAGATCGGGACGCTGTCGGGCGGCGAACGCTCGCGGCTGTTGCTGGCGCGGGAATTCGCCAAGCCTTCCAATCTCTTAGTGCTGGACGAGCCGACCAACGATCTCGATCTGGAGACGCTCGATTTGCTCCAGGACGTGATCGGCGACTATGACGGCACCGTGCTCATCGTAAGCCACGATCGCGACTTTCTGGATCGCACCGTGACGATCACGCTCGGCCTCGACGGGTCGGGGACGGTCGATGTCGTGGCGGGCGGCTATGAGGATTGGGAGCGCCGCCGCAAGGCCGCCGCGCCGACCAAGCGCGGCTCGATCGCCAAGAACGCGACTTCGGCGGCGCCGGTTGCGGGCGGGGCGGCGCCGGGCAAGGTCAAGCTGACCTACAAGGACCAGCGCGATTACGAGATCCTGCCCAAGCGGATCGAGACGCTCGAGGCCGCGATCATGCGCGACCAGGAATTGCTGTCCGATCCCGAACTCTACACCCGCGATCCCGACCGGTTCGAGAAGCTGATGGAGGCGATCGGCCAGGCGCAGGCGGACAAGGACGCCGCCGAACTGCGCTGGCTCGAGCTGGCGGAAATGGTCGAAGGGCAGGGGTAATTTCAGGGCTCCTGCGGAGGCAGGAGCCCAGGGTACCTTGGCGCAGCGTTCGCGGCGCTGGGTTCCTGCCTGCGCAGGAACGCGGTTACGCCTGATCAAGCGAGCGCCCCTCGCGCCCCGCGAGATCGACGATGTAATGCCACGCGACGCGCCCCGACCGGCTCCCGCGCCGCGTCGCCCAGCCGACCGCGTCGACCGGATCGAACGGCAACGCATGCGCTTCCGTGTAGGCCCGCACGATCGCGAGATAGCCGTCCTGATCGACCACGTGGAAGCCGAGGCTCAGCCCGAACCGGTCCGCGAGCGCGAGGCCATCGTCGGCGGCGTCGCGCGGATTGACCGCATCCGGCTGGTCGATCATGTCGCGCGGGACGAGGTGGCGGCGGTTCGACGTGACGACCAGCCGCGCATTCGCGGGCCGCGCCTCCGCGCCGCCGTCGAGCATCGAGCGGAGTGCGCGTCCGTCCGCCGCCGCGTCGAACCCGAGATCGTCGAGGAACAGCAGGAACGCGCGCGGCACGTCCGCGATCAGCCGGAACAGAGCGGGGAGCGTATCGAGCTGCGGCGTCACGATCTCGACCAGCGCGAGCGCGCCGCCATCGGCCTGCACCGCGCCGGTTACGCTCTTGACCAGGGCCGATTTGCCCGAGCCACGCGCGCCCCACAGCAGCACGTCATGCGCCGCCGCACCGTTCGCCAGATGCCGCGTGGTCGCAAGCAGCGCTGCCTTTTGCGCGTCGATCCCGTGGAGCCGCTCGAGCGGGAGCGGGCGAAACGCGCGGACCGGTTCGAGCGCGACGCCGCGCCAGACATAGGCGGGATGCGCCAGCGGATCGGCGGAGTCGGCGACGGGCGGTGAAAGCCGTTCGAGCGCGGCGGCAATACGGGCGAGCGGTTTGGTCATCGCCGGCGGTGCTACACCGCGGTCCGCGGCATCGCCAGCCCGGCGGTCCAGCGCAGTGCGTCGAGCGCTCCCGTCTAGACCTGGAGGTCATAGCTCTTGAGCAAATCGTACAGGGTCGGCCGGCTCACCCCCAGCAGCTTGGCTGTATTGGAAATGTTGCCGTCGGCGCGCGCGAGCGCCTGGCCGATCGCGGCGCGGTCGGCGGATTCGCGGACCATGCGCAGGTTGAGTGCGGGTTCGGGGTCGCCGCCCGGCAGGTCGAGGTCGGCGGCGGTGACGAGCTTGCCGTCCGCCATGATAACCGCGCGCTTCATGCGGTTTTCGAGCTCGCGGACGTTGCCCGGCCAGCCCCATGCCGCGATCGCGTCGCGCGCCTCGCGCGCAAGCCCGGTGACCGCCGAGTCGAGCGTGCGCGCGTAGAGCTTGAGGAAATGTTGCGCGAGCAGCACCGCATCCCCGCTACGCTCGCCGAGCGACGGGATCCGCACGACGATTTCCGCCAGACGGTAATACAGATCCTCGCGGAAACTGCCCGCCGCGACCATCGCATCGACGTCCTGATGCGTCGCGCAGACGATCCGCGTATCGACCGCGATCGCCTTGCGCCCGCCGATCCGCTCGATCGTGCGCTCCTGGAGGAAGCGCAGCAGCTTGACCTGCAACGGCAAAGGCACGTCGCCGATCTCGTCGAGGAACAGCGTGCCCCCGGCGGCCTGTTCGATCTTGCCCTCGGTGGTCTTGAACGCGCCGGTGAACGCGCCTTTCTCATGCCCGAACAGTTCGGACTCGAGCAGAGTGTCGGGGATCGCCGCGCAGTTGATCGCGACGAATGCGCCGTCGCGCCGCCCGCTCGTCTCGTGAAGCCCGCGCGCGAGCAGTTCCTTGCCGGTGCCCGACGCGCCGAGCAGCATCACCGAGACATCCGCGCGGGCGACGCGCTCGATCGTGCGCGTCACCTTGAGCATTTCGGGGCTGGCGGTGATCATCCCACCCAGTGCGGTGCCGGTGGTGCGGGCGGCGAGCCGGCGGTTCTCGGTCTCGAGCGCATGGACGTGGAACGCGCGCGCGACGATCATCCCGAGCGCATCGATATCGATCGGCTTCGCGTAGAAATCCCACGCGCCCTCGGCGATCGCCTGGAGCGCGCTTTCGCGGGCACCATGCCCCGAGGCGACGATCACCTTGGTATCGGGCTTGAGCTTGAGGATCTCGGCAAGCGTCGCGAACCCCTCGCGCGTGCCGTCGGCGTCGGGTGGCAAACCGAGATCGAGCGTCACCACCGCGGGTTCCTCCGCGCGGACGGCATCGATTGCGGTCGCGCGGTCGACCGCGGTGATGACCTGATAATCCTCATAGGCCCAGCGCAACTGGCGCTGGAGGCCGAGATCGTCCTCGACGATCAGCAATTTGGGCTTGTCGCTCATGCCGCTGCGTCCAGGCTGCGCGGCTGGGGGAGGTGGACGCAGAAGCGCGTGCCGTGGCCGGGCTGGCTGGCGACGGTGACATGGCCCCCCATCGCCTCGGCGAGTTGCTTCGCCTCGAATGCGCCGATTCCGAAGCCAGCGGGCTTGGACGAGGCAAACGGCTTGAACAATTGGTCGCGCAGGAAGGCGGGGGTCATCCCGCAGCCGTGGTCCTCGACGATGACGGTGGCGTGTCCGCCGTCGACGGTCAGCGATAGCGCGACCGGGGCGTCGGCGAGACTTGCCTCGATCGCGTTCTGGAGGAGGTGCGCGAGCACTTGCTCCAGCCGCGCCGGGTCCGCCTGTGCAAGCAACGCCGGATCGCCGGAGACCGTGACCGGATGATAGGCCCTGCGGGTGCGGGCAACGCGTTCGAGCACGTCGCGCAGCGCGACCGGTTGCAGCGTATCGGCGCGCGCGCGGTGGTGCTGCGACAGGCGCGCGAGCAGGTCGTTCATCCGCCCCGCAGAGTCCTTGAGCGTCGCGACCATGTCGACGCGGAAGTCGGGATTGTCGGCATGGCGTTCGGCATTGCGGGCGACCAGCGTCAGCTGGCTGACGAGGTTCTTGACGTCGTGCAGGATGAAGGCGAACCGACGGTTGAACTCGTCGAACCGCTGCGCCTCCGCCAGCGCCTCCTGCGCGCGCGCTTCCGCGAGGTAGCTCGCGACATGTCGACCGGCGATCCGCAACAGGTCGAAATCCTCCCAGTCGAGCGCCCGGTCGATCGGCGGCCGCGCGAGCAGGATCGCGCCCTGAAGACGACCGAGATGCGCAAGCGGGACGATCGCCCAGCCGTCGCCTTCCAGCATCCAGCGCGGGATTGCGACGGCCTCGACCGCGTCGGTCGCGCCGGAGCGGACCGTATCCAGTTCGACGATCCGGCCGGTGTCGACGAGATATTGCGCCAGTGCGGCAGGGGCGCTGCCGCTCGGCAGATCCCAGTTCCAGTCGAGCCCGACGCCGAGACCTCCGCCCGGTCCGGTCGATTCCGGGACGAGCAACAGTCCGGCCGGGGAATCTGTGAGGTCGGCGACGGCCTTGACGATCCGCTGGTCGAGCGGGGCGGCATCGTCGGGCTTGCCAAGCGTGTCGGTGAAGCGGATCCACTCGCTGCGGTAATCGTAGCGGTGGCGGAACAGGTGTTTCGCGACTTTCACCTTGGTCCAGGCGCGCACCCGTGGCGAGGCGAGGAACGCCAGCCCGGTCGCGGTCGAGCCGACGACGAAGGCGGTCTGCCACAGGCGGGCATCGTGGCCGCTGACCAGCGCGATGATGCTCGTCGCCGCGACCATTGCCGCGGCGTAGAGCACCACCGCCGCAAACGAGAGCGTCTGCCACGCGACGGTGCGCGACAGGTGCAGCGTCCAGTCGCCGTTGCGCGTGACCGCAATCAGCAGCGCGGGGGCGGCCACGACCATCACGATCCCGCGCGCCACCACGATCTGGCCGGGGATATCCGCCTCGAGCCAGGCTGCGCCGTACAGCAGGAGGTCGCTCCCCCACATCGCCGCCAGCGCGAGGACGACAAGCCGGATGCCCCCGCGCGTGCCCGGTGCGGCGGCGGTATAGAGGTGGTGGACCAGCACGATCGCGCTGATCGCCGCCATCATGTGCAGGACGAGGCGTAGCGTCGCGATCTCCGGCAGCATCGCTCCGCCCGACCCGATCCACACCATCGCGAGGCCGGCATTGACCAGGACCAGCAGCGCGACGATGCCGTACAGGATTGCGACCGCACGATGTTCGGGCGTGCGCGGGTCACGGCGGACGAGCGCATACATGAAACCGAGCCACGCGAGGTTGCGCAGCGACTCGGCGACCCGCGGAATCCCGTCCGATTGATCGATCCCCGCGATTGACAACGCCCATAAGGCGGTGGCCAGCAAGGCTGCGATGAACGTCACGCGCGGGAGGCCGGTGGCGCGCTCGTGCAGGCGTGACAGAGCGACGCCTGTAAAGAGCAACGCGGCCAGTGCGTGGCTCAACAGGATCGGCATCGCTAGGCCGGCTTCGATGCTCAGCGCGCGCCCTCCGGCCACAGGACGACGCGGATCGTCTGGAGCAGGATCAGCAGGTCGAGAAAGGGTGAATAGTTTTTTGCATAGTACAGGTCGTATTCGAGCTTCTGCCGCGAATCGTCGATCGATGCGCCATAGGGGTAATTGATCTGCGCCCAGCCGGTGATGCCCGGCTTCACCATGTGGCGCTCGGCGTAATACGGCAGTTGCTGTTCGAGATCGTCGACGAACTGCGGGCGCTCGGGACGTGGGCCGACGAAGCTCATTTCCCCCTTCAGCACCGACCAGGTCTGCGGCAACTCGTCGATCCGGACCTTGCGGATCAGGCGACCGATCCGCGTTACGCGCGGATCGTTCTTTTCCGCCCAGACCGCGGTGCCCGCGACCTCGGCGTCCTGCCGCATCGACCGCAACTTGATGCAATCGAACCCGACATTGTAGAGTCCGACCCGGCGCTGGCGATAAAAGGCCGGCCCCTTGCTCTCGAGCTTGATCGCGATCGCGGTGATCAGGATCAGCGGGAGCGTCAGCGTGAGCAGGATGAAGCTCGCGGCGATGTCGAACAGCCGCTTGAACATCGAAGACAGCATCCGCCCGGACGAGAATCCGTCGGAAAAGATCAGCCAGCTCGGGTTGACGCTCTGCAGGTCGACCCGCCCGGTCTCGCGTTCGAGGAAAGTCGAGATCTCGTTGACATGGACGCCGGTCGTCTTGATCCGGAGCAGGTCCTTGAGCGGCAGGGCGTTGCGCCGTTCCTCCAGCGCGAGGACGACTTCGCTCGCGTTGAGCAGGACGACGTGGTCCGCCAGATTGTAGATCGCATCCCGCGCGATCGCCTCGGGAATGACGCGCGCACTTTCGCTCATCGAGACATAGCCCACCACCACGAAGCCCGACCCCGGCGTCTGCGACAGGGCCTTGAGTCGCGCGGCACGCGCGCCCGCGCCCAGCACGACGACGCGGCGCTTGAATACCTGGCCGCCGAGCGTCTTGCCCAGCAGGATGCGCAGCGCGATCATCAGGACGGCCGCGATCAGCATCGAATACAACAGGCTGGAGCGCCAGAAGGTGATCGTCGGCAAGGCGAAATAGATCACACTCAGGAAGATCGTGCCAAGCGATACCGCGACGAGGATCCGTGCGACCGCATGCCGCAGCGACTGCAGCGCGCTCGCGCCGTAAACGCCGACCGCGAACATCGCGAGATCCACGCTGCCCGCAAAGGTCACGAGCTGGGGAACCCGGTCCGACATCGGAATGAGCGGCAGAACGAGCTGTCCCATGCGGAGCGTGTAGCCAAGCTCGCCCGCGAGGATCAGCAGGCACACGTCGAACATTCCGAGCAGCAGCACGGCGTTTGGGATATAATGTTTGAACAGCCTGATCATCGCATGCGTACCCTGTCCACCCGCAAAAAACGCGCGCCGATGACAGCTCCTTCAACGGTTGAACCTTGATGTCGCAGAAATTGACGAAGAAAGACTGAATTCGCGGGATCGCGGTTGATCGAGGGCGGTTACCAAATCCGCGCACGCGCGCTAGAGCGGGCGTCAACAAGGAGTCGCCCGAATGCCGCAGTCCACACCGATCGTTCCAGTCATCCTGTCGGGAGGTTCGGGGACGCGTTTGTGGCCGATGTCGACTCCCGCGATGCCCAAGCAGATGCTGGCCCTGACCGCGGAAGACACGATGCTCCAGCTGACCGCCAAGCGCGCGCAAGGCGAGCGGTTTGCCGCGCCGATCGTCGTCGCCAACGCACGGCATGCAGACATGGTCGAGGAACAGTTGCATGCGGTGAGTGCCGCAGCGCAGGCGCTGATCCTCGAACCGGTCGGTCGCAACACCGCGCCCGCCATCGCGCTCGCCGCGCTCGCCGCCCCTGGCGACGCACCGTTGCTGGTGATGCCGTCGGATCACGTCATTCTCGACGTTCCCGCCTTCCACGCCGCGATCGAGGCGGCGCTGCCGCTGGTCGAGCAGGGCTGGCTGGTGACCTTCGGGATCGACCCGCATGCACCCGAGACGGGGTACGGCTGGATCCGCATCGGCGAGGAGATTGCGGGCGGCGTCCACCGGGTCGCGCGGTTTGTCGAGAAGCCGCCGCGCGATGCCGCCGAGGCGATGCTCGCCGCGGGCGACCACGCCTGGAACGGTGGGATCTTCCTGTTCCGCGCGGACGCGTATCTCGACGCCCTAACGGCTTATGCGCCCGAGATGCTGTCGGCCTGCCAGCGCGCGATGGCGGATGCCCGCCGTGACGGTACGCGCGTGTACCCCGACGCGGAGGCGTTCGGCGCAGCCCCGTCGGACTCGATCGATTATGCGGTAATGGAGAAGGCCGAACGGGTCGCGGTGGTCCGCGTCAGCATGGGCTGGAGCGATCTCGGCAGTTGGGATGCGCTGCACGAGATCAGTGAGCGCGACGCGGACGGCAATGCGCATGCGGGGCAGAACGAGGGTGAGGTGATCGCTATCGACACGCGCAACTGTCTGGTGCGCAGCGACGGTGCGCGGATCGCGATGGTCGGCGTCGAGGATCTGATCGTGGTGGCGAGCGGCACCGATATCCTGATCCTGCCGCGCGGGCGCAGCCAGGAGGTCAAGGCGCTGATCGAGGCGATGAAGCGCTGAGCTGACCACCGGGTTTTCGCGTCCAACAAAAAGGGCCGAGGGATCGCTCCCCCGGCCCTTCTTTCGTCCAACCTGTATGGGCTGGGTGGTCCGGTCCTTGCCGAGCCGACAGGGGGCCCGCACCGGCCGAAGCCGGTGCAGGTCCCGCCGGATCAGAAGTCCATGCCGCCCATGCCGCCCATGCCGCCGCCGCCCATGGGCATGGCGGGCTTGTCTTCAGCCATTTCCGACACGGCCGCTTCGGTCGTGATGAGCAGGCCGGCGACCGACGCTGCATTCTGCAGGGCGGTGCGGACGACCTTGGTCGGATCGATCACGCCGGCAGCGACGAGGTTCTCGTACGTGTCGGTCGCTGCGTTGAAGCCCATCGTGGTGTCGTTGCCGTCGAGCAGCTTGCCCGAGACGACGGCGCCGTCATGGCCCGCGTTGCTGGCGATCTGGCGAACCAGTGCGGTCAGCGACTTGCGGACAATGTCGATCCCGCGGGTCTGGTCTTCGTTCGCGCCGGTCAGGTTCTCGATCGCCTTGGTTGCGTACAGCAGAGCCGTACCGCCGCCGGGGACGATGCCTTCTTCGACTGCTGCGCGGGTTGCGTGCAGCGCGTCGTCGACGCGATCCTTGCGCTCCTTGACTTCGACTTCCGACGAACCGCCGACCTTGATCACGGCAACGCCGCCAGCAAGCTTTGCGAGACGCTCCTGGAGCTTCTCCTTGTCATAGTCCGAGGTCGTGTTCTCGATCTGCTGACGGATCGCATCGGTGCGGCCCTTGATCGACTCATGGTCACCAGCGCCATCGACGATGACGGTGTTGTCCTTGTCGATCGTGACGCGCTTGGCGGTGCCGAGCATGCCGAGCGTGACCGACTCGAGCTTGATGCCGAGGTCTTCCGAGATCATCTCGCCCTTGGTCAGGATCGCGATGTCCTCGAGCATCGCCTTGCGACGATCGCCGAAGCCCGGTGCCTTGACCGCTGCGACCTTGAGGCCGCCGCGCAGCTTGTTGACGACGAGCGTGGCGAGAGCCTCACCCTCGATGTCTTCTGCGATGATCAGGAGCGGACGACCCGACTGAACGACCGCTTCCAGGATCGGGAGCATCGCCTGCAGGTTCGACAGCTTCTTCTCGTGGATCAGGATGTAGGGATCCTGAAGCTCGACCGACATCTTCTCGGGGTTGGTGATGAAGTAGGGCGAGAGGTAGCCACGGTCGAACTGCATGCCTTCGACGACGTCGAGCTCGAATTCGAGACCCTTGGCTTCCTCGACGGTGATCACGCCTTCCTTGCCGACCTTCTCCATCGCTTCCGCGATCTTCTCGCCGACTTCCTTGTCGCCGTTCGCGGAGATGATGCCGACCTGGGCGACTTCATGCGAACCCGAAACCGGCTTCGAACGCGCCTGGAGATCCTTGACGACTTCGACGACCGCGAGGTCGATACCGCGCTTGAGGTCCATCGGGTTCATGCCGGCCGCGACCGACTTCATGCCTTCACGGACGATCGCCTGAGCAAGAACCGTTGCGGTGGTCGTGCCGTCGCCGGCGATGTCGTTGGTCTTCGACGCGACTTCGCGCAGCATCTGCGCGCCCATGTTCTCGAACTTGTCCTTGAGCTCGATTTCCTTGGCGACGGTGACGCCGTCCTTGGTGATGCGCGGGGCGCCGAAGCTCTTGTCGATCACGACGTTGCGGCCCTTTGGCCCCAGCGTGACCTTGACCGCGTCGGCGAGAATATCAACGCCGCGGAGAATGCGCTCACGGGCGTCACGCCCGAATTTTACGTCCTTGGATGCCATGGTGGGCTACCCTTTCAGAAGTTGAAGATAGTGAAGGTCGTTTACGGAAAGACTCAGGCAACGATGCCGAGAATGTCCGATTCCTTCATGATCAGAAGGTCTTCGCCGTCGATCTTGATTTCGGTGCCGGACCATTTGCCGAACAGCACCTTGTCGCCGGCCTTGACTTCGAGCGGGTGGATTTCACCGGCTTCGTTGCGGGCGCCGGTGCCTGCGGCAACGACTTCGCCTTCCTGCGGCTTTTCCTTGGCAGTTTCCGGGATGATGATCCCGCCTGCGGTCTTCTCTTCTGCCTCTACGCGGCGGACGAGGACGCGGTCGTGCAACGGACGAAAGTTCATGCGCGGAGTCCCTTTTCTATGAACAGCTGTTGGCACTCGCCAGCAGTGAGTGCCAGCACGGCGCATATGCGTACGCCACCCGCCATCGTCAATACGGGCCTGCCGCGATTCCGTGGCGAGCCGGTCCGATTGGCAGGCGGGCCGAGCCTCATGGCAAAAAGCTGTGTTGCGCCGCTAACACGCATTTACTCCGCCCGGGGGCTGCTCTAGCTGTAGGCGGTATTTTTCCGCATTGCAGGGAGCGGCGCAGGTGAAACTCGTTCGGGGCGCTTGGAGAATTCTGGTCGGGATCAAGGACGCGCTGGTGCTGGTCGCCATGCTGCTGTTCTTCGGCCTGCTGTTTGGCGCGCTGGCGGCGAAACCCAATACGGGCGCGATCAAGGATGGCGCGCTGGTGCTCAAGCTCGACGGCCCGATCGTCGAGCAGCCGTCACCCGGCGACCCCTTCGCGGCGCTCGGCGGCGGCGGGTCGACCCCGGAATATCGCCTGCGCGACGTCGTGCGTGCGCTCGACAAGGCGGCGAAGGACGACCGCGTCAAGACGGTGGTGCTCGATCTCGACTCGTTCGCGGGCGGCTATCCCGCCGCGCTGACCGAAGTCGGCGACGCGCTCCGCCGCGTGCGCGACGGTTCCGATGGGAAGGGGGGCAAGCCGGTGCTCGCTTATGCCACCGCTTATACCGATGGCGGCTACCGCCTCGCCGCGAACGCGAGCGAGATCTGGATGAGCCCGATGGGGGGCACGCTGTTCATGGGGCCGGGCGGAAGCCAGCTCTATTACAAGGGCCTGATCGACAAGCTCGGCGTCAACGCGCACGTCTATCGCGTCGGCAAGTACAAGTCGTTCGTCGAGCCGTACACGCGCACCGAAGCCTCGCCCGAGGCCAAGGAAGAAGTCGTCAAGCTGTACCAGGTGCTGTTCCAGCAGTGGCAGGAGGTCGTCACCAAGGCGCGGCCCAAGGCGAAGTTCCAGCCGTTCCTGACGACCCCGGGCGCGGTCATCACCGCGGCGCAGGGGAATATCGCCGAGGCCAACCTCTCGGCCGGGATCGTCGACAAGCTCGGCACCCGGCTCGATTTCGGCAAGCGCGTGGCGCAGCTTGCCGGCACCCCCAATGGCAAGGCGCCGGGGACGTTCAACACGATCAAGCTCGCCAATTACGTCGCGGCGAACCCGCTGCCGACCGCGGGCGCCAAGATCGGCGTGCTGACGATCGCGGGCGACATCATCGACGGCAAGTCGAAGGCGGGCTCGGTCGGCGGCGACACGGTCGCCAAGCTGGTGCTGGAGGGCCTCGCCAAGAAGGACCTCAAGGCGCTCGTCGTCCGCGTCGATTCGCCCGGCGGTTCGGCGCTCGCGTCCGAGGACATGCGCCGCGCGATCATCGAGGCGAAGGCGCAGAAACTGCCGATCGTCGTGTCGATGGGCAACCTCGCGGCGTCGGGCGGCTATTGGGTGTCGACCGTGGGCGACGTGATCTTCGCCGAACCGACGACGATCACCGGCTCGATCGGGATCTTCGGGATCATTCCCACCTTCGAGAACACGCTCAAGAAGATCGGCCTGACCTCGGACGGCGTCCGCACCACGCCGTTGTCGGGGCAGCCCGACATTTACGGCGGCACCACGCCCGAGACCGACACGATCTTCCAGGCGGGAATCGAGAACGGCTATCGCCAGTTCATCACCCGCGTCGCCAATGCGCGCAAGATGACGCCCGAGCGCGTCAACGAGATCGGGCAGGGGCGCGTCTGGGATGGCGGCACCGCGCGGCAGCTCGGGCTGGTCGACCGCTTCGGCGGGTTGCAGGATGCAATCGACGAAGCCGCCAAGCGCGCCGGGCTGAAGCCCGCCGATGTCCATGCCGAATATCTCGAGAAGAAGCCGGGCGCGTTCGCGATGATGATCGCCCAGATCCTGTCCTCGGGACGCGATGATGACGATGCCTCGGCGGGCGACGCGTTCACGCGGATGGCGGCGGATCGTCGCGCGGTGTTCGCGCGCGCGCTCGGCGATGTGAAGCGGATCGGCACGGGCGCCGCGATTCAGGCGCGCTGCCTCGAGTGCGACGGCATCGGCGGGACCGCACCGCGCCCTGGCGATGCCAAGCTGCTCGATCTGGTGCTCGCACGGTTCGCGCTGTGATCGCGCCGCGGGAGGTTCCGTCCGAGGGGCCGACCCGCGTCGCAGTGCGCCCCGCGACGCTCGACGATGCGGCGGCGATCGCGGCGATCTATCGCCCCTATGTCGAGCGCGGGACGGTCTCGTTCGAGTCCGACGCGCCCGACACTGCGACCATGTGCGCGCGGATGGCAAAGTCTAACGGGCTGTACCCGTGGCTGGTCGTGACCGAAGGCGAGGGCGGGCCGGTGCGCGGCTATGCCTATGCATCGGCGTTCCGCGATCGACCCGCGTATCGCTACACGATCGAGACGACGGTTTATCTCGAGATCGGCACGCACGGGCGCGGCAACGGGCGGCAATTGTACGACGCGCTGATCGATACGGTGCGCGCGCAGGGCTTTACCCACGCGATCGGCGTGATCGCGTTGCCGAACGACCATTCGATCCGGCTGCATGAATCGGTCGGGTTCAGGCGCGCGGGGTTCTTCCGCGAGGCGGGGTATAAGGAAGGGCGCTGGATCGACGTCGGTTATTGGCAGTGCGAGCTGAATGCGGCGACGATCCCTCCGATGGAGCCGAAACCGTTCAGCGAGACGGGGATGGTGTGGAGTTGGTGAGGGTGTGGGGTGTGAGGGAGTAGGCGTGTCGAGGGAGTAGCGAGTGCAGGAGTAGGGCGCGATTAGCCCCTCCCCTTCAGGAGCGCCGGGTGAACAGCGCCCCGCGCTGTTCAGGTCATGCCGGGGGCATGACCGACCCGGCGCTGGGTTGGGGTGGGGCAGTAAGGGCTACTGAGGCGGAGTTGCTGGCTCGCGCGCATGAGATGCGGCGGAACCCTACCGAGCCTGAGGTTAGGCTGTGGCGGGCGCTTTCTAACTCCCAACTGAATGGCCTGAAGTTTCGTCGCCAGCATGTCGTGTTCGAGGCGCAGGCGATTCTGGATTTTTTCTGCCCTGCCATTGGGCTTGGGGTCGAGGTAGACGGCGACACGCATGATGGGCCTGTTGATGAAAAACGCGACGTCCGCCTGAGGGCACTCGGCTTCACAATCATCCGCTTCGGCAATCCCGACGTCATGACGAACCTCGCGGGCGTTGCCGAGATCATCGCAGCCACCGCTTCCACGCTTCCCGGCCGGTGGCAGCGCACTGCCCCACCCCAACCCCTCCCCTGAAGGGGAGGGGCTTTTCTGGTGAGGTCTTCCAAAGGGGAGGGGCTTTCTACGGCGCGCGCTTCAGGCTAAGCGCTCAAGCAAATGACCGACGCTCCCACCCCCGCACCCGCGCGCGATTACCGCGATACCGTCTTCCTGCCGAAGACCGACTTCCCGATGAAGGCGGGGCTCCCCGCCAAGGAGCCGGGGATTCTCGCGAAATGGCAGGCGATGGGGCTGTACGAGAAGGTCCGCGCCGCGCGCGCCGGGCGTGAGAAGTTCATCCTGCACGACGGCCCGCCGTACGCGAATGGCGACATGCATATTGGCCATGCGCTCAACCACATCCTCAAGGATACGGTGTGCCGGACGCAAACGCTGCTCGGCAAGGACGCGCCGTACGTGCCCGGCTGGGATTGCCACGGCCTGCCGATCGAGTGGAAGGTCGAGGAACAGTATCGCGCCAAGAAGCGCAACAAGGACGAAGTCCCGCCGCGCGAGTTCCGCGCCGAGTGCCGGGCCTATGCGCAGCATTGGGTCGACGTGCAGCGCGAGCAGCTCAAGCGGCTCGGGATCAACGGCGACTGGGAGCATCCCTATCTGACGATGGATTTCGCGGCCGAAGCGACGATCGTCACCGAGCTGATGAAGTTCGCGGAGAGCGGTCAGCTGTATCGCGGCGCGAAGCCGGTGATGTGGTCGCCGGTCGAGAAGACCGCGCTCGCCGAGGCCGAGGTCGAATATGAGGACGTGGTGTCGACGCAGATCGACGTCGCATTCGAGATCGTTGATGCGCCGAACGCGCCCGAGCTGGTCGGCGCGCATGCGGTGATCTGGACGACGACGCCGTGGACGATCCCGGTCAACCAGGCGCTGAGCTATGGGCCGGAGATCGAATATCTGCTGGTCCGCTTCGACGACATGGCCGAGGGGCCGCGCACGCTGCTGGTCGCGCATGATCTGCTCGAAAGCTTCGGCGCACGGATCGGGCATCCGGTGATCCTCAAGATCGGCGACAGCGCGGGCACCGTCACGGCATTGCAGTCGATCAAGGGCTCGCAGCTCGAGGGCGCGACCGCGCGGCATCCGATGCATGCGCTTGGCGGGTTCTTCGCCAAGCCGCGGCCGTTTTTGCCGGGCGATTTCGTCACCACCGACGCGGGCACCGGGCTTGTCCACATGTCGCCCGATCATGGCGAGGACGATTTCCTGCTGTGCAAGCAATACGGCATCGAGCCGGTCTTCGCGGTCGATGGCGCGGGGATGTATCGCGACGATTGGGCGTGGCTCGGCGGGCAGGGCTCGGTGATCAACAAGAAGTTCGTCTCCGCCGAGGGGCCGATCTGTTCGGACCTGCGCAACGTCGGCGCGCTGATCGCGGCGAGCGACGATTTCGCGCATAGCTATCCGCATTCGTGGCGGTCGAAGGCGAAGGTGATTTTCCGCGCCACGCCGCAATGGTTTATCCCGATGGATCTTAGCCCCTCCCCCTCGGGGGAGGGGTTGGGGTGGGGCAGTCCAGCAGAGGGCGGTCTCGGTGAGACACCAGCAGAGTGCGGTCTCGGTGAGACACCCCCCACCCCCAACCCCTCCCCTGAAGGGGAGGGGCGAACCGGGCGAACGTTGCGTGAAACCGCCCTCGCCGCCATCGAAGCCACCACCTGGTATCCCCCCAAGGGCCAGAACCGCATCACCGCGATGGTCGCGGGTCGCCCCGACTGGGTGATCAGCCGCCAGCGCGCGTGGGGCGTGCCGATCACTTTGTTTGTCGATCGCAAGACCGGGCAGTATCTCGTCGACCCCGCGGTCAACGCGCGGATCGTCGCGGCGGTAAGCGCCGAGGGCGTCGATGCGTGGAGCGAGGAAGCGGCGCAGGAGCTGCTCGGCCCGGACTACCGCCTCACCGATTACGAGCGCGTTACCGACATTCTCGACGTGTGGTTCGACAGCGGTTGCACGCACGCGTTCGTGCTCGACAGCGGGCGCTGGCCCGACCTGCAATGGCCCGCCGATTTGTATCTCGAAGGCTCGGACCAGCATCGCGGCTGGTTCCAGTCGTCGCTGATGGAGAGCTGCGGAACGCGCGGGCGGGCGCCGTACAAGGCGGTGCTGACGCACGGGTTCACGATGGATTCCAAGGGCATGAAAATGTCCAAGAGCCTCGGCAATACGATCAACCCGCTCGACCTGATGAAGGAATCGGGCGCTGATATCCTGCGGCTGTGGGCGCTGTCGGTCGATTTCACCGAGGATCACCGCATCGGCAAGGAGATCCTGAACGGCGTCTCCGACCAGTATCGCAAGCTGCGCAACACCTTCCGCTATTTGCTCGGCGCGCTCGAAGGGTTCGACGAGGCGGAACGCCTGCCGGTCGCGGAGATGCCCGAGCTCGAACGTTATGTGCTCCAGTTGCTTGCCGAGCTCGACGCCAAGCTGCGCGCGGCGGTCGCGGTGTATGATTTCAACAGCTATGTCCGGCTGCTGACCGAATTCGCGCAGGAGGACCTGTCGGCCTTCTACTTCGATATCCGCAAGGATTCGCTCTATTGCGATGGGGTAAACGATCCGAAGCGGCGCGGCTGCCGGACAGTGTTCGACATGCTGTTCCACGCGTTGGTGCGCTATGCCGCTCCCGTGCTGTGCTTCACTGCCGAGGAGACGTGGCAGTCGCGCTTCCCGAGCGAGGACGGGTCGGTGCACCTGCTCGAATGGCCCGAGTTGCCCGCGGTCGACGGGGTCGATGCCGCACATTGGGCGCAGGTTCGTGCGCTTCGCACGCAAGTGACCGAGGCGATCGAACCGCTGCGGCGCGAGAAGATCGTGCGCTCGAGCCTCGAGGCGGAGGTCGTCGTCCCCGAGGCCCCGATGCCGGTCGAGGCACTCGCCGAGCTGTTCATCGTCGCCAAGGTGACGACGGGCGCGGGCGTCGCGGTCAGCCGGACCGACTTCCACAAATGTGGGCGTTGCTGGCGGCATCTGCCCGAAGTCACGGTCGACGGCGATTTGTGCGATCGCTGCGAAGAGGTGGTCGCATGAAGCTGCCGCTGGCCGGGCTGGCGACCGCCGCGCTTCTGTTCGTTTGTGACCAGGCGGCGAAGCTCGGCGTGACCGACGGGCTCAAGCTCGATGCGCTGAGCGATGCGCATTACGTCACGTCTTTCTTCAACCTGCGCTTCGTCGCCAATCATGGCGTGTCGCTCGGGCTGCTCCATGCCGATACCGACACGATGCGGTGGCTGCTGGTCGCGATGACCGGGGTGATCGCGCTCGGCGTGCTGGTGTGGATGTGGCGCGAAACCAACCGCGCGGAGCAGGCGGCGCTCGGCCTCGTGCTCGGCGGCGCGGCGGGGAATATCCTGGATCGCGTACGGCTTGGCTATGTCGTCGATTTCGCCGATCTGCATTTCGGCAGCTGGCAGCCGTTCCTCGTGTTCAACATCGCGGATGCGGCGATCTCGATCGGCGTCGTCATCTTGTTCGCGCGCGCGCTTCTGGTACGAGAGAAGCCGGTGCGGGGGAGTCCGGCAGCGGATGCACCAGCGACAACACCAGCGACGGGGCCCGGATCGCCCCGGGCACGATAGAATCAGGGGCAGATCAGGGCCCAACGGAGACTTTGCATGCGTATTTCGACGATCCTCCCCGCTGCGCTTGCGCTCGTTCTGCTGTCGGGCTGTGCACACAACCGTGTCCACGGACGTAGCGGCCCCGACGAGTTCACTGTCGCACGCCAGGCCCCGCTAGTGATCCCGCCCGATTTCTCGCTGACCCCGCCCAAGCCCGGGGCGGCGCGCGCGAACGACGTCAGCGCCAATGCACAGGCGCTCGACGCGCTGTTCGGCGGCGCGGCGCAGCGCAGCGCGGGCGAGGCGGCGACGATCAGCCAGGCCGGGATCGACAATGACGATCCGGGTATCCGGTCGTCGGTCGGCGATCCGGGCACGACCGTCGTCGACAAGGGCACGACGACGCGCGACATCGTCTCCGCGCCCGAAGGCGACGGCCAGACCGCACGGACGTCCACGCCGAAGTAAGCGATGCCCGGACGCGGTCAGGACGAAGCGCGACCGCGTCGGTTGCGCAACATCCGCCGTCTTACCAGGAATGGCTCCAATAGGTGACGACTGCGGCATGCGGGAACAACGTCCTGCCGACCGATGCGGGCAGGATCCGTTGGTCTTTTCGGAGGCGGTCGCGAAGGCGTTTGTGGATCAGGTTGGTCCAGTCGAGTGGATACCAGACCGGCCCGGGAAGGAGAGTCGGTTGTGCATAGCGGAGCGAAGCCTGCTGACGCTCGTTGAGGAGTGCCAGCACGGGTGCCAACTCCGCCATGACGGCTGCTTCGTCGAGCCTGACGAACGCATCATGAGCCTGCTTGAGCAGCACCGGCCCGGTCAACGCTTCCGGCCCAGAGGTTGCTGCGGCGGGGCTAGCGGCTGCGTCGAGCATGCGTTTGATAGCGAATAGCCAGAATATCTGGAACGGCCGCGAGGCCATGACGGCATTCGGAAGCGCATGGGCGAAATCCGGGTTGCCTCCCATCCGGCACAGCACGACCGCGCCCGCCGTCGCGCTTGGGTGAATCGGCCGGAGGCATTCGGTATCCATGTCCGCATACAGGCCACCGAATTCGAACAGAAAGAAGAACCGCACCGCATCGGCGCGGAAGATCTCCCGTTGGTAGCTGTCGTAGACGGGCAGCGCCCAAGCGAAGCGATCCGCGATGAACGCGCGATTGTCAGCATCGTCCCACAGCAAGACCTGGCAGTCCGGGTTGAGATCCACGAAGGTTTGCCGCCAGTGCCGGTAATTGGCGGGGATCACCGAGCGGCTCTTCCAGGTCTGATAGATTAGCGGGGGGAAGCTGTCGGGATCTGCCGTGCCAATCCGTGCGACATCCTCGCGGTAATTGCCCGGTACGGGCGCTTCGCTGGCAGCGGGGATGACGGCGGTTGCATCGTGGCGGTCCCGGTACAGGAAGCGGGCAACACGCCACGCCGATTCCTCCGTAAGCGAATGGATAACGCGCTTCGCCCGCAGGATCGTCGGTTCTGCCATCGCATAGGCCCCCTGTTCTGATGGCGGTTCGTCAAGCACGCTTGGGGAACAGGCAACAGGCGAAGCGTTGGAAGAGCAACTCGCTCCCCCGGCCTGTGCCGGGGGAGCGTTTTTTATTATAATCCTGGCGTGGTCAAAACGCCACGCCCAACGAGGCGACGACGCCGCCCTTGCTGACGTTGCGGCCGCCGCTCGACAGGAAGCGGGCGTCGGTGTCGACATAGGATACGCCGAGAATCAGCACCTTGTAGGTCGCGGTCGCGCCGAGGCCCCAGTCGGTATAGCCCTTCTTGCCGGTCGAATCGGTCGCGAGCCAGCTTGGCCCGAAGCTGTGCCCGACATGCGCGGTCAGCCCGAGCGGGGTCTTCGGGATGCCCGCCGAGAAATCCCCGGCGAGATAGACGTTGTCGCGCTTGCGCAGCAGCCCGGACGCGCCCTGGTCGAGCGCTAGCGCCTTTTGCTTGGGCGCATAATTGACCGTCACCTTGGAGGTCAGCGGGCCGAAGGTGTGCGAGATGTCGACATACGGCTCGACGAAGTCCGAGCTGCTGGCGTCGCCGGCGGGATGCGTCTTCGGGTAGAAGTAATACAGCGCACCGATGTCGAACGTCGTGCCGCCGACGGTCTTCTTGTAGCCGCCGATCAGATCGATTTCCTGATGTCCGGTCCCGGCGACGGTGACGTAATTGTCGACCGACGACCCCCAGACCGACGCATAGAAGCCCGATTCATGCGTGACCGTGATCGACCCTTGAACCGCCGCATTGCGATCGGTCTGCGAGATCCCGCGGAAGCGATAGTCGGTGACGACCGCCGCGGTGCCGTTGATCGTGATCGCGGGTGGTGGGGCGGTTTCCTGCGCGAACGCAGGGGTAGCGAATCCGGCGAGCAGCAGCCCGCCAAGCGTTGTTCTGGAGAAGCGCATCATTTCCCTTTCGAAATGCGACTGTCCCCGCCTGCCGTCTTCGATCCGGCATCTGTCGAAGGCTTGAAGCCGTCCCGCGCCGATGACCGAAGAGGCGGTAATGATGCCGTGTTTCACCGCACCGCACAAGAAGCATTGCGCGAGCATTGCTGGTTCGTAAGGCAATGTTGCTGTCGGGCCACAGCGCCGGGTCAACGCGTGGCGGTGAACCGCTCCAGACCCGCGGCGAGGTCGGCGATCAGATCCTCGGGGTCTTCCAGCCCGATCTGCAACCGCACCATCGGCCCGGCATCAGCACGGCGCGTCGCGGTGCGATGGCGATGCGGATCGACCGGGATCGCGAGGCTTTCATATCCGCCCCAGCTATAGCCGATCCCGAAATGCTCGAGCCCGTCGATCAGCGCGGCGCGCGCCGCCTCGGTGCCGCCCTGCAATACGAACGAGAACAAGCCGGACGAGCCGGAGAAATCGCGGAGGAAGGTTTCATGCCCCGGGCAGTCGGGCAGGGCAGGATGCAGCACGGTGGCGACCTCGGGGCGGTCGTGCAGCCAACGCGCGATCTGGAGCGCGCTCTGTTCGTGCTGGCGCAGCCGGATCGCCATGGTGCGCAAACCGCGTGACCCGAGCCAGCAATCGTCGGGGCTGGCGACCTGCCCGAGCTGGAAGCTGGTGTCGCGCAGCCGTGCGAAATGCCCCGGCGCGGCGGTGACCGAGCCGAGCATTACGTCGCTGTGCCCGACGACGTACTTGGTGCACGCAAGGATCGTCAGGTCGATCCCGTGCGCGATCGCGGGGAAGAACAACGGCGTCGCCCAGGTGTTGTCGAGCAGCGTCGTGATGCCACGCGCCTTGGCGGCGGCGACGATCGCGGGGATGTCCTGCACCTCGAAGGTCAGGCTGCCCGGGCTTTCGAGCAGGATCGCAGCGGTGGAGTCGCCGATGAAGTCGGCCATGCCCGCCCCGATCAGCGGATCATAGAAGCGCGTCGTGATCCCCATCCGCGCGAGCAGCCCGTTGGCGAGCGAGCGGGTCGGGTCATAGGCGGTGTCGGGGATCAGCACTTCGTCGCCGGGGGACAGGACCGAAAGCATCGCGGCGGCGATCGCTGCGACACCCGATGGATAAAGGAACGTACCTTCGGCGCCGGGCTCGAGTTCGGTCAGCGCGTCGGCAAGGCTCCATTGGGTCGGCGTGCCGCGGCGGCCGTAAAAGAGCCGGTGGTGCGTGTCGCGCGCGCCGGCGGCGCGGAGGTCGGCGACCGAGTCGTACAGGATCGTCGAGGCGCGCCAGACGGGGGTGTTGACGATCCCCTGGGTCCATTCCTTGCGGCGACCGGCGGTGACGACGCGGGTGGAGTTGCCCTTGGGGGTATCGGTCTTCTTCATGGTGTCGCTCCGGCAGTGCCGGGACTGCAAAGCTCTCTGCGTGAGGAAAGGCAAGCGCTGAGCTTCGTTCTAGAAGCCCCTCCCCTTCAGGGGAGGGGTTGGGGTGGGGAAGTCCAGCAGAACTTCGCTCTCTGCGAGGCACTGCCCCACCCCCAACCCCTCCCCTGAAGGGGAGGGGCTAAAGAAAAGAAGGCGTTACGCCGCGCCGGTCGCCTTAGGCGTCGTGCGATCCGCACCCCATTCGGACCAGCTGCCGTCATAGACCGCGGCGTTCGCCCCCAGCAGATGCGCGCCGAACGCGAGCGCCGAGGCGGTGATACCCGAGCCGCAGGTCGTCACCAGCGGCTTGGCGAGGTCGATCCCCGCGCCCTCGAACGCGCTGCGGAGCGCGTCGCCGGTCTTCCACGTGCCGTCTTCGTTGAACAGCTGACCGACCGGCAGGTTCTTCGACCCCGGGATATGCCCCGGGTGCGTCGCGGGGCGCGGGTCGGCTTCCTCGCCGGTGAAGCGCGCGGCGGAGCGTGCGTCGAGCACCTGCTCTGCGCCGCTGTCGACGTTGGCCTTCATCTGGTCGAGCGTGCGGACGCCCTTGTCGTCGGCCCAGACGGTGAAGTGCCGGTGGCGGAGCTGTTCCTTGCCGCTGGCGGTGTCGCGACCTTCCGCCTGCCACTTGGAAAGCCCGCCATCGAGGATCGCGACGTCATGCGCGCCGAAGGTGCGGAGCATGAACCACGCGCGCGCCGACGTATGATAGGGCGAGTTGTCGTAGAGCACGATCCGGCTGCCATCGCCGAGCCCGAGCGACTGCATCCGGCTTGCGAATTTCTCGGGCGTGGGAAGCATCGAGGGAAGGTCGCTCGACGTGTCGGCGATTTCGCCCAGATCCATGAACACCGCGCCGGGGATATGCGCCGCTTCATATTCGGCGGCAGCGTTGCGGTCCCCGAAGCCCGCGAAATAGGTCGCGTCGACGATCCGCAAGTCGTTCGCGCCGAGTTCGGTTGCGAGCCATTCGGTGGTCACCAGCGAGTCCATGTCCCGTCTCCTTTTGCTTGTTTTGGGGAGCCTAACCTGCCTCCGCAGCGGCGTCGAGACGGTCGAGAAAGGCTTTTGCCGACCCGCGGATCTCATCCTGGGTCGCTGGGGCCATCTTGCTCCACGTCCGGTACGGCATCGCCATGCGCGGATTGCGCGCGAGCGTGTCCTCGTGGCGGGCGATGAAGTCCCAGTAGAGCGCGTTGAACGGGCAGGCGTCGGGGCCGGTCCGCTGGCGGACGTCGTAGCGGCAAGTCTTGCAGTAATCGGACATCTTGTTGATGTACGCGCCGCTTGCCGCATAGGGTTTGGAGCCGAGCAGGCCGCCATCGGCGAACTGGCTCATGCCGAGCGTATTGGGCAGTTCGACCCATTCATACGCGTCGATATAAATTTCGAGGTACCACAGATGGACCGCGTGCGGGTCCGCGCCGATCAGCAGCGCGAAGGTGCCCGTGACCATCAGCCGCTGGATATGATGCGCGTGTGCGTTGGCGAGCGTCTGCCCTAGCGCCTCGGCCATGCAGTGCAGGTCGGTCTCGCCGGTCCAGTAGAAAGCGGGGAGCGCACGGGTCGCGCCGAGCGCGTTGCGCTGCGCGTACTCGGGGCTTTCGCGCCAGTAGATCCCGCGGACATATTCGCGCCAGCCGATGATCTGGCGGATGAAGCCTTCCGCCGCGTTGACCGGCACCTTGCCCGCGCGGAACCGCTTCTCGACCGCGCGGCAGAGCGCGAGGGGATCAAGCAGCCCGGAGTTGAGATAGGGCGAGAGCAGCGAATGCCACAAGGCAGGCTCGCCGGTCAGCATCGCGTCCTGATAATCGCCGAATCCAGCGAGCGCATGATCGAGGAAATGCTTCTGCTGCCGTTCGGCGTCGTGCGCGGTCACCGCCCAGGCGAAGCTGTCGAGGCTGCCGGGATGATCCGCGAACCGGTCCGCCACCAGCGCGAGCACGTCCTGCGTGATCGCATCGGGGGGAAAACGCAGGGGGTGCGGCATCAGCAGGTCGGACTGCGCGGGCTTGCGATTGTCATGGTCGAAATTCCACTGCCCGCCGACCGGATCCTTGCCGTCCATCAGCAGCCCGGTTTCGCGGCGCATCTCGCGGTAGAAATATTCCATGCGGAGTTGCTTGCGGCCCTCCGCCCATGCCTGGAACGCCGCGTGAGTCGCGAGGAAGCGATCGTCGCTGCGGATCTCGACCGGAATTCCGAAAAGCGTTTCCCACGCCTCGAGCATCGCCTGGACACGCCATTCGCCCGCTTCGGTTACGACGATCCGCTCCGGCTCGAGCCGCGCAACGGCGCGCGCGACCTCACCGGTGAAGCTGCCGCTGTTGTCGGGATCGTCGAGCGTGACGTACTCCACGGTCCACCCTTGCTCACGGAGCAGCTCGGCGTGGTGGCGCATCGCGGACAGGATGAACGCGATCTTCTGCTTGTGGTGCCGGACATAGGTCGTCTCGTCAGCGACCTCCATCAGCAGGATCGTGGTGGTCGCCGGGTCCGCATCCTCGAGCGAGGACAGGCCGAGCGAGAGCTGGTCGCCGAGCACCGGGATCAGCGTGAGGGGCGGCGGTTTCATTTCGGCTGCTGCTCCCCTATCTTTTGCGCATGACACCACTTCATCTTGGCCAAACCAGCGCGCTGCCCGCTTCCCCAGAAGCCGCAGTGCTCGATTACGTTCCCAACCCCCGCGCGGGATCGCTGTATCTCGTGCGGTTCGCGGTTCCCGAATTCACGTCCCTGTGCCCGGTAACGGGCCAGCCCGATTTTGCGCATCTGGTGATCGACTATGCCCCCGGCGACACGATCGTCGAGTCGAAATCGCTCAAGCTGTTCCTCGGTGCCTTCCGCAACCATCAGGGTTTCCACGAGGATTGCACGGTCGGGATCGGCCAGCGATTGTTCGACGAGATGCAGCCACGCTGGTTGCGAATCGGTGGTTATTGGTATCCGCGCGGCGGCATCCCGATCGACGTGTTCTGGCAATCCGGACCGCCGCCCGAGCATCTGTGGCTCCCGCCGCAGGACGTTCCGGGCTATCGCGGGCGCGGCTGAGACGCTCGTTCCGTCGCGCGAGTGATCGAAGTTAACATGAATCCTGTGTTGCGATGCAACATCACTGCAACCATATTGAAACTTGGCCGTTCGTTTGGTGACAGCTGAGGGGTGTTCCCCCGATTTCACTCTTAGGATTACGAACATGGTGCATTTGGCAGATGTCGTGACCCCGATCGATCACCTTGCACTGATTGGCAATTTCCTGCCCCGGAAATGCGGCCTTGCAACATACACGACGGACACGTTCACGGCCCTCAAGGGCCGCTTCCCCGATCTGAAGATCGACGTCTATGCGATGGACGACCATCCCGGTCGCTACGTCTATCCGCCCGAGGTAACGCGCAGCATCCCCGAGCAGGACCGTGTCGCCTATCTCGACGCCGCGCGCGCGATTGAAGCGAGCGGTGCACAGGCGATCTGGCTGCAGCACGAATATGGCATTTTCGGCGGTCCGGCCGGCGAGCATATTCTCGCGCTGCTCGACCGCGTCTCGTTGCCGGTCATCGTCACGCTGCACACGATTCTCGAAAAGCCCGATGCCGATCAGCGTCGCGTGATGGAAGGCCTGCTGCAGCGCGCGTCGCGCGTCGTCGTCATGGCCGAGCGCGGTCGCGAAATTCTCGAGCGCGTCTATGGTGCGAGCGGTCGGTCGATCGTGATGATCCCGCACGGTGTGCCGGATCGCGATTTCGTCGAGCCCGATACGCTCAAGCCGCGCTTCGGCTGGGAAGGGCGCAAAGTCGTGCTGACCTTCGGTCTGCTCGCGCCGGGCAAGGGCATCGAAGTGATGATCGAGGCGCTGCCCAAGATCGTCGCGGCGCATCCCGAGACGCTTTACACCGTGCTGGGGGCGACTCACCCGAACCTCGTCGCCTATGAGGGCGAGAAGTATCGGGATGGCCTCAAGGCCCTCGCCGAAAAGCTCGGCGTGTCGGGCAACATCCAGTTCATCGACGCCTTCCTCGAGCATGACGAGCTGATCGACTATCTCCAGGCCGCCGACATTTACGCGACGCCGTATCTGAACCCGGCGCAGATCACGTCGGGCACGCTCAGCTACGCGGTTGGCGTGGGCAAGGCGGTCGTCTCGACGCCGTATGTTCATGCGACCGAGATTCTGGCGGACGGCTACGGCGTGCTCGTCGATTTCAGCGATTCGGACGCGTTCGCGCGCGAGATCAACGCGCTGCTCAGCAGCGATCGCAACCGCAAGCGGCTGGAGCAGCGCGCCTATGCGCGGGGCCGCACGATGATCTGGCCGCGCCTCGCGGAGGTCGCGATGCGCGAGATCACCGCGATGGTCGCGGCCAAGCCGCGGCGGCTGCACGGATCGAGCATGTCGTTCACCCCGCTCCAGCCCGATTTCGCGGCGGTCGAGCGGATGAGCGACTCGACCGGAATGCTTCAGCATTCGATCTATTCGGTGCCCGATCGCCGTCATGGCTATTGCATCGACGACAATGCGCGCGCGCTGATGCTGGTCAGCCAGATGCCGGGGATGGACGAGGTCCAGCGCGACAAGTGGATGACGATCTACGCATCGTTCGTTCAATATGCGTGGAACCCGGACGAACGGCGCTTCCGCAACTTCATGAACTTCGACCGGACCTGGTGCGAGGATACCGGTTCGGAAGATTCGAACGGGCGCGCGCTCTGGGCGCTTGGCGTGACCGCTCGCGACGCGCAGTCGTCCAAGCATCGCGACTGGGCGGTTCGGATGTTCGACATGACCGTGTCGATCACGATGGAACTGGGATCGCCGCGCGCGCACGGTTTCGCGATGCTCGGTGCTGCGGCGATGCTCGATGCGCATCCGGGGCATAGCCAGTCCAAGCAGATCCTCGCGCGCTACGGCGACGAACTTTGCGCTCTGCTCGAAGTCGCGCGGCGGCCCGAGTGGGAGTGGTTCGAGATCGTCCTCGCCTATGACAACGCGCGCCTGCCCGAAGCGCTGATCCGTGCCGGCATGGCGCTCGACCGGCCCGATTTTGTCAAGTGCGGCCTCGCCACGCTCGACTGGATCGTCGGGCGGCAGACGTCGCCCGAGGGGCGCTTCCGGGCAGTCGGCAGCGAGAGCTTCGGGCGCGTCTATGCCGAACCGCTCCAGTTCGACCAGCAGCCGTTGGAAGCGCAGGCGACGATCGATGCCTGCCATGCGGCGTATCTGGCATCGGACGATCTGCGCTGGGTCGAGGAAGCGGGTCGTGCGTATCGCTGGTATCTCGGGGCGAACGATCTCGACCTGCCGCTGGCGACCTCGCAGGATGGCGGGTGTTTCGACGGTCTGATGCCGACCGGATTGAACCGAAACCAGGGTGCCGAGTCGATTCTGGCGCTGCAAATGGCGAATTGCACGATTTCGGGGCTGGCAAAGCGTACGGAAAGCGTGGCAGGACCCCACAGCGCCGTCGCGTAGCCTCGCTCGCGATGCCGCCAAGGCATTGAACGAGGCAATTTGCGCGTGATAGAACTGTTCCAGCATGCCCTGCGGCTGCACGCCGACCCATCCCGAGTCGTCGTGCGGCCGTTCCATCTCGCCTGGTCGCGCAACGGCGGAAGCCGGACCGAGCGGATCGTCGCCGCGGTGATGTCGCTCGACGCGGCGCAGACCCGCGCCGAGCTCGAACTCGTCCTCAAGGATTTCGAGGCACGCCACTGGCAGACGCGCCGCGTCTTCATGACGCGCTACGACGAAATCGAGGACATGCTCGGGATCGACGGCAGCGAGATCGGCGACGAGAAGCGGCAGTTGATCGGCGCGTATTTCTGCCACGAATACAGCTATGCCGCCGCCGCGCTGATGAACCCCAGCGCTGTGCCGCATTTCGACCAGTCGGGCATGCCGGCGGGATCGCAGCGCATCCTGATGTCGCTGCGCGCCGTGGGCGAGGGGCACATTTCCTCGGTCGCGTTCCGCGAGGGGATCATCACCGACGGCAACCAGTTGAAGCTCGCGCCCGAGCCGCCGTTCGCGACCGCGACGGATGCGGTCGGGATCGACGAGGAAACGCTTCCCGAAGGTCCGATCACGGTGTTCCGGCATCGCGATTCGACGCTGTCGGGCACGGTGATCTTCCCGATCACCGCCGCGCAGTCGAAAGGGCTCGAGGATCTCCGCCTCGTCCAGTTCACGCATGACGATGGCACGGTCGAATGGCTTGGCACCTATACCGCCTATAACGGCTCGGTGATCCAGTCCGAGCTGATGCGCACCCGCGATTTCCGCGCGTTCGATCTGGTGCCGATGACCGGGCCGGCGGCGCGCAACAAGGGCATGGCGCTGTTCCCGCGCAAGGTCGGCGGACAATATCTGATGATCGGCCGGCAGGACGGCGAGAATCTGTTCCTGCTCAAGTCGGATACGCTGACGCATTGGGACGAGGGGCAGAAGCTGCTGACCCCGGCGTTCCCGTGGGAGCTGGTGCAGATCGGCAATTGCGGGCCCCCGATCGAGCTCGACGAGGGCTGGCTGCTGCTGACGCACGGCGTCGGCGCGATGCGCAAATATGCGATCGGCGCGGTGCTGCTCGACAAGGCCGATCCGTCGAAGGTGATCGGCCGCACGCGCGAGCCGATCCTCGCGGCGGCGAACCAGGATCGCGAGGGGTATGTGCCCAACGTCGTCTATACGTGTGGCGCGATCCGGCATGGCGATACGCTGTTCGTGCCGTATGGCGTGGCGGACAGCTCGGTGGCGTTTGCGTTTATTCAGATCGGGTCGTTGCTTGAGGCGATGGGGTAGCGGTTTTGGGTGGGGTGGCCGGCGCGGTGCAACCCACCCGTCCTTCCCGCGATGGCGAGCGTTCTGCAAAGCCGTCCGTCATCCTGAACTCGTTTCAGGATCCAGCCCTCCGCGAGTCCGGACTGTGCCTATTGCACGGTGGATGCTGAAACAAGTTCAGCATGACGGCAGTTTTTGGGGTGAGGGTGCCGGTTAAACTTCCGATTGCCTTTACGCGGAGGGCTTGCGGAGCCGGGAATCCGCTAACGCCGTCCGCCATATTCTGCGCGGCCAGCCAGTATGGCTCCCCGCCGCCGCGGGGATGACGCGGGAGGGGTGGGATGCCCAGGAGCCCAGGATTACGGGTGTGGCGTTTGTTGCCCTGGACTCCTGCTTACGCAGGAGAACGGTCGGCGGCCTTTCGTGCGTTACCTCCCCGCCGTTCGTTTCGAGCGTAGTCGAGAAACAGGGCACAGCGCAGGTTTCTCGACTTTGCTCGAAACGAACGGCAGTGGTCGTGTTGCGTGAACTGTGCGCTCCTCATTCATCAGGTTGAACGGCAATAGCTGGTGGTAAGCGGACTGGCAGGTTTCGGAAGCCGCCGCTTTAATGAGCACATTTCCGCATGATCCTACGCACTCCCCAAAACTGTGCTTGTTGAGCGATCAGAATGACGACTGAAATGGCAAACAAGGCAAAGACCGCCTTTGTGTCGAATATCGTCGCCTCGCCTTCAAAAACTCCTTTGATCAGGATAATGAAAAGGACAACGAAATAAACGAAAGGGGCTTGTAGGACGACGACGATGCGATTTGTATTCGGCTTGTTGGTTCGCCCCATAGGCAGTTGTCCCGATGGCAGGGCCGTGTTGGCATGCCAAGCTGCGGCACCCATTAGCGCCATAGTTCCGAGAACAATTAAAATGCTAACGATCATCGCGAAATGGCCCTGTCCATCTCGTCTTAAGTAGCAGGTTTTGGGCGGGGGCAGTATGGCTAGGAACGTCCGGAGTTAGGCGGAAGCGGAATAGCCGCTTCAGTAGGCTACGGCTGACTTCCGTGGACTGTTACGCCCCTTGCGCAACCACCCGCCGCATCGTCGCCCGGTACAAGATCGCCACCATTGCCGCGAACAGCACCGTCCCCCCGATCAGCGCAGGCGTCGCGAAGCCCGCCCCCACCACCGCGAGCGGCGAGTCCGTCCCCGAGCCTGCGACGACGAACGCGAACAGTACCCCGAACAGGCTCTCTCCCACGATCAGTCCGGTCGCGGTGAGCACGCCGAAGCGGCGCGCGCGTTCGGGGTTTGCGGTGCGGTCGGCCCAGCGATCGTAGCACCAGCCGACCACCGCGCCGATCACCGTCGGCAGGATCACGCTCATCGGCAGGTAGATGCCGATGCCGATCGCAAGTGGGGGAAGCCGCAGCAGCTTCGCGCGCCCGAGCAGCATGTCGACGACGATCGCCACCACCCCCGCCGCGACGCCCCATTCGAGCATCGTCCAGTTGAGATTGCCGCCGAGCACGCCCTGCGCGAGCGTTGAGATCAGCCCCGCCTGCGGGGCGGCGAGCGCATTCGGCCCCGCGCCTGGCGCGCCGACGAACCCGAACGCGGTGTTGAGCACGTTGAGCACCGGCGGTACCACGAGCGAGCCGAACACCACGCCGATGATCAGCGCGACCTGTTGTTTCCACGGCGTCGCGCCGACGAGTTGCCCGGTCTTGAGATCCTGCAGATTGTCGTTCGAAATCGTCGCGACGCCGAACACGATGCCAGTGACGATCAGCGCATAGGCGATCAGCGCCTGCGTCGTTTCGGGCGGGGTGCCGCGTCCGAACAGCCCGACCAGCATCAGCGACGAGGCGATGACGGCGAGGATGCCGATCCCCGAGACGGGCGAATTGGACGCACCGATCAAGCCCGCCATATAGCCGCACACCGCCGCGATCATCAGCCCGATCACGAGGATGAAGACGAGCGCCCCGCCGATCAGCGCGAGTGCTGCGGGGGCGAGCGGGCCGCCCGCGATGACGCTCCACAACAGCCACGCGATCGGCAGCAGCACCGCGAGCGATCCGCCGAACACGATCCCGATCGGCAGGTCGCGTTCCTCGAGCGCTAGCGTATCGCCCGCGCCGCGCGCGCGCGATGCGGCGAGCGCCGAGCGGACTCCGCCGATGACGGGGCGCGCGATGCTGATCAGCGTCCACACCGCGGCCACGCCGATCACGCCCGCACCGAAGAAGCGCACATCCGAGCGGAACACGGTGTTCGCCCAGGTCTCTGCGCCGCCCGCGACCGGGTGGATCGCGGTGAGATAGGGCAGCAGTATCCACCAGCCGATCACCATGCCGAGCCCCTGCGCCATCCCGACCGAGATGCCGACGAGATGCCCGACCCCGAGCAACGCGAACGATAGCCCGCCCGAAATGCCGGTCGCGCCAGCGCCCGCGCGGAACCACACCGACGCCTCGGCGATCGCCAGCTTCATCTGCGTGAGCAGTGCGAACCCCGCAGCGGCAAGGCTGTTGACGATGATGATCCGCAGCCCCGTCGCGCTCTCCGCGGCACCGCGCGCGTCGCCATCGCCGCGCACGCCCGATCCGACCTGGAGCACTTCGGCGGCGGCGCGACCTTCGGGATAGGGGAGGTCGGTATCGACGACGAGCGCACGCCGGAGCGGCACCGAGAACATCACGCCGAGGATGCCGCCGGTCATCGTGATCGCGGCGGTCGTCACGAACGGGAAGCCCTGCCACCAGCCGATCATGATCAGCCCCGGCAGCACGAAGATGATCGCCGCCAGCGTCCCCGCTGCGCTCGCGATCGTCTGGACGATGTTGTTCTCGAGGATCGTCGCGTCCTTGAACGCGCTCAGCACCGCCATCGAGATCACCGCCGCCGGGATCGAGGTCGCGAAGGTCAGCCCGACCTTGAGCCCGAGATAGACGTTGGCCGCGGTGAACAGCAGCGTGATGAGCCCACCCAGCAGGACTCCGCGCAGCGTGAGTTCGGCGATCGGTTTGGCGGCGCGTGGGTCGGTCATGCGCTACCGTTGCACCAAGCGCCTGCGGCGGGACAGGGGTTTGTGGCACGCGGGATCGCCGACGTGACTTTTCGCGGACTGGTGCGTTGGCGGAACAATGAAGACTCTGTGGTTCATCACCAACCCGAAATCGGGCACCGCGACGCCTGCCAAGGCCAAGGCGCTCGAGGCGATCTGCAGCGAGCGCGGACTGACGCTTGCCGGGCGCACCGCCTTTCCCGAAGAACCCTTGCCGACACCGCGATCCCTCGACGCGGCAGGGGTCGATACCGCGGTGCTGTTCGCGGGCGACGGGACGATCAACGCGGCGGTGACCGCGCTGCTCGACTGGAAGGGGTCGATCCTGATCCTGCCGGGCGGGACGATGAACCTGCTCGCCAAGCTGCTCCACGGCGGCACCGACCCCGCGAAGATCATCGGCGCAGCGCACGACCGGGCGCGCAAGACCGCTTTGCCGTTCGCGCAGGTCGGCGAGAACCGCGCCTTCGTCGGGTTGATCCTCGGCCCGGCGGCGAGTTGGGTCCGTGCGCGCGAGATCGTGCGGAGCGGAAGCCTGCGCGGGCTGGGACGCGCGCTTCGGCATGCGTGGAGCCGGACCTTCGGCAAGGGGATCCGGATGGAAGGCGTGGCGGGGCTCAAGTCCGGCGCGCAGGCGGTGCTGGTGCGCGCCGAGGATGACCGGCTCGACATCGCCGCGATCGACGCGCGCGATTTCGGCAGCATCACGCGGCTCGGCTGGGAATGGCTGACCGGCGATTGGGTCGCGGCATCGGAAGTGACGCAGTGCCACGCGACCAGCTTCCGCACGGGTGGCAAGAAACCCGCATTGGCGCTGTTCGACGGGGAACCCGCCATGCTGGAACCGGGTAGCGAAGTCCGCATCGGGCGGACGCGCGACCTGTTCCTGACCACGCGCGAACGATAAGAGGCGTCCGATGATCCGTCTGTTTCATGTCAGCGACGTCCATTTCGGACGCGAGGATGCCGCCGCGATCGCGTGGTTCGACGCGCTGGTCCATGCCGAGCGCCCCGATGCGGTGGTGATGACGGGCGACCTGACGATGCGCGCGCGACGGCGCGAATTCGCTGCGGGGCTCGAATGGCTCCAGCGGTTGCCGGTGCCGGTGACGGTCGAGGTGGGCAACCACGACCTGCCGTACTGGAATCTGTTCGACCGGTTCTTCCGCCCCTATCGCCGGATGGGCAAGGTCGAACGAATGGTCGAGCGGCCGATCGATCTGGCGGGCGTGGCGATCGTGCCGCTGGTGACGACCGCGCGCGCGCAGTGGCGGCTCAACTGGTCGAAGGGCTATGTCAGTCGCGGGGCATTGCGGCGGACGCTCGACCTGATCGCGGCGGTGCCCGAGAACCGGCTGATCTTCATTGCCGCGCACCATCCGCTGATCGAGGCGGACACGCACGCTTCCGCCAAGACACGACGGGGTGCCGATGCGCTCGACGCGCTGGCGGCGGCGGGGGCGGATGCGGTTCTGACGGGGCACGTCCACGATCCGTTCGACATCGCGCACGACGTTGACGGTCGTAGCATCCGGATGATCGGCGCGGGAACGCTGTCGGAGCGGACCCGGACGACGCCGCCATCGTTCAACGAGATCCGGGTCGCGGACGGGCGGTTCGACGTCGTGTGCCGGACGATGTCGCCCAAGCCCGACGAGGTGCTGGAGCGCGAGCGGGTTTAGCGCCGGCTCTGCTTACTCTTCCCCGGCGAAGGCCGGGGCCCAGTGGCGATGGCGGAGGTAATGGAGCACGGTCGCCTGCAATCTTCTGTTTTCCGACTGGGCCCCGGCCTTCGCCGGGGAAGGGATCCGAGAAGGGGTCAGCCCTTCCGCATTTCTACCGGGAAGGTGACGATGAAATGCGCGCCCCCGTCCGACTTGGCATCGACGCTGCCGTGCAGGCTGCGTGCCAACGTGCGGATCAGTTGCAGGCCGAGGCTGCTCGAGGAGCCTGCGCGGACGTCGAACGTTGCGGGCAGGCCCGCGCCATAATCGCGGACCGTGAGGCAGACCGACTCGCCGTCACGCGTCGCCGAGACCGAGACCTTGCCGCCGTCCTCGCCATACGCGTGCTTCGCCGCATTGGTGACGAGCTCGGTAATCAGCAAACCGACTGCGACTGCCTGATCCGCGTCGATCGAGATCGCGTCGGACGTGCAGTCGAGCGCGAGGCTCGGCAATTGTCCGGACAGGCTCGCGCACAGATCCTCGAGCAACGCCCGCATATCGACCCGCCCGGTGCCCTGCCGCCACAATTGGTCGTGCGTCCGCGCGATCGCTATGACGTGCCCCGACGCTTCGTTGAGCGCGCTCGATACCTCGGGCAGCGGGTTGCTGCGGGATTGCAGGTGGAGGATGCTCGACAGCATCGTCAGGCTGTTCTTGACGCGGTGGCTCGCCTCCTGAACGAGCACTTTCTGATAGTCGAGCGCCTCGGCCAGCCGCCGCTCGCCCTCCTGCCGGTCCATCGCCACCCCGAGCAGATTGGCGAAGCCCTGCAGGAACGCGATGTCGGCGGCCTCGAACTGGCCAGCGCTCGGGCTGTCGACCTCAAGCACGCCCCAGGCGCCCGCCGTGGTCGAGATCAGCACGTTGATCGCACGGCGCACGCCGTGTTCGACCATGATCTGCGGGGTACGGAAGCGGTCCTCGCCCTCGAGATGGTTGGAGATGACCGGCGTGCCGTTGCGGAAAGCGAATCCGGCGGGCGACTTGTCGTCCGCGCTCAGCGTGGCCTGACCGATCACCCCGGCGCGCCAGCCGACTCCGGCGCGGAACAGCAGGTCGGCCTGTTGGGGACGGAACTCGAGAACCTTGCACAGCCCGGTCCGCATGCCGTCCGCGGCCATTTCGGCGGCCTTGGCCAGCAGCGCGTCATTGTCGCGGCATTGCAGCGCGAACAGCCCGAAATCGGACAGGATCGCCTGCTGCTGGAGCCGATAGCCTAGCAGCGACCCCGCGCCGACCTGCTCGATCGCCTCGGTGAAGGACGTCGGCCCATTCGACGTGCCCTCGGCGGTCTCAACGACATCGTCCGATGATCCGTCCAGCAGGGCGGACTGGGTCGTGGCGTGCGGGGTAGGGTCGTCGGTCACTGGGGCAGGTCCTGCAATCGGGTAAATGGTCGTCCCCACTGTTCGTTTCGAGCGCAGTCGAGAAACCTGCGCTGTGCCGGGTTTCTCGACTTCGCTCGAAACGAACGGACAGGGCATGTCCTTATCGTGCCAAGGTAATGGTTCGACTCATCAATAAGGAGGACGTGCCCGAGCGGCCCAAACGAAAAAGGCGGCCCGTTGCCGGACCGCCCTTTCGCAAGCATCGATGCTCGGGAAGCTTAGCGCTTCGAGAACTGGAAGCTACGACGTGCCTTCGCACGGCCGTACTTCTTACGCTCGACGGTACGGCTGTCGCGCGTCAGGAAGCCTGCCGCCTTGACCGGCGCACGCAGGATCGGCTCGAACTTGGTCAGTGCCTGGCTGATGCCATGCTTGACCGCGCCGGCCTGACCCGAAAGGCCACCACCCTTGACGGTGCAGACGACGTCATACGCACCCTGGCGATCGGTCACGCCGAACACCTGGTTGATGACGAGACGCAGCGTCGGGCGTGCGAAATACACTTCCTGGTCACGACCGTTGATCGTGATCTTGCCCGAGCCCGGCTTGATCCAGACACGTGCAACCGCATCCTTACGACGACCGGTCGCATAGGCGCGGCCGTACTGGTCGAGGATCTGCTCGCGCAGCGGCATCGTCGGAGCAGTTGGCTCCTCGATCTTGCCGGCCATGTAATCCTCGGCCTGTGCGTCCGAAGTCGTTGCGGCGGCCGGTGCTGCAGCAGCAGGCGCGGGAGTGTTGGTCAGAGCGGCGAGATCGGCCAGCGACTGGCGGTTGTCGGACATTATGCGCCCACCTTGTTCTTGCGGTTCATGCTGGCGATGTCGAGAACCTCGGGGTTCTGCGCCTCATGCGGATGCTCCGTGCCGGCGAAGACGCGCAGGTTGCGCATCTGCTGACGGCCGAGCGGGCCGCGCGGAATCATCCGCTCGATGGCCTTTTCGATCACGCGCTCGGGGAAACGACCTTCGAGCACCTTGCCCGCGGTGATTCCCTTGATGCCGCCGGCATAACCGGTGTGCTTGTAATAGACCTTGTCCTTGAGCTTGTTGCCCGTGAACCGCACCTTGTCCGCGTTGATGATGATGACATTGTCACCGCAATCGACGTGGGGCGTGAAGCTCGGCTTGTGCTTGCCGCGCAGGATGTTCGCGATGATCGAGGCCATGCGGCCAACGACCAGACCATCGGCATCGACGATGATCCATTTTTTCTCCACCTCATACGGCAATGCCGGCTTGGTGGTCTTCATCAGCGCCTTCATGGGGCTTGTGACCTTACATAGCTAAAATGACGGATGCCGCCCCGGGGGACGGCATCGTTGGCGTTGCTAATGCTGGGACGGGCGCGGAAAGTCAAGGTTTCGGCGGGTTTCCCGACAGGTATCGGGATACCGTCCGCTATCCTGCGTCAGATTGTCCGGCGTCCGACGGCATGTGCGGCGCAAATTGCCGCAATCAGCAGCAAGGCGGCATTTGCCTGGTGCGCGACGGCGACGACGATCTCGACGCCGCTGAGCAAAGTGGCGATCCCGAGCAGGATCTGGCCCGCGACCAGCGCAATCGCGATTCCGCCGATTCGCGGCGCGTCCGCCCGGATCGCGCGCCAGCCGAGCGCGACGACCCCCGCCGCCGCGACGAAGGCGAGCCAGCGGTGGATGAACTGGACGACGATCGGATTGTCGATCGCGTTGCGCCACATCGGCTCGGTCATCGGCGTGGCGGCGGGGAAGATCTCGTTCCCCATCAACGGCCAGCTTGAGAAGGCGTAGCCGGCATCGAGCCCGGCAGTGAACGCGCCGAACATGATCTGCGTGAACAACAGCACCAGCGCGGCGGCTGCAAAGGCACGCAGCCGTGCCGGACGCGCGAGCCGAGTCGCGGCGAGATCGCGCAGGTCGAGTGCAGTCCACACCGTTCCCGCCAGCAGCGTCAGCGCGGTGACGAGGTGGATCGCGAGCCGGATATGGCTGACGTCGGTGCGCTTGGTCAGCCCCGACGACACCATCCACCAGCCGATCGCGCCCTGCAGCACGATCAGCGCGACCAGCGCGCCGAGCCGCGGCGCATAACCGCGCGGCAAGCGTCCGCGCGCCCAGAAATAAAGGAACGGCAGCAGGTACACCATGCCGACCACGCGCCCGAGCAGCCGGTGGACATATTCCCAGAAAAAGATTGCCTGGAAGCCGGCCAGCGTCATCCCGCGGTTGATCTGCTGATATTCGGGGATGCGCTTGTAATTGTCGAACTCGGCCTGCCACTGCGCGGCGTTGAGCGGCGGAATGATTCCACTGATTGGTTTCCACTGGGTGATCGACAGCCCCGACTCGGTCAGGCGGGTAATTCCGCCGATCACGACCATCGCGACGACCAGCGCCGCCGCGAGAAACAGCCAGAGCGACACCGTACGGGGTCGGACGCGCGAGGGGAGCGAGGATGCCTGGAGCATGATCCCGTCTTACGCGTCACGCCCGGACCCGTCGATTGTCGATTGCAGTCCCGCGCATGCAAAAAAGCGCGATGATATGTTGTAACTTGGCGGAGGGCATGCCACATGGCGAACAGCATGACGACGCTTGCCTCCTCTCCCGCCTATCGGTGGATCGAACAGCGGTTCGACAATATGGCGATCGGGCTGTCGGGGCTGTGTGTCGTCCATTGCATCGCGAGTTCGGTGTTCCTGGCGTTGGCCGCATCGGCGGGCGGGTTGCTGCTCAATCCACTGTTCCATGAGATCGGGCTGACGATCGCGATCGGCTTCGGCGTGATCGCGCTCGGGCGCGGGATCTTTACGCACGGCTATATGATGCCCGCGGTGGTCGGCGCGGCCGGCCTGGGCATGATGGCGGGGGCGATTTCGCTGCCGCATGACGGCGACGGGCTGGAGACGGTGTGGACGCTGATCGGCGTCGCGACGCTCGCGCTCGGCCACGATCTCAACCGCCGCGCCGCCTGCTGACCTTCGCTCGGACGTTGCAGCGAAGGCGGGGAGGGCCTATCTCCCATCCATGGCGACGCACCGACATTATGAACCGCAGGACGCCGATCTTGCGCTGGCGGCTCAGGCAACGCTGGAGCGATCGGGCGAGCAGTGGACCACGATGCGCGCCAACATCTTCCGCGCGCTGGCGGGGTTCGACAAGCCTGCCTCGGCCTATGACATCGCCGAAGCGGTTTCCAAGACCGAAGGGCGCCGCGTCGCCGCGAACAGCGTGTACCGCATCCTCGACCTGTTCGTGACGTCCAACCTGGCGCGGCGGGTGGAAAGCTCGAACGCGTATATCGCCAACGCCCACCCCGATTGCCTGCACGATTGCATCTTTCTGGTGTGCGATTCCTGCGGGCAGATCGTCCATCTCGACGACGACCGGCTGACCAAGGGTGTGCGGACGGCGGCGATCGACGCGGGGTTTGCGCCCGAGCGTCCGGTGATCGAAGTGCGCGGCAAATGCGCGGCGTGTGCGGCGACCGCGAAGGCGGCGTAGCGGCGGGTTTTCTCCCGGCGATCACTTTGTTGCTTCCCCGGCGAAGGCCGGGGGCCAGTAGTGAAGGTGGTTGTCTAAGGCGCAGCGCTAGGCGATCGATGGTCTGCTCTCGGGCCCCGGCCTTCGCCGGGGAAGGAAGGACGGGCGGCTCCGGATTATCCCAGCGTCTTCCCCATCCGCACCCCCGGCACCGGCGGCCCCGCCGGGGCCATCCGCGCGACGCGCTCGATCTCGACGTAACCGCAGGCGCGGTACAGCGGTTCGCCCGCAAGCGTCGCCATCATCTCGAGCTGCCTGAACCCTGCCACGCGCGCGGCATCCTCGCACAACGCGAGCACGAGCCGCCCGACCCCGCTGCGGATGAAACCGGGGTGGGTGTACATCGCGCGGATCCGCGCGGCATCGGTCGCCGGATCGAGCGTCCGTGCATCGCGCGCAACCGCGCTCGCGTCCCCGCCGAACAGCGTCGCGCGGTAACTCCAGCCACCGCAACCGGCGAGCGCACCCGATTCCTCGACGACGAAATAGGTCCGGTCCGCAATCAGTTGCGTGTCCAGCCCCATGCTCAACCGACTCGCTGCGACTTCGGCGTCGGAGAGAAACGCGGATTGCAGCGCGGTGATCGCGTCTTCCATCAACGCACTGATCGCGGGGATGTCGGCTTCGGTCGCCACCCGGTGGGAAAAATCGCGCATGCCGCCTTGTCGGTCGCGCAGGCGACGGCCGTCAAGAAAATGTCGCTTTGTAACGGAAGCAACTAGCAGCAATCGACAGCGTGAAGGACCGGCGCTAAACAGGTCCGATGGTTGACTCTCATAAGACGCCGTTGCTCGACACGGTTAACGTTCCCGCGGACCTGCGGACCCTCCCTGCGACAGAGCTGCGCGCGCTTGCCGACGAGCTGCGGCAGGAGACGATCGCCGCGGTCGGTGTGACCGGTGGCCATCTCGGGTCGGGGCTCGGCGTGGTCGAGCTGACCGTCGCGATTCACTATGTCTTCGATACGCCGCGCGACCGCCTCGTGTGGGACGTCGGGCATCAATGCTACCCGCACAAGATCCTCACCGGTCGTCGCGACCGGATCCGCACGCTGCGCATGGGCGGGGGCCTCTCCGGTTTCACCAAGCGCTCCGAGAGCGAATATGACCCGTTCGGCGCGGCGCACAGCTCGACCTCGATCTCGGCCTCGCTCGGCTTCGCGATCGCCAATAAGATCGCGGACAAGCCCGGCAAGGCGATCGCGGTGATCGGCGACGGCGCGATGTCCGCGGGCATGGCGTATGAAGCGATGAACAATGCGGCGCAGGCGGGCAACCGGCTGGTCGTGATCCTCAATGACAACGACATGTCGATCGCGCCGCCGGTCGGCGGGTTGTCGGCGTATCTCTCGCGAATCGTGTCGAGCCGCGAGTTCCTCGGCTTCCGCGAACTCGCCAAGCGGCTTGCCAAGAAGCTGCCACGGCCGTTCGCCTCCAGCCTCAGCAAGGCGGACGAATTCGCGCGCGGGCTCGCCATGGGCGGCACGTTGTTCGAGGAACTCGGCTTCTATTACGTCGGACCGATCGACGGGCATAATCTCGAGCAGCTCATCCCGGTGCTCGAGAACGTCCGCGATGCGGAGGAAGGCCCGATCCTCGTCCATGTCGTGACCAAGAAGGGCAAGGGCTACGCCCCGGCCGAAGCCGCTGCGGACAAGTACCACGGCGTCCAGAAGTTCGACGTGATCTCGGGCGTCCAGACCAAAGCGCCCCCGGGGCCGCCGCAGTATCAGAACGTGTTCGGCGCGCAGCTTCTGAAGGAAGCGGAGAGCGATCCGACGATCTGCGCGATCACCGCGGCGATGCCGTCGGGGACCGGGCTCGACGGTTTCTCCAAGGCCTTTCCCGACCGCTTCTTCGACGTCGGCATCGCCGAGCAGCACGCGGTCACCTTCGCGGCGGGCCTTGCCGCGCAGGGGATGCGGCCGTTCTGCGCGATCTATTCGACCTTCCTCCAGCGCGCGTACGACCAGGTCGTCCATGACGTCTGCATCCAGAACCTGCCGGTCCGCTTCGCGATCGACCGCGCCGGGCTGGTCGGCGCGGATGGCGCGACGCATGCCGGGTCGTTCGACGTGACGTATCTCGCGACGCTCCCCAACATGGTGGTGATGGCGCCGTCGGACGAAGCCGAGCTGGTCCATATGACCCACACCGCGGCGTTGCACGACAGCGGGCCGATCGCGGTGCGCTATCCGCGTGGCAATGGCACGGGCGTGGCGATGCCCGAGGTTCCCGAGCGGCTCGAGATCGGTAAGGGGCGGATCGTCCGCCAGGGGCACAAGGTCGCGATCATGGCCTTGGGGACTCGTCTCGGCGAGGCGTTAAAGGCGGCGGATGCTCTGGAAGCCAAGGGGTTGTCGACCACGGTCGCCGATCTGCGCTTCGCGAAGCCGCTCGACGAGGAGCTGATCCGCAAGCTGCTGACCACGCATGAGGTTGCGGTGACGATCGAGGAATCGTCGGTTGGCGGTCTTGGCGCGCATGTGCTGACCTTCGCGAGCGATACCGGGTTGATCGACGCGGGGCTGAAGCTGCGGACGCTGCGCTTGCCTGACGTGTTTCAGGACCAGGACAAGCCCGAGGCGCAATATGCCGAGGCGGGTCTGGATGCGGACGCGATCGTCGAGACGGTGCTCAAGGCGCTGCGGCATAATTCGGGTGGTGTGGTCGAGGGCGCGCGGGCGTAAATCTTCTTCTCAATCCCCTCCCCTTCAGGGGAGGGGTTGGGGGTGGGGGAGTCCAGCGGAACTTAACTCTCTGCGAGGCACTGCCCCACCCCCAACCCAGCGCCGGGTCGGTCATGCCCCCGGCATGACCTGAACAGCGCGGGGCGCTGTTCACCCGGCGCTCCTAAAGGGGAGGGGCTTCAAGAAGTCCCGCCCTTCCCACCCAGCACAATTCCCCCCACACAGGCCCCGGCGGTTCCGCGCCCGAGGGACCGACCATGTGCTTCTCCGCCACCGCCAGCTTCACCGCCGCCGTCGTGCTTGCCACGATCGCGTTGCCACGCTGCGCCACGTCCGCGAACCGCGCGCTTTGTTGTTCGCGAGCGTGCCCTTGCTGTTCGCGTTCCACCAGTTTTCGGAAGGGCTGGTGTGGCTGTCGCTCGAGGAGCGTCTCGGGCGCTATGCGGTCGATCACAGCGTGTTCCTGTTCTCGCTCTACGCCCTCGGAATCCCGCCGCTGCTGATGCCGATCGCGGTCGCGCTGATGGAGCCGCCGGGGTGGCGCCGCCGCGGGATCCTCGCGCTGACCGGCGTCGGCGCAGTGGTGTTCGCGTGGGACATGGCGGGGCTGGTGATCGCGCCGACCTGCGCCGCGATCGAGTTCCATTCGATCGCCTATAGCAACCCGGTGACGAGCCGCCTGTGGGTGTCGCTGCTATACATCGCCTCGACCTGCGGCGCGCTGCTGCTGTCGTCGCACCGCGTCGTGCGCGGGTATGGCGTGCTCAACGTGGTCGGGCTGACGATCGTGCATCTGGTGAAGGGCTATGCCTTCGCCTCGGTGTGGTGCTTCTATGCCGCGGTGCTGAGCGTGGTGCTGTACCGCCAGTTCCACCGGCAGGACATCGATGTGGCGGTGCCGAACGGGACGAGCGCGGTGCGGCGGTCGTTTGTTTTGTCCTGGCTGCGGTGAGGGGGCGCTACGGTTTTCGGAATGCGGCGGGCGTGGTATGAATGCTGCCACATGAACCAGAAGCCGACCCTGTTCGAGTCTGTCGACCCGGCTGCCGAGGCAGCAGCGGATGCCCGCGCCGAGGCTGATGTCACAGCGGGACGACTGGTGTCGCATGAAGCGGTGAAGCGCTGGATACAGTCCTGGGACACGGACGCTCCGCTGCCACGGCCACGCGTCGGCGACTGACTTGCGCGCGATCGTCTGGACGGACGAGGCGGTCGCTCACGTGGAAGCGATCGTCGCGTATATCGCTGCTTTCAATCCCGCAGCGGCGCGGACATTGGGCGAGCGACTGATTACCGTCGCGGACAGTCTTGCCGAATTTTCCGAGCGTGGACGTGATGCCGGGGGCGGGATGCGCGAGATGACGAGCGTCTGGCCCTATGTGCTGCGCTATCGGGTGGAGGCGGAGCGAGTGATCATCCTGCGGGTGCGCCACGGTGCCCGGGACGAAGAGGGCGCGTAGCGAGACGTCCCGGCGTGTTACGCTGAGGACCGTACCAGCGATCCCGCGGTCTCAAGCCGGCGATGCAGAATCGCGTTGGCGACGCTTATCGGGTCGAGAGGGGCAATGTTTGAGTTTACAAAGAGCTTAATGCACTCAAATTTCCATGAATGCATCAGCCAAGATAAAAAGGGGCGTCGCGGGCAAAGCCCGCGCCGTCGGTCGGCGCTGGAGCGCCGCCGGCCGGTCGCGCCTCGAGGCGGGGATTAGCTTGCGCTAATCCCGCGCCCGGCGCGACTCACTCAGCCGCCACCCCAGCCCGCGAGAACATGTCCCCCGCGTCCGAATCCTCGTTCGCCGAGAACAGCTCGACCGGCCCGGCCTTCGCCTTCTGGCGCTTGTCGAACCCGTCCCACACTTCGTTCCAGTTGCCGCGCGTCGCTGCCTTCGAATATTCCGTCGCGCGCTGTTCGAAGAAGTTGGCGTGCTCGACGCCGTTGAGCATCGGCGCGAGCCACGGCAGCGGGTGTTCGTCGATCATGTAGATCGGCTTCATGCCGAGCTGCCCCAGCCGCCAGTCGGCGATGTAGCGGATGTATTTCTTGATTTCCTTGGGCGTCATGCCGTTGACCGGGCCCATCTCGAACGCGAGGTCGATGAAATTGTCCTCGAGCCGGACGGTGTGCTGGCACATGTCGGCAATGTCGTCGCGGACCGACTTGGTCATGCAGTCGCGTTCCGCGCAGAAGGCGTGGAACAGCTTGATGATCCCCTCGCAATGCAGCGATTCGTCGCGGATCGACCAGGTGACGATCTGCCCCATGCCCTTCATCTTGTTGAAGCGCGGGAAGTTCATCAGCATCGCGAACGACGCGAACAGCTGCAGCCCCTCGGTGAAGCCGCCGAACATCGCAAGCGTCTTGGCGATGTCCTCGTCGCTGTCGACGCCGAACGTCTGCAGATAGTCGTGCTTGTCCTTCATCTCGCTATATTCGAGGAAGGCGCCATACTCGCTCTCGGGCATGCCGATCGTGTCGAGCAGATGGCTGTAGGCGGCGATGTGGACCGTCTCCATATTGCTGAACGCCGCCAGCATCATCTTGATCTCGGTCGGCTTGAAGATGCGGCCGTATTTCTCGTGATAGCAATCCTGCACCTCGACGTCCGCCTGGGTGAAGAAGCGGAAGATCTGCGTGAGCAGGTTGCGCTCGTGGTCGCTGAGCTTCTGCGCCCAATCGCGGCAATCCTCGCCCAAGGGCACTTCCTCGGGCATCCAGTGGATCTGCTGCTGGCGCTTCCAGAAATCGAATGCCCAAGGGTATTCGAACGGCTTGTACTGCTTGCGGGCTTCGGTGAGGGACATGGGGTTACTCCAGGACGCTTTTCAGGAAAGATAGGAAAGAAGGAGAGGGCAGGCGATCATCCGCCCGCCCGCCGGATCAACAGGCCGCCAACCAGCCCGATCGCGAGCAACACGTAGGCGGTGATGCCGAGCGCGCGGCCACGCTGCGGCGTGTACCAGGCGTTGCGGTGCGCCATCACCTGGCGATCGATCAGGTACCACGCAACGATCGCGACCGGGATCGCCAGCAGATAGGACAGCGCCTCCTGCACGACCGAGGGACCGTAGCCGAGACGGCGCGCCACGGAATGCACCGCGAACCCGCCGATCCAGTGGTTGAGATACAGCGGATAGGATATCGCGCCGACGAACACGCCGACCGCCCCGCGCGTCCCCGGGATCGCCGCGGCAAGGACCACCGCAACCGCCAGCAACGCGCGCACCTGCGGGATCGGCCAATAGGCTGCCGCGACGAACAACGCGACGGCGACAACCGCCGCGATCGCCGGGCCGCGATAGCGCGCGTTCCACACCACGCCGGCGGCATTGGTCCCATGATCGCGATGGACGATCGCCGCCACGACGCCAAGCGCGATCGGGGTGAATTGCGATCCTTTCAAAAGCAGCAACGCGGCGACCACCAGCCACACCCACAGCCGCTTCCCCCACGCCAGGAACAGCATCAGCAACGGCGCGAAGAGGTAGAACTGCTCCTCGACCGAGATGCTCCAGAAATGATTTCCGGTGCCCAGCAGCGGCATCTCCCCCGAGGCGCGCGGGAATACGGTCCAGGTGTAATGGGTGAAGGACGCGTCGTAGAAAAGATATTTGAACCAGTTGGCGTCGACGCCGTGGACTGCCGCAGCGAGCCCGTAGAGCAGGATGACCGTCGCGAAATACGGGCACCAGATCCGCGTCGCGCGATTGTAGAAGAAGCGCGGTAATTCCGCGCGTTGCGTCTCCAGCAGGATGCCGCCGATCAACCAGCCGCTCAGCGCCAGGAACACGCAGACCGCAAGGTTGCCGTCGAGCGGCGCGGGGAAACGCGCCCCGGCATGGACCAGGACGACCACGGAGGCCAGGACGAACCGCAGCCAGTCGAACAGCGGATAGGCCGCAATCTTGCGCTGCTCGGGATTGGCAAGCGGAAGCGGCGCGGCGTGCGCCATGTTCCGGGTGGCAATCGTATCAGTCATGCGCTCACGCTCCAATGCCACATCGCACTTGCGGACATGATCAGCACCACACCGAGCGACAGCGCCATGATCCCGACCATCCGGAACGCATAGACGCGCCCCTCGCTCCCCGGGCGGACGAGCGCGAGCAACAGGCCCGCGCCGATCAGCGTGAACACTGCCGCCACCGCATACATGATCGCGATCCCCGGCGTCATCGCCGTACCACGCGCGTGACGTAGACGGTGCGGGTCCGGTTCGCGCCGACGCCCAGGAAGACGATCCCGAGGAAATAGCCGAAATCGTACCAGCCGCCATTGTTCGGCACCGCATAGACCGCGATGTCGGGCACCAGCAGCGACAGGACCCAGGCGACCGGGAAGATGAAGCCGTGCCACACGCCCAGCACGAAGCCCGGCGCGGCCGGCGCGACCGCGCTCGCGACCTGGTGCGCGCACCCGGCCAGCGCGAGCACGCCCGGCAGCACCGCCAGCCCGCGGAGGGTGGGGCCGGTCATGCCGCATTCCTTGCATCGATTTGGACGGGCGTGCGTTGGGAGTCCGCAACCGTAACGAAGGAGCTACCACCATGGTCGACGCATCGCAGATTCAGGAACATGCCGAAGTCATCGGCGCAGACGGCGTCCATGTCGGCACCGTCGACCACGTCGAGGGCGGCCGCATCAAGCTTACCAAGAAGGATTCCGGCGCGCAGGTCAACGAGGGCACCGGCAGCCACGAAGGGCATCACCACTTCATCTCGCTCGGCCTCGTTGCCGATGTCGAGGACGGCAAGGTCCGCCTCAGCGCCAACGCCGATGTGGCCGTGACGTTCGAAGAAGAGAAGTAATCCCGTCGCAGCGGTGCCACCGGCACCGCGCGTGAGGGACTGGCGGGCGTCGCTCATGCGGCGCCCGCCGTCTTGCGCAGGACAACGGTGACATTGGGCCCAAGCGGGGCACGGAACCCGTAGAGCCGGCACAGGAAGGCCTCGAAACCAGTACGAACGACACCACGGGCCTTTCGGGCAAGGCCGTGATCGGGGTATGCACTGCTCTCGGCGCGCACGATTTCGAGGACGCTACCGCTGACCAGTTGCGTCATGATCGACGCGGACAGGGTCGAGACATGCGTGTAGTCCCCAGACTGATACAATCCCGACAAAATGCTTTGACCGTTGGGAAATCGCGCGATGCAATGGCCACCGGGACGCAACATCGCAGAGATCTGGTCGAGCATTCGTCGGATTTCGTCGAGCGACAAATGTTCGAGAACATCGAACGCGGCGATCACCCCGAAACGATCGCGGTGACGGTCTACAGACTGCGACAGATCGGTTGGCAACACGGTGACATTGCGGGCGGCAGCAAGCGCCTTGCCCTGCTCGGACATTTCGGTGCCGTAAAGACGGGCACCTCGTGCCGCTGACCAGCCCAGGAACCGGCCGTTGCCGAAACCGATTTCCAGCAGATCCTCCCCCGCAACCGGGATGCCCCGCATCTCGAGATCGAAATAGGCGCGGTCGCTTGGCGTGACGGCCATGAAATCGGTCGAGTTCCAACCCTTCCACACTTCATACCCGTGATAGGCAGTCGCATTGGTCATCGCTTCGCCCCTCGGCTCTGGCGGCGCGACGACCGTCAAGACCGGAGCGGGCGACGCGCGCATGGTTGGTGTCTTGTGGACAACAGGATACGCTCGTCTGTGCAAACCCGGCATCGGAATGCTGGTACAGTGCGATTCAAAACGTCTGTCCGCTCTGCGGCGCGACGCATGGCGCGCAAAGCCGGCGGACGGACGAAACGCTGAACCGGAAGCACGCAACCCCGAGAGGCACAACCGCTCCGAATCAGTAACGCATGACAAGCGGCTGCGCCACCTGTCATGCGTCGTCTTGATCTGAGGGTCGAGCATCGTGACTGTTACCTATCTTGGACCGCCGACGCCGGGGTCGCCGTCGGACGGTGCGTAAAATCGGTTGATCCGGCGCGGCCATCCTCCGCGCTCAAGATTATGCCGATGCCCCGCAAAGTGCCTCTACTGGCAGGCGAGACACTCGTCGTAATCGGTCGTCTCGAACTCGTATTGCGGCTTCTCGATCGTGTTGTCGTTCTCGACACCGCCCGCGAAACCGGCGCGCTGCACCGACTTGGAGCGGAGGTAGTAGAGCGACTTGATCCCCAGTTCCCACGCGCGGAAGTGGAGCATCAGCAGGTCCCACTTCTCGACGTCAGCCGGGATGAACAGGTTGAGCGAGGTCGACTGGTCGATATAGGGGGTGCGGTCCGCCTGGAGCTCGAGCAGCCAGCGCTGGTCGATCTCGAAGCTGGTCTTGAAACAGTCCTTTTCCTCGACGTCGAGGAAGTCGAGATGCTGGACCGACCCGCCCTGCTCGAGGATCGAGTTCCAGATCGCGTCCGAATTCTTCGACTTGGCGATCAGCAGCTTTTCCAGATACGGATTCTTGATCGAGAACGAGCCGCTGAGCGTCTTGTGCGTGTAGATGTTCGCCGGGATCGGCTCGATGCACGCCGAGGTGCCGCCGCAGATGATGCTGATCGACGCGGTCGGCGCGATCGCCATCTTGCAGCTGAACCGCTCCATCACGCCGCGGTCGGCCGCGTCGGGGCAGGGCCCGCGCTCGACCGCGAGGTGCATCGACGCTTCGTCGACCTGCGCCTTGATGTGCTTGAACATGCGGAGGTTCCACGACTTCGCCATCGCGCCCTCGAACGCCAGACCGCGCGCCTGGAGGAACGAGTGATAGCCCATCACGCCCAGGCCGACCGAGCGCTCGCGCATCGCCGAATAGGCGGCGCGCTCCATGCCGGGTTCGGCGCGGTCGATGAAGTCCTGCAGGACGTTGTCGAGGAACCGCATGACGTCCTCGATGAAGCCCTTCTCGTCCTTCCACTGGTCCCACGTCTCGAGGTTTAGCGACGACAGGCAGCAGACCGCGGTGCGCTCATTGCCGAGATGGTCGGTGCCGGTCGGCAGCGTGATCTCGCTGCACAGGTTGGACGTCGATACCTTGAGCCCGAGCTCGCGGTGATGGCGGGGCATGCCCTTGTTCACGTGATCCGCGAAGACGATGTACGGCTCGCCGGTGGCAAGCCGCGTCTCGACCAGCTTCTGGAACAGCGAGCGCGCATCGACTGTCGCGCGCGCCGAGCCGTCCTTCGGGCTGACCAGCGTCCACTCGCTGCCCTCGCGGACCGCTTCCATGAACGCGTCGGTGATCAGCACGCCGTGGTGGAGGTTGAGCGCCTTGCGGTTGAAATCGCCCGAGGGTTTGCGGATTTCGAGGAATTCTTCGATCTCGGGGTGCGACACGTCGAGATAGCAGGCGGCCGAGCCACGGCGGAGCGAGCCCTGGCTGATCGCGAGCGTGAGCGAATCCATCACGCGGACGAACGGGATGATCCCCGAAGTCTTGCCGTTGAGGCCGACCGGCTCGCCGATCCCGCGGACGTTGCCCCAGTAGGTGCCGATCCCGCCGCCGCGCGAAGCGAGCCAGACGTTCTCGTTCCACGTGTCGACGATCCCGCCGAGGCTGTCGGGGACCGAATTGAGGAAGCACGATATCGGCAGGCCGCGCCCGGTGCCGCCGTTCGACAGAACGGGGGTCGCGGGCATGAACCACAGGCGCGAGATATAGCCGTAGAGCCGCTGCGCATGCGCTTCGTCATCGGCATAGGCCGAGGCGACGCGGACGAACAGGTCCTGGAACGTCTCGCCCGGAAGCAGGTAGCGGTCGCGCAGCGTTTCCTTGCCGAAATCGGTCAGCAGCGCGTCACGCGAGTGATCGACCTCGACCGGATACAGCTGGACGTGGACTTCCTTCGAATCGCCACGCGCCGCGAGCTTGCGATCCGCGCCGTTGCGCCCGCTTTCCTGGGCGGTGTCCTGGGGAGCCTGGACGCTCGCCGCGAGCGCCTCGATCATATCGCTTGCCATATCCGCCTTCACTTCCTCGGTATCCCGAAAATCCATTGTCCCGCCCCTGTTTCCGTCTCAAAGCTACAGGATCGGACACGCCACGCGTTCCCGATCCGTTCGATCTTCGTTCGACTCGGGGGACGAGCCCCCATGCTAGCATTTCAGGGGCTTCCGGCGAGAACGAAAAGTGACCATCATCGCGCTCGCGCATCCGGCCCGGGTGCTGTCCCGATATGGGGTCGCCCGCTTCGCTCTACCAGTTCTTGGGTTCGCCCCCGAACCTGACCCCTACAGATTGTGCCCATCGCGTCCATCACGCAATATGATAAATGACAGTTCGGGGACTCGGTTCGTCGCTATTTTCCGCCTGCTCGCGGTGTCGCGAAACCGGGCATGCGCGGCGACGCGTGGTCAAAGCTGGCGTTGCGGAAAGGCAAGGGACCGAACCGGGAACATGACATTTATTTCACGCCGACCCGCCCAAGCCGAGCGGCAACGTGACATGGACGGCCAGGCCCCCAAGCGCAGCCGTATCGAGCAGCAGCGTGCCGCCGTAAAGAGTCGCGAGCTCGGTCGCGATCGACAGGCCGAAGCCGTGACCATCGCCGCGTTCGTCGAGCCGCTGCCCCGCGGCAAGCGCGGCGGCGCGGGTTGCTTCGGGGATGCCGGGGCCGTCATCCGCGATCGTCAGCACGAGGAACCGGCTGCCGTCGGCGCGCGCCTCCACCGCGATTCGGCGGGAGGCCCAGCGCCACGCATTGTCGAGCAGATTGCCGATCAGTTCATCGAGATCCTGCGGGTCGACCGCAACCGCCAGCGCGGGATCGATCGCGACAGCGGCGGTGATTCGCCGCTCGGCATGGATTCGCGACAGCGCGTCGACCAGCCCGGCGACGGTCGACGCGAGCGGGGTCGCGACGCGGGAGGCGATTCCCGGCGTCGCGGCGCGCGCGCGACCGAGGTGGTGCCGTACCGCCTGGTCGATCCGTGCGATCTGTGCGCCGAGCGTGCCGTCCGGGTCGAGCGGGCGGACCGTCAGCGCGAGCGTCGCGAGCGGGGTCTTGAGCCCATGCGCGAGATTGGCGACATGCCCGCGCGCGTTGGCGAGTGCGGCGGCGTTCTCCTCCAGCAGCGCGTTGATTTCGCTGGCGAGCGGGGCGAGTTCGCGCGGCTGGTCGGCGGGAATCGCGGTCGCCTGTCCGCTGCGCACCGCCGCAAGACCCTCGCGCATCCGCTTGAGCGGGGCGAGCCCGACGCGCAACTGCACCAGCGTCGCCGCGCCGAGCGCAAGGCCCAGCAGCGCGAGCGAGCCGAGCAGCGGCGCCATCGCCGCGCGGAGCGGCCGGTCGACGATCGCGCGCGGGGCAGACGCGGTGATGCGGACCTGCCCCGCGGGGGTGGCGAGCGTCAGGCTGCGCGCGTGGAGCTGGCCGTGGCGGTCGCGCCAGTCGAGCGCGCCCGGTTGCGCGGGATCGCGCCCGGCGAACGGCGGCGGGGGGCCGTCGCGGGGCGGGCGCATCGCATCGAGATCGGGCGGCGCGGGGGAGGCGACCGTCCGGCCCGCGGCGTCGATCCGCCAGCCCCAGCCGTTCGCGGGATCATCATAGGGCGCGGCGAGGATCAGCCGGGTGCGGTCGATCCGGCCATCGGGGCGGACCGCCTGCGCGAGGATCGCGATCTGCGCGTCGAGCCGTTCGTCGAGCCCGTGCATCACGAACCGGTCGAGCACCGCGCCGATCGTCAGCGCCGCAAACGCGAGCGCGGCGAGCGTGGCGACGAGCGCGGTGACGAGCAGGCGACCGTAAAGCGAGCGCGGGAGGAGCGTCATGCGGCGCACCTGCTGCCGTCACCCTGAACGCGTTTCAGGGTCCACCGCGCGGCGCTGGCTGTCCGGGGGTGTTGCACGGTGGATGCTGAAACAAGTTCAGCATGACGGAAGTGGGGAAGGGGGGCGGCGTTTTCACCACGCCCGGCGTCACCCTGAACTTGATCCAGGGTCCACCGCGCGGCGCTGGCTGTCCGGAGGTGTTGCACGGTGGATGCTGAAGCGAGTTCAGCATGACGGCGGCGAGGGGGTGGGGTGCGGGTGTTTCCACCACAGCCGGCGTCACCCTGAACTTGTTTTAGGGTCCACCGCGCGGCGCTGGCTGTCCGGGGGTTTTGCGCGGTGGATGCTGAAACAAGTTCAGCATGACGGCGGGGGGAGGAAGGACGCGCGGCCCCACCACAGCCGGCGTCACCCTGAACTCGTTTCAGGGTCCACCGCGCGGCGATGGCTGTCGGGGGGTGTTGCACGGTGGATGCTGAAACAAGTTCAGCATGACGGCGGGGTGTGGAAGGAGGCGCGCCAACGTTCACGCCGCGACGATCCGATAGCCGCGCCCGCGCACCGTCTCGATCAGGTCCGAGCCGATCTTTTTGCGCAGCCGCCCGACGATCACCTCGAGCGAGTTCGAATCGGGGTCTGCATCGCCTTCGTAGACATGCTCCATCAGGTCGAGCCGCTCGACCACCACGCCTTTACGAAGCATCAGTGTCGACAGCACGCGCCATTCGAGCGCGGTCAGCCGCAGCGGGAGGCCGTCGCGCTCGACCTGCCCGGTCTGCGCGTCGAAGGTGATCGGCCCGCACACGATCCGCGCCGAGGCATGCCCCGCCGAGCGCCGCACCAGCGCGCGGAGCCGCATCACCAGCTCCTCGATCCGGAACGGCTTGACGAGATAATCGTCCGCGCCCGCGCGGAACCCGGCGACCTTTTCCGACCAGCCATCGCGCGCGGTGAGGATCAGCACCGGGAGCATGCGCCCCGCCGCGCGCCATTCCTCGAGCACCGTAATCCCCGATTTGCGCGGCAACCCGAGGTCGAGCACCGCCGCGTCATAGCTTTCGGTATCGCCGAGATGCGCGCCATCCTCGCCATTCGCGGCGACGTCGACCGCGAAATGCTCCGCGCGGAGCGCCTTCGCGGTCGCCTCGGCGAGTGCGGTGTCGTCCTCGACCAGCAGGATGCGCATGGGTGCAGATCTTTCGTTCGAGCAGGCAGGACGGGTCGCCGCAGCAACATTGCGGCTATCTCCCCGCGCTAAACCCAATCTGAACGACAAGGTTCAGCGGGCCGGGGGCACGACTCGGTAGAAGGCTGCATACCAACCGAAGGAGCATACCGATGACCGAAGAAACCCACATCACCCAGCGCCGCAAGATCTCGACCCGCGGCGCGCTGATCGGCGCCGCCTTGCTTGCGGTCGGGGTCGGCGGCGGCGCGACCGTCGCGCAGATGACCGCGCCGTCGGTCGAGATGGCACCGATCAAGCCGGTCGCGATCCGCAGCCTCAGCGACACCGGAAGCATCGTCACGGTGCGCGGCAAGGTCGCCGAGACCTATGGTCCGATGTTCATCCTCGCCGATGGCAGCGGGCGGACGCTGGTCGCGGGCGGACGGCCGGTCGATGGCACCGGCCTCGTCAGCGCAGGGCAGACCGTCAGCGTCCAGGGACGCTTCGGGCATGGCATGCTCCACGCCTCGTTCCTCGTCGGCGCGGATGGCAAGGTGACCGCGCTCCGCCCGATGCCGCCGCGCGGTGGACCCGGTGGCCCCGGTGGCCCGGGCGGCCCGCGTGGCCCGCACGGGCGCGGGGGGCCTGATGGTCCCGGCGGCCCGGGTGGACCGGACGGTCCCGATGGCCCCGGTGCCCAGGATGCCGCCCCGCCGCCGCCGCCGGTCGCTGCGCCCGGCGCAGCCACGGGGGCGACGCCCGCTGTGGCACCGGCTGCACCCGTTGCCACGCCGACGACCGCAAGCAAGTAAACGACCGGGCCGCGCGATGTCGTCGCGCGGCCCGTGTTTCCGGCCTTGGCAAACCTTTCCGTCATGCTCGTGGAAGTGCGACCTCCGCATAAAGGCAATCGGACGTTTGATCGTCATCCCTCGCCCAAAAGCTGCCGTCATGCTGAACTTGTTTCAGCATCCACGTCGCAACAGGCATAGTCCGGACTCGTGGAGGGCTGGATCCTGAAACAAGTTCAGGATGACGGACGTTCTCGCAGAGGTCTCGCGTCCGCGGGAATGACGGAAAGGGGGAAATCGCCTGCCAGAACCCGTCATACCCGCTCGGTCCTGCTAAGCCTTACCCAGTCTTATCCCGCCTTGCGTGCGGCCTGCGGGACGCTCGGCGCGGCGAGACGTTCGAGGTTGAAGGTCTCGGCGAATTCGAGCCCCGCGCGGCCATCCGCCGCCCAGCGCAGCTTGGCGGGGAACATCTGGTCCTCGAGCAGCTCGATCAGCACGTCGAGATCGGTCGTGCCGTCGTCGACCTCGATCCCCTCGATCATCGCGCCGGTCGACGAGATGTTGCGGATCCGCACTTCGCCCGACACCGCTCCTGCCTCGATCCGCGCGCTGCGCAGCATTGCGGTGCGCGGGTTGCGCGTGATCTGATAGCCGGTTGCGGTCGCCATCCCCCCGCCGATCGTGAGCTGCTGCAAGACGTCCGCCGCGCGCGCGGGCTTGCCATAGACGAAGCCCTGGATGTGGCTGCACCCCAGATCGCGGATGAGCGTGATCTCGTCACGATTCTCGACCCCCTCGGCGGTCGTCTCCATCCCGAGCGCGTCCGCGAGCGAGACGATCGCGCGGATGATCGCGGCGTTGCGGTTGCCCGGGATCGTCGCGCCCTTGACGAAGCTCTGGTCGATCTTGATCTTGTCGAACGGCGCTTTCTTGAGATAGCCGAGCGAGGAATAGCCCGTCCCGAAATCGTCGAGCGCAAGCCGCACGCCGCAGCCCTTCAGCGTCTTGAACATCTGTTCCGATGCGGCGGATTCGTCGAGGAACACCCCTTCGGTGATCTCGAGCTCGAGCCGGTGCGGCGCGATCCCCGATTTTGCGAGCGCGGACGTGACGAGCGAGGGGAGCACCGGATTGGCGAACTGAATCGGCGAGACGTTGACCGCGACGCGGACATCCCCCGGCCAGCCCGCCGCCTCGGTACAGGCGGTCCGCAGCACCCATTCGCCGATCGTCTCGATCAGCCCGCAATCCTCCGCCACGGGGACGAATTCGGCGGGGCTGACCAGCCCGCGCGTCGGATGCGCCCAGCGCAGCAGAGCTTCGTACCCGACGATCCGTTCGGAGCGGGTATCGACCACCGGCTGATAGGCGAGATAGAATTGGTTGCCGACCAGCGCCTGGCGCAGATCGTCCTCGAGCTGCTTGCGGCTTTGCGCGCCGACCAGCAGTTCGTCGCGGAAGAAGCGGTGGATCCCGCGCCCGTCGCCCTTGGCCGCGTACAGCGCGAGATCGGCGTTGCGGATCAGCGTTTCCGAATCGCCGCCGTCCTGCGGCGCGATCGCGATGCCGATCGAGCAGCCGATGCTGATCGCCGAGCCTTCGATCGAATAGGGCTGCGACAAGTCGAAGATCACGCGGCGCGCAAGCTCGGCGAGCTTCTCGCGATCGGCCTGGCCGGGCATGATCACCTGGAACTCGTCGCCGCCGAGCCGCCCGACCAGCCCCGCCTCGCCGATCCCGCGTTGCAGCCGCTGCGCGACCTGCTTGAGCAAGGCATCGCCCATCTGGTGCCCGAGCGTGTCGTTGACCGCCTTGAACCGGTCGAGATCGAGCAGGAACAGGCTGGTCATCCGCTGGGGCGATGCGGGCTGCGCGAGCATCTGGTCGAGCGCGAGGCGGAGCCGCTGGCGGTTGGCGAGCCCGGTCAGCCCGTCGAACAGCGCGAGCCGGGTGATCTCGGCATCCGCGCGGCGGCGTTCGGTCAGGTCGCTGCCGCTGCCGACGAAGCCGATGAAGATGCCGTCCTCGTCGAAGATCGGGCGGCCCGACATCGACCACCAGCGCTCGAGCTTGGCGCGGCTCGCGGGGCGGACCGAATAGTTGGAAAAGGCGGTGCGCGACGAGAGGTGGAACGCGATCGTGCGCTCGGTCTCGGGGAGCGCGCTGTCCATCCGGAACAGCCGGGAGAGCGGCGCGCCGATCGCGGGGGCATCGGGCGTGTCGAGCTCGCGCGCGACCTTGTCGGTCAGATAGGTGACTTCGCCCTCGCTGTTGGTCTGCCAGAACCAGCCGCTCGAATGCGTCTCGAATTCGGCGACGAGGCGAGTCGCCATCCGCCCCTGCGCATGGTCGAGATCGCGCTGCGCGACCGCGCTGCGCTCGAACAGCGCAAGCCGGTAGGTCGAGCTCGTCAGCGCGAGCAGTAGCACCGTGCCGATCCCGAACCCGATCCCGATCCCGTCCTGCGCCCCCAGCGTCACCAGCAGCCCCGCGCCGAACCCGAGCGTCGCCGCGCGGACCGGATACAGCGCGATCACCAGGACGATCATCGCGCCGAACGCGGTGACGAAACCGGCGAGCCGCGCCGGACCGGGACTGAGCTGAACGGTCGCGAACACAAGGAGGAGCAACGCCGCCCCGCCGACCGCGCCGAGCGCCATGGCGGTGCGGACCTTGCCGTGCAGCGACCAGCGCCGCGTGATGCCGCGCCGGATCGCCAGCAGCAGCAGCGTGCCGAACAGCGCCAGCACCGCCGCGCAGGCCAGCGCGACGAGCATCACCCCCGGCCGCGCCTGCTGCCAGCCGGTCCACGCGACCTGCAGCGGCGCCGCCAGCGCGACCAGCAGCGCGAACGGCCAGCTTTGCGCAAGCTGGCGCAATTGTCGGCGCAAGGTGTTGCGATGCCCCTCGGATTCGGTCGCACTGGGGGAAAGGTCGGTCCACAGCGCGGCAAACGCGACGCGGAGCGCACGAAAGGGGGTTACACGGATACGCATCGCCGCGATCCTACCGCAGCATCCTTGCACAGAGCCTTGCGGGAGGTGGTTAACGCGGTGCTGCGCGCGCGCGTTTATCGCGGGCGGATGGCTTGGCGGCGCTGCGCGGGGCGCATAAGGCAGGGCAAACGCCAGAACGGAAAGCGCTTATGACCACGATGATCCGCGAAGCCGACCTGATCGAAAGCGTCGCCGACGCGCTGCAATTCATCAGTTTCTATCACCCGATGGATTATATCCGCGCACTCGGCGCGGCCTATGAGGCCGAGCAGGGCCCCGCCGCCAAGGACGCGATCGCGCAGATCCTGACCAATTCGCGGATGTGCGCGGAGGGGCATCGCCCGATCTGTCAGGATACGGGAATCGTCAACGTCTTCATCAAATGGGGAATGGACTGCCGGCTCGACGACACCAGCCGCTCGCTCCAGCAGGTCGTCGACGAAGGCGTGCGGCTGGCGTATCTCAACCCCGAGAACAAGCTGCGCGCGTCGATCCTCGCGGACCCCGCCTTCACGCGGCGCAACACCAAGGACAACACGCCGTCGGTGCTCCACGTCGAGCTGGTGCCGGGATCGCGCGTCTCGGTCGACGTCGCGGCGAAGGGCGGCGGGAGCGAGAACAAGTCCAAGTTCAAGATGATGAACCCGAGCGATTCGATCGTCGACTGGATGCTCGAGATGCTGCCGCAGATGGGCGCGGGCTGGTGCCCGCCGGGGATGCTCGGGATCGGCATCGGCGGGACCGCGGAGCATTGCATGCTGCTCGCCAAGCAGGCGCTGATGGAGCCGATCGACATGGGGCCATTGAAGGCACGTGGCCCGAAGACCGATATCGAGGCGCTGCGGATCGAGATCTTCGACAAGGTCAACGCGCTCGGCATCGGCGCGCAGGGGCTGGGCGGGCTGTCGACCATCCTCGACGTCAAGATCCTGGACGCGCCGTGCCACGCCGCGGGCAAGCCGGTCGCGATGATCCCCAATTGCGCCGCGACCCGCCACGCGCATTTCGTCCTCGACGGCTCCGGCCCCGCCTATCTCGAGGCGCCCAAGCTCGATGAATGGCCCGACGTCCACTGGGTGCCCGACCAGGCCGCGATCCGCGTCGATCTCGACACGCTGACGCCCGCTGACGTGCAGGGCTGGAAGCAGGGAGACCGGCTGCTGCTCAACGGCAAGATGCTCACCGGACGCGATGCCGCGCACAAGCGCATCAAGGACATGCTCGACAAGGGCGAGCCGCTGCCGGTCGAGTTCGCTGGGCGCGTCATTTATTACGTCGGCCCGGTCGATCCGGTGGGGGATGAGGTGGTCGGTCCGGCGGGGCCAACGACTGCGACGCGGATGGATTCGTTCACGCGGATGATGCTGGGGCAGGGCCTGCTCGCGATGGTCGGCAAGGCCGAGCGCGGGCCCGACGCGACCAAGGCGATCGCCGAGGGCAAATCGGCGTACCTGATGGCGGTCGGCGGCGCAGCGTATCTCGTCGCGCGCGCGATCAAGGGCTCGAAGGTCGTCGGGTTCGAGGATCTCGGGATGGAGGCGATCTACGAGTTCGAGGTGGTCGATTTCCCGGTGACGGTGGCGGTCGATTCCTCGGGCGCGAACGTCCACCAGCTCGCGCCGCTGGTGTGGAAAGACAAGATCGCACGGGAGGGCTTGCTGCCCGCATAAGGGTCCGGGGTCCATTGCGCTGCGCTCTCAAGGTTCTGAAATTGCAGCGTAATGGACCCCGCTTCGGTTTCCCCGGGCGGCGGCGGATCGCAGGTCGAGGGCAGGGTGCGCGGCATCTGGATGGCGGCGCGTGGGATGTCGATGCGCGCGCCGAGCTCGAGGATGTCGGCGAGACGATCGACGAACGGCTGGCCGAGGTCGATGGCGACATCGACACGATCGGCGGGCTTGCCGCGGTGCTGGCGGGGCATATGCCCAAGGTCGGCGCCTGCATCGTCCACGACAGCGGCTGGACGCTCGAGGTGATCGCGGCGGATACGCGGCGCGTGCTGAGTTTGCGGGTGCATCCCCCCAAGCCCGAGCCCGAACACGGTTAACCCGAGATATCCATGGCGATCAGCTGATGTTCAGCTGGAAATGGCAAGTTTCGTTTCGCTATCGTAGCGAAAAGGGGGAATTGCCATGACCTGCCAAGCCGTCGCGGTCACGTTCGTCGGTATCGTCGCCATACTGTCCGCACCGTCCGCCTCTGCGCAGGCGCGGTCCTACACCGGGCCGTTCGCCGGCATCGAGGCCGGGGCGCGGGAAGATCATGTCTTTTTCGATGTAGCCAACCTCGACACGGGCGAGACATTGAGCCGTTACTATCGCGCGGTCGGCCCGAGCGGTGGCGCGTTCGTCGGATATGACGTCGCGGTTGCGCAGAACGTCCGCATCGGTGGCGAAGTCGGGGTCAACATCGGTGGCGGGCGACCGGTCGCCCGCTTGCCCGACAGCAGGCGCTTCTTCGAGGAACACCCTCGCTACGGCTATCGCCTGAGCCTGCGCGCTGGATATCTCGCGACACCGCGCCTGTTGCTTTACGCAACCGGCGGATATGGCGGCAATCGCTATCGGATCGACTTCAACCCCGGGATTCCCGACATCCATCAATGGGGCAGCAGCTTCATCGTCGGCGGTGGCATGGAATATCGGTTCCGCGACCGCACCGCCGTGCGAATCGATTTCAAGCATGTCGACAATCAGGCCAGCCAGCTGATGCTGGGCGTGCCGATCCGCTTTTAGCCCCCCGTCGCAAATATCACCCGTCCGATCACTCTCTTCGGTTTAATGCATTTCGTCGATTGAGTGGATCGTGGCATTGTGCAGTCTCAGATTCAGAAGAGTCGATTGGAGAGACCCATGGACGCAATTACCACAGGTAGCCCGCTGAGCGATCCGAGCAAGGAGCCCGCCGCAATGCGCACGCTGCTCGGCCGCACCAACCGTGATTGGTGGCCGAACCAGCTCAGCCTCGAAATCCTCCAGCAGAACGGCCTGTCGGCGAACCCGATGGGCGACGACTTCGATTATGCCGAAGCGTTCAACGCGCTCGATTATGCAGCCGTAAAGCGCGACCTGACCGCGCTGATGACCGACAGCCAGCCATGGTGGCCGGCCGATTACGGGCATTACGGCCCGTTCTTCATCCGCATGGCGTGGCATTCGGCGGGCACCTATCGCACCGGCGACGGGCGCGGCGGGTCGTCGTCGGGTTCGCAGCGGTTCGCGCCGCTCAACAGCTGGCCGGACAACGGCAACCTCGACAAGGCACGTCGCCTGTTGTGGCCGATCAAGTCCAAGTACGGCAAGCAGCTGAGCTGGGCCGATCTGTTCATCATGGCGGGCAACGTCGCGATCGAATCGATGGGCGGACCCGTGTTCGGCTTCGGTGGCGGGCGCGAGGACGTGTTCGAGCCGATGAAGGACATCTATTTCGGCACCGAAGAGGAGTGGCTCGGCGATACGCGAATCGAGGAAGAAGAGGGCCGTGCGCTCGAGAGCCCGCTCGCCGCGATCCAGATGGGCCTCATCTACGTCAACCCGGAAGGCCCCGGCGGTTGCCCCAACCCGATGGGCTCGGCGCGCGACATGCGCGAGACGTTCGCGCGCATGGGCATGAACGACGAGGAAACCGTCGCGCTGACTGCAGGCGGCCATACCTTCGGCAAGGCGCACGGTGCGGGTGACGCCTCGCTCGTCGGCGTCGAGCCGGAAGGCGCCGACATCGCGACGCAGGGCATGGGCTGGGTGTCGACGCATGGCACCGGCATGGGCGACGACACGATCACCTCGGGGATCGAAGGGGCCTGGACCCCGACGCCGATCACCTGGGACCAGACCTATTGGGACATGCTGCTCGACCACGAGTATGAGCTCGTGAAGAGCCCGGCGGGCGCGCATCAGTGGCAGCCGGTCGGCAACCCCCAGGAAACGCTCGCCCCCAAGGCGCACACGCCGAGCGTCAAGGTCCCGACGATGATGACGACCGCCGACATGGCGCTCAAGAAGGACCCGGCGTATCTCGAGATCAGCAAGCGTTTCCAGAAGGACCCGGCGGCGTTCGCCGATGCCTTCGCGCGTGCCTGGTTCAAGCTGACCCACCGCGACATGGGGCCGAAGGTCCGCTATCTCGGGCCTGACGTTCCGGCGGAAGACCTGATCTGGCAGGACCCGATCCCCAAGGCGGACTATCCGCAGATCGACGCGGGTGACGTCGGTGGCCTCAAGCAGGCGATCGCCAATTCGGGGCTTTCGGTGGCCGAGCTGGTGACGACCGCCTGGGCGTCGGCCTCGACCTATCGCCAGTCGGACCACCGCGGTGGTGCGAATGGCGGCCGGATCCGGCTCGCACCGCAGAAGGACTGGGAGGTCAACCAGCCCGAGCAGCTTGCCAAGGTGCTTGGCATCTATGAGGGCATCAAGGCGGACTTCGACGGTCAGGGTGCGAAGAAGGTGTCGATCGCGGATCTGATCGTGCTTGGCGGTTCGGTCGGGGTCGAGGCGGCGGCGAAGGCGGCCGGCAAGATGATCGAAGTGCCGTTCCTCCCGGGTCGGACCGATGCGTCGGCCGAGCAGACCGATGCCGAGAGCTTCGACGTACTCGAGCCCAAGGCGGACGGTTTCCGCAACTATCTGTCGGTCAAGTTCAGCGTTCCGACCGAGGAACTGCTGGTCGACAAGGCCCAGTTGCTTGGGCTGAGCGGCCCGCAGATGGCGGTGCTGCTCGGCGGGCTTCGGGTCCTCGGGGCCAACCACCCCAAGGCCGGGAAGCATGGCGTGTTCACCGACCGCGAGGGTCAGCTGACCAACGACTTCTTCGTGCATTTGCTCGACATGCAGACCGCATGGAAGCAGATCAGCGACGACAGCGACGAGGAATATCTCGGCACGCTGCGCGCGACCGGCGAGCAGAAGTGGACCGCCTCGCGCACCGACCTGGTGTTCGGCGCGAACTCGCAGCTGCGCACCGTCGCGGAGGTCTATGCCTCGGCGGATGCGGGCGACAAGTTCGTCAAGGACTTCGTCGATGCGTGGGTCAAGGTGATGAACGCGGACCGGTTCGACGTCGCGTCGGGCCATGTCGAAGGCGAGCCTGCGGTCGCCTGATCGCGGTTGCGGCGTTGAATGCGGGAGCTTCGGGGTTGCGGGCGTTTGCTCGTACCCCCGGGCTCCCGTTTTCGTATCGAAATGCGGCCACGCCACGTGGCGGTGGGACTGGCCCGGTTCGATTTGAGAAACGGAAACCCCCCAAACGAACGGTTGTGGAGGAATGCCCCCCCAACTCTAGCCTTCCACCGGGCGGCGGCGCACCCTATCAAGCGGTATGCGCAAACATATTTTCATCCTCCTCGGCATCTTCGCCGTTGTCGGGGCGGCGGTCCTCTGGTGGATGTTCCAGCCCGAACCCGCCCAACTCCCGATCGCCCAGGTCGAAGGCGAACGCCCGACCATCTCCGCACCGCGCGAACAGACGATCCCCACGACCAAGGTCGCCAAGGCGGTCGGCTGGCCCGCGGGCACGACTCCGGTCCCCGCCGCCGGGCTCAAGGTGGCCGCGTTCGCGCAAGGGTTGGAGCATCCGCGCTGGCTCTACCGCCTCCCCAATGGCGACGTGCTGGTCGCCGAAACCAATTCGCCGCCGCGCAAGGGCCGCAGCATCACCGATACCGTGATGCGCTATCTGCTCGGCCGGGCGGGCGCTGGCGTTCCCTCCGCCAATCGCATCACGCTGCTGCGCGACGCGAATGGCGATGGGGTCGCGGAACAGAAGACCGTGCTGATCGGCGGGCTCAACTCGCCCACCGGCATGGCGCTGCTCGGGGGCTATCTCTACATCGCGAACACCGACGCGCTGGTCCGCGTGCCGTTCACGCCCGGTGAGACGAAGATCACCGCGACCCCCGAGAAGGTGATCGCGCTCAACGGCGGCGGCAACCACTGGGCGCGCACGCTGCTCGCGGACCCGAACGGCAAATATCTCTACGTCGGCGTCGGCTCGTCGTCGAACATCGCCGAAAACGGCATGGACAAGGAAAAATACCGCGCCAACATCCTCCAGGTCGACCCGCAGGCGAAGACCTTCCGCGTGTTCGGCGCGGGCTTGCGCAACCCGCAGGGGATGGCGTTCGAACCCAGGTCGGGCGGGCTGTGGGTCGCGGTCAACGAGCGCGACATGCTCGGGTCGGATATCGTCCCCGATTACATCACGCGGGTCGGCCTCGGGGACAACTTCGGCTGGCCGTGGTATTATTGGGGCGGCTACCCGGACACGCGCGTGAAGCCCGAGAACCCGGCGCTGCAGGAATATTCCAAGCGTCCCGATTTCGCGATGGGGCCGCACGTGGCAGCTCTGGGGCTGACCTTCGCGAGCGAGGCGAAACTCGGCGCGGCGTATGCGAACGGCGCGTTCGTCGGCGAGCATGGCTCGTGGAACCGCGTGCCGGTGTCGGGCTACAAGGTCGCGTTCGTGCCGTTCGGGGAGCTTGGCTTTCCCAGGAAGGGCGTGAAGCCGGTCGACGTGCTGACGGGCTTCCTCAACGCCAAGGGCGAGGCGCAGGGCCGTCCGGTCGGGGTGACGTTCGATCGCGGCGGCGCGCTGCTGGTCGCGGATGACGTGGGCAACACCGTGTGGCGGGTCAGCGCGAAGTAACGCGCGCCCACCCACAATGCGCCGTCATGCTGAACTTGTTTCAGCATCCACCGTGGTCTTGTCCTGCCGGCCGCAGGATGCATTCACCGGTGGATGCTGAAACAAGTTCAGCATGACGGTCGTATAGAGGGGCGTTACTCCAGCATCTTCGGCGCTTCCTTCGCCAGCTTCGCGCGGATCTTGTCCGCGAACAGTGCGAGGAACGGCGGCAGGTCGACCTCGGCGCGGACCGAGGTCTCCGCGACCGTCAGCCGGCTCGCGACGCGTTGACCCATCGCGGCGACGGTGAAGAACATCGTGTCCCCCTCCCAACGATGATCGACCGCGGCACCGCCCGGGAACATCCCGGCGAGCTTGCCGATCCCGCCGTCGACGCGTGCGCGCGCGGCGGCAAGGCCCAGCTTGTGGGGGATATCGACGACAATCGGTTCGCTCATGGTCTGTCCTTCACGCGACGGCGTATCATTGCGCGAAGATCATCGCGTCGTCGGCAAACGCCTTGAACTCGAGCGCGTTGCCGCTCGGGTCATAAAAGAACATCGTCGCCTGCTCGCCCGGCTGACCGACGAAGCGCGTGTGCGGCTCGATCCCGAAGCGAGTCCCCGCCGCGGTCAGCCGCTCGGCGAGCGTCTGCCAGTCGGGCATCGTCAGCACGACGCCGAAGTGCGGTACCGGCACCGCATGCCCGTCGACCGCGTTCGACACCGCGACCGGCTTGGCGGCGGGGTCGAGATGCGCGACGATCTGGTGACCGTAGAGGTCGAAGTCGATCCAGTGATCCGAACTGCGCCCCTCGGTGCACCCGAGCGTCCCGCCGTAGAAGGCGCGCGCGGCGGCGAGATCGTTGACGGGGAAGGCGAGGTGGAAGGGGCGAGTCATGCGGGGACGATAGCGGCGGGGGTGGGGGGCGTCACGTTCAAGATGCCCGCCAAGTTGAAGCCACTTCCCCGGCGAAGGCCGGGGCCCAGGAGAGGAACGGCAGATTGCGAGCCTCTGCACTTCGTTACCTTGGCCATCGCTGCTGGGCCCCGGCCTTCGCCGGGGAAGGGTAGAGAAGAGAAGAGAAGCGGAAAGAGAAGAAGCCCAAGGAGGGGAGCTGCCGTGGTTCGCGCTCCCCGTTGCGTCCCCTCTTCTATCACGCGATAGCGACCGCATGACCCAGCGCCCCGCTCTTTTCTCCTTCCTCCTCGGCGGGATCGCCGCGGTCGGCTTCGCGCCGCTCGCGCTGTGGCCCGTCACGCTCGGCTGTTTCGCAGTCTGGATGCTGTTGGTGCATCAGGCGCCGACGCGGCGCGCGGCGCTGTGGCGCGGGTGGCTGTTCGGGGTCGCGCATTTCTCGATCGGCAACAACTGGATCGCCAAGGCCTTCAGCTTCCAGGACGCGATGCCGCATGCGCTCGGCTTCTTCGCGCCAATCCTGCTATCGCTGTATCTCGCGATCTTCCCGATGGCGGCGGCGGGGGTCGCGTGGCGGCTGCGCAAGCCCGCGCTCGACGCATCCTACGTGCTGATCTTCGCGACCGTCTGGATCGCGACCGAATATCTGCGCGGCACGCTGCTGACGGGGTATCCGTGGAACCCGCTCTCCGAAATCTGGCTCCCGACCCCGGTCGCGGCGAGCGGGGCCTGGCTTGGCACTTATGCGCTGTCGGGAATCGCGGTGCTGACGGCAGGTGCGGTCCTGCTTGCGGCGCGGCGGACGTGGCGCTTCCCGGTGTCGGTCGGCGTGTTGCTCGTCGTGTTGTCCTTGTCGGCGCTCGACACCGCGCCCGCGCCAAAGCCGCTCGCCAACGCCCCGCGCATTCGCGTCGTCCAGCCCGATCTCGACCAGGAACAGCGCCCGCGCGAGGATTATGCCGAGACCAACCTCCGCGCGCTGTCCGGCCTCAGCGGGACGCCGCACGCCGCGCCACGGCTGATCGTCTGGCCCGAGGGCGCGCTGCGTTATCTCCCCGAGGACGGCTATCCCCCGCAATATTACTTCCGCGGCGCGCCGTTCGTCATCCGCTCGCGGATCGCCGCGCTGCTCGGCCCGCGCGATGTCGTGCTGACCGGCGGCAATGCCCTGAAATTCGACGCATCCGGCGAGGTCAACGCCGCCACCAACGCGATCTTCGCGATCGACGCGAACGCCAGGGTCATCGGCCGCTACGACAAGGCGCACCTCGTGCCGTGGGGCGAATATCTCCCCGCGCGCCCGCTGATGTCCGCGATCGGGCTGTCGCGGCTCGTCCCCGGCGACCTTGATTTCGCGTCCGGCAAGGGGCCGGACGGGCTCGACATTCCCGGCATCGGCCGGGTCGGTTTCGCGATCTGTTACGAAATGATCTTCTCGGGCTCGATCGTCGACCGCAAGCATCGTCCGGCGCTGATCTTCAACCCCTCGAACGACAGCTGGTACGGCAGCTGGGGCCCGGCGCAGCATCTCGCGCAGGCGCGGATGCGCGCGATCGAGGAAGGCCTGCCGATCATCCGTGCGACGCCGACCGGCATTTCCGCGATCATCGATGCGCGCGGTCATGTCCTCGCGTCGATCCCGTGGGAGACGAAGGGCGCGATCGAACTGCCGATCCCGCCGGCCGCACCGCCCACCCTGTTCGCACGGTTCGGCAACCTGATGGCGCTGCTGACCGCCCTCATGTTGGCGCTAACGGCAATTGCCATCCGACGGCGGGCACGATAGGAGCACATATAAGGAAAGCTTTATATGCGTGTTCCGGTCGCACCGGTCCGCGCCCAGACGAGGGTTTCATCAATGCGCGCATCGTTTCTCTTCACCTCCGAGTCGGTCTCGGAAGGTCATCCCGACAAGGTCGCCGACCAGATTTCGGACACCGTCGTCGATCTGTTCCTGAGCAAGGACCCGCAGGCGCGCATCGCGTGCGAGACGCTGACCACGACCAACCTCGTCGTCCTCGCAGGCGAGATCCGCTGCAAGGGCGTGTACGAGAACGGCGCCTGGGCCGATGGCGCGCTCGAGGAGATCGAGGCGGCAGTGCGCAATACCGTACGCGAGATCGGCTATGAGCAGTCGGGCTTCCATTGGGAAAACTTCCGCTTCGAGAACAACCTCCACGGCCAGTCCGCCGAAATCGCGATGGGCGTCGACGAGGGCGCGAACAAGGACGAGGGTGCCGGCGACCAAGGCATCATGTTCGGTTACGCGACCGACGAGACCCCGGGCCTGATGCCCGCGACTCTCTATTACAGCCACAAGATCCTGCAGCAGATGGCCGCCGACCGGCACTCGGGGGCGGCCCCGTTCCTCGAGCCCGACGCCAAGAGCCAGGTCACGCTCGAATATAAGGACGAAAAGCCGGTCCGCGCGACCGCGCTGGTCGTGTCGACCCAGCACAAGGCGGGCTATTGCCTGCAGGGCGACAACGCCAACCCGGCGCTGTACGAGGAACTCCGCAGCTACGTCGCTGGCGTGATGAAGGACACGTTGCCCGAGGGCTTCGTGACCGACGACACCAAGATCTACATCAACCCGACCGGCGCGTTCGAGATCGGCGGACCGGACGGCGACGCGGGCGTTACGGGTCGCAAGATCATCGTCGACACCTACGGCGGTGCAGCACCGCACGGCGGCGGCGCGTTTTCGGGCAAGGATCCGACCAAGGTCGATCGCTCGGCCGCCTATGTCTCGCGCTATCTCGCGAAGAACGTCGTTGCCGCCGGCCTCGCGCGCCGCTGCACGATCCAGCTGAGCTATGCGATCGGCATCGCCGAGCCGCTGTCGCTCTACGTCGACCTGCACGGCACGGGTACGGTGCCTGAGTCGAAGATCGAGGAAGTGCTCCCGCAGCTCGTCCGCCTGACGCCGAAGGGCATCCGCGAGCACCTCAAGCTCAATGCGCCGATCTACAAGCGCACCGCTGCTTACGGCCATTTCGGGCGCGAGCCCGATGCGGATGGCTTCACCTGGGAAAAGACCGACCTGGTCGACGCGCTCAAGGCCGCCGTCGCCTGAAGCCGATCGGGCGCGGGTTCTCCCGCGCCCGGTTCCCGCGACGGATCCCGCCGTCGCATTCCAGCCCCTAGCGCTGGCTGCTCGAAAATACCGACGGATCGAACCGCGCGGGCAAAGCGCGCTGCATCTGGCCGGGACTATCCGGCAAGGCAGCCACGGCCTGACCGCCGTCCGACTGCACCGTGAAGCGAAGGTCGTCGGCAAGATAGGCGGTGATCGGCGTATCGGCCGGCAGGCGACCGCTGGTCCCGTGGATGAACATCATCGGCCAGGACACGACGAGCGCTCCGCCGATCGACAACAGCCCTTGCCCGGTTCCGTTGCGCGATGTCCGCCCCGAAATGCGCACGGGTCCGCTCGGCGTCTGGACATAGCTGAGCCGGACGTCGATCGTCCCGCGCTTGCCGAAATGACCGTTGCGTTCTGCCCGCATCACCTCACCGACAGCGACGGCCCCGGCGGGTATGACGACCTGCCCGCGGTATACCAGCGGTTCCGCGACCTCGAGGTAGAAGCGGTCCCCGGCATGGCGTTCCTTGGTGTTGAGTTCCGTCCGCGTCGTCAGGTGCAGCGCGGTCCCCAATGGGAAGAAGGCGGTTTGACCGGTCATGGCGGCGGGGGCCGACCATTGCACCACCTCTTGCGCACCCGCCGCGACCGGCATCGAAAGCGCGAGCGCAACACTTGTCCAGAAAATCGCCTTCATGATATTCCCCTTGCAAATTCAAGGGGCAGGTAACCGATACAAACTTGCGTTCGGCCTATCGCATATCGTGAACTCGTTCTTTAGGATGAATGTCGCCGCCGCCGTCTGATCGCCCCAACCAGCGCGCGTTCGGCAAGGCGGACGGCGGTGTTCGCCGCACGCTGCGCGACGAAGCCGACCACGGCACCCGCGACGGTATCGAGAACATAGTGCTTCCCGCGCGGCATCTGAACCGCAGCGACGCCGCTTGCGAGCGCATAGGCGGGGGCGCCCAGCGCCGGCACGTCCTTCGCCAGCGCCCCCGCGACCGCCACCGCGCCCGCGGTATGACCAGAGGGGAACGAGCTTTCGTCGTGCGCCGTATTGTCGCCGGGCTTGAAGTCGTGCTTCCCCGTCTCGATCGCCTTCTTCGGCCGGGTGCGATCGACCGAGCGCTTGATGATCGACTTGATTCCCGTCGCCACCGCCTCGCTCGCGAGCATCCGCGCGCCGGTGCGCAGCATCACCGGCTGGCGGAGCAGCGCGCCGACCACCATGGTTCCCACGCCGAGCAGCAGCAAGGGCGGCTGGTCCGCGCCTTCGCTGAGCGCGCCGAACGCCTTGACGACGGGCGCGTCGCGGTGCTGCGCCGCTTCGTGCGTGACCTTGCGATCGGCCTTCGCCAGTTTGCTTGCCGCCTTGCTGATCGTGTTCATCGTCCGCCTCTCCATCTGTGCCGCACCGAACGGGCGAAGCGGACGTTTCGGTCCATCGACGGCGCGATCACGCCCCCTCCTCGCGCACCTGCGCATGCGCCAGCACCGCGAACAGCCCCGCGCCGCCGAACAGATTGCCGAGCACCGCGGGCACGAGGAACGACAGCGCGCCGCCGATCCCGATCTTGCCCGTCCACAGCAGCAGGAACGCCTCGCTCGACCCGACGACCGAATGGCTGAACCCGCCGATCGCGACGACATAGACGATCCCGAAGATCACGAAGAACGCCTGCTCGCGCGCATTGGGGAGTGACCAGGCGACGATCGCGATCAGGAACCCGGCGGGCACCGCATTGAAGAACGTCTCCAGCGCAGCGTGTTCGGTAATCTTTATCGACACCTCGATCATCCCCGCATCGAGCGACGAATCGCCTAGCCCGAGCCCCGCGAACGCGCCGGTCGCCAGCGCCGTGCCGATGCAGTTGGCGAGCAACACCACGGCCCACAACCGCAGCGTCCGCCCCAGCGCATCCCACGACGGCGTGGTGACGAGCGGGATCATCGCGGTGACGGTGCTTTCGGTAAACAGTTGCATCCGCCCGAGGATCACCATCACGAAGCCGATCGGATAGCCCAGCGCGATCAGCAGCGGGCGCGTCGGCCCCGGCGGAACGTGCGACGCGATCGCGCCCTCCGCGATCAGCGAGGCGGTGACCGCGAGCCCCGCCGCCACGCCCGACCAGAACAGCGCGCTGACCGGTCGTTCGAGCTCCTCCTGCCCCTCTTCGCGCACCGCGCGGTGGAGCTCCTTGGCGTTGGCGGCCTTCAGTTCCTCGACCGTGCCGGTGCCCGCTTCCGTGTTATCGTCCTGCGACGTCGTGTCAGCCATGCTGCCCCAATCCTTCGTTACCCCGCTGTAACGACGGCAACGGCGCTTTGCTCCCCCTTTAACGACGCGGCATCCCGCGCTACACGCCCGCCCGATGACCGATCCGATGACGACACGCCGCCTCTATGGCCGGCGACAGGGCCACAAACTGCGGCTGGGCCAGGCCGACCTTGTGGAAACGCTGCTCCCGCAGATCAGCGTGCCGACCAATGGCGCGCTCGACGCGACGACGTTGTTCGGCGCGGATCGCCCGCTCGAGGTCGAGATCGGCTTCGGCGCGGGCGAACATCTCGCGGGGCAGGCGGGGATGCGGCCCGACACCGGGTTCATCGGCTGCGAGCCGTTCCTCAACGGCGTGGTCGGCGCGCTCGCGCATATCCGCGACGATGCGCTCGACAACGTCCGGATCCACATGGGCGATGCGCTCGACGTGGTGGAGCGGCTCCCCGACGCCTCGCTGTCACGGCTGTATCTGTTGCACCCCGATCCGTGGCGCAAGGCGCGCCATGCGAAGCGCCGGATGGTCAACCACGGCCCGCTCGACCTGATCGCGGCAAAACTAAAGCCCGGGTGCGAGTTCCGGCTCGGCACCGACGATCCGACCTATTGCCGCTGGGCGATGATGGTGATGGGGCAGCGCCGCGACTTCGAATGGACCGCGCGCACGCCCGCCGACTTCCTGACCCGCCCGGAGGACTGGCCCGAGACCCGCTACGAGCGCAAGGCGCGGCGGCAGGGGCGGGAAGTGTGGTACTTCCGCTACCTGCGGGTCTGAGCCCCTGGGGGGCCCTAGCGCTTGCGCGACCGCCCCTTCGTCATCAGGTCCGGCTTGGGGGGTGGCGTCCAGCCCTTGGGCGGGGTCATCCGCTGCTGGCTGGAGCCAAGCCCCATCGCGCCGGGCTGTTGCCGCACCAGCCCCGCGGTGTCCGCCGCCGCGGCATCCCGTGCGCCCGCGCCGCCCCGCAGCAGGCTGATCCGGTCACGCAACCGCCGCGCTTCCTCATAGTCGAGTGCGGCGGCGGCGGCTTCCATCTGTGCCTGCAGGTCCTCGAGTTCGCTCATCGTCCTATAACGCCGAAATCACCGGTCCGCTCCGTCCGGCTTGCGTCGCCGCCACGCATTGCCCACAAAGCCTGTAATGAACCCCTATCCCGCCGTCACCACGATCGCCCAGACGATCCAGCTCTCGCTGTCGCCCGTCTTCATGCTCGCCGGGATCGGCGCGCTGCTCAACGTGCTCGCGGGGCGGCTGTCGCGCGTGGTCGACCGCGCGCGCGCGGTCGAGGCGCTGCATCCGGCCTCGCAAGGGCCGGAGCATGACCGGCACGTGTGGGAATTGCGCCTGCTCGACAAACGAATGATCGTCATCAACGCGTCGCTGGTGCTCGCGGTGTCGAGCGCGGTGATGACCTGCCTCGTCGTCGCGCTGCTGTTCGTCGCCGAACTGGTCAAGCTGCATATCGGCACGGTGGTGGCGCTGTCGTTCATCCTCGCGATGGGGCTGCTGATCGCCTCGCTCATCTCCTTCCTGATCGAAGTGCGGATGTCGCTGATCGCGATCCACATCCGGCCGGAATTGCTGGAGAAATAGCGCCTCCATTGACAGCGGGGTATAGGGTTCGGGGTGACCCCACTTCAGGTCTGTGAGGTCACCCGCCGCGGCGTTACCGCGCGCCCGCCAGCCCTGGCCCGGCATCGTTGGTCGCCAGATACCCCGGCGCGACCCGCGCCTTGGCCGCCTGTTCGAACACATAGCCCGCGTTGAGCACGGTCTGGTCCCCCCAGCGCGTCGCGATGAACGACAGGCCGACCGGAACCCCGCGCACCAGCCCCATCGGGACGGTCAGATGCGGATAGCCCGAGATCGCAGGCAATTCGCTCGCGCTCGGGCCATTGAAATTGTCGCCGTAGACGGTGTCGGAGAGCCACGGCATCCCGTAGGTCGGCGCGACGATCAGCGTCGCCTGCGCCTTCGCCAGCAGCGCGTCGATCCCCTCCGCACCCGCCAGCCGCAGCGACTTCGCGCGCGCACCGAGATATTCCGGATCGCGCAGCCCCCGCGTCTTCGCGGCGGCAACGAACGTCTCCTGCTCGAAGAACGGCATTTCGCTCGCGGCATTGGCGGTGTCGAATGCGATCACCTGATCCAGCGTCCGCGTCTTCACCGCCGCTGGCGTGGTCGCGAGATAGGTATCCAGATCGGCCTTGAGCTCGGTCTGGAGCACCAGCAGCTCGGCCTCGCCGATCCCGTCGAGCTTGGGCGTCTCGACGTCGACGAGCACCGCGCCCTGCGCCTTGAGCACTGCGAGCGATGCCTCATACTTTGCCTTCAGCACGTCGGACATGTCGGGCCGCAGGACCGCGACGCGCACGCCCGACAGCGATGCGGTCGCGAGCGGGGCGGCGAAATCGTGGAGATGCGTCCGGCTGTCGCGCGTCGCCGCGTCCTCGGGATCGACCCCGACCATCGCGTTGAACAGCAACGCGGCATCGCGCACGCTCCGCGCCATCGGCCCGGGCGTATCCTGGCTGTGGCTGATCGGGACGACACGGCTACGGCTGACCATCCCGAGCGTCGGCTTCAGTCCGACCAGCCCGTTCATCGACGACGGGCAGACGACCGACCCGTCGGTCTCGGTCCCGATCGCCACCGCCGCGAAGCTCGCCGCGACCGCCGCGCCCGACCCGCTGGAGGAGCCGCACGAGGTCCGGTCGAGCGCATAGGGGTTGCGCACCAGCCCGCCGACCGCGCTCCATCCGCTGATCGAATGGGTCGAGCGGATGTTCGCCCATTCGCTGAGGTTGGTCTTGCCGAGGATTACCGCGCCCTGTTTGCGCAACGCCGCGACCACGGGCGCGTCGCGCCGCGTCACGTTGTCCTTGAGCGCGAGGCTCCCCGCGGTCGTTGCGATCGGATCCTTCGTCTCGATATTGTCCTTGATCAGCACCGGGATGCCATCGAGCGGGCCGAGCGGCTTGCCGGCCTTGCGCCGCGCGTCGCTGGCCTTGGCCTGCTCGAGCGCGTCGGGGTTGGTCGCGATCACCGCGCGGAGCGTCGGCCCGGTGCGGTCCATCGCCGCGATCCGCGCAAGATAGGCCTGGGTGATCGCGACGCTGCTCGTCCCGTGCGCCAGTTGCGCGCGCAAGCCGTCGATCGACTGCTCCTCGACCACGGGGGCCTGTTGCGCCGAAGCGGCCGCGGAAACCATCACCATCGCCGCAAACGCTGCCCGTATCCGCATGCCCGTCATCCCCTTTTATCGTTCGAGACGCCGATCATGCGATCATCCTTGCAGGACAACAAGCGGGGGGACGGGGCTTTTTTCAGAGGTCGCGCGGCACCCCAAATGAAAAGAGGCTGCCGGGGGTCTTCACGACACCCCGGCAACCTCCTGACATGGTCAGCGGCCGGAAGCTCCAGCTTGGGAGACCATGCGAACCGCTAGTGCCTCGATCGCCGCTTCGCGTTGACTGGGGGACCATACCCCCCGCGCCGGCGATCGAACGGGTTTCCCCAAAGGCCTAGCGGTGCGTCCCCCGCACGAACTGAACCGACCCCATTGCTGAACCATGAGACATCGGATCACCTCCTTTCGCCAGTTGAAAATAGCGTGACCTGCGCTGGTCACGACTCGTGTTTGAATCATCTAAATTCGCGAAACAAGTCTTGTAATAATCCGCAGATTCGACGATTCTCCTCGGCCTGCCCGAAGCGCGCCGGGAGCGCCGGCTTCAGCGGCGGCAATCCTCCGTAACCCGCGCGATTTCGGCCCAGGCGGGCACCACCAGCGTCGTCGTACCAGCCTGCTCGACGATGAAGCGGCCCCGGCTGAACACCATCGCGTCGAGCAGCGGGTCGCGCGCGGTCAGCCGCGTCGCGACATAGCTCGGCGCGCCGACCGGGCCGGGACTGGTCGGCTGGACGGGCACGCTGCGCGCGACGCTCGACGTCCGCACGGTGAGCGGCGTGACCACCGACCCCTGCCGCGACAGATACAGCGTCGCGCTTGCGCTGTCGCAGCGCAGCGTCAGCAGTGCGTTGCCGCCGGTCGTGCCGAACAGCGCGGTCGATCCGCCCTGATCCTGCCGATACGCCCAGTCGCCGGGCGTGACCGCCCAGTCGCGCCAGTCCGCGCTTGCCACCGGGACGGGCCGCGGGACGACGGCGGGGCGGACGACGGGCGCGGCGACGGGACGCGGCGCGACCGGCTTCGCCACGCACCCGGCAAGAACGGCCAGGGCTATCAGGGGGAAAATGTTACGCATGGCCAGGTCTATGCGCGATGCGGACGGCCCGCTCAACCGCGCGCGCGACGCCGCCCCGCGTTTTCCACCCGCTCAGCCGCATGGAGGAGGGGAACCGGGAGCGGCCTCTCTCCGTTACGCCCGCGAACTGTTAGGATTGATCCATGTCACAAACCGAACCCACCCAGCTGCTGCTCCAGTCGAACAAGAGCGACGCGATGCAGGTCCGTAGCCGCGACGGCGACAAGATCGGCTCGGTCCTGACGCTGATGGTCAACAAGCGCACCGGCCAGACGATCTACGCGGTGCTGACGATCGGTGGCTTCCTCGGCATGGGCAAGGCCTATTACCCGATCCCCTTCTCGCTGCTCCAGTTCGACCCCGTCAACGACACCTACATCGTGACGATCGACCGCCGCGTCCTCGAAGGCGGTCCGAGTTGGGCAAGCAACGCACCGACGTTCGACCAGGCCTATGCCGATCGCGTGTCGAAATATTACGACGTGGCGAGCGAAGACCTGTCGGTCGCTTAATTCAAAGGTTAAGCGGCCAGGCTTGTGTGACGGTATTGCGGTTCAGGGATCGCGATACCGCACCCCCTCGCTGTCTCTAACCAACCTTCCATGGCGATCTGAAGCTCCGCAAGCGCCTCTTCGGGCGTATCGCCGTGCGCCGAGCAGCTTCTGAGATCCGGCACGTTCGCGATCCAGCACGAGTCGGGCTCATACCAAAACAGGTCGATATGGTATCGCGGTGCCATCATTCGTCCAATGTAAGACCGTACCCGATACACATAGCGACAAATTGCTCGATTTGATAGGTCTTGGCGTCCTTGCCGTGGGGCTGGACGGTCAAGACGTGGGGGACTTTAGGGTGCGCGTACTGACGATGGCTTCCCGTCGTTCGCCTGAGCGAAAAGCCAAACGCAGCCAGTAGTCGCTCAAAGTCACGGAATGGAATAGCCGATCGCGGGTTGGCCAATATCCAAGAGTAAAGTTTCGCGGTGCGGGTCATCGGCACGATCTCGCAGTTTCGGGCATAGTGCGAAACTTACCACGCCAGCCCGACACTGTTCAATTTTGCATTCCCCAATCACCGCGCCCGTCGCGAACTCCCCGCCATACCCGCCCGCATCTTCTGGCTCTTGCCGTACCGCGTCTTGCGAGTCCCTGGCTTGCCCTCGTTGGAGCGCCCCATCACCGGCGCCTTCTGCTGATCGACCGGAAGCCCGAGCTCCTCCTGCTCGAGCTGCCGGATCTCGTCGCGCAGACGACCGGCGGTCTCGAACTCGAGGTCGGATGCCGCCGCACGCATCTTCTTCTCGAGATCCTCGATGTACGCACGCAAATTGTGCCCGACCATGTGCGGCCGGTCCTCGTCGATCTCGACCGTGACCTGATCGCGGCTCGACACGTCCTGGATGATGTCGCCGATGTTGCGCTTGATCGTGGTCGGCGTGATGCCGTGTTCTTCGTTATACGCGCGCTGTTTCTCGCGGCGACGCTCGGTCTCGTTCATCGCGCGCTCCATCGAGCCCGTGATGCGGTCGGCATAGAGGATCACGCGCCCGTCGACGTTGCGCGCTGCACGACCGATCGTCTGGATCAGCGAGGTTTCCGAGCGCAGGAAGCCTTCCTTGTCCGCATCGAGGATCGCGACCAGCCCGCACTCGGGAATGTCGAGCCCCTCGCGCAACAGGTTGATCCGATCAGCACGTCGTACACGCCAAGCCGCAAGTCGCGGATCAGCTCGATACGCTCGAGCGTCTCGACGTCGCTGTGCATGTAGCGGACGCGCAGGCCCGCCTCGTGCATGAACTCGGTCAGATCCTCCGCCATCCGCTTGGTCAGCGTCGTCACCAGCGTGCGATAGCCGAGTTCGGCGGTCTTGCGGGCCTCGACGATCAGGTCCTGCACCTGCTCCTCGACCGGCTTGATCTCGATGGGGGGATCGATCAGCCCGGTCGGGCGAATGACCTGCTCGGCGAACACGCCGCCGGTCTGTTCCATCTCCCACGCACCCGGCGTCGCCGAGACATAGGTCGTCTGCGGACGCATCGCCTCCCATTCGTTGAAGCGCAGCGGCCGGTTGTCGATCGCCGAGGGCAGACGGAAGCCATATTCGGCCAGCGTCAGCTTGCGACGGTGATCGCCGCGCGACATGCCGTTGATCTGGCCGATCGTCTGGTGGCTCTCGTCCACGAACAGCAACGAATTCTCGGGCAGATATTCGAACAGCGTGGGGGGCGGCTCGCCGGGCATGCGCCCGGTGAGGAAGCGCGAGTAATTCTCGATCCCCGCGCACGAACCCGTCGCTGCGATCATCTCGAGATCAAAATTGGTGCGCTGTTCCAGCCGCTGCGCCTCGAGCAATTTGCCCTCGGGCACCAGCTCCTTGAGCCGCTCGGACAATTCGAACTTGATCGCTTCCATCGCCTGCTTGAGCGTCGGCCCCGGCGTCACATAGTGCGAATTGGCGTAGATGCGGATGGTGCCGAGGCTCGCGATCTTCTTGCCGGTCAGCGGATCGAACTCGACGATATCCTCGATCTCGTCGCCAAAGAACGACACGCGCCATGCCGTGTCGTCATAATGCGACGGGAAGATCTCCAGCGCATCGCCGCGCACGCGGAAATTGCCGCGCTGGAACGCCGCATCGTTGCGCTTGTACTGGAGCGCGACCAGCTTGCGCACGATCTCGCGCTGGTCGACGGTCTGGCCTTTCTTGAGGTCGAAGATCATCGCCGAATAGGTCTCGACCGAGCCGATGCCGTAGAGGCACGATACCGACGCGACGATGATGACGTCGTCGCGTTCGAGCAGCGAGCGGGTCGCGGCGTGGCGCATCCGGTCGATCGCCTCGTTGGTCGAGCTTTCCTTCTCGATATACGTGTCCGACCGAGCGACGTACGCCTCGGGCTGGTAGTAATCATAGTAACTGACGAAATACTCGACCGCGTTGTCGGGGAAGAACGACTTCATCTCGCCGTAGAGCTGCGCCGCGAGGATCTTGTTGGGCGCGAGGATCAGCGCGGGGCGTTGCACCGCCTCGATCACCTTCGCCATGGTGAAGGTCTTGCCCGAACCCGTCACGCCCAACAGCACCTGGTCGCGCTCGCCGGCTTGCGTCTGCGCGACGAGCTCGGCGATCGCAGTCGGCTGGTCGCCCGCCGCGGTGTATTCGGAGACGAGCTTGAACCTTTTGCCCCCTTCCGCCTTGGGCGGCCGCGCCGGGCGGTGGGGGACGAAGCTGACCCCGGTTTCGGGTTCATCGAGCGTGGTGCGAATCTGGATTGCCATCACCGAGCAATATGGGAAGGGATGGGGCAACAGACAATCGTGCCCGGCCCCGTGTCGCGTACAGCTTTCCCCGGGGATATCTCATGGCGTTTCATCGCATCGCGGCACTCGCGCTGCCGGTCCTCGCGGTCGCGGCATGTTCGTCCGAGCCGGTGATCCGGCGCGAACCCGGTAGCTGGTCGCAGAAGGTCGAATCCTCCGGCTCGAGGGCAAGGGCGCGACGCCGCAGGAAAAGGCGCAGATGCAGGCGATGTTCGATGCGATGGCGGGCATGTCGATCTGCCTCACCCCCCAGGCGGCCGCGAAGGAAGACCTCGCGCAAACGATGGAGCAGATCGGCCCGCGCGGCCAGAACTGCAAGATCGGCAAGCGGGACGACACCGGCCCGACGGTCGGGCTCAGCGCGGTCTGCCCGCAGGATGGCGGCGGGACGGTCAAGGTCAGCGTCACCGGCACCAATGCGGCCGGCGACCGCAACCTGACGATGAAGTCGGAAGGTTTCGACGCCAGCGGCGTGGCGGAGGGCGTGATGGAGATGCGCGTCCACACCGTTCGCAGCGGCCCGTGCAAGGCGGGCGACATCACGCCGCCGCCCGCGCCAATGGCGGTGAAGCGCTAGCACGCCGCAAACGTCCGGTCGGGCTGCGCGAAGGCGAAGCCCCCACACGCGGCGCACGGCCCTTCGACTTCGCTCAGGGCGAACGGGGGGTGGGTTCGTGCGCGTCACAACCCTTCTCCTGCGAAAGCGGGAGTCCAGGGGTGCAGGGTGCTTCCCTCACACCCCTGGATTCCGGCTTTCGCCGGAAAACGAGAGCGCTATGGCAATGCCCGTGCTGCCGCGGGCAGGCGTCCGACGATCTCGACACGGTCGATCGGCGCAGTGGGCTTGCGCGCCACGTATGGCGCGATGACCCGCGGCTGCCCGAGCGGCACCGTGCCGAACCCCTGCAACCCCGCCACCCGCGTCACCGCTGCCAGCAGTCGCGGCGGCGTATCATACGCTTCCGACGACAGATGGAACGTCCCCCAATGGACCCCGATCCCGGTCGACGCCCCCAGCCGCCGATAAACTTCGGCTGCGTCGATCGGCCCGATATGGCTCCCCGACATCATTTGCCCCGGCGCAAAGCGGAACGCGCCGATCGGCAGTAGCGCCAGCCGCACCGGCCCATAGCTCGCCGCCGCATTCGCCCAGGTCAGGTCGCCCGGCCCGGTGTCGCCCGCGAAGAACACGTTGCCGCCCGGCAACCGCACCACGAACGCCGACCACAAGGCGCGGTTGCGATCCGCGAACCAGCGGCTGCCCCAGTGATGGTTGCGCGTGACGACAATCTCGACCCCCGGCTTGACCGCGATCCGCCCGCCCCAGTCGAGCGCGTGCGACGGCACGCCCGCCTGCCGGATCACGCTGTCGTTGCCGAGGCTGGTGACGATCAGCGGATGATCGCGCGTCCACAGGCGTTTGAGCGTCGCGAGGTCGAGATGGTCGTAATGGTCATGGCTGACGAGCACGACGTCGATCTTCGGCAGCTTGCCGAACGCGATCCCGGGTCTGGTGACCCGCGCCGGCCCGAGGCCGAGTGGCCCGGCGGTCTTGCTCCACACCGGGTCGGTCAGGATGTTGAGCCCCTGTGTCTGGACCAGCACCGTCGCATGCCCGACCCACGTCGCGACCATCGCCTGGCCCGCGACGCGCTGCCGCGGTGCGACCGGGTTGATCGCAACGTGCTCGGGCCATTTCGGGCGTCCGTCGCTGCCGGTGAGGTAGCGCCACAGGAAGCCGGCGCGGTTTCCCGCCATCTCGTCCTGCTCGCCATCCGCGTTGAAGAACCGTTGCCCGTCGTAATGCCCGCCTTGCGCGCCGCGATAGTAACGCGCGTCGAGAAAACGCGGGATGATCGTCAGCATGAGGCACAGGATGATGACGATCCACAGCAGGATCGTTCCAAGGCTTTGCGCCACACGTCGGAAGGTCAAGGGCAGGCCTTTGCAATCAGGGGGGCAAACAGGGGGCACGACGCTGCAACGTCACGCGCGCTTCCCTAACTCCCCGCGCCGCCGGGTCGATCCGTCTTTCCAAGAAAGGCCGGTGCCGCAAAGGCGAGCGGCACCGTTCGCCCTAGTCGTCGCGCCCTTCGAGCTCGGGCCGGGGCGGATGCAGCCGCAGGCTCAGCACGCGCCGCGTGTCCGCCGCGACGATCTCGAGCGTCCAGCCGCTGTCGTGGACGATGCAATCGCCGACCTTGGGCATATGCCCCGCCAGCACTGCGGCGAGTCCGCCGATCGTGTCGATGTCGCCATCGACCTCGGCAAGCCGCGGATCGATCGCCTCGCCGACATCCTCGAGCTCGGCGCGCGCATCGACATCCCATGCGCCGCCGTCGAGCGGCACGAGCAGCGCGGTCGGCGCGTCATCGTGTTCGTCCTCGATGTCGCCGACGATTTCCTCGATCAGATCCTCGATCGTGACGAGCCCTTCGGTCCCGAAATATTCGTCGAGCACGATCGCGAGATGGACGCGCTTCTGCCGCATGTCCGCGAGCAGATCGAGCGCGCCGCGCGACATGGGCACGTAGAGCGGCTCGCGGATCAGCGGCGCGATGCTTGCCGGATGCTCGGCCCCCGTCGCGAGGATCTGGAACACGTCCTTGATGTGGACCATGCCGATGATCGTATCGAGCTTCTCGCGATAGACGGGCAGGCGGCTGTGCCCGGCTTCCGCGAACAAGGCGACGAGACTCGCGAAGCTGGTCGTTTCCTCGACCGCGACGATGTCCGCGCGCGGCACGCCGACGTCGCCCGCGTCGCGCTCGCCGAAGTGGAGCAGGTTGCGGACCATCGTCCGCTCGAGCGGGGAGAGATCCCCCTTGGCGTCGGGCGCGGGGTCGTCCTCATGCGCGTCGATCGCTTCCTCGAGCGTCGCGCGGAGCGATTCGTCGCCCGAATGGCCCGAGATCCAGCTGCGGAACGAGCGCCAGATGCTGGTTTCATGCCCGGGGGAGGCATGGGTGACACCGCCGTTGCTGGTGGCGGTGCCGGTGGTACTTTGGCCGTCGGGCATGGGGTTACGTCAGTCCTCAGCAATCAGATACGGATCGGCGATGCCCAGCGCGGAGAGGGCTGCGATCTCGATCGCCTCCATCGCCCCCGCCTCGTCATCGTCCATGTGATCATACCCTAGCAAATGCAGCGTGCCATGCACGATCAAATGCGTTGCATGCGCGTCGACGGTCACGTCTTTTTCCGCCGCCTCGCGCGCGCACGTCTCGTAAGCGAGGACGATATCACCCAGCAGCACCTCGCCGTCGTCCGAATTCTGCGCGATCGTGTCGAGCAGGTCGGGCTGGACCATCGGGAAGGACAGGACGTTGGTCGGCTTGTCCTTGTGCCGATATTGCGCGTTCAGGACCTGCACTTCGGCATCGGTGGCCAGGCGGATCGAGATCTCGACCGTGGCAGGGCCGGTGGCAAGCTCGGCGTGCGGCGTGCGCGACATCGCGGCGGTGGCGGCGCGCGCGGCAAGCGCCTCCCAGTCGTGCTGCGGCCAGACGTCTTCGTGGGAGAGGGCGATTTCAAGCATCAGGCAAGATCCGTATGGAGGAAGTCGTCGCCCTTGTAGAGCAGGGTCGCGGCGTTGGTCTTGGCACAGGCATAGGCGAAACAATCCCCCAGGTTGAGCCTGGCGGGATGGCCGGTGCCCTTGCCATAGCGATGGTACGCATCGACTGCGGCACGACTCTCGGTGGCGCCGATCGGAACGAGACGGATCGCGAAGTCGGCAACGAACGTCTCGATTTCGGCAAAAGCGAGCGGGATCGGAACGGTTCTTATCTTTGCGACGGCGCGCGCCGTCTCCCATAGCGAGACCGCGGAACACACTATTTCGTCGGCGGCACCGAATCTTTCCTCGATCGCGGGCGAGCCGGGCTCGCCCGCCAACATCGCGACCATTGCCGATGCATCGAGAAAAAGGATCAATCCTATCCTCGTCATTCAGCGAATCGTAAAACGCCTTGTCGGCCTCGAGACCGCTCGGTTCGCCGAGCGGATGGGCTGCACGCCACATTTCGAGCCGATCGTGAATGCTAACGCTCCGCTCGGCCTGAAGCGCGCGTTTGCGATGTTCGAGCGCGTCGTGGACGGCCGCCGTCTTGCTCGTCCCCAGCAACGCGGCGACTTCGCGCGCCAGATCTGCGGTGTCAGGGTTCTTGATGTAGAGCGACGCCATCGGAGCCTCCGGGATATCCGAAATATACTGTCCGGATATCCCTACCGTCAACTAACTCGCCCCTTCATACGCCTCCACGATCCGCCCGACAATCGGATGGCGCACGACATCGCCCGACCCGAACCGGCAGATCGACAAGCCCTCGACCCCCTCGAGCCGCCCGACCGCATCGTTCAGCCCGGACGCGTTCATGCCGCCGGGAAGATCGGTCTGCTTGGGGTCGCCGCACACCACCATCCGGCTGTTCTCGCCGAAGCGCGTCAGGAACATCTTCATCTGCGCGGGCGTGGTATTCTGCGCCTCGTCGAGGATGATGAACGCATCCGCGAGCGTGCGCCCGCGCATGAACGCGATCGGCGCGATCTCGATCTCACCGCTCGCGATTCGCCGTTCGACCTGCTCGGCGGGAAGGCAGTCGTTGAGCGCGTCGTACAAGGGGCGGAGATAGGGGTCGACCTTCTCCTTCATGTCCCCGGGGAGGAAACCGAGCTTCTCGCCCGCCTCGACCGCCGGACGCGACAGGATCAGCCGCTGGATGCTGCCGGTGATGAGTTGCGCCACCGCCTGCGCGACCGCGATATAGGTCTTGCCCGTGCCCGCTGGCCCGAGCGCGAAGATGATGTCGTTGTTGAGCAGTTGCCGCATGTAATGCGCCTGCGCGATCGTGCGCGGGACGATCGTCTTCTTGCGCGTGCGGATCATGATCTGCGGGACTGCGCCGCCGCCCGCATCCGCCTGGATGATCCCGGCGAGCGTCGGTTCGCTCGACATCGCGATCACCGCGTCGATCAGCCCGGTGTCGACCACTTCGCCGCGGGCGATCCGGTTGTAGAGCCCATGAAGCACGTCGCGCGCCTGCGCGACCGCTTCCGCGGTTCCCTCGAGCCCGACCTTGTTGCCGCGCGCGGTAATATAGACCCCCAGCTTGTTCTCCAGCGCGAGCAGGTTCTGGTCGAACTCGCCAAACAGCTGCGCCATCAACTGTGGACGGTCGAAGACGACTTCGGTCCGGCTACGATCGCCGGATTGCGCGGGGACTGGCTTGCGGCTCATGCACTTCCTTTGCTGGGACGGCGCGGGGAAAAGGCGGGGAAATCAACGGCACCGAACGGACCGGGAACATGGGAAGCGCGATCCGTTCGGGCAAGGCCCGCAACAGGCCGTTGCGGCGTCAGCGCCGCACGCCGAGGCGGATCAACACGACCTCCGCCCCCGAGACGAGAATCCGCCCCACGCCGATCATGATATAGAACCAAAGGCCGGGCGGATTGGGCTTCCACTGGCCGGGCGCGAGATCGGACGAGGCGGGTTCCGGGAGCATATGCCGATGCTGCGCCAAAGCGGGGAATTTGTCGAGGGGATGCGTTCCGGCGGACGCCCCGGCCGCGACGTTACCAGATCTTAAGGTTCCTCGGGCAGTGTGCGTCGCGGGAGTACGGCACATGGTTCTCACGGCTCAACTGTTCCTCGAAGACGACGATACGGTCCTGACCGGCCCGAGCGGTCGGCTGGCCGAGCGTTTGCCCGTGCAGGCCGGCGCGACGCTGCGCGACGACACGTTGCGTCCGGTGGACGCCGACGTGATCGACCTGTCGACCACGGGTTGCCTGATCGTCGTCAGCGATACGCTGGCGGTGCCGTCCGAAATCAGCATCGGGATCGCCGGGATCGGCCGGGTTTCGGGTCGGATCGTGCGTGGGAGCGGCAAGCGGTATGGCTGCGCGTTCGACGAACCGTTGTCCGAAGCCGCGGTGCTTGCCGCGCGCGCGGTGCAGACGGTGGTTCCCTTCGCGACGCCCGCAACGTTCCCGACCGGCGGCACCGATACCGCCGACCTGCCCGAATTCCGCCGCCTGCCGATGCGCACGCGCCTGATCGTGATCGTCGGCGCATCGCTCGCTTTGTGGGGCGTCGTCGTGACCGGTGTCGTCGCCGCGGTCACTGCGCTGAGCTGACGGCGGCCCCCGCTTTTTTCCTATGCAGCGGCACCGGCGGGCAAACGTCCCGCCATCACGACCTCGACCCCTGACACCGAATTCGGCCCGGCCTGCGCGATATCGACCGTGACCAGATCGCCGATCGCGGCGTCGGTCATCAGATGGACCGATTGCAGCCAAGGCGACTTGCCGAGCATCTGCCCCGGCAGCTTGCCCGCGCGTTCGATCAACACCTGGCACCGCCGCCCGACGCTCGCCGCGTTGAACGCCGCCTGATCGCGGTTGAGCGCTGCCTGGAGGCGTTGCAGCCGCTCGTCCATCACTTCAGGCGGCACTTGTTCGCCCATCGTCGCCGCGGGGGTGCCGGGGCGCGGCGAATATTTGAAGCTGAACGCCTGCGCATAGCCGACCGCATCGACCAGGCTCAGCGTATCCGCGAAATCCGCCTCGGTCTCGCCAGGGAAGCCGACGATGAAATCCCCCGACAGCGCGATGTCGGGGCGCACCGCGCGGACGCGGTCGAGGATGCGGAGGTAGGAATCGCGGCTGTGGCTGCGGTTCATCGCCTTGAGGATCGGGTCGCTGCCCGATTGCACCGGCAAGTGGAGGAACGGCATCAGCTTGTCGATATCGCGGTGCGCGTCGATCAACCCCTGCGTCATGTCGTTGGGATGGCTGGTGGTGTAGCGGATCCGCGCGAGATCGCCGATGTCGGACAGCGTGGAGACGAGATCGTGGAGGCCTTGGCTGCCGTCGGTCCAGGCGTTGACGTTCTGGCCGAGCAGCGTGATCTCGCGCGCGCCCGCTGCGACCAGCGCGCGCGCCTCGTCGACGATCTGGCCGAACCCGCGGCTGACTTCGGCGCCGCGCGTATAGGGGACGACGCAATAGGTGCAGAATTTGTCGCACCCCTCCTGCACCGTCAGGAATGCGCTCGGGGGCACGCGACGGCGCGCGGGGAGGTGGCCGAACTTCATGTCGACCGGCATGTCGGTATCGACCGCGGATTCGCCGCGCGCGGCCCGCGCGATTAGGTCGGGGAGGTTGTGATACGCCTGCGGGCCGACGACGACGTCGACCTTCGCGCGGCGAACGATCTCCGCGCCCTCGGCCTGCGCGACGCACCCGGCGACCGCGATCATCGGGTCGTTGCCGTGCTTCCGCAGGCGACCGATGTCGGAGTACACCTTTTCGGTGGCGCGTTCGCGGATGTGGCAGGTGTTGAGCACGACCAGATCGGCCTCGGCGGGGTCCGCCTGGGTCAGCCCCTGCGCCGCCATCAGCTCGGCCATCCGGTCGCCGTCATAGACGTTCATCTGGCAGCCGAACGATTTGACCGCGTAGGTCTTGGGGGCTTTGTGGGGATGCTTTGGGGCGGGGGTCATGATCGGCGCGGCTATAGGGGAGAATGCGACGGGACTGAACCCCTTGCGGGCAACGCTGCGCGCTGCTTCGCGGCGTCCATCCCGCGCGCCTCCCTCGTCACACTCCCGCGGAGGCGGGGATCCATACAGGCTGGTCTCACCATGACGGGCCGGCGGTCCCAATGGATTCCCGCCTTCGCGGGAATGACGGATGTGGGGTGGAGGCATTCCGGTTCACCAAGCGCCCGTATCACCCCGCCCGCTTCACCCCGCGCGCACCGCCGGATGGTCCTTGATCTCGAGCGCCGCCGGCAGCGTCTCGCCCTTGCCGGCCCACACGTCGTGGCCGATGAACGGCGGGACCGGGCCGCACATCACCACCGACAGCGCCGCCTCGATCCGCCGCTTGCTCTCCGCCGCGATCGCCTTGCGCCCCGGAAAGTCGCGCGGGTAGAACGGCTCGAGGAAATGCACCGCGACGCGAAACCGCTCGGCGCGCGCGAGCAGGCGGACCGCGTTGTTCCGCCCGCTTTCCTCGCCGATCCACGCGATGTCGGCGCCGACCGGGCCGTAATCGAGCAGCACCGGCTGGACCATCACGCCGGGGGGCGGGGGTTCGAGCACCTTCAGCATCGAGGTCTTGAACGGCAGCAGCGAGCGGCCGTCGGTGGTGGTGCCTTCGGGAAAGACCGTCACCGACCAGTTTTCGGCCAAAGTCTCGCGCAGCGCGTTGATCTGTTCGGCGACCCCCAGCCGATCCTCGCGCGCGACGAACACCGTGCGGTTGAGCGTCGCGAGCCAGCCGACGACCGGTGCCTCGCGGATCTCCGCCTTGGCGACGAAGGCGGTGCCGCTCGCGCCCGCGATCGCGCAGATATCGACCCAGCTGACATGGTTCGAGACATAGAAGACGTCGCGCTTCAGCGGCACGCCGACAACGCGGACGCGCGCGCCGCAGATTCGCGCCGCGGTCGCGAGGAACAGCCGCGGCCACGGCGACGACAGCCGCACCGTCCGCCACAGATAATGCAGCGGGATGGTGACCCCGAGCGACAGCGCGAGCAGCGTGACCCGCGTCCACAAGCGAGTCCAGCCGAGCCAGCTGATCGGGGGCGGCCGTCCGGCCGCCGCATCGGCCCGCGCAGCCTGAGACTGCCAAGGCACACAGGGGATAGG
>NZ_AIDW01000037.1 GCF_000251145.1 Sphingomonas sp. PAMC 26621 | reverse complement strand
CCGCCGATGCGCGAGCTCGGACGCCGGTCCGAGGCGGCGAGCCATCCGTTCAAGAGCGAACTGCCGGTCGCGCACCGTCGTGCCGTGGTTCCGCAACAGCCCGACCATGCGCCGCTCGCGCTGGTCGGCAAGGTTGGCCGGCGCGAGGAGGTGGTCGCCGCCTGCACCGGCGCGCGCGCGCTCGGCATCCATGTCGGCATGGCGGCGACGCATGCGCGCGCATTGGTGTCCGATCTCGATTTCCGTCCGGCCGAGCCCCTAGCCGATGCAGCGCTGCTCGATCGGCTGGCGCTGCTCGCGGTGCGGCGCTGGTCGCCGATCGCAGCGGTAACGCCCAGTGACGGGTTGTGGATTGATCTTGCCGGGTGCGACCACCTGCATGGCGGGGAGGAGAGTTTCTGCCGCCGTCTCCGCGCCTTCTGCCGCCGCGCCGGCTTCACCGCGCGCGTCGCGGTCGCGGATACGCCGGGCGCGGCCTATGCGCTCGCGCGGTTCGGGCCGAGCGCGTGCAGCCGCGCCGCGCCCGGTCAGACCGCGCAGGCGCTCGCCGCCTTGCCGGTCGCGGCGTTGCGGCTTGCGCCCGCCGCATTGGTCGCCGCGCGCAAATTCGGGTTCGAGCGGATCGCGGATCTGCTCCCCGTGGCGCGCGGGCCGCTCGCGCGGCGGCTCGGGCTCGCGGCGATCACCCGGCTCGACCAGGCACTCGGCGCGGTCGCCGAACCGATCGCGCCGCGCGAGGATGCGGTGGTGCCGCGGGTCGAACGCCGGTTGCTCGAGCCGATCGGCACCGCCGAGGCGATCGAACAGGTGATGGCGGATCTGCTCGGCGATCTCGCGCTCGTCCTGCAGGCGCAGGGGCTGGGCGCGCGGTCGCTGCGGCTGACCGGGCTGCGCGTCGACGGCGGCGAACAGGTCGTCGCGATCGGCACGTCGCGCCCGACGCGCGAGGTCCCGCATCTGCTGCGGCTGTTCAAGCTCAGGATCGAACGGATCGACCCCGGCCTCGGGCTCGAGCAATTCGTGCTGGTCGCGCCGCATACCGAGCCGCTCGACGCGGTCGATCTCGGCGCGGTGCTCGCGGGCGAGACGCGCGTGCGCGATTGCGCGCGGCTGGTCGACGTCATCGCCGGGCGGATCGGCGCGCGCAGCGTGTTCCGGATCGCGCCGGTCGAGAGCCATGTCCCCGAGCGCGCGGTCACCCGGTCCGATCCGAACGACCTGCCCGGAAGCTGGCCGCTATGGCAACGCCCGGTCCGGCTGTTCGCGCGCCCCGAACCCTTGTCGCATGTCCTCGCGCTGCTCCCCGACCAGCCGCCGCGCCGGTTCGAATGGCGCGGACGGTCGCATACGGTCGTCGCGGGCGATGGCCCCGAGCGAATCCACGGCGAATGGTGGCGGCGCGACGCGGAAGTGTGGGCGGTGCGCGACTATTACCGGGTCGAGGATGCGGGCGGCGGACGCTATTGGGTGTTCCGTCGCGGCGACGGCTTCGAGGAGGACACCGGGGACCTGTCCTGGTGGATCCACGGCGTCTTCGCATGACCGATTATGTCGAGCTGCAGATGCTCACCCATTTCTCGCTGTTGCGCGGGGCCTCCAGCCCGGACGAGTTGTTCGCGGCGGCGGCGCTGCTAGGCTATCCCGCATTGGGCGTGTGCGACATCGGGACGGTCGCGGGCGTGGTGCGCGCATGGGAAGCGCAGAAGGCGACCGGAGTCCGCTCGATCGCGGGGACGCGAGTCGATCTGTCGTGCGGGCGGCGGCTGTTGCTCTACCCGACCGATCGTCCGGCGTGGTCGCGGATTACGCGGTTGCTGACGATCGGCAAGAAGCGCGCGGGGAAGGGCGGGTGCATGCTCCACTGGCCCGATCTCGCGCCCTGGTCGGACGGCATCGTCGCGATCCTGCTCCCGCACGAGGCGGATACGGACAATCTGGCGGCGCTGGCCGACCTCAAGGCGGTCTACGGCGCGCGCGGCTATATGGCGCTGTTCCAGCGGCGGCGGCCGAACGATGCGGTGCGGATCGACGCGCTCGCGCGCCAGGCGGGGGCGGCGGGGGTGCGTGCGGTGGCGACCGGCGACGTCCTCTATCACGCCCCCGATGCGCGGCTGTTGCAGGACGTGGTGACCGCGGTGCGCGAAAAATGCACCGTCGACGAGCTCGGCTACCGCCGCGAGGTCAACGCCGACCGCGCGCTCAAGCCCCCAGCCGAGATGGTCCGCCGCTTCCGCGACTATCCCGATGCACTGCGCGCGAGCGTCGACATCGCACGGGCCTGCACCTTCGATCTGGGCGAACTCGCCTACCAATATCCGCACGAACGCGTGATCGAGGGGCTGACCGCGCAACAGGCGCTCGCGCAGCTGACGCAGGAAGCGGTCGAACGGATGTTCGATGGCAACGTCCCGCAGGCCTATACCGATCAGATCGCGCACGAACTGCGGCTGATCGCCGAGCTGGAATATGCGCCCTATTTCCTGACCGTCCATGCGATCGTGCGCGAGGCGCGGCGGCGCGGGATCCTGTGTCAGGGGCGCGGATCGGCGGCGAATTCGTGCGTCTGCTTCGTGCTGGGCGTCACCTCAATCGACCCGATCAAGCATGAATTGCTGTTCGAACGCTTCGTCTCGGGCGAGCGCCGCGAGCCGCCCGATATCGACGTCGATTTCGAGCATGAGCGCCGCGAGGAGATCATCCAGTGGATCTATGAGACCTATGGCCGCAACCATGCCGCGCTGACCGCGGTCGTCACGCGCTATCGTGCGCGCGGCGCGGTGCGCGATGTCGGCAAGGCGCTGGGGTTGCCCGAGGATCTCACCGGCTCGCTCGCCGGGCTGATCTGGGGCTGGTCGGCGGAAGGAGTCGGCGAGAAACAGGTCAAGGAACTCAACCTCGACCTCGGCGACCGGCGGCTGCGGCTCACGCTCGAGCTCGCGCGCAAGCTGATCGGGGTGCCGCGCCACATGAGTCAGCATCCCGGCGGCTTCGTGCTGACGCACGACCGGCTCGACGATCTCGTCCCGATCGAACCCGCCGCGATGGAGGACCGGCAGATCATCGAATGGGACAAGGACGATATCGATGCGCTGAAGTTCATGAAGGTCGACGTGCTCGGGCTCGGCATGCTCGGCTGCATGAACCGCGCGTTCAACCTGCTCGAACAGGAAAAGGGGATCCGCGTCGGGCTCGCCGACCTGCAAAGCGACGATCCCGACGTCTATGCGATGATCTCCAAGGCCGACACGCTCGGCACCTTCCAGGTCGAGAGCCGCGCGCAAATGTCGATGCTGCCGCGGATGAAGCCGCGGCGTTTCTACGATCTGGTGATCCAGGTCGCGATCGTCCGGCCAGGGCCGATCCAGGGCGACATGGTCCACCCCTATCTGCGCCGCCGCGAGGGGTTGGAGCGGCCCGAATATCCGCGCCCCGAATTGCGCGCGGTGCTCGAGAAGACGCTCGGCGTGCCGCTGTTCCAGGAACAGGCGATGAAGGTCGCGATCGTCGGGGCAGGGTTCACGCCGTCCGAGGCGGACCAGCTTCGGCGCGCGATGGCGACCTTCAAGTTCACCGGCGGGGTCTCGCATTTCAGCGACAAGTTGATCGAGGGGATGGTCGCGCGCGGCTATCCGCGCGATTTCGCCGAGCGCACCTTCCGCCAGCTCGAGGGCTTCGGCTCCTATGGCTTTCCAGAAAGCCACGCCGCGTCCTTCGCCAAGATCGCTTATGCGTCGTGCTGGATGAAGCATCATCACCCCGACGCCTTCTGCGCGGCGCTGATGAACGCGCAGCCGATGGGGTTCTACGCGCCCGCGCAGATCGTCCGCGATGCGCGCGAGCATGGTGTCGAGGTCCGCCCCGCGTGCGTCAACGCCAGTCGCTGGGATTGTACGCTCGAGCCGACCGGGGGGCGGTATCTCGCGGTCCGGCTCGGGCTGCGGCAGATTCGCGGGCTGTCCAACGCGGATGGCGCGGCGATCGTCGGCGCGCGCGGCACGGGGGCGTTCGATTCGGTCGAGGACGTGTGGCGCCGCTCGGGCGTCCAGCGCGCGGCGATCGAAAAGCTCGCCGACGGCGATGCGTTCCAAGCCTTCGCGACCGACCGGCGGCAGGGGCTGTGGAAGGTGCGCGGACTCGGCGAAGCACCGCTCCCGCTGTTCGCCGCCGCCGATCGCGCGGCCGACAGCGTCAGCGCCGAAGGGGTGGAGCCCGATGTCGCGCTGCGCCCGCTGACCGACGGGCGCGAGGTGATCGAGGATTATCGCACGCTCCAGCTATCGCTGCGCGCACACCCGTTGAGCTTTGTGCGCGACGAACTCGCGCGGCGTGGCGTCACGCGCTGCGCCGAACTCGCGACGATCCGCGACGGGCGGCATGTCGAGGTCGCGGGGATCATCCTGGTGCGGCAGAAGCCCGGCAGCGCGAAGGGCGTGCTGTTCATCACGATCGAGGACGAGAGCGGAATCGCCAACGGCATCCTGTGGCCCGACCGGTTCGAGGCGCAGCGGCGCACGATCATGTCCGCGTCGATGGTCGGGCTGAAGGGGCGGGTGCAGAAGGAAGGCGAGGTGATCCATGTCATCTGCGACAGGATCATCGATCATGGCGACCTGCTCCACCGCGTCGGCGACATGTCCTTCCCGCATCGCACCGGGCGTGGCGACGGCGCGCAGCATCCCGGCTCGCCCGATCGCGGCGACAAGGACTGGAACCCCGCGCCGCGCAATTGCTACTGGCCGCCGCACGCAGACGGCATGGACCCGGAAGAGGTCGTGCGGTTCAAGTCGCATGACTTCCACTGATCGGTGCGGATCGCCTCCCGGCATCAGCGGATCGTGATTGCCCTGTCGGTCCATATCCTGCGCACTGCGGTCGCGCGTTGCGGGGAGCGGCGTGTCGACGGGCCTGAAGTGCGGCTTGCGCTGCGCACGTTGCTGCCGTTCTGCCCGGAGCGCTGGCCGCTCGTGCTGTACTGGGATGCCGCGGGGCAGGAGAATGAGATCGGCCGCGCGCAGGGCGTCACCGCGGCGTTCAACGGAATCGTCCGCCAGTTGCGCCGCGCGGGCTGTTACGAGGAGGTGCCGTCCGCAGGGTCCACGCCGACGCCGCCCGAAACAGGCGGTCGGCGTGAAGCGTGACCCGCGGACGGCGCCTGCTTATTCGAGGTCGTTCTCGCTGATGACGATCGTCGCCTGGTCGCTGTTGCGTGCGAGCGCGACGAGGCCGGCTTCGGCGATCGTATCCTCGAACAGGTTTAACTGCTCGACCGCATCGCCGTCGGGTACGTCGCCGCTCAGCGCTTCGAGCACGGCATATTGCACCGCGAACTGATATTCGTCGCCGTCCACCTCGGCGACGAATTCGACCAGCTTCTCGTCCTCGTTATCGAGGATGGTCGTGTGCGAAATATCCATTTTGTCGGCAGCCATGTCTTCACTCCAGATCGTGTCGGTTCGCGATGTGCGCTTGAACGGACGGGATCAAGGGTGGGTTCGCGAGGGCCGTCGAAATTCTTTCGCTCACTCGGTCCGCTGCAGCAGGTCGACCAGATCCTGCTTCCAGAAGCGCGCGGCGGTATGCGTGCCGTGCCCGCGGGTTTCCGCGCTCTCCGGGATCAAGCGGAACCGCGCATCCTTCATCCGCGCGACCGCACGCTGTGGCAGGTCGAGATTGCGCGGGTTGATGAAGTCGTCGGCGGAATTGATCCAGGTCGTCGGCACGGTGATCTTCTCGAGCTGCGCCCACGGCGCATAGGTGCGCGAGGCGTCGATCTGGTAGATCAGGTCGTTCGCATCGATCTGCGCGATCGACGCCGCGACGCGTTCCCGCGCGAACGTCTCGGCCTGCGCGCGGCGCGGATATTGCGCCTGGAAATACAGCGGTGCAGCACCCGCGACGAACAACAGGCTGGCCGCCGTCCGCAGCCCCTGTGTCGGCGGCGCGCGATAGTCGCCGCCCGCCCACGCCGGATCGGCCTCGATCCCGTCGATCGCGAGCTGCCGCCACATCCGGTTGAGCCCGGCGATCTCGACCGGCTCGCATGCGAGCGGCATCAGCGCGCGCAGGAAGTCGGGATGCGTCTCGCCCCAGACGAGGCCGTGCATGCACCCCATCGACGTTCCCATCACCAGCCGCATCCGGCGGATCCCGAGTTCGTCCTTGAGCACCCGATAGTCCGCCTCGACCATGTCGTCATAATCATAGTGCGGGAAGCGCATGTGCAGCCCGTCGGACGGCTTGGACGATTTGCCGTGGCCGATCCCGTCGGGGAGGATGATCCAGTAGCGCGTGATGTCGAGCGGCTGGCCCGGGCCATAGAGCTCGTCGGCGAATTGCGGGCTGAGGAACTGGCGTCCGGTGCCGCCGGTGCCGTGGAGGATCATCACCGCATTGTCGATCTCGCCGCGCGCGTTGCGATGCGGCTGGCCGAGCATGGTGTAGCCGATCCGCAGTTCGGGGAGTGTCTCGCCCGAGCGGAAGCGGAAATTCCGGAGCGTGGCCTGCGCATCGCGCGCTGGCCATTGCAGCGCAGGCTTCGCCGGCGCGGTCGCCGCCGCCAGGGGCGGAACCTGTGGGGGAGCGGGTGGGGTCTGGGCAACCGACCCCTGGGCGAGCGCGAGCAGCAGCGAGAACAGCATGGCGCTGTTCTGCACGCGAACGCACCCGTCGCCAAGCCACGCTTTGCATCCGCGACAAGGGACGATTGTCGTGCCTGATCCCGCCATTGCACGACCGCCTGTCTGCGCGGCAGGGATTGACCTGGCCCGTCATCGCCGCTTTTCCCTGATCGCAGTTGCGCTACAGTGCGCGGCGATGCGATCGCGAGCCTGTGGTGCCCGCTTTCCTGCTGATAGGAAGATGTACGTGACCGAACTCTGGCAGCATATCGCCACGGACTTTGCCAATATCGGGTCGCCCGCTGCGCTCGCCGCGTTCGCGCAGGTGGTGATGATCGACATCATGCTTGCCGCCGACAATGCGATCGTCGTCGGCGCGCTCGCGGCTGGGCTGCCGGCGGCGATGCGCCGCAACGTGATCCTGATCGGGGTCGCCGCCGCGCTGATCCTGCGCGTCGTCTTCGCGCTGGTCGTGACGCAGTTGTTGCAGGTCGTCGGCCTCGTGCTTGCGGGCGGGTTGCTGCTGGTGTGGGTCGCGTGGAAGATGTGGCGCGAACTGCGCTCCGACGACGGCGGGACCGACGCCGACGCGCTCGCCAGCAAGGCACCGCGCAAATTCTGGGCGGCAGCCTGGGCGGTCGCGGTCGCGGACGTGTCGATGAGCCTCGACAACGTCCTTGCGGTCGCGGGCGCGGCGCGTGACCATCCGGGGATCCTGGCGATCGGGCTGATCCTGTCGGTCGCGCTGATGGGGCTCGCCGCGAACGGGCTTGCGCGCGTGATCGAACGCTATCGCTGGCTCGCCTACGTCGGGCTGCTGGTGATCGTCTATGTCGCTGGGCGGATGATCTGGGAGGGGTTCACCGATCCCGCGCGCGGCGTGCTCACGCTGTTCGCATGACCAGGTTACCGTCCCGCCATCGCCGCCTCGACGACGCGCTGGCGGACCTCCCGCTCGAGGAGCCGATGCTTCTGAGCGAACTCGACGGGTTCCTGACCGGGGTGCTGCTATCCCCGGCCCCGATCCTGCCCGACGAATGGTTCGTCAGCATCTGGGGCATCGCGGAGGACGGCAGCCCCCCGTTCGGGGAGCCGGCGGATGTCCGCTGGTTCACCGACGCGGTAATGGCGCGTTACACCGAAATCGCGCGCGATCTCGGTCGCGGCAAGCCGCAGCCGATCTTCGAGGTCGATGAGCGCAACGGTGACGTGATCTGGGAAATCTGGATCGCGGGATTCGCCGAGGCGATGGATTTGCGCCCCGAAAGCTGGGCCGCACTGGCCGAAGGCGACGATCCGGCAATTGCCGCCGCCGTCGCCGAGCTGTCCCTGCTGATCGCGATCGTGGACAACACCAGCGCGCTCGACACGGTCCAGATCAACGCAATGCAGGACGCGTTTCCCGTGACGATCACGACGACCGTTTTGCGCCTGCACGCGGCCGGGACAGGCGGCGTCGGGGCGCCGCCGCTCTCGCTCGTCGCGCCAGCGCCTGCGAAGGTCGGCCGGAACGACCCGTGCCCATGCGGGTCGGGCAAGAAGTCGAAGCGCTGCTGCGCATAACAGGCGACGCGTTGCCTCGCTGGCCGGGATGCCGCAAGCTGGCCCGTGACGAAACGCGGCATCCGGTCGCGGAGTGAATCAATACGGAGCCGCCTCATCCTCGGACCCAGCGTCCTGCTCGCGATCCTCGGCTATTGTGCGGTGCTGTTCGGCATCGCGTGGGTTGTCGACCGGCGCGGGTTGCCGATTCGGTTGGGGCGGTTCGCCTATCCGCTGTCGCTCGCGGTCTATTGCAGCAGCTGGACGTTCTTCGGCGGGGTCGGCACCGCGGCGATGCGCGGGTGGGACTATCTCGCGATCTACCTCGGCCCTGCGCTCGTCTTCCTGCTCGCACCGCGCTTCCTGACCCGGCTCGTCCGGCTCGCGCGCGACGAGGGGTCGAGCTCGATCGCGGATTTCATCTCCGCGCGCTACGGGCGCAGTCGCGGCACCGCGGCGATCGTCGCGGGGACCGCGCTGCTCGCGTCGATCCCCTATATCGCGCTCCAGCTTCGCTCGGTGACGTTCAGCTTCGGCGCGATCACCGGGGTCGACCGCTCGTCGTCGATCGGGACGTTCGTCGCGCTGCTGCTCGCGGGGTTCGCGATCCTGTTCGGCGCGCGGCGGTTCGAGGTCACCGGGCGTAACCCGGGGGTGGTCGCGGCGATCGCGGCGGAATCGCTGATCAAGCTGCTGTGCTTCGTCGCGCTCGGCGTGTTCACCATATTGCTGCTGGTCGACGTCCCCGCCGCCACGCTCGCACCCCCGATGGCGCGGCTCGGCAGCGGGTTTACCTGGGCCGCGCTGACCTCCGATTTCTGGGTGCGCACGCTGCTGTCCGCACTCGCGATCGTGTGTCTCCCGCGCCAATTCTACGTCGGCGTGGTCGAGGCCGGGAGCCCCGAGGCGGTCCGGCAGGGGCGGTGGCCGTTCATCGGCTATATGGTGGTGATCTCGCTGCTGGTGCTCCCGCTCGCGCTTGCGGGGATGACGGTGCTGCCGGCCGATGCCGCGCCCGATCTTTACGTGCTCGGCGTCCCGCTCAGCCAGGGGCGGCACGCGATCGCGCTCATTGCGTTCATCGGCGGCTTTTCAGCGGCGACCGCGATGGTCGTGGTCGAGACGATCGCGCTGTCGACGATGGCGACCAACGACTTGCTCAGTCCCTTGCTGTTGGGCCGCCAGGGGGATGCGCGCGGCGGCGATCTCGGGCGGCGGCTGTTGCGCGTGCGGCGGCTGATCATCGCGGCGATCGTCGCGGTGGCGTTGCTCTATGGGCGCAACCTCGATGCGGATGTCTCGCTTGCGTCGATCGGGCTGATCGCCTTTGCCGGAGTCGCGCAATTCGCGCCCGCGCTGATTGCGACGGTCGGCTGGGGGTTCGCCGACGAGGAAGCCGCGCGGCGCGGGCTGGTCGGGGGGGTGATCGTATGGATCTACTGCCTGCTGCTCCCGTCGATCGGCGACGGGATCGGGCCGGCGCTCGCGCGGCTGTCGTTCGGGGTGCTCGATCCCGAGGCGCTGCTCGGGTGGCGGATGGGGTCGCCGCTGGTCAACGGCACGGTGTGGAGCCTCGGCGTCAACGTCGCGTTGATGGCGTGGCCGCAGGCGCTGCGCAGGGTCCGCCGCAATAGCGCGCTCGATCATGTCACGACGCACGGCGAACTCGAGCTGCTGGTCGCGCGCTTCGTCGGCGAGAGCGAAGCCGCCGAAGCGATGGCGGCGGTGTCGCGCGACCCCCGCGCGCCGATCGACGGCCCTGCCGCGCGCACCGCCGAGCGGCTGATCGCCGGCGTCATCGGCGCACCGTCCGCGCGCAAGATCGTCGCGTCGAGCATCGCGGGCGCGGCGATCGACGTCAGCGATGTCGTCCGCCTGCTCGACCAGCGCGGCCGCTCGCTGCGCTTCTCGCGCACGCTGCTGTCGGCGACGCTCGAGACGATCGACCCGGGGGTCAGCGTGATCGACTCCACCCTGCGGCTGGTCGCGTGGAATCCGCGTTATGTCGAGATGTTCGATTATCCCGAAGGGTATGTCGTCACCGGGCGGCCGATCGCCGATCTGATCCGCTACAATGCCGAGCGCGGCGGGGCGGGGCCGGGCGATATCGAGGCGCATGTGGCAAGGCGGATGGCGCATCTGTCGCGCGGGACGCCGCACAGTTTCGAGCGGCAACGCCCGTCGGGGCGCTGGATCAAGGCGGTCGGGCGGCCGATGCCCGGCGGCGGCTATGTCCAGAGCTTCACCGACATTACCGCCGAGAAGGAAGCGCAGGCGGATCTCGAGGCACGCGTGGCCGCGCGGACGTCGGATCTCGCGCACTCGAACACGATGCTCGGCGAGGCGCGCGCGGTGGCGGAGACCGCAACGCGCGACAAGACGCGCTTTCTGGCGGCCGCGAGCCACGATCTGCTCCAGCCGCTCCACGCCGCGCGGTTGTTCTGCGCGGCGCTCGACGAGGGGAAGGCCCCCAATCAGACCGACCTGATCCGCGCGATCGACGGCGCGATCGGGTCCGCGGATACGTTGCTGCGCGCGTTGCTCGACGTGTCGCGGCTCGATTCGGGCGGGGTGGTGCCACGGGTCGAGCGGTTCGCGCTGGGCGAGCTGATCGCGGAACTGGCGACGCAATTCCACCCGCTCGCGGCGGAGCGGGGGCTGTCGCTGGCGAGCCACCCGGGCGCGTATTTCGTGGCGACCGACCGATCGCTGCTGCGCTCGATCCTGCAGAACTTCCTGTCCAATGCCGTGCGCTATTCGGCCGACGGGCGGATCTGGATCGGTGCGCGGCGGCGCGGGGGCGATGTGGTGATCGAGGTGCGCGACAAGGGACCGGGGATCGCGGCTGCCGATCGCGATCGGATCTTCGTCGAATTCGAACGGCTCGAAAGCAAGGGGAGCGCAGGCGGCGGGGTCGGGCTGGGGCTTGCGATCGTGCGCCGGATCGCGGATCTGCTGGGGACGCCGGTCGATTTGCGGTCCGCGCCGGGGCGGGGGTCGACCTTCGCGGTGCGGGTGCCGCTGGCGACACCGGGGCGCGACCTGCCGGTTGCGGTCGCCAAACCTGCTGCGCAGGCGGTTCCGCCCGGGCTAAGGATCCTGTGTCTTGACAATGACCTGACGATCCTCGCGGCGCTCGATGCCGCGCTGCGCGCACGGCGGTGCGTGCCGTTGCTCGCCGCGACCATCGCGGAGGCGCTGCAACTCGCGGAGGACGAGGAGCCCGATATCGCGCTGATCGATTTCCACCTGGACGAGCCCGAGGATGGCCTCGCGGTTGCGACGCGGTTGCGCGCGCTCGACCCTGCGCCCGCGGTCGCGCTGGTGACGGCCGATCGCGCGATCGCGGACGACCCGCGCTGTGCGGGAATGACGGTGCTGACCAAGCCGGTCGTGCCCGCGGATCTGTGGGCATTCATCGAACAGGCGTCGCACCGCGCGGCGCAGGTCGTGGCGGTGGATTCGGGACGATGATGTAAATCGCTTCCCCGGCGAGGCCGGGGCCGAGGAGCGAGACGCCAGAAGCCGACAGACGGCGCTTCATTACATCGACCATCGCGACTGGGCCCCGGCCTCCGCGAAACCATAGGTGTTCTCCCGCGAAGGCGGGAGCCCAGGGGGCGCGCGAGCTGTACGCGGTTGTTTTGCTTGGCCCTGGATTCCCGCCTTCGCGGGAAAACAGCATACGAGGGGTCCGTAAAACCGACTTTTGCAGAGGTCACGCCGCCGCCGGGGAACCCGCTAAGAAGCGCGAACCCGCCCGGATCAATCCGCGAAATCCACGTCCATCGCGCGCGCCGCGAGCACCGCCTGCGTGCGGTTCTGAACCCCTAGTTTGCGCAGGATCGCGGTCATGTGCCCCTTCACCGTCCCCTCCGAGATGCCGAGGTCGAACGCCACCTGCTTGTTGAGCCGCCCCGCGATTACGCCCAGCAGGACCTTCAGCTCGGTCGGCGTCAGGCTTGCGACGCGTTTCGAGACGGCGTCGCTCGGGAGCGCTTCGCCGAGCGCATCGCGTTCCCCCGCAAGCGCGCGTGCGACCGCGGCCTCGAGCGTCGCGAGATCGGCGGTCTTGGAGACGAACCCGACCGCGCCATACGCCCGCACGCGCGGCGCGGTAACGGCTTCGTCGGCGGACGAGATGACGACGATCGGCGTGTCGGGCCGCTCGGCATGGAGCAAGGCGACTCCGGCAAGCCCCTCCGACCCCGGCATCCGCAGATCGAGCAGGATCAGGTCGAGCCGCGCCGCCCCGCGCGCGGCGGCGGCGGCTTCGCCCAATTGCCCCGCCTCGATCACGACCGCATCGGGTGCCGCGCGCGCGACCGCGAGCTTGAGCGCCTGGCGGAAGAGCGGATGGTCGTCGGCGATCAGGATCGTGCGGCCATCCGCTGCAGGCAATACGCGCGTCATGCCGGTTCGAGCGACGCCTCCACGCGACCCGCGATCAACGCGTCCACGACCGCCGGATCGGCGAGCGTCGAGGTGTCGCCGAGCGCGTCGAGCTGGTTCTCCGCGATCTTGCGCAGGATCCGGCGCATGATCTTGCCCGAGCGCGTCTTGGGCAGGCCGGGCGCGAACTGCAGCACGTCCGGCGTCGCGATCGGCCCGATTTCGCGGCGGACCCACTGGATCAGCTCCTTGCGCAGGTCGTCGCTCGGCTCGGCGTTCGCGTTGAGCGTGACATAGGCATAGATGCCCTGGCCCTTCACGTCGTGCGGCATCCCGACGACCGCCGCCTCGGCGACCTTTGAATGTGCCACGAGCGCACTTTCGACTTCGGCGGTGCCCATCCGGTGCCCGCTGACGTTGATGACGTCGTCGACCCGGCCGGTGATCCAGTAATAGCCGTCTTCGTCGCGGCGGCAGCCGTCGCCGGTGAAATACTTGCCGGGATAGGTCGAGAAATAGGTCTGGAAGAAGCGCGCGTGGTCGTTCCACACGGTCCGCATCTGCCCCGGCCAGCTGTCCGCGATCACGAGATTGCCCTCGACCGCGCCCTCGAGCACCTTGCCGTCGGCATCGACCAGCTCGGGCTTCACGCCGAACAGCGGCTTGGTCGCGCTGCCGGGTTTGAGCGCGGTCGCGCCGGGGAGCGGCGAGATCATGTGCCCGCCGGTCTCGGTCTGCCACCAGGTGTCGACGATCGGGCAACGCCCGTCGCCGACGACGGTGTGATACCAGTTCCACGCCTCGGGGTTGATCGGCTCGCCGACCGACCCGAGCAGGCGCAGCGAGGCGCGGCTGGTGCGCTTCACCCATGCGTCGCCCTCGCGCATCAGCGCGCGCAGCGCGGTTGGTGCTGTATAGAGGACGTTGACCTTATACTTGTCGACGATCTGCCAGAAGCGGCTGTGATCGGGATAATTGGGGACGCCCTCGAACATCACGGTCGTCGCGCCATTGGCGAGCGCGCCGTACAGCGAATAGGTGTGGCCCGTCACCCAGCCAACGTCCGCGGCGCACCAGAAGATGTCGCCGGGGCGATAATCGAACACATATTGGTGCGTCATCGACGCCCAGACGAGATAGCCGCCGCCGGTGTGGAGCACGCCCTTGGGCTGCCCGGTCGACCCGCTGGTGTAGAGGATGAACAGCGGGTCTTCCGCATTCATCGTCTCGGGCGCGCAGTCGGTCGACTGGTCCGCGACGCACTCGTGATACCAGCAATCACGACCCTCGGTCATCGTGACGGCACCGCCGGTGCGGCGGACGACGATGACGGTGTCGACGGCAAGCGCGCCCTGCGTGAGCGCTGCATCGACATTCGCCTTGAGCGGGATCGTCTTGCCGCCGCGCAGCCCCTCGTCGGCGGTGATGACGAGACGGCTGTCGCAATCGTGGATCCGGTTGCACAGGCTGTCGGGCGAGAAACCGCCGAACACGACCGAATGGATCGCGCCGATCCGCGCGCACGCCAGCATCGCGAACGCCGCCTCGGGAATCATCGGAAGATAGATCGTGACGCGGTCGCCCTTCTGCACGCCACGCGCCTTCAGCGCATTGGCGAGCTTCGACACTTCGTCGCGCAATGCGGCGTAGCTGATGCTGCGCGAATCGGCGGGGTCGTCGCCTTCCCACAGGATCGCGATCGCATCGGGGCGCGCGTCCGCATGGCGGTCGACGCAATTGGCGGCGACGTTGAGCTCGCCGTCCTCGAACCAGCGGATGTGGAAATCGGCCTCGTCGAACGACGTGTCCTTGATCTTGGTCGGGGGCGTAATCCAGTCGAGTCGCTTGGCCTCACGTGCCCAGAAGGTATCGGGGTCGTGCGCGGCTTCGGCGTACATCCGGTCATACGCTGCGGCATCGATCAGCGCGTCCTTCGCCCATGCGGCGGGGACGGGATAGCTGGCCTCGGTCATCGGACTCTCCTTTTCGCGGCATTCTAACGTGTCGCAATCGCACGAACACCCCTCACCAAGGTCAGGGATGGATGTTAGGGCGCGATCCCTCATGGTCCTGGCGCTGACATCCGCGCCAAAGACCGCTGGAGAAGCAGGGAGTTAAGGATGACACGATCGGTATGGACGACGTTGCTGCTGGGAACCGCCCTGGCCGGGGTCGTCCCGGGCGCGGCGCACGCGCAGACGGCGCATGAACTCGAACTCGAGGCCCGGCTGAAGGCCCTCGAAGCCGCGGTGCAGGATCTGCGCGGCGAACTGAACGCGGCGCGCGCGACCGCCGCCACCACCACCACCGCCCCGGCGGCGACGCCCACCACGCCGCCGGCCGCACTCGCGGCGACGCAACAGACCGCACCGACCGCAGTCCCCGGCGGCCCGACCGCGCCGACCGCGGTCGCCGAAGCGAAGCCCACCGGCAAGGGCGCAGGCCCGACCGATGGCTTCAAGGTTGCGGGGACGACGGTCAAGCTCAACGGCTTCATCAAGACCTGGGCCTCGGTCAGCCGCTACAGCGGTGGCAACATCGCCCCCGAATCGGTCGGGCGCGATTTCTATTATCCCAGCATGACCCCGGTCGGCGGGCGCAACGAGGGCAACAGCGTCGAGGCGCATGCCAAGCAGACCCGAATCGTGCTCGCGACCGAGACCCCGCTCGCCGGACACAGCCTGAAGGGCCTGGTCGAGCTCGATTTCCAGGTCGTGCCGGGAACGCAGGGCAACCAGCGCGTCGTCAACGGGTACAATCCGGGCCTGCGCCGCGCGTTCTTCACCTTCGACAACTGGTTGTTCGGGCAGGAATGGACGACCTTCCAATATATCGGCGCGCTGCCCGAGACGACCGACTTCATCGGCCCATCGGAAGGCACGGTGTTCGTCCGCCAGGCGCAGGTCCGCTATACCCGCAAGCTGAGCGACGCGTTCGCGCTGTCGGTCGCGGTCGAGAACCCCGAGACGTCCTCGACCAACGTCGCGTCCGCGACGATTGTCGAGAATTCGGACGATCGCCTGCCCGACGTGGCTGCACGCCTCAACTACAAGGCGAGCTTCGGCGAATTGTCGCTCGCCGGGATCGGGCGCAAGCTCACGATCAACACCGGCACGTTCAAGGACAATGCGACCGGCTGGGGCGTGTCGTTCGCGGGCAAGGTGCCGTTCGGCACCGCGGCGCGCTCCGACCTGCGCTTCATGGTCACGCATGGGGTCGGGATCGGTCGCTATGTCGGGCTCAACCTCGCGCCCGACGCGGTCTATGTGCCGGCCGCGGGTGCGCAGCTCTACATGCCGAGCCTGACCGCGGGCTTTGCCGCGCTGAAACTGGGGTGGACGAGCAAGCTGCGCTCGACCTTCATGGGCAGCGCGCAGGGGATCGATTACGCCACCGCCGGCACCCCCGTCGGCGCGAGCAAGTCGGCGTGGAGCGCGTCGGCCAACCTGTTCTACTCGCCGGTCGAGCATGTCGATCTCGGGATCGAACTGCGCCACGCCGAACGCAAGCTGGTTGACGGGCAAGTCGGCAAGCTTGACCGTGGCGAACTCGCTGCACGTTACTCCTTCTAAAAAACAGAAACGAACATGGAGAGGATGCCGTCATGGCTACAACGGTCGGGGATTCGCCCCTAGGACATACGAAACAAAGCCAGCCACTGATCATCATCGCGTCGTCCTTGGGTGCGGTGTTCGAATGGTATGACTTTTATCTGTACGGCCTGCTCGCGACGATCATTACCGCGCAGTTCTTCTCTGGCGTCAACGAGACGACCGGGTTCATCTTCGCGCTCGCGGCGTTCGCGGCGGGGTTTGCGGTGCGGCCGTTCGGGGCGCTCGTGTTCGGGCGGATCGGCGATGTCGTCGGGCGCAAGAACACCTTCCTCGTCACGATGGCGATCATGGGCCTGTCGACCTTCCTCGTCGGGCTGTTGCCGAGCTACGCGTCGGCCGGCGTCGCCGCGCCGATCATGCTGGTCGCGCTGCGCCTGTTGCAGGGCCTCGCGCTCGGCGGCGAATATGGCGGGGCGGCGACCTATGTCGCGGAACATGCGCCGCAGAAGAAGCGCGGGCTGTTCACCAGCTTCATCCAGACGACCGCGTCGCTCGGCCTGTTCGCCGCGCTGCTGATCGTGATCGGCGTCCGCACCGCGGTCGGCGAGGCAGCGTTCGCGTCTTGGGGCTGGCGGATCCCGTTCATCGTCTCGATCGCGCTGCTCGCGGTGTCGTTGTGGATCCGGATGCAGCTCGAGGAAAGCCCTGTCTTCCAGAAGATGAAGGAGGAGGGCAAGACCTCCAAGGCCCCGCTGACCGAGGCGTTCGCCAAATGGGGCAACCTCAAGATCGTGCTGATCGCCTTGTTCGGCGCGGTCGTCGGGCAGGGCGTCGTCTTCTACACCAGCCAGTTTTACGCCTTGTTCTTCCTCGAGAAGAACCTGCGCGTCGACGGGCCGACCACCAACATTCTGATCGCGCTTGCCCTGTTGATCGCGACGCCCGGGTTCATCTTCTTCGGCTGGCTGTCGGACCGGATCGGGCGCAAGTGGATCATCCTGTCGGGCTGCGCGCTCGCCGCGCTGACCTATATGCCGCTGTTCCACGCGCTGTCGCAGGCGGCAAACCCTGCTTTGTATGCGGCACAGGCATCGTCACCGGTCGCGGTCGTCGCGAACCCGGCGGAATGCTCGGTCCAGTTCGACCCCGTCGGCAAGAACAAGTTCGACAGCAGCTCGTGCGACATCGCCAAATCGTATCTGGCGAAGGCGGGCATTTCCTACGCCAACGTCGTGGCACCGGCGGGAACCGTCGCGCAGATCAAGATCGGTACCGCCACGATCCCGGTGGTCGATCCGGCCAAGGTGACCGGGCCTGCCCGCGCCGCCGCGATCAAGGTGTTCGGCGGCGAGGTGAAGGCCGCGCTGACCAAGGTCGGCTATCCCGAAAAGGCGAATCCTGCGCAGATCAACAAGCCGCTCGTCGTCGCGATCCTCGTCGTCCTCGTGCTGTACGTGACGATGGTCTACGGCCCGATCGCGGCGTTGCTGGTCGAGCTGTTCCCGACGCGGATCCGCTACACGTCGATGTCGTTGCCCTATCATATCGGCAACGGCTGGTTCGGTGGGTTCCTCCCGACGATCGCCTTCGCGATGGTCGCCGCGACCGGGGATATCTATTACGGGCTGTGGTACCCGATCCTCGCCTGCGCGGTGACCGCAGTGGTCGGGCTGGTGTTCCTGCCCGAGACGTTCCGACGGTCGCTCGACGGCTGACGCCTTCGTAAAGAAACATTAAACCGGCCCGGGATCGTATGGCGATTCCGGGCCGGTTGCGTAACGGGCGCGGTACAATTTACTTTGTTCGCGATCAACGCGGCGAACCTGTTCGACAAGAAGTATGTGTCGACCGGTTACCTCGATTACGCCTGGTGCTGGTACGGCAACCGCCGCACGGTGCAGGGGACGGTAGCCTTCAGCTGGTAAGCTAGCCGTTCCGCGACCTTACCGTGCGGCGCGAGAGCACGTCCGCGTACAGCGCGTGATAGTCCGCCGCCATCCGGTCCGCGGAGAAGCGCGTGATCACATCGGCGCGGCACGCGTGCCGGTCGATCCCGGCAACCCGGTCGATCGCCGCGACCGCCTGTTCGGGGGTGTCGACGACGAAGCCGGTCACGCCGTCGCGGACGATGTCGGGCATCGACCCGCGTCGGAACGCGATCACCGGGGTTCCGCAGGCCAGCGCCTCGACCACCGACAGCCCGAACGGCTCCTCGAAATCGATCAGGTGGAGGAGCGCCATCGCCGATCCGAGTGCGGACAGCCGTTCCGTGCCCCCGAGCGCACCCGAATAGCGCACGGTGACGCCGTCGATGTGCGGGCGGACCTCTTCCTCGAAATAGCGCTCGTCCTGGACGATCCCGGCGATGTGCAGCGGGATCCCCGCGGCGCGCGCGACCGCGATCGCGACCGCGGTCCCCTTGTCGGGATGGATCCGCCCGAAGAACAGGAGTTCGCGCACTGGTGTCGCGCCGAACGGGAACGCCTCGACGACGATCCCGTGCGGGATCGTCGCGGCGTAGCGCAAGACCGGGCTGCGGTCGGTCGCGCTGATCGCGACATAGTCGACGTCGTGCTGATATTCCTCGAGCATCGGCAGGATCCGCTTGGACGGCATGCCGTGGAGCGTCGTCACGATCGGGGTGCGGATCATCCGGCTGAACGCGAGCGGGACGAAATCCGCCTGGTTGTGGATGATGTCGAACGCATCCGCTTGTTCCATGACATGCGCGACGTGGCGCATCTCCCAGACCTTGGCGTCGATCCCGGGGGCATCGTTATACGGCCGCGGCACTACGCCTGCGAGCGTCCCCGCGGTTGCGCTGTCCAGCGTCGCGAACAGCGTGACGTCGACGCCGCGCGCGACCAGCGCCTCGGTCAGCACGCTCGTGCTCAATTCCCACGGGCCATAATGGTGCGGCGGGGTGCGCCACGCGATCGGCGCGAGCATGGCGATGCGAAGGGGGGCGTTCTGGGTCATGGTTTATCGACGTTCATAGGATTGCACGCGCCACCGGCCGGTGCGGGTATCGCCGACGCCACGCCAGCGCACGCCGGTCGCGGCGAGGAAGCGGGCATGGATGTGCGCGGCATGCTGGACGAAATCGGGATAATCGACGCGGTGATGCGCGAGCACCAGCCGCCCGCCGCTCCGCAGCGAGGCGGCGACATCGCGCGCGACCTGCCGCAGCGCGCGGGGCGACAGATAATATAGCACCTCGGCGACCACCACCGCGTCGTAGCGCGCCGCCGGGAAGCGTCCCGGCAGCACCAGCCGCCGGACTTGCACATGGCGATCAGCCCCCACCGCGCGACGCACCAGTTCGACCCCGCTCTCCGCGCCTTCGGTCGCATCGAGCCGCAAGGCACGATGCGCGAGCGCGACGCTGTTGGAACCGTTGCCCGCCGCCAGCTCCAGCACCCGCCCGATCGGTCCCGACCCGAGGCCGTGGAGGATCGCGCCGCGCTTGTGCGCCTCGTCGCGATTGGTGAAGGTGCTCCACGGGTCCGCGTCGCTCGCAAATTTCTGCTCGAACCCGGCGAGATCGATCGGCTTCATCGCGCCATCGCGCGATAGCGTTCGACCGGATGCGCGAAGGCGGCAAGCTCGCCGCGCGAGATGGTGAACCCGGTCGGATCGTCGTCGATCATCCCGAACTGGCTGTAATAGCGCAGGATCGCGCCCCGCTTCGCCGCACCCGACGGACCGAGCGCCAGCCGGTGCGTCGCCGGACGCGCGCGAATCTGGCGGTTGGGCCAGACGAGATATTCGAGCCGCCGCACCGCCGGGCAGTCCGCCGCGACCGCAGCGACGATCCGGTGATCGGGATGATCGTCGTCCTGCGCGGGGATGACGAGCAGGTCGTGCCCGCGTCCCTGCGCGAGCGCCCGCGCCAGCGTCGCCCGCACCATCGTGCCGCCAGCGGTCATCCCGCCATCGGGCAGCCCGAGAAACCGCACGTCGCGCGCCGCGACCCCAATCCGCGCCAGCACCGCGCGAGTCTCGCGCCGTCGCTGCGCGACCAGGCGTGCGCGCGGCCAGCGCAGGCTGTTGGGGTGCGACCCCGCGCCATCGGTCGCGATCACCACGCGGACCCGCGCCCCGCGCCGTCGCAACCGCGAGATCAACCCGAACGCGCCGATCGCCTCGTCGTCGGGATGCGGCGCGACGATCAACGCGCTGCGCACCCGGTCGAGCGAAAGCGGCTTCACAACGTGGGGACCAGCACGGCATCGACCGCTGCGGTGCCGACCCGCATCCGCTGCGCATCGGGGGCGGGCTGGCGCAGATACACCATCAGGTCGGTCATCGCCGCCGACAGCGGATGCGCGACGAACATTCCCGACAGCCCGACCGCCTGTTGCGCGAGCAAGAGTGCGCGTTCAGCCGCAGCAGCGACCGCGAGCCGCGCCGCCGCGACACGCTCGATGAACCCGGCTTCACCCCAGTGTCCGGCGGTCGACCGGACCGCAGCGGCGGCGGCGTCGGCCGCGCCGTAGAGGTCCGCGAGTCGCCCGAGCTGGTGCGGGTCGCCCGTCCGACCGGTCGCGACGAGATGCGCGCGGACATGATCGAACAGCGCTGCGACTCCACCGGCATGGCACGCGACGAACCGCAAGGCACCCCCGCTGAAATACGGCTCGCGCGCATAATCGCCCGGAGCGCCGATCGTGCGGAAGCTCGCGGAGTCCGCGCCATGCCAGCGCACCACATGCGTCTGCGACCGTTCCATCCCCACGACGTTCCACCAGTCGCGATCGATCTCGGGCGCGGAGGCGGCGAGATCGATCAGCACGAGCCGATGCCCCTCGGGCGTATCCGCGCCGGCAAGCGCATGGCTGAGGATCCCGGAACCCGACGCGAAACTCTTGCCGCCCTCGAGCCGCGTACCGGCGACGCGGAGCGGTTCGTCGGGGATCGCGGCGTTCCACACGCCGAACAGCCCGCCATCGGCAGCGGTCGCCAGCACCGACTCCGCCTGGTCGTCATAGCGCCCGATGATCTGAAGCGCGTCGACATGCCCCTCGAACAACCGCGCGAGCGGCAGGTCGTGCCGCCCGATCCGGTACAGCATCCGCAACAGGGTCAGCAGCTCGGCGGCGTCCCGCGGATCGCCGCGTACCGGGAGCAGGCCATGCAAGGCGCGTAACGTCTCCGCCATCGACCACGCTTCGGCCCGCGCGGAAGCGAGCAGCGTGTCGAGCGGATCGGGCGCGAGAGTCATGCGGCAACGCCTTGATGCTGGAGCAGGAGCGTCGCCAGCGCGGCTTCGGCGGTGGCGAGGTCGACCAGCCGTTCGCCGCCGGGAACATCGGGCACGACGCGGATCGCGAACGCCTCGGCGGTTTCCGCATCCGCCGCAGCCTCGTGGATATGGTCATGGCCGCAGCACAGGGCTTCCGCCAGCACCCCGGCACCAGCAGCGGTCACCGGCCACGCTGCCCGCGCGACCGCGTGCCGGGCATAGCGCCACGCGACGTCCTCCGGATGCGCCATTCGCGCCGAACCGCCCCCGGATTGGTCGAGATCGCGGAGATGGTCCGCCAATCCGCCCCGCGCGCGCCCGTCGCGCCGCGTCGAGGTTTCGACCCGGATCGCGCAGTCGCGCCGAACGCGTAGCCCGAGGCGATAGGCCTGATCGACCAGCCGCGCATCCTCGCCCGCCGCCACTGCTGCGAATCCGCCCAGACGCAGGTAGGTGGCACCCGAACAGCCAAGGCTCGCGGCGCTCGTATAATGATGCGGTGCTCCGTTTTCCCATGGGACGGGATCGAGCAACCGGCGCAACCGGGCGAGCCCGTCATAATAGGCCTCGATCCGGTCCTGAACCGGGCTGGCCGCACCGCCGCTGCGGACGATCAGCCCGGCTGCGATGTCGGCCAGGTCGAGCGCTTCGATATTGCTGGCGATCCAGTCCGTCGCCGGGACCGAGTCCGCGTCGGTCGACAGGAGCACACCCGTCTCGCCGACCGTCGCCAGCCCGAGCGCCATCGCCGCCGCCCGCGCGCGGCCTGCGTTGGGGGCGGTGTTCGGCGGGAGCACCTGCGTGACGACTGCGTACGGCAATGCCGCGCAACGCGCCGCGACCACCGCTGCGCTGTCGTCGGTACAGGCGTCGAAGACCACGCACAGCACGAACGATCCGGCGCGCTGCTGGCGTGCGAGCGCGTCGAGCAAACGGGGCAACAGCACCGCTTCGTTGCGGACCGGAACGCACACCGCGACCATGCCCGCCCGCGGGTTCGCGACTGTTGGTCGATTTCGCGGCAAAGGGGGGGCGTCTGCAATCGCAGAATGCGCATCGGAACGAGACATCAGGCGAATTCTCTCCCTTTCGCCCGACAAACGCCGTCGGGAGGGAAATGGATCAAATTTCATTACGGTCGCGCGTCATTTTGTTTCTGCGCTGTGACATTCGGCGGTCGTGCCCGCTCCCACCTGATGTCCATCAACCCGAATGCCCGGAACGGCCACGTCGGCCGTGGGTTCACCGACATGGTCCGTGTTGCGGGGCCGCAGCAAATCGGGGCGTGTGTGGACGATCAGGGGAAAAATGCGGACAGCCCGTGGCAGATGCCGCGCGCGGCGTGGATCGCGGTGCTCAAGCGGACATGGGCCGAGACGGGTGCCGACAATATCGGGCTGATCGCTGCGGGCGTCGCCTTCTACGGTTTTCTCGCAATCGTTCCGATGCTCGGCGCGATCGTGCTGGTGTACGGCCTCGCCGCCGACCCCGCGACCGTCGTCCACGACATGACCGAGCTGACCTCGATCATGCCGAAGGATGTCGCCAAGCTGATCGGCGAGCAGTTGATGAGCGTCGTCCAGACCTCCGACGGCAAGAAGGGCTTTGGCCTCTTGCTGGCACTCGCGCTCGCCTTGTTCGGCGCGCGCAACGGTGCGGGCGCGGTGATCACCGCGCTCAATGTCGCTTATGAGGAAACCGAGAAGCGCAACTTCTTCTGGGTCAATCTGCTCGCGATCGGAATCACCGCGGCGGCGGTGATCGGCGCGATGCTTGCGCTCGTCGCGATCGCGGCGCTCGGTTATCTCGGCACGCTGTTCCCGAACGCGCCCGATTTCGTCGTCGTGCTGGGGAAGATCGCGGTCTACCTGCTGCTGACCCTGGTGGGCGCGGCGGCGGCGGCGACGTTGTACCGCTATGGCCCGTCGCGGCGGCACGCGCGCTGGTCGTGGCTGACGCCGGGGTCGATCTTCGCCGCGCTGTCGTGGCTGCTGCTGACGATCGGCTTCGGGATCTATGTCGCGCAATTCGGCAATTACAACGCGACCTATGGCTCGCTCGGCGCGGTCGTGGTGACGCTGACGTGGCTGTACCTCTCGAGCTACATCCTGCTGTTCGGCGCCGAGCTCAACTCGGAGCTCGAGCACCAGACCGAGCAGGACACGACGGCTGCTCCGCCCGAAGCGCAGGGGGACCGGGGCGCGTGGGTGGCGGATCATGTCGCCGATACGCCTGAGACGGTTGGCACCGCGACGGGAGACAAGCCGGGACGCGTTTCGTCCTGGCAGGGTGCCGCCGGCGGAATTGCGGGCGGGCGGGCGGCGGCAGTGGCCGGCTTGCCGAAGGTCGGCTGGAAGACTTCGGCTGCCGCGACGGTTGGCCTCGCGTTGCTGCGACGCGGTCGCGGCTGGGAAGGCGCGCTGCTCGTCGCTGGCACCGCTGCGCTTGCGTGGAGCGGGCGGAAGCGCGCGCGCCGGGTGGAGGCAGTGTTCTTCGACGTCGACGGGACGCTGGTCGACAGCAACGACCTCCATGTCGACGCCTGGGACACCGCGTTCCGCGCGCACGGCTTCATCGTCGATCGCGCGGCGATCCGGGGGCAGATCGGCAAGGGCGGCGACATGCTCGTCCCCACGCTGCTGCCGGGAACCCCGGAGAAGACCGTCAAGGCCCTGTCCGACCGCCACGGCAAAGTGTTCAAGCAGCGCCATCTCGGCGCGGTCGAGCCTTTTCCGCAAGCCGCCGCGTTGCTGGAACACGTTCATGCCAGCGGCTGCCGTGTCGTGCTCGCCTCGTCCGCCGATGCGCATGAGGTCGATCATTACGTCAAGCAGCTCGGGATCAAGCGGGTGATCGACGCGCGGACGACGATCGACGATGCCGCGACGTCCAAGCCTGCGGGCGACATTTTCGCGGCGGCGCTGCGCAAGGTCGCGCCGGTCGACGCCGCCGCGACGATCGTCGTCGGCGACACGCCGTTCGACGTCGAGGCGGCGACAAAATGCGGAATCCGCACGGTCGCGCTGCGCTCGGGCGGGTTCGATGACGCCGCGTTGCGCGCGGCGGGGGCGATCGCGCTGTACGACGACGTCGCCGACCTGCTCGCGCGGTTCGATACCTCACCGCTCGCGGAGTGAGGCAGGCCGCTTGATCGCGGCGCAGCATCATGGTCTGTGTGGGGGTGATGCTGTCCGCCTCCCTGCCTCCTGTCGCCACGCCCCGCTGGCATCCCCGGTTGATGGAGGCGGCGCTCGCGCTCCACGACAACCGCCTGTCGGATGCGGAGCCGTTGCTCCGCGCGCATCTGAAGGCGGACCCGTTCGATGCGGCGGCGATGCGGATGCTGGCGGAACTCGCCGGGCGGATCGGGCGGTACAAGGATGCCGAGACGTTGCTGCGGCGTGCGCTGGAAGTGTCGCCCGCCTTCCACGCGGCGCGCGCGAACCTTGCGATCGTGCTGTACCGGCTCAACCGCCCGATGGAGGCGATCGCCGAACTCGACGCATTGCTCGAGGAGGAGCCCGACCATGCCGGGCACGCCAACCTCAAGGCCGCGGCGCTGGGGCGGGTCGGCGGATTCGACGATGCGATCACGCTGTACGAGACCGTGCTCAGGACCGCGCCCGACCAGCCGCGCGTGTGGATGAGCTACGGCCATATGCTCAAGACGGTCGGCCGGCAGGCGGACGGGATCGCCGCGTACCGCCGCGCTGTCGCGATCACGCCCAGTCTTGGTGAAGCATGGTGGAGCCTCGCCAACCTCAAGACGCTGGTGTTCACCGACGCCGACATCGCGACGATGCAGGCGGCGCTCGCGCAGGAGGACCTGAGCGACGAGGATCATTTCCACCTCGATTTCGCGCTGGGCAAGGCGTGCGAGGATCGCGGCGCGGCGGATGCGGCGTTCGGCCATTATGCGGCGGGGAATGCGTTGCGGCGGACCAAGCTCGTCTACGACGCGGATGAGACCACTGCCTTCGTCGACCGCAGCATCGCGACCTTCGACGCGGCGTTCTTCGCGGCGCGTGCGGGGCAGGGCTGCGCCGCGCCCGACCCGATCTTCATCCTCGGCATGCCGCGCGCAGGATCGACGCTGGTCGAACAGATCCTGTCGAGCCATCCGCTGGTCGAGGGCACGTCGGAGCTGCCCGACATCCCTGCGCTCGCGCGTCAGGTGGCGGACTATCCGGCGGGGGTGGCGTCGCTCGATCCTGCGGCCTTGCGCCGGATCGGGGCGGCGTATCTCGACCGCGCGGCGGTGCAGCGGCGGACCGACCGCCCGTTCTTCATCGACAAGCTGCCCAACAACTGGGCGCATGTGCCGCTGATCCTGGCAATTTTGCCCAACGCCAAGATCATCGATGCGCGGCGCCACCCGCTTGGTTGCTGCTTTTCGAACTTCAAACAGCATTTTGCCCGCGGGCAGGCGTTCAGTTACGCGCTCGACGACATGGGGCGCTATTACCGCGATTACGTCCGGTTGATGGCGCATGTCGACGACGCGTTTCCCGGCCGGATCCACCGTGTCGTGTACGAACGGATGGTGGGGGATACCGAAGCGGAAGTCCGCGCGCTGCTTGCAGCCTGCGGGCTGGACTTCGACCCCGCGTGCCTCGCGTTTCACGAAACCCAGCGCTCGGTACGGACCGCAAGCTCGGAACAGGTACGCAAGCCGATCTTCCAGGAAGGGACGCGCGCGTGGCACGCGTTCGATCCGTATCTGGGCGCGCTGCGCACCGCGCTGGGCGACGTCGTGGACTGCTACCCCGAGGTGCCGCGCTTCGGCTGAATTCGCTGCGTTGCAAAACTGTCACGCTGCACCTGCGAACGTTTCGTAGGTAAACTGTCATATTGACCACGCGCCACCACCCGTGCAGCTTCGCAACATAATTTCTGACTGGGGGGTCTGCATGCACATTTCGAAGCGTCGTTCGCTGTTCGTGGCCTTGATGGTGTCGAGCGCCGTCACTGCCTGTCCGGCGATCGCGCAGACCGCAGCGGCCCCTGCGACCACGACGCCTGCACCCGACGAGCAAAGCGACATCATCGTCACCGCGCAGAAGCGCGACGAGAATATCCAGAACGTGCCGATCAGCATCCAGGCGCTCGGCACGCGCAAGCTCGACCAGCTCAACGTCACCAGCTTCGCGGATTATTCGCAGCTCCTTCCCTCGGTCGCGTTCCAGAGCTCGCAGCCGGGCGTGACGACGATCTACATGCGCGGCGTCGCGAGCGGCGGCGACGGCAACCATTCGGGCTCGCTGCCCTCGGTCGGCGTCTATCTCGACGAACAGCCGGTCACGACGATCGGCGGCACGCCGGACATCCATATCTACGACGTCGCGCGGATCGAGAGTCTCGCCGGGCCGCAGGGCACGCTGTACGGCGCGTCGTCCGAGGCGGGGACGATCCGCATCATCACCAACAAGCCTGACGTTTCGAGCTTCTACGGCCGCGTCGATGCCGAGGCGAACACGGTCAAGTCGGGCGGGCAGGGCGGCCGGATCGAGGGGATGCTCAACATCCCGCTGTCGACGCAAGCCGCCTTGCGCGTCGTCGGTTTCTACCAGCATGACGCAGGCTATATCGACAACGTCCCCGGCACGCGCAGCTTCACCGGCGGGATCACCGCCAACAACGCCGCGTTCGTCGAGAAGAATTACAACGATTCGGACATCTGGGGCGGCCGCGCCGCGCTCAAGATCGATCTCGACGACAATTGGACCGTCACGCCGACGGTGCTGTACCAGGAACAGCGCAACCACGGCAGCTTCGGCTACGATCCCAAGGTCGGCGACCTGCAGGTCCAGCACTTCTTCCCCGAATATCGCCGCGACCGCTACGTCCAGGCGGCGCTGACGATCCAGGGCAAGGTCGGCAATTGGGACGTGACCTATGCCGGCGCCTATTTCGACCGGCGCGACACCCAGTCCTCCGATTATACTGATTATGCCGAGGCATATGACTCGCTCTATTCCTCGGTCGGCGGGATCGCGGGCTATTTCTATTTCCAGAACAATGCCGGCCAGCAGATTGATTCGCGTCAGCACATCATCGGCACCGACCATTTCAAGAAGACCAGCCAGGAACTGCGCGTCGCCTCGCCGCAGGACGAGCGCTTCCGCGTCGTCGCTGGCGCCTTCTACCAGCGGCAAAGCAACGCGATCCACCAGGATTATCAGGTGGCGGGCCTAGCCGATACGTTGTCGGTCAACGGGCATCCGGGAACGCTCTGGCTTACCGAGCAGCACCGCGTCGACAAGGATTACGCGGTGTTCGGGGAGGCGAGCTTCGACCTGCTCCCGCGCCTGACGCTGACCGCCGGGGGGCGCGCCTATATCTTCGACAATTCGCTGATCGGCTTCTTCGGGTTCGGGCGCGATTTCAACGGGCCGCCGTATAATGCCGCGGGCAGCTCGAAGACCGGGGTCGCCGGCTGCTACACCACGACCGGGCAGGTGGTGCGCGACAATCCCACCGGCACGCTGCTTCCGGCGGCGGTCGCCGGAAGCCCGTGTACCAACCTCGCGCAATATGCGAGCGGGGCGCTCTCGCCGCGCAAGATCGACGGGCAGGGCGCGACCTATCGCTTCAACGCGACGTGGAAGCCGATCGACAAGGTGATGGTGTACGGCACCGTTTCCAAGGGCTTCCGCCCGGGCGGGATCAACCGGCGCGCGACGGTCGCGCCCTATGCCGCGGACACGCTGATCAATTATGAAGTCGGCTGGAAGACGACGCTGCTCGACGGGCTGATCCGCTTCAACGGCGCGGTCTATCAGCAGGACTGGAAGGGGTTCCAGTTCGCCTTCCTCGGGCAGAACAGCTTCACCGAGATCCAGAACGGGCCGGATGCGCGGATCCGGGGCGTGGAATCGGACGTCACGCTGTCGCGCGGTGGTCTCGCGCTGACCGCGGCAGGCTCCTACACCGACGCCAAGACGCGGCGAAACCTGTGCGCGATCAACGAGCCGACCTTCACCTGTACCGGCACCGGCAACTTCATCAGCGCGCCCGCGGGGACTCGCCTGCCGGTGACGCCGCGCTTCAAGATCAGCGGAAACGCGCGCTACACAAAGCCGGTCGGGACCGCGAAGGCCTATGTCCAGGCGCTCGTGACGCACCAGAGTTCGGCCTCGTCCGATATCCGCACCGCGATCCTCCAGACGGGGACGGGCGACACCGTCAATCCGGCCGCGCTGCAGGGACGGCTTGCCGCCTACACCACCGCCAATTTCGCGATCGGCGCGGATTTCTCGGGCTATACCCTTGAGCTGTTTGCGCAAAACGCGTTTGATGAGCGCGCGCAATTGTCGCGCTTCCAGGAGTGCGGAAGCTGCGGGCAACGGCCGTATATCGTCACCAACACCCCGCGGACGATCGGCATCCGCGCCGGGGCCAAGTTCTGATCCCTTCCCTTTTCCGGAAAGACTGCTGCATGCGTTTCAATCTCTGCCTGTCCGTCGCGGTCGTTCTGGCTGCGGCGGCGGGGGCCGCGCCCGCGTCCGCCAAGACCGTCGTCGTCACCGCCGCGCACATGATCGACGTGCTCGGCGGCAAGCGTGTCGACGATGCGCAGATCGTGATCGTCGACGGGCGGATTACCACGGTCGGCAAGCGCGGCGACGCCATTCCGGCAGGCGCGGAGCGGATCGATCTCGGCAACCGCACGGTGCTCCCGGGGCTGATCGACATGCACGTCCATCTGACCAGCGACCCGACGCTCAGCGGCTATCGCGGGCTCGAGTTCACCGACAGCTACTGGACAGTGATCGGCGTTGCCAATGCGCGCAAGACGTTGGATGCCGGGTTCACCACGGTGCGCAACGTCGGCTCGAGCGGCTATGCCGACGTCGGGATCAAGCAGGGGATCGAGCGCGGCGAGATCCCGGGCCCGCGGATCGTCCCCGCAACCTATGCGCTCGGCGTGACCGGCGGGCATTGCGACGCGACCGAATTCCCGCCCTCGATCACGGTGCCGGCACCACAGATCGCCAATTCGCCCGAGGGCTTTCGCGCGGCGGTCCGCACGATCCGCAAATATGGCGCGCAGGTGGTCAAGGTCTGCATGACCGGCGGCGTGCTGTCCAAGACCGACTCGGTTGGCGCACAGCAGTTGAGTTATGAGGAGATCAAGGCGATCGTCGACGAAGCGCACATGCTCGGGATGCGCGTCGCGGTCCATGCGCACGGCACCGAGGGGATCAACGTCGCGCTGCGCGCCGGGGTCGACACGATCGAACATGCAAGCCTTGCCGACGCGACCTCGTTCAAGCTCGCCAAGGAACATGGCGCGTGGTTCGACATGGATATCTATGACGACGACTATATCCTCGGCGAAGGCGCGAAGAACGGCGTGTTCCAGGAGAGCCTCGACAAGGAACGCGCGATCGGCCTGAAACAGCGCCAGACCTTCCGCGCGGCGCATGCGGCGGGGGTCAAGATGCTGTTCGGGACGGATGCGGGCGTCTATCCCAACGGCAACAACGCGCTCCAGTTCGCCAAGATGGTCGAATGGGGGATGACCCCGATGGAAGCGATCCAGTCCGCGACGAGCAGCGCGGCACAAGCGCTCGACCGCACCGCCGACGTCGGCGCGATTGCGGCGGGGCGCTACGGCGATCTGATCGCGGTGGACGGCGATCCGCTGGCGGATATCCGGACGCTCGAGCGTCCGTCGTTCGTGATGAAGGGCGGGACGGTCGTGCGCGGCGGGAGCGCGGGGTAGGGGCTGCTTTGAGAGGTGGCGTGCTTTTTCCTGAAGCCCCTCCCCTTCAGGGGAGGGGTTGGGGGTGGGGCAGTGCCTCGCAGAGAGGCAAGGTTTGCTGAACTGCCCCACCCCAACCCCTCCCCTGAAGGGGAGGGGCTAGAGTGTTGTGAACTCTCGCCAGCCCGTTATCCGGATGCTCGATCATCCGTCGTTTGTGATGCCGAGCGGGATCGCCGTGCGTCGGGGACGGAAGGGGTGAAGGCCATGCAAAACCTCAAAGCCCCTCCCCTTCAGGGGAGGGGTTGGGGTGGGGAAGTCTAGCAGAGCGCGTTCTCGGTGAGACACTTCCCCACCCCAACCCCTCCCCTGAAGGGGAGGGGCTAAGAGTCAGTCCCGCAAAACCTCCACCACATCCCCGCACGCCGGAATAAACCCAACCATCGCCTCAAGCGGTTCCCCCGCCTGCCAAGCCCGCACCGCCGCGATCGGCCCACCATGCGCAACCACCAGCGTGGTTCCGGAACCCGGCAACCGCCCCCACGCCGCGCAGGCCCGTTCCGAGAGATCAAGCCCGGTCTCGCCCCCACCCGGACGAAACCCCGCCGGATCAGTCATCATCCGGTCCATCAGATCCCCGGTCTCGCGCCAGATCGCATGCCACGTCCGGCCCTCCCACGTCCCGAAGTCGCGCTCCAGCCAACCCGTGTCAGCCTGCACCGGAACCCCGCTCCGCGGTGCGATCATCGCGGCCAGCCGCGCCGTCCGCAGTGCCCCGGAATGAACGATCGCATCGATCCGCACCGCCGACAGTTCCTCCGCCAGCCCCCGCGCCATCGCCAGACCCGCGCGGCTCCACCCCATGTCGGAGCGCCCATAGCAGCGCTTGCGCCACGCCAGCGCGACCGGCGGATGCCGCACCAGCAGCACCGTCCCGCTCACGGCGCCGCCGCCGCGAGCAGCACGACGAGCTGCCCGACATAAGCCGCGAACCCGAGGCAGTCGCCGGTACTCCCGCCGATCCGCCGCCGCAGAAAAGCGGCCAGCCAGAGCAGGAACACCAAGCCGACGATCCCGCATGCCAGCATCGACACCGGGCGCAGCAGCACCAGCGGAACAACCCCCGGCAACGCCAAGACCACCGCCAGCAGCACCCGCCCGCGCGGCACCTTCCCCGCGCGCACCGCCATCCCGTCGCCGCGCACCGGCGCAACGACCCCTGCGAGCACCACCGCCCACAGCCGCCCCATCGTGGCGGCGGCAACGATCGCCGCGACCGCGAGTCCCGCCGGGAGCGCGACGATCGCCGCAAGCCGCAGCGCCACCGCCAGCCCGAGCCCGAGCGTCCCGTAACTCCCGATCCGGCTGTCCTTCATGATCCGCAGCGCGGTCTCGCCCCGCGCGGTGCCGCCGAACGCATCGCAGAAATCGGCGACCGCATCCTCGTGGAACGCGCCGGTCAGCAGACCCTCGACCATCAGCGCCAGCACCGCAGCCACGACCGGCGGCCACACCGCACCCGCGCCCGCGAACACCCCCGCGGTCACCAGCCCGACCAGCGACCCCACCGGCGGCAACCACGCCATCGCGCGCGCGAGGCCATCGGCGGCTTGCTCCCCCGACAGCCGCGCGAGCACCGGCACGGGCACCCGCGTCAGGAATTGCAGCGCGAGCAACGGCGGGGCCCAGGACGGGGCCAGAAACGGGGCGCGCGTCATGTCAGTCCGCCCGCTCCGCGCCGATCGCATCGAGCCGCGCGACGTCGTTCAATAGCGCGGCGGCGGCATCGAGCAGCGGCAATGCGACGAGCGCGCCGCTCGCCTCGCCGAGCCGCATTTCCCATGCGAGCACCGGATCGAGCCCCAATGCCGCAAGCGCGGCGGCGTGCCCCGGTTCGGCCGAGCGATGCCCCGCGATCATGCGGTGCCTGGTCCCGGGCGCAAGCCGCTCGGCGATCAGCGCGGCGGCGGTCGCGACATAGCCGTCGAGCAGCAGCGTACAGCCGAGCGCCGCCCCACGGGCGTAAAACCCCGCCATCGCCGCGATCTCATAGCCGCAGACCGAGGCGATCGCCGCCGTCGCATCCTCGGCGAGAAGCCGCGTCGCCCGCGATACCGCATCGGCGACGATACGCGCCTTGATCGCCAGCGTCGCATCGTCCGCGCCCGCGCCACGCCCGACCGCCACGTCGGTATCGAGCCCGGTCAGCAATGCGGTCAGGCAAGCCGCGGGGGTGGTGTTGCCGATCCCCATCTCGCCCGCGATCAGCAGCGCCGCGCGCTCCGCGACGGCGCGGTCCGCCTCGTCCGCGCCGACCTGCCACGCGGCGTCGAACTGCGCGGTGGTCATCGCCGGACCGTGCGCGAGGCTGGCACTGCCGTCGCCGACGCGCGCATCACGGAAGAAAGCGGGCGGATCGGCCATGCGCGTCCCCGCCACCCCGACATCGACCAGCCGCAACGGGCAATCGTTGGTCGCGGCGAGCGCGTTGCTCGTCGCCTGTCCGGCGAGGATCGTCCCGATCATCATCCCCGTCACCGCCGACGGCCACGCCGACACGCCGTCCGCGACGCACCCGTGATCGCCCGCGAACAGCACGACGCGGCGGGGCCGCGTGCGTGGATCGCGCCGGTCCTGCGTCAGCGCGAGCGCCACCGCGAGCCGTTCGAGCTGGCCGAGGCTGCGTCGCGGCTTGGCGAGCGCGTCGAGATGGTCCCAGAGCGTCTGTTCGTCGATCATGCGGCTTCCTTTGCGATGGCGATCAGTGCGGCCACGTCGAGCACCCGTTCCAGCGTGGCGGCGATTGCGTTCAGCGCGGCATCGATCGTCTCGCGCCGGTCGAGCCCGTCCGACACCGCGCCGAGGCTGGCGACGAGGTGCGCGCGCGCGTCCGGCTGGTCGAACAGGCCGTGGACGTAGCAGCCGCCGATCTGCCCGTCGCGCGCGGTCGCGCCGTCGTGCGCGCCATCGGCGAAGCGGAGCAGCGCGGGGGCATCGGGGTCGACGGTCGTGACCCCGGCGTGGATCTCATACCCCGCGAACGCTGCCTCGCCCGAGACGAACCGCCCCGTGATCGGCCGCGTCCGCTTGTCGCCCCGGATCACGGTATCGACCGGGAGCAGGCCAAGCCCGGCGACCGACCCCGCGTCGCCCTCGATCCCATCCGGGTCGGCGATCGTCCGCCCGAGCATCTGATACCCGCCGCAAATCCCGAGCACGCGCCCGCCGCGCCGGACATGCGCGGCGAGATCCACGTCCCACCCCTGCGCGCGCAGGAAGGCGAGATCTGCAATCGTCGCCTTGGTCCCCGGCAGGATGACCAGCGCGGCATCCCCCGGCAGCGGCATGCCCGGCGGGATCATCGCGAGCCGCACGCCGGGCTCGTGCGCGAGCGCGTCGAAATCGTCGAAATTGGCGATCCGCGCCAGCATCGGCACCGCGATCAGCGGCCCCGCGCCATCGCCGGTGTCGCGCCCGAGCGCCACTGCATCCTCGGCTGGCAGCCGCGCCGCATCGCCAAGCCACGGCACCACCCCGATGCTCCGCCAGCCGGTGCGTGCGGTGATGGCCGAGAGCCCGTCGTCGAACAGCGACACGTCGCCGCGAAACTTGTTGATCACGAACCCGCGGATCATCGCGGCATCGGCGGGGTCGATCACCGCCTGCGTGCCGACCAGCGCCGCGATCACCCCGCCGCGATCGATGTCGCCGACCAGCACGACCGGCACGTCCGCCGCCCGCGCAAACCCCATGTTGGCGATGTCGCCGCGCCGCAGGTTGATCTCAGCGGGCGACCCCGCGCCCTCGACGACGACGATATCCGCTTCGGCGCGCAACCGCCGATAGGCACCAAGCACCTCGGGCAACAGCTCGGGCTTGCGCCGCCAGTAATCGCCGCCGCGCAGCGTCCCCTGCGCCTTGCCGCGCACCACCAGTTGCGAGGTCCGGTCGCTTTGCGGCTTGAGCAGCACCGGGTTCATGTCGACGCTCGGCGCGACCCGCGCGGCGATCGCCTGCAACGCCTGCGCGCGCCCGATCTCGCCGCCGTCCGCAGTGACCGCGGCGTTGTTCGACATGTTCTGCGGCTTGAACGGGCGGACTAAGAGCCCGCGATTGGCGAACACGCGGCACAGCCCCGCGACCAGCACCGACTTGCCGACGTCCGACCCGGTCCCCTGCAACATCAGCGCAGCCATGCGATCCCCCCGACGACAAGCCATAGCAACCCGCACGCGATCCGATAGCAGCGCAGCGCGCGCGCAAGATCGCGCGCGTCGGGGAGGGGCCCATCCCCCAGGATCGCGCGCGCAGCGGGTTCACCGTCGTAGCGGACCGGACCGCCGAGCGTCCGCCCGAGCACCCCCGCCATCGCCGCCTCGGGCCAGCCGCCGTTGGGCGAAGCGTGACCAGGCGCGTCCCGTAGCATCGTCCGCCAGCCGCCCCGCCCGGCGAGACACAGCAACGCCCCCGCAATCCGCGCCGGAACCCAGTTGATCGCATCATCCGCGCGCGCCGCCGCCCAGCCGAACCATGCGTAACGCGGCGTGCGATGCCCGATCATCGAATCCGCGGTGTTGATCGCCTTCGCCGCGAACAGCCCGGGCAGGCCGAACAGCAGGAACCAGAACGCTGGCGCGACGACGCCGTCGCAGAAGCTTTCGGCAAGGCTTTCGATCGCGGCAGTGGCGACCCCGGCCTCGTCGAGCGTGTCGGTATCGCGCCCGACGATCATCGCGACCGCCGCGCGTGCAGCGGGCAGGTCGCCCGCAAGAAGCGGCCGCAACACCGCAGCGACGTGATCATGAAGGCTCCGTTGCGCGAGCCCCGTAGTGCCCACGGCAACCACCAGCACCAGCCCCCAGCCACGCCCTGCACCCCGCTCGATCCCCACGCCAAACACCGCAGACACCGCGATCAACACCGCCAGCAGCGCAACGCCCCCGATCCGCTGCCACGCCGCATCCCCCCGGTTCCACCGCCGATCGAGTGCCGCGATCAGCGCCCCCGCCGCCATCACCGGATGCCACCAGCGACGCGGATAGCCGAACGCGGCCTCCGCGATCAGCATGGCGAGCAGCATCCCGGCATGGCTCACCGCGCGATCGGCAGGATAAAGCGATGCCCCGCCGGGGTCCGCCCGATCTCGACATCCACGCCATACGCCTCGGCGATCAACGGCGGGGTCAGCACATCGTCGGCCGCCCCCGCAGCAACGACCCGGCCGCCCCGCAACAGCACCGCATCGTCCGCGATCCGCGCCGCGAGGTGGAGATCGTGGAGCACCAGCACCACCCCGCTCCCCGCATCCGCGATCGCCCGCAACCGCGCCAAAACATCAAGCTGGTGCGCGGGATCGAGGCTCGCGAGCGGTTCGTCCGCCAGCAGCCAGTCGGGCTCCCCCGCCAGCACGCGCGCGAGCAACGCGCGCCCGCGCTCGCCCCCCGACAGATGCTCGACCCCGCGCGCCGCCAGCCCGGTCATGTCGGTCGCCGCCAGCGCGCGCGCGACCGCATCGCGATCCGCCGCGCTCTCGCCCCAGCGCCCGCGATGCGGCAGCCGCCCGAGCCCCACCAACGTCGACACGTCGATGTTCCAGTGCACGTCGGCGGCCTGCGGCAACAACCCGATCGCGCGCGCACGGACCCGCCGGTCGATCCGCTGCACGTCCGCCCCGTCGAGCGTCGCCGCGCCCTCATCCGGCACACGCAGCGCGGCGAGGCAGGCGAGCAACGTGCTTTTCCCCGCCCCGTTCGGCCCGAGCAACGCGGTCACGCGCCCGCGCCGGAACGCGAAGCTGACCGCATCGAGGACACGCTTGCCCCCCAGCGACAGGCCGATCCCCTCGGCAGCAAGCGTGCTCATGCAAGCCTCCGGCGCATGCGGATCAGCAGATACAGGAAGAACGGCCCGCCCAGCATCGACATCGCAATCCCCAGCCGCAATTCGCTCACCGTCGGCGCGAGCCGGACAAGACTGTCCGCGACCGTCAGCAACACCGCCCCGCCAAGCGCGGAGGGCAGCAGGATCGCGGACGGCCGGTTGCCCGCGAACGGGCGCACCATGTGCGGCACGATCAACCCGACGAACCCGATCACCCCCGCCGACGCCACCGCCGCGCCGACGCACAGCGCGGTCCCTGCGATGACCACGAGTTGCAGCCGCCCCGGATCGACCCCGACCGAGCGCGCCGCCTGTTCGCCGAGCGTCAGCGCATCAAGCGACCGCGCGGTCGTCGCGAGCAGCGCGCTCCCGACCACGATCAGCGGCAGCGCAACCTTGACGTCGTCCCAGCTGCGATCGGTCAGCGCGCCCATCAGCCACGTCACGATCTGCGATGAAACGAACGGCGTCGGCGCAAGGCTGATCGCGAGTGCGGTGAGCGAGCCGGTGATGCTGGTCAGGATCATCCCCGCGAGCGTGAACAGGATCAAACTCCCCGAGCGTCCAGCGATCAATGCGAGCAACGCCATCGTCGCCCCGGCGCCGATCAGTGCGAACCCCGGCAGCAGCCAGAGCCGCGCCGCAAAGCCGAAATAGAGCGACACCACCGCGCCCAGTGCCGCGCCCGAGGACACGCCGAACAGGCCGGGATCGGCGAGCGGATTGCGCAGATACCCCTGCATCACCGCCCCCGACAACCCGAGCGCACCCCCCACCAGCAGCGCGAGCAAGGTCCGTGGCAGCCGCAGTTCGACGATGATGATCGAGCGCGGGTCGGCGGCGGTCCACGCGTCGAGCGGTACCCACACCTTGCCCGCCGCGACCGACAGGCACGCCGCGCAGACCAGCGCGACGACGAGTCCGAGGTTGAGCCGGGTCACGCGGTGAACCCGCGGCGGACCTGCTTCAGCCGCGCCATCGCATCGATGATCGTCGGCCCGCCGCAATTCATCAGCCGCGCCGGATAGGGCGCGACCGTGATCCGCCGCGCGAGCCGCCTGACCGCCGGGTGCGCGGTCAGCCGATCCTCGCCCGCTTCGGCGGCAGCGACCGACAGCAGCACGCGCGGCGGCTTGGCGATCAGATATTCGAGCGGGAGCACGTCCCATTTCTTGAGGCCGTACGCCGCGCTCATGTTGCGGAACCCCGCGCGGCGGAGCAGTTCGTCAGGAAGCGTCCCGCTGCCGGGCACGAGCCCGCCGGATTGCCAGATCAGCGCCGGCAGCGGCGTGGCGCGGGTCGGGGTTGCTGCCGCCGTGATCCGCGCCGCCAGCGCCACGCCGCGTTCGACATGCCCGGTCACGGCAGCGATGTCGCGGACCTGCACGACGCTTTCGGCGACCGACTCCGGCACCGTAAACTGGACGAGCCGGATATGCAGCCGCTTGAGCGCGGCAACCGTCGCGGGTTCGGTATGCGGCCCGGTCAGGACCACATCGGGCCGCAGCGCGACGACTTCCTCGGCAGTCCCCGAGGTCGCGCGGAAGCGGTTGGCGACGCCGAGCGGGATCGAGGTCGCGCGCGGGTCCTGCGAATAATGGCTGATCCCCGCAATCTGCGCAGGGTCGGCGACGCGCACCAGCACCGCGTCGATACACGGGTTGATCGACACGATCCGCGGCAGGCGCGCCGGGGCCGCCGATGCCAGCAGCGCCGCCATAATCAGCAAGGTGGGGGGCAGGGCGACCAGCCGGATCAAAACTCCACGCCCTTCTGCGCCGCGAACCCTGCGTTATACGGGTGCTTCACCTCGGTAAAATCGGTGATGAGGTCGGCAATTTCGAGCAGTTCGGGCTTCGCGCCGCGCCCGGTGATGCAGATATGCTTGGTCAGCGGGCGGTCCTTGAGAAATTCGACGATCTCCGCGATCGGCAGCGTGTCGTTGCGCAGCACGATGTTGAGCTCGTCGAGGATCACGAAGTCGATCGCCGGGTCGAGGATCATCTCCTTCGACCGCTCCCAAGCGGCCTTCGCAGCGGCAATGTCGAGTTCGCGGTCCTGCGTGTCCCAGGTGAAGCCTTCGCCCATCACCTCGAAGGTCGCGAGATCGGGATGCGCCTCGAAGAAGTTGCGCTCGCCCGTCTCCCACTTGCCCTTCACATATTGCAGGATCGCGACCTTCATCCCCCAGCCGATGCTGCGGATCGCCATCCCGAACGCCGAGGAGGACTTGCCCTTGCCGTTGCCGGTGTGGACGATCAGCAACCCGCGCTCGAGCGTGCGGCGCGCCTGCATCCGCTCGCGCGCGGCGGCGATACGCTTGCTGCGCGCATTGTGGCGGGCGAAATCCTCGGGGGTCTCGGTCATCGTGGGAACTCCTCAAGCGCGGTGGCAAGACGGACGAGGCCAGCCGCACCGCGCGGCAGGCCGATGCGGAGCCGGTCGGGCTGATCGGCGAAGGGGCGGGTCAGGATCGCGTGGCGCGCGAGCGTCTCGAACAGGCGGGTTGCCGCCTTGCAGGCAATCAGTCGGAACAACGGCGCGTGGCCGATCAGGTCGAGCCCGGCGTCGCGCAGCACTTCGTCGAGCAGCGTGCCGGTCTCCGCGATCCGCGAGGCTTGCGCCTGGCGCCAGCGGTCGTCGCGATACCCCGCCGTTCCGATCGCGACCGCGGCGGACGAGACCGGCCAGTCGCCGAGCAGCGTCCGCAAACGCGTTGCAAGATTCTGACCGGCAACGACGAAGCCGAGCCGCACGCCGGGGAGCCCGTAGAATTTCCCGAACGACCGCAGCACGATCAGCCGGTCGCTCGCGTGCGGGCAGAGGGCGGGGGCGGGGTCGGCATAGGCTTCGTCCACGACGACGGTCATCGTCGCCGCGAGTGCGCGCAGCAGCGCGGGATCGGTGACGCGTCCATCGGGATTGGCGGGCGAGGCGAGCACCAGCAGGTCGGCGTCGTTGAGCGCGCCGCGCTCCGCAAATCCCGCCGTCACCCCGGGCTTGGCCCGGGGTCCACCGGGGTGCGTATCCGCCGGCCCTTGATCGCGCGGCACGGTGGACCCCGGGCCAAGCCCGGGGTGACGCGTGGGGTGGGGGAGAGCCTGACCCCCTGCCAATGCATCCACCGCATCCGCCAAAACCGCCACCGCATCCGGCCACGCCGCCAGATGCCCCGCATAGCCCGGCCGCACCAAGCTCGACCGTTTCGCGCCCAGTAGCGGTGCCAGCACCCGCATCGCAAGGTCGGTCCCCGGCACCGCGACGACCTGCGCCGGATCGGCCACCCCGAACGCCGCCGCCGCCGCCGCCTCGAGTGCGGCGATCGCCCCCGGCTCGGGCAGCCGCTCCCAACCCGGATCGACCCCCGCCACCGGCCACGCCCAGGGCGCGATCCCGGTCGACAGGTCGATCCAGTCCGCCCCCCCGAACGCGGCCCGCGCAGCCTCGACCCGTCCGCCGTGGGCGTGAAACAGGGCGAGGTCGCGGGGTGTCATCGGGCGGTCAATAGGTCAGCCGGATGCCGCCAAAGGCAGCGCGGCCGGGTTGCCCATATTGGTAGATCGTCTGATATTGCGTATCGAGCACGTTCTCGATCCGGCCGTACACCTCGACCTTCCTGGTGACCGGGAAGGATGCGCGCAGGTCCGCGAGCACATAGCCGTCGAGCCGTCGCGCGTTCGCGGCATCGTCGAAACTGTCGCCGACCGAGGTCAGCGTCGCGCCGGTCGTCAGCCCGAAGGTCCAGCTATAGTCGGCGTTGACGGTGATGCTCTGGCCCGGCCGCCGCGCGAGCGTGTATCCGAACGTGGCGGAACCGGGCGAGCGATCGGTCGCGTCGAGATAGGTGTAGCTCGCGCTGACCGTCAGCGGCGCGACCGGGCGCAGCAGCAGCGTGAGTTCCACCCCCTGCGCGCGGGTCCGTGCGATATTGTCGTAAGTGCCGAACGGGCGGTCGGTGCAGATCCCGGTCAATGGTCCGTCGCACGATACGAAGGTGATGAGATCGCGCGAGTTGCGGTGAAAATACGTCGCGCTTGCCTCGACCGCGCCGTCCAGCGCCTTTTGCGTGATCCCGGCGTCCCAGCCGTGCGAGCGTTCCGGGGTCAGGCCGGCATTCCCATATTCGCTCTGCAGCTGGTACAGCGTCGGGGCCTTGAACCCTTCGGAATAGCTCGCACGCAGCGTGGTCGCGCCGGCGTTGGGCGAATAGACCCCGCTTCCCGAAAACGTCGTCGCACCGCCGAAGATGTTGTGGTCGTCATGCCGCACGCCGCCCGTCGCGGTCAGCCCGGCGATCGGCGTGATCGCGAGCTGGCCGTAGCCGCTGAACAACCGCGCCCGCCCGCGCGTGACCGGGCCGCCATAGCTCGACGAGGAAAAGCGCGAGACCTCGCGTTCGGCACCGAAGGTCGCGAACACCGCCTTGGTGATGTCCGCCGTCCCCTGATATTCGATCCGGTCGTTGCGGCCGAGCCCGCGGAACGTCTCGGTCGGGTCGCTGTCGGGGTCGAAATTGCGGCGGTCGGTATCGGTGTGCGCATAGCCGATGCGGTTGCGCAGGCGCCCGTCGAACAGCGCGGCGTTGAGCCCGGCATAGCCGATCCATTGTTCGGAATCGCCATATTCGCGCGTGTCGCCGAACGTGTAGTCGGGCGGCGGGAAGCCATCGAAATCGGTGCGGCTGTTGGTGTAGAAACCCCGCAGGTCGACCGAGACGGTGCTCGCGAGCGCGATCCCGAGGCTGCCGTTGGCGGCATAGCTACGGAACCCGTCGCGTTCGGTGCCGGGCGCATAGGCCGAGATCCCGCCGGTACTATAATACCCGTCGCCGAAGCTCGCCGACACCGGCCCGGCCTTGCCCGAGACGTTGGCGAACCCCTGCCCGGTGCCATCGCCGCCGCCCTCGGCACGTGCGATGATCGCGATGTTCTCGGTCGGCTGGCGGGTGATGAGGTTGACCACCCCGCCGATCGCCTGGCTCCCCCACAACACCGATTGCGCACCGCGCAGCACTTCGATCCGCGCGATATTGCCGATCAGCAGGTTGCCGAAGTTGAACCCCCCGCCCGGCGCGGACGGATCGTTGAGCTTGATCCCGTCGATCAGCGCGACGGTCTGGTCGCTCTCCGCGCCGCGGATGCTGACCGAGGTCGTGGTGCCGATCCCGCCGTTTCGGACCACGGTGACGCCGGGTGTCTGGCGGAGCAGGTCGGCCACGACCACCGCCTGGCGCTGCGTGATGGTGGCGGTGTCCAGAACGGTGACCGACTGGCCGACGGTATCGACCGGGCGGGCCGCGCGGTTGGCGGTGACGACGATCTCCTGCGCGGCATCGGCGGCCTTCTCCAGCCCAGTGGTGGACTGCGCGCTCTGCGCCAGCGCGGGCGCGGCAAGCGCTATGCACGGCAGCACGATTAGATAGGTACAGGTCTTCACATGGTTCCCCTTCGCAACAGCTCATGGGACCACGCATGGCGATATGCCGGAAAACGACTTCCCGCGACGCACGACCCCAACCATGTCGTCTCGCGAGGAAACCCTCGATCGCTCGGCACTCCCCGGCCGGACGAAGGACAACCGCGACAGGCAGGTCTCCTGGCTTCCGGGTCCTCATCTTGCCCGGCCTTCCCGGATCCGGAGATCCAGTGGCGCACGAAGGGGCAAGACTCGCCGGTCACAGTTGCGGGGACAGCCCCGGATGACGAGCCTGCGCTCGCTTCCGGGTTCCCTTTTCATCCCATCTCTGGGAACCTGTCGCAGCTGCGCGTCTAGAACGCGCGTTGGACAAGGGCAAGCCGTGGCACGATCGACACTATTCCTGGGCGGCGCACGGTCGGGCAAGAGCCGGCTTGCGCAGCAGGCGGCGGAGGCGTGCGACGGGCCGCTGACCTATCTTGCGACCGGGGAGGGCCGCGACGACGAGATGGCGGATCGCATAGCCCGGCACCAGGCGGATCGCGGCGCGCGGTGGCGGACGGTGGAATGCCCGCTCGCGCTCCCCGAGGCGATTGGCGCGGTCGGGGCCGGCGCGGTACTGGTCGATTGCCTGACGTTGTGGCTGTCGAACCTGATGCTGGGGGAGCATGACATTGCTCGCCGTACCGCGGATCTGCTCGCCGCGATCGCCGGAACGCCGCTGCCGGTAATGATCGTGAGCAACGAGGTCGGGCTGGGGATCGTGCCCGAGCATCCGCTGGGCCGGAGGTTCCGCGACGCCGCGGGGCGGCTCAACCAGGCGGTCGCGGCGCAGGTGGACGCGTCCTATTTTGTCGCGGCGGGACTGGTTTTGCCGCTGCAACCCTTTGGCGGGACGCGCTAGACGTGGTCTCGTTCTCCCGCCAGCGCAGGAGAACGAGACCGCGTCCTCAGACGCGCATCGGCATCAGGACGTACAGCGCCGCCGACTTGTCATTCTCGCGGATCAACGTCGGCGCGGCGGCATCGGCGAGGTGGACCTCGATCGTGTCGCCATCGAGCTGCCCGAGGATGTCGAGCAGATAGCGGCTGTTGAACCCGATCTCGAACCCCAGCGCGGTGTATTCGCCCGGGACTTCCTCGGCGGCGGTGCCGTTTTCGGGCGAGCTGACCGACAGGATGATCTTGTCGCGGTCGAGCGCCATCTTGACCGCGCGGGTCTTCTCGGTCGCGATCGTCGAGACGCGGTCGACGCCTTCCTCGAAGCTGCGCGGGTCGATCTTGAGGATCTTGTCGTTGCCCGTCGGGATGACGCGGCTGTAGTCCGGGAAAGTCCCGTCGATCAGCTTGGACGTCAGCAGCGCCTGGCCCAGATCGAAGCGGATCTTGGTCGGCGACATCGACACGCCGACCGAGCCGTCGATCTCGTCGAGCAGCTTGCGCAGCTCGGCGATGCACTTCCGTGGGATGATGATGTCGGGCATCGACTCCGCGCCATCCGGCCGCGGCATGGTCACGCGCGCAAGACGGTGGCCGTCGGTCGCGGCGGCCTTGAGAACGGGGAGCGGATCCTCCGACACGTGCCAGAAGATGCCGTTCAAATAATAACGCGTTTCCTCGGTCGAGATCGCGAAGCGCGTCTTGTCGATGATCTGCTTGAGCGTCTCGGCTGGCAGCTCGAAGCTGACCGGGAGCTCGCCCTCGGCAATCACCGGGAAATCGTCGCGCGGCAGCGTGCCGAGCTGGAACTTGGCGCGTCCCGCCATGATCGTCATCTTGCCCTCGGCCGCGCTGAGCGAGACCTGACTTCCCTCGGGCAGCTTGCGTGCGATGTCGAACAAGGTGTGCGCCGACACGGTGGTCGAGCCCGGCTGGTCGACCGCGGCTGCGATCGTCTCGTTGATCTGGAGATCCAGATCGGTCGCCATCAGCTTGAGGCCGCCCTCGGCAGTCGCCTCGATCAGCACGTTGGACAGGATTGGAATGGTATTGCGCCGCTCGACCACCGACTGGACGTGGCTGAGCCCCTTCAACAAGGTTGCGCGTTCGATCGTCGCCTTCATGCCGTTCCCCCGGGCCGCCGCCCCATTTTTAGCCCGTTCCGGTGCGCACCGGGGGCAATTCGCCGTGTGCCTTTCCTTAAACATAAAAGGGGCCGGAGCAAGCGCCCCGACCCCTCTTTCCCGCAGCTAAATCAGCCGTGGGCCGTCTCGTTTCCGGTCGTAAGCAACCGAATCAGAAGCGGAAGCCAACGCCGGCGAGAACCTGGTGACGGTCCGTGTCGACGCTGAAGTTGTTGGTGTTGGCACCATTCGCGAACTCAAGACGTGCGTTGCCGTAGTTCGAATAGCGATATTCGAGCTTGGCATAGGTGCGCGCCGTGATCGCCTGCTCGACGCCTGCGCCGACCCGGTAGCCGTCCAGCGTGTAATGCTGGCCGGTGGTGACCGTGCCGTTGTTCGCGGTCAGATCGAGGCGGGCGTTGGTGTAGCCGCCCTTGACGTACAGCAGCGTGGTCGGCTGAAGCTTGTAGCCGACGCGCGCGCCGGCATAGAAGTCACGACCGGCCTTGACGCGGCCGTAGCCGAGCGCGGCTGCATCGACCGGGTTGTTGGTGACCTTGCTGGTCGACCCGGTGACTTCGCCTTCGACGCCGAACACGAAGCGGCCGCCGTTGTCGATGTCATAGCCGATGTCGCCGCCATAGGTCAGGCCGTCGGCACCGCGGTCGCCGCGGATGCTCGATCCGTCGGTGCTGCCGGGCTGCAGCTTGTCATAGCCGAGCAGGACGCCGGCACGCGGGCCGTTGAACGCGCGGTCGGGGGAATTGGTGGGCGGGCCGTCCTGGGCCAGTGCGGGGGCAGCCATGCCGAGGCCGAGAACGGCGGTGGCGGCGGTGAGGACGATCTTGCGCATTGGGGTAACTCCATGGTGTTCGCCCGCCGGTTCCAAATCCTTAGCAGCGGGGAAGGCTCAGATAGGCGCCCGCCGAAGGCCTTGCATGAACCTCAGATAAACACGGAAAACCGTTGCTATTGCGCCACACGGGGTTGAAGGAACGCCCATGAATTCCAACGCCCCGATACTGTCGCAAACCGCCCCGAAGTCGCCACGCGGCGGCCGCGATTACATTGCGCGGCACGGCGAAACCGTCTTCAACGCCGCAGGGCGCCTGCAGGGCGAGCACCCGCACACGCCGCTGACCCGCGCTGGTTTCGCGCAGGCGGACGAAATGGGGCGGGTGTTGCGGCAGAAATTGGGCGCCAAGCCCGCACTGACCTTGTGGGCCTCGCCGACCGGGCGCGCATTGCAGACGCTCGCGGTGATCGCGGAGCATCTCGAGCTCGACTGGCACGGCGCGCACACCGATTCACGGCTGGTCGAGATCGGCACCGGCGACTGGGCGGGGCGCTATTATGCCGATCTCGCGGCGGAAGGGCTGAAGGTCGTGGATCGCGAGACCGGGCTGCTGCATCCCGCCCCGGGCGGCGAACACTATCCCGCGATCGCCGCACGCGTATCGGGCTGGCTCGCGGATACCGACGCCGATCCGGGCGACCGGCTCGTCATCATGCACGGCGTCTCCAGCCGGGTGCTGCGCGGGGTGATGACCGGGGGCGCGGACCTGCCGGGCTATGGCGCGCCCGCATTGCCCGGGTTGCCGCAGGGCTCGATCGTGCTGATCGAGCGCGGAGTCGAGACGCTGGTCCATCGCGGCGCGGGGCATGCGCCCGCGTGATCCGGCGGCTGCTGGCGGTGCTGGCGTTGGCCGCGCTCCCGGCGGGGGCGGGGGCGCGCGAGACGCTCGGCGTGTTCGACCGGTGGGGCGCGTTCAGCGACTCCGCGCCGCGCCGCTGCTTCGCGATCGCCGAGCCGGTGCGCGCGGGCGGCGCGTCGCGCTGGCGGCCCTTCGCGAGCATCGCGAGCTGGCCGGGGCAGGAGGCTGGAGCGGGACGGGTGCGGAACCAGCTCCATATCCGGCTGAGCCGGGAGCGCGATCGCCAGGCGCGCGTCACGCTGTCGGTCGGGGACCGCCGCTTCGACCTGACCGCGACCGCTGCCGACGCGTGGGCGCCCGATGCGCGGACCGACGCCGCGATCGTCTCGGCGATCCGCTCCAGCCGGAGCATGAGCGTCGAGACGCTGGGGCAGGCCGGGGGGCCGTTTGCGGACGTCTATGCGCTGAAGGGCGCGGCGACCGCGATCGATGCGGCGGCGATTGCCTGTCTCGGCCGGTAACGGGCGGCGCGGCGAACGCAGCGAAGGTTGCACGGACCGGGCACGGGCGTCTCATCTAAGCTATTGTTATATTGGCGAAATACCGTGATTCACGCCTGCGCGCCGACGAGGCCGTAATAGACCGTCCCGTCAGCCGCCGTGATCGTGACGATCAGCGCGACCTCGGTCCCGCGCGGGCCGTACAGCGCGCCTTCGAAGCTGCCCGTCGCGCCCGAGGCGGTGTAGGTCGCGGTGCCGCTGACCCGGCCGGTCGACGGATCGACCACGCCGACCAGCGTGATCGGCTGTGGGGTGACGGGCGGGCCGTAGATGGACGAGCCCGTTCCCCCCAGCGACGCGGGATAGAAAGCGGTGCTGCCGCTGACCGACCGCGCGCCATAGTCGATCGCGAGCGACGCCGTCGCGCCGGTGCCGCCATAAACGAAGGTCGAGGTGAGGGTGGACTGCCCGCGCAGGACCACGGTCCCCGCAGTGGGAAGGTCGCTCGCAAGCGTCCGCGCACCGAACAGCAGATAGCGCAGCACGCGATTGTCGGGGTCGGTCGGATCCTGCCACGTGACATAGCCGGCATAGGTCAGTCCGAGCCCGGGGACATTGGCATCGTATCCGAGATAGACCGGCTTGCGGGTAAAGCTTTGCGGTGAACCGTCGGATGAGTCGTAGGACGCGCTCCCGCTTCCCTGCACTTGCGTGCCGACCGTGAGCGCCGCGCTGCCGTAGCGGGCCTTGTACTGCCGCGTCGCCACCGTGAAATCGAACCCCTGCGCTGCCGACTCCTGATCGAGGCGTGTCAACGGGGACGCCCCGCGGGGTTGCTGCAACGTGTAGCCGATCGCGGTGAAGACGCGATCACGCGTGAAGTCCGACGCCGCGGCATAGCTTGGCTGGGGTGTGGGCGTGGGTGTCGGCGAGGGGGTGGGTGTGGGGGCGGCTCCCGATGGTCCGGCCGGGACGACCGCGACATCGCCGCCCCCGCCGCTGCCGCTGCCGCTGCACGACGCCGTCATCAGGCCGATGCCGATCAGCATGCACCAGTTCGTCTTTGCAAGTACCGTCATTCGTCCGTCCCCCCGACCCGGCGGGACGAATAGCGGGATCAGGAGGGGCCGACAAACCCTTCCCGCACGATGGTGAAATGCCGGATAGGCGCGGCGTGACAGATTTGAGGTGTGGGACACTTGCGGGGAACCAGGCGGCCAGTCTTCCTCACAAGGCGGCAGCGACGGCATCGGCCTGGCATCCGCGCAACTCCTCGTGGCGTGATCGTCGGCAACGGTTCGATTGCGGGGTCCGAGGCGTATCCGTCCCAGTCGCTGTATCATGCCAGCAAGGCGGCGGTTCGCTCCGTTGCACGGAGCCGGACGAACGATCTGACGGGCCGCGGCATCCGCGTGAACGTCGTCTTGCCGGGCAGCGCCGACACCCCCTTGGTGCCAAACGTCTTCGACGGCCTTCCCGATGCGGCCGGCGGAGCCTTCTCGCCGTTCGCCGATCGAGGGGCAGGATGTTCCAGGACCAGTATCGCGCACGGTATCTTCAATCGATCGAAGTCTGTCCGGCTTCGAGCGGAGCGGTGGCCGGCACGGCGTCGAGCGAGACGCTCACGGCCGCTTGCAGTTCCGCCAGACTGTACCCGTCCCGCGCCTGGATGGCCAAACCCTGCATGATCGCCGTGATGAACCGCGACAGACGCTCCGCGGGCTCTGCCGTCAGCCACTGCCGCAGTTTCTCCGCCAGCAAGGTGCGGAAGGCGGCACGACGTTGGACGAGTTCCTGCGCAAGCTCGGCATGGTCCGGATGGCTGGCGATCATCCCGGTGTTGAGCATGCAGCCGATCTCTCCCTTCGGATCGAGCAATCCCCGGGCGGTGCCGTCGAGCACGAGGTGCACCGCCTCCCGAAGCGACCCCGCCGCATCCATGAACGACAGATCGGAGGCTCCGCGGAAATCTGCGTACCGGTCGAGCGCTTCGCGATAGAGCGCCGCCTTGTTGCCGAACGCGGCATACAGGCTGGGTGCCGCGACGCCCAGCTCCGCCGTGAGCTGCTGGAACGATACACCCTCATAACCGTGCCGCCAGAACAGACGCATGGCGCTGTCCAACGCTGCGTCCCGGTCGAACCCGCGGGGTCTTCCACTCGGTCGGTTTGACGGGGTTTCCATAATGCCCGTTAAACAACGATTGACAGGCGGAAGCAACCACTCCATTCTTTTATGACCGTTAAAGAATACTGAGGTGATACCAATGCCGTCAGCCAATCCCATCGCCGTCATCACCGGGGCATCCTCTGGCATCGGTGCGGTGTACGCCGATCGCCTCGCCGCGCGCGGCTATGATCTCGTGCTGGTGGCGCGCCGGATCGATCGCTTGCGAATGCTGGCGGAAACCTTGTCGGCGGCGCACAACGTCGAGGTCCAGGCGATCGAGGCCGACCTTACCGACGAAACAGGTCTTGCACGGGTCGAGCAGCTGCTCCGCTCCGACGAGCGGATCGCGCTGCTGGTGAACAACGCGGGCAATGGCAAGCTGAGCGGTACCCTCGACATGTCCGATGCGGATACGGCCTCGACGATCGCGCTCAACCTCGTCGCGCCTACCCGGCTGGCTCGCGCCGTCCTGCCTGCGTTCGTGAAGCGGAATGCCGGTGCGATCATCAACATCGCGTCGGTCATGGCGCTGCACGCGCTTCCCATCACGACGCTGTACAGCGCGACGAAGAGCTACGTGGTGATGTTCAGCCGTGGGCTGCAAGGCGAGTTGCAGGGGACCGGCGTTCGCGTCCAGGTAGTCCTTCCGGCCGCTACGGTCACCGAATTCTACGACCAGGCCGGTCTTCCGCTTTCGGCGCTCGATCCTGCGGTCGTCATGACGGCGGAGAATCTGGTCGATGCTGCGCTCGCCGGGTTCGATGCGGGCGAGGCGGTGACGCTTCCTTCGGTCCACGACGCCCAACTCTGGACCGCCTATGACGACGCGCAGGATGCGCTATTTGGTGCCACGCAGGTCGGCAGTCCGGCACCGCGCTACGCCCCGGCTGTTTGAAGAGGTCCTAATCTAAGCAGGTCCCGGAAGTTCGTGCCGAGTCGCGGCTTCGTTCTTCCGGTTCCTCCGGTGATCGCGCCGCCAGGGGGCCGGCCCGAGCGCGGGCGGCAGCCGCGCTGGCCTGCCGTGCGCGTTCCCGCCGTACGGGGAGTAGAAAAACCGTGCGTTTTGCCCTATGTGCGCCCCATGCAGACAGCACCAGCCTTCTCCATGCCCATCCCGGGGCATATCGACCCTGTACCCGTGCCGCGCGCATTGGTGCCGCGCAGCGACGGGCGGATCGATCTGCTCGGCCTGTCCAAGCCCGATCTGCGGATGGCGCTCGAGACCTCGCAGCTCGACCCCAAGCAGGCGAAGCTGCGCGCGAAGCAATTGTGGCACTGGATCTACAATCGCGGCGTCACCGACTTTTCGCTGATGACCGACATCTCGAAGACGATGCAGCCGTGGCTCGAGCAGCGCTTCACGATCAGCCGCCCGCAAGTGGTCGAGGCGCAGGTGTCGACCGACGGGACTCGCAAGTGGTTGCTGCGGACCGACGACGGCAATGATTACGAGATGGTGTTCATCCCCGATGCGGACCGCGGCACTTTGTGCGTGTCGAGCCAGGTCGGCTGCACGCTCAACTGCCGCTTCTGCCACACCGGCACGATGCGGCTGGTGCGCAACCTGACCCCGAGCGAGATCGTCGGGCAGGTGATGCTCGCGCGCGATGCTTTGGGCGAATGGCCGAGCCAGCCCGAGGGGCGGATGCTCACCAACATCGTGATGATGGGAATGGGCGAGCCGCTCTACAATTTCGACAATGTCCGCGACGGGTTGAAGATCGTGATGGACGGCGACGGGATCGGCCTGTCGCGCCGCCGGATCACGCTTTCGACCTCGGGCGTGGTGCCGCTGATGGCGCGCGCGGGCGAGGAGATTTCGGTCAACCTCGCGGTGTCGCTCCATGCCGTCACCAACGAGATCCGCGACGAGATCGTCCCGATCAACCGCAAGTACAAGCTCGAACAGGTGCTGCAGGCGTGCGCGGACTATCCGGGCGCGAACAACGCGCGGCGGATCACGTTCGAATATGTGATGCTCAAGGACAAGAACGACAGCGACGCGGATGCGCGCGAGCTGGTGCGGTTGCTTAAACTTTATGATCTGCCGGCGAAGGTCAATCTGATCCCGTTCAACCCGTGGCCGGGGGCGCCGTATGAGTGCTCGACGCCGGAGCGGATCAAGGCGTTTTCGAACATCGTGTTCGATGCGGGGATCAGCGCGCCGGTCCGTACCCCGCGCGGGCGCGACATCGATGCGGCCTGCGGGCAGCTCAAGACCGCGAGCGAGAAGAAGACGCGCGCCGAGCTCGATCGGCTTGCGGAGGAGAAGCAGGCGGCGCTGGGGTAAAGGGGCGTGGGGTTTCGCGGCCCGTGCCGGTCCCACAACCCGCCGTCGATGAACCCACCCCTATATCTTGCCTCGATCCGCCCGCTGCGGCACAGGCGTCCGGCACAAGATGCGGCAGGACGGAGGCGCGGTGACCCTGACGACAATCGGCCTGTCCGCGGGCGCGGGCATCCTCGGCGGCGCGATGAACGCGCTGGCGGGCGGGGGCACGTTCGCGACGCTCCCCGCGCTGATCGCGCTCGGGCTGCCCGCCAATACCGCCAATGCGACTTCGAACGTCGCGCTGCTGCCGGGGGCCGGGACGAGCGCCTGGGCGTTTCGCAAGGAGCTTCAGCCGGTCGGCGGGGTCAATGTGTGGCTGCTCGGGGCGATCACCTTCGTCGGCGGGCTGGCGGGGAGCGCGCTGCTCGTCGTGACGCCGACGCGCGCGTTCGACCTGATCATCCCGTGGCTGCTGCTGTTCGCGTTCGTCGTGATCGCGTTCGGCCGCCAGGCGGCGGATGCGCTCCACAGCCGCGTCGCGATCGGGCAGCGGACGCTGATCGCGGCGCAGACGTTGCTCGGGGTGTATGGCGGCTATTTCGGCGGCGGGGTCGGGTTGATGACGACCGCGATCTACGGGTTGCTCGCGGGGGTGTCGCCGCGCGCGCTGTTTGCGCCGCGCACGCTGATGCTCGCGCTCGCCAATGCCGCCGCCGCGATCGTGTTCATCGCAGGCGGGCTGGTCGCGTGGGCGGCGGCGGTGCCGATGCTCGTCGGCGCGATCGTCGGCGGGTGGATCGGCGCGATCGTCGGCAAGCGGCTGTCCCCCGGGCTGGTGCGCGGGTGGACGCTGTTCGTCACCGCCGCGACGACGATCGTGTTCTTCGCGCGCGCCTATTTCTGATTTGGGAGCGTCAGCAGCGCGGCGAGGATCCTGGGGTCGTCCTTCGGGTCGATCGAGGCCTTGTAGGCGGTGCGCATCTTGCCGATCTCGGTCGTCCAGGTCTTGGCGTCGAGCTTCGGCTGCGTCAGCAACTGCTCGGCCGAATGGCAGGCGGTGCAGTTGGTCGTCAGGATCTCCGCGCTTGCGGGGAGCGTCGCGGTCTCGGGCGGGAGCGTGATCGACTGCGACGTCAGCGCGATCGCGGTGGGCGCGGGGGTTGCCTCGGGCGCACGCTGGCACGCGCCGAGCAGCAGCAGCGCGACGAGCGGCGCACGCGTCATGCCACCACCACGCGCGCGGTTTCGATGCTGCTGCGCATATAGCCTCCGGGGTTCCAGATCGGCGTGGCCTTCTGGCCTACGCCGCGCGTGTTGACGGTGCGCACCGCGATCTCGTGCGATCCGCGCGGCAGGCCCGCGAGCGGTATCGCCCAGCGGCGGAAGCTGTAGGGGCCGTGATCCGGCCCGAGCTGCGCCGGCTTCCAGCTTCGCCCGCCGTCGAGCGAAACCTCGACCTTCGCGACTCCCGCGTCGCCGCCCAGCGCGATCCCGCGCGCTTCCTGCGGCGTGGTGCGGGTGAAGAAGGCGCGCGGCGGCATCCGGCCGATCGGGACGGTCGCGAAATCCTTCGCGCCGGGCTGCACGCCCGCGTCGGCGGTCGCGGGGATGCGATACGCCTTTTCCATCCAATAGCCGGTGTCGGGCGCGGTCAGCAGTTCGATCGAGTCGAGCGCCTTGATCCAGTAGGTCGAATAATAGCCCGGGACGATCAGCCGCAGCGGGAAGCCGTTGAGCAGCGGGAGCGCGGCGCCGTTCATCCCGTAGGCGACGATCACGTCGTCGTGCGCGCATGGTCGAGCGCGAGCGATTTGGCGAAATGCGGTGCCTCGCCCGGGGCCTGGTCGAGCCCAGAGAGCTTCACCTGCACCACGCCCGGCGCGACGCCCGCGCGGTCGAGCAGGTCGCGCAGCCGCACGCCGGTCCAGCGCGCATTGCCCATCGCGCCATTGCCCCATTGCGCACCCGGCACGCGCGGGGCGAACAGCCCGCGCGAATTGCCCGAACACTGGTTGACCGCCGCCACCTCGACCCTGGGCATCGCCTGGATGTCGGTCAGCGACAAGGACGTCGCGCGCTTGACCGCGCCGCCGATCCTGAGCCGGAACGCCGCCGCATCGACCGACAGCGGAATGTCGGCATAATGCCAGCGGACGTAGAAACGGTCGTTCGGGGTGAACGGATCGTCGCCGAGCGCGCCGTCGAACGCCGCCATCGGGGTTTCCAGCAGGGGCGCACGGCTGCGTTGCAGGATCATCCCCGTCTTGCCGGGGAAGGCGTTGGTCAGCGCGCGCTGGCCGGTGCCGTCCGAGAGACCGAGGTCGACCATCGCCTGCGCCCAGAGCGGTGCGCTGGCGAGCGCGCCGACGCCGAGGCCCCCGAGCGCGAGCGCGGCGCGACGGTCGACGGGCTCAGCCATGCTGGATCGCCACCGGCACGAACCGCGCGACCTGCTTGCCGACCAGCGAGAGCTGTTCGATCACCGCGGCATCGTTCGCGCCGCCATCCTCGTCGAACTTGGTGAGCTGCGTGTTGACCGCAGCCGCGAACGGCGTCGGCCAGCCGCGCAAAGCGTGGACGATCGAGCGCAGCGCGGCGATCGTGCTGCCGGTCGCCTGCCAGCCATAAGCGGTCGCGATCAGGCCGACCGGCATGTCCGCAAGGTACTGGCGATGCGGGTCGCGCGCGGTTTCCTCGAGCAGGTCGAGCGCGTTCTTGACCACGCCCGAGATGCTGCCGTGATAGCCGGGCGACGCGATGATGATTGCGGATGCCTGGCGGATCGTGTCGACGAATTCGGTTTCGTCGGGGGTGCGGGTCGTTGCCTTGGGATCGTAGAGCGGGAGCCGCGCCATGTCCGCGCCGCCGAACATGCGGGTGCGGAAGCCTTCGCGCCCCGCCGCGTCGAGCGCGATGCGCAGCGCGCGTTCGGTCGAGGAGATACCGCCGATCGTCCCGCCGATCCCGACGACGAGGGGCTGATCGGATACGGGTTCGGCCATCGGGGCAAGGCTTTCGGCTGGGTCCAAACGGACCGGGAGCGCGCTCAATAGCCCGGCAGGGCAATTGTCTCAATGCCTCTGACTGCCCCTCTGACTGCCCCTCTGACTGCGGTGTCATACCGGCATGCGCAACATTGCTCGCGCCAGGGCACCGGGCCTGCTAAAAGCCCGCGATGCTGTCCCCCTGCTTGCGCGATCTGTCATACACAGATAATACACTCGTTCGTCCTGTCGGGATCTGCTGAGTATGCGCCCATATCCGTTCGATGCCGACCCGGCTTCCTCGCGCAATGGCCCGCTCGAGCTGAAGGACGGGGTTCCGCCGCCCGAACGCTATCTCCGCGAGACGCCGTTCGAACCCGAGGACGACGACTATCCGCGCCCGCCGCGCCGGCGGCGGCAGATCAACTGGATGCGCTGGATCATGCGCGGGCTTGGCGTAGGGATCGTGCTGTTCGTGCTCGCGGTCGCCTGGCTCGCGGTGACCGCCCCCTTGTCCAAGTCGCTCCAGCCGCCGACGCCGCCGAGCGTCACGCTGCTCGCGGACGATGGCACGCCGATCGCGCGGCGCGGGGCGATCGTCGGCGCGTCGGTCGATGCCGCCAAGCTGCCCAAGAACGTCACCAACGCGTTCCTCGCGATCGAGGATCGCCGCTTCCGGTCGCATTGGGGGATCGACCCGCAGGGGATCGCGCGCGCGTTCGTCCACAACCTGCGCTCGAGCGGGCGCGACCAGGGCGGCAGCACGATCACGCAGCAGCTCGCGAAGAACGCCTTCCTCGATTCGGACCGCACCGCCGCGCGGAAGATCCGCGAAGTGCTGATCGCCTTCTGGCTCGAGGCGTGGCTGACCAAGGACCAGATCCTGTCGCGCTACCTTTCGACGGTCTATTTCGGCGACAATACCTACGGGCTGCGCGCGGCCGCGAAACATTATTTCGGGCGGACCCCGGAGAATCTGTCGATCGCACAGGGGGCGATGCTCGCAGGACTGGTCAAGGCGCCGTCCAAGCTCGCGCCGACGGTCAACCTGTCGGGCGCGCGCGCGCGGGGCGCGCTGGTGCTGGCGGCAATGGTCGATGCGGGGTTCCTCGACAAGACGACCGCCGCCTCGGTCCGTCCCGCGCGGCTCGCGAGCGACCGGGTCGCGCCGCTTCCGAACGGCACCTATTTCGCGGACTGGGTGCTCCCCGCCGCGCGCGACCAGGCGGGCGAACTCGCCGCCGAGAGCAAGGTCCGCACCACGCTCGACCGCCGGTTGCAGAAGGCCGCCGAACGTTCGGTCAAGCGCGCCGGGTTGCGGCAGGCGCAGGTCGCGCTCGTCGCGATGCGCCCCGACGGCCGCGTCGTCGCGATGGTCGGGGGCAAATCCTATGCCGCGAGCCCGTTCAACCGCGCGACGCAGGCGATGCGGCAGCCCGGATCGGCGTTCAAGCTGTTCGTCTATCTCGCGGCGATGCGCCACGGGATGACCCCGGATTCGATCATCGACGACAAGCCGATCACGATCGCCAACTGGAGCCCGAAGAATGCGGACGGGCGCTATCTCGGCCCGATCACGCTGCGGCAGGCGTTCGCGCGCTCGTCCAACGTGGCGGCGGCGCGGATCACGCAGGAGGTCGGCGTCGCCGCCGTCATCAAGGCGGCGCGCGATCTCGGCGTGACGACGCCGATCCCGAACGAGGCGACGATCGCGCTCGGCACCGCGAGCATGTCGCTGGTCGAACTGACGCAGGCCTATGCCGCGATCGCCGCCGAGCAATATCCGGTCCGCGCGCGCGGGCTCGAGGATGCGCCGTCGCGCGGCATGTTCGCGACGCTGACCGATCGCCCGCATGCGCTGTCGGGGACGATCCGCGACGAAATGCTCGACCTGTTGTCCGCCTCCGCCGAGACCGGGACGGGGCGCGCGGCGGCGCTATCGGTCAAGACCTACGGCAAAACGGGGACGACGCAGGACAGCCGCGACGCGCTGTTCGTCGGCTTCGCCAACGGGCTGGTGGTCGGCGTGTGGGTCGGCAATGACGACAATACGCCGAACGCCGGACTGTCGGGCGGCGGCGTGCCCGCGCGGGTGTGGAGCGACTTCATGCAGCAGGCGCTCGGCGTCGGGCGCGCGGTGGTGCCCGAGGCGGTGACCGAGGATGTCGACCCGGACGCCAACGGCTTTGGCGAGACGATCGAGAACTTCCTCGACCCGGGGAATATCCCGCCGGTCGAAGGCGAGATTCCCGGCGTCGGGCGCGTGCGATTGCGGGACGGGCGGCTCGATTTCGAACCGACCCGCGACGGGCGGCGCGAGGACGAGCGCGACCGCCGCCGCCGCGACGACCCCGAGGATCGCGCACCGCAGCGCGATGGCTATGAGGACGAGCAATAGCGGGTGGCTGGCGCGGGGGCGCGGTTTTGGGTACACGCACCTCAAAATCAGGAGCGCTTCTCCGGCGAAGGCCGGGGCCCAGTAGCGAAGGGGGTTGCAACAACGCGCTGCGCTCGCAACCATATCGCCCGCTACTGGGCCCCGGCCTTCGCCGGGGAAGCGCCTTTATGCGTGCATTCATTTTATCGGCGTGACGCCGCGTTGTTCCAAGGATTCCCATGACCGACCAGAAATGTGGCCTCGTTGCCGTCCTCGGCGCCCCCAATGCGGGCAAGTCGACGCTCGTCAACGCGCTCGTCGGGCAGAAGGTCGCAATCGTCAGCCCCAAGGCGCAGACCACCCGCGTCCGGCTGATGGGCGTCGCGATCGAGGGCGACACGCAGCTGCTGCTGGTCGACACGCCCGGCATCTTCGAACCCAAGCGCCGCTTCGACCGTGCGATGGTGCAGGCGGCATGGGGCGGGGCGGAAGGCGCGGACGTGCTCGCGCTGGTGGTCGATGCCAAGGGCGGGCTGCCGACCAAGGTCACCGACATCGCGACCGCGATCAAGGACCGACCCGAACCCAAATATCTGATTCTCAACAAGGTCGATCTGGCGGACAAGGCCAAGCTGCTGCTCCACGCCGAGCGGCTCAACGGCCTCGTCGCGTTCGACGAGACGTTCTTCGTCAGCGCCTCGACCGGGGACGGCCTGCCCGAGTTGAAGGCGCATCTTGCTGCGCGGATGCCCGCCGAGCCGTGGCATTTTCCCGAGGATCAGGTGTCCGACGCGACCGAGCGCAGCCTTGCGTCGGAAGTGACACGCGAGCAGATCTTTCTCCAGCTCCATGCCGAACTGCCCTACGCGTCGGCGGTCGAGACCGAGCAATATCTCGAGCGCGAGGACGGATCGGTCGAGATCCACCAGCAGATCCTGGTCGAACGCCCGACGCAGCGCGCGATCGTGCTCGGCAAGGGCGGCACGCGGATCAAGGAGATCGGCGCACGCGCGCGGACCGAGCTGAGCAGCATCATGGGGCGGCCGGTGCATCTGTACCTGCACGTCAAGGTCCGTCCGGGCTGGGACGACGAGCGCGACGTCTATCGCGACATGGGGCTCGACTGGGTGGAGTGAGGCGCGCGCTTTCGCGCCGGTTTTGCTTCCCCCTTCTTACTTCCCCGGCGAAGGCCGGGGCCCAAGAGCGGAGCGGTCGAAGGCCGGGCGATGCGCTCCGTTACCCTGGACATCACGACTGGGCCCCGGCCTGCGCCGGGGAAGTGCGCGGTGGGGTTCAGCCCGGCCTTCGAGAGACCTCTGCAAAAGTTGGTTTGCCGACTGGTCCTTTGCTGTTTTCCCGCGAAGGCGGGAATCCAGGGCCAAGCAAAACAACAGCTTACGGTTCTCGTGACTCCTGGACTCCCGCCTTCGCGGGAGAACACCTGTGGTTTCGCAGAGCTCTCGCCTTCGCCGACGAAGCGCGCGGTGGGATTCAGCGTAGCATCGCCTCGACCCATTCCGGCACCAGCACCCCCGCCGCCCCGAGCCGCGTCTCGTGGAAATAGGCGCTCCCCGCCGACCGCTCGAGATTGAGCTCCAACGTCCGCGCGCCCGCATAGCGCGCACCCTGAACGAACCCGGCGGCGGGGTAGACCGCGCCCGACGTACCGATAGATACGAACAGGTCGGCATCCGCGAGCGCACGTTCGATCCGCTCCATCTGGTACGGCATCTCGCCGAAGAACACGATGTCCGGGCGCAGTTCCGGCGCGCCGCAATGGCCGCACACCGACCCCGGCGGGAGCGCTTCGGTCCACTGCACGCGCGCGCCGCACGCCGCGCAGAGCGCCGACTGTAGCGCGCCGTGCATGTGGAGCAACCGCGTCGCGCCTGCGCGTTCGTGCAGGTCGTCGACGTTCTGCGTCACGATCAGCAATTGCCCGCGCCATTCGGCATCGAGCCGGGCGAGCGCCGCGTGCGCCGGGTTGGGCACGACGCCCGCCAGCGCCGCGCGGCGCGCATCGTAGAAGCGATGCACCGGCACCGGATCGGCGGCGAGCGCCTCCGGCGTGCAGACGTCCTCGACCCGGTGGCCTTCCCACAGCCCGCCCGGCCCGCGGAAGGTGGCGATTCCGCTCTCGGCGGAAATGCCCGCGCCTGTCAGAACCACGATGTTTTCGGTCTCTCGCATGGTATCCTTGTACGCGAGGCTCTAGAGGCCCGGGAGAGGAATTTACGAAAGGCACGCGCGATGACCGCGATCGGGATTATCGGGAGCGCGGGGCGCATGGGGCAGGCGCTCGCGGCGGCGGTGCCCGACCTTGGCGCGACGCTCGTCGGGGGAATCGACGCGGGCGGCGATCCGGCGGCGCTGGCGCATGACGCCGACGTGCTGATCGACTTTTCCGCCCCCTCCGCGCTCGAGCGCAACCTCGCGGCGGCGCGGCTGACCGGCACGCCGATCCTGATCGGGACGACCGGGCTCACTCCGACGCATCACGCGCTGGTCGATTCGGCGGCGAGCGACATCGCGGTGCTGCAGACCGGCAACGTCTCGCTCGGCGTGACGCTGCTGGCGAAGCTGGTGCGCGAGGCCGCGGCGCGGCTCGGCCCCGAATGGGATATCGAGATCGCCGAGATGCACCACCGCCACAAGGTCGACGCGCCCTCGGGCACCGCGTTGCTGCTCGGCGAGGCGGCGGCGGCGGGGCGGGGCGCACCGCTTGCCGAGCTGCGCGTGGCGGACCGCGCGGGGCTGGTCGGCGCGCGCTCGGAAGGGACGATCGGCTTTGCGTCGCTGCGCGGCGGATCGGTCGCGGGCGACCATCTCGTCGTGTTCGCGGGCGAGGGCGAGCGGATCGAGCTTGGCCACCGCGCGGAGAATCGCGCGATCTTCGCGCGCGGCGCGATCACCGCGGCGTTGTGGCTCGCGGGGAAGCCGGTCGGGCGCTACGGGATGGAAGAGGTGCTGGGGGTTTGAATAAGGCCGACGTCGTCGAGTTTTACGCGCGGCTCGCCGCCGACAACCCGCACCCCGAGACCGAGCTCGCGGCGGGCAACCCGTTCCAGCTCGTCGTCGCGGTCGCCCTGTCGGCGCAGTCGACCGATGTCGGGGTCAACAAGGCGACGCGGCTGCTGTTCGAGGACGTCAAGACGCCCGAGCAGATGGTCGCGCTCGGCGTGGAGGCGCTCAAGACGCATATCAAGACGATCGGGCTGTTCAACACCAAGGCGAAGAACGTGATCGCCTTGTCGCAGAAGCTGATCGACGACCATGATGGCGTGGTGCCGAACGACCGTGCGGCGCTCGAACAGCTTCCCGGGGTCGGGCGCAAGACCGCCAATGTCGTGCTCAACGTCGCGTTCGGTGCGGAGACGTTCGCGGTCGACACGCATATCTTCCGGGTCGGCAACCGCACCGGCCTCGCGCGCGGCAAGACCCCGCTCGCGGTCGAGCTCAAGCTCGACAAGGCGACGCCGCAGCCGTTCCGGCTCCACGCGCACCATTGGCTGATTCTCCACGGGCGCTATGTCTGCAAGGCGCGCACCCCCGAATGCTGGCGATGCAGCGTTGCCGATCTCTGTGCGTTCAAGCCCAAGACGCCCGCGCCGAAGCCCCGCGCCGATCCGCGTCCAGCACGGGAGTGAGTTGCATGCGCCTGATCCTCGCCGCCGTCGCGCTGCTGTCCGCCACCACCGCCGCCGCCGCGCGCGAGCAGATCCCGGTCGCCACGCCCGACGGGGAATCGGTGTCGTGCGTACCGCTGATCCAGATCCGCGAAACCCGCGTGCGCGACGACCGGACGATCGATTTCATCATGAGCGGCCGCAAGGTCTATCGCAACACGCTGCCGTCCTCCTGCCCGAGCCTCGGGTTCGAGCAGCGCTTCAGCTATGCCACCAGCCTCAGCCAATTGTGTTCGACCGACATCATCACGGTGCTGTACCAGGCGCCGTATCTGACCCCGGGCGCGAGCTGCGGGCTCGGGCAGTTCCAGCCGGTGACGCTGGCACGCTGAATCGCGCGCGTTTGGGCTGGCGTCGGCGCGCGGGCTTTGCTAGGCGAGCAGTCAGGCACCCGTAGCTCAGCTGGATAGAGCGCTGCCCTCCGAAGGCAGAGGCCACTGGTTCGAATCCAGTCGGGTGCACCATTTTCGGTTCTACCGGAATGACTGGCTACGATTTCCCGAAAATTCGTTGTGCGTTCCCCAAGTGTGAGCATTGGTATTTAACCACGCTCCCGTTATGTTCTAACGATTGTGGGCTCGGGGGCGAGCATGCAGGAACGCTTTGTCGGCGATGAGAACCTGACCGATAGCCTCGCGACGATGCCGGTGATCATCGCCAGCATTGCGTTCATGCTGATCTTGTATCTTGCGGGCAATGCGAAGTTCGCGACCATTTACGTTTTCAATAAGAGCGAGGGACGATCTCGCCTAACGGACGCCTCGACCAAAATTGGGCGTCAAATCTCTGGCAAGCCTTTTACCGTTCACATGATCGGATCCAAGCCGTTCAGCGCGCGCAGGCGTCGTTGAGCAGTCAGGAGATCTTTCGCCGTGGCGGGTGCGCCTTGTCCTGCAGCATCGCGTTCGGCCTGGGCGTGGCTGTCGGCTTCTTTCTCTTTTGGCTCGATGACCAATGGACGCCGTTTATCGACCAACCCACCGCAGCAAGCTATGCGCTTGATTATGCGCGGGACCTGTGTGGCAGGGGCGTGGGTTTCCGCACAGGCGTCTGCACCCACAGGATAACATCCGTGCAGGAGAGCAAGGACGGTTGGATGTTCGGTGTTCTGTCCGCCGACCGCGAGACGGCTGCGCTTATCCTCGTCAGTCGTAAGGGCGCGATGGAGGCTGAGGGTATGCGGGTCGAAACGGTATCCCTTGCCAAGAAATCGATAACGCGCCGGTGAAGCAGGCCGTCAGGAAAACCGCGCCCTTTGCGTTTGCAAACGATCCGTCTCATGCGCAGCCATTGATCCTGCAAGCGGCACCGAAATTTCTCAACGTTCTCGGTGCCTAACATTATCATGCCGGATGCAGCGCAATCGTCCCATCAGGAACGCTTCGGTCACTGCGAATTCCCTAGAAGTTGATATCCTGCCCAAGGCACGCGGTCCTCTCCGCCCGGCGACTGGCGGCATGTTCGCCCTATGCTCGTTTTTTCGGGCACCGCCGCGTCAAGCGGCTTCTATCCTCGCCTTTGCAACTGCCGAAAGACGCCGCACGCCGAAGGCTCGGGCGACTTCAGCGGTATTTTTGTTCAGGCGAGCGATATGCAGTTCAGCAAGGGCGATGTCCTCGATCTCACGCACGTCCTCGCTGCGCGCCGGGTACCGCGCCAGATGCCAGCCAGATTGCGAAACACCGTCCGCCCATATGAAGCGGCCTCCACCAGCCTCTTCTTCGACCACGTGCGATTGCTCCACGATCGCCATCACGCGATCGCGGATAATCCTCCCGGTGCGTTGGAAGCCGTGTGCTCTAGCAATCCGCTGGACAAGCAGCCCCTCGGCAATTGGCGCTTCCACGGACAGCGCATGGCCGATGAGGGACCGTAGCGCCGTATCGTAGGAAGGATCGTAGAAGCGTTCGGCATCGATGGTCGGCGCCAGCACCGCGAAATCCGTCGCTCGATAGAGGCCATCGTCGTCAGCGACCAGGATCGTAGCCTGCTCGGGTTCGACACGGCGGGCGTAGCTGTCTTCTCGCGCTGATGTTTGTGTGCTTTGTGGTGCGGCCATCTCCGTCGCGACGACGGGTTCGGCCGGAATACCACCTTCTTCGGAAGACACTACGACTGGATCGGGTTCGGCGATTGGCGGCGTGACCCGGACTGCTTCGACGGCGGCAGGTTTGCGGGCGGCTACGGCGGTGCGATCGGCCGCTAGCAATGCTTCGATCTGGTCGTGCAGCCGGTCGGCGGCCCGGTCCTTGTCGATCCACCAGTCGGTGGACCAGATGCGCAGGAGACTCCAGCCGAGACTTTCGAGGATGGCGGCCCGCACCTTGTCGCGGTCGCGCGCGGTGGCGGCGCTGTGGTAGGCGGCGCCGTCGCATTCCACACCAACAAGGTAATCCCCCGGCCGGTCGGGGTGGACGATGCCCAGATCAATACGGAATTTGGAGACGCCGACCTGCGGCACGACCGTCCAGCCCCGACGGCGCAGCGCCATCGTCACCGCCTCTTCGAAGGGTGAGTCCGCCCCGCCCAACGATCCCTTGTTCGCTTCCGCCAGCGCGCGGGGGCCACGGTCGGCGAATTCGATGAAGGCCTTGAGGTCGCGGACGCCCTCGGACGACGTGCGGGTCAGGTCGATCATGCCGGGGTCAAAGGACGTGAAGATCTTCATTTCGCGCCGCGCACGTGTTGCCGCGACGTTGAGCCGCCGCCAGCCGCCGCTGGGATTGAGCTTGCCGAACGACATCGACATCGTCTTGCCGGCCGGTTCCGTCGGGCCGAAGTTGACGCCCAGGAGAATGACGTCGCGCTCGTCGCCCTGCACGGTCTCCAGGTTGCGGATGCACACCGGTTCCCGTCGCTCCTGATCGAAATGGGGCACGATCTCGGGGTGAGCGCGCTGCGCCTTGTCGAGCAGGTCCTCGACCAGCCGCATCTGCTCGGCGTTCATCGTGATGATGCCCAGCGTGAGCGGGGACCCTTTTTCGTCGACGAAGCCAGGATCGCGCAGCCGTAGCACCGCTTCGTCGACGATTGCCTGAGCTTCGATCGGATTGGTGCGCGCACCGGCGGTGTAGACGCCGGGAACGCGCTGCCATGTAACCGCGCTTGGCCGCGTCTCGGGCGCAGGGAAGGTGACGAGCTTGCCTTGGTAATATCGCGTGTTCGAGAAGGCGATCAGGCTCTCGTGACGGCTTCGGTAGTGCCAGTCGAGACTGTGTTGCGGTACCCCTGCGGCGATACACTCGTCCAGGATGCTCGGCATGTCCTGATCGGTATCATCGTCGATGGTTGCGGTGCCCGCGCTCCGTTCGAAATTGTTACTCGGCGGCATTTGGCGTGGATCGCCTGCGATAATGACCTGTCTGCCGCGCGCCATTGCGCCGATCGCATCCCAAGGCGTGATCTGTGATGCCTCGTCGAATATCACCAGATCGAACATTGCCTGATCGGTCGGCAAATATTGCGCGATCGACAGGGGACTCATCAGCATACAGGGGGCGAGCCTGGTAAAGGCATCCCCCATTTCCGCAGCGAGTTTGCGGATCGGCATGCTGGGGCGCTGCAACTGGAGCTGGTATTTCAGCGTACCGTAGCCGTCCTTTTTGCCGACTTCGCTCTTATCAGGGATCAAGCCGCAGAGCTTGGCGCGAATATATCGGGAAGACAGGTTGCTCATTCGGTCGTCGAGTTCGCGGAAGCGTGCGATGCGGTCATCCTGCTCGCCCGCCATGAATCGGGTGAGCAAAGGCTCCTGATCGATTCGCGTAAAGGCGAACCACCGCGCATAGGCCGTTTCGAACGTTTCCACCGCGCGTTCGGAGGCAACGGCCCCGCGCTCGATCGCCTCGACAAGCGGCACCAGTCCGGCCTGAATGGCTTCGTCACGGACCCGCCGCCAATTCGCCCAATCTCGCAGTCGGCGTGCATGCAACACAATGGCGTGCGCGCGGGTTCTGTGATCGTCAAAGCTCGCGCCCGGTGCCGCGCCGGACAGCGCGTCGAAGCGCGTCAGCAAGGTATCGAGGGTTTCAAGGGCCTGGCGGAGCCGGCCGGTGGCAATCGCAACCGCACCGTCTGCGGCAAGCATGTCATTGGCATCCACCACCAAGGTCGACGTCGCGACGCGTAATGCTGCGAGAGACTCCGGACCTTCTGCTTCGCTGGCGATCGCCACCCGCAAGCGTTCGGCACGCGCGATGGTCTGCTCGATCCGATCCGGATCGCTGGCCAGTCCTGCCCAGCCGGGAATACCTGATGCCAGGAGTGCGAGGGTGTCGATCTGCGTCAGCAAGTCGCGCATCGCAGCAAGACGTGGCAGGTCTGTTTCGACATCGACCAAGCCGGATGCTTCGCCCGCCAGCGCGAGGCTGCGCGTAACCTTCCGCTTTGCCAGTGTCGCAAGAAACCAAAACTTGCCCGACGCCGTCTTCCAGGCGGCGCGCATCGCGTCGATATCGATGTGGCGTGCCGCCTCCGGCGCGTAGGCCGCGCTCAGGGCACGCTCCTGCTCGCGATAGCGCGTTATCACCGCCAGCCCATCCCGCGCCGCCCGGACGTGGTCCACCATATCGGGCGCAAAGGCGAAGCGGAGGTCGTGGCCGTGCATCGACACACACAGGTCGGTGAAGGCGAGTAAGGCGCCAAGCCGACGGCGTTCGGCACCGAAAAGCGGCAGTCGCACCGCGACTGCGATGCCGTCGCGCGCCGCCTCGACGGCGTCGATCGTACTCGGCACGTCGCCAGCAACAGCGGCAAGCTCCTCCTGCCAGCCGTTCGACCAATCCGAGCACGCCACCCCATCGAGATCGGCGGGAAGATCCTCCACGGCCTTGCGCGCGATCCCGATGCGCCGGGCGATGTCGCGGAAGCGGGCGATATCGTCGGCCGAATGCACCACCGAAGGTTGCAAGGCGAATTTCGGCGTGGTGCTTCCGGCATCGCGCACGGTGCGGCCGATCGCCCGGTGAATCGTAAGACCGTTGGGTTCGCGTCGATGCAGCAGCGCGACCACGTCGTTGAGTTCGTCTCGCGCGCGGCGAGTCTCTGCCGCTTCGCGATCCCAATCTTCCTGGCTGAGCGCATCGCGCGCGGTCCAGGCGCTATCGAGTTGCTTGAGCACGGCCGATTTGGTCGCCTTGGCCGAGTGCAGCTCCAGGCAAAAGGGGCCGAGCCCCTTGTCCGCAAGACGGCGTTGCACGACTTCCAGCGCCGCACGTTTTTCGGCCACGAACAACACGCGGCGTCCGAGCGCGAGGTTGTGGGCGATCATGTTCGCGATGGTCTGCGACTTGCCGGTCCCCGGCGGCCCGTCGAGGACGAAATCGCGCTGCTCGGCGGAGGCCACGACCGCCACTAATTGCGAACTGTCCGCTGGCAGCGGGGTGAAAAGCGCCGCGGGGTCAACTTTCGCGTCCATTTCCTCGGGCCGGGGAAACCCACCCTTGTCGATCTGGACCGACCCATCGCGATCAATCAAATGGCGGACCAGCGGGCTTTCGCGCAGACGATCTGCGCGGTCCACCAGATCCTTCCACATCAGATATTTGGCGAAGGAGAAGGTGCCGAGCGCGATCTCCGGTACGACTTCGAAACCGACCATGTCCCGCACGGCAGTCCGCACGGTTCGCCATATGCCCGCAACGTCGATGCCGCTTTTGTCCTTTGGCAGATCGCCGTCGAGGCCCGGAATAGTGAGCTCGAAATCCTGACGGAGCAGTTCCAGCAAGGTCAGGTTGAAGCGGGGCTCGTCTTCGTGCGCCAGCATGGCCATACCCGAAAGCGCGCTCTTGCGTTCGAGCCTGATCGGCAAAAGGATCAGCGGGGCACGGTAGACCTTTTCCTCGGACGCAGTTTTCTTCCATTTTAGGAAACCGAGGGCGAGGTAGAGCGTGTTGGAGCCGCCTTCCTCAAGGTCGGTACGGGCCTTGCGGTAGAGTTCGACCAGCGCGGCATCGAGCATGCCCTTGGGAAGAAGCGACAGGGCCTCACCGCGTGCAATCGCCTGGGCGGCCACTTCGAGACGCAAGCTGGTCTGCGTCTGCTGCTCGTAGAGTTTCTCGTCACGGCCACCGACATCGAGATCGGGCATCGGTACGATCCGGACCTTGCGCCCATCGGCGAGCAAATCTTCGAGCGCCCCCGGATCGGGGCAGAGCAGCCGGATGACGCTCTTGCCATCCCGCAGGTTCAGCAGATTGTTGCTCGTCGTCAGGTTCAGCAACTTGCGTTGCCACTGGAGGATCCGCCCGGCTGCAGTCGGTGCTGCCTCCGTCCCCTCGACGTCGAACGCTGGCAGGGCGGGGGCCGCTTCCAGGCCCTCTACCACCATAGCGGTGTCGGGACCGGCTGGGTGATTCGCGACTGTGACCCCGAGCGGGCGGATTTTCTGCATGCGCGCACGTCGGACATCGACCACCATCTGGAAACGCGGGTCCGCTTCTTCGGCGATCTGGCGTCGGGCGGCGGCCATGGCTTGGCTGAAGCTGGCTGGCGTGCTCTGGGTTGCCAAGGTCGTCTCGAACACGACGAGATCGTCGACATCGAAGCGCCGTCGGAGGGCGGCGGCCTCCTCGGTCACCAGTGCGGCAAACTCGATCGGCTGCAACCAGACGCCGACGAAGGCATGGCCTTCGGTGAGGATCAGAAGCGGATTGAGACTGGCCTGCTCCAACGCCGCCGCGAACAGCAAGGCGGTGTCGAGGCAGGTGGCCAGCCGTCCGTCCAGGATTTGCGACGGCGTGCGGACTTTCTGGCCGGTTCGTCCAAAGCTCGCGGGTGGAAGGGCGTAGGAGATCCGCAGGCCCGACACCGCCGACCAGATTGCGGACGCAAGTTCCCAGACCCGCTCGCGCTTGCCCGACTGATACCCGTCGATGCCATCGGGTTTTCCAGCGCTGCGCAGCACGTCCGAAGCACCCTTCAGCACGCGGTCTATGGCGGGATCGTTCGGCATGACGAACGCGGGCAAAAGCTCGGCCATCGAACCCATGCCGCCCCACTGATTATGCGCCAGCAGTTCCACAGGATGCAGCACCTCGGCGAGAATCGCACCGACGCTGTCGGTCAGCGTGAGCGTGAGCGACCCGACAAGGCTTTCGGTGAGCTCATTCAGCAAAGTCGCATTGAGCCTGATATCGCGGTCCGCGATCCGCAGAACGTCGCCGGGCATCATTGCGTCGATTCGCCACGTCTTGCTTTGCACGAACTGGGGGTCCGCCATCAGCGACAATTTCAGATGATTCGCGCCGACGTCTGCGGGAGCCGAAACACTCAATTCGTGTATCATCGGAATCGCATTTTGATGGGTAGCGAAGCCGATTTTGGCCGCCACTGCAGCCTCTATAGCCCAAGTCATCTGCGCTCGCCCCCCAGCGTATCCAATACGAAAGTATGAAGCGCAATAAGCTCCCATCGCAATGAAATTCTAAGGGGCGAAGGTGACGCCGTCTGACGGGAAGGGACAAATGTGCAAATGCAAGTCATCGGAGAAATCACGATATCAGCGTGGCATCGGAATTTCCCAATGATCTGAGTGCCCATCGCTTTTAGTGCGGATGCACCAATCATAGGTGCAGAGAAGCGCGCTTTCCGCGGATCGGCCATCAAGACGTGCGGTGTCCCTATCAACCTGCCGCAAGGTGTGTTGCGGCAATAGGTTCGTCCTGTTCCCAAATTAGATGGTCAGCGCGAAGCGTCCAGCGATCCTAATTAGCTGCCCGGCTCCGGCCGAACGCTAGAAGGTGCGGTACACGATTCCGGGCGCCGGCTGCGACAGTACGGCAACGAAGAGGAAGGAAGCGATTGACAGCAGCGTCACGAACGCGGTTCGCGTGGCGGGATGTCGTAGGACTATATACAGATGCGGGCTTGCGCGCGAAGCCTGAAAGACTGTTTCCCACAGCGCCAGTCCTACCGTTGCGATCAGCCACAACAGCGCGATGGCGATCAGCCACGACCCGCCCGCGGCGCCCGCAAATGCTTGGCCTATTTGCGTCCAGCTTGCCCAAAACCACAGCAGCGACAGCGCAAACCAACTGAAGGTCAGGCCGCGCGCGCACATTGCGTAGACCGGCTGTGCTGCCAGCGCGCGGTAGGGTTTGCGTCCGAGGCGGTTCGACAAAAACACCTGCCATGCCTTGTTCACGGCCACGCCGCCGCCCTGCAGTACACCGAACACCGCGAATTCTGACGTCCGTCCGTGCCAGATGCCGATCAGGAAGAAGGTGACGAAGAAGCAGGCGATGCCGAACACCTGTTCGAGTGCCGGGCTGGGAAAGCGGCGCATCAGCGCAATCAGGAGTGGATTGTAGACGTAACTCTTGAGCCAACCCGACAGCGTGATGTGCCAGCGGTTCCAGAAATCGAGGAACGACGTGGCCGAGAAGGGGCGATTGAAATTCTCCGGCAGGCGCAGCCCCATCAGGCACGCAATGGCGATGACGATGTCGATATAGCCGGAAAAATTGCAGTAGAGGAAAAACGGATAGCTACCGATCAGCCGGGCGAAAGCGAACACGTGTGTGCTAGCCACTTCCGACCGTGCCAGTTCAGCAAAGGCGTCGAGCTGTATCATGCTGAGCAGCAGCCCGAGGACGTTGACCTTGAAGAAGCCGATCGCGATCCGTTCCAGCTGCGCACCGATGGTGGCGACGTCGAGCCGCGGCGCTGTGTCAGCGAGTTGGCCGTGGAAATCGTCGAAGCGCTGGATCGGGCCGGAAATCAACGTCGTGAAATTGAGCGTATAGGCAACGTAGCTCGCCGGGCGCAGTGCGGTGGCAAAGGCGGGCCGCCGCGCCTCGATTGCGAGATGCAGCACGCGAAAGAAAATGTAGCTCAGGCCGAGCGTCACATACGGAATGGCCAGAAAGCTTGCTTCGGGCAGAAAGCTGTAGCGCTTGAGCCACGCGAACGCGACGATCAGCAGGAGGACTGTCACCAGCCGCGCCCACGGTACGCCACGTCGCGCCGCGTCGATCCCGACATATCCCATCACGAGGAAGCCAAGAAGCGGTAGAAGATCAAGCAACCGCGGTGCGAGCGCCACCAGGAAGATCGCGCTCACGGCAATCAGTACGCCGGAACGCCAAGCCGGTGCGCGACTGAGGTTGGCGATCACGGCGGCGATCAGCCCGAACAGGATCAATGGGACCGAAGCGCTGTCGAGACCGCTCACTTGGCGGCTCCAACGGGAGGGATCGCGTTTGAGCGCACCAACGCATCAGCCAGCATGCGGGCAAGCATTGTGTGGCCTTCAGGCGGCAGATGCTCGTCCACTGGGAAGAACAAGTCGCCGGCATTCGCTTGGCCCGCCACGTCGCGTGTCATATCGACATAGCGCGCGCCATGCGCAACCACGACGCGCTTCACTAGCCGCCCAAGCAGGTGCGGGTCATAGCCTGCCGGCCAGTTATGCTCCGCCAACATGATGGTCTGCGGGCGGCTTGGCAGTAGCGTGACAATCAGTGGCACCCCGGCTTTTTTCGCGCGCGCTGCAACAAGGTCCAGCGAGCGGCTGAAGCTGGCGAGGCCCGCGTCCAAAGCCGGCGTTGGCCGGTCGCGCAAATAATCGATCGCCGGACCCTGCGCGAGCGTGTGGCTCAGATACTGACTCTGGCTGCTGTAGAGATAATGCCGCAGCATGAAGACGGTCCGCGTGTCGCTCACGTCCGCGATCAAGCGGCGCCACGCGCGGGCGGGTACCGTAGCAAGAGTATGCGGCTCCGCGGTCGGCATTAGCGCGCCGCCGACCTTTTCTGCGGGCGCCTCAACGCCCTCCTGCACACCACCGATATAAGGCAGGATCAGGCGGCCGTTGACGATGTCGAACGGCGTCAGCGTCCACACGATCATGTCGGGGTGCGCCGCGATCATCGGCGCGGTGCGCAGTGCGAGGCTGGCGGGGGTTCCCCATTGCATGCTCTCATTGAACACGTCGATCGACCGCCCGGTGCGCGCCGCCAGCGCCGGGCCGAGCTTGGCGGCGAAACTCTGTTCGCGCGCCACGTGCATGCCGAACGAAATGGACGAGCCGATCAGCACGATCCGATACGCCCCAGCGGGCGCCGGACCGCAGCCCTGTGGCGTGCGGAAGCCGCAGGGGTTGAACCGGTACTCCACCGCCGCGCTCTCGAAGATCTTCTGACGGCAGACGGTGTCCGGCCTGGCGCGAACGCCGGTCGCGGCGTCGCCAGTCACCAGGCAGGCGAGCGTGGAAGTCGGCGATTCTCGGAAAAGGGACCGCGCGAGCAATTCCGCGCTCGCGCAAAACAGCACGAATGTCAGCACCGCAACCGCGACACATGAGATAGCAAAGCGCCTCGACAGCACTGTACCTGACTCGCTTACGCCCCTGATCAAACCCGCCCCCGATAACCTTTTGATGAACCGTGAGGTTCTTACCGCCCGCCTCCACCTTGCATACTTCGACTGTAGGGTGCAACTGCAGGGCGACCCGAACGGAGCTGCCGCATGACCAGAGAAGACGTGATCTCGAAGCTGGTAATTGTCATGGAAGACGTGTTCGATCTCGACGATCTCGATTATGCTGACAATCTAACCGCAGGTGACATTCCGGAATGGGATTCACTCAGCCATGTACGGTTGATGGTCGCAGTCGAGCGCGCCTTTGCAATCCGTTTTACCAGCAGCGAGATCGAGGATTTCAAGGTGCTCGGTGATCTCGTCACCGCGATTGCGGCCAAGGCGGCGGGTTGATACGGTGAGCGACACGAGTTCGACCCTGCCTTGGCTGCTGCCGCCACCGGTCGATTTCCGACAGCAAGTCAAAACGCTGGCCCAGGGAGATGCAACCAACCTGTCCGCGCTGCGGCGGCTGGCAGCGACGGCGATGAGCATCGATCAACTCGGGCAGATGAGCAAGGCGGTCACTACGATCGCCCCGCGCCTGACCGGGCTGACGCCAATGACGCTGGCGTTGGTCGGCTCGCACACGCTTGATTACGTCGCGCAGGCGCTGGTCGCGACCGGTGTGCGCCACGGCCTGCTGTTGTCGCTCGTCAAGGCAGATTACGGCCTCGTCGCGCAATCCGTGCTCGATCCCGGCTCGCCGATCGCTGCCGTCAAGCCCGATGCGGTGCTGCTTTCGCTCGATCCGGCGATGCTCGGTTTGGCCAGCGCGCAACTCGACTCCGGGGCGGCGGAGGCGGCGGTCGACGGCGCGATCGCGCAGGTTACGATGCTCGCTGCCGGCATCCGCGAGCAAATCGGCGCAACTGCCGTGTTGCAGACCCTACCCGAACCGGCCGACAGCCTGTTCGGCGGCTACGACACGCGCGTCGCGGGTTCACCGCGCGCGATGATCGCAGCGTTCAACCGCCGGCTGACACAAGAGGTGGTGCGCGGCGGTGACCTGCTGATCGATGTCGCCTTCGCCGCCGCCAGCTTCGGCCTCGATCGCTGGCACGATCCGCGCGCCTGGCACAGCGCCAAGATCGCGCTCTCGCTCGAGGCGATACCGCTCTACGCCGACCATGTCTGCCGCGTGCTTGGCGCGGCGAGGGGCAAGGCGCGCAAATGCCTCGTGCTCGATCTCGACAATACGGTCTGGGGCGGAATCATCGGCGATGACGGGCTTGAGGGCATTCGCATCGGTCAGGGCAACGCGACAGGTGAAGCGCATCTCGCGGTGCAGGCGCTGGCCCTCCAACTGCGGGGGCGCGGCATCATCCTCGCGGTATGCTCGAAGAACGAGGAGACCAACGCGCTGCTGCCGTTCCGCGAACACAAGGACATGCTGCTGCGCGAGGCGCATATCGCCGCCTTCGTTGCGAACTGGACCGACAAGGCGGCCAACCTTAGGCACATCGCCGAAACGCTCAACATCGGCACGGACGCGCTGGTGTTCCTCGACGACAACCCGGCCGAACGCGCGATCGTCCGGCAGGAACTGCCCGAGGTTGCGGTGCCGGAGGTCGGCGACGACCCGGCGCTATACCCCGGCATGCTGACGCGTGCCGGCTATTTCGAGGCGTTGTCGTTCGGTGCCGAAGATGCGCAGCGTGCCGCCTTCTATCAGGACAATGCACAGCGCCGCACCGCGGCGGCAAGTGCGACCAATCTCGATGACTATCTCGCATCGCTCGATATGGTGCTGGAAGCACGCCCGTTCGACGCGCAGGGCCGGTCCCGGATTGCGCAACTGATCAACAAGTCCAACCAATTCAATTTGACGACCCGTCGCTATGGAGAAGACGAGGTCGCTGCGTTCGAGCGTGATTCCGAAGCCTTCACTCTGCAAGTGCGGCTTGCCGACCGGTTCGGCGACAACGGCATGATTTCGGTCATCATCTTCCGCAAGGGCAGCGACACCTGGGAGGCGGACAGCTGGCTGATGAGCTGCCGCGTGCTCGGCCGGCGCGTCGAGCAGGCGGTTCTGGCGATCGTTGCCAAGGCGGCCCGCGCGGAGGGCGCCCGGCAGCTCGTTGGCCGGTATATTCCGAGCGAGAAGAACGCGCTCGTCCAGGACCACTATGCAAAGCTGGGGTTTTCAAAAGTGAAAACCGAAGAGGACGGCACGACGAAGTGGATGTTGTCGCTAGCGGGTTATGAAGCTTCGACGCTTCCGATGGTATCGAATTAGCGCAGGTAATTATCAGGCCACCTCACGCGGACGGCGATGGTGCCGATCGCAACCCAGCGATCGGCATCCGGCTCAACTGATCGAAGCCTCGCGGTGCACCAGCCGCATCAGCCAGCGGAGCGCGCCGTCCAGCATGCTTCGACGCTCGGCATCGATGATGAGTCGGCCGGGGATGGGCTGGATGAACGCTGCGGGCCGTTCTGGCGCGTCGATCGCCGCGAGGAAGCGCAGACGGTACAGCGCCTCGCGCGGCTTCAGATGGTTCTGCGAATCTCCGTTGACCGCGATCGGCCCGCCGTTGGTCGAGACGAGCAGCGGCTGGTCGAGCGACTGCACCGCCGCCCGCCCGATCTCGAGCAGCCTTGCCGGCCGGGCGGACCGCGCGACGTCGTCGGGCACGAACCGGGCGTGCGCGGACTCCGCGATGCGTGCGAGGCCGGTCTCGCCGACAAAGGCCTGGATGTCGGCGCGGTCGGGGCTGACGATCTCGCCGCCGCCAATTCAGCGGCCCGCGTGGATTTCGGGACGAAGGTCGGCGACGATCCCGTCGATCGGCGCGCGCAGCACCAGCCGTTCCGCCAGGTCGCTGGCGCCCTTCAGCCGCGCGCGCTCGGCGGCGAGCTCGCGTTCGATCACCGCGCGGTTGGACAGGTCGATGCGATCCGCGCTCGATCGCGCGAGCTGCGTTTCGAGCCCGGCGATGCGCGCCGCGCTGCCCTGCTGGCTGGCGTGCAGGGCGGGGGCGCTCAGTTCGGCGATGATCTGCCCGCGGCGGACCGCCTGCCCGTCGGCGACGCGCACCGCGTCGATCCGCGCGGCATCCCCCGCGACGAGCGGTTCCGAATCGATCGGCGCGAGCAGCGCGGGGGCGCTGACGTGCCGGTCGAGCGGCAGGACCATCGCGACCAGCGCGAGCCCTGCCATGCCCAGCGTCCAGCGCCGGCGCTGGCTGCGGGCGATGTCGTGGCGCAGAAGTGTCCAGGCGCGGAGTTCGGCAAGGATGGGGCGCACGATGAAGACTCCGATCTCGATCGCGAACAGCAGGATGCCCGCGAGCTTGAAGAACAGATGATAGACCAGCAGCGCGATCCCGAAAAACAGCACCAGCCGGTAGATCCAGGTGAGCCACGCATAGCCGATCAGGAACCGGCGCAGCCGCAGCGGCAGATCCTCGGGCGGGGCATGGCCCAGCCCGAACAGCAGCTCGCGCAGCTGCCAGCGCCCCAGCGCGAAGGCGCGCGGCTGCAGATTGGGGACGCCGAGCAGGTCGGACTGGACGTAATAGCTGTCGAACAGGGTCAGCGGGCTGAGGTTAATGAACAGGCTGACCACCCAGCTCGACGTGGCGAGGACGAACATCGCGCTGCGCAGCGCGCCGTCGGGCAGCCAGAGCCACACGAAGGTGCATAGCGCCGCGGTCATCAGCTCGGCGGCGACGCCCGCGCAGTCGATCGCGATGCGCTGGCGGCGCGGCGGTGTCCGCAGTGGCGAGCTTGGCGAGCAGATCGCCGCCGTCCAGCAGGGGGCTATCCGACGATACGGCATCATGCGCGGTGACGATTGCCGCGCCATCGAACATCAACCGCGGCTCGAGCGGCATGAGGCACGCCATGCTGCTGGCGGGCCCAGGGAAAACCGCGTCTTGCCTGCCGTCTTCGAGACCATTGCGACTTCACCCAAAATCCGCCGGGACCCCGCGGCAACGCCGTCGGGCACCACCGTCCCCGGACGGTAGCGAACCCGTCGAAAGCCCCGCCGAAATCCGTAAGTCCCCCTTTGCCACTGTAGATGCGCGCAAGACGGTCCGGTCATGCTCGGTGCTTTTCGTCACCTGTGGATGCTGCGCAGTTGCCTGTTCGGCGCGTCTCACTCTCTACCCAGCTTCGGCTTCAGGTCGCTTCGTGCGCGCGGGCATTGGTGAGCATACGGGAGATCTTCCGCCGCAGCGGGGCCGCTGTCCTTCAGCGTTACGGTCGGCCACGGCGTGACGGCGGCTCCCGTGTTCTTCTGGCCGATGACCGAGGGGTGCCGCTGATCGATCAACCCACCGCCGCCCGCGGCGCGCGTGGATATGCACGCCACCTTTGCGGCAGGGAATGAGATGTTCGGCGTCGTGTCAGCCGACCCGCGGCTGACTGCGTTTGTTCTCGTCAGTCGTACGGGCGCGACGGAGGCCAAGAGTATGCGCAAAAGCAGCAGCGCGGTTGGCGACGCGAAACGGCGTGGCGCACGAATTCGTCAATGCGGGCCTGGCGCGGGACCGACCGAGCCAGTCCCCGTTGACTTGATGTTCTACTTATCTGATTTGCCACGGTAATAAATGAGGCGACGTAAGCGCCGAATTGACCCCCACCCGCATACCAACTTCTATTTCGCAGACTTCCGTTGAGATGACGCAGGGTCGGCGACCGTCAGCGCGCCGCCATTGCTGAACGTTGAATTTGAAATTCGCCCCTTTGAAACAAGGAAACAAATTTCGTGTCGAGCGACAAGATCGAAGTACGTCCCCTCCCCGCTTTGTCTGCGACGGGCTCGCACAAGAAAGTCCTGCTTGCGACGGTTTTGGCCGCAACCGTGATCGGAGGAGCCTTCGCGGCAGTTGGTGCAGGCTCAGGGACCAACAGTACGTCGCTCAGCCCGGCAGTGGTCAATCAACCGGCACCTCCAGCGATCTATCAATTTGGCACGAGGACTGTACCGACGCCGACGGGTACACCGTCGCCGGCCCGGTCGCTTTCGCTCGGGATCAACGTCGCCAGCAGCAATTACTACGGTACCGAGCGGACGTTCGCCAACCTGGCCTTCGCTACCGGTGCGTGGCGCAATCCAGCCGCCAGCTGGGCGGACGTTCCGAAAGACAAGCTGACGCCTGGCGGTACGCCGTTGATCTATGCGGCTCTCATTCTCAACGTCCCGCAGACCGTCTGGGCGGGCAAGGCAACCCCCATCACGTGCACATGGACCGGCAGCGGGAACATCCGGGTCGACGGGGACGCCCGGCTGACCGGGAGCAATCATGCTGCGAGCTTTACCTGGCCAGGATATACCGGGAAGGCGCTGCCGACCGTGATCCTGTATGTGGACTCGGTCAACAAATCGGACCCCCTCGCCAACCTCGACTGTCGCGAGCCCAATCTTGCCACCAATGGTGCGTTCGATCAGCGGATCGTCGATGACCTCAAGCCGTATGGCATCCTCCGGTTCCTGGATTGGTCGAACGCCAACAGCAATCCGGCAAGCGTGACATGGGCGACGCGCTCGACGCCGGCCCGGCTGGTTCAGGACGGCACCGACGGTATCGCGCTCGAGCATATGGTCGACCTCGCCAATGCGGCGGGTGCAGACCCGTGGTTCACGATCCCGTGGAACGCCGACGAGACGTATGTCCGCGCGATGGCGAAACTCGTGCACGATCGCTTGGCGACAGGGCACCGGGCCTATTTCGAGCTATCGAACGAAACATGGAACTACGGGTTTCCGATTGCCAACCAGGTGCTGAACGAAGGGGTCGCAGAGGGGCTGTCCAGCGACAAATACACCAATGGCGTTCTTCGCTACGCCGAGAAGTCGATCTGGTTTCACAAGCTGCTCACCACCGCTTTTCAGGACAATCCCGCGCGCCTGGTTCGGGTCTTCAGCACGCAGAATGGCAACGGGTGGTCGATCGACCAAATGATGGGCTTCCGTGACGCGCCGAAATGGGCGGATGCAATCGCGACCGCGCCGTATTTCGGGCACGACCTGCTACGATCCGTCGACTCCGGCGTCACCGACTTGCCGACGCTTTTCGCCGCGCTCGAAACGATGCGCGTCGCCGCCATTGACCGCGCCGTCGCCGACAAGGCAAGCGCAACCAAGTGGAACAAGCGATACGTCGCTTATGAAGGTGGCCAGCACATCGTTCCCTTCGCGGAAAACGCGGCGGTCGCGGCGCAGATGCAGCGTAGCCCCCTCATGCATGACATGTATCAACGCTATCTCCAGGATTGGAAAACGAAGATTGGCGACACCTTGACGCTGTATTCGGCAACCGGTTTCATTGGCCAATATGGAGCGTGGGGGATCCGGGAATATGCCGGCCAACCGCTCGCGGACTCGCCCAAACGACGGGCGGTTCTGGAAGCTGCCTCGGCAGCGCGTTGATCCAAGCCGCTCCCGTTCCCAAACGCGACCGGTGACTGTAAGAAATTCTTACAATCGATGGAGTGCGTTTCGCAATTCAGCGGACTTGCGGAACGGATTTCAGCGGTTGGCATGACTCGTGCTGGTGGTTCGGAGCAAAGGCTGTGCTGAAGGCTGGAGGTTGAGCCAACTCGGCGACCCTCACATCCGCGAACAAACAGTGGGGTTATGCCATGCGTGTTTTGAGATCACTGTCACTTGCCGTTGCGTTGTCGACAGTACCGACCCTGGCTCAAGCGGCTGAGTTCACGTTGACCGGCGCGCATACGGCGACCTTTACGCTGCCGCTTAGCCCAACCGCGATCGACCCCGAGGGCCAGGCTGCTGGTTTGAACGACCCCACGATCTTCGCGCTCGAAAGCACCGCCACGGTTGACGGTGTCCCAACGCCCGTTCTTTTCTACTTTTATACCGCTCAAGGCGCGGGTGGGTTCGATCTGTTAAGTCTTAGTTCTCATTTCTTTCGATACTCTCCCTCGGGCGCATCGATCTTTACCGGAACTGTTTTCAACCCGACATTCGTGCTCGGGGAATATGACTTCACCGACTTCAACCTTCCTGCGCTGACCTATCATCTTTCGGTTACGGCGGACGCCGTGGCGCCCGTGCCCGAGGCGGCGACGTGGGCGATGATGCTCGCCGGTTTCGGCATGATCGGCGTCGCGGTCCGTCGTCGTCAGTTGGCTCCGATCACGATCCGCTACGCCTGAGTTTTCGGTAACGGGGACTGGCACCGTCTCGGCTGACACCAAGACCTCAAAAGGCCTGCTCGCCGACATAATTCCCGGCGTTGCTGTAGCGACAGACCAGGACGTCGGTATGCAAACCGGTCGCCTGCGCGCATCCGACCTTGCTCGTAGCGCGCCACGCGACCTGGGTGTAATGACCGACATCCTCTACGTTTCCGGTCGTGCTGTTGTCGGGAAACGTTCCGGGCTTGAAGAAACGCTTTTCGCGGATCCAGGCGTCGACCCGCTGCTCGAGCCGATAGGCGCCTTTCGTGCCTTCCCACAGGTTCTCGCCTTCCGGGTTGGACGGCAGCTCGGCGGCGTGTTCGAAGGCACCGGTTGCTGCGAGGTGGTTTGCCCAGCTTTGCGCGGACTGCGCTAACGCTGTGTTCCACTGGAGTGGTGCCACCCCCAGGCCGGCCCGCTCCCGGTTATGCAGCGAAAGAACCGTCGCTTCGAATTCCGCGGCCGTGCTGGTCGCGCTGACGAGGATGGGGGCAACGGTCGCCAGCAGCGCCACCGTCAGGGTGCGTTTCAACGTGCGCACAGACATACGGACAATACCTCCGGAGGAGGGTATTGCCGGGTCGGACTGTAGTTATCGTTTCAGGACCTGGTTAACCGCCTGGTCGGGATCTTCAGGCCGCGATGATTGCGACCCGATCGCCAACCTTCATCTGCCCGTACAGAAGCCGTGCGAATTCGAGCGGCACGCCGATGCACCCGTGGGTTGCCGAACCCTCGCGGACGGTACTGGCGTGAATCGCGACCCCGTCCCCCGTCAGCCGCAACATGAAGGGCATCTCGGCGTCGTACAGCGACGACCGGTGCGTTTCGGCCTTCGCCAACACCGGATAAACGCCTCTTGGGGTCGGTTTTCCGTCGGCGCCAAACAGCACCACGGTCGTACCGATCTCGTTCCCGCCACGAAACACCGACAGCGTCTGGCGCGACAGGTCGACCCGTACCCAGACCGGCCCGTCAGGGATGCCCGCATCGTTCCAGATATAGTCGCCGAACCGTATCGGTCGCTGGCTGTTCAACAGGCTCTTGACCCGTTCGCTCTTGCCATCCGGCAGGACGAGGGCCGGATACCCATTCGCGGGATAGGTTATCCGGTCGCCGCTGGAGATCGGCGCCACCGGCGACGCGGGACTTGCCCCGTGGCGTGACCCGAAAGCCGGGACAAGAAACGACGCGGCGACCAGGGTTGCGACACCCAACACGGCCATAACGATACGCATTGCCTGCAATTGCGTCAGCGCACGGTATCGGCAGCGAGGGGTACTGTGGACGCGCTTTTACGGCGCCGCCGATATCCGATGCCGACCAGAAAATATCCTGTCAGCATCAGCGCCCAGGTCGAGGGTTCCGGGACCGCGGAGGGGACCGAGGGAACACCCCCTCCGTTACCCCCGACTCCGACAGCACCGCCGGTGCCCGGCGTACCGCCACCGCCACCACCGGAAATCGTACCGGGGAAGCCGCCCCCACCGAAACCGCCGCCGGGTGCTGGAACACCGGCCGGAAAACTCGTGACGGCCTCATCGGGAATGATCGCGTCCCCAGTCGGGAGAACCGGAATCAGACCCGTCTCCGTTGCCGGGACAGCAACAGGCGGACGCGTCCGCACGTTCGAGAGAACCCGCTCGGACGGCGCTGCCGGGCCAGTACCGGTGCCGCTCGTCCGATCGTGCGCATAGGCCTTTTTCGATTGCAGGAGCGCACCGCTGGACCGCGACCCGGGCGATCGACCCGAAAGGACGGAAAGCGGATCGGCCAGAAGTGCTGCAGTGGCGGGGCTGAGCTGCCCGCCGCTCACCATGTACTGCAGCGCCCCGACCGAGCAGGCGACCGCGACGACCGCCCCTATCGGACGGATGTACGACTTCTTCCAGAACGCAAACTTGTCTTTCATCTCAATATATTCCCCAATACCAATTCAACTCGGCATCAAAGGATTCGTTGCACGCGGGGTGCAGGGTCGGTGTCCCAAATTGAGCGCAGACGCCTGATTCCCCCCGAGTGGCGGGGTAGAGGCGGTGCTAAGGGCGCGGGTTCGACGTCCACGGCGGCTCCAGCGTAAGGCGTTGAAGCTGGTCGCGGTGGAGGGGCGGCGCTCGAGGAGCGTTGCGTTTGGGGAAAGCGTTTCGACCACCCGCGATACGCGACGGTCTCATCCCAAATAGGGTGTCGTCAGGAACGCTTCCGCGTCGCCAGATCCTGGACGGCGAGAGGAAAGGGCACTGGTGCGTCCCGAGCGGGGATGACCGCTTTCCCTCGTCTCACGACGCTGGCGCGTGAAAGCGGCGACCCTGCCGCAGATAGACGATCATGTGGCCCGCCTCGCGCGGAACCGCGAGGACCGGTCGATAGTCGCGGCGCAGCGCGGTCTCGACAAGGCCGAGCGTCTGGCGGTTCCATTCGGCGAAAGGCGTGTCGAGCGTGACGATGACCGGCGGCGCTCCTGCGAGGATGCGGCGGACCTCGGCGACCTCGTCGATCCCGCTTGCGCCGCGTTCGGGTTCGTAGACGAGCGTCGAGGGGAAGACGCGCGTCGTCGGCAGGCAGGTTCGCGCGAGGTGGTACAGGATCGAATCCCCCGCGAAGACATAGGGGCAGCCACCCGCGCTGGTCGCACGCATGACCGCGGCGACCGTGCGCACGCCGGCGGCGTCGACGGGGCGGATCGGCACGCGCGCGACGAACAGCCCGAGCCCGACCACGAACAGCGCGGGCGTGGCGAAACGGTAGCGATCGAGCACCGGCGCGGCGAGGATCGCGAACGGCGCGACCAGCGGCAGCACATAATGGTCGAAGAACGCGCCGATCATCGCGAACGCGACCAGCGCCGCGCCCAACCAGCCGAAGGCGAGGGTTTTCTCGGCGGTCCACGGCCGCATTCGCCACGACACGATCGTGCAGAGCAGGAAGGGGGACATCTGCCCGATGTTGCCCGCCATCCGCGCGGCGATCTTCGCGGCGGGATAGCCCTTGCGGAGCGTGATCGAGGCGAAGTTCGAGAACCAGAACGCCTGGAACACCGCAGGCCCGCGCCGCGCATAGTCGAGCACCACGGCGGCGGTCGGCACGATCGCGAGCATTACCCACAGCAGCGCCGCTAGGCCGATGACCGGCCATTTTCCCCCCGCGCGGCGGAGGTACCAGAGGTGCGCGACGCCGAAGAACGAGCCTTCCACCGCAGGAGTGTATTTGGTCTGGATCGCCAGCCCCGCGAGAAAGCAAGTCGCCGCGCCGTTGACGACGATCGCGCGCGCCGCCCCGCGCCCGGCTCCGCGTGCCGCGAGCTCGGGGAGGCGCAGCGTCAGCACCGCGGCGGCGGTCATGAAGAGATTGTAGAAGACCGGCGACTGCCCGCCGCGCCCGCTCAGCAGCGGCAGCCACAGCAGATAGGCGATTGCCGCCACGAGCGCCGCGCCACGCGACGCACCGAGCCTGCGCGCACCCCGCTCGACCAGCAACGCGGTGCCCGCCGCGAACAGCGTCGCGACGAGTTGATAGGCGAGGATCCCGTCGCCGGGCAGCAGCCGGATCGCGGCGAAGATCAGGAACAGCCCGACCGGCTTGCGATCCCAGATGTCGACATAGGGAAGCGCGCCGTGGAGCATCCGGTCGCCGACGAGCAGGTAGAATTGCTCGTCGACATGGATCACGGGATTGCCGAAATCATGGCAGCGGATCAGCACCGCGACCGCGAGCAGCAGGAGCGCGATCGACAGCGGGCGCGCGGTCGTCGTCCGTTGCGGGCGCGGTTCCGGCGCCGGCACGGCCGGGTCGACGATCCGTCGGGTACTCGCGCTCATGATGGTCGACGCCTTTACAAAACACAGAAACACGTTTCCCGCGACAGGGCTGACCGCTTCCCCTGGCGTCGTCTGGAAAGCTGCGACGACGCGGCCATGCAACGCCGCGATGTACAGTCGGGCGATCCCCTACCGGGGTTCTGGAGAGGCGGGCGTCGGCGTGCCTTCGCTACCGTTCAGCTGTTCTCGAACAGCGCGCCGCGTAGATTGATCGCGTCATATTGATCGAGCAGGGCACTCACTTCGGCGACGATCGCTTCCTGCTCCGCGCGGACTCGCTCGGACGCGTCTGTCGTGGGCGTGCCATTCCTGCCGTCATGGATCGTGAAGCCGTTGTCGAGCAGCCAGATCGTATCCGTCGCGCGCGATCGCTGTCGTCGCAGGTGGACCGCCCATTGCTCAATCAGTCCTGCCGGAACTTGCCGTTCGATTTCACCCATGTCCCTGCCTACAGCGCGGCTGGTTAACGCACAATTTAGATATGGCCCGTGTCGGATTTTTGCCCCCGGCGCGGCCGCTTGTCCGCCGCCACGGCGGTGCCTCGGCGACACCGCCGGACCTTGCGATGTGCCGGGGCCAGGATCTTCGGCTGGGGTCACCACCGCCTGCAGCCCCCCGGGCGTCCGGCGGACGATGCTGCGGCTGGATGGATCTTCGATCACGGATACCCTCGATATTCTGTTGCCACCGGGCTGCCCCGTGCCGCCTTTGTGCAGTGTATGGGGCAGCGACGTTCGCGCGGCACCCCTGCCGCCCGGTTTCGTCCTAATGGACGAGACCGGGCGGTGCCGGGCGCACCGGCGCGGCCCCTCCCGCAACATTGACAGGGCGGGGCGGGCGAGCTATTGACACGACTGTCAGTAAGGAGCCGAGTCGATGGCCACGCTTCCCCCGTTTCCCGGCACCAGTGGACGACGCGACTGGCGCACCGCATTCGATGCGATCCGCAAGTTGCTCGCGAACGGCGACGATACCACCCAGGTCTTCCGCATCATGCGCGCGCTCAACGTCGGCAATTCGCCGATCAACTATGCGCGGCTGATCGCCACCACGCAGGGCGGGCGGCTCGCCTGCGAACAGACCGAGCTTGCCGAGCGCCTGTCGGACAGCGCGTTCGTCGCGGGGTTCGCGCCCGGCACGGTCGGCGCGGCCTATCGCGAGTTCCTCGAGACGACCGGTTATTCCGCCGACGGACTGGTGCAGGTGAGCCAGGTGATCAGCGAGGATCAGGTCGCACACCCTTATGCCTGGTTCGGGCGGCGGGTGCGCGACACGCATGACATCTGGCACGTGCTGACCGGCTACAAGGCGGACGAATCGCTCGGCGAGGCGTGCCTCGTCGCGTTCAGCTATGCGCAGGTCGGCGGGCTCGGCTGGGCGTTCATTGGCGGCGCGGCGGCGCTCAAGAGCCTGTCGGTCACGCGCAACACGCTGTTCGCGCGTGCGGTGTGGGAAGGGTATCGCAACGGGCGCCGCGCGCGGTGGATTTCGGGCGAGGATTATCTCGCACTGCTCGCCGAACCGATCGATGCGGCGCGCGCGCGGCTCGGGATCGTGACGCCGGTCGCGTATCTCAAGGCGCAGCGCGAGCTGGGGGCGGAACTGGCGTCGTATCTGAGCACCCGGCGCGAGACTGCGGTGGAGCCGTCGCTCGCGTCCTAGGACGGACGCTTTATTTCCCAAACGCCTTCCCGTTCGTTTCGAGCGAAGTCGAGAAACCTGCGCTGTGCCGAGTTTCTCGACTACGCTCGAAACGAACGGACGGAGGGGGATGGCTCGACTTCGTTCGCATCGGCCGGGTGGAGGCGTGTTGGCTTCTCTCTCCGCGCGTGCATCACGCAAATTGCGTAACGCGGCCAACAGGGTAGAGCGGTCGCGATGCTGACGCGCCTCGTCCTCACGAATTTCCGCAACCATGCCGCGCTGGCGATCCCGCCCGGCCCGGGTTTCGTGGTGCTGACCGGCGAGAATGGCGCGGGCAAGACCAACGTGCTCGAGGCGGTGTCGCTGCTTGCGCCCGGGCGTGGGCTGCGACGCGCGGGGCTGGGCGAGATGGCGCGGCAGGACGGGCCCGGCGGGTTCGGGATCGCGGCGGACCTTGGCGGCGACGTCGCGCTCGCGACCGGCACGCAGGCGAGCGCGCCCGAGCGGCGGATCGTGCGGGTGCAGGGTTCCGCGGTCGCCGCGACGCAACTCGCGGAATGGCTGACCGTGCTGTGGCTTACCCCCGCGATGGACCGGCTGTTCGTCGAGCCTGCGGGCGAGCGGCGGCGGTTCCTCGACCGGCTGACGCTCGCGCTCAGCCCCGGCCATGCGGTCCACGCCAACCGCTACGAAGCCGCGATGCGCGCGCGCAACCGGCTGCTCGGCGAGGAGGGGCGGCCCGACCGCGAGTGGCTGAGCGCGCTCGAGGTACAGATGGCCGAGCATGGCATCGCGATCGATGCGGCGCGACGCGATACGGTCGCCGCGCTGGGCGCGCGGCTGGTCGAGCAGCCCGACGGCCCGTTCGCGCGCGCCGGTCTAGAGCTGACCGGCTGGACCGGGGCGGGGGAGACGCTCGCCGCGGATCTCGCGGCGGGCCGCGCGCGCGATGCGGCTGCGGGGCGTGCGCTGGTCGGCCCGCATCGCAGCGATCTGGCGGTGACGCATCTCGGCAAGGCGCAGGCGGCGGCGCTGTGTTCGACCGGCGAGCAGAAGGCGTTGCTGCTCGGGCTGATCCTCGCGCATGCCGATCTCGTCGCCGAGCGGACCGGGATGGCGCCGGTGCTGTTGCTCGACGAAGTCGCGGCGCATCTCGATCCGGTCCGGCGCGCGGCGCTGTTCGCGCGGCTCGCAGGGATCGGGCAGGTGTGGATGACCGGGACCGAGGATGCCCTGTTCGCGGACCTCGGGCGCGACGCCTTGCGTCTCACCCTGGGGCATGGCACCGCCTGAACCCCGGCTGTCGAGGGAACTCACCCGCGGTTCAAGCGCTCGCGCCCAAATCCTTCCCATCGGGCGGGGGCCAGGGAGTTACACGATGACGATGATCCGAAAGTCGATCCTTACCGCTGCCGTTGCCGCCGTCGCGCTCGCGGGCAGCGCGATGCCCGCCGCCGCGCAGGAGCGGTGGGACTGGGGTGGTGGCCGCCCGGGTGACCGCGATTATCGCCTGGTTGGCGCGGGCGTGCCGATCCTGTTCCCTGAGCTGCGCGGGACCAACCGCGGCCGCGCGTTCGTGCTGCGCAATTTCGACTTCAACCATGACGGTCGCGTCAATCCGCGCGAGGCGGATGCCGCCAACCGCGCGTTCGCGCAGGTCGCCGGCCCGCGCCGCGACCGGTTCGACTGGGCGTCGCGCGACCGCGTCGTCGTGGTGGAGGACCGCCGCGGTCCGCCGCGCGGCGGTTGGGACCAGCGCGCGATGCGTGGCTATGGCTTCCGCCAGACGTCGCGCGGCGCGATGATGCGGCTCGACGAGGACGTGCTGTTCGCGACCGACAGCGCGGTGCTGCGCCCGGGCGCGGTCGACAAACTGAAGGGCCTTGCCGACTATCTGCGGTCGGAATCGGGCGTACGCGTCGCGATCGACGGCTATACCGATTCGCGCGGGACCGACGCGCACAACCAGGCGCTGTCCGAGCGCCGCGCGGATGCGGTGCGCACCGCGTTCGACCAGATGGGCGTGACGCGCGCGCGCTTCTCGGTGGTCGGGCATGGCGAGGCCAGTCCGGTCGCGCCCAACACGACGCCGCAGGGCATGCGCCAGAACCGCCGCGTCGAGGTGACGTTGCTGGGGCAGCGCGCCGACCGCTTCTGAGACTTGCTACCGCCCCGGCAGCGTGCCGGGGCGGACTGGCGCCTTCGCAAAACCTTTGCAAGAACGTCCGTCATCTTGAACTCGTTCAGCTCTCCGCGAGTCCGGACCAGGTTCGTTGCGCGGTGGATGCTGAAACACGTTCAGCATGACGGCAGCTTTGGGCGAGCGGTCACGATCAAGCCTCCGATTGCCTTTGTGGCCCCGCACCCTGCCGGGGCCGCGTCCCCCCATGCATCGGATGCACGCTCGATTGCGTTGCGCGGACTCCGATTGCGATTGTAGCGAACTCGTAACGGGCAGATATTGCCACCCGCACCCCTGACGGGGCGCTGCGGCCCCGGCATCCTTCGGGGGCGTTCGGGGCAAACCTTCCATGAAATCGCTGGATCTGTGGCTCGTCGGCTTTGGCTTGCGCTGCGCGGGGCTGCTCGTCTGCGAGCTGGCCTGTTTCGGCTTCGTCATCCCCACGCTGTTCAACCTGCACAGCGACCTCGCCAATCTCGGCGCGGCGCTGCTCGCGCTCGTCGGGCTCGTGGCCGGCTTCCTGTCGGTCACCGCGCTGACGCGCGAATTCACAATCCTCCTGCTGGACCCAGATAATGAAAAGAACAGGGACAATGACTAGACTCGTTCGTTTCGCCCCTCTCTTGCTGATCCCGTTGATCGCGATCCTGCCGATGAGCTCGTGCAGCCGGGTGGAGCCGGGGCATGTCGGCATCAAAGTCAGCAATTTCGGCAGCGCCGCCGGCGTCGCCGACCATGCGCTCGGCGTGGGCTGGTACTTCACGCCGTTCGGCACGAATATCTTCGAATATCCGATCTACACGTCGACCTATGCCTGGACCAAGTCGAGCACCGAGCAGAGCGGCGTGGACGAGGAGTTTCCCTTCCAGGATCGCAACGGGCTCAACCTGTCGGCGGATGTGTCGGTGGCGTATCGCGTCGATCCCGTGAAAGCGCCGATCCTGTTCCAGAAATACCGGATCGACATGGCGGGGATCGTCGCGGGGCCTTTGCGCAACGCGGTGCGCAGCGCGCTCAACGAGGAAGCGGCAGGGCTCGGCGTCGAGGAAATCTACGGCCCGAAGAAAGCGGCGTTGCTGTCGGCGGTGCAGCGCGATGTCGATCGCTATTTCGAACCCGTCGGGCTGCATGTCGAGCAGCTCTATTGGGCGTCGAACATCCGTGTACCCGACCAGGTGCTGAACCAGATCAACACCAAGATCGCCAACGAGCAGGCGGCACTGGCGGCGCAGGCGAACGTCGCGACGGTCAAGGCCAATGCCGACGCGCGGATCGCCGAGGCCGAGGGCAAGGCGAAGTCCTCGCAGATCGAGGGGGAAGCCCTGCGGGCCAACCCCGAGATCCTGCGGCAGCGCGCGATCGAGAAATGGGACGGCAAGCTGCCGACCTACAGCGCCGGGGGCGGGCAATTGCCCTTCATCGTCGAGAAGTAGCGTAATCCGGCCCGGGTGTGGCGTCCCGGGCCGGGAAACGCCATTTCGCTTCCGTTTCCAGCCCTGAATCCCTATACGCTTGGCATGGCAGAAGACCCCAATACCAACGACTATGGCGCAGACTCGATCAAGGTGCTCAAGGGCCTCGACGCGGTGCGCAAACGGCCCGGCATGTACATCGGCGATACCGACGATGGCTCCGGCCTCCACCACATGGTGTTCGAAGTCTCCGACAACGCGATCGACGAGGCTTTGGCCGGGCATTGCGACCGGATCGACATCACGCTCAACGCCGAGGGATCGGTCACGGTCGAGGATAACGGCCGCGGGATCCCGACGGGCATCCACACCGAGGAAGGCGTCAGCGCCGCCGAGGTGATCATGACCCAGCTCCACGCGGGCGGAAAGTTCGAGAACACCTCGAACGACAATGCGTATAAGGTCTCGGGCGGGCTCCACGGCGTCGGCGTCTCGGTCGTCAATGCGCTGAGCGAGTGGCTCGATCTGACGATCTTCCGCGAGGAGCAGGAGCATTACATGCGCTTCGCGTTCGGCGATGCGGTGGCACCCCTCAAGATCATCGGCCCCGCGCCGGGCAAGAAGGGGACGCGCGTCACCTTCTTCCCGTCGCCCGCCACGTTCAAGATCACCGAATTCGACTTTGACAAGCTCGAGCATCGCTACCGAGAGCTCGCGTTCCTCAATTCGGGCGTGCGGTTGTTCCTCAACGACGCGCGGCACGCGGACGTGAAGACGGTCGAGCTGTATTACGAGGGCGGGATCGCCGCGTTCGTGAAGTATCTCGATCGCAACAAGGTCGCGCTGATGCCCGAGCCGGTCGCGATCAGCGGCACGCGCGACGACGTCACGATCGACGTCGCGCTCGAGTGGAACGACTCCTATTACGAGAACGTCCTCGCCTTCACCAACAACATCCCGCAGCGTGACGGTGGCACGCACATGGCCGCGTTCCGCGCGGCAATGACGCGGACCCTCAACAATTATGCCGAGAAATCGGGAATGTTGAAGAAGGAGAAGGTCAGCCTCACCGGCGACGACATGCGTGAGGGCCTCACCGCGATCGTCTCGGTCAAGCTGCCCGACCCCAAGTTCAGCAGCCAGACCAAGGACAAGCTGGTCTCGTCCGAGGTGCGTCAGCCGCTCGAATCGCTGATGGCGGACAAGCTTGCCGAATGGCTCGAGGAAAACCCGGCACACGGCAAGGCGATCGTCCTCAAGATCATCGACGCTGCCGCCGCGCGCGAAGCCGCCAAGAAGGCGCGCGAACTCACCCGGCGCAAGGGCGTGATGGACATCGCGTCGCTCCCGGGCAAGCTCGCGGATTGCCAGGAGCGCGATCCGGCCAAGTCCGAACTTTTCCTGGTCGAGGGTGACTCGGCTGGCGGTTCGGCCAAGCAGGGGCGTGACCGCCACTTCCAGGCGATCCTCCCCTTGCGTGGCAAGATCCTGAATGTCGAGCGTGCGCGGTTCGACCGGATGCTTTCGTCGAAGGAGATCGGCACGCTGATCCAGGCGATGGGCACCGGGATCGGGCGCGACGACTTCAATGTCGAGAAGCTGCGGTACCACAAGATCGTCATCATGACCGACGCAGACGTCGATGGCGCGCATATCCGCACGCTGCTGCTGACGTTTTTCTATCGCCAGATGCCCGAGATCATCACCAAGGGGCATCTCTACATTGCGCAGCCGCCGCTCTACAAAGCGACGCGCGGACGGTCCGAAGTGTATCTCAAGGACGACAGCGCACTCGACGAATATTTGGTCGAGAATGGCGTCGCGAGCGTCGTGCTCGAGGGGGCACAGGGGTCGCGTTCGGGCGCGGACCTGCGGACGCTGGTCGATCACGCGCGCCGGATGCGGACGCTGATGCGCTTCGTGCCGCGGCGCTACGACCCGACGATCGTCGAGGCGCTCGCGATGGGGGGCGCGCTCGATCCGGCGCTCGATCTCGAGGCACGACGCGAGCGCGTGGTGCAGGTCGTGCGTGGGCTCGACGCGGCGGACCAGGATGCGCGCTGGTCGGCGACGCTGGCAGAAGACGGCGGGTTCCATGTCGAGCGTGTGTGGCGCGGCGTGACCGATCACCATATCATCGAAGCGGCGTTCCTCGGCTCGGCGGAGGCGCGCAAGCTCCACACGCTCGCGGCGGAACAGGCCGAGGCGTTTGTCGATACAGCCCGTCTCGTGTCGAACAAGGCAGCGGCAGCCGCACAGGCGGAAGCGGATGCCGCGGCGGACGAAGCCGAGGCGACCGCGCCCGAGGGTGGCCGCGCCGGCGCGCCCGCGACGGTGAGCAAGGGGGCGACGATGGTTGCGCGCCCGTCGCAGCTGCTCGACGCGATCCTGACCGCGGGGCGCAAGGGTCTCGCGATCCAGCGCTACAAGGGGCTGGGCGAGATGAACGCGGACCAGTTGTGGGAAACCACGCTCGACCCGCAGAACCGCTCGATGCTTCGCGTCGAGGTCGATCAGGCGGATGTCGCGGACGAGATCTTCACCCGGCTGATGGGCGACGTGGTCGAACCGCGCCGCGAGTTCATCCAGGAGAATGCGCTGAGCGTCGCCAACCTCGACGTCTGAGCGGTTTCCGACGCTGAAGCCCGGAGCGCCGCCAACCCGTCGGGTTGGCGGCGCTTTCGTTATGCGTGGCGGACGGTGGTGCGCACCGCGCTGCGACGGCGGGCGGCGCCCCCGATCAGGCCGAAGCCGAGCAGCATCAGCGCCCAGGTCGCGGGTTCCGGAACCGCGGCGACCGGCTGGCCGATGTTGAGCGTCACCCGCTCGGTGCCGATCGTATAGACATACGACCCGACGGAGAGGCCCATGCCGGACAGGGTCAGATACTGCCAGGTGGCAGTCGAGTTGATCGCTGCGCCGCTGACATAAGCGACCGGCAGGAAGAGGCGGTTGTTGACCAGATTGAAGCCGAACGGATCCCCCGACGAGAAGGACGCGCCCGTCATCGAGGTCGTGCCGAACGTGGGACCGGTAAACCCCGAATAGGCGTTGACGATCGCGCCATTGGTGCCGGCAAAGAAGAAGCTCGTGCCACGGACCGTGGGAACCAGCGTCGCGGTGGCGACCTTGGTGAAACCCGTCGTGTTGAGCGAACCGCTGGTCGTCGCGGTCACGCCGCCGGCGTTCTGCGTGATGGTGATGGTCACTGCGGCCTGCGCGGTCGTTGCACCGCACGCCAATGCTACAGCTGCCGTCAGCGCTGAAATCTTCATTGCCCGTCCCCCATGGATGGAGCGTATCTTCGCCCCGTGTCCACGAATAAGCAAATAACGTACCAATGGCTGATCATCTGGAAAGAAGACATGAAAATACATCCGGCAAATCATGACCTGTAAAAATATATTACGATATTAAGTCATTTCGGCCTCTTGCCAGTTTGGCGAGGGTAACTTCGCCAATCGCCTTGGATACTGGTAAATCGCCTTGAGGGGAGGGGCTCTGTCGGCCAGCGACGCTACGGGAGCGGCACACCACCATCGGATCGCTTTGGCAAAGGCCCGTGACTCGGATGAGATCCGCGGGAAAGCCCGGCCCGGCATCAGTCGTATTCTGGCGGCGCTTTCCCGACTTGCGGTTCATGCCCTGATTCATGGTACGAAGCGGGATGCTCCGCAGATCTCCCTGGCTCGCCCTACTTTTTCTTGCGGGATGCGGGCCGCAGCGTACCCCGCCGCCGTCGTTGCTGTTCGAAGGGTTGCCGGTGCGCGGTAGCCTCGCCGATGCGCGCCACGCGGGGTTCACCGATTGCGTCCAGCCCGATTGGGATCGTCTGCGGTGTCGGCGGCACAGCGTGACGGTGAAAGGCGCGGGGCCGTTCGAGGCGGCGGTCGATCTGGCAGGGCATGACGGCAGCGGCGGGTTCGACCAGTTGATCGTGTGGCACCAGGCCGACCAATATGCGGTCTACAAGATCACCGACGTGCTCGACGCGGAGCATTGGCGCAATTGCAGTACCGGCACGGGCGATCGTGGCGACCAGATCGTCTATACGCGGACGGGCATGCCAGTGCGAATGTCGATGGACCTGAGCTATTGGGGCAAGCGCCGGTTGCGGGTGCTTCCGGATGCGGCGACGAAGCGGCCCTGCTGAGAGGGGGGCGCGCGCGGCGGAGGTGCCGCCCCAGTTTTCCACTCTCTTTCTGTGCGCTTCCCCGGCGAAGGCCGGGGCCCAGTAGCGAGGGCCTGACTCAGAGCGCGCAGCGTCTCCCATAAGCGACCCGCTACTAGGCCCCGACCTTCGCCGAGGAAGCGGTTATGGGCGTTGGCACCCCCCTCAGTGCGCCGTCCCCGTGCCGAACAGCGCGATGACGCGCGGCACGATCAGCGCGAGCACGCCCCCGCGATCAGCCCGACCACCGCCGAAGCCAGCGCGAAGCCGAACCAGTGCCCGACGCCGGGGGCGAACGACAGCACGCCCGCGAACCACGTCGCGACCGCCTCGGCGATGTGCGGGATCGGGGTCAGGTGGAATTGCTCGAGCCCGTGGACCAGAATCCCGCCGCCGACCCACAGCATCGCCACCGTGCCAATCCTGGCGATCGCGCCAAGCACCACGGGCATGGCGGCCACCATCCCGCGCCCGATCCGCTGCGTCACCGCGCTCTCACGCTGCGCGAGATGCAGCCCGATATCGTCCATCTTCACGATCAGCCCGACGACCCCGTAGACCCCGGCGGTGATCAGCAGCGACACCGCGACCAGCGCCGCGGCTTGCGTGAGGATCGTCTGGTCGGACACTTCGGCGAGTGCGATCGCCATGATTTCGGCGGAGAGGATCAGGTCGGTGCGGACCGCCCCCGCGACCTTGCTGTTCTCGAGCTGCTCCGGGGTCTGGTCGCCAACTGCGGCCTCGTCGTCGGCGGCATGGTGCCCGAGCAGGCTCCCGAGGATTTTCTCCGCGCCCTCGAACGCGAGATACAGCCCGCCAAGCATCAGGATCGGGGTGATGATCCACGGCACGAATGCGCTGAGCAGCAGTGCGGCGGGCAACAGGAACAGCAATTTGTTGCGGAGCGACCCCTTGGCGATCCGCCAGATGATCGGCAGTTCGCGCGCCGGGGTGAGGCCGGAGACGTATTTGGGCGTCACCGCGGCATCGTCGACCACCACGCCGACCGCCTTGGACGAGGCCTTCATCGATGCCGCCGCGACATCGTCGACCGACGCCGCGGCAAGCTTCGCGATGGCAGCGACGTCGTCGAGCAGGGCGACCAGACCTGATGGCATGCGAAGTGTCTCCGGGGGATTATGAACGATGTGTCATGAAGCTGTGCGAGCGGGAACGGCGGGGCCGTCATATCGATCCGTCGCGGTTGCGCAACGAACCCCGCGACCGCGCCACCTTTCGTAACGAAGCCGCTTGTTGGAACGGCAGCGTTATGGTGAACTGCGCCAAACCGCGACGGATCGTCGCGAAGGGGAGACGATGATGCGCACGATCCTGACAGCCCTGGCGGCGACCGCCCTGATGACGACCGGCCTGGTACCGACGGGCGCCGGCGCGGCGACGGTGACGCCCGCGTCGAAGCACGCCGCGAAGGACACGCAGCGCGCGGTCGCGAAGGCGCTCGCCGACTCGGCGCGCGCCGACCAGCAGGGTGACGACGCGCGGCGCAAGGCCGCCGAGGTGCTCGCCTTCTCAGGCGTCGGCCCGGGGGACGAGGTGCTCGATTTCCTGCCGGGCAGTGGATATTGGACGCGGATCTTCTCGGGCATCGTCGGCAAGACCGGGCATGTCTATGCGGTGTGGCCCGCCGCCGGCGCGAAATATGCCGAGAAGGCGATCCCCGCGCTCGAGGCGAAGCATATGGCCAACACCTCGCTGACGGTGATGTCGGGACCCGCCATTCGCGCGTCGGAACCAGTCGACCTGTTCTGGACGGTGCAGAATTACCACGACGTCAATAACGAACCCGGCGGCGAGGCCGTGCTCGACGGGTTCAACCGGCAGGCGTTCGCCGCGCTCAAGCCCGGTGGCACCTATATCGTGATCGACCATGCCGATGCCGCGGGCAGCGGGATGACGGGGACTTCGACCCGGCACCGGATCGATCCCGCGGCGGTCAAGGCGCAGGTCGTCAAGGCCGGCTTCGTGTTCGAGGCCGAGAGCGACGCGCTGCGCAACCCGGCGGACGATCACAGCGCCGCGGTGTTCGACCCCGCGATCCGCGGCAAGACCGACCAGTTCGTGTTCCGCTTCCGCAAGCCGCGCTGATCGTCACGCCGCGACGGCGTGATCCGCTTGCAGGAACGAGACGAAGGCATCGGTCGAGGATAACAGATCGCGCGCGCTGACCGACAGGTCGGCGGCGCTGCGGGTGACCGAGGCGGAGAGCGCGGTCGCCTTGCCCCCGGCGCGCGCGACATCTGCGATCCGCCGTTCGACTTCGTCCGCAGTGGTCGCGGCGCGCGCAGCCCCGGCGTCGACGTCCCGCGCGGTGTGGCGCTGTTCGGCGACCGCAGTGGCGATCCCCGACGCGGCGAGCGATACCTGCCCGATCGCGCCGTTGACGCTGCGGAGCTTGTCGCTGGTGTCCGCAACGCCTTCGCGGATCCCCGAGATGAGGCTGCCGATCCGGTCGCTCGCGCGGGTGGTGTCCGCCGACAGCGTCTTCACCTCGCCCGCGACCACCGCGAAGCCGCGCCCCGCGTCCCCCGCGCGCGCCGCCTCGATCGTCGCGTTGAGCGCGAGCAGATTGGTCTGCGCGGCGATCTTGCGGATGTCCGCGAGGAAGCCCTCGATCTGGATCGCATGTTCCTCGAGCATCGCAACGGTCTGCACGCTGCGCTTGGCCTCGCTGCTCGCGGTCTCGGTCAGGGCCGACTGGCGGTCGGCGGCGATCGCGATCGTCTGGACCGATTCGGAGAGCGTGCGGATCGAGGACGCGACCTGCGCGATGTCCGAGGCCGCGCGTCCGGCTCCCGCCGCGACCTGGTCGGCTTCGTTGGTGGTGCTCTCGGTGATGTCCTCCAGTTGCACCGCCGCCTGTTCGAGCTGCTCGGTCGCCTCGCCGATCGCCTTGATCACCGAGGTGACCGAGCGTTCGAATTCGTTCGCGATTCCGAACAGCTCGGTGCGCCGCGCCTGGGCGATCCGGGTGGCCTGTTCGGCCCGCTCGCGGCGTTCGCGTGCGGCCTCGGCTTCGGCGAGCCGCGCCTGCTCCATCGCGCGCTCGGTCTGGCGCTGCCCCTGTTCGGCGGCTTCGGTCAGCTCATGCGAGCGGCGCAGCGCCGCCTGCTGGCCGAGGAACAGCCGTTCGAGCTGGACCGTCAATGCCGCCAGCACCCCGAACTGGAGCCCGACCGCGACGACGTGGAACAGGATCCGCCCGACGTTGCCCGAGCCCGTAAAGACCCATTCGGGCGCCAGCCACTCGAGCGAAATGTGGTGACCCGCAGTCAGCACGGTCGCGAGCGCGATCGGGCGCCAGTCGGCGAGCATGACGAGCGCCGCCATGCCGACGAAGAAATACATGTGCGCATCCATCTGCCAGGGATGCCCCTTGAGCAGGAACACCAGCATCGCGGGGATGACCGCAGCGCTCGCGCCGATCATCGTGCGCGCCTCGCCGTCGTGTCGCCCCGCCAGCGCCATCAGCGTCGGGCCGATGTTGATCGCGATGCCGACGACCAGCAAGGGCAGCGAAACGCCCGCGTGGAGGATCGCATTGCCGATCAGCAGCAGCGCGAGCGAGACCCAGCCGATCAGCGCCCACAGCCGCACGCCGCGCCGGCGCAGCGTATCGAGCGGGTCGAGCGCGGGCGGCTTCGGCGCGTCCGCGCGGCGCCGTGCGAACGGTGCGAGAAGGCACGTCATGCCGCGGGGCCGAACTGGCGGTCGTCGCCGCAGCCCGCAGCCGGGGCGGCGAGCAGGATGACGTTCCACGCGCGGATCTGCCGCAGCAGGCGGGCGCGATCCCCGAGCACGACGAGCGACCCGGGGAACGGCCCGTTGCCGACGAGCAACGCCCCGCTCGCGCGCGCCAGCGGGACGAGCGACGCGGCGTTGTTCTGCAGCATGGGGATCAGCAGGATCGCCCCCTTGGCGGGCGGCCAGAGCGCCAGCCCGAGCACGGCAAGCACCGCCACTACCGCCTGCAGGGGTATCGCTATCGGAAAGGGGATGTGTCGCATCCCGCCGGTCTATGGGTATGCGGTTAACGGATGGTAAGTTATCGGAAAAAGGGGCGTGCGTCTTTAGTCTTAGCGGGGTGGCGGTGCCGCTCAGTCCCGCGCCGCGCGCAGCGTCGCGCGGACGCCGTTGCCGATGCTGTCATACTCGACGATCGTCTGCAGGCTCTGCGCCATCGCGCGGATCAGCTTGGTGCCGACGCCGGTGCCCTGAGGGGTCGCGTCGGCGGGCATGCCGATCCCGTCGTCCTCGACCAGCAGCTTGAAGTGCGTCGCCCCGTCCTCGCGAAGCGAAACGCGGACTTCGCCGCCGCCGACCGGATAGGCGTATTTGCACGCGTTGCTGACGAGCTCGGTGACGATCACGCCGAGCGAGACCGCACGGTCGGTCGCAAGCCGGATCGGCTCGGCGAACAGCGACAGCGTGCGCGGGGCGGTCGGGGTCGACCAGGTCTCGCCGAGTTCGTCGACCAGCGCTTTCAGATATTCGCGCATGTCGACCTGCTCGACATCGTTGCTGGTGTAGAGGCGACGGTGGACCTGCGCGATCGCGGCGATGCGGCGCTGCGTATCCTCGAGCGCGAGCCGCGCATTATCGTCCTGCAGCGCCGTCGATTGCATCCGCACCATCGCGGAGACGATCTGCAGGCTGTTGGCGACGCGGTGGTTGACCTCGCGCAGCAGCGCTTCGAGCCGGGCGTTGCTGGCGCGGAGCTGGTCCTCGGCGGCGGTCTTGTCGCGTTCGAGCGCCGCGCGTTCGAGCACCTGCGCGAAGGCGCTGGCGAGCAGGTCGAAGAAGTCGCTGCCGACCGTCTTGACGACATAGTCCGACGCGCCCGCCTTGAGCGCGGCGACCGCGATCCGGCCTTCCTCGGACCCGGTGACGTAGACGACCGGCGGCGCGACCGGCAGCTGGCGGATCGCGTCGAGCGTCTCGATCCCGTCCATTCCGGGCATGTAGTGATCGACCGCGATCAGGTCGAAAGGCTGTTCGCGCGCAAGCGCCAGCCCCTCGGCCCCGCCCTCGGCGACCGTTACGGTAAACCCGAGCCGCGACAGCGCGCGCGCCGCGAGCCGTCGCAGCCCCGCGTCGTCATCGATGTAGAGGACCGCTGGCCCGGCAGTCTGGCCCGAGCGTTCGATCACCCGTGGCCCTCGGCGTCGGGGACCTGGATCACCGACAGGAACAGCCCGAGCTGGCGGATCGCCTGTGCGAAGCTTTCGTAATTGACCGGCTTGGTGATGTAGACGTTGCAGCCGAGATCGTAGCAGCGCTGAATCTCGACCTTGTCGTCGGTGGTCGTCAGCACTACGACCGGGGTGCGCTTGAGCGGGCCGTCCGAGCCCTTAATCTTCGCGAGGATGTCGGTGCCGCCCATGTCGGGCAGGTTGAGATCGAGCAGGACGAGCGCGGGGCCACCGTGGCCGGGGCCGCGATCACTGTTGAACAGATATTCGAGCGCGCTCGTGCCGTCGGTGAAATGCTGGATTTCGTTGAGGATGCCCGCGCGCCGGATGTTCTTCTCGATCAGCCGGGCGTGCCCCTCGTCATCCTCGATCATGATGATGCTGACGGTCTGGTGGTCGGTCATCTCAGCGTCCTCGGGTATCGGTCTTGGGTTCGGCATAGGTCGCCGGAAGCGTCAAATGGAAGGTCGCGCCGCGTCCGAGTTCGGACGTGACGTCGATCACCCCGCCAAGCCGATACGCCAAGGCGCGGACATGCGCGAGTCCGATCCCTTCGCCCGGCTGGTCCTGCGTGCCCGAACGGCGGAACAGGTCGAACACGCGGGCATGATCGGCGGGCGCGATGCCGCGGCCATTGTCCTCGATCTCATAGCGGATCCGCTTGCCGGTGCGCTTGCCGCGTACCACGATCCGTCCGGGGCGCTTGGGATCGAGATATTTGACGGCATTCTCGATCAGGTTGGAGAAGATCTGCTCGACCGCGACCCGGTCACTGACGAGGTCGGGCAGCGGGCGCTCGACCGTCAGCGTGGTGCCGCGCTGCTCCATCTGCTGCGTCAGACTCGCGCCGATCCCGTCGACCAGCGTCGCCAGATCGAGCGGCTCGGACGAGATGACGCGGCGGCCCTGGCGCGACAGCTTGAGGATCGCGTTGATCAGCCGGTCCATCTTCTGCGTCGAGGTGCGGATGAAGCGGATCGCCTCGGGCAAATCCTCGCGCGCCGCCAGCCGGGCGTCCTCGCTGACGATCTCGGGCGCCTTTTCCTCGGCACGATCGATCAGTTCGGTGATCGCGCCGGTCGCTGCCTCGAGCTCGGCGGTGAAGCCCATCACGTTGACCAGCGGGCTGCGCAGGTCGTGGCTGACAATATAGGCGAAGCGCTGGATTTCCTCGTTCGCGCGGCTGAGGTCGGCGGTGCGTTCCTCGACTTGGTTTTCGAGCGTATCGGCGAAATCGCGCAGCGCATCGCGCGAAGTCGCAAGCTCGCGGGTGTAGCGCAACACCGTCACCAGCGTGACGAGCGCAACCAGCGCGAGCAGCAGCCCGGCAAGCCCGAGCGTGACGTAGAACAGGCGGACGCTGGACTGCTGCGCCGCATCGCGGATCGCGAGCAGGCGCTGTTCCTCGGCGACCATCCGGTCCGCCAGCGCGCGGACGGTGCGCATCCGGCGCGCGCTCGTTTCAGCCTCGAACTGCGCGACCGCGGCGGTACGGTTGCCCTGCCCAGCGAGGACGATCGTGCGTTCGCGCTGTTCGGCGAGCGCTGCGGTCTGCCCGCGCAACGCGGCGACATTGGCCTGCTGGCGGGGGTTGTCCGCGGTGAGCGTGGCGATCCGGTTGATCGCACGGGGAAGCTCGGCGATCGCGGCGCGATAGGTCGTCAGATAGATCGGATCGTCGGTGATCAGATACCCGCGCCGCGCGGTTTCGCTCTGTTCGATCGCGATCCGCGCGCGGCCGATCGAGAGTTCGACCTCATAGGTGTGGTTGACGTCGCGGGTGTGGCGCTCGTTCTGGTCGGTCGACCAGGCGGCGGCGATCCCGGCGGCGACGAGCAGCAGGAATCCGAGCGACATGCACGCCACCAGGAACCGGCCCATGCGGCCTTCGCTGACGCCAAACCCTGGGACCAAACGCTTGTACATGGCTGCGTCCTTACGCAGCGGCAACGATAAACGCCAGTGGCACGGCGTTGATGACGATCAATCGGATCCCTCGCCGTTTGCCCTCAGCGACGTCGAAGGGCCAGTGCTGCATGGGCTCCTACATCGCTCAACCCGAACGGATTTGGGTGGCCCGCGAGGACGGGCCTTACAGTAGCTTCCCCTGCGGCGACGGCCGCCCGACGACACCCCCGCCGCGCCTGCGCGCAAGCTCGGTTTCGGCGGTGAAGCGCACGTCGAGATCGCGATCACCCAGCATGATCGACAGCGAATCGTCGCTGATCTCCTGCCAGCTCTTGCCGCGATCCGGCCCGGGGCGGATCACGCGCGGCAGCAGCCCGGGGACCGCCGACCAGGCGAGCAGCTGCTCGGGACCGACTTCGTTCAACATGTCGCGCAGGTGGAAGGCGGTGACATAGGCGTCGGGGAAGGCGCGGTGCGCGGGCAGGCCAAGCTCGTGGACCATCCCCTCGGGCTTGCGCCAGTAGCGGAGCATCTGGTTGGAAAAGCTCGGCGTATCGGGCCACAGCCGCAGCGCGCATTTCCACGTGCAGATCCACGGCGCGCCGCGCGTCAGCGGAGACGTGCAGAACTTCTGTTCGTAATCCGCGCGATGTGCCGCGAGCGCGATCCGGCGCGGATAGGGGTCGAGCACGCCGCGCGCGACGTCGTGCCAGAAGGGCGCGTCGGCGACCTGTTCGTCGAGGATATGGTGGATCGCCTGGGTCAGCGGGGGGATCGGGCGACCGGGGTTGACGAGCCGCGCGCCGCCTTCGCCCTCGATCTCCCAGCGGCCATCCTTCTGCAGCGCGACGTCCTGCCAGCCGATCTCGCACACGCCGTGGATCGGCGGACCTTCGCCGGTGGTCTCGAGGTCGATGACGCGGATGATCTGGGGCGCGGGGGGAGGCATTGTGCCTAGGTGGCGTGTTTTGAAGGGGATTGCGAGGGGAGTGTAGTGCGCTCCACAGCTTTCGTCATGCCGGACTTGTCCCGGCATCCACCGTGGTCTGCGTCCTGCGCGCGTCGGGCAAGACCACGGTCGACCCCGGGACAAGCCCGGGGTGACGGCTGGGGTGGACCCCGGGCAAAGCCCGGGGTGACGGTCAGGACAGGACCTTAGTGCGCCGCCTGCGGGCCACGCTGCAGCCCGCTCTTCTCGAGCTGGTCGTCGATCATCGCGAGCAGGCGGTCGAGCGCGGGCTGGTCCTTTGCTTCGGCGCGCGCGACGAGCACATCCTGCGTGTTCGATGCGCGGAGCAGCCACCAGCCGTCGGGGGTGTTGACGCGTGCGCCGTCGGTGCGGTCGACCTCGGCGCCATCCGCCTCGAGCCGCGCGAGCACTTCCTCGACCACCGCGAACTTGCGGCTCTCGTCGACCTGGAAGCGCATTTCGGGCGTGTTGACCAAAGCGGGCATCGCGCCGCGCAACTCGGTGACCGACTTGCCGATCATGTGCGCCGCCCGGATGAAACGAACCGCAGCGTATTGTGCGTCGTCGAACCCGTAATATTCATGCGCGAAGAAGATATGGCCGCTCATCTCGCCCGCGAGCGGGCTGTCGGTTTCCTTCATCTTCATCTTGATCAGGCTATGCCCGGTCTTCCACATCAGCGGCTTGCCGCCGAGTTCGGCGACCCGGTCGTACAGCATCTGCGACGCCTTGACGTCGGCGATGATCGTCGCGCCCGGAAGCTCCTTGAGGACAGGTTCGGCCAGAATGGAGAGAATTTGGTCGCCCCAGATCACGCGGCCTTCGCCGTCGATCGCGCCGATCCGGTCGCCATCGCCATCGAACGCCAGACCGAAATCGAGGTTCTTTTCCGCGACGAGCCGCTTGAGATCGACCAGATTGGCTTCATCGGTAGGATCGGGATGATGGTTGGGAAATTTGCCGTCGACATCGGTGAACAGCAGGTGATGCTCACCCGGGAGGAGCTTGACCAGCTTCTCGATGATCGGGCCCGACACGCCGTTGCCCGCGTCCCACCCGATCTTGTAGGTGCCGCCCGCGAACCCGGCCATCAGGCGGCCGACATATTCGTCCTCGACGTCGGCGGTCGAGACGGTGCCTTCGCCCGTCTCCCAATCGCCTTCCTCGGCCATCCGCCCGAGATCCTGGATGTCCGCGCCGAAAAACGGCTTGTGCTGCAGCACCATCTTGAAGCCATTGTAATCGGAGGGATTATGGCTGCCGGTTATCTCGATGCCGCCATCCACTTCTAGCGTGGCCTCGGCGTAATAGAGCATCGGGGTCGGCCCCATGCCGATCCGCACGACGTCGACGCCGGCCGCGGTCAGCCCGCCGACGAGCGCGGCTTCGAGTTCGGGCGAGGACAGGCGGCCGTCATAGCCGACCGCGACGCGGGTTCCCCCGGCGCGGCGCACGCGCGTGCCGAAGCCGCGACCGATCGCGTCGGCGTCTGCAGTGCCGAGCGTTTTGCCGACGATGCCGCGGATGTCATATTCGCGGAGCGAAGTCGGGTCGAAACGATGCGTCATCATGGTCCTCCTGGGATTTCGTTGCACGATCAAATCGATCAGACGTGCGAAAGTTCAATGATCAGGGTTTAAGCAGTACATCCCGCGCCGCGTTGATACGACGGGTAAGCTCGGCCGATCCCCCCTTGTCGGGGTGGAGCGAGGTGACGAGGCGACGGTGCGCGGCGCGGATCGCGGCGGCATCGGCCGTCGGGCCGACCCCGAGCACCGCGCGCGCTTCGCTCTCCGCGGTTTGCGGGCGCGGTTTCGCCTTGGGCCTGGGCCGCAGCAGCAGCAGCCACACGCCGACCAGCAGCGCGACGAGGAGCAGGACCTTGCTCATCAGGCGAACGTCGGCAGCACGGATTCGGGCAAGGCGAGCGCGCCCATCATCTCGCGCAGCTCCTGCCGCGCGGCGACATGCGCCAGCCCCATCGCGCCGAATTCGCCCGAATCGAGCATCGTCAGCCCGGCGGGGAACAGCTCGCGATAGATCACGCGCTCGCCGAGCCCCGGCACGATGCGGAACCCGACTCGCTTGGCGAGCTGGTCGAGCGCGTCCGACACGCGGCGCATGTTGCGCGCCTCGATATGCTGGACGCGGTTGCGCAGCACGACCCAGTCGATCGTCGAGCCGTCCGCGCGCGCGCGGGCCTTGCGCGCGTCCCAGATCATCTCGGCGTAGAAGCTCGGGCGGGTGACCTTGTAAGTCTCGGGATGAACCTGCCCGATCAGGTCGAAATCGACGAAACTGTCGTTCATCGGCGTGACGAGCGTGTCCGCGCGCGCTGCCGACAACCGGCCGAAACGGTCGTCGCGACCCGGCGTGTCGATCACGAGGAAATCGGTATCGGTCGCGAGGTCGGCGAACAGCGCCTCGAAACGCTCGTCGGTCTCGCCGTCATGCGTCGCGTGGCGCGGGATCGGTAGCGCGCGACCGGTCCGCTGGACGGTTGCTGCGCGATTGTCGAAATAGCGCCCCATCGTGCGCTGGCGGTGGTCGAGATCGAACGCGGCGACCTTCGCCCCGCGCGCGGCGAGCGCGATCGCGACATGGACCGCGGTGGTCGACTTGCCGGTGCCGCCCTTTTCGTTGGCGAAAACGATGATGTGGGTTTTCGCGCAGCAGTGGCCAACGGGATGATGTCCTAGCGTCTTGTTCGGTACGGCCTGCCCCCATAGAAGGCCTGCCCGTCCTTACCGAAGGCCCAACCCGCGTGCAAACCATCCGTACTCTCGACGCGCTTCGCTCCGCGATCGCCGATTTTCGCAGCGACGGGGCGGGCATCGCGCTCGTGCCGACGATGGGCGCGCTCCACAGCGGGCATATCGCGCTGATCGAGACCGCGCGGCGGCAGGGGCGCAAGGTCGTCGCGTCGATCTTCGTCAATCCCAGGCAGTTCGGCCCGAACGAGGATCTTGCACGCTATCCCCGTCGGGAGGCGGCAGACGCGCGGATGCTGAGCGAGGCGGGGTGTGACCTGTTGTGGCTGCCCCCGGTCGACGTGATGTATCCGGCGGGCTTCGCAACCAATATTTCGGTGTCGGGGGTGAGCGAGGGGCTCGATGGCGCGGCGCGGCCGGGGCATTTCGACGGGGTCGCGACGGTGGTCGCCAAGCTGTTCAACCAGGTCCGGCCCGATGTCGCGCTGTTCGGCGAGAAGGATTTCCAGCAGCTCGCGGTGATCCGACGGATGGTCGCGGACCTCGATTTCGGGATCGAGATCGAGGGCGTGCCGACCCAGCGCGACGACGACGGCCTCGCGCTGTCGTCGCGCAACGTCTATCTCGAGCCCGAGCAGCGTGCCGCCGCAGTGGCCTTGCCGCGCGCGCTGGGCGAGGCGGCGCGCGCGATCGCGCGGGGTGATTCTCCCCCGGATGCGCTGGCGGCGGCGCGGGAATCGCTGATCGCGGCGGGGTTCGTGGTCGATTATGTCGAACTGGTCGATGCCGCGACGCTGACCGCGGATATGGCGGAAGACCGGCCCCGGCGGCTGCTCGCGGCGGCGCGGCTTGGGGCGACCCGGCTGATCGATAATCTGGACGTGCCGGCGCAGGGGTAGCCGGGACGGGGGCAGCGACAAAATTCTAGAATGTGACGGCTCTCCCTCACGCCGCTTCCCCGGCGAAGGCCGGGGCCCAGGAGCGCAGCAGAAGAAGGTGAGCGCTGCCCTCTGTTACCCTGGACATCGCGACTGGGCCCCGGCCTCCGCCGGGGAAGGCCTTGGAAGGCTACCAGCTACGACCCTTGAAGGCCCCCGCTACGACCAAAGGCTAATCCCCCCGTTAACCTTTCCTTGACCGGCCGCCGCGCACTGTCGGGGCGAGGGTTTGGTTAACCGGGAAGATTCGACATGGGCACGAGCCTCAAGAACGCACAGTTTCTCATCGACAGCAAATTGGCCGAAGCCGCGTGCGGCGATGCCGACGCCTGCTACGAACTCGGCATGGTCTATTCGAGCGGCACCGCCGGGGTCTCGGTCGATCTGGTCGAAGCGCACAAATGGTTCAATCTCGCCGCGGTCGCGGGCAGCGAAGCGGGGATGGCGAGCCGCGGCGAAATCGCCGAAGACATGACCGCGCGCGAAATCGCGACCGCACAGGCCGCCGCGCGCGCCTGGCTCCGCGCGACGCAGCGCCGCGCGGCCTGATCCCGTTTCGTCACGCCGGGCTGGTCCCGGCGTCCCCTGGTGCTTGCGTCCCCCGGTTGGTTAGCCCGGCCGACGGTGGACCCCGGGACGAGCCCGGGGTGACGGTTTCCAGAGAGGCTAATACCAAGTCCCTCGGAGCCTGACTCAGCGCCGGGGATTCCCAAGTCGGTCATGATCTGATTCAACATCGCAAACGGTGGGAGGTTGGCGGTGGCATCAGCGGTTGGGCTAAGGGACGATTTCGACGGGTCTGGTCTTCGAAGGTTGGCGCGTTTGAGCGGTGACGCCAATCAGGTCCGGCGGCTGCTGGCGCTGGCGGTGATTTACGATGGTGGTGCGCGGCACGCGGCGGCACAGGTCGGCGGCGTTGGTTTGCAGACGGTTCGAGACTGGGTGCTGCGCTTCAATACCAGCGGGCCCGACGGCTTGCTCGACGGCAAAGCCCCCGGTCCCCGTCCAGTGCTTGGCCCAGAGCATAAGCGGGCGCTTGCCGAGATCATCGAACAGGGCCCGGTCCCGGCGTCGCATGGCGTGGTGCGCTGGCGGATCGTCGATTTGATCCAGTGGCTGTTCGACGAATATGGTGTGTCGGTCAGCAAGCAGACGCTGAGCCGCGACCTGCGCGCCATGGGCTACAGGAAGCTGACGGCACGACCGAGGCATCATGCGCAGGCGGCTGACGCCATCGACGTTTTTAAAAAGGCTTCCCCGCCCAAGTGGCAGCGATCCGGGCAGCGCTCCCTGGCGGTACACCTATAGAACTGTGGTGGCAGGATGAGGCGCGGGTCGGCCAGAAGAACGGCATCACCCGGCGCTGGGCCAAGCGCGGGACACGTCCGTCAGCGCCGAAGGACCAACGTACCACCTCGGCCTACATCTACGGCGCCATCTGCCCAGCCGAGGGCAAGGGAGCGGCCCTGGTGCTCCCGCGCTGCAATACCGAAGGGATGACGCTGCACCTCGCCGAGATATCCGCCGCCGTGACGCCCGGCGCCCATGCCGTGCTGATACTTGACCAGGCAGGCTGGCATCTCTCGGCGGGGCTGATCGTCCCGGCCAACATCACGCTGCTGCCGCTGCCGGCAAAATGCCCCGAGCTCAACCCGGTCGAAAACGTCTGGCAGTTCATGCGCGACAACTGGCTGTCGAACCGCATCTTCAAATCCTACGACGACATCCTCGACCATTGCTGCTTCGCCTGGAACCGCCTCACCGATCAGCCGTGGCGCATCATGTCCATCGGACTGCGGTCGTGGGCCCATCGGTCCTGATCAGAGAGTCTTGGTATAAGCGGTCGCCTTCTTCGCGGCGGGCTTCTTCGCCGCAGGCTTCTTGGCGGCAGGCTTTTTCGCGGGAGCCTTCTTTGCAGGGGCCTCCGCTGCGGCATCCGCGGTTGCAGCCGACTTCGCCTTGGCCGGAGCCTTCTTGGCAGCCGGTTTCTTCGCCGCAGCCTTCTTCTTCCCCTTCGTAGGCGGAGCCGCCGCCGCGCGGGCGTCGATCAGCTGCGCGGCTTCCTCGAGCGTCAGCGCATCCTTCTCGATCGACTTGGGCAGCGTCGCATTGGTCGTCCCGTCGGTGACGTACGCGCCGTAGCGGCCCTCCATCAGCTTGATCTCGGCCTCGCTGCGGGGATGCAGGCCCAGCACCTTGAGCGGTGCCTGCGCGCCGCGCTGCGGACGCCCGCCGCCCGCCGCGGCTTCGGCGAGTTTCACCACCGCCGCGTTCATCCCCGTCTCGAACACGTCGTCGGTCGAGGTCAGCCGCGCATATTTGCCCGCGTGCTTGAGATACGGGCCATAGCGGCCGATCGCCGCCGTGATCGGTTCGCCGGTTTCGGGATGCGTGCCGATGGTCCGCGGCAGCGACAGCAATTTGAGCGCCCATTGCAGATCGAGCTCGCCGATATCCTTCGGGATCGACGCCATCTTGCGCGTCTCGCCCTCGCCGATCTGGATATACGGCCCGAACCGACCCGATTTGCGCTCGACCGGCAGGCCGGTTTCAGGATCGTTGCCGAGCGTCTCCGGGCCCGTATCCACACCCTCGCCGTCCGCACCCGGCTGGCCGAAGCGGCGGGTGTATTTGCACTCGGGGTAATTGGAGCACGCGACGAACGCGCCGAACTTGCCACCGCGCAACGCGAGCTGCCCCTGGCCGCAATTCGGGCACAACCGCGGGTCGCTGCCATCCGCCATCGGCGGGAAGAGATAGGGCGCGAGGAACTTGTCGAGCTCGGCGGTCACTTCGGACGGCTTCTGCTCCATCACCTCGGTGGTGCGCGGCTTGAAGTCCTTCCAGAACGCCTCGAGCACCGCCTGCCATTCGGCGCGCCCGCCCGAGACTTCGTCGAGCTCGTCCTCGAGCCCCGAGGTGAAGTCGTAACTCACATATTTCTCGAAGAACCGTTCGAGGAACGCGGTCACCAGACGCCCCGATTCCTCCGCGAAGAAGCGGTTCTTCTCGACCCGGACGTATTCGCGGTCCTTCAAGGTCTTGATGATCGACGCATAGGTCGACGGACGCCCGATCCCGAGCTCCTCCAGACGCTTGACCAACGACGCTTCGGAGAAGCGCGGCGGCGGCTGGGTGAAGTGCTGCTCGGCGGTGACGCCCTTCTTGGCAGGCGCATCGCCTTCGCGCAGCCGCGGCAGGCGCTTGGCGTCCTCGTCCTGCGTGTCGTCCGAGCCTTCCTCGTACAAGGCGAGATAGCCCGGGAAGAGCATTACCTGACCGGTCGCACGCAAGCCGGTGTGGCCGGTGCCGTCCGCCATCTCGACCGTGGTGCGCTCCATCCGCGCCGACGCCATCTGGCTCGCGAGCGCGCGCTTCCAGATCAAATCGTACAGCCGCGCATGGTCGCCGCCGCCCGCTTTGTCCTTGCCGAAATCGGTCGGGCGGATCGCCTCGTGCGCTTCCTGCGCGTTCTTCGCCTTGGTCTGGTAGACGCGCGGCTTGTCCGGGACATAGCTCGCATCATAGCGGTTCGCGACGGCGTGACGCGCGGCCGAGATCGCACTCGAATCCATCTGCACGCCGTCGGTCCGCATGTAGGTGATCGCGCCGTCCTCATAGAGGCCCTGCGCGATCCGCATCGTGTGATCCGCCGAGAAACCGAGCTTGCGCGACGCTTCCTGCTGGAGCGTCGAGGTGGTGAAGGGCGGCGGCGGGTTGCGCGTCGCGGGCTTCACCTCGACCGATTGGACGGTGAAATGCCCTTGCTCGACCGCGGCCTTGGCGCGGTTGGCGACGCCTTCCTCGCCGATCGACAGGCGATCGAGCTTCTTGCCCTCGAAGGTCACGAGCCGCGCCTGGAACGGCGTGCCGTCCTGCTCCATGTCGGCGATGACCGACCAATATTCCTGCGCGCGGAACGCTTCGATCTCGCGCTCTCTGGAGACGATCAGCCGCAGCGCGACCGACTGCACGCGCCCCGCCGACTTCGCCCCGGGCAGCTTGCGCCACAGCACCGGCGAGAGCGTGAAGCCGACCAGATAATCGAGCGCGCGGCGCGCACGATAGGCGTCGATCAGATCGGTATCGAGCTCGCGCGGATGCTTCATCGCATCGGTGACGGTCGCCTTGGTGATCGCGTTGAAGGTGACGCGCTGGACGTCCTTGGGGAGCGCCTTGCGGTTGCGCAGCACTTCCTGGACGTGCCAGCTGATCGCCTCGCCCTCGCGATCCGGATCGGTCGCGAGGATCAGGCGGTCGGCGGTCTTGGCGAGATCGGTGATCGCCTTGAGCTGCTTGGTCTTGTCCGCGTAATTCTCCCACTCCATCGCGAACCCTTCATCGGGGTTCACCGATCCGTCCTTGGGCGGAAGGTCGCGGACGTGGCCGTAGCTCGCGAGCACGCGGTAATCCGAACCGAGATATTTCTCGATGGTCTTCGCCTTGGCGGGCGATTCGACGATGACAAGCTGCATGGGGGTCTATTGCGTCCTTACGTGTACGCGCGAGGGTGACGGGGTGGCGGCGGGGTCGTCAAGCGTCGGGTTTCGTTTTTGGCCGGATTGGCCTAATGTGGGCGTCATGCCTGCGATGATCGATCCGCTCGAGGTAGCCAAGTCATACGAAGACGCTGGTCTTGCTAACGTGCAGGGGGAAGATCTGGTCACCCGGGATTATTTCAAGGGCGAGATAGTCGCGTTGAAGAACGATATCGTGTGCTGGATGCTTGGGTCGCAGGTCATGCCATCGTGGTGCTTGTTGCCTTGGCTCAATTCACGCCGCTGCTGGCCGCCTATTCCTAAAGTTTCATGACACCATCCCCTCCGTTCGTTTCGAGCGCAGTCGAGAAACCTGGCACAGCGCTGGTTTCTCGACTTCGCTCGAAACGAACGGGTGGGGGGGGACTACGGAGACGGCGCGCTTCCACGTCAGGCCAACGCTACCCGCCCGCCCGCATGCCGTTCCAGCCGCCCGGCCAGTTCCAGTTCCAGCAGCACCGTCTGGACGATCGTGGGCGACGCCCCCGATTGCCGGATCAGCTCGTCGATCGCAACCGGCACCGGGCCGAGCAGGCTGAGGATCGCGCGCCGGTCGGTGTCGCTCGCATCCTCGGGGGGCGGCGCGCGGAAGGGGCTGTGCGGGCTTTCGATCATCCGCGCGTCGATCGGGCGGATCGTCTCGAGCACGTCGGCGGCGGACTGGACGAGCGTCGCACCGTCGCGGATCAGCCCGTTGCACCCTTGCGCGCGTGGATCGAGCGGGCTGCCGGGGACTGCCATCACCTCGAGCCCGAGCTCGCCCGCCAGCCGCGCGGTGATCAGCGAGCCCGACTTGGGTGCCGCCTCGACCACCACCGTGCCGAGCGACAACCCCGCGATGATTCGGTTGCGATAGGGAAAGTGCCGCGCGCGCGGTTCGGTGCCCGGCGGCTGTTCCGCGATCAGCAGGCCCTCGGTCGCGATGCGTTCCTGCAATTCGGCGTTTTCGGGGGGATAGACCACGTCGATCCCGCCCGCGATCACCGCGATCGTGCCGGTCGCGATCGATCCGACATGCGCCGCGGTATCGACCCCGCGCGCCAGCCCCGACACGACGACGACCTGCTCGCGCCCCAGTTCGGCGGCGAGCTGGCGCGCGAAGCGGCACGCCGCCGCCGAGGCGTTGCGCGCGCCGACCATTGCGACAGGGGTACGCGCGAGCAAATGGGTGTCGCCGCGCACGATCAGCGCGGGGGGTGCATCGTCGAGCTGCGCGAGCAGCGTCGGATAGTCGGCGTTGCCAAGGAACAGGTGGCGCGCCCCGAGGCGGTGGACCTGCGCCAGTTCGCGCTCGGCCAGCGCAATGGGGGCGACCGCGGGGGGCTTGCCGCCGCCGCGCGCGGCGAGTTGGGGCAGGGCGGCGATCGCCGCGCCGGCCGAGCCGAACCGCGCGATCAGTTGGGCATACGTGACAGGGCCGACCTGCGGGGTGCGGATCAGGCGGAGCCGCGCGATCGCGTCGCCCCCGACCTGCTCCGAATCAGCCATGTTTCTGGCCGATGCGGGGTTCCGTGCCGCTCATCAGCCGGTCGATGTTGCTGCGGTGCTTCCACAACACGAGCAAGGCGAGCGCGAGGAGCAGCAGGACGATGTCGAACTTGGAAAAGTAGGACGCGCACAATGGCGCGCTGACCGCGGCGGTCATCCCCGCCAGCGACGAGATCCGCGCGAACGCGAGCAGCGCGATCCACACCGCGGCATAGACCAATCCGATCGGCCAGTGCAGCGCGAGCACGATCCCGAGCAGCGTCGCGACGCCCTTGCCGCCCCTGAACCCGAGCCAGACCGGATAGAGATGCCCGAGGAACACCGCGGCGGCAGCGACCACGCCGTTGCCGTCGAGATAGACGTCCGCGAGCCACACCGCGACGAACCCCTTCGCCGCATCGAGGAACAGCGTCGCCGCGGCGAGCCCCTTGCGCCCGGTGCGCAACACGTTGGTCGCGCCGATATTGCCCGACCCGACCTGGCGCAGGTCGCCCGCGCCCGCCATTCGCGTCAACAGGACGCCGAACGGGATCGCACCCAGCAGGTAGCCGAGGACCAGCGCCGTCACCGGAGCGATCCACAGATATTCGGTCGGCACTGTCTGCAACCCCCCTCGATTGATCCTGTGATAGCAGGATGCGGGCCATGGCCCAACACCGTCCTTCAGGCCATGGTTTTGTGATCCCCGGCGCTTCGGCTAAGGGGCAGGGCGATGGATGAAAGACCCGTTCTGTTCTTCGATTCCGGCGTCGGCGGCCTGTCGGTGCTGGGCGCGGCGCGCACGCTGCTGCCGCGGATGCCGGTCGTCTATGTCGCCGATTCGGGGGGGTTCCCTTATGGCACCAAGAGCGAGGCCGAGATCGGCGCGCGCGTGCCCGCCTTGCTCGGGCGGCTGGCCGAGCGCTATCGTCCCCGGCTGATCGTGATCGCGTGCAACACCGCCTCGACGATCGCGCTCGCGGCGGTGCGCGGCGCGCTCGATGTGCCGATCGTCGGGACGGTGCCCGCGATCAAGGTCTCCGCGCTCCACAGTCGCACGCGGGTGATCGGCGTGCTCGGGACCGATGCGACCGTGCGCCAGCCCTATGTCGACGATCTCGCCGCGCGCTTCGCCAGCGACTGCCTGGTGCTGCGGCACGGGTCGGCCGAACTGGTGACGCTCGCCGAGGCGCGGCTGCGCGGGGAGGTGACCGACCCGGCGCGTTATGCCGCGATCCTCGACGGGCTGTTCGCGCAAGGCGGCGGGGAGCGGATCGACACGATCGTCAACGCCTGCACGCATTTCCCGCTGGTCGAGGCGGAGCTGCGCGCCGCTGCGCCGCATCCGGTCGATTTCGTCGACGGGTCGGACGGGATCGCGCGGCGGATCGCGTTCCTGACGCAAGGGCAGGACTGGCCCGAGACACCGGGCCCGGGCCGGGCGGTGTTCACTGCGCGGATGGCGGGGATGGCGGCGCTCGACGCGACGCTCGGCAGTTATGGCCTGGCCACGGTCGAAATCCTGTGACGTGCCCGCTCGATCAGACTGATCGTGCGAAGGCGCTGGAATTCACAGGGGGCGAGGGCTATTTGGGGCGCATGGACATGGACTCACCACCGCGCGGAGTCGACTACTCCCGCATCTTCGCGCAAGCGATCGACCGCCTCCATGTCGAAGGTCGCTATCGCGTCTTCATCGACATCCTGCGCAACAAGGGCGCGTTCCCCAACGCGCGCTGCTTCGCTGGCCATAATGGCCCGAAGCCGATCACGGTGTGGTGCTCGAACGACTATCTCGCAATGGGCCAGCATCCCGCGGTGATCGGCGCGATGGAAGAGGCGCTGCACGATGTGGGCGCAGGCTCGGGCGGGACGCGCAACATCGGCGGCAACACGCATTATCACGTCGATCTCGAATATGAGCTCGCCGACCTCCACGGCAAGCAGGGGGCGTTGCTGTTCACCAGCGGCTATGTCTCGAACGAGGCGACGCTGGCGACGCTCGCCAAGATCCTGCCGGGCTGCATCATCTTCTCCGACGAGCTCAACCACGCCTCGATGATCGCGGGGATCCGTAATTCGGGATGCGAGAAGCACGTCTTCCGCCACAACGACCTCGCGCATCTGGAAGAACTGCTCGCGTCGGTCGATCCGGCGACGCCAAAGCTGATCGCGTTCGAGAGCGTCTATTCGATGGAAGGCGACATCGCGCCGATCGCCGAGATCTGCGACCTCGCCGACAAGTATAGCGCGCTGACCTATCTCGACGAAGTCCATGCGGTCGGGATGTACGGCCCGCGCGGCGGCGGCATCTCGGATCGCGAGGGACTCGCGGATCGGCTGACGATCATCGAAGGCACGCTCGGCAAGGCGTTCGGCGTGATGGGCGGCTATATCGCTGCCGACCAGACCATCGTCGACGTGATCCGCTCCTACGCGCCGGGGTTCATCTTCACGACCTCGCTGTCGCCGGTGCTGGTCGCAGGCGCTTTGGCAAGCGTGCGGCATCTGAAGGCATCGAGCGTCGAGCGCGAGGGGCAGCAGGCGGCAGCGGCTGGCCTCAAGGCGATGTTCGCGGAGGCCGGGTTACCGGTGATGAACTCGACCACGCATATCGTCCCGCTGATGGTCGGCGATCCGATCAAGGCCAAGAAGATCAGCGACATCCTGCTCGCCGAATACGGCGTGTACGTCCAGCCGATCAACTACCCGACCGTCCCGCGCGGAACCGAGCGGCTGCGCTTCACGCCGGGTCCGGCGCACGACGCGGGCATGATGCGCGACCTGACCGATGCTTTGGTCGAGATCTGGAGCCGGCTGGAGTTGCGCAAGGCGGCGTGATTGGGGCTGAGGGACGTATCTCTCTCCTTCGTCATCCCCGCGGAGGCGGGGATCCATACCGGCTGAATGGTGTAACTGTCCGGCATGGCGGTAATGTAGTCCCGCCTGCGCGGGAATGACGGCAGGGGGAAGGAACCCCGGTTGATTCAACCCGTTACGCTTCCGTACTTATGGAGGAAGCGTGATGGGCAAGGGCTGTATTCTGTGGGCAATCGGTGTGCCGATCCCGGTGATCATCGTCCTCTGGTTGTTGTTCGGACATTGAGCGTAACGCGTCATCCCGGGCCAATCCCGGGATAACGCGGCGAAGCGCGATCAACCCAGCGCCAGCAGCAGCGTAAGCCCGCCAAGCCCGAGCGACAGCGGCAGTCGCAGGCTCATCCACCACGACGGCACGAGACCCTGTCGCGCAAGGATCAGGTCGACCCCGAGCGCGGCGATCAGACCGACGCCCAGCACCACCAGGGACGGCCCCGGCCACGGCGCGCCGACCGCCCAGGGGATCGCGCTTGCGAGCGCGATCAGCGACGGCACCACCGAGGCGACCCACAGCCAGTGCGGCGGCCTGGTCGCTGCGGCTGCGATGCCCCACCACAAGCCACCCAGAAAACTCAGGATCAGCGCGGCATAGGCATAGCCCAGCGCAATCGCGGAAAAATGCACCGCCTCGTCCCCGCCGAATACCAGCGCGACCGCCGCAAGTTGCGGCAACAGCCCGGCAAGGCCGAGCCAGCGCGGGAGGGGCGGCGGGCTCACAAGCGGGTCTCGGTCAGATGCATCATCAAGCCTTTACGCGCGGACAAGCGATGCGCTCCACGCGTATCCGCGCCGCAACGACGCGAACCGCCCGATCAGTCCATGCTCGCGCGCGGTCGCGCGGACCACGTCGGGCAGCGCGGCGCGCGGGGTGACGTCGAATTTCGCGAGCCACGCGAACAGCATCACCTGGAACGGGCGCGGCAGCCCCTCCTGCTGGCCGAAATCGACGATGTCGAGCCGACCGCCCGCCGCGAGCTTCCCCGCCGCCTCGCGCAAGGCACCCTGCCAGTCGGGGATCATCGACAGCGTATAGCTCTGGAACACGCGGTCGAACGCGCCGACGCCGAACAGCGCCGCCGAATCGAACGCGGTCGCATCGCCCTGCGCGAGCTCGATCCGGTGCGACAGCCCCGCGGCGGCGATCTTCGCGCGGGCGGTCTCGAGCATCGCGGACGAGATATCGATCCCGAAATAGCGCGCGTTGGGAAACGCGCGCGCCGCCGCGATCAGGTTGCGCCCGGTGCCGCAGCCGACCTCCAGCACCAGCCCGCCCGGCGGCGGCGCGATCCCCGCGATCAGGGCGTCGCGGCCGAGCAGGTAATATTTCCGAGTCAGATCATAGATATGACGCTGCGACCGATAGATCGCATCCATATGCCCCGCATGGCCGGACGACTGCGTCACGCCAGAACGTAAAGGTGGACGCCACCGTAGATCGAGGAGCGATCGCGACGCGTGTAATCGAGGGACTCCGCCGCGCGATAGTCCCAGCGATCGAGGATCGCGGCGGGGACGCGCCCGGGCAGGATGCTCGGGATGCCCGCGGTGCGGAACAGCACGCGCGACCCGGGCCGCGCGGTGCGGGTGATCTCGCCCCACAGGTCGGTGAGCTGCTCGTCGGTCATCCAGTCCTGCGCGTCGAGCAGGATGTAGCGGTCGAGCGTCGCATCGCCCTGTTCGCGCAGATAATCGGTAAAATTGGTGTGGCGTACCTCGATCCGCTCGGCGCGCTCCACGATCTCGGCGTGATGCGCGGCCTGAAGATACGGCGGGAGCGGGGCAGCGGCGTCCTTGCCATAGCCACGCCCGAACGCCTGCCACGCGAAGTAATTGTCCTTGATGTCGAAATCGCACGCGAGCTTTTCGAGCCGCGCGCGGAGCACCACCGCCATCTTCTCGTTGCCGGCAAGCGCCTCATATTGCGCGGGCGGGATGCCGAGTCCGAACAGCGATGCGGGCTGGTCGGTGATCCACTTGACCACGCCCTTGTCGAAGAAGGGCGCGAAATCGCGGTCGAAGATCGCGCGCTGTTCCTCGATCGAGGTCGCCTCGAGCAACACCCGGGGGTTCACCCCGTTGAGCCTTGCGAGCAGATGCGCGACGCCGATGAAATTGCCGAGCAGCCCGCGCTTGTAGACGTTCTTCGAAAAGCCGCCGATCCGCCGCCGGCCGATCATGTCGCGGCCTTCCCAATAGGCCAGCGTCGCCTCGTCGAGATGCTGGCGGATGTAGGTGCGATAGGCGCGGACGTTGTCGCGCGCGTTGGCGGTCGCGAAGAAGCGGTGGAAGGTCGCGTGATCGGGCAGATGCCGCGCGGCGACCAGCTTCAGCTTGTTGAGCGCGATATGCGCGGTGTTGAGATCGACCGCGGTGATCGCACGCGGGTTGGCGGTGAGGTAGGACAGCACGTTGCACCCGCCCGACGCGATCGTCACGACGTGCGAATCGGGCTGAATTGCAAGCGCCTCCATGTCGACCGCGGGGTCTTCCCAGATCTGCGCATAGACGAGGCCCCGGAAGGCGAAGGTGAACGCGCGTTCGAGCAGGCCCTGTTTCGACAGATGATCGTGCCGCAAGACGGCGCTGCGCACCGCTTCGTTCTTGGGGGCACCATTCTTGGGGGACCGAAGCGCAATCGCCATCTGAACACTCTCCATCCGGATCGCGCGAAATCTGTAGGCGCGGGGGGCAGCGTTGCCGCTACGACGATCCGGTGACGCTTCCATGACGCTATTGCGTCCGAATGAAAAGGACCTGCCGGCTAAAGGGGGGCCGACAGGTCCTCTACAATCAACCGTTCGCCGCATAGGAGGGGAACCGGCGAACGGATACACGCTACCGCTTGGGGCGGAAGCAGGGAAGATACGCACAAACACGGTAAGCGGATGCGCGTATTGCCCGCTTTTTTTACGGGAGCATCACGGTGTCGATCACGTGGATCACGCCATTTGACTGCATCACGTTGGCAATAGTGATTTTTCCGGTGTGACCCTTGTCATCGGCGACGGTGTAGCCCTTGCCCGATTTCATGAACGTCAGCGACCCGCCCTGGACGGTTGCATAGGTTGCCTTGCCCATGTTCGCCTTGATCTTGGCGGCGATGTCCTGCGCGGTGACCTTGCCCGGGACGACATGATAGGTCAGCACCGACGTCAGTTGTGCCTTGTTCTCGGGCTTGAGCAACGTGTCGACCGTGCCCGCCGGGAGCTTGGCGAAGGCGGCGTTGGTTGGCGCAAAGACGGTGAACGGACCCGGGCCCGACAGCGTCTCGACCAGGCCGGCGGCCTTGACCGCGGCGACCAGCGTGGTGTGGTCCTTCGAATTGACGGCATTCTCGACGATCGTCTTGTTGGCGTACATCGCGGCGCCGCCGACCATCGGGTTGGTGGCTGCGACGACGAGGGTGGGGGCGCTGACGGCGATCGCGGTTGCGACGATCGCGGCACGGAAGGTGCGGTTCATGACGGCTCTCCTATCTTGGCGTTCAGGTCGAACGCGCCGGAGATACGCGGCACCCGGAAAGGCGGATGCAGGACGCCGTTGCGCGATCGTAATTATTTTCGGGTGGTCGGTCAGACCGGCGACAGCGCGCCCTTGGCGACCACCGGACCCGTCGGTGCCCCGGTCTTCGACCCGCCGACCGGCTCGATCGACACCGCGAGCGTCGCGCCTGCCGCGAGATACGCGCGAACGGTCGGGCTGAGCGCGAGTGCGGTCCCGCCGCTATCGTGGAGCAGACCCAGCGATCGCGGCGTCCCGTCGCCGGGAATGACCCACAATTCGGCGCTATGCTCGGCGCGCGCGAGCGTCGTCTCGGTCAGCCGGAGCGTGCCGCTGCGCTGATCGTAGACGACCGTCATCGGTGCCTGCTTGCCCTCGGGCTCGAGCGAGGCGACCAGCGTCGGCAGCGGCGCGGCGACCGGGGTCGCCCGCGACGGCGGCGGGGGTGGCGGTACGGTCGGGAGCGATAGCGGGCGGACCAGCAGGATCGCCAGCAGTCCAACCGCCGCGATGCTCGACAATGCCGCGAGCGACGGCCACAGGCGGCTCGCGCGCGGATGCGGCGCGACGTCGCCGGTCGCCCCGCTCAGGCGATCGATCGAACGTTCGATCCGCGGCAGGATGTCGGGCGCGGCCATCGCCGGCCACAGGTCGAACAGTTGCGCCAGATAGCCGCGCCATTGCTTGACCGCGCGCGCGAAACCGGGTTCGGACAGCACGCGCCGCATCGCCTGCGCGCGCTCGTCGCCCTCGAGCACGCCGAGCGCGAGTTCCGCCGCGGTCATGTCGGGGCCGTCGTCGCCTGGAATGTCCGGATGCCGCACGTCGGTCATCGCTCGAGGCACTCGCGCAGCCGGGCAAGCCCGCGCCGCACCCAGCTCTTCATCGTGCCAAGCGGGATGCCCTGGCGTTCGGCGAGTTCGGCATAGGTCACGCCGTCGAAAAAGGCGGTGTGGATCGCGCCACGCTGGCGCTGTTCGAGCGTCTCGAGACACTCGCGCAACAAATGATTTGCCTCGTCGTCGAGCATCGTCTCGCTTGCGATCGGCGCGGTGTCGCGGATCGGCGGCGCATCCTCGATCGGGGTGGAACGGCGGACGGTCTGCGCGCGCTGCCAGTCGATCGCACGGTTGCGCGCGATCGTGGCGAGCCACGTGATCGGGCTGGCGCGCGAGGGTTCATAGGCGCCGGCGCGCTTCCAGATCGTGAGATATACGTCGTGCAACACGTCTTCCGCTGCCTGCCTTTCGCCGCAGATACGGTAGCAAATCCCGAAAAGCTTCGCCGATGTCAGGGAATACAGGTCCCGGAATGCGACACGGTCTTCCTCGCCGGTGCGCACCAGCGCCTCGACCAGCCGTGCCCGCGCGGTTGCTTCGGGGGATTCGCCGACCGGCCTTGGGGCCGGGGCGGGGGCTGCTGCAGCATCGGGCGGGAAATCCGTCACGTCGATGGCGTAGCCCGGCAATAGGCAGGCGGCAATCGCCCAAGGTTGATTTGGTCGAATTGTTTTTCTCGATCGTGGTTCGCTGTGGCATTTTGGCGGCTGCGCCGGTAAGGGCGCGGTCATCCAACCCGCCCCGCACCGGGGCTCTTACTTGGGAGCGCGTGCAGCCTTGCGCATCGCCATCGCATCCGATCACGCCGCCTTTGCGCTCAAGCAGGGGCTGGCCGGCTGGCTCGCCGAGCAGGGCCATGACGTGCTCGACCTGGGCCCCGACAACGATGCGCGCGTCGATTATCCCGATTACGGTTTCGCGCTCGCTGCCGCCATCGCCGACGGGCGCGCGGAGCGCGGGATCGCCTTGTGCGGCTCGGGCATCGGCATCTCGATCGCGGTCAACCGCAACCCGGCGGTGCGCTGCGCACTCGTATCCGAACCGTTGTCTGCCGCGCTTGCGCGCGAGCATAACGATGCGACGGTCATCGCGATGGGCGCCCGGCTCGTCGGCGAGGACATGGCCCGCGCGTGCATCTCCGCCTTTCTTGCCACCGGTTATGCCGGTGGCCGTCATCAACCCCGCGTCGACAAGCTCGGCGCCCCTGCTTTCCTGAGAGAACCGGCATGAGCACCAACCCGACCCAGCTCCACGACGTCCAGCCCGACGGCTTCTTCACCCAGGGCCTCGCGGACGGTGACCCCGCAGTGTTCGGCGCGATCGCGCACGAGCTGACTCGCGAGCAGACGCAGATCGAGCTGATCGCGAGCGAGAACATCGTCTCCAAGGCAGTGTTGCAGGCACAGGGGTCGGTGTTCACCAACAAATATGCCGAGGGCTATCCCGGCAAGCGCTACTACCAGGGTTGCGCCCCGTCAGACGAGGTCGAGCAGCTTGCGATCGACCGCGCCAAGGCGCTGTTTGATTGCGCCTATGTCAACGTCCAGCCGCATTCGGGCGCGCAGGCGAACGGGGCTGTGATGCTCGCTTTGGTCAAGCCCGGCGAGACGATCCTCGGCATGAGCCTCGATGCGGGCGGCCATCTGACGCACGGCGCGCGCGCGGCGATGTCGGGCAAGTGGTTCAACGCGGTGCAGTACGGCGTCGATCCGGTCAGCCACCTGATCGACTTCGACGAAGTCGCCACGCTGGCGCGCGAGCACAAGCCCAAGCTGATCATCGCGGGTGGCTCGGCCTATCCGCGCCAGATCGATTTCGCCAAGTTCCGCGCGATCGCGGACGAGGTCGGCGCGTATTTCCTCGTCGACATGGCGCATTTCTCGGGGCTGGTCGCGGCCGGGCTGCATCCGTCGCCGCTGCCGCACGCGCATGTCGTCACCACGACGACGCACAAGACGCTGCGGGGCCCGCGCGGCGGGATGATCCTCAGCAATGACGAGGCGCTCGGCAAGAAGTTCAACTCGGCGGTGTTCCCCGGATTGCAGGGTGGCCCTCTGATGCACGTCATCGCGGCGAAGGCGGTCGCGTTCGGCGAGGCGCTCCAGCCCGGCTACAAGAGCTATATCGCCGCGGTGATCGAGAACGCCAAGATTCTTGCCGCGACGCTCAAGGAGCGCGGCGCGGAAGTCGTCTCGGGCGGCACCGACACGCATCTCGCGCTGATCGACCTGACGCCCTTGGGCGTGACCGGCAAGGACGCCGACGAGGCGCTCGAGCGCGCCGGGATCACCTGCAACAAGAACGGCATCCCCAACGATCCGCTCCCGCCGACCAAGACCAGCGGGATCCGTGTCGGCTCGCCCGCCGGCACGACGCGCGGGTTCGGCCCGGCCGAGTTCCGCGAGATCGGCAACATGGTCGCCGACGTGCTCGGCGGGCTTCGCACCCACGGCGAGCATGGCGACTCGCAGGTCGAGGCGAATGTCCGGGAGCGCGTCCGCACCCTGTGCGCGCGCTTCCCGATCTATCCCGAGGGCATGTGATTGCGCTGTCCGTTCTGCGGCCATGAAGACAGCCAGGTAAAGGATTCGCGCCCGACCGAGGATGCGGGCGCGATCCGGCGGCGGCGGCAATGCGAAGGCTGCGGCGCGCGCTTCACCACGTTCGAGCGGATCCAGCTGCGCGAGCTGACCGTGGTGAAGAGTGAGGGTGCTGGCCTGAAGCGCGAGCCGTTTGACCGCGAGAAGCTGCTCCGCTCGGTCTCGATCGCGGCGCGCAAGCGGCCGATCGAGGCGGTGCAGCTCGAGAAGCTGGTGTCGGGAATCCAGCGCCAGCTCGAGACGCTCGGCGAGAACGAAGTGCGCTCGGGGCGGATCGGCGAGATGGTGATGGAGGGGCTGAAGGGGCTCGACTCGGTCGCCTACATCCGGTTTGCGAGCGTGTATAAGGACTTCCGCGAGGCGCGCGACTTCGAGGAGTTTGCGGGGAATGTGAGCGAGGTGGGGAAGGGGTAGGGGCGGATCGTTTGCCCCTGCTTTCATCCCCGGTTTCACCCACTTCCGTTCGTCCCGAGTAGCGGCTGAGCGAAGTCGAAGACGCGTATCGAAGGATAGGGCCGCACGATGAGCTTCTGGGTCTACATTCTTCGCTGTAGCGACGGCAGCTATTATACCGGGCACACCGACAACCTTGAGGGCCGCATCGGGCAACATCAGTCCGGTACGATTGAAGGTTATACGCAGACGCGCCGACCCGTTGTACTGGCGTGGTCGCAGGATTTCCCCTCGCGGATCGAGGCGCTTGAGGCTGAGCGCCAGATCAAGGGGTGGACACGGGTAAAGAAGGAAGCGTTGATGCGATCGGACTGGCAGGCGCTGCATGAGGCCGCGATACCGCCCGCGGAGAGGGCCCTTCGACTGCGCTCAGGGCGAACGGAAGAAGGGGAGAGCGTAACGAAAACGGATGAACAGATGGACGACGTTGCGTTGGACACTCCTCCATCCGTTCGTGCTGAGCGAAGTCGAAGCACCGCCCCAAGCGAAACGCCCGAAACCGCGCCCGCCCCACCCCCCGTCCTCGTCCTCGTCCGCCCCCAGCTCGGCGAGAACATCGGCAAGGCCGCGCGCGCGATGCTCAATTTCGGACTGACTGAGCTGCGCCTCGTCTCCCCGCGCGACGGCTGGCCCAATCCCGGCGCCGGTCCGGCCGCGTCGGGTGCGGACATCGTGCTCGAACAGGCGCAGGTGTTCGAGACCGTCGCCGAGGCGATCGCGGATTGCGCGCACGTCTATGCCACGACGGTGCGCAAGCGCGGCGTGACCAAGCCCGTCGTCACGCCCGAGGCTGCCGCGCAGGCGATCCACGCGACCGCAGGCCGCTCGGCGATCCTGTTCGGCCCCGAACGCTCGGGCCTCGAGACCGACGACGTCGCGGTCGCGCGCAGCATCATCACCGTGCCGATCAACCCTGAGTTCGGCTCGCTCAACCTCGCGCAGGCGGTGATCCTTGTCGCGTACGAATGGTCGAAGGGCGTCGCGCTCGCCAGCCCGCCCGAGGTCGACCTGCCGCTCCCGGCGCCGCAGGCGGAACTCGACGGGATGATCGCGCAACTCGACGCGATGCTGGTCGAGAGCGACTTCTTCTTTCCCCCCGCGCGGACGCCGGTGACGCGTCGGACCTTGCGGACGTTGCTGACCAAGCCCGGCTGGTCGACGCAGGAAGTCCGCACGATGCGTGGCGTGCTGAGTTCGCTCAGCGGAAAGAAGCCGCGCGGTTCTTGATTGGTGGATCGTCCCTCGATACGCTCGGGCGATATCGGATTCGGGGGACGTTATGAAACTTGTACTTGCCGCAATTTTGCTGAGTTCGCCCCTGGTCGCCCACGCAGCCGATCCCGCGGTCGCCGCCAAGCCGATCGCCGATCCGGACAAGAAGATCTGCCGCGCCGAGGACGTCACGGGATCGCTCTTCCCGAAGCGCGTGTGCCACACCCGCGCCGAATGGGCCGAGATCGGCGCGAGCCGACAGACCGCCGCGGAACGCTATATCTCGCAAAAGGAAATGAGCGGGCACGCCCTGCCGCTTCCAAACTGAGGCGCGTCTACCGCCGGTCGAACGCCGCTAGCTCATAGGCGATCGACGCTTCGACCAGTCGCTCCCAGAGGTCGGCCACGACCGCTTCGGGCACGCCGACCGCGCGCGCTTCGGCGCAGGCGTTCGCGATGACCTGCGTCTTGCGCGCTTCGTCGCGGACCGCGGTGCGCGCAGGTTTGATCCGTGCCGCCGCATCCATATAAGCGAAGCGGCGCGCAAGCAGCGCGACCAGATCGCGGTCGAGCGCGTCGACGCCTGCGCGCACCTCGGTCATCGTCGTGCAGTCGGGGCCGGGGAGGATCGGATCGGTCATGCGCACAGCCCTTGGCGCGGCATTGCCGACCTGTCCAGCTTGACTCACGCCGCATCCCCCGCTACCCGCCCGCCTTCGCAAAAGGCCCCGCACCCCGGTGAAGCGGTGGCCCCGACCAGACCCTCGGGTCAGGCGGAGCGATGACCGGGTATCGATCAGCAAAGCCTCACCGCGGCGTTGGTCTTGTTATTGGCACTTGCAAGGAATTCATCATGTCGAAGCGTAGCAGCGCAAAGTACAAGCTCGATCGCCGGATGGGCGAGAATATCTGGGGTCGTCCCAAGTCGCCCGTCAACAAGCGTGAGTACGGCCCCGGCCAGCACGGCCAGCGCCGCAAGGGCAAGGTCTCGGACTTCGGCATCCAGCTCCGCGCCAAGCAGAAGCTCAAGGGCTACTACGGCGACGTGACCGAGAAGCAGTTCCGCGCCTGCTACACCGAGGCAGCGCGCATGAAGGGCGACACCGGCCAGAACCTGATCGGCCTGCTCGAGCAGCGTCTCGACATGATCGTGTATCGTGCGAAGTTCGCCCCGACCGTCTGGGCGGCGCGTCAGCTCGTCTCGCACGGCCACGTCCGCGTCAACGGCGTGAAGTGCAACATCGCATCGCGCCGCTGCTTCGTCGGTGACGAGATCACGCTGGGCGACAAGGCCAAGGAAATGGCGCTGGTGCTCGAAGCGCAGCAGCTCGCCGAGCGCGACATCCCCGATTACGTCGCTCCGGACGGCGCGGCCAAGGTCACCTTCACGCGCGTTCCGTCGCTCGACGAAGTGCCTTACCCGGTGAAGATGGAACCGAACCTCGTGGTCGAGTTCTACTCGCGCTGATGACGCGGATTAGCCTCGGCTAATCCGGACATCCCGCGCGAGCGGCCGGCGGGGCACCGCCCCGTCCGACGACGTGGCTTTGCCACGGCGCGGTTCGAGACAAAAAAGGGCGGTCCCGCTGGGGCCGCCCTTTTTCGTTGCGCTTCCTTTCCCCCCGTCCCGTTCGCCCTGAGCGCAGTCGAAGGGCCGCGCGCAAACAGGCCAAGGCCCGTGGGGAGGGGGGCTTCGACTTCGCTCAGCCCGAACGGGGTGGGGGTGGGGGTGGGGGCAGCCTGAAACCCCCTACTGAATCCCCATCGTCGTGCGCAGGAACATGTCGCTGCGATCGAGCATCGTGGTCCGTGCCTCGCTGTCGTCGAGTTGGTGCGTCAGCCCCTTGAACTCGACCAGTTCGACCTTCTTGCCCGCGTTGCGCAACCGGCTCGCCATCAGGCGCGATTCGCCGATGCCGACATTCTGGTCGAGGTCGCCGTGGAACATCAGCACGGGCGCGGTGATCTTCGCTGCGTTCTGCGCGGGCGAGCCCTGGCGGACATGCGGTCCCTTGCCGATGAAGGCGTCGACGAGATTATAGTCCATGTAATTGTCATGCTCGTGCCGCAGCGTGTCGAGATCGGTGACGGGGGCGATCGCGACGATCGCCTTGAACAGCGTCGGGTCGAGCACCGCGGATTGCAGCGCGGCATAGCCGCCATAGGACCAGCCGACGATCGCGAGCGTCGACGGGGCGGCGATCCCTTCCTTGACGAGCCAGTGCCCGCCGTCGTTGACGTCGCCGATCGCGGTGCGCCACGACTGGAAGCCGTTCTTCTGGAACCAGCCGTCACCATACCCCGTCGATCCGCGGTAATTGGGCTGGAGCACGGCATAGCCTCGCGCGGCGAAGAATTGCGCGAGCCAGTCGAACCCCCATTCGTCGCGCGCGCCCGGCCCGCCGTGTGGCATGACGATTGCGGGCAGGTTCTTCGCAGTCTGGCCGACGGGTAGCGTCAGATAGGCCGGGATCGGCGTCCCATCGGCGGCGGGAAAGGTGATCGCCTTCACCGGCGCGAGCGTGACGCCCTCGAGCGGCGGGCGCGAGCGGAGCAGCCCGCCCAGATGCCGCGTCTTCTTGTCGAACAGCGCAAAGCCGCCCGGGTCGACATCGCTTCCGGTCCATAGCAGCAGCTTGGATTCGTCCGCGCTGGCATCGACGAAGCGGACGAGCGGCTGTTTCGGCAGCGCCTTGGCAAGGCTCGTCTGAAGTTTTTTCAATTCCGGATCGAAGAATTCGACCTGTCGCCGATCGGTGACATAGGTAGCACCGACGACGCGGTGCTGTCGGCCGATCACGACGAGCCCGGCAACGTCGACATCGGGCCGGGCGAACACGAGGTCACGCTTGAGGCTGCCGTCCAGTGCGATCTTGTAGAGGGCCTTGCGCCCGTTCTGCGCGTCGAACCCATAGGTGACGTTGAGCGCCGGATCGACCGCATAGGGATCGAAGCCTTGCTCGGTCTGCGAATCGCTGGCCACAATGCTGAGCGGAAGCCAGGCGGTCGCGCCGGGCTTGCGATATTGGTAGATCATGCGTGCGCCGCTGTAGCCCGCCCCGGTCGTCGGCCGCAGCCCCATGATGCGGACATGGCCTTGCCCGTCGGCGATATATTCGCGCGCGATCGGTCGCGGCCGCTCGACCGTCTGGCGGTGGAGCGTAACCGGATCGATCCGCTCGACCCCCATGCCCTCGCCTTCGCCCGCGATATGCGTGCCGGTATCGGACTTCGCGACGTATTGCCGCGTCATCAGCACGGTGTCGCCCTTGGCGTCGCCCTGCCAGTCGATGACGTGCCCGCCATCCTGCATGATCCCGACCGAATCGAGCGAAGTCCGCGCGCTCAGCAGTTTCATGTCCTTGCCGTCCGCGCTGAGCGTGACGATCCGGTCGAACCCGAGCATCCCGCTGACGCGCCCGACGGTGATGCTGAGCCCGCAGATCAGCCGGGTGTTGTTCGACCATTGGCAATAGTCGAGCTGTTCCTTCTCGCCGGACGACGCCACCACGACGACCGGAGGCGTGTCCGTGTCGGTCGAGAAGACCATCGCGCTGGCCCCGCGCTTTGCATCGGACACCAGCGCGACGAAATGCTTGCCGTCCGGGGACAGGCTGATCTGCTGCACTTCCTCGCGCGCGCCGAACTTTTTGGCGGCATCGCTGGCGGCGTGCACGGGCGTTGCGGCCGTTGCCAGCAACACCATCACAATAAAGCGCTTTCTCATCCCCATTTCTCCCCTGGGCGGGATGATAGCAGGCAAATTCGCGCCGCCAAGTCACCTGGTTGGCGTTATTGCGCCCGGCACGCGAGGCTGTCAGAACACCGGCCAAGCAATAGGGGTGCGTGCCGGTGAAGAGCTTCGAGACACTTGGATTTGGCGTTGTGTTGGCAATGCTGCCGGGACTGGCGCAACCGATCGCGGCGCAGGCGACGAAGCCTGCCCCCGCGATCTCGGTCGAGACGCTGAAGGACGTGACCAAGACGCTGTCCTCCGACGCGTTCGAGGGCCGCAAGCCGACCACGCCGGGCGAAACCAAGGCGACCGAGTACATCGTCACGCGCTTCAAGGCGGCGGGGCTCAAGCCCGGCAACGACGGCAAGTGGTTCCAGGACGTGCCGCTGGTCGAGCTGACCGCGCGCAACGTCACCCCGATGACGTTCAAGGGCGGCAAGACCCCGGTCAGCTTCGCTTATCGCAGCGACATGGTGCTCGCGACCTACCGCGTCACGCCGAAGATCGACCTGAAGGACAGCCCGGTCGTGTTCGTCGGCTACGGCATCACCGCGCCCGAGCGCGGGTGGGACGATTATGCGGGCGTCGACGTCCGCGGTAAGACGGTCGTCATCCTGGTCAACGATCCCGACTGGCAGGCACCCGACAACACCGGCCTCTTCGAGGGCCGCGCGATGACCTATTACGGCCGCTGGACCTACAAGTTCGAGGAAGCCGCACGCCACGGCGCGGCGGGCGCGCTGATCGTCCACGAGACTGCGCCCGCGGCCTACGGCTGGGGCGTCGTCCAGTCGAGCTGGACTGGGCCGCAGCTCGAGCTTGACGAGAAGGGCGACCATGCCGACCAGAGCCAGGCGATCGGCTGGATCCAGCTCGACAAGGCGCGCGCTCTCTTTGCGAGCGCGGGGCAGGATTTCGATGCGTTGAGCAAGGCCGCCAAGGTCAAGGGGTTCAAGGCAGCGCCGCTGGGCGTGACCGCATCGGCGTCGTTCGACACCACGATCAAGCGGCAGGCGTCGAAGAACGTCGTCGGCATCCTGCCCGGCAAGCCCGCCGCGCAGGGCGGCGCACCCGGCGAGTACGTCTTCTACACCGCGCATTGGGACCATCTCGGGCGCTGCGACCCGGTCGATGGCGACAATATCTGCAATGGCGCGCTGGACAACGCGAGCGGGGTCGCCGGGCTGGTCGCGCTTGCCGAAGCCAATACCAAGGCGGGGCCGGCGCGGCGCTCGACCGTGTTCCTTGCGGTCACCTGCGAGGAGTGCGGGCTGCTCGGCTCGCGCTATTATGCCGAACATCCGATCTACCCGATGGCGCAGACCGTCGGCGGCGTGAACATGGACGGGCTCAACGTCGTCGGTCGTGCGAAGGATTTCGTCGTGACGGGCGCGGGCAAGTCCGAGCTCGAGGACATGATGAAGACGCTCGTCGTCGCGCAGGACCGCGTCGTGAAGCCCGAGCCCAACCCCGAGCGCGGCAGCTATTTCCGCTCGGACCATTTCGCGTTCGCGCGGGCTGGCGTGCCGATGTTCTACGGCGAATCGGGTGAGGATCTGCGCGTCGGCGGGACCGCGGCTGGCCATGCCGCGACCGAGGACTATATCGTCCATCGCTATCACAAGCCGCAGGACGAATATAATGCGGCGTGGGACTGGTCGGGGGCGGTCGAGGATCTGACGCTCTATTACGGTCTCGGCCGTGAATTGGCGGATGGGACGAATTGGCCGAACTGGTACAGCACCGCCGAGTTCCGCGCGATTCGCGACAAGAGCCGCGCGGGCAAGTAAACACAGGAACGTTTGAAGCATGACACGCGCCGTCCCGCCCGCCGAATGGGCCCCGCACTCTGCCGTCTGGATCGGCTTCCCGAGCCATCCCGAATTGTGGGTCGAAGACCTCGAGCCTGCGCGCACCGAGGTGGTCGCGTTCGCGCGTGCGGTTCATGCCGAAGGGCGCGGCGAGCGCGTCCTGCTCGTCGCGGCGGATGACGAGGCGGCGACCGCCGCGCGCGCGATGGCGGGCGATTTCGCCGAGATCGTGGTCGAATCGTTCGGCGACATCTGGCTGCGCGACACTGCACCGATCCTGCTGTCGGACGGCAGCGGGCGGGACTTCGCCTTCAACGGCTGGGGCGGGAAATATGATCTGCCGGGCGATTCCGACATCGGGCGGCGGCTCGCCGAGGACAGGCAGATCGCGGTCGAAAGTTGCGACTGGGTGCTCGAGGGCGGCGCGATCGATGGCGACGGGACCGGGTTGCTCGTCACGACCCGGCAATGCCTGCTCAACCCGAACCGCAACCCGGCGCTCGACCAGGCGCAGATCGAGCAGCGGCTCCACGACCATCTCGGCTTCGCGCAGATCCTGTGGCTCGGCGACGGGCTGATGCACGATCATACCGACGGGCATGTCGACAATCTCGCGCGCTTCGTCGCGCCGGGGGTGCTCGCGATTCCCGAGGCCGCGGACAACGACCCCAACTGGCTGGTCTATCAGCACGCCGCTGCCGCCGCCGCCGAGATGCCGGGGATCGACCTGGTGCGCATCCCGTCGCCCGGCCGCGTGCTGCGCGACGAGGAGATCGTGCCCGCGAGCTACATGAACTTCTACATCGGCAATGCCGCGGTGGTGGTGCCGCTGTACGGCGCGCCCAACGATGCGGCGGCGGTCGCGGCGTTGCAGGCGTTGTTCCCGGGGCGCGAGGTGGTCGGCCTGCGCGCGGATGCGATCCTCACCGGGGGCGGCAGCTTCCACTGCATCTCGCAGCAGATTCCGAGGTAAGGGGGGGAGCCTTCCCCTCCCTCTTTCCGTTCTTGCCGTTCACCCGTTTGAACCCTCCACCCGTTCGTTTCGAGCGAAGTCGAGAAACCTGCGCTGTGCCGGGTTTCTCGACTTCGCTCGAAACGAACGGGATGGGGGCCGCAATTTGCGCTACGAGCCGCTTAAAACCACGCCCGCAAACGCCAGAAGGACCGCGCGATCTTCCACCTGCTTTTCAGCCTGCCATGGCTGTTCGTCACGCTGCGCTTCATCCTGCCGCTCCCGTGGCATCCGGCGGCCAAGGTGATCCTCGCGGGTGTGCTGCTGGTAGGCTCGCAATTCCTGTTGTGGAGCCGGCTGTCCTCGGGGTCACCGTTCGCGCCCGAGATGCCGTGCGGCGTCGTGCTCGCGTTCAACGTAGCATATGGCGCGATCCTGTTGCTCGCGGTGTTCCAATTGGCGGTCGATCTGGCGCGCCTGCCCGCGCTGCTGATCGGGCAGGGCGGCTTCGTGGTGGCGGTGGCGGTGCGCTACGCAATGGGGCTGGCGGCGCTGGTGCTCGCCGCCCTGGGCGTGGCGCAGGCGCAGCGGGTGCCGCCGGTGCGCAATATCGACGTCGTCATCCCCGGGCTGCCCGCGGCGTTCGACGGCTATACGCTGGTGCAACTGACCGACCTCCACATCAGCCGCCTGTTCCCCGCGCGCTGGACGCAGGCGGTGGTCGATCGCACCAATGCGCTCCACCCCGATCTGATCGTCGTGACCGGCGACTTCATCGACGGATCGATCGCGATGCGCCGCGCGGATGTGGAACCGTTGCGCGGGCTTCGCGCCGCCGACGGGATCTACGCGATCCCGGGCAACCACGAATATTTCTTCGAATATGAGGCGTGGATGGCGCATTTCGCAGGGATGGGGATGCATCTCCTACCCAACGCGCACGCGGTGCTGACTCGCGGCGACGGGCGGCTGGTGATCGCGGGAGTCACCGATCTGTCGGCGCGCGAGACCGGCCATCCCACGCCCGATCTGGGGAAGGCGCTGGCAGGCGCACCGGCGGGCGCGCCGATCATCCTGCTCGACCATCAGCCCCGGATGGCGCGCACCGCGGCGGCGCGCGGTGTGGCGTTGCAGCTATCGGGGCATACGCACGGCGGGATGATCGTCGGGCTCGACCGGCTGGTCGCCCGCGGCAACGCCGGGTTCGTCTCGGGGCGCTATGCCGTCGAGGGCATGACGCTGTACGTCAGCAACGGCACGGGGTTGTGGCCGGGGTTCGCGCTGCGGCTGGGCGTGCCGTCGGAATTGACGCGGATCACGCTGCGCGCGGGGCCACGCTAGACTGACCTCTTCGGTTCGCCCTGAGCGCAGTCGAAGGGCCGCTTGCCGCCCTCAGCAAGGCCTTTGGCGCGAGCGGGGCTTCGACTTCGCTCAGCCCGAACGGGTCGGGGGATTCCGTCAAACGAACGCGACGTCTGCAACTCTGGGTTCCTGCCGGCGCAGGAACACACAGCGGCGGGACCCTAAAGCCGCCCCAACAACCGCTCGATCGATTCATGATGCGTCGTGTCGTCGCCGCACTCCCGCTCGAGCACGCGCTTGATCCGCTCGAGTTCGTCCTGAGTCATGTGCTCGATCCCGATGAACTCGTTGCGCGCGTCCGTCGTCGCGCGGATGATCTCGTCGAGCTTGGCCTGGATCGCCGACGCATCGCGATTCTGCGCATTCTGGATCAGGAACACCATCAGGAACGTCACGATCGTCGTCGAGGTGTTGATGACGAGCTGCCACGTGTCCGAATAATGGAACAGCGGCCCGGTCATCCCCCACACCGCCACCACCGTGAAGGCGCTGACGAACGCGATCGGCCGCCCCGCCCAACTGGCGACACGTTGGGCAATCGTCTCGAACAACCGTTCCATCAGCGATATCCCGTTTGAATCTGGCGTACGAAGCACGATATGGCGGCGCATGACCGAAATCACCGTAGCCGCGCTGCAACTCGCTTTCTCGAACGATATGGACGCGAATATCGAGCATGTCTCGGAACTCGTGCGCGAGGCCGCGAGCCGCGGCGCGCAGGTGATCCTGCCGCCCGAACTGTTCGAGGGCGAATATTTCTGCCGGGTCGAGGACGAGGGGCTGTTCTCCAACGCGAAACCAGTCGGCGAGCACAAGGCGGTGCTCGCGATGCAGGCGCTCGCCGAGGCGCTCAAGGTGACGATCCCGACCAGCTTCTTCGAGGCGGACGGGCCGCATCATTACAATAGCCTCGCGATGATCGGCCCCGACGGCGAGGTGCAGGGCGTCTATCGCAAGAGCCATATCCCGGACGGCCCGGGCTATGAGGAGAAATTCTATTTCCGCCCCGGCAACACCGGCTTCAAGGTGTGGCCCGGTCCTGCGAAAACGACGCTCGGCGTCGGGGTGTGCTGGGACCAATGGTATCCCGAAACCGCGCGCGCGATGATGCTGATGGGGGCGGAAGTCCTGTTCTACCCGACGGCGATCGGCAGCGAGCCGCACGACACGTCGCTCGATACCGCGCGGCTGTGGCGGCGCGCGATGGTCGGCCATGCAGTGTCGAACGTCGTGCCGATCGTCGCGGCCAACCGCGTCGGCGTCGAGCACGACCAGACCTTCTACGGCACCAGCTTCATCGCGGACGAGCGCGGCGACATCCTGGCGGAGCTGGGACGCGAGGAGGAGGGTGTGATCACCGCGACGATCGACCTCGACCGGGTGAAGCGCCATCGTGCCGCGTTCGGCTTTTTCCGCGATCGCCGGCCCGAGCTGTACGGGCGGCTGGTCCAGGATATCTGAAACGGATCCGGCGGGTCGAGGGGAGACCCGCGGGAGCGACCGGGCCGGGGGCGGCGGTTTGACCCGCCTGATTGCCGTAATCGCTCCCGCGTATCGGTACGCTACGCGCCACGACCGCTGCAACACTCCGCCGCGGACATCGTTGTCTTATCGGATTTGGACGACCAAATCTCTCATCCATTCGACCGAAAATATTCCGTTAACGTGCCGTAGTGTCACGCAATTCTACCGCACGTGCGAACACGGCAGAGAACATCTCGGCGGTCAGCCGGCCGGTGTTCTGGTTGTAGCGCGAGCAATGGTAGCTATCGATCAGGATCCGCCCGTCGGGCATGCGATGTTCGGCGAGATGCCCGAACTTGCACTTGGGCAATCGCCCGCCGAGCACCTTGACCGCGGACTGATGCGCGATCTGCCCCAGCGCGACGAACACGCGCGCCTGCGGGACCGCGGCGATCTGCCCCTCGAGGAACGGGCGGCAGGTGCGGATTTCCTCGGGCGTCGGCTTGTTCTGCGGCGGCAGGCATTTGACCGCGTTGATGATCATCGCGCCCTGCAATTGCAGCGTGTCGTCGGGCTTGGCCTCATAGGTGCCCGTGGCGAGCCCGTGCTGCGCAAGCGTGTCGAACAGCAGGATCCCGGCATGGTCCCCGGTGAAGGGGCGCCCGGTGCGATTCGCCCCGTGCTTGCCCGGCGCTAGGCCGATGATCCCGAGCCACGCCGCCGGATCGCCAAAGGCGTTGACCGGGGCGTTCCACCAGGTCGGGAATTCCTGACGGAGTTCCTCGCGGAAGCCGACGAGGCGGGGGCACAGCGGGCAATCGCGGGGCGGTTCGGATTCGGGGATCGGGCTGGGTGCGAAGGTCATCGAAACGCGATAGGCGTGTTCGGGTGACGATCTCAACCACTTCCCCGCATTATGCGATCGCAATCGGTTCGAACCGCCGCGGGCGGCACGGGGGGCCGCGCGCCGAAGTGACTGCCGCGATCGCGGCGTTGCCGGGGGTGATCGCAGTATCGCGGCTGATCGAGACCACGCCGGTCGGCCCGTCGAGCCGGCGGTTCGTCAACGCGGTCGTGGTCGTTGCCTGCACCGATTCGCCGCCCGAACTGCTGCGGCGGCTGAAAACGATCGAGCGGGACTTCGGGCGGCGCCGCGGGCGGCGCTGGGCAGCACGCGTGATCGACCTCGACATCGTCCTGTGGTCGGGTGGGGCGTGGCGTTCGCCGGGGTTGCGCGTGCCGCATCTCGCCTATGCCGACCGCGACTTCGTGCTCGGTCCGCTCGCGACGATCGCCCCGCGCTGGCGCGATCCGTCGAGCGGACGGACGATCCGTCAGCTCGCCAGCCGCTTGCGCAAGGTTGACCCGACGCCGATCCGCTCCTAACGCGCTTCGACGTGAGGGCTCGTAGCTCAGTCGGTAGAGCAACGGACTTTTAATCTGTAGGTCCCGGGTTCGAATCCCGGCGAGCCCACCACGTTGTCGGAGGAGCCCTGGCGGTGCGCTGACTTTGGTATAACAGCGGCGCTCAGAGTGCGAACTCATCCCCGAATTATTACGCCAGATCGGCGCGCCGTTAGCGTTCCCCGATGTGGCGCAGTGATCGGCTCCGCCTCCACAGCCACCGAAAGCCGGGTACGCGGTTCATTTTACATAATAGAGTCCCGCTCAGGTGCCTTTCGTATTGCCAGACCGTCGCGGCCGTTCTCGTGGAGTCGCAAAATCCAGTCGCGCGCGATCTGCAGCATTATGTCAGCTCGTTTCGCCACGTCAGTCCGGCTCCCGCCGACCCCGATCAGCGCCAATGTCAATTAGCGGCGGACCTGATCCGCATCGCCTCTTCGTCGGCCATATCAAGGCAAATCCGTCCGATGAGTAGTCAGATTGAACATCAATTGCTGCCGTCATCGTAGGCCTACATAGGCAGGCAACATCGAATCAAATTCCAGCAGCCTGAAATTCCGGCCGCGGGTCTTCCTCAGCGCGCTTTGGCATCAGCCGAATTCCTGCAGCAGAGCCGGTACCGTGAGGCCCTTCACATCATTGCCTTTCGGCCGCGGATATCGCACAAATCCGATAAATTCAGCTTTGGCCGCCTGCTCGCACGCCTACCGGGGAAAATAATGCTTTCGCTATTTTCGGAATTAGAAGCATCAGTGAACGCCTTTGTTGCCGAGAACGATTATAACGGTGCTCTAGACGAAATAAGAAACTTTGTTGTCGCGGTGATGAATATGCAGGCGGCTCCAGGCGAAGTCGTGGGCGCTCGCAAAGTCGATAGCCTTTGCGAGTTGGTAGGAAATAGTTTTTTTGATCGAACCTTTAATCGAGAGATACTGAAGGCAGCCAAGCCAGAGAAAATGCGGATGATTGTACTGTGTACCGGCCTTTATAAATATGGTGGTACAACACTGGTTATCAGAGACCTAATCAATGCGCACCCGGAATATGACTGCACCGTAATAGCGACAGATTATCTCCAAGATATGACGCCTGAAGACTTGGCACTTTCACGGATTGATGGATCAGGGGCCGATGTATCTATCTGTCCCCAAGGCGACTCCGTATCAAAACTAGGATGGCTTATACTGAAACTAATCGAAGCTGCTCCAACTCGAATTTTTATTCTGAATCACCATCAAGACTCTGTCATAATATCGGGAGCTTCACCATTTGTAACAACGGCGGATGTCGTATTTTATCATCATGCCGACTACAACATGTGCCTTGGCGTTCACCTTAAAGGGGCAATTCACGTCGATCCACATAATGTTGGATACCATAATTGTCGGACTAACGAAGGTTTGGCTGATAACGCCTACGTTCCAATGACCGTTGATGACCGCGTCTCGCGGCGTATTGCGTCAAGCTTTATGCCGGGCGGCAGCCTGACAACGTGCTCGTCTGGCAGTTACCATAAATTTCGAAACTTTTATCTGTATCCCTACAATGAGTTAATTGCTGAACGCTTAATGTGTCGGGACGGTATCCACATCCATATTGGTGGGATATCCACACCGCATCTCGCAGAAATTCGTCAGACATTGATTAAACGAGGGCTTGAGCCTGACAGATTTGTCCATGTACCATGGACAGCTTCCTTCTGGGATTCAATTGTCGACCGCTCTGTTGATCTTTTCATTGGGTCATTCCCAATCGGTGGAGCACGAACAACCATTGAGGTGATGGGCGCTGGTATTCCTATAATAATGCCTGACAATTATCTCTCAAGATTTTTCAGCAGTCGCGACATTGTATACGAGAGCTGTTTTATTTGGAAAACACCAGAAGAGTTTTCAAGAACCATACGTAGTATCGACTTAAGTTCGCTTAAGATCCACTCAGAGCAGTCTCGTGCCCATTTTGATCTATACTACAATGGTGCCTCTATCGATCTTGAGGAGACGATAAACAGTATCTGTCGTCGTGATATAACCCCCCCTCCTTACGACCTCTATGATTATAATCCGGACAAACTTGACAAATTTCTACATTTAAAGCGAATTGATGAACTTCTGGCTCAGCACGCTGCGGATGTTGCTTTGACGGGGCTCTCGGGAAAAAATGTGTCCGCGGAACCTGCGCCGGCACACCGATACAAAAGTTCATTATTGAACCGTGCGATTTCCTACGTTCGAAAAAAGCGTCTCAATACACATGATAGAGGCCTTTCCGAGATTGAGCAGAGGCTGTTCAAAGCTATAAGCATCAGCACTGAAGGTGTAGGGTTTGATCCCGCGATTTATCTGGAGCGAAATCCAGACGTTGCTAGCGCTGCCGTCGACCCTTTGGAGCACTTCGTTAAGCACGGTCAATATGAAGGCCGAGGTTCGTCTTTTTTCTTTTCGGATGAATGGCATATCGAGATGAACCCCGGTGGTGGGTCAAGTCTAGCTGAAGTGATGACCCATATTTCGTATACCAGGTCGCAAAAAAGTAGAAAAAAAGCGGCGTTCTTCACCTTTGATCGAAATTCCGGAGGTATTCCGAATTTCTATGTCAGTGAAATGATCAGGTCGCTTGCCGAAAGCGGCGTCAACGTTGATGTTTACGCTGGTGAACATTTTGCGACTGTCGACAACGCAAAGGGGTCGCAGGATCAATCGTACAAGTCAGTTATTAAGGAATTCATACGAAGTAAATCGTACGACTTTGCCTTAAGTTTGAATAACGCTTTGGTGATACCGGAAACTGTATCATCTCTCAACTGTACAATCGTTTCGATCCTAGAAGACGATATATTTAGTTACGTAGACAGGGGGCATGGTATTGCGTTGAGCCTGCCAATACATGCTGCGCCAGTATACTCGTCGTTTGATGAGGATGCGAAGTCTATATTTGATATAAGAGCTGATGTCAGTTTTCTTCCGTTCGCTACGACGACTAAGGACAGAAAATCAAGCTCTAGCACCGAGCAAACCGAAATTTCGTGGATTGCCGCCATGCTTGGTGATCATGAACTTGATACCTTTCTTTTTCGTGTTGATCAGGAATTGCCTAAAGGCTTGGAATTAATGGCCAAGTGTCTGGCGGACATTCAAAAAACAGGCCAAATTAGTATGGCGCCGGCTTCACAAAAAGCGGCGAAAAGACTTTGCGAATTTGCTGACTGGGGTTATTCCCTACTAGAAACGCGCATGCAAGAAATCGTTACAAACAGAATGCGCTTGCAAGCCGTGGAGAGGCTCGCGCCGCTGGGTCTCAAACTCTATGGCAATGCGCGCTGGCGGTCTGCATTGATGATGTCCCCGGCTGCAGTGCAATCCTTTCGAAGCGATGATGATTTGCGAAGGCATTCGGACCTTTGCAAAGTCTATGACCGATCTAAGATATCGATAAATATACCTCAAATCCATGCCGGTACAGGAATGCAGCATAGAATACTGGATATCCTCGCATCAAAAAGCTTACTGATCACTCAGTATGTGCCTAACTCCGATATGGAACTCTTGTTCGGGGCCGACTCCCCTATCGTCACATTTTCCGACATCGATGACCTTTACGAAAAATGTGCGTATTTTCTTAACAATGATACGGAGCGCCTAGCTCGGGTAGCTGCCTGTAACGCGTTGGTTGCGAAGGGTTACAGCTTCCAGGACCGAATCATCGACTATCTCAAGCTGAGTAATCCCGCTCAGGTCAATAAAATCGATACAAGAAAAGGTGCTGGCTCAGTTTCGTTAATCTGGCCTGAGCGAATTATCGATTGGGCATCTAGACGGGATCGCAGTATCAACTGAACTCCAATCTTTGGGGCGTCGATCCGTTTGGCTCTGATCCCCATGTTTATGAGATGTATGCAATGGGCTCTGGATACCGCGCACCGGAGATTGGTACCTTATTGAACGTCGATCGCCTCGTCGCTCAGTCCATCGCCCGTCCCTCAATCCGAAGGCGTCATTCTTGTGTCAAAACGGCCCTGAAAGTCGCGCCGTCGTTCGCCCCAGCAGACGGCCGGCAGTAGCGCGTGGTGGTCCCAGTTCGCCCCCGTCCGCCCGCGGCGGGGGGCGATTGACGGATAAGGTCGACGTGTTTAATTGGATAACCTTTAATAATGGAAACAGCGTCGGGTAATGACATGTAACGAAACGGCAAAGTGGCATTCAGTAGATTTCCCGCGAATAGAGGATGATCGAGGCTGTCTGAGTGTTATCCAGGGCGGTATTGACATCGACTTTAACATCGCGCGAGTATATTTTTTGTACGATTTGGCTGAAGGCGCCGATCGGGCGGCGCATGCCCATCGTGAGCTACACCAAGTCTACCTTGCGATGAGCGGTAGCTTTGATGTCCACCTGACCGATGGCAGGGTATCAGAAACTATCACCCTGGATCGTCCCAATTCCGGCCTTATCATTCGGCCCGGCGTGTGGCGGCGGATCAATCGCTTTTCGCCAGGGGCGGTCTGTTTCGTGCTGGCGTCGGAAGTTTATCTCGAATCTGACTACATCCGGAATTACGACGATTTCGTCCGTTATAGCGCGGAGCAGGCTGTGGCCGGATAAGCGCAGGTGTCCGGCCCCATTTGAAGGCCGGCTGAGGGCATCGTCGTTATCAGGGTGACGTGCGCCCCGGAACGGAGATCATGACTTAAATCGTGCAAGTGGGGAGTGGTGGTGCGTACGATGCAGGCTTCGGTGCCCCTAGTCAGCGCGCTGGTGACGACCTTCAATCATGAAGGTTTCATTGACAGCGCCATAACCAGCCTACTTGCGCAGACCTATCCTGCGATGGAGATTATCGTCGTTGACGACGGGTCACAGGATCGCACCGTCGAGCGGGCATGCGATTACCGCAGTCGGGGCGTACGCGTTCTGCAAGGCCCTCGACAGGGGCCGAGTCAGGCAATGAACATGGCGATGGCCGAGGCGACGGGCGACATCTTTCTGCTGCAATCGGGCGACGACTTATCCTCCCCCGTCCGGGCAGAAGCGCAGGTCCGGGCGCTAGCCAAAGCCGACCTGCACGCTACCTTTCCGACGCTGATCGACGGTGAAGGTGGGGTGTTGGCAGACAGTGCCTTCCCGGTCTTCTTCCGCGCCCATTCGGTCACGGACATGGGTATGCTGTTCAAGTCGCTTTACGAAGACGGCAACTTCCTATGCGCCTCGTCCGTGGGGTTGCGGCGTTCGGCGTGGGAACGGCTAGGCGGCTTCCATCCCGGTCTGCTTCAGCTTCAGGATTATGATTATTGGCTGCGCGCTCTGACGAGCGGCCTGGTTCTCGCCATTGATCCTGACCGGCTCGTCTCCTACCGACTACACGACAAAAACCTATCCCGCTCGGCGAATAACGTCCGTATGCATCGGGAAATGGGTGCGATCTTCCGCGCATTCGGCACCCGCGTCCCGGACAGCTTCATCAACGTAATCCTTTATGACGGATCGTTCGACGGCGTCGGCTGGCAGGATGATAATCGCGATGTGCTTCTCGCGCTTCTCTACCTGCGCCATCCCATCGAGTCCGTGCGGCAGATCGGCATCGAGGCGCTCATTTCGCTGCTAGGGCATGCGCCGTCGGCCGCCATGCTGGAGCATCGCTTCGGCCTGTCGTTCCGGGCGCTCTTCGACCTATTTCTGCGCGGCTAGAGAAGGGCTTGGTCTCGGGCAGGGAGCTTGCAGAAAGTACTGCTGATGGGCCGAGCGGTCGGATCGTGCGCTATCTGTCCATCGTATCGGACGACCTCTCCAGTCTGCTGGCCTTTGAAAGGCATTAGGGCCGATATTGGGCGTATCTACGCAATTGTGCATCTGGCAATCGACGTTGGCGATACCGGGTGACTCGCCGCGCGCCGCGAGACCCACCGCATTGCCTATTATGCCTCCATTGCCGTCGAGCCGCATGTCGACGACAGGTATACGTACTGGATGCCGAGGCAAAGCGGCGAGGGGAGAAGCGATTTGGTGCGTGAGTCACCGCAGCACTAGCCAGTGCTTCGTCGCGCGGCTTGGAAAGTCCCAAGCGCACCGGCCGCATGCGAAAGCAGCTGTGCGCGTAACGGACCGCGGCCTTGTCCTGTGGTTAGACAGCGCTGTTCAGCGGTCAAGGTCACCGTTTGGACCGCCGCCGACCATGGTGCCACCGACGCCTTCGCGACGTGACCGCCTGCAGAGCAATATTATGCCCCACAAGCCGCCGTGGGAGTAGCGTGATCCGGGCATTGAATTATCACGACCCGAAGCCATTTCAGAGACCGGGGGAAGGTTTTGATATTGCTATCTGGTTCGCAAAAAGCCGAATAATCCCGGTTGCGTTGCAAGCGCGTTGCAAGTGCCTGGCAATGCATTTAAGCCGCATTTTTTGTTCACCAGCCCGTTTGGGGATCGTCATGAGTTGCAAGTCCGTGATCCTTAACGGTCACTATATCGACCTGCGTCCCTTATCTATTAGCGATGCCGAGAGGACATTCCATTGGCGGCAGAGCGAGCGCGCCCGGCATCTCAATGCGGGTGCCGCCTCGGTTGAACAGCAAGCGAAGTGGATCGCTGCCCGCCCTGCAGGCGAGTATAACTGGATCATTCATCTCAAGGACGGCACGCCCATCGGCATGCTGTCGCTGGTCGACATCGATACCTATAACAGTCGAGCAGAAACCGGTCGTTTTCTGATTGGTGAGGAGGAGAAGGCGAAGGGCTTGCCCGTCGCCGTGGAAGCGATGGGCCTCCTCTACGAGTTCGCCTTCAACACCCTGGGCCTTTCGCGACTTTTCGGGATGATCTCTGCCAATAATGGCCGAATGGTCAAATGGCAGAAATATCTCGGAATGGTCGAAGAGGGGCGCCTTCGCAGTCATTATCGGACCGAAGTGGGTGCTCATGACGCCGTCGTGTTAGGCATCTTGCGCGAGGAATATCAGGCAACGTTTATCCCACGCGCCCGTGCGCTCATGGCGATGGGCGGTTCGGCATGAGGTTGCCCTTGGGCGGGGATAAAGTCTAAAGGAATCGTAAATCGGATAACTGGCCCCTGATCGGGGGGAGGATCGCTGTATGTCGCGGCGAGGTGGAGTTTGGAAAAGAAATGGATCTTGAGAACAAAGTTAAGGCGATTGTTTTTGAAGCACTAATTAACCTTAACGAGGAGCAGGCGGACGGCGAGCAAATCGCGCTAGACCGGGAGTCGGTCTTGTTTGGTAGCGATTCCATGATAGACTCTCTGGCTTTGGTGTCCGTCATCGTCGATGTCGAGACGGAAGTCGGTAGCGAATTCGAAATGCCGATTGCGTTAACCGACGATCGCGCGATGAGCCGTCAGCCTTCACCTTTCGATACCGTAGGGACGCTGATAGATTATATCGTCGAACTGCTGCAAAGTGACCGATGAGCATATATTTCGACAAAACCGCTATTGTGACCGGTTGCACGCGTGGTGTGGGCCGTGACATCGCACTGCACATTCTTGATCAGGGCGGTGCCGTGGTGGGTCTTGCACGTGGCGATCCCAGCATCGATCATTCGAAGTACACGCATTTTGCCGTGGACTTGGCCGACACGTCTGCGATCACCGATGCTTTTGCGCAAATTCGCAAACATACGAGCAAAATCGACATTGTCGTCAACAATGCCGCGGTACTGACCTCGCAATACTCCATGATCATGCCGCCCGCCGCCGCGCAGGCGATGGTCAATGTGAACCTGCTTGCACCGTTCCTAGTCTCGCGAGAGGCGGCGAAGTTCATGCGCAAGACCAAGTGGGGCCGTATCATCAACATCGGATCCATGGCCGCAAGCCTCGAGCCGATCGGCGATTCCGTTTATGCGGCGACCAAGGCCGGGCTCAGCACCCTCGCAAATGTGATGGCTAAGGAGTTCGGCTCGTTCAATGTGACGTGCAATACAGTAGGTATCACTGCCATCGACAGCAGCATGCTTGCCCAATTGCCGCGTGATAAAATCGAGGAGATCATCTCAGGGCTGCCCATCCCGCGCTTCGCGAAGATCGACGATATCCTGAACGTCATCGACTTTTTTTCCATGGAACGCAGCTCCTATATCACCGCGCAGACCATTTTCATCGGCGGGGTCAATTAATGACCTTCTGTCAGATATCTGACAATATCTGGCAGGTTCACGCTGGCGAGTTTCCGTCGAATAGCTATCTCTGGCGTGACTCTACCACCGGCGATCTGATCCTCGTCGACACAGGCCTGGACGCAGATGCGCTGTCCGAGGCCGTCGCCAGTGTCGGTGGCCTACTGAAAGCGGTGGTATGCACTCACGGTCATTTCGACCATATGGGGTCAGCGGCGATATTTCAGGATCGTTACGCGCTAGATGTTCACATACACGCACAGGATTTAAAGATCGCCAAGACCGCGAACTTCCTGTTGATGGCGTTCAAGCTCACCTCCCGCGTGAAGACGCCGCGCTTCTCCGTTTTCGATGGCGTGTCGGGCGAGTTTTCCGTGGGCGATATTGTGGTGCGCTATCGGCATGTACCGGGGCATACGCCGGGCAGTTGTTTCATCTCCATCGGCAATGCCTGTTTCACGGGCGACAGCCTCTATGCCTCCGGCATCGGTCTTTCAAAAACGCCGGGCGAGGTGCCCGAACTGCTGCGCAAAAGCCTAGCAGAGGCGATGAAGGAGATACCGGACAACATTCTGATCTGTCCCGGTCACGGGAGAACTGCCCTGTTCGGTTCCATAAAATCCGGCAATCGCGCGCTTCGAGATTTTCTCAGGGCCGAGGATCAAACGATAAGCGTTTAAACAAGAACGCTATAATATCCGGGTCTACGAATTTATTTAGGATGTGTGATTGTGACAGAGCATGAAGGGGCGCTTCAGTCCGCCCCGAATGAGGCGAAGGAAGGTAGCGGCGTCGCCATTATTGGGGTTGGCCACCGCTTGGGTTCTCTGGTCGAGGATAACGAAACTCTCTGCGCCAATCTCGACATCACGCCCGAGTGGATCCTCGAAAAAACAGGCATTGAGCGCCGCTATCTCGCGGCGCCTGACGAGACAGCCTCCGGCCTGTCGCTCAGCGCGGCGCGCGATGCGATGGCGAGCGCCGGAATCGATGCCTCGGACATCGACATGATCGTTTGCTGTACTTTTTCTGCCGACTATCGATTTCCGGCCCTAGCCGCGAAGATCCACGCCGATCTGGGCGTGACCGGCGGGCAGATGCTTGATGTGCAGGCCAATTGCGCAGGCTTCGTGACCGGGTTGACGGTTGCCAGCGACCGGATGCGGCTCGATCCTGACCTCCGCAACGCGCTCGTCATCGGGGTGGAGATGAACAGCCGCTTCATTTCGCGAAGCAATGCAGACGCGGCGATCTATCACAGCGATGGCGCGGGCGCGGTGATCCTCGGCCGCCGGCCGGGCGCAGGCATCGTCGCTTCGGCATTCCACACGGATAGCTCCAATTATGAAGCGGTCCGCGTACGGGGCGGCGGATCGACCTGGACCCGGCCAGACCGCCCGTTCGACCCGTCCATCGACACGATGGAACTGAACGGGATCGCAACCTGGAAGCAGGCGATTACACATCTGCCTAGGGTCGTGAAGGCGGCATGCCAGAAGTCGGGGATAGAGCCGAAGACCGCCGACTTCTTCATTTTCCATCAAGCCAACCTCAAGCTGATTCAATATTTGGTACGAAAACTCGGCCGCGATATGGCGTCCACCTACACCAATGTTGAGCGGGTCGGTAATTCGGGTGCCGCCTCGGTCCCAATCGCGCTCAGCGAAGCGGTCAGCGCGGGCAAGATGAAGCAGGGCGACAGCGTCGTTATCGCTGCCGTGGGCGCAGGCTTCAACTTCGGCGCTAGCGTGTGGCGCTGGTCCAACATCAGCAATGCAGGCACGAATTGAGCATGTTTTCCAATTTCGACGCCATTTCCGTCGGCGATGTCCGCACCTTGTCAAAGCATATCGGCGAAGAGGATGTGCAGCGGTTTGTCGACATGACGGGGGACAATAATCCACTCCATGTCGACCGCGACTATGCCGAGACTACGCCGTTCAAGGATATCGTGGTCCACGGCATGCTTGGTGCCAGCTTCATCTCGACGGTCATCGGAACGAAGTTGCCAGGTCCCGGCGCCCTTTGGGTGTCGCAGAATATGGAGTTCCGCAAGCCCGTGCGGCTGGGTGACGACCTTGTCATCGCCTGCACCGTGCTGAAGAAGCACGACCGGGATCGCCTCCTGGAGCTGGAAACGACGATTACCAACCAGAATGACGAGATCATCCTCTCCGGCCATGCGAAGGTTAAGGTGCTCGCGACGAAGGTGCAGGCGTCCCCCGTCGCGCCCGTGGCGGCCAAGGTTGCTATCGTAACCGGTGGCGCGGGGGGCATCGGCGGTGCGATTTCCCGCCGACTGAGCGCCGATGGCTATGCCGTCGTCGTAACCTATGCCCGGTCACGCGACCGCGCCGATCGCCTCGTCGCGGAGCTTCAGGCGGCGGGCGGCAAAGCGCTGGCCGTGCAGGGCGATGCGAGCCGGGCGGGTGTCGGGGAGGCCGTCGTCAAAGCGTGCGTCAACGCGTTCGGCGGCGTTAGCGTTCTCGTCAACAATGCCTCGCCCGCTATCGGGCCCAAGCCGCTGACGGCGGTGGAGTGGTCCGACGTCCAGAAGCATCTGGACGTTCAGCTGCGAGGTGCCTTCGAGATATCGACCGCCTGCTTCGCGCATATGAGCGCGGCGGGCTTCGGTCGCATCGTCAATATCACGTCGCAGGTAGTTGAATCCAACCCAACGCCCGGCTGGACCGCCTATTCCGTCGCCAAGTCCGCGCTGGCTGCGCTGTCTCGCCAAATGGCCGCCGAATACGGCCCCTTAGGGGTCACGGTGAACAGCATCGCGCCGGGCATGACCGAAACCGCGCTGATCGGCGATATATCCGAGAAGATGCAGCTGATGATCGCCCGGCAGACGCCCCTGCGGCGGCTGTCTACTCCGGAAGATGTGGCTGCTGCGGTTGCGTTTCTCGCATCCGACGAGGCGGCGTACATCAACGGCCATAGTCTTTCCGTAAACGGGGGGTCTTCGATGTGATGGCTGACCCGGCCGAACTGAACGCGCTGCGCGCGGTGCTGACTGATCCAGCGGCGAGTTTCCTTCAGGTGCAGAAGGCGGTGTCGGGGCTGGAGAAGGCCGATGGTACGTTGACGGAGCGGACCATCGGAGTCGCATCCAATGTGCAGGTCGACCGGCTCGCTCTCTATCTGCGGCGTCATGCGCTAGTGGCGGGGGTGAGGCTGAAAGTTGTGATGGGCGGCTATGACGCGCTGCTGCCCGATTTTCTGGCGTTCGGGCAGAACTGCGTTGACTATATCCTGGCGATCCCCTTCTTCGACAATCTCCAACCTGCGTTCGAGGCGCAACTGAGCGCCGGTATTGATCCCGTGACCGTCGATCAGGTAGGGCGCAATCTTGCCGAGCAATATCGAGTGGCGCTTTCCAGCTGCCCTGATGTGCCGCAGGTCCTGGTGGCTGGCATGCATCGCGCCGAGCCAATGGTGCAGGTCATCGGGCAGGATGCCGTCGCCGGCGCGCTGGACGCGTTCCGCGCAGCACTGAAAGGTGTCGTCGACGAGTTCTCCAACGCATCGCTGGTCGATTTTCAAGCGTTCGCGGCCAACGTGGGCCTGCGAGCGCTGATTGACCGACGCTTCTACGCGCAAGCCAAGGCGCCCTATTCCATCGCGATGCTCGACGAGATCGGGCGCGGGATCATGGCCGCAACCCGGGGCTATGGCCGCTACTTTTACAAAGTTTTGGCACTCGATTGCGACAACACCCTCTGGGGCGGCGTGATCGGGGAAGATTTGCTCGACGGCATCAAACTGTCGCCGTTCGAATATCCCGGCAGCGTGTTCTGGCGCGCCCAGCAAGAGCTGCTCGCGCTTGAGCAAGCCGGCGCAGTGCTGTGCTTATGTACCAAGAATAATCCCGCGGATGTTGAGGAGGTTCTGGCCAACCACCCCGACATGCCGATCCGCGCCGAAAATTTGACGATCTGCAAGATCAACTGGGACGACAAATCCAGCAACCTTCGCGCCATTTCCGCGGAGCTGAACGTAGGCCTGGACAGCATCGTGTTCCTCGACGATTCTACTTATGAGCTGGAGGGGGTGCGGTCACAGGTGCCCAGTGTGCGCACAGTCCAGGTGCCGACTAACCTGACCGACTATCCGCAGGTGATCGAGCAAATTAAGGCGTTGTTCTTATCTGGCGGGGTGAGCGCGGAAAGCCAAGCCAAGTCGCAACAATATAAGCAGAAATTGTCAGCCGAGAATACGCGCGCCCAGTTCTCCTCGCAGGAGGAATATCTTGCCTCGCTGGACTTGCGCATCCACATCGCCCGCAACAGCGAGCGCGACCAGTTGCGCATCAGTGAGTTGAGCCAGAAGTCCAACCAGTTCAACACGACGACGCGTCGTTACACTCCCGGCGAAGTGGCTGCTGCCATGACCAGCGCCGAACGATGCGTCTATTCCGTCGTGGTGGAGGACAAGTTCGGCAGCGCCGGGCTAACCGCTGTGATTGTGATGGACTATTCCAGCGACGCGGCTGATGTAGAGGCGTTTCTGATGAGTTGCCGGGTAATAGGGCGAGGCGTCGAGGAAGCGATTTGGTCGACCATCGCCGTCGATGCGGCGGCGCGGGGCCACTTGAAGATACGGGGCCGATACATCAGGACGGCCAAGAATGTGCTGGTCGAGCGCATCTTCGATCGCCTCGGCTTCGAGATCGAGGCGGAGGACGAGGCGGCGCAGCGGCGTAGCTACCTCTCCACCGTCGACCGGCTCAAAGATCAGAAATCCCCGTGGATAAAGGTGACCTGTGTTGGATGAAACGAAACTGAAGTCAGTTATCGCAACGGTGCTGGAGATCGATCCAGCAGACATTGATGATGATTCGAGCATGGACACGATCGAGAAGTGGGACTCCATCAAGCATATGGACCTCATCCTCTCCCTGGAGGAAGAGTTCGGCGTTTCGGTGCCGGATGAGGAAGCTGGCGAGCTCACCTCCTATGCGCTCATCAAGTTGGTGATGAAGGAATTACTTGAGGGCCGGGCGTGAACTGGCTCATCGATCGCTTCCGCGATCATGCGGAAACTGTCGCCTTCGTCCATAACGGGCGCAAGGTGAGCTATGGTCAGGTGTGTGGGCTGGTGGAGGGCTTCGGCGCTGAGCTCGCGGCAAGGAAGATCGCCGCCGGCCAGAAGGTGGTCGTCGTGGGCGATTATTCGCCGGAAGTCTTCTGCATGCTGCTGGCGCTGGCAATCCAAAAGTGCCTCGTCATCCCGCTCAGCCGACAGTCGGTGGTTGAGGAAGATGTGGCGTTGCAGGTCTGCGGGTCGGACTGGCTCGTCTCCTTCGACGAGCACGGCCAGTCGTTCGAGATCGTGTCGAAGGCGATTGCGGTGCAGAATGATCTGCTCGATGGCTTCCTGACCAAGGGGCATGCCGGCCTTATCCTGTTCAGCTCCGGGTCGACGGGCGCGCCCAAGGCGATCCTGCATGATTTTGAACGCGTGGCGGAGAAATTCCACAAGCAGCGCAGTCCGCTTGTTACCATTCCGTTTCTTATGATCGACCACTTTGGCGGCATAAATACGATACTGGCAATAACATCGAGCCTAGGCACACTCGTAACCATCGACGATCGATCAATCCCGATGCTGTGCAGCGCGATCGAGACGTACAAGGTTGAGCTTCTGCCGGTAACGCCGTCTTTTCTCAACCTGCTGCTGTTGTTGCGTGGGCACGAGACCCACGATCTGTCGTCTTTAAGACGCATTACCTATGGCACGGAAGTTATGCCGCAAGGCACGCTCGACCGTTTGCAAAAAGCGTTTCCCGGCGTCGTCCTGCAACAGACTTATGGTCTGTCGGAGGTCGGCGTGCTGCATTCGCAATCACGCCCCGACGGATCTTTGTGGCTGCGGATCGGTGGGCAGGGCTTTCAGACGCAGGTTCGCGAAAACATCCTCTGGATCAAGTCGGATTACCGCATGGAAGGCTATCTGAACGCAAAGAGCGGCTTTGACGACGATGGCTGGTTCAACACCCAAGACGAGGTTATCGTTGACGGCGAATGGTTTAAGATTCTCGGCCGTGTCACTGACATTATCAATGTCGGCGGTCAGAAGGTCTATCCAGTCGAGGTCGAGAACGTCATCATGGGTCTTGACAATATCGAGGATACCGCCGTGTTTGGCGAAGCGCACAATATCTTGGGCCAAATTGTCGTCGCCAAAGTGCGTTTGCGCGAACCGGAAGAAGTGGACGTGCTCAAGAAACGTATCCGCGCAGCCTGCCTCGCCACGCTGACCTCGTACAAGGCACCGTCGAAGGTCATTATTTCCACCGAAAGCTTTAATTCAGTCCGGCAGAAAAAAGTTCGGAAGTAAGTCCCGCCCCTTCCATCCCTGATGTCAGTCCCGGAGAGTATAATGTACTCGAGTTTCTATGAGTTAAAGTCGGAAGTAGGGAAGAAGGTTGTTTGCGGAGAATATTCCGATGCACTCGATAATTTGAAACGTTTCATCATCTCGGTTACGAACGAGCAGTCATTGCCGGTTGAAGTGGTTGGCTCGCGTAAGATCGACGAATTGTGCGAACTGATCGGTGACGGCTACTTTCGTCATTTTTTTGAAGCGCGGCTAGCGCAAAGTCCCTTCCGTCCGGTCGAAAAGCGTGTGGTTATTGTCTGCACCGGCCTCTACAAATATGGTGCTACTTCGCTGGTCGTCGGCGATCTGGTAAAAGCGCATCCCGGCTACGAGTGTTCGGTGATTGCGACCGATTATCTGAACGACATGTCGTCGGAGGATCGCGAACTGTCAGACATTGACGCCTCGGGTGCCGTCATCTCCGTCTGTCCGCCGGGCGAGGCGCAAGAGAAGCTCGGCTGGCTAATCCAGCAGTTTTTGCGCATCGCGCCGGCGCGTATATTCCTGCTCAATCATCATCAGGATCCAGTGGCTATTGCTGCCGCGCGGCCGTTTGTCGACAAAACTAAAGTTATTTTCTATCATCATTCCGACCATAATATCTGCGTGGGAGTCCACATGGAGGGTGCGGTCCATGTCGATCCGCATAATATCGGGTTTTATAATTGCCGAAACAATGAAGGCATTCGTGGAAATGTCTACGTTCCGCTGACGGTACACGACAACGACGTGACCAGGGTTGGTTCGCAATTCGTGCGGACGGGGGAACTGACGACCTGTTCGTCCGGTGCCTATCACAAATTCAGCAATTTTTATCTCTATCCCTATCAAGACATGCTGGTGGACCGCTTCAAAGGGCGGAACGGCAGGCATATCCATATCGGCGAAATCTCCCCGTCCGAACTCGCCGCCCTCCGCGACAGGCTGACTGCCAACGACATCGATGCCGAGCGGTTCGTCCACATCCCCGGTACGCCATCGCTATGGCGGACGCTGGTGGATCAGGAGGTCGACCTGTTTATCGGCTCCTTCCCCATGAGCTGCACACGCACCACGATTGAAGTGATGGGCGCGGGCTTGCCGATCTTGATGCCCGAGAATTATCTGTCGCGTTTCGCCAGTAACCGCGACCTAGTCTATCCGGATGCGTTCTTGTGGAAATATCCGGCGGAATTTGCGGAGGTCATCCGCACAGTAACGCCGAAGTCACTCGGCATGCATGCCGCCCGTTCCCGCGCGCATTATATCCTTCAGTACAGTAGCGACTGCGTGGATGTAGCCGGCAAGATCGAAGCGATCTGTAACGGCCTGCCGACGTCCGCCCCTTATGAGTTGTACCCTTATCAGCCGGATCATCTCGACAAGGCTCTGCATTTCAATCACGTTGCCCATCTGACGGCCAGCCATGCCGCGCAGCAGGCGCTTGCCAGCGTTCAGCATGGTGGAGCGTTGGACGACGATGGGGGGCCACCCGACAATACAGCGCTGGCCGGCAACCGATTTATTCGTACTTTGGCGCGTCTGCGCGAGAAGACCGTAGGCGACCAAGTGCGGCGTTCGAAGAAAGCCGAGCGCGTGCGTCGCGCTGCGGTAAATCGCTTACCACCCGAGGATAGGCAGCTGTATCGCTCCATCAGCCAGCGGCCAGACGGCGCCGGCTTTGACCCGGCCTCCTATCTGCGCCGCTACCCTGACGTGGCGGCGGCGGGCGTCGACCCGCTCCTTCATTTCGTCGAGTTTGGACAGTATGAAGGGCGGGAGCCTAGCTTTCTTGATGGCAGGCACGGTTGAGTACGGAGAAGCAGCAACGTTTATCGTCGGCCGGTCCAGTTGGTGAAGCGCTGCCATTCTATTTTGTCGAGTCTGCCGCGCCCCCCGCCTTCTGGAACGCCACGTGACAGCGGTGCGGCTGCGGCGGCATTGCTCAGGTTCAAATAGTCCGTTACGCGCTCTTGGAAGCTGAAACTGGGACCGACGAGCTCGTGGCATGCTTTGACTAGTGTTTGTCGCTCATCCTCTCTCGCTAAGTAATGGTCCGCGAACTTGCCAAGTTCGGCGGTCGTTCTGAAGCGCGGCAGGGGGAACTTTCCCTCGAACACCGCATCGATATCGGACTCGTCGATATGCTTAGTTAGCAGGAGCGAGCGGGAAGCCATGACGTCAAGTATGCGATATTGCATTCCCGTCTTAGCCTGCGCCTGCGGCATGTTGATGGAAAGTCGGGACGCGTTGTAGACATCCATTTGCGCGCGATGGGAGGATATAGTCCGTCCGGACATGAATGACTGGGCTGTCGCCCGATTTTTCGGAATCAGCATGTTCCACCGGTCATTGCCGTAAAGTGCAAGCCCGCGATGACTCAGTTCCTCAACAATGGCGGTGCGTTCAAGGTTGGTCACAATATTCTGAAGGTGGATTTCGAGGAAATCGATCTCCCATCCAAGGCTCGCGCAAAAGTCCAAGACTTCCCTGCGTTGCTTGTAGTCGTGCAGATAGCCGACGCTGGAAATTCTGTTCAGGCATTCGCGCATGATCCCGCCGAAGAATGGGTGCCGCGCCACGAAGTCGATCAGCTGGTCAAGGAAGTGGTCGCCGACCAAGCTGGCGATCCACGAGATGTTGCGCCATACGACTGCATCGCCTGTGGGCGGCCTTCGCCAACCATCGATATCGGTGGCTGGCGGCAGGAAGTGATACCGCTCCAATGCATGGGGGCACTTCGTGGCGATATCCTGCTCGAGCGAGCGGTAGATAGGGGCGATCTTGATATCAAGTTCGAAAGCCGAAAACCCGCCCCTGTCGCAATAATCGAACAGATGTTGTTCGCTGTCGACAATGACCGAAACGGGATAACAGTTCAGCGCCTCGACGACCTTTGGCATCAGCATGGAGTTGTTGAAGGATATGGCGAAATCATATCTCTGTGACTCAACATGTGTTGCCAGTCGGGCTGGCGAAATCACTGGAGCCGTTCCAACCACGCCCCTGCGTTCCGCAAAATGATTCCCCAAATACAGGTCAACATCGATGTTTAGCGATAGTATATTTTCAATGTGCTGCTCCATGTAGCCATCGACATGGAAGTTCGTGCTCCAGGAATATCCAAAAAATGCAGCCCGCGGCTTACGCCGATCCCCTACGTGATCACTATATTGGTTGTGGTCGGCTTCCGTCATCATTTCCGCTGAATGTATAATATCTGTTCTTTGGAATATTGTAAGATAATCGGACCCGAATCAGTATTGCTTTCGATGCAGAAAACAATCCTGGACAGGATATCATAACCGATTAACCACCACTCCGATGACACAAACGATCCTGCACAGTCTAGAGCGGTTGGGAATAGACCTGCGGGTGTCAGCAATTTTCGATGCAGACTGGTATCGGAAGGCCTATGCGGATGTCGGCGAGTGCGCCGACCCGGTTCAGCATTTCATCGACGTCGGCTGGGCGCAGCGGCGTGCGCCAAACGCTTTCATGGACCCCGTTTGGTATCTTCACCAATATCCCGACGTGCGCGATGCTGGCGCGGACCCCTTGCTTCATTACATGCAGTCGGGCTGGCGGGAAGGGCGTGAGCCCGGCCCATGGTTTAGCACTTCCCGCTATTGCATCGCCAATCCCGACGTGCGCGATGCCGGGATCAATCCGCTGCTCCATTACCTTCAATCGGGACGGGCGAAGGGCAGGGCGCCGCTCGGCCTGTCGTCTCTGGATCCGGGCACAGTGGACGTGTGCATCCGGGTCGAGGATATCGGGACGCCAATCATCGTTCAATGGTTGGCGGAACTAGTCCTGCACGACCGCAGCGTACGGCTGCATGTTGTCCACCCTCGCTCCCTATTGCATCGTGCGGTGCTGGCGCTGGTAGGGGCGGGGCTGGGGCGCTGGCATCGGGTGCGTGCCCCCATCATCAGCATCAACGGCGCGGGCCTGACCCCGCGCGTCGCAAAGGTGGCGGGCCGGGGCCTTATCGTGGTTTTCGATAGCGCGGCGGCCGCGCTTGCCATGCGGCCCGGCCTGCGCAATGCCCTATCCCTGGCGACGGTCGCGACCCCATCGACGCGGATCGCAGCGTTGCTGACAAGCGTGACCGATTCGTCGCCGTTACGCTATGCAGAACCGATGTCCGGTGCCTATCTGCAAGCCGGATTGAGCGAACGGTCAATCCCGGTCATCTGGCGTTGCCCTTCACCGCTATCGCTGCACGGTAGGCCGCCCCTGGCGATCCGAGAGCGGCGTGCTATCGCGCACAGGCTCGCCCCCTTCGGTCTCCGGATTGTCGGCGATGCGGGGTGGCGCGACCAGCGCCGAGGGGTGGCAGCGGCTCTCGACGTGCGGAACGACTGGGCGAGCCTGCGTTGTGCGCGCGAGTGCTACGGTGACGCTAAAATCGCCCTAGTCACCCCACCACCGGGGCAAGAGCGGGAGATACCGGCGGACCTCTTGATCGCGATCGCGTCGGGCACCTTGGCGGTTGCGCCATATACCATGGCTAAGGCGCTGTTCGACCGCTTCGGCGATGACGTCCCGGTTCCCCTCTACAAGGATGTGGGCGAAGCGGTCTTGATTGTTGAACATTACCTCCGCGAGGAGGAGGAACGGGTTGCGCTGGTCGACAGAGGGGCAGTGCGTCTTTTGAGTCAACCCGGATATTCCGCGGTAGTCGGCGACCTGTTGCACAGCATGACCATAGGACAATGACTATTTTAGCAGGAGGTTTCGCTCGTGTCGCTGCTTGTCAAAATTGCCCAACATACTTACCCGTTGATCGTGCCTCGCGACCTTTCTGGCCGTGAGGCGGTGTAAATTACCCGTCGATGGACGGGGGCAGGCTTCTGCGCGATGGATGCGTAGATCTGATAGGGAATACTGCCAGTTATGAAGGTTCCTTTCGTTGATTTCCGAAATTCGATTGCCACCAATCGCCAGGAGATTCTTGATGCCATGGCCCGTGTTGTGGACAGCGGAAGCGTAATATTGGGGGCAGAGACGGCGGCGTTCGAAAGGAATTTTGCAGGTATATGCGGGGCTGGGCATTGCGTCGGCGTCGGTAATGGATTGGATGCGCTTAGCCTCAGCTTGCGTGCCGCCGGCGTTGGACCGGGCGACGAAGTGATCGTGCCGTCGCAGACCTTCATTGCCTCCTGGCTCGCCGTGTCGCATGTAGGTGCCACTCCGGTCCCAGTGGAGATCGACCCCTTAACCTACACGCTTGACCCCAACCGGATTGAGGATGCGCTGACCGACCGGACGCGTGCGGTCATGCCGGTCCATCTTTTCGGCCATATGTCCGACATGGACGCTATTATGGACATTGCGGCACGCCGCGACCTGTTCGTGCTGGAGGACGCCGCGCAGGCGCATGGCGCGGAATATAAGGGGCGCCGCGCAGGCAGCATCGGTCACGCGGCGGGTTTCAGTTTCTATCCGACTAAGAATCTCGGTGCGTTGGGCGATGCCGGCGCGGTAACGACCAATGATCCCGTGCTGGCCGAGCGCATCCGTAGTCTTCGCAACTACGGTTCGGCAAAAAAATATCACCATGACGAAGTGGGCTTCAACTCTCGCCTGGACGAGGTGCAGGCCGCTATCTTGAACGTGAAGCTCCGGTATCTGGCGGATGAGAATGACCGTCGCCGAGACGTTGCGGCCCAGTATCTTGAACAGCTGGCCTCATCCAGCAAAGTGCAACTGCCTGTCGAGGCAGACTGGGCTCGCCACGTCTATCACCTATTCGTCGTGACGTTGGATCGACGTGATGCGCTGTCGGAGCATCTAAAGGCGGCCGGGTGCGATTCCCTGATCCACTATCCCATCACCCCCGGCGGATCGGGGGCGTATACCGGAGATGGCATCGGTGCGCAGCCCATTGCGGACCGACTGGCCGATACTGCCCTGTCCCTGCCGATGTGGCCAGACATGTCGGCCCAGCAGGTGCGCCAGGTCGTGCACGCCATTGACAGCTTTTGATCCGCCGCATGAGCGCGAGCCTAGCCCAATGACGGGAGAGTCACATTGTAATTTGTCCGAGGGGGTGGTGGATCGTCCGGATATCCGCCCGATCTTCGATGCGGCCTGGTATGCGCGTCGGCAGGGCCTAGACGGGGAGCTGGCGGCTTGGCGGCATTATGCGGCTGAGGGGGGGCGTGGGCGGTTGGACCCCAATCCGCTGTTCGATAGCCGCTGGTATAATGCTGCCTATCCGGATTCTGCCTCCGTCGATGCGGTCAGTCATTTCTTGGCGACCGATAATGCGCAGGTACTTTGCCCCTCGCCCTTTTTTGAAAGCGACTGGTATGTCGCCAACAATCCAGATGTCCGCGACGCCGGGTTGAATCCTTATGTCCACTATATTCAATGGGGTCGGCATGAGGGACGCATGCCCAACCGCTGGTGCGACCCGGCCTATGGAGGCCCCGAGACCTTCGACCCGGACGTCCGCGTGGATTTCGTGCCGGAGGAGTTGGTCGGCTATATTCCCCATTATGCGGTGCTGGCGGGCCTGACGTCCGGGCTGGAAGCGTCCGTTTTCTTCGCCCCTAGGACCCCGCGCTGGATTTTCGCGCGGGTGACGATGAAAGAGGCACCGCGCGACGAGAATGCGGTGCTGCTCGGCGGCGCACGCGTGCGGTTCTATGGTGATAGCGTGTACGACCCAAACGCCGAAGCTGGCACGGCGGGGTGCTGGCGGGCTTATCGGGTGCGCTATGCCGTCGCGCCGCTCATCACACATGCAGTCACGCTGCTGGGTCACGATCTCAGTTCTGCGGATGCGATGACGCTCGGGGGGGAGGCAGTGGCCCGCACCGCCGCAAGTCGGCCGGACGTTCTAACCGCACAGATCTCGTTGATCGTCGACGCGCCCTTCGCCGCCCAACTGCGCCAGCATCTCGCCCACGGTCCGCTTGCCGCTGTGTCAGTTGTCGCGATGGAGCCGGGCTATCTTTGCCGCGTCAGGCTGCTCTAACCGCGCCGGGTCTCTCCGAGGCCATTCCGTTAAGTCACAGGGTCATGCGGTCTTTAACGAAGATGTCGCAATATCGTTGTTCAGCTTCAGCGGGCGGAGAATTCCGATTGGCTCCCGCAACTGCCGACTGTTGAACCAGTCGACCCACCGCAGGTCGCGAATTGGACCGCCTTGCTGAAGCAGCTTCGCGCCGAGAATTCTGCAAATATCGCCGAATCTGTTTCGATTGGCGCAGGGCTATTCCTAGAATGGTAGGCCGGAAACCAAATGGCCGTTGTCGGGTGAAGAGGGGAATTCGAACAACTTGGGAACCCAGGACGCGGTGAGAAACGACATCCGCCGAATCAGCAAGTATTTTGGTAAGGATCGCGGCGCGATTTTGGCCATAGCGCTACAACAGCTTGACGGAGCGCGTTTTGCCCCAGCTGCTGTAGAATGTTCTGAACCGCAAAGCCGTCAGCTTGAAGGCCCGCGACGGCTGCGTTCCCTTGCGATCTGGAACGGTCCGGCATTGCGGCGAGAAGCCTTGGAGGCTGTCATTGGTAAATTGCTCGACTGAAGTATCACCTATCGCCTGGACGATGAACAGCCGCTGAGGTTGGTAACATCTTCGTAGAGCAATAAAATACTCCTAATTTGGCAGCCGACCAGTTTGACTCATCCGACCTGTTGAAGCAAAAAAGGCGTTGGTGTTCGATATGAGCACGAGGTCCTTGGCGCCGCTCACTATGAAGCCGAAGCAATAATTGCATACGACAGATTGCAGGTTGTCCGGTTCGGTAAGGGCAAGGGCGTGGACCGCCTAGTCTAAAACTCGAGCATGTATATGTCGTTCGTAGGGGAAGCAGCTGCGAACTCGACGCTGGAGCCGATAGCCCTGCGTCATGTGCTTGACCGGCTGCAGGTTCAGGCATGCACGAGGCTTAGTATCGGAAGGCGCTGTTGAATTACGTCCTAATTAAGTACCTCAACTTGCGTCAAAACATATTAGGGTAGCCGCAGCCAGCCGCTCGAACCCAATCGGTCTGCGGTTTGGTAATAGATTACGGCTACCGCTTTGTTACAAAGTAAGCGCGCCACGGTGGCAGCATTATTCGCTAGCGGATCGTCAGATCCCGCACGGCGATCGCGCTTTGCGGTTTTGCCCCGGCCAGCCGAGCAATCACGCCATCGGTCACCTGCTGGAGTGCCTCTTCCGAGAAAAATCCGCCCGGAATCAGGCAGCGGTCGATCAGCACGCGGCGAAACGCGGCCCAGGTTTCCGGATCTGGCTTGCCCGGGTCGCGCCAAAAATCGTCGAGCCGGCCTTGGAAAGTGATGTCCTCCATGTCGTAGACGGCATGACCAAGCGCGATCACCGGCACGTTCTGCATCAGTGCGAGTGTCCCGCTAGTGCTGTTGATCGTCACCATGCCGTTCGCGCGTTGCGCGACCGGGACCATGTCGCCGCTTTCGAGATAATCGATTCGGTCGGTGACGCCGTACAGGCCCGCAAGCGCATTGGTCTCGTTGCGCCAGTCGCGCACGCCATTGTCGAGCGGATGTTCCTTGATCAACAGCCGAAGCGGCGCCGGTGCATGCGCTGCGAACGAGCGGATGACCATGCGGAGGGCATCGGCGATCCCCGCGAAGTTGGAATGAAGCCGGATCTGAGCGTCCGAATCCAGCTGAAGCGGGAACAGGAAATAAGGATTCTGTCTCGTCTGAAGACTCTCGATCAACGCGGTCGAGCGGTCCGCTGCTTCCTTACGGCGCCGCAACCGTCGTATCCATCCCATACCCTCCACGAGCGGATGCCATGGACGGTGCGTCTGCCAGTGCGGATACCGCCAGCGGCTGAACACGTCCGCGAAATTATACGCGATCGCCTCCAGTGCGCGGCGGCGGAACGAAGACGGGACCTGGTAATGGACCGGGACCGGCGGCAGCGTGGCGGCCTCTGCACGGTACCACACGGGGTCACGGGGCAAGCTCGAATGGCCATTGACCCCGCCGAGCTCCAGCGTGACCCAGTCCGGCCGGATATAGCCTTCCTCGAACACGTGGACGGGAATGTGCAGGTCGCGACACAAGGCGATTGCGCCGAGATGCATCGCGCGGCAATCGCCGAACAGCATCACATCGGTGATGCGATGCCGCTCGATCAGCCGCGCTAGTTCGCCAGGCCAGTCTTCCAGCGTCCCGCGATAGTCGATGCCGTTCGGCATCCGCCAGAAAAGGCGGTCGCCACCGTTGAAATTGACCTTGTAGACGCCGTACCCTTCGCGTCTCAGCGCCTGACCGACGCGGCGGAAAAGCGGGCCCATCAGTCCTTGCAGGAGGAGAATGTTGCGCTCGCCAGGTACGCGAAGTGCGCCCGGCGCAGCGATCCTTGGCGTGATGCTCGCGGACGCGAGGGAGGCAGGCATCGGGCAATCCTTCAACGAGTCGCTATCTGGGCCTGCCCGCACGGTGCATGCCGGATCCGTGCGAACTGCCGCTATGCAACCGAGGGTGGTATCTTCCATCCGCTAGAACCGTTGCCCGCCTTAAGCAAGATTATCCGGCGGTGACAGCGCCATGGCAGAGCGCTATAGCGCCCCCCAGTCGCCAGGTTTTGCGCGCATTTCGTCGACTTCATCAAGCGGACATCGCGGGCAAGCTGTGACGATCGGTATCTTATCCTTTGCACTGATGCAGGGCACCGCTTGGCTGTTCAATGGCATGGTGCGTCCGCATCGCCATGGGCCGCGCAGCGTGATCGGTATCGGCGTGCACGCCCTGATGCTCTCCATGCTCTTCGGCGGGTTCCTAGGTCTCTCGGGAAGCGCCGCGGTCGCGGGGGTGGCGACGGTGGCACTGATGGCGGTCTTCGTCGTGGCCTCCAATGCCAAGCACGCCATGCTGGGCGAGCCTTTGTCCTTTTCCGATCTTGCGCTGTTCGCGGCACTTGTGCGGCACCCGAGGTTTTATCTGAGTGCGCTGTCGACACTTCAGCAGGCGGCCTTTGGGGTCGGTGCCGTGGCGGTGCTGGTCGGGCTCGCCTGGTTGTTTGTCCCCGACGCGGCCTCGCACCTTGCGGGCGTCGCTATTGCGCTTGCCGCCCTCGGCGCGCTTGTCTTGCTGGGTCGAAGCGGTGCCGGACGATCGGCCGCGCCAGTTCCGGATCTCGATCGGGATCTGGCGCTGCACGGGCTGATAGCGGTGCTCCTGCTGTACTGGCTGCGCTGGCGCGAGACCCCCGATCCCCCGGCGTGCACCGAGACTCCCGTCACTGCAGAGGACCGTGCTGCGCTCGACCTGATCCTGGTTATCCAGTGCGAATCGTTTGCCGATCCGGTAGCGCTGACCGGGAATCGACAGCTTGCAATGCCCGGGCTCGCCCGTGCCCGGAGTCTTGCCGTGCAAAGCGGGAATCTTAGTGTGAGCGGGTTTGGCGCCTACACGATGCGGACGGAATTCGGCGTGCTGTTCGGGCGGAGCGAGGCCGCGCTCGGCTTCCGACGCTATGATCCGTTCCTCTCCGCACGCGGCGAGGCTTCCTACGCGATCCCGGCGCGGCTTGGGGCGCGGGGCTATCAGTGCCTGTTCGTTCACCCGCACGACCTGCGGTTCTACGGGCGCGACCGGCTGATGCCGGCGATCGGCTTCGATCGCTTGATCGGCGAGAAACATTTCCCGACCGCGACCCCGGGCAACGGCCGTTATGTCGAGGATCGCGCGGTCGCAGCAGCGCTGGGCGAGGTGATCAATCATGCCCGCAAACCGACGTTTATCTATACCGTCACGATGGAAAACCACGGCCCGTGGCGCAAGGATCGCATCACCGGTTCGCCGGGCGGGCTCGACGCCTATCTACATCATTTGCGCAACAGCGACGCAATGCTGACCGCGCTGATCGATCACCTTCTTGCGAGCGGATCCTCCGCGTTGCTCGTCTTCTTTGGCGATCATCGCCCCAGCATTCCCGGCATTGTCGAGCCCGGGGCAGACCGCCACACGCCCTATGTGATGCTGCGCTTCGCGGACGGGAAGGCAATTCCGGGGAATGGGACGGCGCGGGACCTGACGCCGGACGAACTGCACCACGCGATCCTGCGCGCGTCCTAGCCGTGGCGGATTGCCCGCGTCAGCGGGGCCGCAAGCTGTTCAGCAGGCGATCGCGCAAAGCCGTCGGAAGCAACCGGTCGATCGCTCTCAGCAGCGCGAACGGCCAAGGAAGGATTAGGTGTCCACGCCCCGCCGCACTCGCGCGCGCAATGCGCGCGGCAACGTAAGACGGCTGGACCAGCACCGCCCGTGGCGCGGGCACTGCGCGCCCACCTGGTGTGTCGATGGGTCCGGGGGAAACGAGCAGCACGTTGACGCCATGGGGTGCCACACCGATTCGCAGAGCCTCGGTGAAGCGCGCAAGTCCTGCTTTCGAGCCGGCGTAAGCTGCGGCAAAGGGCAACGCGTGGAATGCCGCCGCCGAACCGATCACGACGATATGGCCGCGCCCACGAATCGCCATCCGGTCCGCCAAGGCCGCTGCCATCGCGCTCGGCGTCACGAAGTTGACCAGCCCCATGATCCTGATGGTGTCTGGCGGATCGACCCGGTCGATCGAGGCCTGGATATCGCCGATCCCAGCCGACAGGACGGCAAGGTCGATCGCGTCGGCGGTATCCTCGTCAGCGATCGCCGCGATTGCGGCGGCGGTATCGACCAGATCGAGCGCGCGGATAGACACGGTCGCGCCCGCCGTCCGGCACTGATTCGCGACTGCTTCGAGCCGCACCGAATCCCGTCCCCACAACAAGAGCATCTTGCCGGGCGCGGCATAATGCCTCGCAATCGCCGCGCCGAGACCGCTCGACGCACCCGTAATCAGAATTCTGAGCAGCACATCGGTCCCGAAATGAGAACTTGTTAACGCAACATTCGATCGCGTGTTTATGTTATCTGCCGCAAAACCGCAGGATAAAACGATTTTTACTACGAACTGACAGTCGGAATGACGCTCATAGCTTGACAGAAACACCCAGTCTCTGTCCATAGCGCCTATGAACATACGTCGAGAAGGTCGGGAGCCGAACCGGAGCGGAGACGGCGGCTATCCGCAACGCTTACGCCTGTTTCGCCACGCGTGGCTGGAGCGACTGACGGTGATCTCCCCCAAGGCCTTTGCCGTCACCTGGGCGGCGATCCTGCTCTTTTTGGTGTGGGCTGGTTGGGGAATCGTGTCGTTCGGGCCTTGGCTCGGGCTGGTCGCGGGGGGCCTGCTGATCTGGTCGCTGTTCGAATATTGCATGCATCGCTACCTGTTCCACCTCGAGCTCAAGTCTGACCTGGGTCAGTGGCTGGGGTTCGTGATCCATGGCAATCACCATGATGATCCCAAGGATCCATACCGCAGCCTGATGCCGCCGATCGTCAGTGTCACCTGGTCGGCAATGATCTGGGGCGGGCTTGTGCTGCTGTTCGGACAACCCGGTACGGTCATCTTCCTCGGGTTCGAAATCGGTTACGTCTGTTACGACACGATCCATTATGCCTGCCACCAGCGCCCCGCGCGCAGCGGGATCATGCGGATCCTCCGGCAACATCATATCCGCCACCATTATGGTCGAACGCCAGGTAATTACGCGATCACCACGATCTTCTGGGATCACCTGTTCGGATCGTACATCTCCGCCAAGGCGGCGGCGCGGCTGAATGGACGGCGTTCCTGATCGTACCGACTAGAGCGGCGACGGGCTTGCCCGGCGGCCTGCTTTGGTCAGTCGGCCCTGTAGCCGTCGGATACGGCTTACCCAGCCAAGGCGGTTGACCGCGTCGCCCGCGACCATGCGGTCAAGCAGTACCTCCGGCTCGCACGGTATCCCGGTCACCGGGTCGAGATAGCGCGGGTAGAGGATTAGCACCCCCGCAACGAGTTCGGCGAGCGTCAGCGCACGGCCTCGCCGCGTAGGGGCCTCGATCACGTCGTGAGTCAGCCCCCAGCCCGCATAAAAGGGCATGCCGTGGCAGGTGACCGTGCGGTTGCGCAGCAGCGCCTCGAAACCGGTGAGCGACGTCAGCACATGGACCGAATCGACGACGTCGAGCAGCGCTGCCATTCCGCCTCCGCGAACGATGCGGTCGGCGTAGCGCATCGCATCGGCATCTTGCACCGCACCCTTACGATGGCCGGCATCGACGTCGGGATGCGGTCGGAACCAGATCTCGGCATCGGGTTCGAGCACGCGAGCACGACGCAGCAGCTCGAGATTGCTCGCGAGTCCGCCACCACCGAGGCGAACAGACATGTCGTCCTCGACCTGCCCCGGAACCAGCACGAGCCTTCGCCCGGGCTGCCGCGCGGGAACCGGCTGCGCGCCGTTGCCGCCGTATTTGCTGATCCCTGCCGTGACGATCCGCGTCCGCAGCCGTTCCGCGCGACCGAGCAACGCCGGGGGAAAGTCGGTTGCCGCGAGCAGGGCCTCGAGGTCGCTCGCGCGGGACGGATCATAATGGATGCCAAGCCGGTCCACCGTGACCGAGGACGGCGGCACCATGTCGCTCCCCAGTCCGACCGATCTGACGAAACCGTCCTCGACCCGGATCAGCAGGACGCCGAGTGTCGCCGCCGAATCGACCATCGCGGGCGATATCCGCGACGGCCAAACCGCCACCGCGCCGCTGTGCCGCGCCGCATGAGCCAGCGCGCGGCGTTCGGACTGGAAAAAGCGCAGGGGCTGGTCGGCGGACCATAGGAAGCGCGCGATTTCATGCCGCTTCCACCAGGCGATGCCGCTCGCGGCGACGATGCCGCGATTGGCCACGATCGTCCGGCGCCAGAAGGTCAACAGCGCGATCGTGCTCGCGGCATCGGACTCGTCCCCGGTGAACGGATCGAGATAGCGTGTCCGGAGCACCGCGGTCACGGCCTGTTCGCGAAGTGCCGCGGGGTGCGCACCTGCAGCACCGAAGCGACCGTCCGAAAGCAGCCGAACGGTGCAACCGGCGATATGGGCCAGCACGGCCCATTCATCATCGCCATGCGCCAGTAGCAGCATAGCCGCGGGAAGAAGCGACCACGGATCGACCTCGCCGAACAGCACGGGTTCCGGCGCGACCCAACCGCGCACCTTGCCGTGGCGTGCGTAGGCCGCGGGCAAGAGCCATTGGCACGCGGAACGTTCGGCATCGCTGAGGTCGGCGCGCACCGCGAGCAGATCCTCCGGCGATCGTACGCGGACGATCAGCCCGCCGGTGGGAAGCTCTGCCGCCGGTGCCCAGAAGGCGCCCCCGACCTGCGCGTCGCGGATCGCCGCGAATATCGCGTCGATCGTGCTGTCTGCAATCATTGGCAGGACTGGCGAGCGCGCCGCTTCCGACGTCGTTCGTGGCGCGCCGGGAAAAGGTGGAGCACGCAGCAGCGCGGCGTCGGTGCCACGGGGTTGGCGGGAGGATCGGAACACCGTCATGTGCACCCTCTCCCCGAGGACGTCACCAAGCGCAAGCATCGTGGCGTCAGGGCCGCCGATCCCATTCAACCAACGCCCGCTGATCGCCCTCGGCGCGTATCGTGCCGAAGGCACCCGTTCGCAACCGCAAACTCTTTCGGGCGCTGGCTTGCGCGGCAAGCGCTGAATCTGCCTGAAGCGCGAAACGCGCCGCACCGTTGCTCGTCACGAGCAAGGTTGTGCCCGGGCGCGTCTGCGCGAACAGCGCGCGCCAGCCTTCGATCCTTGCCATGCGATCCACCGTCCACCCCGGTGGCGCAATCCCGACCCGATCCCATTGGTCGAGCGCGTCACGCCCGATCCGGGCGATCACTTCGTCCTCGGTGCGGTTTTCATCCACGCCGTGATCGATTTCGGCGAGCAGCACCGTTGGTTCCGCCTCCACCGCTGCCCCGAGCGTCGCCCGAATGAGGTCCGCGGTCTCACGCGTCCGCCGGAGCGGCGAACACAGGATCCGGTCGAACCGCAAACCCTGGTCCTTGAACGCCCGGCCCAGCGCCTCTGCCTGGGCGCGCCCCGTATCGACCAGCGGGAGATCGGTTCGCACGCCGACCCGGCGCGCTGGTTCCCCGGGGGCGAAGGTGTTGCCATGCCGCACGATGACGAACAGGTGGCTCATCGCGTGTGTGGATCGCCGAACCGGCGGATCAGGTCCTCGGCAAGCGCCACGTCCACCGCGGTATCGATCCCCGACATCGCATGCAGCGGCGGTTCCACGAGGATGGTGTGGATCGTCAGCCCCATTTCGAGAAACCGCAGCTGTTCCAGGCCCTCGAGGCGTTCGTATGGGGACGGTGGTGTCGCCTCGAACTGCTCAAGTGCCTCGATCCGATAGGCATAGAGGCCGAGATGGCGGAAAACGGGCGAAACTGGGCCTTCCGCCCGCAGCGCGGCTTCGTCCCGGATCGCGGGCAGGATCGTCTTGGAGAACCAGTGCGCCAAACCGTTGGCGGCGCGGACGCAGGTGGTGCCGCTGGACGGCGAGGTCAGTTTGTGCGCGCGCATCGCATCGAGCGCTGGCCAATCGAGGTGGACGACCGGCGTGACGCAAGCGGCGGCGGTGTCGCGGGCCGCCGAAATCAGCGCGGCGACTATTGCGGCGGGCAGAAACGGGGCGTCGCCCTGCAGGTTAACCACGATGTCCGGTCGTACGGAGCGCGTTGTGGCGGCTGCACAGGCGCGGCCCGACCCCGAGCTAATCTCGCGTGCGGTCATCGCGACGGGGCACCCCAGCGCCTCGGCATGATCCGCGATTCTCGAATCGTCGGTCGCGACGACGACATCGCAGTCGCTCGCAATCTCCGCCGCCGCACGTGCCACGCGCACCACGCGTTCGAGCAGGCTGTACCCCGCGATGCGCCGCAACGGCTTTCCCGGAAGTCGGGTCGAGCCAAAGCGGGCAGGGATAACGATCAGGTCGGTCATAGCCGGTGCCAGATCAGACGACGCCCGCGCGTAGCAGATCGTGCATGTGAAGCGCGCCGACTAGTCTGCTCCCCTCGCACACGAACAGCACCGTCACCGCATTGGCGTTCATAATCCGCAAGGCCTCGGTCGAAAGCGTTGTGGGCGCGACCGAAAGCGGATGGTGCGACATGTGCGCCTCGATCGGATCATGCAGGTTCTGCTGCGTCGCTAGGCTGCGGCGAAGATCGCCGTCGGTAAAGGCGCCGACCAGATTGCCGCTGCCATCGAGCACCGCGGTCGACCCATAGCGTTTGTGACTCATCTCGAAGGTCGCATCCATCAGCGACGCCCCCAGCCGAACGGTTGGAATCTTATCGTCCTTCCCCATCAGCTGCTGGACCGAGATGAGCTGCGAGCCAAGTTGGCCGCCCGGATGGAACGTCAAGAAATCCGATTTGGAAAATCCACGCTGCTCGATCAGCGCAATCGCCAGTGCATCACCGAGCACGGTCTGGAGCGTGGTCGATGACGTCGGCGCGAGTTCGTTCGGGCAAGCCTCGCGGACATGCGGCAATACCAGGCAAATGTGCGCGGCACGGCCGGCGGTGCTTTCGGGCCGCGCGGTGGCGACGACCAGCTTGATGCCGAAGCGATGACAATAAGCGATCAGATCGCCCAATTCGGTGGTCTCGCCCGACCAGGTGATCGCCAGAACGATGTCGTCGCCGGTGATCATGCCGAGGTCGCCGTGGCTCGCCTCGCCCGGATGGATGAACAGCGACGGCGTACCGGTCGATGTCATCGTGGCAGCGATCTTGCGCCCGATGATCCCGCTCTTGCCCATCCCGCTGACGATCAGGCGGCCCGAGGTTGCAGTGATCGCGGCGACGGTCTGCTTGAAGGCCTCTCCCAGCAGCGATTCGCCCATGGCCGCGGCGAGCGTCGTCAGCGCCTCCTGCTCGATCCGGACGGTCCGCAGTGCGGACTCGAGTGCTGCGTCGCCGACCCGGTGCTTTTCTAGCATTTGCAATTCGTCACTCCAATTGGCCAACGTGCTATGGCAAAGCCGACCGCCAGAAGATAGGGGATAGACCGGTGCCGCCACAGCGTGGATTTGGCAAGGGTCAAGCGTTAATTGCCCGTCGGCACCGTGGCCTGGACGATCATTCCCATCGATTATCGAAAGACAGACGTTCCATGAAGTTGTGTGGCAGAGCCGTAGGTCTCGAACATCCGTTCTTCCTCATCGCTGGTCCTTGCGCGATCGAGACTGAAATGCTCGCGCTTTCCACCGCCGAGGCCCTCAAGTCGATCGCGGACCGCCTTGGCATCATGCTGATCTACAAGAGTTCGTTCGACAAGGCCAATCGCAGTTCGGGGACATCATTCCGGGGTCCCGGGATGGCGGAGGGGCTCCGCATCCTTGCCAAGGTCCGCTCGGAGATCGGTGTGCCCGTGTTGACTGACGTCCACACCCCCGAACAGGTTGCCCCGGTCGCCGCTGTCGTCGACATGTTGCAGACCCCGGCGTTCCTAGCGCGACAGACAGATTTCATCGCGGCCGTCGCAGCGAGCGGTAAGCCGGTCAACATCAAAAAAGCGCAATTCATGGCGCCGGGCGACATGGTCAACGTGACCGCCAAGGCACGCAGCGCAGCGATCGCTGCGGGGCAGGATCCGGACAGCTTTACCGTCTGCGAACGCGGCGCCTCGTTCGGCTACAATAATCTGGTGTCGGACATGCGCAGCCTCGCGATCATGCGCGATACCGGATGCCCGGTGGTGTTCGACGCAACGCATTCGGTCCAGCTCCCGGGCGGTCAGGGGGACCGGTCAGGCGGCCAGCGCGAATTCGTGCCCGTCTTGGCGCGGGCTGCGGTTGGCGCAGGCGTGGCGGGGCTGTTCCTCGAAACGCATCCCGACCCGGCGAACGCCCTTTCGGACGGGCCCAACGCCTGGCCGCTTGATCAGATGGAGCCGCTGCTGCGCCAGTTGCTGGCGATCGATTCGGCGGTGAAGGCGCAACCGCTGCTCTAGCCGGCTCAAGCGGGGAGCGTCTCCAGCCACTGGTCGACCGTGGCGAAGTGGCCCGGCCAGTCCGGAACGCGATACCCTCGCATCGCCTCGATCTGCCGTGCGCGTTCGGGCGCGGGCGCGCAAAAATCAAGGATTGCCTGCTCCCACGCGACCGCGTCATGCGCCGGAAGGAAGGTCGGGATCGTGCCGGCAATTTCACGGAACACCGCAAGATCGGACGCAATGACAGGGGCGCCGAGCTGCAGAGCCTCGATCACCGGCATGCCGAACCCTTCCGCGAACGACGGCATCAGCAACGCACGCGCACCGCGCAAGAGGCCGGCGAGCTCGGTATCGTCGCAGCGGCCATATTCGCGCACGGCGCCGCGCAAATCGGTCGCGCGGTCGAGCAGGGCGAACGCCGCCGCAGCTTCCCACCCGCGTTGCCCCACCAGGACCAGCAAGGGGGCGCGATCCCCCAGCCGCGCGACCAGTCGTTGCCATGTCTGGAGCAGCAGCAAATGATTCTTTCGCCCCTCGATCGTCCCGACGCTGACGAAATACGGTCGGTCGAGTACGGTCGCGGTCGCGCTGGCGGGCAGCACGTCCCCGGCGAGCCATGCGGTCGTCGTCGGCGGATGCCGAAGCTCGCGTGAAATGGCAAAGCGCTCCAGCGCATCCACCGTCGCTTGCGAATTGCCGATGATGCCGCTTGCGCTCGCAAGCGCGTTGGTCATCCGGCGGATATGCTTGTCCGCTTCCCCGGGGCGGCAATATTCAGGGGTCTCGATCGGGATGAGATCGTGGATCAGATGAACTGCGCGCAAGTCGTGTTCTGCAATCCAGGTGACAAGACCGGGATCATCGAGGCCGGTATGCCCGATGTTGAGATAGATCTGCCGCCGCCGAGGCACTGCGACGAGCGCCCGGGGCAGCGCGCGCGCAAGCGCGGTCACCAGGTCGCGACGGGACAGGGTCGTGCCCGCCAGGAGGATTGCCATCACCCGCTGCGCATCCGCTCCCGTTAAAACGAAGCGTCGTCCCTTCCATTGGATGACGGCATCCGCGCACGCGCCGTAATGCGCGATATAGGCCAGGCACACCCGATCGATCCCGGTCGGCAAACGGGCGGACCAGGACCGCCAGATCACCCGGCCGATATCGAGCAGGAGCGGACGGTCGGTCCCGGCAAGTGGCGTGGCAGTGCGGGCTGGCATTGTCGTCAGCGTCCGACCTTCGCCAACGGCAGGCCGGATTGCAGGCAGTATTCGCGCGACGTCGGCATGGCGTGGCTATAGAGGGCGGCACGGACCGCGTCACCTCTGCAATTGGCGCGCGGGGGCAGCAACGCTATAGCGATGGAAACCGTCCGGCACTTGCGATACAGGCCCTGCGGGAAAGGCCGTGCCGCATCGCGGGCCGTACGCCTTGCGGCTGGTGCGGAGCGGCAGGATTGGCACGTTCCAGGATAATGGCAAAATGACGAAAGACAGTGCGGCATGAACAGCCGGGTCGCCGCAGCCCCGAAATTCTCCTGGGGTCAGGCTTTGACGGTGCAAGGCCGCGTCATCGGGGCAGTGCTGATGCGCGAGTTGCACACCCGCTACGGTCGCGAAAACATCGGCTATCTCTGGCTGGTCGCGGAACCGCTGATGCTGGGCAGCATCATCGCGTTGCTCCACAGCGGGCAGACTGCGCATGAGGGCTCGATCAACCCGGTTGCGCTGACAGTTGTCGGTTATACGATTTTCATTATGTTCCGCGGCATCGTGAATCGTGCGGAGGGGACGCTGCACGGCAATCTTCCGCTTCTGTATCACCGCATGGTGACAGTGTTCGACATCGCGCTCGCCCGTGCGCTGCTTGAGGCGGCAGGAACGTTCGTGGCGTTTACGATCCTGTTAAGCCTGATTATCGCGATCGGCTTTGCCGATTTTCCGGCACGACCGCTGATGCTGCTCGCAGGAATCGCGTACATCTTTTTCTTCTCGTTCGGCATCTCGATGATCATCGTCGGCGGAACGCACGACAACAGCCTGCTTGAACGCCTCGTCCATCCGTTCAGCTACTTCATGATCCCGCTTTCCGCGGCGTTCTATCAGGTGTCCTGGGTTCCCGAGCCGTATCGGCACTTGCTGCTGTACAATCCCTTTCCGCAAATGTTCGAACTTGTGCGGTACGGGCAGTTCGAGTCCGCCAATACAGAATATATCAATTTTATCTATATCACCGCCGCAACGCTTATTCTGAATTTGCTTGGCTTGATCGCGGTGCGGGCGGTACGGAACCGCGTACATTTGAGTTGAGCTCGCTGCCGCATTTTATTCGAGAGTTAATTGCATGAACATGCATGGTATTTTTGCACCATCGCTGGAAACGCCGCCAGAAGAGCGTCCAACGGTGTGGGCGCGAACCGTGAATCTCTTCCGGGAACGGCGCATGCTCTTCCTGATCGTGATCCTGCCGACGCTATTGCTCGCTGGCTATTACTACCTTTTCGCAGCTGACCAATATCAGTCGGAGGCGCATTTCGTGGTGCGCTCGGCCGATACGCCCACCCCCACCTCGTCGGGCTTCGGCGCGTTGCTTGGGTTAACCACTGGCGGCGGGTCGGGCGGGGATGCGGCGAGCGTGTCGGACTATCTCCTGTCGCACGAAGCGGTGGACAAGCTGCGGCGTGAAATCGACCTTGTCGGCCGGTTTCGCCGCCCCGAGGCGGACCTGCTGAGCCGCCTCAGCCGCGAGAACCCCACGCCCGAGGGCCTGCTGAGATATTACGACGACAAGGTCTCAGCGCGGACCGACCACGACACCGGAATCACCACGTTGTCGGTGCGGGCGTTTCGACCGGACGACAGCTACGCAATCATTAACAAGCTGCTCGTGATGGGCGAACAGCGCGTCAATCAGCTTAACGCGCGCAGCTATCGCGATGCAATCTCGGCGTCGAAGCGTCAGCTTGACGACGCTGAGGTCGCTGCCGCCGAGGTGCAACGCAACTTGACCTCGTTCCGTCAGGAAAAGTCGGACATTGACCCCGAAGGATCGGGCAAGGCGCAGATCGGGTTGGTCTCGACGCTGCGTGCCAATCTGGCGGCGTCGCAGGCGCAGTTGGAGACGGCGGGTGCCTTTATCAGTCGGTCGAGCCCGCAATATATGGCGCTGTCCCGGCAGGTTCGGTCGTTGCGCGCGCAGCTCGCTATGCAATCGGGGCGGCTGGCGGGTGGTGGGCCCACCATCGCGAACAATCTTGGTGGCTATGAGGATCTGCGACTTCGTCAGGAATTCGCGGGCAAGCGATATGAGGCGGCGGCGGCGGCGTTCGCCCAGGCGCGCGACCGTGCACAGCGCCAGCAGCTGTATCTGGTACGGATCGTCGATGCCAACCTGCCGGTTAAATCGCTCTTCCCGCAGCGCGAGCGCATCCTGCTCACGGTCTTCTTCGGGCTGCTGCTGGTGTACAGCATCGGCTGGCTGATCGCGGCGGGCGTGAAGGAACACGCGGCCTGATCGACCGCCCGCCCGCGCCCCGGTGGGGCAGCGGGCGGGCGTATCGCTCAGCGCATACGACGGGCGATCAACGCAAACGGAATGTTCCGTGCGCCAATGCCTTGCCGCGGATCGACGTCGAACTTGAGCTGCGCGACTTCGTGGCCATCGGCGATCAGCGACAAGGCCATCCGTTCGATTTCGGCGCGCGCGAAACTGGTCCAGGGCGGATCGTTCGGTGCCGCATCGGGATCCACCGTATCCAGGTAGCTCAAGGTGCCGATCTCACCCGAATAGCGCAGCATGTGGATCGCCACACCGCCAAGCTTCAGACAGGCGATACTGTCGCGCAGCATTTGCGGAAAGCGCGCCCGCGTTGTCGCGTCGCGGGACGTACCCGTGGACCACAGAAAATCGAACCCGCCAAGCCCGGGCGGCACCGCTAGATGCTCGAACAGCGTCAGATGGACCGAATCGAAGAACTGGCGCGGGTTACAGAGCGAGCGATCATGCAGCTGTTCCAGCGCACGTCCAGGGTCCCCCTCGGGCCAATCGTCGCGTTGCGTTGCCGCGGTCAACACGGTGCAACCGCGTCCGGCGAGATAGCTGGGGAGCGGATGGTAGGCCGGGAACATCCCGAGCGCAGCGGCATCCTTGGTCGGGACGTCATAATAAGCCAGCGCCTGCAGGATGAAGGCGTTTTCCCACGCTTCGGCACCGCTGCCGTCGGGTTGCCCAAGCACGCCATTCCAGGCGGCGACCAGCGGGTCGCGGATCTGTGGCGCAGTCATCGCCTGCGATACCGGACGCGCCAGCACGGGCTTCTGCATCGTGACGAGCTCGGGCCGTTCGCGATGATGCGCTATTCGCGCGACGCGAGGCGCAGCGGACGGATTGACCGGATCCGCGTTTGGCAGCGGTGCATCCCGCTCGCGGGGGGTCAGCGTCAGCGACAACGCGTGCGCCACCGCGTCCGTCTCGTCCTCGATCGTCCCGCTAAGCGTGTACATCATGTTCCGCCGGCTCTCGAACGCCACCTCGACCATGCCGTCGCCGACCGCGATCCCGGCCAGATCGAGCGTGACGGTCTTGAGCAGCATCGGTGCCGTGCCCGGGAACGTCGACAGGGCATGGACGCGGATCGACAGCGTTCCCGTGGTAGCAAGGAGGTCGTGGAAGGTCAGCGTGAACCGCACCGCACCCGGGGGCGGGAAGACCTGAACCGACTGGAAGGCATAGGTCGGATCCTCGCCTGCATCAGGACCGCCAAGTGGCGCGATCCGGCTTGCGACATGCGGACGCGCCTGGAACGGGTCAATTGGAAGGAAGGACAGGCCATCCGGGTTTGGATCATGGCTTTCGGCGGGTTCGAGCAGCATCTGATCGCTCATCTCGGTGTCTCCAGAACCCGTTGATATAGGGCATCAAGTGCTTGTTTGTAGCGCTCGCTCGAAAAGCGTTCCGCTTGCGCCACGCCGCGCACCGCCAGGTCCGCGCGCAGATCGGCGTCCGCGTCGAGCCGGCGCAGCCCGGCGGCGATCGCGGCGACGTCATACGGATCGACCAGCAATGCGGCGTCTCCGGCGATCTCGGGCACAGACCCGGTCAGCGACGACAGTACGGGGACGCCGAGCAGCATCGCCTCGTGGACCGGCAGGCCGAACCCCTCGTACAGCGACGGGAAGGCAAGCGCGCGTGCGCCGCGCAGCAGCCGCATCAGCAGGTGGCGCGGGAGATAATCGATCTGGATGATTCGCTGCTCGAGATGCGCGTGCCGCGGACTGGCGACGTCGTCTGTGCGGGGGAGCAGCACCAGCTCGGCCTCGCTTTGCCACGAGCGCGCGGCGACGATGACGAGCGGGGTCTTGGTGTCGAGCGAAAGATACGCTTCGATCAGCCGTCCCAGATTTTTCTTCGGCTCGATCGCGCCGAAAAACAGGAAATAGCCATCGCGCGGCAGGCCGAAGGTCGTCTGGATCGTGTGCGCGGAGGCATCGGGATGCTCGTCCAGCAGGTCGGGGTCCATTGGCGAGACCTGATAGGTGTTGACGACCCGGTCGGGTGCCACGCCGAGCAGATCGACAATGTCGCGACGGCTGGTCTCAGAAACCGTGCAGATCGCATCCGCCCTGGCAGCACAGCCGGCGACGAGCGATCGATAGAAGCGCTTGTCGTCAAGCGTCGCGAACGGCAGCCGCAGCGGCACCATGTCGTGCAACGTATAGATGTTGCGCGTGTCCTCCAGCACCACCGGCACGGGATAGGTCCAGTGCATGATCTCTGGCGGATTCTCCATCCGCAGCCGCGCGAAACGCCCCGTCGCGCGGAAATAGGCATGCGATCGTTCGAACACATGGGCTCCGCTCGACAGCGTGTCGAACGCCGCCATCCGACCGCGTAACGCGCGCGTGTCGACCGTTCCGGCGGGGACCGGGAGCGCCTCGAGTCCGCGTGCGGTGCCAAGTGTCGAGAGAATGCGGCCAAGTCGCTTGCGCCGCATGCCCCGGTCACCGGGACGGGCAAGACGATCATAGAACAATGTCTCACGCTCGTCTGCGGGACCAGTGACGTCCAAGCCGAAGACGCCGTCCACATGATGTTGCATCGACTGCAACGTCTTGGCCAGCATCAAGCTATACGTGGCGATTCCGGTACCGTTGGCCATCGCCAAATTGTAGCCGTCGATGCCGATGCGCAAACGTGGTTGCCCTTATCTGTGGAAAGCAGGAGCGTTACCGTGCAAACCGCGCGCCTGCAACGTATCCCGGTAAAGCTGGAGCAGCCGGACGACGAAGCGATCCTGCGAGAAAGCGGCCACGCGCTCATGCCCGCGATCGACCAGCGCTTTGCGGAGCGCTGTGTCCCCGGCAAGATCGGCGAGCGCCCCGGCAATCCCCGCGACATCGTTCGGATCGACCGCCAGCGCCGCGCCGCCGGCGACTTCCGCCAGCGCGCCGCGATCGCTGGTCAGCACAGGCGTCCCCAGGGCCATTGCCTCGACCAGCGGCAGTCCGAACCCCTCGGCAAGCGACGGGAACACCAGCGCGCGCGCGTTCGCGATCAACCCCAGCAGCGTGGCGCGTTCGAGATAGGGGATGCGGCGGGTCCCCGGGGTTCGGGCGATGTCGGCAAGGATCGGTTCAGCGCGCCAGCCGTTCGGACCTGCCACGACCAGCGGCAGATCAACTCCCGCGCGGCGATAGGCGGCGAGCACTGCCGCGACGTTCTTCCGCGGTTCGACCGAACCGACCATCAGGAAATATCCCTGCGGAACGAGTCCCTCCGGGATCGGACCCGGTGCCAGGTCAGCGATATCGACGGGCTGGCCGGTGTCGGTGACGAAATCCGGCGTGCATTTCAACGATGCGATGATCGCGGCACGCGCGTCCTGTGACACGGTCGTGATGCCGTCGCCGCTAGCAACGATCGCGTCCAGCACCGCGCGATGCCGTCGTGGATCGATCGACGTCAGGTCGGGGCGCACGAGCGGGATCGCATCATGGACGGTGTATATGTTGATCCACCCCTCGATCCGCATCGGCACGGGATAGGTCCAGTGCATGATCCCAGGTTCAAGATCGCAACGAAGCGGATAAAGCGTACGGTGCACCCCGAAATGGATATGCGCCCGGCGAAAGATGTCTCTCCCTGAAAGCGCCAAGCCCGCCGCATCACCGACCGTTCGCAAGTTGCGCGGCGCGCGGCGGAGCAGATCGATATTCTTCCGGATCGGCCCGTCGTCGGTATGGTCCGCGAGCAGCCGATAGGGTTGATCGCTGATCAATGCGATTGCCGCGGCAAGCGAACGCGCATAGCTCGAAACGCCGGTGCCACCTTTTTCCAGCATCCGCGCATCGACGCAGATCGGGATTGCAAGCTCGTCGCGCCAGGATGCTGTCATCGTCTCCAGCTGCTCATTCTGCTACGCCTTCCAAACCTGCCTCGAAGCCTGTACGGGGACAAAGCGACGAAGGCGACTGCCGGCGGGCGCGACCGAACCAACGACGGGACTTACCATGATACGGTTCGACCATGTGTCGAAGACCTACCATCTTCGCAAGTTCGAGAAGCTGGTTTTTGCCGATCTCAACTTCACGATAGAAAAAGGCGACTCGATAGGCATTTGCGGTGCGAACGGTGCTGGCAAGTCGACATTGATGCGATTGATCGCCGGAGTCGAGCAACCGACAACGGGCAAGGTCACACGATCGATGACGACCTCGTGGCCGATCGGCTATGGCAATGCCTTTCAGTCTAGCCTGACAGGCGCTGACAATGCGCGCTTCATTTCGCGAATCTACAATCGCCCTGAGCAGGAATTACTTGATTTCGTGGAAGACTTTGCCCAGCTCGGGCCATATCTTCATCAGCCGGTCAACACCTATTCGGCGGGCATGAACGCGCGTTTGGCGTTCGGGATCAGCTTGGCGATCGACTTCGACTGTTACCTTGTCGATGAAGTTACGGCAGCGGGCGACGAACGTTTTCGACGTCGCTCCGAAGATGCGCTGATCTCGCGCCGAGACAATGCGACTTTGGTTATGATTTCGCATGATCCAAATACGTTACAGGCATATTGTCGACGGGGTGCGGTGCTTTACGGCGGCGCGCTGGTGCATTATGATACGATTGCCGAAGCGTGCGAAGTCCACCACCGTCTGCAGACTCGTGGAATGTGATGTGGCGTGTACGCAGCACGAAGCGCGGAGTGGTTGCGCTGGCCGGGCCGCGCGACCGGCAACATAAGCCATGGCAATCGTCCGCGTTGCCTCCTAATGGACAGCGGTTTCCGCACGTCGCCTGCACCAACCGGGCTCGAAATATTCAGGACTGTTGCTCGATGTCGTTAAGTTTTGTGGGTCGACGCTTGCCGGGTCTGGTCGGATCGATGGCGATGCTTCTGATTGCCGGTTGCTCGACGCTGCCCTCGAACGGGCCAACCGCGCGCGCGATCGTAAAGCATTCGAAGGCATCCGATGGCAGCGTCCGGTTCCGCATCATCGATCTCGATCTCCATGCGGTCGATTCGATGAACAGCGCCGAACGCGAGCGATTCACGACGCTTCCCGCGCTCGCGCCGTTGGCAATAGACCAGCGAGTCGATCTGATCGGTCCGGGCGACGTATTGACCATCTCGGTCTATGAAGTCGGCGTTTCGCTGTTCGGCGGGGGCGTGCGGTCGGCCCCAGGCGGGTTTGACCCCTCGGCGCATGGCGAGTCTTTCCCCGATACGGTCGTGGATGCAGAGGGGCGCGTCAATTTGCCCTATCTCGGGGCGATCACGGTCGGAGGCCTGACCGCGGACGCGGCGCAGAAGCGCATCGCGGCGGGGTTGCGCGGCAAGTCGCAGGACCCGCGCGTCCTGGTCGCGATCAAACAGAATGTCGCTAATACCATTTATGTGTCGGGTGCGGTGAACAAGCCCGGTCGGCTTGCGCTAACGCTGGGGCGCGAACATCTCCTCGACGCGATCGCGAGTGCCGGGGGCAGCGCGAGTACCTCGGACGATACGATAGTTCGGTTTGTCCGTGGCGGGCGTACCGTCGACCAGCGGTTGGGCACGATCCGCGCCAGCACGCAGGACGATCTGATCCTTATTCCTGGCGACCGGATCGAACTGATTCGCCGCCCGCGTACCTACACCGTATTTGGCGCGGTGACCCGAATTTCGCAGGTCGCGTTCGAAACCGGCGAGGTTTCGCTCGCCGAGGCGCTCGCGCGCGCAGGCGGGCCGAACGATGCGGTGGCGGATCCGTCGGCGATCTTCCTGTTCCGCTACGGCGTGCACGTTGGCACGGAGACCGAGGAGCCGGTAATTTACCGGCTCAACCTGCTCCGGCCCGAAAGCTATTTCCTCGCGCAGCGCTTTGCGATGCACGACAAGGACGTTCTGTACATCGCGAATGCCCGCGCCAATCAGCCAGCCAAGCTGTTCGGGATCATCAACCAGTTGTTCGCGCCGTTCATTACCGCGCGGCAGATCGCGAACTAATCGGTCATCCGCTGGCCGCGCTCTGGTAGGGACGCGGTCAGCAGGTGGACGCGGACGCCGTTACCACCAGACGGCTTCGTCCCGCGTGACGTGCGGCGCCCATGGGTCGGCGCGGGCGCCGAGGTCGATCCTGCGGATTACTTCGGGCAAGGATGGCATCCGATAGCCGTCGAACGGTTGCCCGGTCCGGGTCCAGTGCAAGTTGTACGCCGGATCGTCGAACAGGGCGTTTCCCCAACGTGCGTACAGCCGCCCCAGCTCGTCGAGGTCCCACGCGATCTGCGAGCGGGTGACGTTCATCCCGCGCGTCTTCGATTCGTGGTGCGTGACGCGGATATCGGCGCCTATCACCACCCTGAAGCCCGCTGCACGCACGCGCATGCACAGGTCAATATCGTTGAAGGCGATCGCGAAGTTGAGCGCGTCGAAACCTGCCACGGTATCGAACACGTCGCGCCGCATCGCCAAGAATGCACCGGTGACTGCCGCCGCGCTGCGGGGCTTGCGCCATCGGTCGTTGGGTCCGGTGTCAACCGCGCGACCGATACCTTCGTGGACCGGTCCGCCGCTGCCCATTCCCATGATGATCCCGGCATGCTGAATCGTGCCGTCGGGATACAGCAGTGTCGCCCCGACAATTCCGACATCGCGCGGAGACAGCGCTACGCGCAACGCATCGTCCCAGCCCGTGCTCAGCATCTCGGTATCGTTGTTGAGGAACAGCAGTAGCGGTGCGTCGCCGATATCCGCGGCAAGGTTGTTAGCGCGCGACCAGTTGAATGGCTCGTCTAACGCCAGGGTTGTTGCGATGTTCTTGCGGCGATAGCCATCCAGCAGGCGTTCAGTGGCGGGCTCGATGCTGCGGTTGTCGACGATCGTGATGTCGAGCAGTTCCGCGCGGGTTGCCTTCTGCCGGATGCTGTCGACACAGGCTCGCAGCATCGCAGGCTCGTCGCGCGTCTGAATGACGATCTGGATCCGTGCGGCGGGCGGAAGGGGGGTGGTCGTTTTGTCTGGGGAGGACAAGGACGAGGGTGGCACGGGATCCGCCACCTGACGGTCGGGCGGGGCCAGTTCGGCCTCTTCCGGCAAACTCTGCCGGCTGGCCAGCAGGAGCGGCACGTGAACGACCGCGCCCGTAGCCGCAGCGTTTCGCAACACCTTCCAGGTCCCGCCGGTTCGCCCTTCCGCATCGGGGAGGCGTGCGCGATCAATGAGCACTGCTGCCGGTTCCTCCTGCGGATCGGGGGTCCACTGCGGATCGAACATCGGAAAGAAGACGGGGGCCGCGGACGATCGGCCGTGCCGCCAGTCGGTGACCGATCGGTCGTGATCGCAATACGCGGCAACACATCCCGTCCGCGCCAACGTGAATGCGAACCACCCGATCGCCTGCCGGTCAAGCATCGTTCCGGCCGCAATCAGCAGGACGTGGGGAGATGCGTCGATCGACGGGGCCGCAGCGTCGGTCGCCGCGAAGCGGATCCGGGGTTCGAGCATCGCCAGGCTCGCCACCGAATGACGGAGGATTGCCGGCGGTGCTTGCACGATCGCGCACCAGCGGCGGTCGTGCTGGTCGAGCAGGCTCGACAATGTCGCGCGGATCTCGACTGGAAGCGCTGACGTCGCATCAATCAGCACGGTCAGTGGCAGCGCAAGGGGCGCAAACTCCGGCGGTGGTGCAAGTGCAAGCTGCCGTCGGAATGAGTCGTAGCGCGATGGGGCAAAGACGGGCCCGTCCAGCGTGGGGGCGGGCTGCACTTGAGGATTGTGCGGGCGGGGTACTGCGTCGCTGCCGGTGGGGAGCGACTGCGCTGGAATGCGATCGCGCGCACCCAGCGCAATTAGTTCCTCGGCCGCTCGGGAAAAGCCCGGGTCCAGCAACGCTGCGCGCGTGCAGCAATCGATTGCCGCAGCCCTGTCCCCGATCCGCTTGCAGGCGTGCGAAAGATGGAACCAGGTTTCGGGGGCATCTGGCGCGGCGTCCAACGCGCGGCCGTAGGCGGACACCGCCAGTTCCAGGTCACCCGCTTCCTTGGCGACATGGCCATATTGCACCCATGCCTTGGAGTCCTGCGGGCAGCGATCGAGGTAGGCGCGATATGCTGTGCTTGCGCCAGTCCAGTCACGATGGCGTGCGGCCTGTCGCGCGGCAGTACGCAGCCGGGCGGCTGCAAAACTCAGCATTATCGTATCCCAGACCCCGCCGGTACATTCCAATCTAGTCTAGTGAAGGTTGCGAGCTTGCGCTAGCGCGAGATTTCCGGGCACTTTGAATTCGTACAATCCGGGGAAAGAGGTTCCAGTGAAATGGCCTAATCTGCTGTCTCGTCCGTTTGGTACGAAGCAACTGCGGGGCTCGACGCCATCTTTGCGCGCGCAGGGGGATCGGGCGCGCGATGCGCACGACTGGGCGGAAGCGGCAACGCTGTACAAGGCGCATTTGCGCAGCAAGCCGCACGACAGGGCGATTCGGGTCCAGCTTGGGCATGTCCTTAAGGAGTCCGGGTCGCTCGACGAGGCTCTCGCAGCCTATCATGTTGCACTGACGCGCATGCCACGCGACGCCGACCTTCTGCTCAGCATCGGCCATCTCTACAAGCGGATGGGCGACGAGGAGCAAGCGCTTCGGTTCTATCGGCAGAGCGCGGACCAGAATGGCAATAGCGATGCGCTTCGTGAGATCGATTATCTGCAGCACGGCAGTCCCGCGTTCGCGCCGAAGATGGCGGTTCCGGAGGTAGTGGCGGCGCTTGCGCGATGCAGCGTCGGGCTGGTGCCGATCGAGGCAAGCGATGTCGCGCTCGCGGCTAAGGGGCAACGGTTGCAATTCTCGTCGCTCGATCCCTGGGTGGTGTTCGAGCTGGACGAACGTGTCGCCAGCGCTGGCGGGCTTGCAATCCTGACGATCGACGCGCGCCCGCTCGAAGAGGGCAATCTTCTAAACGGGCAGCTGTATCTCGATTATGGCGATGGCTTCGAGGAGCGGATGGGTCTCCCCTTCCTTTCGGGCTCGGCGCCGACGCCGCTCTTGCTGGTGAATCCGGAACAGATCCTGCGGGTGCGGTGGGACCCTGATCGGAAATCGAACGTCATCTACCAGCCGACGTTAACATTCCGGTCGGTCGCCACCTTTGCCGAGGCAGAAGCGATCATCCGCGACCTCGCATCGGCAGACCTCGACATAACCCCGCTGCTCGAACTTGCGCAAACGTGTTTTGAGCGCGCGCCAATGACGCCGCGCGAATCCGCTCAGGCTTCGCGGACGTTGATGGTGTCGGAATTCGATCTCGATTCCCACTATCGTCGCTGGTTCTACAAGTACGAGCGTCCACTCGCCGAAGATTATGCGGTGATCGACCGGATGACCGCTGCAATGGCGGTGCGACCGACGTTTTCGTTCGTGATGCCAACCTACAACACGCCGCTGCCGTTGCTGCGCTCGTGCCTTGATGCGATGCTAAAGCAAACGTACTCGGATTTCGAGATTTGCATCGCGGATGATCATTCGCCTGATACCGCGGTGGTCGACGTACTCGCCGAATATGCTGCGCGCGATCAACGCGTCAAATATGTCCAATCTCCGAAAAACGGTCACATCTCCGATGCGAGCAACCGCGCACTGAAGCTCGCAAGCGGGGATTTCGTCGTGCTGATCGACCATGACGATGTCATCCCAGACTATACTTTATTTGTAGTTGCTTACTACATAAACAAGCATCCTGATGCCGACGTCTTGTATTCGGACGAAGACAAGATCGACGTGCACAATAATCGGTCCGCTCCGTACTTTAAGGGCGACTTCAGCAAGTTCCTGATGTACGGCCATAACATGGTCAGCCATCTCGGAGTCTACCGCCGTGCGCTGGTACAGGAAATCGGCGGATTTCGGCTGGGACTCGAAGGGAGCCAGGATTACGATCTGCTGTTGCGCTGCTTCGAGCGAAGCAGCGATTCTCGTATCGTCCATATCCCACACGTGCTGTATCATTGGCGCACCACGCCAGGATCACTGCCATTTCGCCCGACCAGAAGGGTTACGCGATTGTCGCCGCGCAATTGGCGATCAACGGCCATTTCGAGCGGACCGGAATGCCGTTCCGCTCAGGGGAAGGGTTCGCCCCCGGATGTACCGGGGTCCGTCCGTCGCGGGCGTTCGATACATCAGTTTCGATCATCATCCCGACTCGCAACGGACTCGACGTACTCAAGCCCTGCATCGATTCGATCGTGAAGACCGTGCCCGAACATGCCGAAATCCTGATCGTCGATAACGGATCGGACGATCCTGCTACGCTGTCCTATCTCGAAAGCCTCTCGGAACAGGGGATCGCGCGAGTTTTGCGTTATGATGAACCCTTCAACTTTTCGCTAATCAACAATTTCGCCGCCGAACACGCGACCGGCGACATCCTGTGCTTCCTCAACAACGATACAGAAATCTTATCTGGAGATTGGCTCGCCCGTGCGCGCGCGTTGTTGTCAATGGACGACGTCGGCGTCGTTGGCGCGCGACTGTTGTACCCGGATGGAACGCTTCAGCATTTCGGAATCGCGCTTGGCATGGGCGATCACCGCGTTGCTGGCACGCCGCATGGCGGCATGAACGGAAATGACCCGGGCTATTTCGGCAAAGCCAGACTAATGCAGGAATTTTCAGCGGTGACCGCGGCTTGCCTGTTTATCCGGCGGTCCGATTTCACCACGGTCGGCGGGTTCGCCCCCGAATTCCGCGTTGCCTATAACGACATCGACCTGTGCCTCCGGATCCGGGCGCTGGGCTTCAAGGTCGTCGGCGATCCGGAAATTCTGCTGATCCACAAGGAAAGCCGGACGCGCGGTAGCGATAAGACGGGCGAGCGCGCGCGGCGGCTCGCCGCGGAGGCCGCCCGGATGCACGATCGGTGGGGTGACCTGCTGCGGAACGATCCTTTTTATTCGCCCAACCTTTCGCTCGACCGTCTCGACTTCGCGCCTGCGGTACCTCCGCGCGTTCCGATGCCGTGGCGGCAAGGCGAGCCGGCCGCAGGCGCCCCATGATTGACGGAGCAAGCGTGGCAGAGCCGATCGACATTGAGCCTGACGTGGGATCAGGCTCGCTACCCTCGATCTGCTGCGCGGCGGACCGGACCTATGGAGCGGGCGCGGTCGCGCCCGGGCTAAGCGAGGATGCGCCTGGTGCGGCAACGACCGACCCGGCCACCTACGGAATCCATTGGGTCGACGAACTGTACGAGACCGCGCGCTACCATTGGCGGTTCCCGGACTCCGGATTCGTTCAACCCAGTCCGTTTACCGAGGATCTGCAAGGCTTTTATGCGTCGATCGCGACGCAGAACTGCCCCGCCTCCGGTTTGGTGAGGTTGGCCGATGCGGTCCTTGCGGGAAGTGTACTCTATGCCAACGCGGCTACCGACCCCGCAATCGTTTATGAAACCTACCGGCCAAACGACCGCGCCGCCGTCCAGATCGCGACGCGCGACCTGATTCTCAACGCCGACCGGACGCGCTTTACGGATCCGGCATGGCGGTGCCTGTTCATTGGCTCGGCGGGATCGTTCAACTACGGTCACTGGCTCGTCGACGACCTGCCGCGCCTGCGTGCGGTGATGGCGCTGATGCAGCACGATGATCGTCCGGTACGCGTCGTGATCCACAGCTATGGCGATGCGATCGACAGCGTCCGGATCGATTCGATCCGCACGTTTCTCGATTCCTCGATTCATATCGATCTGGTCGATCGATCGATTCCATATCATTTCGTCGAACTCTATTACGCCACGCCCGTTACCCGTCACCCGGTGCAGAAGTCTCCGGTCGCGATCGATTTCGCGGTACGTCAGACGCTCGCGCGTATTGCGGTGGACGCAGCCCCTTTGACCGGACCCACGTTGCTGTTTGTCGATCGTGCGGCGCAGCACGGCAGGACCCTGTCGAATCATGCGGATGTTCTTCGACTTGTCGAGCAGCGCGGGTTCACGGTCGTTGATCCGGCCAGCCTGAGCTTCGTTGAGCAGGTCCGCCTGTTCAGCGGTGCCCAGGTCGTCATCGGGCAGATGGGGGCGGCAATGACCAATACGATGTTCTGTCGTCCCTCCACGACCGTGATTTATCTCGCGCCGTCGGGATGGATCGAGCCATTCTATTGGGATCTGGCAGTGGTGCGTGGGCAATATTATCGGGTTCTGTATGGTGATGTCGCAGACCCTACGGTGCCGGCGCACCGCAGCGATTTTTCGATCGTTCCGGCGGCGCTGCAAATGGCGCTCGACGCGCTTTGAGGGCCGCGATGCCATCTGTGTAAGTTGCGGCGACCCGTTCATCTCCCCGCAAGGTAGCGGCCGCCACGCAGGCAAGCGCGTGGCGGGAGCGTCAGGGCCGAATCGTTCCGGGAGACGATGACTCGGCCTTGATACTTTATCTCATCACATGTAGGGCCGCCATCGCACCCGACCAAGCTGTTCTAAAAAGGCCGTCTCCCGCATGATCCGATCCTTTCTGCTGTCCGGCGTCGCTGCGTCTTTCGCCTTGCCCGTCGCTGCCTTCGCCGCCGAGCCTGCGCAGCAGGTCGATCCCGCCCCTGCCACGACGACCGCCGCGTCGCCCGCCGCCTCGCCCGCCGACGCCGCCGCCAGCAAGGGCGCGGGCCCGGACATCGTCGTCACCGGCCGCCTCGATGCGGCGCGCGCGTCGATCCAGCCGAGCCTTGGTGCTACGACCTATTCGATCACCGCGACGCAGATCAAGGCGCTCCCCGGCGGCGACAATCTCCAGCTCAATCAGATCCTGCTGCAGTTGCCGGGGGTGGTGCAGGATGGCGGCGGCCAGTTCCACGTGCGCGACGACCACAACAACCTGCAATATCGCATCAACGGGACAATCCTGCCCGAAGGCGTCTCGGTGTTCGGCCAGACGCTCAGCCCGCGGATCGTCGAGCGGTTCGACCTGCGCACCGGCGCGCTCCCCGCGCAATATGGCCTGCGCACGGCGGGCATCATCGACATCACCACCAAGAGCCATTTCGACAATAGCGGCACCGCGCAAATCTATGGCGGGACCAACGACACGATCCAGCCGAGCATCGAATATGGCGGCTCGACCGGGCAGACGAACTACTTCGTCACCGGCAGCTACAAGCACAGCAACAACGGGATCGACCCGGTCGATTCCGGGCGCACCCCGCTCCACGACAGGACCGACCAATATCAGGGCTTCGTCTATCTCGACCACACGCTGGATGCGAACAACCGCGTCTCGCTGATCGGTGGCTATGCCGACCAGCGCTACCAGATCCCGAACCCGCGCGGGCTGCGCCCCGACAGTGGCTACAGCGTCGGCGGCGTCAGCGATGTCCTGAGCGACGACCTCGACGAGCGGCAGCACGAGCAGACCGCCTTCGCGCTGGCCAGCCTGTTGCACGACGCGGGCCCGCTGACGTTGCAGGCCTCGCTGTTCGCCCGCTATTCTGCGCTGCGCTACACCCCTGACGTGCTCGGCGAACTGCTGTTCAACGGGCTCGCGCAGAACGCCTTCAAGCGCGACTTCACCTTCGGCGGGCAGATCGAGGGCGCGTATCGCCTGGGCGCGGCGCACACGCTGCGTGGTGGCGTGATCATCTCGCGCGACCGCAACAACAGCCGCACCTCTACCCAAGTGTTCCAGGTCGACGATGCGGGCGCGCAGCTTGGCGAGCCGGTCACGGTGATCGACAATGGCGCCCGGACCGAGATGACCTACAGCGTCTATCTTCAGGACGAATGGAAGATCGCCGAGCCGCTGATCGTCAATTTCGGCGGCCGGTTCGATCACTATAACGGCTATCGCGCCGAGAGCGCCTTCTCGCCGCGCGTCAACGCGGTGCTGACCCCGCTCGAGGGGCTCGCGCTCCACGCCGGTTACTCGCGTTATTTTTCGCCGCCGCCGTTCAGCAACGTCGCGACCACCAGCGTGCTCAAGTTCCGCGGCACCAGCGCCCAGGCCCCCGGCGACGACGGCGTCGCCACCCCGCTCGCGGACACGCCCTATGCCGAGAAGCAGGACTATTTCGACGTCGGCGGGCAGTGGAAGCTGTCGCCTGCGGTGACGGTCGGGCTCGATGGCTATTATCGCAAGTCGTACAACCTGCTCGACGAAGGCCAGTTCGGCGCGCCGATCATCCTGACGCCGTTCAATTATGCGCGCGGGACGATCAAGGGCGTCGAGGGCAACATCAGCTACGCCGCGCACGGCCTCTCCCTTTACGGCAACCTCGCCTATGCCAAGGCGCAGGGGACCAACATCGTCTCGTCGCAGTTCAACTTCGACCCCGCCGATATCGCGACGATCGCGCGCCAGGCGATCTATCTCGACCATGACCAGACTTGGACCGCCTCGGCAGGTGCCTCCTACCGGATCGAGCAGGGCTTCCTGCGCGATACGCGAGTCGGCGCGTCGATGCTGTACGGCTCCGGGCTGCGCCGCGACGGCGACGTTCCGAACGGTGGCAAGCTCCCGCCCTATGCGGTGGTCAACCTGACCGCGAGCCACAATTTCGCCGGGCCGGGAATCGAAATCCGCGCGGACATCATCAACGTCGGCGACCATGTCTACGAGATCCGCGACGGCTCCGGCGTCGGGGTCGGCGCGCCGCAGTTCGGCGCGCGGCGCGGGTTCCTGTTCGGGATCAGCAAGACGATCTGAGGGGCGTCACACCAACTTTACCTCCCCGGCGAAGGCCGGGGCCCAGGAGCGATGGCCGACGTCATCGGGCGCGACACCCGCCATCAACCGCTTGCTGCCAGGCCCCGGTTTTCGCGAGACCTCTGCGTAAAGGCAATCGTAGGTTTTATCGTCACCCCCGGCCCCAAAGGCCGCCGTCATGCTGAACTTGTTTCAGCATCCACCGCGCAGCAGGCATCGTCCGGACTCGCGGAGGGCTGGATCCTGAAACAAGTTCAGGATGACGGATGGTTTCGCAGAGGCCATGTCTTCGCCGGGGAAGAGGCAGCCAAGGGCGCGGTAACGCTGCCTACTCCCGCTCGCCCAACTTGCGCTCCCACGCCAGCGCGTCGCGCACGATCAGGTCGAGGTCGGCGCGCTGCGGCGTCCAGTCGAGCGTTTCGAGGATCGCTCGGTTATCCGCGACCAGTTCGCCCGCATCGCCCGCGCGGCGTCCCTCGATCACGCGTTCAAGCTTGCGATTGGTCACGCGGTCGACTGCGTCGAGCACTTCGAGCACCGAGAACCCCTTGCCGTACCCCGCATTGAGCGTGTGGCTGCGGGTCGGCTCTGTGATCAGCACGTCGAGCGCCGCGACATGTGCCGCGGCCAGATCGCTGACATGGATATAGTCGCGCACGCCCGTGCCATCGGGGGTCGCATAATCGGTGCCATAGACGCCGACGGTCTCGCGCTTGCCCAGCGCCGCCTCGACCGCGATCTTGATGAGATGCGTCGCGCCGACGGTCGACTGCCCGCTGCGGCCCGCCGGGTCAGCCCCCGCGACGTTGAAATAGCGTAGCGCCGCATAATTCATCGGATGCGCCGCCGCGACGTCGCGCAGCATCGCCTCGGTCATCAGCTTGGAGGTGCCGTACGGGTTGATCGGCACGGTCGGTTCGCCCTCCGCGACGGGGACCTTTTCGGGCGTGCCATAGGTCGCGGCGGTGGACGAGAAGATGAAGTGCTTCACCCCCGACACCACCGCGCTCTCGATCAGCGCGCGGCTCGCGGCGGTGTTGTTGCGATAATATTTGAGCGGATTGCTCACCGATTCGGGTACGATGATCGACCCGGCGAAATGCAGGATCGCCCGCACTTCATGATCGCGCAGCGTCGCGCGGACCAGATCATCATCCTCGATCTCGCCGCGCACCAGCGTCGCGCGCGGGTCGACCAGCCAGTCGAATCCGGTGGTCAGATTGTCATAGACGACGACCCTGTGCCCGGCATCGAGCAACGCGAGCACCGCATGGCTCCCGATATAGCCCGCGCCGCCCGTCACCAGCACCGATCCGTCCAGCATTGCCGTCCCCCTTTTGTCGCTTCCCGCCGTACCTATCTTAAAGACCTAAACAAGGAGCGTATCATGGCAAGCGAAGTCGCAACGCTGGCGGGCGGGTGTTTCTGGTGCACCGAAGCGGTGTTCAAGGATGTGATCGGCGTCGAAAGCGTCGAGAGCGGGTATATCGGCGGGAGCGTCCCCAACCCGACCTACAAGCAGGTCTGCGGTGGCGACACCGGGCATGCCGAGGCGATCCGCGTGACCTTCGACAGCGATCAGGTGCGCTATGGCGACATCCTCGACATGTTCTTCGCGACGCACGACCCGACGACGCTCAACCGTCAGGGCAATGACGTCGGCACGCAATATCGCTCGGCGATCTTCCCGCATTCGGAAGAGCAGGCGACCGAAGCGCGCGCCGCGATGGAACGGGCGGCATCGGGCTGGCCCGCGCCGATCGTCACGACGATCGAGCCGCTGACCGACTGGTATTCCGCGGAGGACTATCATCAGGATTATTGGGACAGCGAAGGCCAGCGCAATCCGTACTGCATGGCAGTGATCCCGCCCAAGCTGGCGAAGCTCCGCAAGAGCTTTGCGGAACGGTCGAAGACGGTTTCGGCGTAACGCGGACTGTGGGCGGGGGCAGGACGCTCCCGCCGGCTTGGCGTGTGGCGAAGGTGATAAGTGCTCGCCGCGCCCCCTTCTTTTCTTGCTTCCCCGGCGAAGGCCGGGGCCCAGGAGCGAGCCGGTTGGAAGAGAGCGCAGCCCCCGCTTGCAGATCGCCCTCTCCTGGGCCCCGGCCTTCGCCGGGGAAGCGCACGGAGGTATTGCGGCACTCCCCCCCAAACCGGCCTGCAGCGGGCGACGGCTAGTCCCGATGCGCTGCGCGACGCAGGCGATCGTTGATCGCCGTGCCGATCCCGTCGAGCGGGATCGCAGCAATCGCGATCCGCACACGGTCAGAACCATCGGCAAGGTGCAACGCATCGAACAGCTTTGCAGCCGCCTCGGTCATATCGCCGTGCGCCGATAGCGACGTGTCGCCGTCAATCGCGCCGAACCCGATGAGATATTCGTCTGCCTCGGCTTCGGTCGCGTTCAACCGGAGCGGCTTGTTCGGCGCATAATGACTTGCAAGCTGGCCCGGTGCGGTGATGATTGCCGCCTCCCCCTCTTTTCCTTGCTTCCCCGGCGAAGGCCGGGGCCCAGGACTGGCCGGGTCGGAAGAGAGCGCGGCACTCGCTTGCAGATCGCCCTCGACTGGGCCCCGGCCTTCGCCGGGGAAGTGCAATGGGGGTGCGGGGGGATTATCCCCGAACCGCGCAAGATCCTCCGCCGTCACCGGCCCCGGCCGCAACACCTGCAATCCCGCAATAATCGTCGACTCAACCCCAGCCGCCGTCGCGCCATCATCCACCACCAGCGCGATCCGTCCGCCCAGCGACGCCACAACATGCGCCGCGCGCGTCGGGCTGATCGCACCGCTCGCATTGGCCGAGGGCGCAGCCAGCGGCACCCCCGCCGCCGCGATCAGCGCGCGCATCGCGCGGTGCGCAGGGACACGGATCGCGATCGTGTCCAGCCCCGCGGTCACCAGCGATGCGATCCCTCCATCAGGCCGCACCGGCAACACCAACGTCAGCGGCCCCGGCCAGAACGCCGCCGCCAAAGCCCGCGCGGTCGCATCGAACACCGCGATCCGCTCCGCCGCCGCCAGATCGAGCACATGGACGATCAGCGGGTTGAAGCTCGGCCGCCCCTTGGCCGCATAGATTCGCGCGACCGCGCCCGAGTCGGTCGCGTCGGCGGCGAGTCCGTAGACCGTCTCGCTCGGGATCGCGACCGGTTGCCCGGCGCGAATCAGCGCGGCGGCCTCCGCGATCGCTACGGCACCGTAGGGTAAGGTTCGCGTCTGCATCGGCGGGTTTGGCGCGGTCATCATGCGGCGCTATAGCCGCCACAAACCTGCGCGATAAGAGGATGCCGCCCGTGTTCACTCCAGCCACCGCCGACCAGCGTTTCGTGCTCGACCATATCGTCGGGATTGCCGATCTCGCCGCGACCGAACGGTTCGCCGCCGCCAGCGACGACGTCGTCGATGCGGTGCTCGAAGGCGTCGGGCAACTGGCGGTGGGCGAATGGGCGCCGCTGCTCCGGACCGGCGACACGGTCGGCGCGAAATGGACCCCCGAAGGCGTCGTCATGCCCGATGGCTTCATCAAGGCGTATCACGATTACGTCGAGGGCGGCTGGGGCACGATCGGCGTTCCGGAAGAATTCGGCGGGCAGGGGCTTCCGTTCGCAATCCAGACCGCGGTGCTCGATACGCTGGGCGCGGCCAACATGGGCTTCGCGCTCGCGCCTACGCTGACGGTCGGCGCAATCGAGGCGCTCGCGCATCACGGCTCGCCCGAGCAGCAGGCGCTGTACCTCCCGCACCTCGCGACCGGCGAATGGACCGGCACGATGAACCTGACCGAGCCGCAGGCGGGCTCCGACGTCGGGGCCTTGCGGACCACCGCCACCCCGCACGGCGACGGGAAATTCCTGATCAAGGGCACCAAGATCTACATCTCGTTCGGCGATCACGACATGGCGCCCAACATCGTCCACCTCGTCCTCGCGCGCACCCCCGGCGCGCCCGCCGGGACCAAGGGCATCTCGCTGTTCCTGGTCCCCAAATTCCGCCTCGATGCGGACGGAAACCCCGGCGACTTCAACGACGTCCGCGTCGTCTCGATCGAGCATAAGATGGGCCTCCACGCGTCCCCGACCTGCGTTCTCAGCTTCGGCGACCAGGACGATTGCGTCGGCGAGCTGATCGGGGCCGAGTTCGGCGGCATCCGGGCGATGTTCACGATGATGAACAACGCGCGGCTCAACGTCGGCCTCCAGGGCGTCCAGGTCGCCGAGGCGGCGACGCAGGCGGCGGTCGGCTATGCGCTCGACCGGGTCCAGTCGGCGCGCGCGGGGTCGGGCAATGCCGAACCCGTCCGCATCGTCGAGCATCCCGACGTCCGCCGCATGCTGCTCCGCATGAAGGCGCAGACCCAGGCGGCGCGTGCACTCGTCTATTACGCCGCGTCGCAGGTCGACCGCGCGACTCTGAACGAAGCGGGCGGGCAGGAGCGGCTCGATATCCTGACCCCGCTCGCCAAGGCGCACGGCACCGATCTCGGCAACGAGGTCGCGAGCCTCGGGATTCAGATCCACGGCGGGATGGGCTATGTCGAGGAAACCGGCGCGGCGCAGTTCTTCCGCGATGCGCGCATCACCCCGATCTACGAGGGCACCAACGGGATTCAGGCGGCGGATCTGGTCGGGCGCAAGCTTTCGATGGACAATGGCGGCGTGTTCGCCCGCCTCATTGCCGACATGCGCGCCGAGGCGCAGGACAGCGGGCTCAACGCGCTAATCGACGTGTGCGACGAAGTCGGGCGGCGCTTGGCCACACTCGACGCCGACGACAAGCTCGCCGCGAGCTATCCGTTCCTGACGATGCTGTCGGTCGCAGTGTGTGGCTGGCTGATGGAACGGCAGGGCCGGATCGCGGTGGACGCCGAGGGCGACCGTGATTTCCTGAGCATGAAGGTCGCCGCCGCGCGCTTCTACGTCGCGCAGATCGTCCCCGAGGCAATGGGGCTCAAGGCCGCCGCGATGGCGGATGCGAGCGTGCTGTACTCGATCGCGCCCGAAGCGTTCGCGGCATGAGTGACGCCGCGTTCGACCTCGACGCCTATTTCGCCCGCGTTCATCTCCCCGCGCGGCCCTCCGTCGACCCTCTCGGGCTGGGCGCACTCCAGCGCGCGCACCGGCTGGCGATCCCGTTCGAGAATCTCGACATACTGCTCGGCCGCGGAATCGCGATCGACAGTGCGAGCGTCTTCGCCAAGCTCGTCACCGCGGGCCGCGGCGGCTATTGTTTCGAGCATAACCGGCTGTTCCTCGATGCGCTGCACGCGCTCGGGTTCGACGCGCGACCGCTGCTCGCGCGCGTCTGGATCGCTGCGAGCGACGTGCCGCCGCTGACGCACACGTTCAGCCTGGTGACGCTCGGCGAGGAACAGTGGATCGCCGATACAGGCTTCGGTGGCAGCTACACCCCGCCGATGCCGCTGATCGACGGCGCGCAAGTCACTGCGCCCGACGGCGCGCTGTTCCGGCTCGACCGGGCAGGCGACCATGGCTGGATGCTGCTGCGCGACGGCGATGCCGCGACCACCGACGGGCGCGGGACGGGGACGGGCTTCCAGACACAATACAGCTTCGACACGCGGCTGGTGTTTGACGCCGATCTAGGGCTGAGCAACCACTGGACCTCGACCGCGCCGGTCAGCCGGTTTCGCCATGCGGGGATCGTCAGCATCGTGTTGCCGAAGGGGTTTGCGTCCTTGACCGACGCGACCTATCGCGGGCGCGCCGGTGCTCACGAGACCAATGCGGTGATCACCGATCCGCGGGTTTACCGTTTGCGGCTGAGCATGATGTTCGGGATCACGCTGTCGGCGGAAGAGGTTGCGGCGCTCGGGGTGATGGAACGCTAATAGGCTCGGTCGCGTTCGCGGCCTCGGGCAAGAGAATGTTACGATTTCGATATGACTTGCGGCAAGCCTTCCGGACGCGGTAACACGCGCCCGCCGGACTAGCCGGTCCATGGGAGGATCGTTTCGATGAACGTGTCTTTGACGCTGGTCGCGCTTGCCATTGCCATCGTGGGGGACAGCCCCGCGCTCGCCCAGACCGCCAATCCCTGCCCGACCGGAAGCCCCGCGATCGTTCGCACCAGCAAGATCAAGCCGGGGGGCTCGATCGCCGGGTTCCAGAAGGCCGTGGCGGATCACGCCCGCTGGTATGCGTCGCACGGCTACACGGCGGACGCCTTCAGTTCCGGGCGCGTCCTGACGATGAACCCACTGACTCGCGCGATTGCCCCGACGCCGGACATGATCCTGACGCTCCACACCAAGGCGGTCGACGTGCCGGCGGCCAAGCATGATGCCGCCTGGAATGCCTATGTTGCGGAATATAATGCCAATGCTGACATCGTCAGCACGACCTACGTCTGCCTGTCGAAGTAAGCGGAACCGGCTGGATCGCGGGGAGGGTCAGGCCTTCTCGCGCTCCAGCAGATCCGCGACATCGAGCCCGAGCAAATCGATATGCGCCGCGATCCGCGGCCAGCTCGTGTCAAGGAAATGCGCGCGTTCGGCAGCGCGCAGTTTCTCCGCGGCGCCCGGCAGCACGAACATCCCGACGCCACGCCGCACCTCGACATAGCCGTCGTCCTGGAAACTCTGATACGCCTTGGCCACGGTGAGCGGATTTGCGCCATGTTCGGCGGCGAGCGCGCGGACCGACGGCAGCTGGTCGCCCGCCCGAAACTCCCCGCGCAGGATGGCGGCGGAGATCGTCCCGCGCAGCTTGATGTAAACGGGCGAGTCTTCGCTGTTCAGGGCTGTCATGCTGCTTTAATACACCACTAGTGCGAAATGTCCAGTCTCTCAACCGCCCCAATTTGTAACAATGTTTTGCCGATCGGGACGTGGACGCTCGTCTAATTGCCGAGACGGCGTCCCGAGGAACATGAACCCGGCGATCCGTTCGGGATCCGCGCCGAACGCATCGCGCACCGCGGTCGAATAGCTCGGCCAGCCTGTGAGCCACCCGCCGGCATAGCCGAGCGCATGCGTCGCGTGGAGCAGGTTCATGCACGAGGCACCTGCCGACAATTCCTGTTCCCACAAAGGAATATGGCTTTCGGTCTTGGGCGACGAGAGCACGACGACGAGCGTCGGCGCCTGTTCGGCGAACTGCACCAGCGCCGCGATCTCGGTCGCGCCGGCCTGCGGGCGTTCGGCGCGATAGGCGGTGGTGATGACCTCGGCCAGCGCCGCGCGCTGCTCCGGCGCGACCACGACGAAGCGCCACGGCGCGAGCTTGCCATGATCGGGCGTGCGTGCCGCGATCGTCAGGATCGTCTCGAGCTCGGCGGCGTCGGGGCCCGGCGCGACCAGGTCGCGTGGCTTGCCCGAGCGGCGCGTGGCGAGGAGCGAGAGCGGGGTTGTGCGGTCATTGAACATGGATTGCCCTTTAGCGGGACACGGCGGATATTTACACACCCGCGATTGGCGTTAGTCTCGCCCGCAACCAACCGCGCCGCATCCGTCGGCGCCCCGACCGTTTTCAGGAGTTTGTACATGGTGGACACCCCGACCGCGGATACTCCGCGCGAGCCGGATATCACGCATGTCAATCCGGCGGCGGGCGAGACGTGGTTCGGCCACCCGCGCCAGCTCGCGCGGCTGTTCACCACCGAGATGTGGGAGCGCTTTGGCTATTACGGCATGCGTGCGTTGCTCACGCTGTATCTCACCAAGCATTTTGTTTTCGGCGATCGCGCCGCAACGGGGCTCTACGGCGGGTTCACCGCGCTGGTGTATCTGACCCCGCTGGTCGGCGGGTATCTCGCCGACCAGTATCTCGGCTCCAAGCGCTCGGTAAAGTTCGGCGCGATCATGATGGCGGTCGGCTATTTTACGCTCTGCTTCGGCGGGCAGACCGCGGTGCCGTTCGCGACGATCGACGGGCAGCGCTACACTGTCACGGTCGAATCAAAGGCCGGGACCGAGCAGCGCTTCATCACCGACCAGGGCAAGCGCCTGCAGGTGAAGGGCAATGACGACGGCACCGTCTCGCTGCTCGCCCCCGACGGCAGCACCGCGCGGACGATCGCCAAGGACGGCTTCAAGTCGGATGCCGAGCGCAGCCCGCTGTTCGTCACGATCATGCTGATCGCGCTCAGCCTCGTCTCGGTCGGCAACGGCTTCTTCAAGCCCAACATCTCGACAATGGTCGGCGAACTCTACGCGCAGGGCGACCGACGCCGCGATTCCGGCTTCACCATCTTCTACATGGGGATCAACCTCGGGTCGCTCGGCTCGCAGATCCTGTGCCCGATCCTCGCCGAGACGATCGGCTGGTGGGCGGGCTTCGGCCTCGCCGCAATCGGCATGCTGATCTCGTTCACGCTGATCCAGTTCGATGGCGGCAAGCTCAACGGCTATGGCGAGCCCCCGGTCCGCAGCGGACCGGACCGCACGATCCCGATCTTCATCGGCGCGCTGATCGCGGTGCCGGTGCTGTACTTCCTGTTCGTCAACCTCATGAACTCGGTGCCGCCGGTGCCGGGGTCGGGCTTCGTCGGTTATCTCGCGTCGCTCTCGCTGATGGGCAAGCTGCTGTTCGGCACGTTCCTCATCGCGATCCCGGGCATCCTGATCTGGTCGTTCGTGATCGGCGACAAGCGCGAGTTCCAGATGATGCTCGCGGCGATGGTGTTGATCGTCTTCAACGTCGTGTTCTGGACGCTGTTCGAGCAGGCAGGCTCGTCGCTGACGCTGTTCGCGGATCGCAACACCGACCTGCGCCTGTTCGGCAATTTCGCGATCTCCGCGCCGCAGACGCAGTTCTTCAACGCCTTCTTCATCGTGACGCTCGCGCCGATCATGAGCATCCTGTGGACCGGTCTCGCCAAGCGCGGGCTCGAGCCATCGATCCCGGTCAAGTTCGGGATTGCGCTGATCGGCGTCGGGGCGGGTTTCCTGTTCCTCGTGCTGGGTGCGGGCTTTGCCGGGCCGGGCTTCCAGGTCGGCATCTGGTGGCTCGCGGGGCTGTACCTGATCCACTCGCTGGCTGAACTGTGCATTTCGCCGGTCGGGCTGTCGATGATCACCAAGCTGTCGATCGCGCGGATCGTCGGGCTGATGATGGGCGTGTGGTTCCTCTCGATCTCCTGCGCGCAATATGTCGCTGGGATCGTCGCGCAGTTCGCCAGCGTCGACACGGTCGGCGGGCAGGTCACCAACCTCAAGGTCAGCCTCGATACCTATACCGGCACGTTCACGACGATTGCGCAGGTCGCGATCGCGCTTGGCGTGCTATTGCTGGTCCTGTCCTGGCCGCTCAAGAAGTGGATGCACGGGGTCAAATAACCGGGGGTACGGGATGGACGGCACGCAATTGGTTCTCGCGAGCGCGGCGGCGTTCGTCGGCTCGCACTTCCTGCTGTCGCATCCGCTCCGCGCGCCGATCGTGCGCGCGGTCGGTGCGAACGGGTTCCTCGGACTCTATTCGCTCGTCGCCTTCGCGACGCTCGGCTGGCTCGCGCACAGCTACCAGACCGCGCCCGCTACCGCGCCGTGGTGGGCGGTGGGCGAGGGGATCTGGGGTCCGGTCACGCTCGTCATGCTGGTCGCGAGCATCCTGCTGATGGGGTCGCTCCTCGGGAATCCCGCGCTCCCCGGCAAACCCGCCACCGCCGCGCCCGCCACGGCGCGGGGCGTGTTCGCGATCACGCGCCATCCGATGATGTGGGCGTTCGCCTTGTGGGGGCTGTGCCATATCGCGGTCTATCCGATCGCGGCGAACATCATCGTCGCGGTCGCGATCATCGTCCTCGCGCTGGTCGGTGCGGCGCTGCAGGACCGCAAGAAGGAATCGCTCCAGCCCGAGCTGTGGCGCGACTGGGAGCGCAAGACGAGCTACTGGCCGTTCGTCGCGATCGCGCAGCGGCGGGCGAAGTTCGGCGGGTTTCGCCCGCATGACATCGCAGGCGGCGTGGTGATCTGGCTTGTCGCGACCTGGGCGCATCTGCCGCTGGCGGGGATCGCGGCGGGGGTGTGGCACTGGGTGTATCGGTAGGCCAATGTGCTCCTGCGCAGGCAGGAGCCCAGAGTTGCACGCGTTCCTGCCCGTTGCCCTGGATTCCCGCCTGCGCGGGAAAACACCTCGGGTAAACCTCTAAGCCGCCCCCTCGTGCAACAGCGCATCCGCGCTGTCCGTCGCCACCGGCGCACTCCGCGCGCCGACGGTCAACGTCACCGCCAGATCCATCACGACATTCCCCATCGTGCGGAAGATGTCCGGGATCGTCTCGACCGCCACCAGCAACCCGAGCGGCGCGATCGGCACGCCCAGCGTCACCGCGATCGGCGAAATCGCGCCGATGAAGCTGATCTGTCCGGGCAGGCTGACCGAGCCGAGCGACGTCAGCACCGCCACCGCCGTCCCCGCGCACAGCGTCGCGAAGCTCATGGGCACGCCGAACCAGTTGGCGACATAGATCGCGACCGCGAGGTTCATCGCCGGCCCGGTCGCGCGCAGCATCGCCACGGCGATGGGGAGCACAACGCCCGAGGTCGCCACGGGGACGCCCATCTCCTCCGAAATGCGCAACATCGCGGGCAGGCTGGCGAGCGAGGACTGTGTGCTCATTGCCACCGCCAGAACGGGCGCGGCCCCGCGCACGAACCGCAGCAGCGCAACGCGCCCGCCCAGCACCGCGAGCGGGAAGGCGAACAGCGAGACGATAACCCCGACGCTCGACACCGTCACGATGTAATGGAGCAGCGCGCCGACCGCGGCGGTCCCGGTCTTGGCGGCGACCGTCACCGCGAGCGCGAACACGCCGATCGGTGCGATCCAGATGATCCACCCGATCACCACAAGCATCGTGTCGCGGATCGCGGCGAAGAAGCTGGTCAGCAGCGCGCGCTGCTCGGGCGCGATCCGCGCGAGCGCGAAGGCGAAGACGAGCGCGAACAGGATCAGCGACAGGAACCCGCCGTTCGCCGCCGCCGCGACGACGTTGCTCGGCACCATGCCCGCAAGGAATTCCCCGAGCGGCGGCACCGCCCCGGCGGGTGCTGCCCCCGCGAGCGCGGCGCGTAGCGCTGTACCCGAGGCGGTCGGCATCGGCGCGAGTTGCAGGAACAGCGGCGTCAGGATCGCCGCCATCACCGCGCTGAACACCATGACGCACAGGATCAGCGCGATCGCGCGCGCCGCGACCGCGCCGCTCCGCGCCGCCTCTGCGGTCGCGGCGATCCCGGTGACGAGCAGCGAGAAGACCAGCGGCAGCACGGTCATTTGCAACGCATTGAGCCACGCGGTCCCGATCGGCCCGGCCACCGCGACCGTCACCGGCACCGCGCCGGGTGCCCAGCCCGCCAGCATGGCGCCGACGGCAAGCCCGAGGACGAGCGACAACAGGATACGGCTGGATTGCGACATGCAGGCCCTTTTGCAGATGCGCGGCCCGTTTTGGCCGCTTATGAGTGCAACGCACATAACCGAACGGATGCGCGCGTAATGGCAAGAAAATATTTCGGTACCGACGGGATTCGCGGCCTCACCAACACCGCGCCGATGACGGCTGCAATGGCGATGCAGGTCGGCATGGCGGCGGGCGCGCACTTCCGGCGCGGCGACCACCGCCACCGCGTCGTGATCGGCAAGGATACCCGCCTGTCGGGCTATATGCTGGAATCCGCGATGGTTGCGGGCTTCACCAGCGTGGGCATGGACGTCGTGCTGCTCGGCCCGATGCCGACGCCAGCGGTCGCGATGTTGACGCAATCGATGCGCGCGGATCTGGGCGTGATGATCTCGGCCAGCCACAATCCCTATTTCGACAATGGCATCAAATTGTTCGGTCCGGACGGCTACAAGCTGTCCGACGATGACGAGGCCGCGATCGAGGCGTTGATCGATGGGGACATCGATCTCAGCCCCGCGACCGAAATCGGGCGCGCGCGGCGAGTCGACGATGCGCAGGGCCGCTACATCCATTTCGCCAAGTCGACCTTCCCCGAGAACCTGCGGCTCGACGGGATGAAGATCGTGGTCGATTGCGCGAATGGCGCAGCCTACCGCGTCGCGCCGACCGCCTTGTGGGAACTCGGCGCGGACGTCGTGTCGATCGGGGTCACCCCCAACGGCAAGAACATCAACGACGGCGTCGGTTCGACCGCGCCCAAGGCGTTGTGCGAGGCGGTGGTGGAGACCGGCGCTCAGCTCGGCATCGCGCTCGATGGCGACGCGGACCGGCTGATCGTGGTCGATGAAAAGGGCCATATCGTCGACGGCGACCAGCTGATGGCGACGATCGCGAGCAGCTGGGCGCGCGCGGGGCGGCTCAAGGGCGGCGGACTGGTCGCGACGGTCATGTCCAACCTCGGGCTCGAGCGGCATCTCGCGACGCAGGGAATCGGGCTGATCCGCACCAAGGTCGGCGACCGCCACGTGCTGGAAGCGATGCGCGCGCAGGGCTATAACGTCGGTGGCGAGCAGTCGGGGCACATCATCCTGTCCGATTATGCGACGACCGGGGACGGGCTGGTCGCAGCACTCCAGATCCTCGCGGAGCTGGCGCGCTCGGGGGTTCCGGCGAGCGAATTGCTCCACCGCTTCGAACCGCTGCCGCAATTGCTCAAGAACGTCCGGTTCGCGGGCGGCAAGCCGCTCGAAGCGGAGTCGGTCCAGGCCGTGATCGCCGATGCGGAAGCCGAGCTGAAGGGCAAGGGCCGGCTCGTCATCCGCCCCTCGGGGACCGAACCCGTCATCCGCGTGATGGCCGAGGGCGACGATGCGGCGCAGGTCGAGGCTGTGGTCGATCGAATTTGCGATGCGGTGCGCGCGGCGGCGGGGTAAACGCGGGCAGGCATTTCTGCTATATCCCCCCGTGCCCGGACTCGTCCGTGAGTCCCGGCGCGGCGGGGGCGAGCATGAGCATAGTCGAACGCGAACTGGCGAACCCGCAGGTCGAGGCGGCGGCTGTCGGTCATCCCGATATCGCGGCGGTACTCGGTGCGTCGGACGCGGCCGACCAGACGCTCGTAAGCGGCGACAAGGCGGCATTTCTCGCGGTGCTGGCACCGGACTGCACGGTCAACACGCCCGGCAACCGGGTAGCCGGCCACGCCCAGATCGCGGCGTTCTTCGACCAGGGGCTGATCCACTATCGGCGGTATCACAAGCGGATCGAGCATCTCGCGCGGTACGGCGACGCCCATGTCGTGATGATGGGCGAGGAAACCTATGTCCCGCACGACGGCACCGCGACTCCGCCGACGGTGTCGCGGCGCTTCACCGACCTGTGGCGTCGCGACGGCGACCGCTGGGTGATAGCGCTTCGCCAGGCGACGATCTACAAGATCGCGTCGACGGACAATCCCTGACCGTCACCCCGGCGCAGGCCGGGGCCGTCACGTTGCAAAGGCGAAACCGCCGTCGCGCGAACAACCGAACGGCCCCGGCCTGCGCCGGGGTGACGGAGGAGGAAACCCGCGTTAAACCGCGCCATGCTTGAAATGCGCCCTGACTGCGAACGCTGCGGTACCGATCTCCCCGCCGACGAGGCCGGCGCGTTCATCTGTTCGTTCGAATGCACGTTTTGCGCGCCTTGTGCCGAGGCGCTCGACGACCGTTGCCCCAATTGCGGCGGCGAACTGATGGACCGCCCCGCACGCGTCGACGAGGCGCTCGCGCGGCATCCGGCCTCGACCGTGCGGTGGTTCAAGCCGCGCGCATGACGCCGCGAATCCTGATCATCGCTGGCTCGGACTCGGGCGGCGGCGCGGGGATCCAGGCGGATATCAAGACCGTCACGATGCTCGGCGGCCACGCGATGACCGCGATCACCGCGATCACCGCGCAGAACACGCTCGGCGTGCAGGCGGTGCTGCCCGTGCCGACCGAAATGGTGCTCGCGCAGATCGACTCGTGCCTGTCCGACATCGGTGTAGATGCAGTGAAGATCGGGATGATCGGTTCGGCCGAGACCGCGCACGCCGTCGCCGACCGGCTCGAGCCGCTCGATGTGCCGATCGTGTTCGATCCCGTGATGATCGCGACCAGCGGTGCGACGCTTGCCGACCCGGCGACGATCGCGGCGTTTGCGCGGCTGATGCGGATCGCCACCGTGGTCACGCCCAACACGCCCGAGCTCGCCGCGCTGGGCGGCGAAGCGGCGGTGCTCGCGCACGACTGCCATGTCCTTGCCAAGGGTGGGCACGTCGACGGTGCCGAGGTGATCGATCGCCTGATCGGAGCCGACGGCGAAGTCGCCCGCTGGTCCGGGCCGCGGATCGCGACTACGAGCGCGCATGGCACCGGCTGTACGCTCGCCTCGGGAATCGCGACGCTGTTGGGGCAGGGGCGCGCGCTGCCGCTGGCGGTCGCGGTTGCGCGGGATTTCGTGCGGCTCGCGTTGTGCGATGCGCCAAGGCTCGGGCAGGGGCACGGCCCGCTGGGGCAGCAGGCGGTGCGGCTCGACCTTGGGGGCGACCTGCGGTTCAACCAGGTCACGCTCGGCAGTACCGACCATGCCGCGTCGCGTGATTTCTACCGCGCACTCGGCCTGCGCCAGATCGTCGAGAGCGCGGATCATTATGCGCGGTTCGAGACGCCGGGTGGCGCCACGCTGTCGATCGAACGGGGTGCGCGGCCAACGGTGTTCCTCGAATGCGACGATCTCGCTGCTACCGTCGCACGGCTGGAGGCGGACGGCATGACGTTCGACCAGCGCCCGACCGACCAGCCGTGGCTGTGGCGCGAGGCGCGGCTGACCGATCCTGCGGGCAATACGGTCTGTCTCTACCATGCTGGCGAGAACCGGCGCTTTCCGCCATGGCGGCTGCCTGATGCCTAGCCTCAAACACGAAAAGCTTTGCCTCGCGCCCGTCGCCGGGGTGGACGAAGCCGGCCGAGGTCCGCTTGCGGGGCCGGTCGTCGCCGCCGCGGTGATCCTGCCGGCCAAGGGCATCCCTCGCGGGATCAACGATTCGAAGAAGCTCTCCGCTGCCGAGCGGTTGCGGCTGCATGACCGGCTGCAAGCATGCGCGACGGTCGGGATCGGGATCGTCGAGGCCGACGAGATCGACGTGCTCAACATCTACTGGGCGACGATGAAGGCGATGACGCTCGCGGTCGAGGCGTTGGGCGTCGCGCCGGGGCATGTGCTGGTCGACGGCAACCGCCTCCCGCGCTGGACGCACGCCGCCACGCCGCTGGTTTCAGGCGATGCGATCAGCACCTCAATCGCCGCCGCGTCGATCATCGCCAAGCACACCCGCGACACGATCATGCTCGCGCATGCCGAATCGCATCCGCACTACGGCTGGGCCTCGAACAAGGGCTATGGCTGCGCCGCGCATCTGGCGGCTTTGCGCGAACATGGGCCGACCCCGCTCCACCGGAGAAGTTTTCGTCCCGTCGCCGATGCGTATCTTCTGCTCTGAGTCTTTTGCGTCACACACCATCGCTTGAGTCCGCCGATCGACGCGGACTCAACATCTAGAGAGCTTCCGGAAATGTTCCGCATGGCTAACGAATCGACCGCGAATCCGGTTAACGCATCGCCCCTTGACGAGAGTCCCCAGATTCGCAGGGATGCGCGCGACAGCGAACAGGGGCGGCAATGATGGGCGTTTTGGAAAAGATCAAAGCGGGGGGCAAGACGACTCTCCCGCCGATGGCGGAGCTTCCGCTCGACCAGATCCTGCGCTCGGATTGCATCGCCGCGATGCGGGCGTTGCCGGCCAAGTCGGTCGACATGATCTTCGCCGACCCGCCCTACAACCTCCAGCTCGGCGGCGACCTCGCGCGGCCCGACGGCAGCCATGTCGATGCGGTGACCGACGCGTGGGACAAGTTCGACAGCCTCGACGCCTATGACGCGTTCACGCGCGCGTGGCTGGCGGAGGCCAAGCGGATCCTCAAGGACAATGGCGCGATCTGGGTGATCGGCAGCTATCACAACATCTTCAAGGTCGGCGCCGCGATCCAGGATCTCGGTTACTGGATCCTCAACGACATCGTGTGGCGCAAGTCGAACCCGATGCCCAATTTCAAGGGCACGCGCTTCACCAACGCGCACGAGACGCTGATCTGGGCGTCGATGGGCGAGAAGGCGCGCTACACGTTCAACTATCGCAGCATGAAGACGCTCAACGACGAGCTCCAGATGCGCAGCGACTGGGAATTCCCGGTCTGCGGCGGGCAGGAGCGGCTGAAGAAGGACGGGATCAAGGTCCATCCGACGCAGAAGCCCGAGGCGCTGCTGTACCGCATCCTGCTCGCGTGCACCAAGCCGGGCGACGTGGTGCTCGACCCGTTCTTCGGGACGGGGACGACGGGTGCGGTCGCCAAGCGGCTCGGCCGACGCTGGATCGGGATCGAGCGCGAGCCTGACTATATCGCTGCCGCCGAGGAGCGGATCGCGGCGGCGCTGCCGCTCGATGAAAGCCTGCTCAAGACGATGCAGAGCCCCAAGGCCGCGCCCAAGGTTGCGTTCGGCGTGCTGGTCGAGAACGGGTTTCTCACCCCCGGCCGGTTCGTGGTCGACGCCAAGCGCAAGCACCGCGCGCTGGTCCGCGCCGACGGCAGCCTTGAGAGCCAGTGCGGCGCGACCGGATCGATCCACAAGCTCGGCGCGACGCTGCAAAACGCGCCGTCGTGCAACGGCTGGACCTACTGGCATTTCGAGACGGGCGAGGGGCTCAAGCCGATCGATTCGCTGCGGCAGGAATATCTGCTCGCGACCCAGCCCTGAGCGCCCCTCTGTCCGTTCGTTTCGAGCGAAGTCCGAGAAACTCGGCACAGCGCAGGTTTCTCGACTTCGCTCGAAATGAACGGATGAGTGACGGGAGAACATCATGACGCTCCACCTCCGTCCAGTCCAGTTCGTCGACACGCCCGTCGGTCGCGACGGCGAAGTCGCGCGGCTGGCGGGGGGGATGCTGTGGTTCGCCGCCTATGAGGTGATCGAGGCGGGGGAGCGTCGCACGGTGCCCGTCACCGCGCTCGAAAGGCTGCTGCAGGACGATCGCGCCGCGCGGGTCCACGCGCGCATTACCGCCCCGCGCCCCGCACTGACGCTCGGCGCGCGCACGCTGCGGTTCGACCAGCCCGCGGTCGCCGCGATCCTCAACGTGACGCCCGACAGCTTTTCGGATGGCGGGACGCATGCCGACGACCCCGCCGCCGCCGCCTCGGCGGGGGTCGCGATGGCGGCGGCGGGCGCTGCACTGATCGACGTCGGCGGCGAATCGACGCGCCCCGGCGCACCGGTCGTCTGGGAAGGCGACGAGATCGCGCGCGTCATCCCCGTCGTCGAGCGGCTCGCGCGGAGCGGGACGCTGGTCTCGGTCGACACGCGCAAGGCAGGCGTGATGGAGGCCGCCCTCGCGGCGGGCGCGGCAATCATCAACGACGTCGCCGCGCTGCTGTGGGATGATCGCGCGCTCGAAGTGGTCGCGCGGGCGGGGTGCCCGGTGGTGCTGATGCATTCGCCCGATCCGGCTGCGGGCGGGCATGGCGGTTCGGGTTATGGCACAGTGCTGACCGACGTGTTCGACTGGCTCGAGACGCGGATCGACGCAGTCGTCGCGGGCGGTGTCGCGCGCGACCGGATCATCCTCGATCCCGGAATCGGCTTCGGCAAGAGCCTGTCGGACAATCTCGCGCTGCTCAACGGGCTGACGCTCTTCCACGGGCTCGGCTGCCCGATCCTGCTGGGTGCGAGCCGCAAGCGGATGATCGGCGCGCTGTCGAACGAGGCCCCCGCCGATGCGCGGCTCGGCGGGTCGCTCGCGCTGGCGCTCAAGGGGATCGAGGCGGGGGTGCAACTGCTGCGCGTCCATGACGTGGCGGAGACGGTGCAGGCGGTGCGTGTCTGGCGCGGGTTGCGCGACCAGGCGCTGGTGGGGCGCTGAAGCGGTCCCTGAACGAGAACCTGTTTGCTTCCCCGGCGGAGGCCGGGGCCCAGTCGGGATGGTCGAGGTTCTGAAGCGCAAGCCTCCGCTTTCGTCTGTTCCGCTCCTGGGCCCCGGCCTTCGCCGGGGAAGTGCTTAGGGACGGAGCGCGCGCCCTAGCGCACCACCCGGATCGTGCGCTCGCTGGGGTCGATCGGATCGAGGAAGAACGCGCCCGCGTCGCGGTTCGCGATCAGCCACGCGACATGCGCCGCCTCGATCCGCTGCCCGGGAACGAGCCGCGGCACGCCCGGCGGCGCTGGCGCGATCACCTCGGCGGCGATCCGGCCTGCCGCGTCCGCGATCGGAACGTGATCGACATCGCCAAAGAACGCTTCCTCGGGGTCCGCCGCCATCGTCACCGACAGCGTCGAAAGCCCCGGAAACACGCCGGCAGGGGGCAGGTCGGCAGTGCCCGCGGCGACCTGCTTCGCCAGATCCTTGAGCCCGCCGACCAGCGCACGAATATCCGCCGCGGTCGTCCCGATCGACACCACCGCGAGCACATGCCGCGCATCCGACAGCCCGACGCTGACGCGGTGATGCTTCACCAGCCAGTCGTCCACCGCATACCCCGTCACGCCGAGCGCGGAGAGGTCGATCAGCACCTTGGTCGTATCGAGCTGCGTCGCCGCGGGGAGGTGTTCCTCGCCGAACACGCGCAGCCCCCGAATCCGCGCCAGACGACGGCGAAGCTTGGCCGCGCGGTCGAGCACCCCGCCCCAGATCCGCTCGCCATTCAGCGCATGATCGCGCCGGGTCGCATCGAGGCTGGCGAGGATCGGGACCGACGGGCTGGTCGTCTCGAACAGTTCGAACGCCATCCACAGCCGTTGCTGGTCGACCAGCGTCCCCTTGGCGAGCAGCGCCGACCCTTGCGCGAGCGACCCCATCGTCTTGTGGAGGCTGTACACCGCGATATCCGCGCCCTTGGTCAGCGCATCGTCGGGCAGCCGCTCGCAAAAGGCGAACGCCCCGCCCCAGGCGGCGTCGCAGATCAGCGGGATGCCGTGGTCGTGACAGATAGTGGAGAGCGCGCCGATGTCGCTCGTCACGCCGTAATAGGTCGGGCTGACCACGACGAACGCCTTGGCGTCCGGATGCGCGGCCAGCGCCGCCGACAGCGCGGCGGGGGTGACGCCGTGGTCGATATCCCACGCGTCGTCGATCAGCACCGGCACGAGCACCGCATCGAGCCCGGTCGCGAGCGCGTGCGAGCGTTCGGCCTTGTGGACGTTGGTGGCGAACAGCACGGTGTCACCGGGGCCTGCGACCGCCGCGAGCGCGGTGTGGAGGCTTTGCGTCGACCCGCCGGTGACGAAGCGGCAGAAATCCGACTGCCACGCTTCCGCGGCGAGCTCGTGCGCGCGCTGGACGACGTGCCCGCCCTCGGTCCGGTCGTCGAGGCCCTTGGGGGTCAGCAGGTCGGCGGCAAAGATCCGTTTGCCAAGCAGGCGGCGCAGGTCGGCGGGAATCGCGGCACCCTGGTTGTGGCCGGGCGCGCCGAAGCCGTGGATCGGTCGCCGCTCCACTTGCGCCAGGGCTTCGACGATGGGCGCGTGTTTCTGATCCATATCGGATCAAGCCTCCTGCGGCGTCGTCCGTTCCCGGTGGAGAAAAATAACATAATTGTCATTCGCGCGACACGCGGGCTGGGGTAACGGACGTTGCCCGCGCGATCGGCGGGCGTCGTGCCGGAGGTCTCGCCTCTGGACCGAACCGCGCGCATCCGTATCGCGCACCCTGTAGAGTATCCGGAGGAAGTTCATGATCATCGATGCAGTGCCGCGCTACCGGCAGATCGCCGCCGAGGTATGGCGGCCCCTGCTGGTGCTGTTCGTCTGGGACGTGATCGTCACGGTCACTTATTACGTCCTGCCGTTCAAGGCGCCCTCGCTGCCGCTGACGCTGTTCGGCTCCGCGCTTGCGCTGTTTCTCGGGTTCCGCAGCACCTCGGCGTACGAACGCTGGTGGGAAGGACGCGGCCTGTGGGGGTTGATGATCAACGCCTCGCGCAGCCTGTCGCGCGCGGCGCGGAGCTTCCTCCCCGACGAGGAAGCGCGCGATCTCCAGCGCGCGATCATTCTGCGGCAGATCACCTACGTCAACGTCCTGCGCTGCCAGTTGCGCAAGCAGGATCCGCGCGCGGAAGCCTTGCGCTATCTGTCCCCCGACGAGGCCGCGCCATCGCTGGAGCGGCTCAACGTGGCGAACGGTATTCTCGACGGGACCGGGCGGCGCGTCGACCAGGCACGGCAGGCGGGGTGGATCGACACGATCCAGCAGGCGTCGATCGAGCGCGTGCTGATCGATATCGCCAACGCGCAGGGCGGGATGGAGCGGTTGAAGAACACCCCGCTCCCCAACCAGTACCGGTTCTTCCCCGAGTTCTTCGCGCGGCTGTTCTGCATCCTGCTCCCGATCGGGCTCGTCGAGACGCTGGGGTTCGCGACGCCGATCGGGTCGACCGTCGCGGGGCTGATGTTCCTCGCGGTGCTCAAGATCGGCGACGATCTGGTCGATCCGTTCGCCAACACCGTGCACGACGTGCCGCTGACCGCGATGTGCCGCACGGTCGAGATCGACCTGTTGCAGGCGCTCGGCGAGCAAGCCCCCGATCCGGTCAAGCCCGAGAAGGGGATCCTCTGGTAAGACCCCGCCGCGCGACAGCGCGTCAGGCGGCCGCGTTGTCGATCCCGAGTTCGCCGAGCTTGCGGTACAGCGTCGAGCGCCCGATCCCGAGCCGTCGGGCGACCTCGGTCATCCGTCCGCGATAATGGCCGATCGCGAGGCGGATGACATCCGCCTCGATCTCCTCGAGCGCGCGCAGATTGCCATCGGCGTGGAACAGCGTGACCCCGCCCGATGTGGCCATCGGCACCGGCGTCACGGTCGTCTGGCGTTTGCCGCCGAGCGCCGCGATCTGCGGGAAATCCGCCTGGGTCAGCGCCGCGCCGTCGCACAGCACGGCCGCGCGGAACAACGCGTTCTGCAACTGGCGGACGTTCCCGGGCCAGTCGTAGCGCCCGAGCAGCGCGAGTGCGTCGTCGGTGATGCCGAGCTGGCGTAGGCCCGGCTGCTGCGCAATCCGGGCCATCAGGTGACGCGCGAGCGCCGGGATATCGCCGGTGCGTTCGCGCAAGGGCGGGATCGTCACCTGGACGACGTTGAGCCGGTAATAGAGATCCTCGCGGAAGCGCCCCGCCTCGACTTCCTCGCTCAACCGCTTGTTGGTCGCGGCGATGACGCGGACGTCGACCTCGCGCATGTGGCGCGCGCCGAGCGGCTGGATCTCGCCCGATTGCAGCACGCGGAGCAGCTTGACCTGCGCTTCCAGCGGCATCTCGCCGATCTCGTCGAGGAACAGCGTGCCGCCGTCCGCCTCCTGGAAGCGCCCGGTCTTGCGTTCGAAGGCGCCGGTGAACGCGCCCTTTTCGTGCCCGAACAATTCGCTTTCGACGAGGTTCGCCGGGATCGCGCCGCAATTGACCGCGATCATTGGCTTCTTGCCGCGCGGCGAGGCCGCGTGGATCGCTTCCGCGACCACTTCCTTGCCGACTCCGCTCTCGCCCTCGAGCAGCACCGGCACGCGCGCACGCGCGGCCTTGGCGGCGATCGCGAGCGCGGCGCGGAAATCGGGCGCGGAGCCGACGATCTCGTCGAACGCGAGGAGGGCGGGGATCTTCTCGGTCAGCGGGCGCAGTTCGCCCGCGGTCTTCTGCGCGACCGCGGCATCGAGCGCGGCGAGCAGGCGTTCGGGGGCGAGCGGCTTGACCAGGAAATCGGTCGCCCCCGTGCGCATCGCGGCGACGGCCTGCGCGACCGATCCGTTCGCGGTCAGCAGCAGGAGCGGCAGCGCGGGGCGGCGAGTGCGAATTTCTGCGATCAGCGCGGTCGAATCCGCCTCGGGCGACCATTGATCGAGCAGGATCGCGTCGAGCTGCATCCCGTCCTGCGAGCCGAGCATCGCGATTGCCATCTCACCATCGTTGGCGAAGATCGCGCGCCAGCCACGCCGCGCGGCGATCGCTGCGATCAGCCGGCGCTGCGCGGGTTCGTCGTCGATCAGCATCAGCAGGCGTTGCCCGTTACGCGTCATGCTCTTCCCCGAGTCTCGTTGTTCGCGATGAACGCATAAAGACAAGGTGTGAAAGCAGCCTTAAACGCCCCGCGACGGGACGGCCGGGACATCGCCGGGACGATATCGCCGGGGGTTGAGGGGTTGCGTGCCGCGGTCTAAGCAGGACGCAACGATATGGCGAGGAGCGAACCGATGGCGACCGAAAGTGATCTGCAAGTCCACCAGGCAACCTATGGAAAGGTCATCGGCGTGCTGAAATACGGTGCGATCGCGTGCTTCGTCATCGCGTTCGCGGTGGTGTGGCTGATCTCGGGCAAATAGGATGAAGATCGCCGTCCTGCGCGAGACCGCCGAGGGCGAGCGTCGCGTCGCCGCGACCGCCGAGACGGTCAAGAAATTCATCGCCCTGGGGGCGAGCGTCGCGGTGGAAGCGGGCGCAGGTGCCACTGCCTCGATCGCGGATGCCGATTATGCCGCCGCGGGTGCGACCGTCGCGGATCGCGCGGCGACGCTTGCGGGCGCGGCGATCGTGCTCGGGGTGCAGGGGCCGTCCGCCGATACGCTGGCCGGGGCAGCGCCCGGGGCATGGCTGGTCGCCGCGCTCAACCCGTTCGCGGATCGCGCGCGGATCGACGGCTATGCGTCGGCGGGGATCGAGGCGCTCGCGATGGAATTCATGCCGCGCATCACGCGTGCGCAATCGATGGATATCCTGTCGTCGCAATCGAACCTTGCGGGGTACAAGTCGGTGCTCGATGCGGCGGCGGCTTACGGCCGCGCGTTTCCGATGATGATGACCGCGGCGGGCACCGTGTCCGCCGCCCGCGTGTTCGTGATGGGTGTCGGCGTCGCAGGCCTTCAGGCGATCGCCACCGCGCGGCGGCTCGGCGCGCAGGTCTCCGCCACCGACGTCCGCTCGGCGACGCGCGAGCAGATCCAGAGCCTCGGCGCGAAACCGATCTTCGTCGAGAATGTCGCTGGGATCGAGGGCGAGGGCTCGGGTGGCTATGCCGGCGAGATGAGTGCCGAATATCAGGCGGCGCAGGCCGAGCTGGTATCCGGCCATATCGCCAAGCAGGACATCGTCATCACCACCGCGCTGATCCCGGGGCGCCCCGCGCCACGGCTGATCTCGGCGGCACAGGTCGCGAGCATGCGGCCCGGGTCGGTGATCGTCGATCTCGCGGTCGAGAGCGGCGGCAATGTCGAGGGTTCGGTCGCGGGGGAGGCGGTCGTCGTATCGGGTGTGACGATCGTCGGCCATCGCAACGTCGCGTCGCGGCTGGCGGCGGATGCGTCGGCGCTGTACTCGCGCAACCTGTTCAATTTCCTGAGCGCCTTCTGGGACAAGGAGCAGGGCAAGCCAGTGCTCGACGACGAGATCGGCGACGCGATCCGGCTGACGCGGGACGGCAAGGTCGTCAGCGCGCGGTTGTTGGGATGATGCGGGAAGATCTCGGTCCTCCCCGGAACGGGGAGGGGGACCGTGAGCATTCAGCGAACGGGGGAGGGGGCATGCCGAGAATGCTCCGCCCGGAAGTTGCGGTCGCGCGCAAATTGCGGCGCGATCTCAGCTTGCCTGAAGCCTTGTTGTGGCAGCGGCTGCGCGGAAAACAAGCCGGCCTAAAGTTTCGGCGACAGCATCCGGTCGGCCCTTACGTCGTCGATTTCTACTGCCCGTCGCTAAAAACGATCATCGAGATCGATGGCGAAGCGCATAATCGCGAAGATCGGCCCATCAGAGACGCAGCGCGCGCCTTCTTTATCAAGGAAAACGGCTTCCAGATTGTGCACGTTTCGGCGCTGCGGGTTCTGAAAGACCCGGACGCGGCGGCCGAAGCGATCGTCGCTTACGTCGCCCGCCCCCTCCACCATTTGCCGGAAGAGGCAAATGGTCCCCCTCCCCGTTCCGGGGAGGATTAAGGACAGCATATGGACTTCATCTCGATCCTGTCGATCTTCGTCATGGCCTGCTTTGTCGGCTATTATGTCGTATGGTCGGTCACGCCTGCGCTTCACACGCCGCTGATGGCGGTGACCAACGCGATCTCCTCGGTCATCATCGTCGGCGCGCTGATCGCATCGGCGGCGGAAGGGTCGGTCTGGTCGAAATGGCTCGGGCTGCTCGCGGTGGTGCTCGCGAGCGTCAACATCTTCGGCGGCTTCGCGGTGACGCAGCGGATGCTCGCGATGTACAAGAAAAAAGAGCGGCCGGTCGCGAAGTGATGCGGCATGGACGGCATATCGGGCGGGTAGGGGCTTAAGCGATGGAACATACGGCACCGGTCAATCCCTGGGTCGCGCTTGCGTATCTCGTCGCAGGCGTATGCTTCATCCTCGCGCTCCGCGGCTTGTCGTCGCCCGCTACCGCGCAGCGCGGCAACCGGCTCGGCATGATCGGCATGGCGCTCGCGGTCGGGACGACGCTGTTCGCGCATCATCTCGCCTCGCCATTCGAGATCGGGATTGCGATGGCGATCGGCGCCGCGATCGGAATCGTCACCGCACGCAGGATCGCGATGACTGACATGCCGCAGCTCGTCGCGGCGTTCCATTCGCTCGTCGGCATGGCGGCGGTGCTGGTCGCGGCGGCGGCGTATCTCAACCCCGGCGCGTTCGGGATCCTCGGCGACGACGGGCAGATCCTGACTGTTTCGCGGATCGAGATGGGGCTGGGCATTGCGATCGGTGCGATCACCTTCTCAGGGAGCGTGATCGCGTTCCTCAAGCTCAACGGCAACATGTCGGGCAAGCCGATCCTGCTGCCCGGACGCCACGTCATCAACATCGCGGTGCTGGTCGCGATCCTCGGCCTCGTCGGCTATTTCACGCAGGACCAGAGCGCGTGGGTGTTCTGGACGATCACGGCGCTCAGCTTCGTCATCGGCTTCCTGCTGATCGTGCCGATCGGCGGCGCGGACATGCCGGTCGTCGTCTCGATGCTCAACAGCTATTCGGGCTGGGCGGCCGCGGCGATGGGATTCACGCTCCACAACAGCGCGATGATCATCACCGGCGCGCTGGTCGGATCGTCCGGCGCGATCCTCAGCTACATCATGTGCAAGGCGATGAACCGCAGCTTCATCAGCGTCATCGCGGGCGGCTTTGGCGGCGACGCGGCGGCGGCGGGTGGGGAGGCGAAGGAACAGCGCCCGTGGAAGCGTGGTTCGGCCGACGACGCGGCGTTCCTGCTCGGCCAGGCGGAGCAGGTCATCATCGTCCCCGGCTACGGCATGGCGGTGAGCCAGGCGCAGCATGCCTTGCGCGAAATGGGCGACAAGCTGAAGGAACACGGCGTCCGCGTGAAATATGCGATCCATCCGGTGGCGGGGCGCATGCCGGGGCATATGAACGTGCTGCTCGCGGAAGCGAACGTGCCGTATGACGACGTGTTCGAACTGGAGGACATCAACAGCGAGTTCGCACAGACCGACATCGCCTTCGTCATCGGTGCGAACGACGTGACCAACCCCGCCGCCAAGACCGACAAGACCTCGCCGATCTACGGCATGCCGGTGCTCGACGTTGAAAAAGCCAAGACGGTACTGTTCATCAAGCGCTCGATGGGCGGGGTCGGCTATGCCGGCGTCGACAACGATGTGTTCTACATGGACAATACGATGATGCTGCTTGGCGATGCCAAAAAGATGGTCGAGGAAATCGTCAAGTCGCTCGACTGAGCAAGACGACCCGGAGATCCTTGGTCCAGAGTTGGCATGCATCGCTCCGAACTGGAGGGAAGCGGCGGCGTCTTTTCGTAAATTGACTGTGCATGCCACCATAATGGTGCAATCATGACTGTCGGTCCGCTCGATATTGCGTAATTTACACATAAATCGGCTGGACAATACCGCATCTGGGGGGAGCGGGGATGATGCAGGCGCTTACCGCACTCGAAGCTTCCGCCACGGCCGGCGCGGATCCTCTGCGCAGGAGCGACCCGTCGATCCTGCTGATCGCGGACGCGGACGGGGGTGCCGATGGCCGCGCCGCCGCGATCGCGACCGGCGCCCGCTGGCTCGGCGAGGTTGCGTGGGCGGATGCGCGCGCGCGGCTCGAGCAGCAGGGGCTGGTCAGCGTCGTGCTGGCCGAGACGCAGGGCGTGTCGGACGACCTGCTCGAACAGATGCTTCCGGCCTTGCTGGCCTTTGCGGAAAGCGGGTAGACCAGGCTGGTCATTGTACTTGAGCCAGCGCAGATCGATCTGGTCAGCGCAATGCTCGGAATGGCCCCGGTCGACCTGTTGTGCGCCGCATCGATCGGCGACCGGATCGCCGCGCTTTCGATCGCGCTTCATCAGGCGCTGCCGCGGCTGCACGATGTCGGCGGGACGAGCGAGACCGCCCGCCTGCTGCGGCTGAACGAGGAGATCGCGCGCATCGCCGAGACGCTGACGCGGCTGATCCGCGGCGACGATGACGTCGGCGTTCGCGGCGTGGGCGAACCGGGTTCGAGCTATCGAGCCGCGAGCACTCCCGCCCGTGCCGAAATCCGCGTGCGCGACGTGCGCGACGCGATCCGGGCGCGACGGTTGCGGGACCAGGTGTTCGGCACCGGTCTGTTTGAGGATCCGGCGTGGGACATGCTGCTCGACCTGTTCGCGGCGGAGCTCGAGCGGGTTCAGGTGTCGGTGTCGAGCCTGTGCATCGCCGCAGCCGTCGCGCCGACCACCGCGCTGCGCTGGATCGCGCGGATGACCGAGGCGGGGCTGTTCGAGCGCCGCCCCGACCCGTTCGACCGCCGTCGCGCGTTCATGGCGCTATCCGCGCGGGCTAGCGCGGGCATGCGCTCTTATGTGGAGGCAGTGCGCCAGGCGGGGACCGGAATCGCGTGATCCGCTGATCTTCCGCCCGACCGTCGCAGAACAATGGCGTAGTCGCGGCTGATGGGGGCGGTCCCGAGTGCGCTACGGCACCGCGGTTGCGCAAATCGACCCTATCAGAACGACTGCGCCAACTGCGGACACGATGCCCAGAGCTGCGCCCAACCGGTCATTGCCTGATACCAAGCTACTGGCCGCAGCAGCAATAACGATCACGGCGAAAGCCATTGCCGGGACTGCCCATATTAGAGTTTCAGCGCCCACTTCTGTTTCTCCCCCACTTCGATACTTATCACGAAGTTGCGTTCTGAAGAGCGATTTTACAGCGCCGTTACGGACCGCGGTGGGACAGGGAATTCGATGCGATCATCTCGCCCCCCGCCTCGACCGCCAGCGGACCATGCGCGTCGCGTTTGCCGCGGAATGAAGCGAGTTCTTTTATTTGCGTTGAGAGCCGCGCTGGCGAAGCACCTGAGAGTCACCCCGATGGACTTCAGCCACGCCGTGCCGAGCGTTACGCCGTGCTCGACAACCGGTGATTGCAGCGTCTCGAGCCTCTGGTCGGACGGGCCTGGTTCATCACCCCATAAGTACCGGCAAAAACAAACGGGCCCGGTAACGCTATGGCATCGCCTCCGCTGTGACCATTACGGGGTTCGGGAACAGCTCGGGACTGCTATCTCCGCACCCCTCCGCTCGTTTCCGTTTGGCTCCTGGCCGTTTGCAAAATCGCAAGCTTGCTCGCAGCGAAAAGCGCGCTATTACGCGGGTTCCCTGTCCGGGGGGCGATTAGCTCAGTTGGTAGAGCGTCTCGTTTACACCGAGACAATACGCCCCTTTTTCGGCGGATTCTCGTCGTTAAGGGGCGTGAACAACCGCAGAACAGCCCCAGAACATAGCCGGTTTTGCTGTCCATCCGCGGGCCATCTTTTCGGTACAGGCGGCTATTCCAAGCCTAGTCTCCGCGCCCTCACGCCCCTCCCATCCCCAACCGAGGAAACCGGATCATGAGCGAGGGAGATTGGATCGAATGGAACGGCGGCAGATGCCCTGTGTCGTTGCGAGCGTCCGTCGAAGTCCGGTTGCGGAATGGGCGTGTCATGGGTCCCAAGCAAGCGGGGCGCGTCGATTGGGAGCATCGGATAGACGAGTCACCTACGATTGGGCACTTAGACAGTGTTGCCTACCGTGTGGTGACCCCATGAATGCCGAGGCCAGGGACATGACCCCGGTCGAGATCGTCACGCTGCTACGCCGAAAGCGGCTGCGGGTGCTGCGCCGACCATCGGGCTATCTTGCGCGGTTCGCGCGCGGCGCGGGGCTGGCGCGGCTGCCGGTCGACGAGCAGCGGCTGCTGGCGCAATATTTCCGCGTCGATCCGCGGCTGTTCGGCGAACGGTAAGATTGGGAGCAGTAAGGCGTCGGGGGGACTGGTCAGCGGTTTTGCTTGCGACAGCAGCATTGCTTTTGACTTTCTGCGCATGCGCTGCTGCCCTTCTGGCCACCCAACCCGCAGCCGGTGGTGTGGTAGACGCGTCACCATTCGCTGCGCCGGCGGAACCACCATAGCCCCCCGACGAAATATTGCACGACGCAGTCACATCGCCGTGGCGGCAGAGATAAAAACTGTTGAGTTTGTTGGAAAAACTATCAGTCTTGCGAAAGGCGGAAAAGGTCCGACGGCCTGAGGTGGAGAGAACAGATGCCCTTTACGGTTCACGATGCGGACTTTCACCGAAACCCAGCTGGCGATGGGCCCCTTGATCCAGATGGACCCGAAGGTTACCAAAGTCAGGATGTCCCTATACCCGAGCCGCATTGCCAAGCAATCGGGCGATTCGTGGCAGCCTGCTGCACGATCGAAAAGCGGTTTTATTACTTGGTTCAAGGTTTGCTGGGCTTAGAACCAGAGTTGTCACGCGCCGTATTTGGGCAGCCAAGCTATAGTCAGCTTATAAGTAGACTTACGACGATCTTAGAGATTAAAAGTCCAGAAAAGCTCAAAAGTGAATCTGGGCAATATATTTTAAGCAGCGTTAGATATATTATGAGTGTTAGAAATATCGTAGTTCATCAGGATCTCGCTTACCGAACCGGGTGGATTAGATATTTCAAAGATAATGCTAAAGACTTTAGCTATCCAAATAATCTAATTTACCCAATTAAATTAGTTGAGCTTGATAACCTTTCCAAGTTCGCTGGATGGGTTCAAATCGCTCTTGGATTCTTTTCTGGTTCTCAACAAGAGTTGGATGAGTGGTCGAGGCGTTCGAAAGAATTTTTCGACAATAACGATTTGCCTGAACCCCCTGAAAAGAGAGTAAATCGCCTCAAGGCTTGAGCAAGTGGGCGGTGCCAAAACCGTCTACAGGCAAGAGATTGTTGCCAAGATTTTTTCAGCCAAATCGCCGCCGCCCGTGCTTCATCGCGCGGATGACGAAGCGCGACACGACCCTGATCACCGCAGTCCAGCGATGTCCCCGTGACATGTTTGGCGACATCGACTGGTCACGGCAGGGCCTACTATCAAATCGTCGGTCGCCGGCACCGCCTGAGACAGCTGGGCAGCTCACCGCCCGCTATCTCCACATCGACGAGGGCAGCGATCGCGTCCTGCTTGAGACGTTCGGGATCAAGTTCGATCAGTCTCGCGGCATCAATGATCCGGTATCGCTCAGCCTGCTAGGTGTCCGACGACAGCAGGATCAAGCGGCTTGCCCAGCATGTCTTAGCAGCATCGCAGGTCGGCACAAAGGCGCTGGCAGCTTAAGCTTTCCCACTTGGTACTGCACCCCTCGTAAAGTGCGACACAAGACGCATTCAGCAATTCGGTATAGCATTACGCTATGATCGAAACGCGGCGGAAAACTCTTAATTCGTTATTTACCATAGAAACTATCAAATCTCATACACGCCTTGGTTTACATAAAGTTAATCACGCCGACAGACCCGCTTGGCGACTCTTGCGAGTCCGGTTACGTGATGAACTGATTGTCCCTGAGACGACGAAACCCCAGCGCCTGGCAGCGCCGGGGTTTCTGATCGGGGGCAACTCTCGCGGGCTTCTGGTCCGGACGCGGGAGCGGGATAAACCCCGGGGTAGGCGGCTACGTCTATACCTTGGACGACTCCCGTCAATACCGGTCGTTTGCCAACAAAGGATTAATCATGGCAAACAATCTCCCCCAGCGGCCGCAGCGCCGCCCTCGCTTCCCCTTGTCCGATGAGGCTATCGCTGACATCTGGGCCCGCCTCCGGGCGGGTGATCACCAGCATGACATCGCAGCTGATTACGGTACCAATCCGGGCCGTGTGTCCGAGATCAACACCGGGCGGCGAGGCAATCATGTGACCGGATTGCCTCAGCGCTAATCCGTTAGACCGGTGAAACTCAATGGGGTCGGGCGCGCAAGCGGCCGACCCCCTCTTTCTCTCCGCTAAAAAAGCCTTCACCCGCGGACAATCAGTTCCTTCGCTCGCTTGCCGCCGCCGGTCGATGCGGTTGAATGGTGTAGGTCGTTTCGGCCTCGGCGAGGTCAAAACGACTGAACACTTCGCGCGCGCCATCCATAGCATTGATTGTCAGAATGAAGCGCCCAGCGATTCCAGCCAACTGCTCTGCCAGACGCTCAAAGTCGGACCGTTCGAACACGCCCGGACCATAATCGCCCTCGCACCCCCAGTAGGGCGGGTCGAGGAAGAACAGCGTTTCCGGGCCGTCATAGCGCCGGATCAGATCTGCATAGGGCAGGCGCTCGATCACAACGCCGGTCAGCCGCTGGTGAAGCTCGTCGAGCATTGGTGCGAGCTTGGTCACGTCGAAGCGTGCCGGCGTCCGTCGATCAATGCCGAACGATCGCCCGTCGACTTTCCCGCCGAACGACAGCCGCTGGAGATAGAGGAACCGCGCGGCGCGCTCGAGGTCGGTCAGCGTTTCTGGCGCGGCCGCGCGCAGCCGGTCAAACTCGGCCCGGCTGGTGATCTGCCGTTTCAGCACATCCATGAACTGGGGGTAGTGCCGCTGCAGGATCCGGAAGAGTGTGGTGACGTCTGCGGAGATATCGTTGATCACCTCTGCTCGGGGCTGGCGCGTGCGCTTGAGAAACACCCCGCCCATGCCGACGAACGGCTCGACATAGGTGTCGTGCGGTGTCGCATCGATCAGGGCGCAGAGGCGGCGCGAGAGATTGCGCTTGCCACCGATATAGGGGGCAGGGGGAGAGACAGGTCGAACCGCCTTCGACGGCAGATCGACAGTTAGCGTTTTTGAACGTTCGTGGCCCATCTATGAGGCTGGACCACATACGCTATCTTGTAGGAAAGGGCTTTCTTGACGGACGGAAAATTCCGCGTTGAAGCTGCGTAGGGAAGACGGAACGTCCTATTTTGTTGGTTAGCTGCCGTCACCGGTCGGATCGTCGTTGCCTCCAACACGGACCAAGAATGAAACCAGCCAACCAGCGACAGCGCAAACAGCGGCTATAGCCAAACCGTTGAGCAGCTTTAGCCAGCCCCAGCTTATCGCGCACGGCGGACCGATATGCATGTCGCAAGAACGCTCGCCGAGTAGCAATACGGCCCATATCGGCAGCCCGACTAAGACAGACAGCGCGAGTGAAACGAAGCATCCCGCTCGGTTTGGTTTTCGGTGCGCCATGCCGCGATTATGCGTCGTCTAAGGCGATTATCAATGTCCGAAACTGGGCGCTTTCGGTAGGGCAGCTATGCTGGGGCTGAACAACTTGCCGGTGTATTGATCGACTTGGCGTCACCGAAGGACACCGGCATTGGGAACCATGTGTCCCGCAATTGCTCGGCGGGCGTTGATACTGGCCAATGCAACTGGCGCACCCAATCTAACATATCCCGGTCAGCTTGCGGATCGCCCATGCTCTTGAGGAGGTAAGCCCCACTGACGCTCCCTTGTTTAGAAATGCTGACGCAGACGATGCCCGATCTGTTCAGCAGTGTTGCAGGTACGGGTGGCAGTTCTTCAGCCGTGGCGGGACAAGCGGACAGCCCGAGAGATGCGGCAACGATGACGAGTGCGGGGATACGAACGACCATTACCGGACCCTGGCATGACGCGTGAAATGACTGCAAGTGGGCGTCTCCGATCCGTCCGCTTAGCCCCCCGAAAGCTGCCAGTCGCCTTTAAGGAACAGCCGGCGCGCCGGCGGTTCCTGAACGTCGCGACCTGGTTGGATTGCGGATATAGCTGTCGCGCGCCAAAAGGCTCCGATGCTTCACACTCGCGATCTTGCCGACACCATTGAAGTCGATGGTTTGACCTATGAGTGGGCGGTCCAGCGGGAGCCGCAATGGTGCACGGCGGATGGCTGGCGGGGGTTAGTGTTATCCATTCGCCAGAAGGGCGGGCAACGCGAAGCGTTGCTGGAGTTTCCAATGCCCAAGTCTGGAAATGGATCGCCGCACCGCAGGCGACCACCTATCAGCAAGTCGGTAGTTGCCAACAGCGTCAGCGCTGCCTTGGCGGCAGGCTGGGAACCGACTTCACGCGGTAAACCTGAAACCTACATGGTCGATGCCAACGGCTGCTAATTGTGGAAAGCGGACATGGCTTCATATATCGAATTCGGTTATGGCTGCATCGGTGAGACGAGCTAATATCGTAGCGGCGGTCATCGCCATATTCGCTTTGGCTGCGGGCATGGCCTGGCTCGCAAGTCCTTTTCAAAGCATTGGGCAACTCGGGTTCGTCGGTGGAGTGTTTCTTTTCAACGCAAGCCCCGTGTTGGTCGCTTGCTCCTGGGCGGTAATAGCGCGCGACGGTTTGATCCCGCCTCTGGCGCTGCTGTTTATAATTGGCTGGTCGTTCTACGAAGCTCACGCAGTATACTGGAATTTCGCGGAGCCAGATTCGCAGAGCGGGTTAGTCTTCCTCGCATTGCCCGGCATCGGGCTCATGACGCTGTTCGTGGCAGCCTTGATCGGAGCGGTCGCAATACAAATGCGTAGACGTTCAAACGTCCGCTAATGGGCGGAAGACGACCGACTGAAGACCGTCAATCAACCGTGTATCAACCGCAGCGCGATTACGACTACACCTGCCATCAACAGCATGATTAGCGAAACCGCGGCAAACCAAGCTCCCACCGTACCGAAACAGTCTTCAACCCAGGGAATCAGGGTCTCGGTAAGGGCGTAGTAAGCTTGGTCCATCCGTCGAGCCTAGCACGCAGGCCAGTGACCGCAACTGAGCGTTAGCGACCGAGCAATCACGCCCGCCCGCGACGTAGCGCCACAATCAGTACCAGCGCTGAAACGCCGACCATGCTAACAGCGATGCCCGTTCCATATCGCGCCTCAATCGCTTCGAATTGTGGTCCGACCCAATAGCCCAGGGCCGTAAACAGGGTGCCCCAGCCGATCGCGGCGACGACATTCAAGGGAATGAACACGCGGCTCGATAGGCGCGAAGCCCCGATCGCGACCGGCGCCACCGCGCGCAAACCATAGGCAAAGCGGAACAGCAACACAAACCACACCGGGTGGCGCTCGATCAGGAGAAGCGAGCGGGCAAAGGCGGGACGCTGCGCCACACGCTGGACGAGCCTACCCTGCCGATAATGTCGACTGAGGTGAAACCAGAGCTGGTCAACAAAACAAGACCCCCCGATTGACGCCAACGCAGCGGCATACGGCGAAAGCCAATGCCGGTGGGTAAGCACACCGCCGGCCAGCGCAAACGGTTCGCCCTCAATGCCCGCCCCCAAAAAGATGGCGATGACGCCATAGTGCAAGATCAAGTGTTCCAAGGCAATTGTCCTCGCAGACGTCTTAGCGGAGCCGAAAGCTCCGATGCCGCGCTACTGAGGCTTAACGTCCAAGCCAAGCGCCTTGGGACGGCGAGGGGCGTTACGCTGGAGTACTCACCGTTTCCCGCTGTAAGTCAGCCGCATAGGCATCGCCGATATCTGAAGTCCGCTCTTGTGGCGGGCAAAAGCAAGTGTATAGCCCGCGTCAACCGCTTCGCTTCCCCAAAGACTGCTGCGGCCAGGGCTGCGATTCCGGTACCATCCGAACCGCAGCCCGCCTTCATCCTATTCGTACAATGTTCTAGTCGGATCGCCGCGCACCGTGCTGCACCGCCTGTACGGCGAAGCGCGACACGGCCCTGATCAAGGCGGCCCTTCAGCTGCTTGCCGATGCAGTTTCGTGCCACCCGACTTACGATTTGCCTTCTCAATGCGCCAGCGGATCGACGCCCCGATCGCAGAGGGGGATCAGATCACCACTTGTCGTCGTTCGCGGCAGCATTCCGAAACAACCTGCTTTCCCAAGTCGTCTGCGTACAGACGCAGCGCCTGCTGTGATCGTCTATCGTAGATGTGATCTGCGGTGCGCCTGACGCGCTCGAGCTCAATGAGCAATTCGTCACTATGTGACATCGGTAATCTCCGGCCCCCGCCTTCGATCGCGAGAGGATGCTCCTTTTTGGTTAACGATTCGTAAACGACACGCCACTTGGTATCGGCGTACGTGCGGTCACGCAGTCACCTTTCGCTCCGTCGGGTTGGGAACAGCGGGCCTCTGACAGCCATCAGTTCAGCAGGGTAAGGCTGTTGCAACGCGACCACATCGTCGTAGCTGCCGCGCAGCCAGCGCTCATGGTCAGCTTGTTCGAGAACCGTGATCATCGCTTTCGGATGGATCGGTGCGACAAGCTCATTCGGGTTGCAGGTCACCATCGTGAAGCCATTGCCCTTCGCGGTCGGCTGCCAAAAGCCGGCGACTGCAAAGAGGGGCTGGTCGGTCACCTGAAACCACATCTCACCCTTCAGTGGCTTCTTGCCGTCGCCCAGGTCGTGTGTCTCTGGCGTCCATTCGCAGAACTCGCTGAGCGGCACGAGGCAGCGGTTCTCCGGCCGCGCGGCAAGCGCACGCCACTGGGGCAGGGCGAGGTTGCGCACGTTTGTCATTGGCCACGCCGCGCCACCGCCGAGTACGTCCCAACTCATGACGTCCAGGCATCGGCCGCGGTCAGTTTCTCGGATCACGTATGCCCGGCTACGCGGCATCAGTTCGCTTGGATTGAAGCGGTTGTCCATCGGCCGATCGGGGGTGAAGATCGTGCCGAAGTGCGCATGGAGCGTCTCCGGCTCGTGGCTATTGCGGGCGCGGTTACACATTGCGCGAGCCTGTAGCAGGACGTGATAAGTGTCGAGGTAAACCGGTGATCAGTCAACTGACCGAAGCGCTCGCGCCTACTTCTCGACGGGTTCGTCCGTGGCACTGCTCGGCGCCAGTAGCGCCGCCTTGGCAGCAATGCGTTCATCGCGCGTAGCTAGTGCGGCATACGCTTCTGCCGATCTCTGTTCTCGGATCCGGACGTTTTCAAGCGTGGCTGAGTTCGCTGCCGCTTGTGCCAGCTCTGCATTTTCGCGGTTGGATTTGAAAGTCATTCTAATTTTCCCCTTCCTCAGTTGAAGGGGCGTACACGTCAACGGTGTCGGGCTCCAGCAGCGTCCTTTCAACGTGTTCTGCGAAATCGATGGTGGCTGCCGGTCCACCATTGTGTCATTGGCCGCGTGCAGCGGTTAAGACAATTGAAGCAGGTGACTGCCGACTATCTCCACACCAACGAGGGTAGCGATCCCGTCCTGCTCGAGACGCTGGGCATCAAGTCCGATCAGTCTCGAGGAATAAACGACCCCGGCGTTGCGCAGGCAGCCAAGGTATCGAACGACAGCAGTATCACGAGGCCTGCCCACCTTGCCATTTCAAATGCGCAGGCGTGGAATAGTCTGGCGCAACCTGCGGGGGCAGCATGATGGCATGTGGCGAACGAATGGCGATGACGATGCCGAATTCGGTCGCGCCCCCCCGCTCCGTAGGGTATCTATTCGACAGGTCTACCGCCGCAATTAGGCGCCCTCAGTCACCGCTATTGCCAAACCCCTCGGATGATTGGACGTTGCTATGATGCCGAATCGATCGGGCAATCGGCGAGCACCCAACGGGATGCCGCTAAAATATGGGGGGGGCTTCATGATCCCAATAATCTCGTTGTTTAACCACAAAGGCGGCGTCAGCAAAACGACGACCGCGTTCAATCTTGGCTGGGCTATGGCCGAGCGTGGAAAGCGGGTGCTGATCGTCGACGGGGACCCTCAGTGCAATTTGACTGGAACGGTCTTGGGATTTGACGGCACCGACGACTTCAGTACGTTCTACGACGCACGGCCGAACGCAAACATCAGTGATGCTCTCAGACCGATATTCCAGGCTACCGGTCAGCCACTCGTCCCGGCCGAAATCACGGCCACGGGTAACCCTAATCTTTTTCTGCTGGCCGGCAATATCGATTTAGCGGAGAACGAAACACAGATCTCGGTTGCGTTGTCCACCAGTGCTGCCATCCCAGCGTTGCAAAATATTCCTGGTTCTATAGGCGCTTTGCTTCGTATGACGGCGCAGGAAAACAACATCGATGTCGTAATAGTAGATATGAGTCCTAGCGTCGGAGCATTGAACCAATGCTTTCTGATGAGCAGCGACTATTTTATAGTTCCGACGTCGCCGGACTATTATTGCCTTCAGGCAATGTCATCATTAGCAAGAGTTCTTCCTCGATGGAACTTTGAGGTTGCCGCGTTTCGCAATCAGAGCTTCCTATACCCATTCCCAGTAGAGCCCCCAAAGTTTTGTGGAATTGTTTCGCAGCGCTACCGCCCAAGACTTGGAAATCCTGCAGTGTCTTTTCAACAATGGATCGATAAGATTAAAATTGCAGTAAATAATCATTTGGTTCCTGCTTTAAGAGCAAACGGAATGTCAATCTCTGAAGCTCTTTTTCTCGCTGCAAAGCCTTCCGATACTCCGTATAATCTAATAAATATTGCTGACTTCAACTCCCTGATAGCTCAATCTCAGAAGTTTAGCACACCGGTATTTGCTTTGTCCGATGCTCAGATTGAACAAGCAGGAGTAATCTTAAAGACCATGAAAGAAAGCCGAGACGGCTTTAAAAGGTCTTTCACAGCCTTGGCAGAAACAGTTGAAACTATCGTCGGAGTCTGACTTTATTGCCTCAGAGTATACGCAAGTATTTAACATTCGTATCCTGCCAACGTAAAATAGTCTATAGTTCAATTAGGTCGTTAGTCTAGCGGGGGTGGCGTGGTGACCCACGGCACCCGCGCTTGCCGCTATGGCTGATGCCGTCGCGGTAGCGGACGTGTTCTTGATTTCGTAGGCGCTCGTGGAATGATGAAACGAGGATGGCGGAATGAATCCTATCGTCGCCGCCACACCCGACCAGGTGCACGAGACGCTGCGATCGCTGGCCGTAGAGCACCGCGTGACTCTCGCCGCGCTGTCGCGCATGCTGCGCCGGCTGTCCGGTTATCTGTCGCAGTTCGCGCGCGGTGCTGGTCCGACGCGGCTGCCGGTCGACGAGCAGCAGCTGCTGACGCAGTATTTCCGGGTCGACCCCCGGCTGTTCGGGGAACGCGAGGACTGGGAACCCGACCGGTAGCGCCCGGCTGGTCCTACATAATAGCTGCGGTAATCATCCTTTTTTGCGGTGCCGCTTTGGGCGGCGCGGCTTGCGCTATGTTGTTGTGATCCGCAGGCAAAGTCGTACCCATGACATCAACAGCTGGCCCCCAAAGAACGCGCGGCTTGGGCTGCAGCATGGGCCCTCCCGCTGCAGCCCGCTCCTATTGAACCAGTAGCTTCCGCCACGGCTGATCAGGTGCGAAACAATCGGTCTCAAACGTCATAAACTCGTAGCGTTTGAGCCTCACAGGACACCACTTAGACAATTGTTACGCAGACCGTTGTATTGGTCGCGCTGGAGACCCCGTGTGAGTATGTTGGAGCGTATCGCGCGAGCGTTGCGAGAGAGAGACGAGCGGGCGGTTCAATTCTGGGACTTTGAAAGGCCAGTCTGGACCCAGTACGTTGAAGACGCCCGAGGGCTTCTCTCCGTCATGCGCGGCCCGACGGAGGCCATGCTCGAAGCCGTCAGACCGGTCCCAGCACATTGGTTAAAGGAGGGGCCTCTGAACGATTCTCAGAAAACGGCGGTCCTTTCTATACGCGTCGATCTATGGAGCGATTGGAATGACTTGCTCGATGCAGCGATCGATGAGCAGATCGGTCCGCAGTCGGACTGATATGCCAGGTCCGATTCTTCCTTTCAAAACCGGTCCCGAATTGGACATTCGTGTTGCGAATTCGTGAACTTACCGTAAACAAAATTGCCAAGCTCCGACGAGGGGAGGGGCGTGGTAGGGACTGCGCAATTGCCTCCGTTCGTTGCGCAGTCCCGATCAACAAAGGCATGGGGACGAAATATGGTGTCCCTAAAGTTGGTGCCCGATTTCAAGACCTTAGCTGAAGCACATCTGAGTTGTCTTCAAGCAGGCTGTAATTTCTAGGTTCATCTCGGTAAGGGCAGTGACGACGCAGACCTTTTCACCTTGCATGATCAAAGAGATCCCATACCGTGATTCAACGTTGATTGATTACGGTCAAAAAACGCCCCTAGCGGCCTGGCATCGGAGGACGTGTTATGAACCGACACGATCTAGTTTCAGCGATTGTCGAAGGGAACCCAAGTTTGCCAATTCGAGAGGTTGAAGGACTCGTTACTGCATTCTTTGAAACCATCACGTCGCGACTGGAAAACGGTGGACGTGTCGAGCTCCGCAGATTTGGTGTGTTCGAAACGCGAAACAGGGACGAGCGTAAGGGTCGCAACCCACGTACTGGGGAAGCCGTCGAAGTCAAAGCCAAGCGTGTACCGTACTTCAAACCTGCAAAAGAATTGCGAAAACGGGTAGCGGCTGACGCATAACGGTCACGGCGCTGTTGCGAATGCTGCGCCGCCCATCGAGCTATCTGTTGCGGTTCGCGCGCGGCGCGGGCCCGGCGCGGCTGCCGGTCAACGAGCAGCAGAGGCTGGCGCAAGATTTTCGGGACGATCCGCGGCTGATCGGGAACGCGAGGACTGGGAGCCAGGAGGGTAGCGCCTTGCTCGTCTTTAATAATAGCTCCGGCACTCATCGTTTTTTGCGTTGCCGCTTTGGGCGGCGCGGCTTGCGCTATGTTATTGTGATTTGCCGACCAAAGCGTACCCATCATCTCAACCGCGTTGTCCTCCCCCAAAAGAACGCGCGGCCAGGGCTGCGTCTTCGGTTCCCTCCGAGATGCAGCCCGCTCCCACCCTACGAAGAAGGTCTAACACGCCCAATCAATCGCGTGGAACGCCATTCCCTTCCCGACAAACCGCCTGACTTGGGGTCCTGTGTGGAGGTGCCCCTCCGACGACTCTCGCTGATCGGAACGATCATCTTTCGCCATGAACGTTCAAAGTGTTCTGAAATGATGCAATGCTGTGGACATACGTGTTGTTGTGTCGTTAATCTTTCATAAAGCATCGTTGCCGGGCTTTTCATGGGGGGGGCGGCCTGGCGGGACTGCGGCACGCCCTACGTGCGTGACGCAGTCCCATACCTGCAATCGGAAGGGGTGGAGGATGACGGTCGTTCTGACAATATCTCGCATAGTCGTGCTGGCGCTGTTCGGTATCGTCCTCCTCGCCTTTGCCCTGATGTTGATTACAGACGAAATGGCCCCTGGCGCCGCTCTGAAGTAATTTGCGATATTACCAAGCTTAGGCAGTAATACCCTCTCTTCCCGCCACACGCCGACTTGATCCCGATGTTCCGATAATGTTCTAGCCGAATCGCCGTGGCCCGTGCTTCACAGCGGTCATGGCGAAGCGCGACACAGCCCTCATCAACCTTGCCCTACAGGTGTTGGCCGAGGCGGTTGCGCGGCACCCAGCCGACCCGATCACCACACATCCGGTGCAGCTAGCGCTCCGCACGCTGTACCCGTACCTCCGCGATCCGAAGGACCTCACCCGCTTCTGGCAGGATGCTGGTCGGACCGATCCGATATCGCTCAGCAGCCGGCGCGGGGATTACGCGGCGATCGCGACGCGGCTGGTGGCACTGGGGTTCGAGGTGGATGCGCGGCTGCGGTGACGGTACAGTTTGGCTAGGCAGTAACCGCACCGCCGCTTCTCGGCCAGAACCCAAAGTTGGTCGGGTCATCGTCCAGCGAACCAAACTCAAATCCGGGAGGCGCGTACTCACGTAACGCATCGAAAAGTTCGTTCACCAGATCATCGGCGCGTGCTGCGGTCACAGGTTGCAGCGCTTCTACGACGAGAAACTTTATGCGCGAGTCCTCTTCCGTCATGCCATCGAGCTTGCGCGCGAATGGCCGTAATAACTTCTTCGGGTTCAGCGTTCCGGAGGAGACTGAGCCAACTGTGAACATCCTAACCACTCCTCGAACGAACGGTCCGGTCGCAGGGTGTGACGGCAGAGTTTAACGGGATACTGCGGCAGTTGAAGTGGGCGGGGCTGACAATGTAGCCAGCCCCGGAACAATTAGGCACAGGCAGAGCCACTAAATGTGGCTGTCCCGAACGGCGTACGACGGCGACGCATGACATAACCGACCATGCCGAAACCGGCGATCATCAGGAGCCAGGTTGCCGGCTCTGGAACAGCAGCAGGGATATAGTCGTACGTAACAGTGTATCTGTCGCGCGATCGAGCTGGAAAGGGGTTGGCAGCCATTTCGATAGCCACGCCATTTATTGAATACGATGAGGAAAAATACAGGCTTGGGGCTAATACAACAAGTCCATTCCCGATATAAGACTCGAGATTGCTGAATGTCGTACCCGCTGCCGTGCCGGTAATAGTAATTCCGATAAGATCGGGGTTTACTTGGTATGATTGATAAGTTCCTGTTATGTCGTATTTAACTGTATCATTGGCCGCATACGAACCCGACGCCTGGATAACTGGTGTCCCCGCTTGAAACGGATAGTTAAAGTACGCGTCTACTGAGTACGAAGCAGCTATGGATACGCTGGTAAGCGTGCCCACCGCTAGGTCGAATTTGTTGACGTACGCCGGTCCGCCGTTCGCAGTTTGAACAATTGTCGCCGCGCTGACTGGCGCTGCACACAACAAACTCGAGGCGCAAAGCGCCATGCAGATGGTACGCATTTTGTATTTCCCCTTGGCTGCACACGATTCGTGGAGCCAAGGGGATGGTAAATATGCGTTAAGATGAGTCAATCTCGCTCGTGAGCGCATATTCCGGAGCGATGCCCCGTCGGATCAGGTCAAGGTGATCTTGTTACTGTGCTGGAAGGTGAAGCCATCGCCCAGTTTGACGAACTCGACATACTCGATCGTATTGCCCCCAACGAACCCCTGTCGGTCGCTCGCGGTGCCCGTGATCTTCCTCCAGTTGCTGCCATTGCCGACGATCGCCCGAGTGATGACCTGCGTACCTGCGGGCCATGTCGGCGGGGTGATCGTGAAGGCGCTGCCAGCGGCGTTGCCCGATAGCACGCCTGCGGTAAGTGCTGCCGGCCCGTGTGCGTAGTTGCGGCTCGTCGGCTTGCCCAAATATGCGCGCATGCCGTCGATGAGGGCATTGGCCGCCGAACCCGGCCCGGTGTCGACGTCCCATGCCTGCCCATTGTTGTAGCAGCCAGTATCGCTGTAGACACAAGTTGCCCCACCAACCGAGGCGATGAACGGCATGAACCGGTCCCGCATGAAGGCGAAGAACTCAGGGCTGGTGAGCCAGATGAACTCGTCCTCCTTCGTGCGCGGAAAGCTGACCCGAGAGATATTCCACTCGTAGATATTGAGTGGCTTCCCCGTCGATTTTACCTGCTGACGATCTTGAGCAAAACTGATGATCTTGTCGTTCAGTGCCGCATCAAGGTAGGCGACGACATCAGTAGGAGAATAGCTGGCTGGCGGCGTTGCCGACTGCGATACGTTTGGATCGTTCGGCAGATATGGCGCCTTACAGATCGCATCGACGTAGGGCAGCGCGTCAATCCAAAATTGGCCCTGCCCAAGCAGGTTGCCCAGATCGCTCGTGCCCATTTGCACATTCAGCTCATTGATGACGCGCGACTGCCATGTCGGCACAGCATCGCGAATTTTCTGGCCGAAAATCTTCTGCGAGATCAAGCGACCTGCCAGCATGGAGCCATGGCGAGCGGCGCGGTCGGCATCGCTTTGGGTGTCGCCATAAGTGGGAACGAAGGGCCGCCCGACATCCGCCTGCCAAAAATAGTTGGGGTTGCCTGCGCTCCAGTTCTCGTCACCGAGTTCCATGTGAATTTTGCACTGTGCGGGAATGCCCCCGGTGACGCCCTCGGCACCGGCCCCCGTATCCATCATCTGAGCTACGCGGAAAAGCTCGTCCAGACCTTCGGGGCTGCTCGGCATCGACGAAGGCAGGCAGAGCCAGACGTCGCGGCCAGTAAGCTGGCTGAGCTCCAGCATGTCCTCATAGGCAAGCCCGCGCGGCCCCTTGCCAAGAACGCTGCGGCGCGTGCGCTTCGCCCAGCCCCTTTTGGTGTTGTAGCCATAGGGATCGAGCGCCTGCCCCCAGTCGAGGAAGCGCATCGGGCCGTCTAGCTCGCTGACGAACGCCAGATAGTTGGGGTCGAACCGCTTTGTCAGATCTGCGCCGACGACATGAATGCTGAGGTTCTTCGGCGGGTTGGTCTCGTCGATGCTTTGCAGAACGAGGCTTTGAATCGCGTTCGCCTCCGCAGGGTCGTTGTGATCGCGCACCACGTCCCAGTGGATCGTGTTGGCATTCACGTTTACCTGATTGGAGAAAGTCCAGCTGCCCTCGAGCGGACGGATCCACAGGTTGATCGGCCCGCCCGTCCAGGTCATTTCCATGTGGACGACCTGGCCTGGGTTGGCCGGGGCAAATCCAGTCTGCATCACTAGCCCGCTTTTGAGCGGCATGCCGTCGGCATCAAGGAAAGCTGGGTCGTCAATGGCGTTCCGCCGTGCGTATCCGTTGAACGTGTCCTGCCAGTGCCCGGAGAAACCGAGGTTGGTAAAGGCGGAGCGGTTGGTCTGGTAGTCGGTAGCTGGCTGCACATTGCTGCCCCAACTCGACTTGGTGGGGTAGTTGGTGGCGATAGCTCCTCTAACCGTTGGGTAGTTTTGGAACACGAAACGAACGTTGAAATCGCTGCCGAGCATATTGTCCATGGCAGAGCAGTTTGTTTCGACCACAGCGGTTCCAGCCGTGTCGTTGCTGATGACCTTGACCGGCAATGCCGCGATAAGCACGTTACCGGCGGAGTCTTCGATCTGCGCCATGAGCGTGTCAGCAACAGGAATATAATATTTCACAGTTGCTCGAACCGTCTTCGACGCAAGCAGGAACTGCGCATTGCTCGCCACCAGCGGGTTAGTGGCGGATCCGATCGGGCCCGCCTTGGCACTGTTGATGAGAGTGCCGCTAGGCGCATTGGACAGGGCAGTTTTGGTGTATGTCCCAACCGGCTTGTTCATGCGCGCGGTGAAACCAGATAGAAGTGTGAAGTCCAAATCGGCAGCACGCTTGGCATAAAGCCGCATGCGATTCGCAAGAGTGAACTCGAAGTGGAATGTGGTGCCCGGAACCGAGAATGAACTATCGAAGGCGTAGTAGTCTCCGGTATTGGTATCGACACCATTAACGACGTTATAGCCGATAAGGTGGTTATTGTTGATATCCACTCGGCAGCCGTTTTGTCCGTCAGCCGTCATGCCAAGATAATAGCTTACGTTGTTAAAGTTCTGAAGGTTGACCTCTACATAGTGGTCGATTTTGTGCGCGTCGAGCAAGTCCCAGCCCCGCGTCGAGTTCGGCACGGTGGGGTCGGGTTCCGCCGGCTGCGGGTTGGCGATCAGCTTCGCCAAGGTCGGCGTGGGCATGACGGCAATGGCAAGCGCATCGACCCGAAGGCCGAGCTTCGCCACGGCATCCGGGAATAGGTCGCCTGTGGAGGTGTCAAGCCCAATGCCGAAGTCGATGTTTGCCATACGAACGTTCCAGACTTGCAGACGGAAGGATATTGAATCCTAGGTCTAGGTTGGCGCTATGGAATAGACAGGAAAGTTTCTTAATTCCCTGCAATCAGTTGCCATCTACAAGTCTGTTGGTCGCTTCCTAAAACCTTAGGAGATTACGGCCAAGCCTTACAGACGGTTTCTCAACTGATACGTGCAAACCCCATGCTACTAGGAATAGTATTGCTATTAATATCAGGTAGCACAATTGGAATGCCACGGCGGAAAGAGCATTCGACTGTGCGTAGAATGCGAACATCGCAAGTGGCATTAGATGGATAAGGTACAGCGGAAACGAGATGTCGCCTAAGAAGACAACCGGTGCGGAAGCAAGAAACCGATTGATTGGACCAACGCTGAAAAATAATGATGCAATAAGTGTAGCAAAAAATATCGGCATCAACCCCCGTGTCACCATCGCGAGGGAGAGGGCCGCTATAGCGACGGACGATATGATGCTCGCTGCTGCTGCCCAGCGAAGACCAAAACTATGAGGCATAATCTCTAATGACCGCCGCAGTGCAATTCCTGCGGTGAAAAACCCGCCCATTCTTAAAAGGCAGTCCCTCTGGGTGACGTTGTTCAATCCAAGAGTGCCAGAGGCATACTGCATGGCCATAGTGAAGCCGATAGCTAATACCGCTATCGCTATAGCGAAGTAGGCCGACCTACATTTTAGTATGGAATAGGCCAGGATCGGGAATGCCGCATAGCCCACCAGTTCGACGCTCAGCGACCAAACTGGCTCATTCCACTCTGATTTCATTGGAAGCCATCGCGTCGCTAGGGCTGCCGTTTTAATAAAAGATACGAGCGAAAAGCAGTCCGAATTGTTCCACTTACACGCCTCGACGTATGCCGGGTTTGCGAATGATAGAATGAGGACAATCAGAAGGGCCGCACTTGCCAACGGGTAAACCCGAAAAACCCGGTTCACAAAAAAGTTGTAAGTGCGATTTGCACGAATTTGTACAAAATCTTGTCCGTTACTATGCATAAGCATAAAGCCAGATAGCATAAAAAACAGATCTACCCCAGTCCAACCTGCATCAAGTAGTCTATGCCCTGGGTGCCCCAATTTGTACCCGTGGGTCTCAGCTACAATCTGGATATGGAATAATAGCACCCATAGAGCCGCAATGCCTCGTATGCCGGTCAAGCTCAGGATTTTTCTAGGTCGCGCGACAGCGCATGAGGGGGAAGCTAAATCAAGCATTCGGCCTTTAGGCATTTTAGCGGTTTACGAGCAAGCCGCTCAGATCGTCGGACTGCGGATGCAGCGCGTTCCAAGTGGGGTAGGATCCGCACTCAGGGAACCGGGGGTCTGACGATCCCCTGAGTGCAAAGTGATGGCCTGCTCGATTAGCTCGCCACCAAGTTTGCCCAAGCCGCATCGAACGATGCGTCTTCAACCAGATTTGGGACACCGATCTGGAAGATCGCTTTCGACGATGCCGGGACGGTTCCAGCAACGGAATATTTTACCCAACTTGTCGTAAGAGTGATCTGCTTAGCAGCAACATCCGGGGTATGATTGTTATTTCCGGAGGTTACAGTTCCGAACATTTTCAACTGAAGAACTTCACCACCTGCCTTTCCTCGCAGATATACCGAGGCCGTGACCAGTATATTCCCCGTGTTTGCGCTCGTTGCGCACTCCACGGACGGGAAGCCGCTAGATGCACTGGTGCAGTTAAGGCGGATCGTCGATGCGTCGAGCGTCGAGCCATCGGGCCCAGCGACCGTATTGTGAGCCGTGACTGTCGACGTAGCCGGACTGTATGTGAACGAGGTATTTGACCAACCTGCCGCTGGCACCGAGCCTAGGGTCACGACTCATTGATCAGAGCCAGAAGATGACGGTGGCGGCGAGCGCGATAGCGGAAAAGAAGACGGTCGGGCATCGATCGTAGCGGGTAGCGACGCGGCGCCAGTCCTTCAGACGACCGAACATAATCTCGATACGGCTCCGGCTTCGGTAGCGGCGCTTGTCATATTTGACGGGGATGATCCGGGACTTTCGCCCCGGAATGCAAGGTGTTATGCCCTTTGCCTGAAGGGCGTCCCTGTACCAGTCTGCGTCATAGCCGCGGTCGCCCAGCATCCACTGCGCCTTGGGTAGATCGTCGAGCAGC
>NZ_AIDW01000038.1 GCF_000251145.1 Sphingomonas sp. PAMC 26621 | reverse complement strand
GGGCCAAGCACTGGACGGGGACCGGGGGCTTTGCCGTCGAGCAAGCCGTCGGGCCCGCTGGTATTGAAGCGCAGCACCCAGTCTCGAACCGTCTGCAAACCAACGCCGCCGACCTGTGCCGCCGCGTGCCGCGCACCACCATCGTAAATCACCGCCAGCGCCAGCAGCCGCCGGACCTGATTGGCGTCACCGCTCAAACGCGCCAACCTTCGAAGACCAGACCCGTCGAAATCGTCCCTTAGCCCAACCGCTGATGCCACCGCCAACCTCCCACCGTTTGCGATGTTGAATCAGATCATGACCGACTTGGGAATCCCCGGCGCTGAGTCAGGCTCCGAGGGACTTGGTATTACATTGGTGATCCATTGGCGCAGGCAGCGTGAAAAAGGCCAAACCGGGACAGCGAAAGTGGCACTGATTGCCGCAATGGGTTTTCTAAATCATGCCTGACGTGACCCCCGTCTTTTATCCAGCAGCAACCAGAGACCAACCGTTGTTGTGAGGGTCCCCCGGTTTCTCATCCAGTCCTGAGGTGAGTATCCGGCGTTTATTCGGCGGCTATCTTGGCCGCGGCAGCAGCATATTCGATCGGCGTCAGCCAGCCAAGCGATGTGTGAGGACGGCTCTCGTTATAGTCCCGCCGCCAAGCCTCGATCTTGGCTCGGGCGCCCTCGAGCGACAGGAACCAATGCGTGTTCAGGCATTCGTCCCGTAGGCGGCCGTTGAACGATTCCACGAACGCATTGTCCGTCGGCTTGCCAGGCCGGCTGAAGTCCAGTGTCACGCCGTTCTCGTACGCCCAGCGGTCGAGCGCTTTCGAGATGAACTCCGGCCCATTGTCCACCCGGATACTCTGCGGTGCGCCACGCGACAGCGCGATCCGCGCCATCGCCTCGACCACCTACTCGCCTTTGATACCCTGGTCGACGTCGATCGCCAGCGCTTCGCGCGTGAAAGCGTCCACCACCGTCAGCGCCCGCAGCCGTCGGCCATCGAACAGCGCGTCCGAGACGAAGTCCATCGACCACATCTCGTTCGCCGCCAAGGCTGCCGGCTGTCGTTCGCGGCTGGCAGCGCTGACGTTGCGTCTGGGCCGCTTGAGCCGAAGGCTCAGACCATCCTCCCGGTAGAGCCGGTACACCCGCTTGTGGTTCACGAACCATCCCTCCCTGCATAGCAGGGTGTAAATCCTGAAGTAGCCGTATCGCGTCCGCGTCGCCGCCAGATCGCGGATGCGCAGCAGCAGCGGCGCCTGATCCGGCCGATGCGACACGTATCGCACCGACGAGCGATCGACGCCGAGAGCGACGCAACTACGCCGTTCGCTCACCTGGTGGGACGCCTGGACGTGCGCGACTAGTTCGCGCCGTCGCCCAGGCGTCAGAGTTTTTTTGCCAGAACATCCTGCAGGATGTGCTTGTCCAGGCTCAAGTCCGCGACCAGCTGCTTGAGCTTGCGGTTCTCCTCCTCCAGCAACTTCAGACGCCGCAGCTCTCCAACGCCGAGCCCGCCGTACACCTTCTTCCAGCGGTAGAAGGTCTGCTCCGAAATCCCCATCCGACGGATCACCTCCGCCACCGGTGTGCCCGTCTCCGCCTGCCTCAACGCGAACGCGATCTGCTCGTCTGTGTACTTCGACTTCTTCATGCCCCAGCTCCTTGCCTGCAGGCTTCTCAAGGCCGGAAAACTCTCGCTCAAACTGGAAGAAAAAACAGGGAGGACGTCAAAAGCTCCAGACGCAAAAATCTTAGTTAATGCTTAAGAGAATTGGCGCATCACTCCACCGAATGGGAGACTCGTCGTGTCGCTAAAAGAATTCGGTTTTGAAGCGGTAGCCTTAAGCGATCTCGATGCGATGACCGTCGACGAACGCGATGCCTTGCCGTTCGGCGTGATCGGTTTCGAAGCCGATACGATCGTGCTGTCGTATAACGCGACCGAGGCGCGCATGGCAGGGCTGGATCCGGCCTCGGTCATCGGTGTGCCCTTCTTCGAAGCCGTCGGGCAGTGCATGAACAATTTCCTGGTCGCCCAGCGGTTCGAGGACGAACCAGAGATTGACGATATCGTACCTTACGTCCTGACCTTGCGGATGCGTCCGACCAGAGTGCGTCTGCGCTTGCTGGCCACTCCCGGCATGCCACGCCGCTATATCCTCATCGAACGATGAGGCCGCAATCGTGAGCGATACATCGAGCGAGGAACAGCTTCTCGAGTTCTTATACGCCTGTCCCGTCGGGCTGATCGAATGCGATGCCGGCGGCCAAATCGCGCTGATGAACCCGCATGCTATGCAGCACCTTTTGCCGCTGGCCGGCCCGCGCGACCCCGGCAACCTGTTTGCGGCGTTGGAGCAGCATGCGCCCGAGATTCGCAGCCTCGCTGCCTCCTATGGGCCGGCCACGGGTCGTATCTGCGACGGGCACCGCATCTTCGTTGATCTTGGCACCCGGCGGCGCACAGCGGTGCCCAAGGTACTGGCGTGCACGCTGGTGAAACTCGGCCCCGATCGGCTGATGGCAACGCTTGCGGATATCAGTCAGCAGGTCGTTCAGGAGGAACGGCTGCGCCAGGCTGATACCTGGTTCGCGACGCTATTGGACGGCGTCAATGATTATGCCGCCCTGACGATCACGCCGGACGGGCGAATCGAATCGGCCGACCCTTGCTTCACACGCCAAACGGGACACGCCTGTGCCGACGTGCTCGGACGCGATCTCACCGACCTGCTAAATACCGATGCGACCGGCGGCGACCTTCGGTTGGACGAGCAACTGGAAATCGCAGGACGAGACGGGTGGCATCTCCAGGAGGGGTGGCAACAGCGCGCGGGCGGCGACCGCTATTGGTGCCAGCGGTTGGTTGTGGCACGCTCCGAGGGGAAGGATACGCTCGCGTCAGGGTTCTCGGTCGTCCTGCGTGATGTGCCGCGACGCGAAGAGGCCGCCGAGGACTTGCGCCGCTTGCTGACATGCGATCATCTGACGGGGGCCGCGAACCGCAGGCATTTCGGGCAGGTGATGGATCTCGAGCAGGCGCATTGGCGCGATCTGCGGCAATCGCTTTCCCTGATCGTTCTTGATCTCGATCACTTCAAAAGCGTCAACGACACGTACGGCCATCCGGTGGGCGACATCCTGCTTTGCCGAGTGACTGAGGTGTGTGCTGCGCTGCTCCCGCCGCGCGGGATCTTCGCACGGCTCGGAGGTGAAGAGTTCGGTGCCCTCCTGCCGCGCTACGACAGCAATCAAGCAATAATCCTCGCTGAGGAAATGCGCACGGCGATTGCCGCGATTGAGGTTGAGAGTGCGAGTGGTCCCGTGACCGTGACGGCAAGCCTGGGCTGCGCGACGTTGGAGGAAGCCGAGGGTTCTATCGACGCCCTTATCGCTTTGGCAGACAAACGCCTCTACGTCGCCAAGCACGCCGGACGAAACCAGGTCTGCCATAGCCAAGGCTGCGCCGCGTGACGCTGCCCGGATTACAGCGTGCCGCCGCACTTCGCGTCGTCTGTGCCGTCGTTGAGGTTGAGATGCGTCGGCTACGCGACACGGACTATCCGAATGCGGGCGGGAGCTGGCTGGAGTCGACGCTTATTGGCGACGAGGGATTGGGGCTTGATTCGATGGAGCAGCTCGGTGCGCTTGGTGCGCTGGCCGAGACGTTCCATCTTGATGACAGCTTGCTGAATGATGCTCCGCCGCGAACGGTGAGCGACTGGGTCGACTTGATCATGCAAGCGAACGCAGCGGGCGATGGGCGGATGACGGTCGCCACGTCCGGATCGACCGGTAGTCCACGTTCGTGTATCCATGCTATCGCGGATCTGCTCGATGAGGCCGCATTCTTGGCGACGCAGTTCACAGGGCGCCGCCGGGTGGTGGCGATGGTGCCGGCGCACCACCTATACGGGATCATCTGGATCGGCCTGCTGCCCGACGCCTTGGGTGTGCCAGTCGTCGTTCGCACGATAGGCGCGCCGCTAGGGCTGACTGCGGGCGATCTCGTCATCGCGGTGCCGAACCAGTGGCAAGCGATGCATAGCCTGATCCGGTGCTTTCCCGAGGATGTCGTCGGTGTCAGTTCGGCTGGGTCGCTGGATGACGGCGTCGCAACGGGACTGCTTGCAGCCGGGCTTGCACGACTGATCGATATCTATGGTTCTTCGGAGACGGGTGGGATCGCGATACGGGATATGCCGGCGACCGCTTATGATCTGCTGCCCCGCTGGCAAGTGCTTGCGCATGGCGAGCACGATTGGCAGCTTGCAGACCGCCATGGCCGCTTTTTTGACCTGCCCGATTATATCGAGCGCACCGGTGATCGCACAGTGCGGCCGATCGGCCGGCGCGATGGGGCCGTGCAGGTCGCCGGACATAATGTCTGGCCAGAGCGCGTCGCGCGAGAGCTGCGAATGGTGGACGGCGTCGCTGATGTTGCGGTGCGGCTACATGCGAACGGACGGCTGAAGGCATTCATCGTACTCCAGCCGGATCGGGATGCTGCGAACATGTCGGCGCTGATCGAGCAGATCATTTCCACCCGCCTGACCGATCCCGAACGCCCAAAGAGCTTTCGCTTCGGAGCAGCGTTGCCGCGCAACGCGATGGGAAAACTGGAAGACTGGGTATGAAGCATTCACCGATCACCGCGTCCGACACAGTGCCCACCCCACCGCTGGCAATATCAACACCGTGCCAGGGTTGCCGGACGGGAGAACCGCTCACTATGGCAATCACGATGGCTTTCCAACCAATCGTTGATATCGAGACTGGGTCCGTCTTCGCCTATGAAGCGCTGGTCCGGGGGGCGGATGGTCAGTCTGCCGGCGAGGTGCTGTCTGGCATCGAGCACGACATGATCTACAAGTTCGACCAGGCGTGTCGGGTGAAGGCGATCGAACTGGCCGGCGCACTCTTCATCCCCGATGGCGATGCGAAGCTGTCGATCAACTTCATGCCCAACGCCGTGTACGAGCCGGACGCATGTATCCGCGCGTCGCTCGCCGCTGCGCGCCGCGTTGCATTCAATCCTGGTCGGCTGATGTTCGAGTTTACTGAGAACGAGCGAATGCTCGATACCACCCATGTCCAGCAGATTATCGAAGCCTATCAGGCGCGCGGCTTCATCACCGCGATCGACGATTTCGGCGCGGGCTATGCCGGCCTCGGACTGCTGGCGGATTTGCGTCCAGATATGCTGAAGCTCGACATGGCGCTGATCCGTGGGATCGACAGCTCGGCCGCTCGACGGACAATTGTCGCGAACGTGGTACGCATGGCCGATGAGCTTGGCATCGGTTGTATCGCCGAGGGGATCGAGACCGCGGCCGAATTGCAGACACTGCGCGCGATCGGCCTCCGCCTTTGTCAAGGATACCTGATCGCGCGTCCCGCAATCGAAGCGTTGCCGTCGTCCGCGATAGCGGCGTCGGCAAATCGTTAGCGACGCCCCAAGACGGACAGCCAAACGCTTTGTTCGAACGATAAATAACGCCTTTTGGCCATGATGCTCGATCAGCGATACGCAGGCCCATCGAGACAATGGCCCTGTATTCGCTAAAGACCTTTGTTAAGCCCAAGAAGGCCTGCCGCGCCGCGCGCGGAAGGCAAGACGGCTAGCCGTGGCCGTATCGAGCGCCTGTAACCCATTCGGGGCGGTCGCCGATCGCCTGCTTCAGAACGAACGAATGGCGGGTTTTGTCCTGAGCTACCGTTCGCGGCGTGTCCGAAGAACGGCCTAGATTGGTCGATATCAGCCGGATCACCCGGCCCACTGAACGACGGCTATTGCAATAACGGCAACCGAAACCTGTCTGTCCCCCAACCGCAGTGTTGATCATAGCCGCCGCGGTATGAGCGCATTGTCCGCCAGTCGGAATCGAGTTCTGCAGCGGCCAAATCCTGTCCCCGCAACCAAATCCACACCACAAAAGCCCCGTCCCTCACCGGACGGGGCTTTCGTGCGTTCTGTCCTGACTCCCGTCTTTCATCCAGTAGCGCACGCGAGACGGGGTACTAACCCAACTCGCCAGCCTTGCCGCCAGGCAGGCCCGCACAGCGGCATTGCACCTCCTCGCCGTTCCCTGTGATCCGCGCCAATTCCCTGTGCCACGCCACACTGTTCCATCCGCCTGGACGGAACGGTCAGGCCAAACCGTGGGCTATGATCATTCGACACCGCAAACGGATTAACCCCGCACCAGCCAACCCGCCGCCATCAGGCGTGGTGGCGCCCACCATCCAGCGACTGCCGAGGACCGCATAATCAACCGGTTACCTTCCCCCCTCTCATACCGCCGGATCACCACGTCGTGTTACGGCTCCATCACCGAAAGGAGATCGTCGACGCTTCCGGTCGCGAAGGCGGTATACTCGTCGCCAATCGCATAGGGCAGCAGGATACGCCGGCCGTGCAGCAAAGCGCCGCAGCTGTAGGTTACGTTCGGGACATAGCCCCCACGCTGTTCCGCCGAGGGGAACAACACGGGGGACGGCGTGCGGGCGAGGACCTTGCCGGGATCCGCCTTGTCGAGCAGGCATGCCCCGACGCAATAGCCGCGCACCATGCCGACTCCGTGGGTGAACAGGAGCCAGCCCTCGTCGATCTCGATCGGCGAACCGCAATTGCCGATCTGGACGAACTCCCACGGATATTTCGGCCCCATGATCCGCGTGCCGATTTCCCAATTGAAGAGATCGTCGGAATACAGCAGCCACAGGTTCACGCTGTCCTGTCGCCCGATCATCGCGAAGCGGCCGTCGACGCGCCGCGGGAACAGCGCCATGCCCTTGTATCCCGCCATCTCGCCCGTAAGCGCGCGCATCTCGAACGTCCGCTGGTCGACCCCGCGGAGCAATTCGCCCCGCGCCGAGGTGCCGTCGAACGCGGTGTAAGTGCCGATCACGCTTTCCACCCCGTCGTGGTCGGTAAAGCGGACGAGCCGCAGATCCTCGACGCCCTGCCGCTGGCTGGGCAGGGTCGGAAAGATCACGGTTTCGGAAATGTCCTCGCTGTCGTCGGCGCGCATCCGCACCCAGCCATCGCTTTCACTTTCGATCCGCGGCGGGACGCCCTGTTCGCTGGGGGGATCGACGATGAGTCCGGTGCCACCGTCCCAGGTTCCGGTCCGGAACGTCACCGACGAGATGTGCCCCTCGCCGACGCCCCGCAACGAAAGGATGAAACGGACGCTGTCGTCGTTCGCATCCTGATCGGGCAAGGTCACGATGCTCGGGTTGAACAAGGCGGCGGACTCGAACGCATATTCCTGGCTGTAATAGGCGCCGAGCAGGATCCGGTCGCGCTCCTCGACGACCTTAACATCGCCAAGCTCGCCCTCCACTTCCGCGAAGCGCCGGAGGAACAGGGCCTTCGCATGGTGGTGGCGTGCGTCCATCGACTCCGTCAGCAACCGCAGCATGCGGTCACGTGTCTCGGGTTCCAGCGCGAGGACTCGCGCGGCGACGTCCTGCGCGCGCGTCGGTTGATGATCGAACGCTTCGGGATAGGAGAAGCTGAACGGTCGGATGACGGTGCGCGAGGGGTCTGGCTTGAGTTCCACGTCCAGCGTGGTGAACACGTCCGCTGCGATCATCCGCCTCAATCCTTCTGTGCTGCCTTGTCCGAAAGGCGATACTCCTGCCGCGCCGGTTAGGTCCGCAATCATCGGTCTGGCGATAAAACTTTACGGTTGCGACACGGGCGAGCCGGTCTCTGCCGAGCCACGCCGCCAGTAGGACAGGAAGCCGCGTGCTTTATGGAACAGACGGAACAGATAGAACCGCCGCACCCCCGCATGCGTCGTGACGGGGCGTAGCACGTCCAGCCGCAGGTCGCAGACATCGGTGAGCACCATCCGTCGGACGCGTTTGTCGTTGAACAGGTGCTTGGCATATAACGCGCCGTCGCCAAAGGCGTAGCCCGCCAGCACACGGGTTTCGTCGCGGATCTCGCGGCGGCCGTGGTGATGGTCGACGACGATCAGCGGATCGTACAGGAGCGCGATCCCCAGTCTGCTCGCGCGGAGAAGGAAATCGGTGTCTTCCGCCGCCACGAACGGCGCGCCCGCGCCGAAGCGTTCGTCGAACGGTCCGACCGCCGCGAGCACGTCGGCACCGAAGGCGAGGTTCGCCCCCATCACGAACCCGCCCGGAAACATGCCCGGCGGTGCGACCATCGGGTGATCCTCGAGCTTGACGGTGACGGGCAGGTCGGCGGGGTTGCCGAGCAGGATCCGCCCGCCGATGATCGCGGGGCCCGGTGCTTTGGCGAAAGCAGCGACCAGATTGGGGACATAATCGGGGTGGAGGATGCAATCGTCGTCGGTCATCGCGACGATATCCCCGGCGCGATGCACCAGTCCGCGGTTGCGCGCGCGTGCGAGCCCCGGGCGGGGTTCCTCGACCGATATCACGCGGAACGGCTGTTCCGCGCGCCACTGCGCGATCAGACCCGGGGTCGCGTCGGTCGAGCCATTGTCGACGAGGATCACCTCGACCGCGATTCCCTCCGCCGCCGAGACGGCGCGGGAGACCGATGCGAGGGTCGCGGCGAGCGACGCGCAACGGTTGCGGGTACAAATCAGCAGGGTGACGGCGGCCTTGTCCATTACCGGCTTTCGCTGCGCCGTTCCGCAAGGTGCAAGGCCTGCGCCGGGCTCGTCGCGCATTCCATCGCGGCGGCGGCGGGCCAGGCGGCGACATAGGCCGCGAGCTTGCCGTACGTATTGTCGAGCACGACGTGCGGCAGATCGAGCAGGTCGGCGAGGATGTGGCCGTGGAGCCGATCCGTTACCAGCACGCGCCCGCGCGACAGCAACCGCAGCCCGCGCGCGACGCGGTTGGCAGCTTGCGCGGTGCGCGCGGCTGGGTCGCTGCCGGGAGGAAGATCCGGATCGTCCTCCAGCCAGTCGACGACTGTCGCCTGCCCGGAGTCGGGCGGCGCGTATCCCAGGCGTTCGTCGTCGGTGCGCAGCAGCATCAGCAACGCGCAATCCGCGGTCGCGCGCGTTTGCGGGCCAAGTGCATAGGCCGAGTCCGGCGCGAGCCGAGTCTCGCACGCGAAATGGCGGTGCGCGAAATCGAGGCTGCGGGCGTCGCGGACGTAGAGGGCAAAGTCCGGGTGGTCCGCCACCAGCGTGGCGAACCGGTCGGCTTCGGCGGGCACGTCGAACTGGATCGACTGGGGCAATTGGACGACCGGGCGGTCGCGGATCGTCGCGAGGATGGTTTCGCGGAACCGCTGGTGGTGCGGCCAGATGTCCCCCAGATTCCCGCCACCGTGGAGGAACAGCACGCCCTCGGGACAGGCGCGGCGAAACGCGGCTTCGTCGAAATCATGCCAGGTCGAGACATAGTCGGGGTCGCGCCCGGTCAGTGCGCGCAGCAGGGTTACCTCGCCGAGCCAGATCGCACTGTCGCCGACATTGGCGTGATCGGGGAAATCGACCAGCGCATAGCGCGTACCGGGTGCGACATGCGCGCGGTACAGGGCGTGCAGGGCGGCCTGTTGTGCTGCGATGTGATCAACCGTCACGCGCGCACCGCGCCATGTTCGGCGCGATGTTCGGCGATGACCGCGCGGTACAGCGCCTCGCACCCGTCCAGCCAGACATCGCGCGTGAACAGCGCCTCGACCCGCGCGCGTTGCGGCGCGCGCGGGAGCGCAGTCGCCGCGATCATCGCATCGGCAAGCGCGGCGACATCGCCCATCGGCGCAAAGCACCCACCCGGGCCGATCACCTCGCGCGCCGCGCCCATGTCGAACGCGGCGATCGGCACCCCGCACGCCATCGCCTCGACCGCGACCAACCCGAAGGGCTCGTCCCAGCACGGCGTGAAGACGAACACCGACGCGCGTCCCATCGCGTCCGCCAGCGCGGTGCCCGCGATATGACCGCCGTAGCGGACCGTTTCGCCCAGCAGCGGCTCGACCTCCGCCGCCCAATACTCGGGGTCCTCGATCGCGCCGAACAGCGTCAGCGGGATCCCCGCCAGACGCGCGGCCTGCGCCGCGAAATGCGGGCCCTTGTCGCGCGTCATCCGCCCGCACCAGACTGCGTGGCCGTCACCTTGCGGACGGTACGGCCACGAGGCGGGGTCGATCCCGTTGTAGAGCACCGAGGCCTGCGGCGGTGCGCCGTCCGGCCACCACGCTTCCAACTGGCCGCGCGACGTGACGGTGAGGCGGTGGCCGGGCACCGCACTTTCGCGCACGAACCAGTGCAGCGCGTCATACGGGGGCACGTGGAGCGACGTGACGGTCGGGACCACCGCGGTGCGCCGCGGTTCGATCGGGAAGCGGTGGAGGCTGTTGTTGTGGACCACGTCGAACCTGCCCACCGCGATCCGGTCGCACGCGGCTTCGTAGCCCGCGTCGATGTGCGCGATCAGCGGCGCATGGCCGCGATGCTCCGCGCCCGGGAACTGCGCTTCGTAATGGACGGGAAGGACCGGATCGATCGGCAGGCCGGGGTCGCTGTCGCCCGAGGCGAACAGCACGACGTCATGCCCGCGCGCGCGCAGCCCGGTCGCGAGATGCCAGCAGTGCGATTCCATTCCGCCCGCGAAGGGCTGGCCGATCCGTTGCCGGACATGCCCGAGGATCGCGATCCTCATCCGGTCGACCGGGCGCGCTCGGACGCTGCGAGTCGGTCCTCGAGCAGGCGGATGACGGTCGCGGTATTGGCGTAGGGCTGGTGGCTCTGCTGCCCGGTCAGCGCGCGGTCGGCGTCGTCGGGGCGGCGCAGGATGCGGATCGGCTGCCCCGGTGCGAGGTCGACCAGCCCCATCAGGCGGAACGCCTGGAGCCAGTGCCCCATCGTGCGATACCCCCATTTGGCCTCGAACACCTCGGCGTTGCGCACGACGCTGTCGAGATGATGGACCGGCGGCATGTGGTGCGGGTGATATTGGTGATAGGCGAGCCCGCCCTTGATCCACGCGATCGGGACGCCCGCGGTGTCGAGCACCTTGCCGAAATCGGTATCCTCGCCGCCATAGCCCGAATAGCGTTCGTCGAACCCGCCGACGCGGAGGAAGGTCGCCCGCCGCATCGCGAAGTTGAGCGACCAGAAGCAGCGGTAGTCGTTACAGATCTCGATCCCCTCGGGCGGCGGCCCGCGGCGATCGGAATGTTTGACCGCGACCTCGGCAAAGGCGTCATACGACCAGTCGCCATCGGTCGCCCCGCCGGGCAGGTACAGCACTTCGCCCATCAGCAGCCCGTCGAGTTCGGCGATGAAGCCCGCATAGTCCGCGAGCAGAGTCGGCGTCGGGATGCAATCCATGTCGAGAAAGACGAGGACGTCGCCCGTCGCGGCGCGCGCCGCCACGTTGCGCGCTGCGGCGAGCGGAAGTGAATCCGCAACGACCTGGACCTGGCGGATCGGGAAGGGGGCGTCGGGGAGGTCGTACAGCGTGTCCTGCATCACGGCGACGATCAGCTCCGCCGGCGGCACGGTCTGGCGCATCAACCCGCGGACGACGTTGACGAGGTGGTCCGGGCGCCCCTTTCCCAGCGTGACGACAGAAATTTCACTCATGGATATTGCTCGGTTCGAAGAGGATCACGGGACGAGAACCCGCGGGCGCAGTTTGGTATCCTGCGGCGGAGTCAATCGCCCGCGTTACCGAACGCCGCGACGACGCTGTCGTCTTCATCGCGGTGCCCGAAATCGTCAGTCGCCGGGCATGCCGGTCATTTCGCGCCAGTGATCCCTTGCGGGTTACCAGACGCGAGCACGCCGCCGCCGACCGCCTGATAGAGCGCGACGGTATCCGCCATCCGTGCCGCGCGGGCCTGGATCAGCAAGGCGGTCGCCTGTGCGCTCGCCGCGGTCGCGTTGAACACCGTCAGCGTCCCGACCCCGCCCAAGGCGAGCTGGCGGCGCGTGAACCGCAGGTTCTGCGTCGCCGCGTCGTTCGCGCGGGTCGCCGCGTCGAGTGCGGCGGCATCGGTGCGCAGCCCGGACAGGCTGTCCGCCACGTCGGCGAACGCCTGCAACGCCGCGCTGCGATATTGCGCCTTGGCGCTGTCGAGCGCGGCTTCGGCGACGTGCTGCTGCCCGCGCAACGCGCCGGCGTGGAAGATCGGCTGCGTCACCCCGCCGAGCAGCGCCCAGAACGGATTGCCACTCGCGAACAGACCGCCGAAATCGACCGCGGTGCTGCCGCCGGTCGCGGTCAGCAGGATGTTGGGCAGGCGGGCGGCGATCGCCACGCCGAGATCGGCTCCGGCACCGCGCATCTGCGCTTCGGCCGCGCGCACATCGGGGCGGCCCGCGACGATCTGCGCGGGCAGGCCGACCGGCAAGGTGTCCGGCAGCGTCAGCGTTTCGAGCCGGGGCAGGTCCGGGAGCGGAGTCCCGGGCGCGACGCCCAACAGCAGCGCGATCAGCGTGCGCTGGTGATCGCGCTGCCGGATCAGCGGGGGGAGCAGGGCTTCCGCGGTCGACAGCACGGTCTGTTGCGCGGCGACGTCCGCCGCGCCGATATCGCCGAGCGCCTGGCGGCGTTGCAGCATCTGCAGGATGTCACGATTGCCCGAAATGCTGTCGTTCGCGGCATCGATTTGCGCAGCGAGCGAGGCATGCTGGATCACCGCGAGCACGAGATTGGCGACGATCGTCGTCCGCGCGGCAAGCAGGCGATCCCCCGCGACTTCCGCCGCGGCGCGCGCGGAGCGCTTGCGGTTGCGCTCGGCCCCGAACAGGTCGAGCGGATAGGTGACCGAAAGCTGCGCGGTATGCAGCGTGTAGAGCGTCTGGTTCGGGTCGGCGAGCGGGCTCTGCAGCGCCTGCGACACCCGCGCGCGCTCGACCTGGTAGGAGGCGTCGACCTGCGGCTTGCCTGCCGCCCCGGCGATCACGAGCTGCGCGCGCGCCTGGCGAAGCGCGGCATCGGCAACCGCAAGATCGTTATTGGAGCGCAACGCCCGCGCGACCAGCGTGTCGAGGACGGGGTTACGGAAGCGGTGCCACCATTCGGCATCGAGCGCCGTGCCGGGTGCGATCGTCTGGTCGGGGCCGCTGGCGGCAGCGATCCGTTCGGGCCGGACGGGCGGCGCGTAGGACAGTGCGGTGGTCGGATGCTGCGGACCGACCGTGCAGCCGATCAGCAACAACGGCGCAGCGAGCGTGACGCGCTTCATGCCGGTTCTCCCTGCGGGATGACGGGATGCGGGCGATGCCCGACGTCGCGCCCGTGCGCGCCGCGATCCTCCGGACCCACATGCCGCGAGAAACGCCCGATCAGCACCGGCAACACCAGCAGGATCAGGATCGGCGCGAGCCCCATCCCGCCGACCACGACGAGCGCGAGCGGCTTCTGCACCTGGCTCCCGATTCCCGCAGAGACGGCCGCGGGAAGCAGTCCGATCGCGGCGGCGAGGCACGTCATCACCACCGGGCGCAGGCTCGTCTGGACGGTGCCCGCGATCGCGGCGTCGCGGTCGAAGCCCTGGTCGATATGCTGGTTGAAGGTCGTCACCATCAGGATTCCGTCCATCACCGCGATCCCGAACAGCGCGACGAAGCCGATCGCCGCCGAGATGCTGAATGCAGTCCCGGTCAGCGCGAGCGCGAGCACGCCGCCGATGATCGCCATCGGGATCACGCTGAAGCTGAGCAGCGTGTCTCGCACCGAGGAGAAGTTGGCGTAGAGCAGCACCAGGATCAGCGCGAGGCTGATCGGCACGACCACCTCGAGCCGGTTGACCGCGCTCGTCAGGCTGCCGAGTTCGCCCGCCCATTCGAGGCTGTAGCCCGGCGGGAGCGTGACGGTCTTCGCAATCCGCGCCTGCACCTCGTCCACCGTGCCGCCGAGATCGCGGCCGCGGACGCTGAACTTGATCGGGACGTAGCGTTCCTGATGCTCGCGATAGATGAACGATGCGCCGGTGGTCAGGCGGACCTTTGCGACTTCGGACAGCGGCACCTGGATCGACCCGGTCCCGCTCGGCGACGGCGCGCCGATCGTGATCCGGCGTAGTGCCTCGAGGCTGTCGCGCTGCGCGTCCTTCAATCGCACGACGATCGGGAAGTGCCGGTCAGTCCCGCGCTCGTACAGGTCGCCGCTGCTCTGCCCGCCGATCGACGCGGCGACCGCGGTGTTGATGTCGTCGGGCGTCAGGCCATAACGCGCCGCCGCACCGCGATCGATGTCGATCTGGACGGTCGGTTGCCCGAGCGAGTTGGAGATGCCGAGGTCGGCGACGCCGCGGACCTTGGCCATCTGGTCGCGGATCTGCTCGGCGATATGCTGGAGCGTCGCCAGGTCGGGGCCGAACACCTTGACCGAATTGGCACCCTTCACGCCCGACGAGGCCTCCTCGACATTGTCCTGGATATATTGCGAGAATTCGAAGTCGACGCCGGGGAAGCGCGCCTGCAACCGGTGTTGCAGCTCGGCGGTCAGCGTTTCCTTGGTCACGCCCGCGGGCCATTGGTCGGCGGGTTTGAGCGGGGTATAGAATTCGGCGTTGAAGAAGCCGGTCGCATCGGTCCCGTCATCGGGGCGACCGTGCGTCGAGATGACGCGCTGGACCTCGGGATAGGCCGCGATCATGTCGCGGATCGCGTTGACCGAGGGCTGCCCCGCCTCGAGCGAGATCGACCCGGGCAGCGACGCGCGGATGTAGAGATTGCCTTCCTCGAGATGCGGCAGGAACTCGATCCCGAGCGAACGCATCCCCACCAGCGCGGTGACGAGCAGCAGCGCCGCACCCCCGAGCGTGATGATCCGGTTGGACAAGGCGAAGGCGGCGGCGGGTTCGTAGATTGCGCGCAGCTTGCGGACGACCCAGGTCTCGACCTCGTCGAGCGAGTCGGGGAGGAGCAGCGCGGACAGCACCGGCGACACCGTGAAGGTCGCAATCAGCCCGCCTGCGATCGCATAGGCATAGGTCTTCGCCATCGGGCCGAAGATGTGCCCCTCGACCCCGGTCAGCGTGAACAAAGGGATGAAGCTCGCGATGATGATCGCGGCGGCGAAGAAGATCCCACGGCTGACTTCGCTCGACCCGTGGAGGATCGCGGAGAAGCGGCTCGCCGGGGTGGCGTGGCCGTGCCCGCTTTCGATCGCGGCGGAACGTTCGACCATGTGGCGGAAGATGTTCTCGACCATGATGACGCTGGCATCCACCACCAGCCCGAAATCGAGCGCGCCGAGCGACAGCAGGTTGGCGGATTCGCCCTGCACCGTCAGGATCAGCACCGCGAACGCCAGCGCGAACGGGATGGTCAGCGCGACGATCACCGCGCTGCGCAGGTTGCCCAGGAACAGCCACTGGAGCACGAAGATCAGCAGGATCCCCTCGACCAGATTGTGCATCACGGTGTGCGTGGTGACGCCGATCAGTTCCGAACGGTCATAGATCCGCTCGAGCTTGACGCCCGGCGGCAGGATGCCGGACGCGTTGATCGTCTCGACCTCTTTCTGGACCGCGTTGATCGTCGGCATCGATTGCGCGCCGCGCTGCATCAGCACGATGCCCATGACGATGTCGTCGTCCGCGCCTTCGCCCGCGATGCCGAGCCGCGGGGCATTGCCGATCCGCAGCGTCGCGACGTCCTTGACCAGCACCGGGTTGCCCGCATTGGTCGTGACGAGCGCGTTGCGGATCGCATCGGTCGACTGGATCAGCCCGACCCCGCGGACGATCGCCGCCTGCGACCCGAAGTTGATCGTCTGCGCGCCGACGTTGCTGTCGCCCTTGCTGATCGCGGCGAGCACCTGCGAGACGGTCACGCCGTGCGCGACCATCCGGTCGTTGTCGACCACCACCTCATAGGTGCGCAATTTGCCGCCCCAGCCGGTCACGTCCGCGACGCCCGGGATGCGCTTGAACCGGCGTTGCAGCACCCAGTCCTGCAGCGTCTTGAGGTCCATCACCGAATAGCCCCTGGGCGCGGAGATGCGGTAGCGGTAGATTTCGCCGATCGGGCTGGTGGGGGAGATCTGCGGCTGCGCACCGCCGGGCAGGTTGCCGAGCTGCGACAGGCGGCCGAGCACGCGCTGCTCGGCTTCGGCGAAGGTGTAATCGTAGCTGAACTGGATCCGCACGTCGGACAGGCCGAACAGCGAGATCGAGCGGACCGAGGTGATGTGCGGCACGCCCGCCATCGCGACCTCGACCGGGATGGTGACGTTGCGCTCCATCTCCTCCGCCGAGACGCCGTTGCTCTGCGTCAGCACCTCGACCATCGGCGGGACCGGGTCGGGATAGGCCTCGATGTTGAGATTGTAGAAGGCGATCCCGCCGGCCAGGATCAGCCCCACCAGCAGCATGAGCACGAGGATGCGCTGGCGCAGCGCAAAGCCGACGATGCCGTTCACGTCAAAGCCCCGCTTCGTTGACGAACAACGCGCCCGAGGTGACGATCCGGTCGCCCGCCTTCAGGCCAGCGACGATATGGTCGACGCCATCGGTGCTGTCCGCGACCTGGACCGGGCGTGCGTAGAGATAGCCCTTGGGGCCGGCGACCCAGACGACCGCCTTGTCGCCTTCATGGATCACCGCGTCCGACGGGACATAGATTCCGGTCGGCGCGCCGCTGCGCTGCTCGATCGTGAAGCTCGCGAACATCTGCGGTTTCAGCGCGCCGTCGTCGTTGCGCACGGTGGCGCGGACGGGAAGACGGTGCGTCGCCGGGTCGAGTGCCGCGCCGACATTGTCGATCACCGCGTCGAACACCCGGCCCGGATAGGCCGGCGTGGTGACGCGCGCACGGTCACCGACATGGACGCTCGCGGCATCGCCTTCGGCAAGCTGCGCGATCAGCCAGACGCGGCTGGCGTCGGCAATCGTCATGATCGGCTTGTCGCCGCCCGCGGTGACATATTGGCCCGGCGCGACATCGCGGCTCGCGACCACGCCCGAAACCGGTGCGCGATAGACGGTCTGCGCCGAGATCGAATCGCTGCCCGCCTGCAATCCACGGATTTCGGTCGCGCCCTTGCCGAGCAGCGACAGTTTGTCGCGCGTCGCCGCCAGCGCGGCATCGGCCGAGCGCAGCGCAGATTGCGCGGTGACGAGGTCGCTTTGCGCCTGGCGGTAATCCTTCAGCGCGCCGCCTGCGGTCTGGTAGATCGCGGCCTGGCGGGTCGCGGTGTCCTGCGCGATGTGGACCTGCGCGGCGGCGGTCGCGCGCTGCGCGCTCGCGGTGAGGAACTGGTCGCGTGCTTCGACGAAATCGGGCGAGGCGACCCGCAGCAACGGCTGCCCGCGCGTGACTTTCTGCCCGGCCTGGACGAACACCGCGGCGACCTGACCCGAGAAGGGAAGCAGGACGGGCGTGCTGCTGTCGCCGTTGACCGCGATCGTCCCGGTCGCCTCGAGCCCGCCGGTCGTCGCCCCGTCGCGGACGGTCAGCAGCTTCATCGCCGCCAATTGCTCCCTGGTCGGCGCGAACGATCCGGCCGGGGCGGCATGCGTCGTCGGCTCGGCCGGCTTGGTCGCCGCGCCGATCACCGCGACCACGACGAAGATCAGGACGATCACCGCCGCCGCGATCGCGAGGAGGCGGAGTTGTGCGCGCCGGTCCAGTTTCCTGGTGGTGGGGAGGGCAATGCTATGGTCGGTCGTCGCCGTCATCTCGGTCTCGAACTCGCTTGCGAGGCAGGGGGAGGCGGGGCGATAGGCGGCTTGGCTTACAGCAGGCTTACAGACCTATTTTGGGGTAAGCGTTTCTGCAAAGCGGCGCACGAGCGGAAGGCCAGGCGAGACGATGCGGTTGTTGTTGGTGGAAGACGATCGGGAACTCGCCGAGGCGCTGGGGGCGGCGCTCCTGCGGCGCGGCATGGCGAGCGATCATGCCGCTACCGCCGGCGACGCGTTGCTGATGGCGGACGCCGCCCGGTACAGTGCGATCGTGCTCGACCTCGGCTTGCCCGATGCGGACGGGCTGGAAGTCCTGCGCGCGCTGCGGGCGCGGCTTGATCCGGTCCCCGTCGTCATCCTCACCGCGCGCGGCGATACCGCGGCGCGGATCGGCGGGCTCGATTACGGCGCCGACGACTATCTCGCCAAGCCGTTCGACGTCGACGAACTCGTCGCGCGGTTGCGCGCGGTGCTGCGACGGCAGGGCGGGTTCGGCGGCGCGGAGCTGGTCGTCGGCAATCTCCGCTTCGATTCGGTGGCGCGCGCGCTGGACGTCGATGGACGCCCGGTCCTGCTCTCGGCGCGCGAACTGGACCTGATCGACGTGTTGCTGCGGCGACCGGGGCGCGTGGTGGTCAAGACGCTGATCGAGGATCAGTTGTTCGGCCTGTCGGAGTCGCTCGGGTCGAATGCGGTCGAGGTGTATGTCCACCGCCTGCGACGCAAGCTCGAACAGGCCGGCGCGACGATCGTGATCGAGACGATCCGGGGGGTCGGCTACATGCTGCGGGCGTCGGCATGAGGATCGGTTGGCCCCGCTCGCTGATCGCGCGGATCCTGTTGCTGGAGGGAACGGCGATCGTGTTCGCCATCATCCTCATCCCGCTGCTGACCGCATCGGTGCTGCATCGCACGAAGGCGGTGTACCAGGAGAAACTGCTGCTTGCGCAGGCGCAGGACATCGCCGCGGAAGTGACGTCGACGCCGTCGGCCCCCGGGCGCATCCTGCTCCCCCCGGCGCTCGAGGCGCTGTACGCGGGCACGTATGACGGACGCGCGTTCGCGATCGTCACGGCGGCGGGGCAGGCGGTGCGGCTCAGCCCGCATGCGCAGGGCGTGCCGTGGCGGGCCGCCCAGCGTCGGCGGACGCCGCAATCGTTCAAGCGCGGCAGCTATGTCCTGGTCAGCGTGCCGGTACGGATCGCGGATACCGCCTTGTGGATCCTGGTGTCGCAGGACGAGACTCGCCCGGGCGCGATCACCGACGACATCACCCGCAGCTTCCTGACTCGCTACCTCGCGCTGCTGTTGCCGATCCTGCTGCTGCTGCCGCTGGTCAACAGCGTGCTGATCGCGCTGCTGGTGCGCACCGTCCGCAAGGTATCGGACCGTGCCGCCGCGATCGGCCCGCGCAGCCTGCACGTACGGCTTGCCGACGCAGGATTGCCGACCGAGGTGCGCCCGCTGGTCGAGGCAACCAACAGCCTGATCGAGCGGCTGGAACAGAGTTTCGAAGCGCAGGCCGAATTCGTCGGGAATGTCGTCCATGAATTGCGCACGCCGCTGGCGACCCTGCGGATCCGGCTCGATGCGGTTCCCGACGACACGCTGCGGGCCGCGTTGCTCGCGCAGGCGGACCGGGTGTCGCATGTCGTGTCGCAATTGCACGATCTGGCGCGCGCCGATGCGATGGTGGCGGAGGATCAGGTCGCGGTCGACCTCGTCGCGGTCGCGCGCGACACGCTGACGGAGGTCGCGCCGATGATGCTGGCCGGCCGGCATCCGCTGACGCTGGAAGGGCCCGAAGCGCCGGTCTGGGTCAGGGGCAATCGCATGCTGCTGGCGATCGCCTTGTCGAATTTCCTCAGCAACGCGGCACGGCACACGCCCGACGGCACGCCGATCGAGATCGCGGTCGATCCCGCCGGGGTGCTGGCCGTGACCGACCGGGGGCCGGGGATTACCGTCACGGACCGAAGCTTGCTGACGCAGCGGTTCTGGCGGGCAGATCATCGACGATCGGACAGTGCCGGGATCGGGCTGTCGATCGTTCAGCGGATCGTCACGCTGCACGACGGGCGGCTGGACATCACCGACGGACCGGACGGCGGGACGCGGTTCGCCATGGTCATCCCGTTGGCGAAACACTAGCCGGGACGGGATCGGCGGCACCGGCGTCCCCGGCGGGTCCGTCGCCCGCGCGGTTGCGCACCGCGGAAGGCACGGGGAATTGCAGCGTCGCGACCGTCGTGCCGGAGATCCGCGCATAGGCGATCGTGCCGTCGATCTGGCTGGCGAGCATGACCAGCAGGCTTCGCCCGTTGCGATCCTTGGCGTCTCCGCGGCGGAAGCCGACGCCATTGTCGGTCACGATCAGTTCGGCGCAGTCCGGGCGGAAGGCGTGGCGGTGCAGCGACAGCAGGACCTCGCCGCCATCCCCGTCGGGGAACGCATGTTTGCGGACATTGGTGAGCAATTCGTTCGCGATCAGGCCGAGCAGGCTCAGCGTCCGTACCGGCAGGCGGAGGGTTTCGGCGATATCGGCGCGCAGCGAAATCGACCCGACACTCAGCGTCGAGAGTTGCAGGTCGTCGCAGAGGTCGAGCAGGAACTGGCGCGCGGCGACGGCATCCTGCGTATCGCGGTCGCGGACCTCGAGCCGCTGGTACACGCGCCCCAGCACGACCAGTCGACCACTGATGTCGACCAGGGCATCGCGGGCCTCGGGGCTGGTCGCGTCGCGCGCCTTGATCGCGGCCATCGAGACCATGATCGACAGATCGTTCGAAAGGCGGTGCGCCAGTTCCGAATGCGCCACGCCGCGCCATTCCGCGATCTGGCGACTGGCCGCCACGTCCGCGGCGAGAAGCGCGGACAGCGTATCGCGGCGGCCGACATACCACGCCATGATCACCCCGGTCGCGATGACCGCGATCAGCCCCATCGCGTGATCCGGATCGCTGACTGCGAATCCTTCCCCGGGCAGGATGAAGGCCAGTTCCAGCGCGCCGACCGCGACCATGACCGAGGTCGGCCCGCGCCCGGCGAGGAACGCCACGATCGCGAAAGCCAGGCATGTCATTCCAAAGGTCGGGGCCGCATTGTTGGGCGCGGCAAGCGTGCACCCCGCGATGACCGCCGTTTCGAACAGGACCGCCAGGATCGTCGCAACGATGGCTCGTAGGAAGCGCGATGCCATGAAGATCCCTCCAGCTGAAGCGGAGCCGTAACGCCCTGAAAGCAGGGTCGTTATCGCCGCGCGATGCGGGGGGATTGGGCGCTGCGGCTTACACGGGCCTTACAGCGCGATGGCGCGGGGGGCATTTGTCCGGGGCGGAAGCATCGCAGGGTCCGATCCGGATCGGTGGAACCGACCCGGATCGATCGCCTCAGCGGATCAGGAACGCGCCCTTATAATCCTTGTCCGCATCGCCCAGCACCGTGCTGCTGAACTGATACGTCCCGCCGCGGCGCGTGACCGGGGCCTGGAGCCGCACGGTCATGCGTTCACCCGACGCCAGGACGACCTGCCCGTCACCGATCTTGTTCTGATCGCGCGGCAGCACGCGGGCCTGGTCGAAAAAGGCTTTCTGGGTGAGATTGTGGCCCTTGTCCGACCGGTTGGTAATGCGCAGCACATAGCGCGCGCCCTGGCGGAGCGGGATATTGCGCGGAACGAAGCCGTCGTCCGTCATCGTGACGGAGACGACCGGCGCCTTGTTCCAGTCGGGGGCCTGGGCGGCGACCGGGGCGGCCAGCGCGATCATTCCGAGAAGGATCGATTTCATGTCGGGTCTCCTATTCCATTGACCTGACCGCAATGTCGCAGCGCCCGCTTCGTTCCGCCGATCGCGAAGGGTGCCAGCAGTTCGGCCCTTCCCTTCAGGGGAGGGGATGGGGCGGACTTACCGAGCGCGCTCTGCTGGACTGCCCCACCCCAACCCAACCCCTCCCCTGAAGGGGAGGGGCTTTCTGGTGCCTGTTGCATCGGGATAAAGCGTTGCGGCGTAGTCCGGAAACGCCGGCACGATCCTGCATGGATCTGGAACGCCTAGCCGGACCCCCGACGCGATCGCTGCTTGACCAACCCCCACCACTAGTGGAACATAAAGAGAACATACCGAGTCTTACCGTCATGTCGCCTGTCCCCGAGTCGTCCGCCTCCCGTATCGCGTATCTGCGGAAAGCCAGTCTTCCGAGCGTGGATTTCCGTGTCCTGCCGTTCGGGATCTGTGCGCTCGATTCGCATCTTGGCGGTGGGGGCCTGAGGACCGGGGCGCTGCACGAAGCCGCCGCGCTGACCCAGTCGCTCGCCGACGATGCGGCGGCAACGCTGTTCCTCGCGGGGATCGCCGCGCGCGAGGCGGCGAGCGGCGGCGGGCCGGTGGTGTGGGCAAGTTGTCGCAGCGATCTGTACGCGCCCGGACTCGCGCAGGCCGGGCTGGCGGCGGCAAACGTGCTCCATGCGCAGCCGCGCAACGAGGCGGCGCTCCTCGCGGTGATCGAGGATGCGGTGCGCGACGGCACGCCGTCTGCGATCGTCGCGGAGGCGGGCAAGGTCTCGATGGTCGCGACCCGGCGGCTGCACCTGGTCGCGGCGGAAGCCGATATGCCGGTGCTGTTGCTGCGACGCCGCCGCAACCGCGAGCAGGATCCGCTCGCCGAGCCGTCTGCCGCCTGGACTCGCTGGCGCATCGGCAGCGTCGCGTCGGGTCGGCTTGGCGTCGCCGGGGTCGGGCGTCCGCGCTGGTCGGTCGAGCTTGCGCGGCAACGCGGGGGCGATCCTTTTTCCATGATCCTGGAGGGCAGTGATGAGACGGGTCGTCTCGCTGTTCCTGCCGAACTTGGCCGTCGAACGGCTGAGACGGCTGGAACGGCCCGCCACGCGGCAGCCTGACCGCCCCGCGCTCGCGCTTCCGGTCGCCGACGACCCCGGTGCCTGCTCCGCCCCCCGGGGTGGAGGCTGGCGGCCCGGGGCGCGGTGGGCGCGCGGGGGCAGTGCGTCGCGCGCCGAGGTGGAAGCCGAGGCCAGCGCGCTGCCGCTCCACGCCCAGCCGCCG
>NZ_AIDW01000039.1 GCF_000251145.1 Sphingomonas sp. PAMC 26621 | reverse complement strand
CAGAAGAACGGCATCACCCGGCGCTGGGCCAAGCGCGGGACACGTCCGTCAGCGCCGAAGGACCAACGTACCACCTCGGCCTACATCTACGCCGCCATCTGCCCAGCCGAGGGCAAGGGAGCGGCCCTGGTGCTCCCGCGCTGCAATACCGAAGGGATGACGCTGCACCTCGCCGAGATATCCGCCGCCGTGACGCCCGGCGCCCATGCCGTGCTGATACTTGACCAGGCAGGCTGGCATCTCTCGGCGGGGCTGATCGTCCCGGCCAACATCACGCTGCTGCCGCTGCCGGCAAAATGCCCCGAGCTCAACCCGGTCGAAAACGTCTGGCAGTTCATGCGCGACAACTGGCTGTCGAACCGCATCTTCAAATCCTACGACGACATCCTCGACCATTGCTGCTTCGCCTGGAACCGCCTCACCGATCAGCCGTGGCGCATCATGTCCATCGGACTGCGGTCGTGGGCCCATCGGTCCTGATCAGAGAGTCTTGGTATCAGTTGGCACAACGAGGACGAGCATCTCGATGAAGACGATCGTCGGCGCGTTATACTGAACCCGGTGCTTGCCAACCTGTTGCGTGGGCGATGGGCAGGTCGTTTTTGAAGCTCAAGGCGATAGCCGAGAGCGTCCGAAGCCTTCGTAATGGCCTCTCGCAACCGCAGTGACGTTTGATATATTCCCGTATGCGGAACACCCGAACCTTGAAACGACGGGTGGAAGTCAGCCCGGCCGCTTTGGAGAGCCTGATGACGTAAACGGACATTCGTTCAGTTGGCTCGGTCGGAGGTTTAAACGGTGTTGAGGGTGCATTGCGAGCGATCTGCGTTAGAATGTCAATCTTGTGCGCGAGAGCGGTTATGTTAGGCTATCGAGCGTTATGGCCACCTGACCTGCCACCGATCGGCCGCAAAAGATTCTAGCCAGCTTTTTGAACAATCTTCCGTGGGGTAGCGCAATGAACGAGCTGACACGCTTGGTACTGGACCACACCCCCGACCTCTGGCCGGTAATAGAGGAAGGCCTCGCCCGCGATGGCGAGTTTGCCGTGCGCGATCATCTCTCTGCTGGGTTCCCGGTCTATTACTGCGAGTCAGACACCCCCTCCGGCCTCGTTGTGAAAGAATACCCTGACGGCGGACGTGAGTTGGTCCGCCACAACCGTATCGCGGACGAAGTTATTCGTTCGCTTTAATGGGACATTTGCAGGTTTCGATCCTTGCCGGCTCAAACGGTAGCAACGAATTAAATCTCGCCGACCGTTTGACGAGTGGGTGCATCTTGATCGTAAATCCCAACAATATCGTACAGGAGCCGCTGCGCGCTACTGATGGCGGGCTCGCTAAATGACTGCTGGCGAGCCGGCTATGAAAGAATGCCGGACCGACTTCGCGCGGGCGGGACGTTCGCTTTCGAGATGACTTCGTCAGGCGGAACCGAGTTGAAGGCGCTGCGAGTTGCAAAGACCTTGGGGATAATCCTGGCCATAGCAATTGCCGTCGCCTGACCGTCTTGTATTACGTCCGGGAGCTTCTTGTCGGCCCGGGCATTTTGGCGAGCCGACCTGAGACATGATCCTCGATCTTTACATCGCCGATGGCGAGGGAAGGCGCGTAGATCTCTCAAGCCTTTGCCTCGCCAGCGGCGTCGCGCCCACGACGGCCAGTCGCAATGTCGATTTGCTGGTCGACGATGAATTGATTTCGAAGGTCGGCGACGCCGATGACGGGCGTCGTTCCTTCGTCAATATCAGCGGAACGCTGCGTGGGCGATCGACGAGTGGTTGGATCAGGCGGAAGCGAGTTTGACCGTCGCGGGCTGGACCGGTCCGTCGAACACAATATCCGATCATGACGACGATACCGAGCGGGTGCGCTCGAGGTAAGCGACACCGAACCGCCGTGGTGCGGTCCCACGGACGCGCAGGCAAGCGGTGACAAGTCGGCGCGCCTGGTGCTCATCAGCAGCGATGTGCGTGATCGTTCGGCCGGGCGTACCGAGGCGACCGAACCTAATCGACACCAACCACACACCGAACAGGTCCTGGCTTGCTTCGACGCGGTAGCGTCGCCGACAATTGCGAGCGGCGTCTATCGCCGCGAGCTCGATGCTGAAACACATGAGCACACGCTATCGATGGCGGCGGCGCTGTTCTAACGACTTGTCTGAATCACCCGGTGCGGGTGATCGATCTCCTGAATCACAGGAGGACCGGGCGGCCCGCCAAGGGCCGCCCGCGATTTTTTGGGCCACCCCGAAGGGTGGCCCGGATGGCCGATTGACCGTTTTTGAGACGCTGCATTCCCTCGGCTAGCGTCCACAACGCGCGATTGATTCCGACACCCTGATCGATGCCGTTGATCGGCCGCGTCGTGCTGCGACGCAGCTGACCGTTGGCATTTTGGCGACGTCCAGACAGTCCGCCGCGCAGCACGTTTTCCTGAATGACGTTGAACGTGGTCCACAGGCTTTGCCCGACGTCCTCGCGGCGACGGGGACTGATGATCTGTTCAGGCCGAACTGGGCTGTCCTCCTCGCCGTAGCGAGCGACAAGGCTCGCCTCTGCCAACACGCGCTGCTCTGGTTCGGACAGGCGAGTTTCCTTCATTTGCTCGGATGCGTCGATCAGGCGGGGGAAGTCCTCGGCGACGGTGAAAACGCCCTCGATGATCTGGTCCTGGATCTTACCCTTGTGGCTGACGCGGACCTCCTCGAACCGGTCACCCGCAATCATGCTGTTGGTGCAGACGAACCGCAGCATCCCGGCAAACATCTGGTAGGCGATGGCCCCGTCATCAGCCCTGACTTCGTGGCGAACAGCCGGGGACGAGGGGGGCAGCGAGAATCTGACGGGGTGGTGCGGGCGCACTGAGCAAAGCGAGGGAGCCACGGCCCGCCTGATTGTCGTTGCCGGGGAGAGGGGGCGGCGCGCCGCTTTCCCCGACCAAGCGAACGGATCTCGCCGGCGACGCCGGCGTCCATCACCGCGGCGCGCCAGCACGGCGCCCACGAGCAACGCACCCTTGCGGCGACCGGCCGGTGCGGCGGCGTGCGCGCGGGCCTGGGGGCCAGCCGCTGCCGCACCCCCCGGGCAGAGCGAGAGTGTCACGCGGTCACGACGATGCGCGCACCCTGTCGTCTTCACCAGAAGACGCAGTATGCACTCCGCTGATCCGCGTTCTCCATCATCGCGGGCGTCAGCCTGCGCGCGCGAGCGATCGTCGCTCGCATGGGACGAGACGCAAAGCGGCTCGGTCGGAGCAGAGCGGAGATAGAGCGCGGCCCGCCAAGGCGCGCCTTCTCGGAATCTACTGCATTGACGAACCTAGCTGTCGCTGCGCGCAATGATGATCGCCTAGAACTCCAACAGAGATGCCTTGCGTGCTCGGATATCGCCCTGTTCCACGGCGCAACGGTCGAAGCGCTGAACGACTACGACCTTTCCTATACGCCGCCCCTGAGCAGTCCATGCGACCCAGTTCAACAAACGGCTCAGGTTTGGGCCGAAACTAAAGACTGCGCCTAAGTAAGACGCGTGCGTTCGCTGGGGCTCGCCACGAACGCTCCGCGACGAAAGGAACGGTCGGTTACCGGGCCTGGGCTTTTGCCCACCAGCAAAGCCGATCAAGGGTCGGATCGAAGACCTGCTCCACGGCTCGCCTTCGACGCCTTGATATGTCTGCCATCTTCGTCGGACGGGTCCTGAGCATGCGGCTCGGCATCAGCGGGTATGAATAGCCGTTACCTCGGCAGTCGAGCCGCGCATCCTCATTGAGAAATCGATCCGCTGTCCGACTTTCACGCCCTTTATCAGTGCCGGAGGGGTTGCCACGAACGCCATCGTCATCGCCGGCCAACCCAAGGCCGCAATCGGCCCGTGCTGGATCGTTATCTTGGCGGTCTTTAAATCGATCGCGGTTACAACGCCGCTGCCGCGACCGGACTTTACGGCCCCCTTCATCGGCATGCCCGGCATGGAAGCGCTCGACTGCGCCAATGCCGGGTTCGTCGTCAGGCCTGCAAGGATGGCGAGCGCGAACAGGGTCTTCTTCATAGCGTATTCCTTTGCAACGTAGAGGCTGGGGTTGGAGGGAGGGTGGAATGTCGGGCGCGCCGCAGCAGTAGGAACGCTGCCGGCAGAACCAGCATCGAGAGCAATGGTGCGGTGAGCATGCCGCCAATCATGGGAACGGCGATCCGGCTCATCACTTCGGAGCCGGTGCCCGTTCCGATCAGAATCGGGAACAGACCGGCAAGGATCACCGCAACCGTCATCGCCTTGGGCCGGACACGGAGGAGTGCGCCTTCGCGCACTGCCGCCTCGACCTCGGCATCGTTTGGCGTCGGGCCACGGGCGTCCAGCGCATGCTTGAGATAGATCAGCATCACCACGCCGAACTCGGCTGAAACACCGGCGAGCGCGATGAACCCGACGCCGGTCGCGACCGACTGGTTGTAGCCGAGCAGATAGAGCAGCCAGAGTCCGCCGGTGAGTGCGAAGGGCAGAGTGCCCATCACCAGCGCGGCTTCATCGAACCGGCGGAAGGTCGCGTAGAGCAGCAGGAAGATGATGACCAAGGTCGCCGGCACGACGATCTTCAATCGCTCGACCGCGCGCTGTAGGTACTCGAACTGGCCGGTATAGGTGGCGCTGACGCCAGGCGGCAGTTTCACCTTGGCGGCGATCGCGTTCTGCAGATCACGAACGATGGTGGTGAGCGGCGCGCCGCGTCCATCGATGTAGATCCACGTCACCGGTCGGCCGTTCTCGCTGCGCAGCATTGGCGGTCCATCGGTGATGCGAACGTCGGCGACGGTGCCGAGCGTGATCTGCTGCCCTGCCGGCGTCAGCACGGCCAGATTGCGCAATCCTTCGATACTGTCGCGCAGCTCGCGCGGATAACGCACGCTGATCGGATAACGTGCGAGTCCCTCGACGGTCTGGCCGATCGTCTCGCCGCCGATTGTGCTCGACACGATCGACTGCACGTCGGCGACGTTGAGACCATAACGTGCCGCGGCGGCCCGATTGATATCGACGTCGATATATCGCCCGCCGGTGAGCCGTTCGGCGAGCGCCGACCCGACCCCGGGCACGGTTTTCGCGACCTGTTCGATCTCGCGCGCGGCCGCGTCGATCTCGGCGAGGTTCGCGCCTGCCACCTTGATACCGATCGGACTCTTGATGCCGGTCGACAACATCTCGATCCGATTGCGGATCGGCGGAATCCAAAAATTTGCGAGGCCCGGCACCTTTACCGCCTTGTCGAGCTGGTCGATCAATTTGTCCTGCGTCATGCCCGCGCGCCACTGATCCTTGGGCTTGAAGCGGATCGTGGTCTCGAACATCTCGAGCGGCGCCGGATCGGTCGCGGTGTCGGCGCGGCCGGCCTTGCCGAACACGCTTTCCACTTCGGGTACGGTCTTGATGAGCCGGTCGGTGAGCTGGAGCAACTGGCCGGCCTTGGCGGTCGAAATGCCGGGCAGCGCGGAAGGCATGTAGAGCAGGTCGCCCTCGTTCATCTGCGGGATGAACTCGCCGCCTAGTTGGCTGATCGGCCAGAGACTGGTCGCAAACACGAGGCCGGCGATGACCAGCGCCTGTTTCGGTCTTGCCAGTACCCAGTCGAGCGCGGGACGGTAGATGCGGGTGAGGGCGCGATTGATCGGATTGGCATTCTCGGACGGGATGCGACCGCGGATCAGCAACCCCATCAGCACCGGGATCAGCGTGATCGACAGGATCGCAGCGCCCGCCATCGCATAGGTCTTGGTAAAGGCGAGCGGCGCGAACAGGCGCCCCTCCTGACCCTGAAGCGAGAAGATCGGCACGAACGAGAACGTGATGATGAGGAGGCTGAGAAACAGCGCCGGGCCGACTTCGACCGCAGCGGCGGTGATGACGCGCCAGCGCTCGGCACCCGCTAATGTTTCGTCCGGATGATCGTGCGCCCAATGTTCGAGATGTTTGTGCGCGTTTTCGATCATAACGACGGCCGCATCGACCATTGCGCCGATGGCGATGGCGATGCCGCCCAGCGAGAGGATATTGGCGTTCAGTCCCTGCACGCGCATCGCAATGAATGCGATGAGGATACCGAGCGGGAGCGTGAGAATGGCGACCAGCGCCGAACGGACGTGCCAGAGGAACAGCGCGCAGACGAGCGCCACGACGATAAACTCCTCGATCAGCTTGCTGCGCAGATTGTCGACCGCGCGATCGATCAGGCCCGACCGGTCATAGGTGGTGACGACCTCCACGCCGGGTGGCAGGCTCTTCTTCAATTCCTCGAGCCGAGTGCGTACCCCGTCGATCACCTCGCGCGCGTTCTTGCCTTGGCGCATCACGATGACGCCGCCTGCAACCTCGCCCTCGCCGTTGAGCTCTGCCAACCCGCGCCGCATTTCCGGACCGATCTGAATTGTGGCGACGTCGCCGAGTGTCACGGGGACGCCGACAACCGTCTTGAGCGGCACGCTGCGGAAATCGTCGAGCGTCTTCAGATAGCCGGTCGCGCGGACGATGTATTCCGCCTCGGCCATCTCGACGACCGATCCGCCGCTCTCCTGATTGCCGCGCTTCAGTGCCTCGGTCACCGCCTCGTGGGTGATCCCGTAAGAGGCCAGCTTCTGCGGATCGAGGACGACCTGATACTCTTTCACCATCCCGCCGATGCTCGCGACCTCGGCGACCCCCGGCACGGTCTTCAATTCGTAGCGCAGGAACCAGTCCTGGATGCTGCGGAGTTGTGCGAGATCGTGACGGCCGGTCCGGTCGACCAGTGCATATTCATAGACCCAGCCCACCCCGGTAGCATCCGGGCCGAGCGATGCCTTTGCACCCTCGGGCAGGCGGCTTTGCACCTGGCTCAGATATTCGAGTACCCGGCTGCGTGCCCAATAGAGATCGGTCGCGTCGTCGAACAGCACATAGACGAAGCTGTCGCCGACGAACGAATAGCCGCGCACCACGCGCGCGCCCGGCACGGACAGCATCGTCGTCGCGAGCGGGTACGTGACCTGGTTCTCGACGATCTGCGGGGCCTGGCCCGGATAGGTGGTGCGGATGATGACCTGGACGTCGGACAGGTCGGGCAGCGCATCGACCGCAGTCGAGCGCAAAGCGCCCACCCCGACGACGATCAGCGCGAGGGCTGCGAGCAGGACGAGGAAGCGCGCCTTGACGGACGCCTCGATGATCCGCGCGATCACTTCGTGTCCCCCGTGATCGGGCGCGCGGCGATGCCGGTCAGGCTCGCCTCGCTGTCGAGCAGGAACTGGCCCGATGCGACGACCTTCTCCCCTGCCGCCAGTCCTGCGAGGATTTCGGTCTGGCCGCTTGCCTCGCGCCCGATACGGACCTCGGCCGGTCGGAAACGACCCTTGCCGTCGGCAAGCATGACCAGCGTGCGCTTGCCGGTGCGGATCACGGCTTCGCTCGGCACCAGCAGCGCGGTGTCGGACGTGCCGCCCAGATGGACGGTCGCGAACATGCCGGGGCGCAGGCGACCGCCCGGGTTACGCAGCTCGATCCGTACCGTGAGCGTCCGGCTGTCCGCCTGCGTCGTCGGCAAGACGGCGATGACGCGGCCGGTGAAGCGCTCGCCAGAGAACCCCGCTAGCTCGGCATTCGCGGTCTGCCCGACTTTGACTGCGGTTGCGCGCACTTCCGGCACCGCAGCGTTCAACCAAACCGTGGCGAGGCCATTGACCTGCGCAAGCGTCTGACCGGGTGCGAGCGTAACGCCGGCGCGGGCATCGAGTTTCTGGATAACGCCCCCGATCGGGCTGCGAATGGTGGTCATCCCACGCCCGCCCGCCACGCCGCCTGGAATGCCGATCAGTCGCAGACGCTGGCGTGCGGCAGCGATCAACGCCGGGTCGCCCGTTTTGCGCACCGCTTCATATTCGCTCTGTGCGCCGCCCCATTCGGGGACCAGCACGTCGGCAATCGGCGCCCCGGCACGGATTATGTCGCCCGGTGCGCGACCATAGACCCGCTGGATGAAGCCTGCGGCACGTGCCTGCACGATTGCGATGTCGCGCTGATTGAAGTCGATCGCGCCGGTCACGTCGAGCGTGCCGGCCAACGTGCCGGTGGTCGCGGTCGCGAGCCGGATGCCAAGGCTCTGCATCGCCGAAGGGTCGATCGTGACGCCTGGCTTTGCCGTTGGGCCGCCACTCGCGTCGGCATATTTGGGGACCGTCTTCATCCCCATCGAGGACAGGGAATCCGGATTGTCGTAATGCTCCTGCGGCACCATCGGGTCGTAATAATAGAGCGGCTTGCGAGGGGTGTCCGGCGTCCCGGCGGCAGGCGTCCCATCATGCGAACCGGCCAGATAATAGCCTCCAGCGCCCGCGACGAGGGCGACAGCGGCAAACGTCGCCGCGAGCTGCGACCGTTGAAGTGACGTGAGGGTCATTGGTCGGCGCTCCCGAACAGGAGAATGAGCCGCGCGCCATCCGCGGCGACAGTCGCCTCGCGATCGAGCGTGGTGAGGACCGCATCGGCAAGCGCGGCATGCGCGTCGGCGATATCGGTGAGGGTGGCGCGCCCGGCGCTATAACTGCCGGTCTCAAGCGTCACCCGCTGCTCGGCGAGGGGCTGCAGCACGTCCCGAGCGCGGGACCATTGTGCGTGGTGCATCACGTGATCGGCAAGACCTGCTTCGAGATCAGCGGTCAGTTCGCGCGAACTGGCATCTGCGCCGGCGCGGGCACTGTTGGCATTGGCAGCGCGGGCAGCGATCAACGGTTCTTGACGCCGTTTCTTGAACAACGGCAGGCCGATCGTGACGCCTGCGGACACATAATCGCCGAACCGGGGATCGCGGCGTTGGTAGGACAGATCGACGCCGAAATCGGGACGCCGTTCTGCTTCGGCCATGCGGAGGTCGGCATCCGCGCGACCGATCGTGGCACCGGCCAACACCAGCGTCGGATGCTCGCGAAGCGACACGCGCAGGCGCGCCGGCTCTACCGTGAAGTCCGGCATCGGACCTGCGATGTCGGGGTCGGCTTCGCCCGTCCAGCGCCTGAGGTCGGCGCGAGCGCGGCCGACCATCGACACCAGCTCGTCGCGACGGTCCTGTAATTTCGCAACGGCTGCGCGCCCGGCGAGCACCTGTGCTGGCCGCGATGCCCCCGACGCGACCGCACCGGGTGACGCTTTGACGAAGCGGTCGAGCCGTTGGAGCACCGTGTCGAGCGCTGTAAGTCTACGCTCGGCATAAGCGAGACTGATCCAGGCAAGCGCGGCCTGAACCTTGACGATGCGCGCCTCCACGCCGGTCTCTGCGTCGGCGACGCCTATGTCCGCTTCGGCGCGACCACGTTGCGCGCGACGCTTGGCGAGATTGGGAATGTCCTGCGAGACACCGACGCGCGCCCAGGTGAAATTATCGCGCTGCGGCTCGAACGCGAGCGGTCCCGAGATCGGAAAGCTGTCGATCCCGAGCGCGAGCTTGGGATCGGGCAACTGCCCCGCGGCGCTTCGCGCCGATCGGGTCGCATCGGCGCCGAGCGACTTCGCCTTGATGGACGGCGCGTCGGCAGCCGCTTTTTGGAGCGCGGCGTCGAAGGTCAGCGGTCCGGCAGCTGCCGGCATACTGACCGACGCGAGCGCGAGCCATACCAGCGCGCGCGGCGCGCGGCGGCGTAAGGGGGTTCGCATTTCGTCATGTCCTGATCCTTGAGTTCACATCGCGTCGTACCCGGCGCATGCGCGCCAGGTCGCGTGACGAGCACGCGCGCGGACTTCAAATCAGATCAGGGTCGAAGGTGGTTCTAGTTCCGGGGCAGTCGAACGGCCCCGCAAGGCTGCGAAGATACCGATCTGCTCATCACGATCGGAGCGGGCCTCAACCCGAAGAACCATCGATGCGTCGGACAGCATCATCGGCCCGCCCGACGCCATCATGGCGATGCAGCCGGCCAAGCCGCACTTGCACGGCTTGTGGGATGCGTCCTTATCCATCGTCGACATGCAATCCGGCATGGACGCCATGTCGCTGGTTGCCATCGCTGCCATTTCCATCGCCCCTGCCGGGGCGGCAAGCGCCTGCGCAGGCTGCGGCGCCGCAAGCCCGATCATGACGCCGATCAGCAGCAGGAAGAGGGACAGACGCTTCACATGCACTTCCTGCGGGGCGCCTCTAAGTCTGTCAATCGACCAACTCTTCTTCGTAAGTTCCTCGATTTGGTTACACGAGCAAATGAAGTCCCCGCCCTGCCGCGGGGTTCGGGGGATCGACAGGGCGGGGGGAGCGCCTCTTATTGCGGGCGCTTGCCGTGCTTGCGAAGCCACGCCTGTAGCTCTGCAATATCCTTTTCCTGCTTGATGATCGTCATCTGCGCCATCTGCCGCGTCTCGGCATCCTTGGCGTCGCGCACCGCGACACGCGACATGGTGATCGCGCCGCGGTGATGCTCGATCATCTTGCGGGTCCACATTTCCGATGGGTCGCCCTGCTTCGCGGCCATCATCTTCTGGTGCATGTCCATCTCGGCCTGCCCGTAGGGATTGCGGGCCATCATCGTGGCCATGTCGTCGTGGTTCATGCCCTTCATCTGGCTATGATCCATGCCCTGCATCCCGCCCTGCTGCGCGAGCGCGGGGCTGGCGAGGATCGCAAAGGCTGCAAACATCGGTATCAAACGCATTCTCGATCTCCTCGGTGATTACTCAACCTTCTACGCGGCAAAGCATCGCATACCTCACGCCGTCAGTGGATCGGCTGTAGGGTGTTCACCCCGGCGCTCTCGTCGGTTTCGGGCGGGGGAGGGGGAACCTGCTTGTCGCGGTAAGAGGGTAGGTCCGGCGCGCCGTTCGGCATGGGGTGCGCTTCCAGCCGCGCAATCATCCGCTTCATGTCTGTGATTTCGCGAACCTGGGCATCGATGATCCCGTCGGCCAGTCGGCGAACCTCAGGGTCTTTGATATGCGCCCGCTCGCTCGTCATGATCGCGATCGAGTGGTGTGGGATCATCGCTTTCATGTACCTCACGTCGTCCACCGTCTCCTGGCTGCGGACCAGCCATAAGGCGAGCACGAAGACCACGGCGCTGCCGGCTAGAATCGCTAAATTGACGCTCCGGTTCTTATACATCGACCACATGAAGCCGAGCATGATGACGGCCATCGTCGCCCCCATGACAACGGCCATCCACGTCCGGGTCTGGCTATATTCGACGTGACTCTACGTGTAGGTGTTCAGATACATCAGCCCGAACATCACGACGGTCGAAGTCGCGATCATCGCGGCAAAACGACCGTAACCCGTTCCGCTACTTTTCTCGTGGTTGTCCATCTTCGTATTTCCCTATTTGCGCCCCCGCGTCTTTCATCGTCAGAACCACACCCGCACACCGGCCACGAAGCTGGTGGTGGTCGGATCTTTGCCCTCCGCGCGTGTGAAATCGGCGGTACGTCCGGTCTGTGCGACATAGGACACGCCGATATAGGGCGCGAACTGCCGCCTGATTTCGTAGCGTAGCCGGAGCCCCAGCTCGGCGTCGGTCAGCCCCGCGCCAAGCCGGTTTTCGGGCACGTCCTGCGCCGATAGATTGAACTCAACCCGCGGCTGAAGGATCAGTCGCTGCGTGATGCGCTGGTCGTAATACCCCTCGAGGCGACCGAGCAGATCACCCTTGGTCGACAGGAACAAAGCACCCTCGACTTCGAACATATAGGGCGAAAGACCCTCGAACCCGACGGTGGCATAAGTGCGGTTAGGTGACGGCTGGAAGTCGTGGCGGACGCCTGCCTGAAGGTTGAAGTACGGACCGACGGCTCGACTGTAGAGCGCCTGAACTTCGGCACTTTCGACACCCTCGCGTAACGCGCCCTCGCCCTCGCTCTTCAGCCACAAGCGATTGATGTCACCGCCGAACCAAGCCTCGCCATCCCAACGATATCCGTCGCGGCCTTGGCGTGCCTGATATTCGGCAAGATTGAACATGACCTGGTAGAAGGGCTGGCCGCCTTGCTCGAACATCATGTCGTGCCGCGCCTTCGCCATATCGGCCGGCGCGAACTGACGATCGGCGTAATGATCCATAGGCGGCGCGGGGGCCGGTGCGTTCCCGGCGGAAAGCGCCGTGCCGGTCTGCTCCATTCCGGGCATCGCCATCCCGACCATGCCCGGCATGGCCTGCATATCATGGCCGCTGTGCTGGTCGCCGGACATATTCATCCCCGGCATTGCCTGCTGAGCGCCCTGTGGAGCCGTTTGGCCGCTCGCGGGCATCTCCATTCCCGGCATGGATTGGGACGCGCCCTGCGCTGGCTGTGAGGCATCGCCGGGCATGGTCATGCCCGGCATCGCCGAATGGTCCATCCCTGCCATGCCGGCCATCGGGTCAGCCGTGGCTTTCGCTGGCGCCTTGCGCTTCGCGGCAACGGGCTTCGCCTTGGTGCGCTTGGCTGGCGCGGACGATTTGGCCGCAGGTTTCTTTTGGCCCGGCGTCGTCATGCCGGGCATGTTCATGCCCTGCATCGACTGCGCAGCGACCGGAGATGCGAGGGTGAGCATGGCGACCGACGCCAGCAGGGGAGCGAGGCGCGTCATGCGGCGTCTCCCCGCGGACGGACACTCACGGTTCGCATCATGCCGGCGTGCATGTGGTAGAGGAGATGGCAGTGGAACGCCCAATCGCCGACCGCATCGGCGGTAAAATCCCACGTCACCTTGCCGCCTGGCTGGACGATGACGGTGTGTTTGCGCGGCGCATGATCGCCGTGCCCCGTCACCAGTTCGAAAAAGTGGCCGTGGATATGGATCGGGTGCCCCATCATGCTGTCGTTGATGAGGTTGATCCGCACGCGCTCACCTTCGAGGAAGGGGATCGGCTCCATCATGTCGGACATCTTCACGCCGTCGAACGACCACATGAAGCGCTCCATGTTGCCGGTCAGGTGAATGTCGAGGCTGCGGCTGGGAGCCCTCACGTCCGGGTTCCGTGTCAACGCCATCAGGTCTCGGTAGACCAGCACCTTGTGGCCGACATTCTCAAGCCCCTGACCGGGGTCGCCGGTGCGATCCATCGGCATCGGCGAGATCGTCTGGACGCCCGGCCCCTTCTTGACCTGCGGGGCTTTTGAGAAATCGCGCATCTTCATGGACCCCATGTCCATGCCGTCCATGCCCTGCTCGCCGCCCATCGAACTATGGTCCATTCCAGCCATGCCGCCCGCGCTGCCGCCCGTCGCCATCGCACCGTGGTTCATCGCCGAATGATCCATCCCTGACATTGTGCCGCCTTGCGGCATTCCGCCCATTGCCATCGCGCCTGCTGCCATGCCGGCGCCGGGGGTGGTGAGACCGGCGGACGGGTTCTTTTCATTGGTCGGGTCGGGGCCGCGCATCCCGCCGCTCGACATATCCATGCCGCCCATCGACGACATATCCATGCCCATGTCCTTCATCGTCGCGAGCGGGCGAGGACGGAGCGCAGGCACTTCGGCCGCCATGCCGGGGCGCGGGGCGAGGGTGGCGCGCGCCAGGCCGGATCGGTCGATCGCCTCGCCGACAAGCGTGTAGGCGCGGTCGTCGATCGGGGTGACGATTGCGTCGTAGGTTTCGGCAACACCGATCTGGAACTCGTCCACCTCTACCGGCATGACATTTTGCCCGTCAGCCTGGACGATGCTGAGCTTGAGACCGGGAATGCGGACATTGAAGGTTGTCATCGACGATGCATTGATGACGCGCAGTCGCACGCGCTGCCCGGGCGTGAACAGCGCGGTCCAGTTGTCGCGCGGGCCGTGACCGTTGACGAGATAGGTATAGGCGGGGCCGGTCGCGTCGGAAATATCGGTGGGGTCCATCCGCATCTTGCCCCAATCCACGCGGTCCTTGAGCGGCTGGTCCTTGCCGGAAAGCAGGCCGGCGAGGGTCTGACGCTGATAGTTGAAGTGACCGGGGTCGACTTTCATGTCGCGGAAGATGGTAGCCGGGCTGAGCTGGCTGTGGTCGGACAGCACGATGACGTGTTCGCGGTCGGACTGCACCGGATCGGAGCCGGCAGGATCGATCACGATCGGCCCGTAATGCCCAAGCTGTTCCTGAAGCCCGGAATGGCTGTGATACCAATACGTGCCGTTCTGCCGGATCGGAAACTCGTAGAGGAAGCTCGAACGGGGCTTGATGCCGGGGAACGAGATGCCGGGTACCCCATCGAACTGCGGGGGAACGAGCAGTCCGTGCCAGTGGATCGAACTGTCCTCGTCGAGATCGTTGATGACGTTGAGACGAACGGTCTGCCCCTCGCGCAACCGGATCAGTGGCGCCGGCACGGTGCCGTTGATGCCGATCGCCTTGGACGCGCGGCCATCGATCATCATCGTCTGGCGCGCGATGCGGAGCGTAATGTCGTTGCCGTGTACGGTCGGCAGCGGCGTGATAATGCCTGCCGAATTGGTCTTCGCCCATGCCGGCATGTAGGCCGACAGCGCGAGTCCGCCGCCTGCAAGGGCGGCACCGCGTAGCATCTGGCGGCGGTCGATAATGCGGCTCATACGGTCCTCAAGGCTTTCGATCGGGGATGTCCCCCTAGCCTTGATACGCGGTGCGTCGTGCTACCCCTCAACGATCGCCTAATTGCTCGAGCAGCTTGGCACGCGCGCGATAAAGCCGCGTTTCCACAGCCTTCTCGCTGATCGACAACACCGCAGCGGTTTCCGCCTGGCTCAAGCCTTCGATAGTCCGCAACACCAGCGGCTCCTTCAAGGCAACGGGGAGGGCAGCGATGGCGCGCGTCACCCGGTCCAGCTCCTGCCGATCGCTGGCGGCGTCGTCGATCGGCACCTGATCGTCTGTAACCGCCTCGGCCTCGATGCCGACCGGGATCGCGAACGAGAGGAAGCGGCGCACGGTCCGCTTGCGTCCCCAATCACGGCATTTGTTGAGCGCGATGGTGGAAAGCCACGCCCGCATCGACCGATTGCCATCGTAACGTGGCATGGCCTGGTGCGCGGCGACGAAGGTCTCCTGCAACAGGTCCAGCGCCTCGTCGGGTTCACCGACGCAGGCGCGGACCATCCGGAAAATCGGTTGCCGATGGCGACGCATGATCTCGGCAAAGGCCTCTTCCCGCCCCGCGATGCTGAGCGTCGCAAGCTCGGCCTCGGTGAGCGAGGTCCAGTCGAGGCTCAACGCTGATCGTCGGTGAGCGCCTTCACCACCGCCTGGTCGAACTGCCCGGTCTGGTTGGGCCGGAGAAGCTGTCGCATGGCGAATATATGCGCGAGCGTCGCCTTCTGAAGTTCGCCCATGACGGCGTGGCTCCGATCGACTGCCGCGACAACGCGCGGTCCGTTGCCGTGTTCGACTTCGATAGCCTCCGCGAGACGGGCATTGTCGGCCCGCAACTCCAGCTCGAAGGCGCGGCGTTGGACCGCGAAGCGCTGTTCCAAGACTTGCAGGCGTGCCTGCTGGTCTGCGTCGAGCGCCAGCTTATGATGCAACACCTCGTGCAGCTCCGCGCCGGGCTGCACCCGCGAGGGGAGAAGTGCCCGCCCGATGAACACACCGCCGATCGCCGCGACAAAGCAGGCGATCACGCACAATATCAGCCGGACGCGACCGCTCATGGCGCGCCGGCGAGCAAGATCGACGGGGCGAGCGGCGACATTGGCCCAAGCGGTGAAAGCGCAGATACCGCGCCGGCCTCTCTGGCTGGAAAGCCCGCGCCAAATACGCCCATGACGAGCGCTACAGCGATCGTCACCGCGCCGATGCCCGCGCCGGCTCGCGCGGCTGGCCGCGCTGCGATGCGCGCAAGCACTCTGGCTTCCATTGCGTCGAGGCTGGCGGGCACGGGAGCGTGCGCCATCCTCGTCAACACTGCGTCGAGGTCATTCATGTCGTTCACTCCACCCCTCTAGCATAGGTTACGCATGCCGTAGCCCAATCCCTCAACACGACTTTTCGAGGGGTAGTCGAATGGGGCGCGTAACGAAGGATAGTCCCCATCACGAAGGAGCCATCCATGCGCCGCTTCCCTATCCTGATCGCCGCTGCCGCGACCCTCACGTTCGCCGGCACCGCCTACGCGCACCCCAAACTGCTGTCCGCGAGCCCGGCTGCGAATGCGACCGTTGCCAAGCCGGTGCATATCGAGTTGCATTTCAGCGAGAAGCTGATGCCCGCCTTTTCCAAGGCCGAACTGATTATGGCAGCGATGCCTGGCATGGCTGCGATGAAGATGCCCAGCGTAGCAAAGCTGGGGCCTGATGGCCGTTCGCTGATCATCACTCCGAACAGCTCGCTCCCGCGGGGCCGTTACAGCGTGGCATGGCAGGTTGTCTCGACAGACACGCACAAGGTCGCCGGAAGCTATGCCTTTGCGGTGAAGTGAGGCGATGACCGATTGGTCGCTGATCGGCATCCGCTTCGCGCTCTACCTGACGCTGGCGGCGCTGTTCGGCCTCGCTGCATTCGGCCTCTATGGGCTGCGAGCTGACGAGCGCGGTGATGCGCTCGCGCTGCGCGCATGGCTGGTCGGCAGCGCCGCCCTCGGCCTCTTATTCTCGGCCGCCTGGATCGTGCTGATGGCCTCCTCGATGGCGGGAACGCCAGCGTGGCCGATCGATGGCGAAGCGATCGGCGCGCTGCTCACCGGGTCTGCCATTGGGGCGGCCTGGAAGCTCCGCATGGTCGTGCTCGTTGTCGCCGGGGTGGCGGCAACGATGATTGCTCGCCACGGAATCTGGCTGTGTATCGTCGCGCTTTGTGGCGTCGTTGCGATCGGAACGCTGGCGTGGACCGGGCACGGTGCGATGGACGACGCCGCAATCGGCTGGGTTCACCTGGGTGCCGATATTCTGCACCTCGTCGCTTCGGCGACTTGGGTCGGGGCCTTGTTCGGGCTGATCCTTCTCGTCTCGCGGCCCGCTGCGCAGGTCGATGCAGCACACCTTGAACTGACGCACCGCGCACTGCACGGGTTCGGGATAGTCGGAACGATCATGGTCGCTACGATCGTCGTCACCGGCTTGATCAACGGCTGGATGTTGGTCGGTGTCGACCACCTCACGGACCTCGGCAAGTCGCTCTATGGTCGGCTCCTGCTTGCCAAGCTGGTGTTGTTTGCAGCCATGCTCGGTCTTGCCGCCCTCAACCGCTTTCGGTTGACTCCGACTTTCGAGCGATCGATCGCCGGTGCCGATCATCGCAGGGCTCTGGGTACGTTGCGCGCGAGCCTCGTAATTGAAACCGGGGGCATCGTCGTCATCCTGGGGCTTGTCGCCTTGCTGGGGACGCTCGCTCCTCCTGCATCGGCGATGTGATGATCGGCCGGGCGGTCCTCGTGACTCCCGGCTTCCTGCTCTGATGGATCAATCGGCGTACCACTGCCGTTTGTTTCCAAGGGCAACCGACCCCGGCCGCGTAGAGTCTAGGTAGGCGGGCTTGACCTTAACACGATGTCAGACCCCACATGCCCTCGGGTAGAAGGAGTCTCACGCCATGAACGACCCTCATTCACATTTGCCTCAAGCCAGCGGGTGCGGCTGTTCCGGGCAGAGTACCACTAAGCCTGCGGCCGCGACTGTCTCTCCCGCGCCAGCGGCCTGCTGCTCGGGTGGAGCGGCTGAGGGCCCTGCCGAGACGGCCAAAAACGACGAGCATCACCCTGAGGCTGGAGGTTGCTGCGCTGGCGGCAAGGTCTCTGAAGGCGCAGCGACGGTTACGGACCCGGTGTGCGGGATGACGGTCGATCCGGCGAAAACGGCGCATCATGCCGAGCACGCCGGCCAAACCTACCATTTTTGCAGCGCCGGTTGCCGGACCAAATTCGTCGCCAACCCTGACGCCTATCTCGGCGACAAGCCGAAGCCTGCGCCAACGGCGACGCCGGGGGCTATCTGGACGTGTCCCATGCACCCGCAAATCCGTCAGGAGGGACCGGGAACGTGTCCGATTTGCGGCATGGCGCTCGAACCGGAAGAACCGTCGCTCGATGATGGGCCTAATCCCGAGCTGGTCGATTTCACGCGTCGGCTGTGGGTGGCGGGCGTGCTCGCCGTGCCGCTGCTGGCGATCTCGATGGTCGCAGAAATGCTCGGCATCCATGTCGTCAGTCCTGCCGCTTCCCCTTGGGTACAGCTCGCGCTCAGCGCCCCGATCGTACTGTGGGCGGGCTGGCCGTTTTTTCAGCGGGGATGGACGTCGCTTCGCACCCGCCATCTCAATATGTTCACGCTGATCTCGATCGGGGTCGGTGCAGCCTTCCTATACAGCCTGGTCGCGACGGTCGCGCCCGGCATCTTTCCGCCGACCTTCCGCATGCACCGCGGCGTGGTCCCGGTCTATTACGAGGCGGCCGGAGTGGTGGTAGCCTTGGTGCTGCTCGGACAGGTCCTCGAACTGCGTGCCAGAGCGGCAACAGGACGCGCGATCCGCGCCCTCATGGACCTTGCCCCCAAGACAGCGCACCGACTGCGCGCAGATGGGTCCGAGGAGGAAGTCAGCCTTGCCGACGTGGCAGCCGGTGATCGGCTACGCGTTCGTCCCGGGGATGCAATCCCGGTTGACGGCGTGGTGGTCGAGGGACGCTCCTCGGTCGATGAATCCATGCTCACCGGCGAGCCTGCCCCTGTCCTCAAGGAGGTCGAGGCGGCCGTCACGGGTGGAACGGTCAACGGCACGGGCAGCCTCGTCATGGAAGCCCGCGCGGTCGGGTCGGATACGATGCTGGCGCGGATCGTCCGCATGGTCGCGGACGCGCAGCGCAGCCGTGCCCCGATCCAGGCTGTTGCCGATCAGGTGTCTGGCTGGTTCGTGCCGTTGGTCGTGCTGGTTTCTATCGCGACGTTCGTAGTCTGGTCGCTGGTCGGTCCTGAGCCGCGCATGGGCCACGCCATGCTCAATGCCATTGCCGTGCTCGTCATCGCCTGCCCCTGCGCGCTGGGTCTCGCTACGCCCATGTCGATCATGGTCGGGACGGGCCGCGGGGCTCAGGCCGGCGTTCTGGTGAAGAACGCGGAAGCGCTACAGGGTCTAGAGAAAGTTGACACACTGGTCATCGACAAGACGGGCACGCTCACGGAAGGCAAGCCCAAGCTCATCGCGGTCCAGACGATCGGCTCGGTCGTGGAGAACGACATGCTAGCGCTTGCTGCAGCCGTCGAAGGGCAATCCGAACACCCGCTCGCGCACGCGATCGTTGTTGCCGCCAAGGATCGAGAATTGCAGCTCGGCACGGTTACAGACTTCGCCTCGCAAACCGGCCTAGGGGTCAGCGCCAAGGTCAATGGCCGCTCGGTCGTGATCGGGAACGCCGCGCAAATGAGTCGGATTGGCGCTGATCCCAAGGCGCTCGATGCCGATGCCGATCGTCATCGCGCCGACGGTGCAGGCGTAATCCTGGTGGCGATCGATGGCGCTCTTGCCGGCTTGCTTGCGGTCGCCGATCCGGTGCGCGCCAACGCCGGAGAGGCGATTGCCGCACTCCGCCAGCAGGGGCTTCGCGTCATCATGCTGACCGGTGACAATCAGACGACCGCCGATGCGGTCGGCCGCGCTGTCGGCGGACTCGACGACGTGCGCGCCGGTCTGCGCCCGGAAGACAAGGCGCGTATCATCGGCGAGCTGAAGGTGAGCGGTGCCAAGGTCGCGATGGCCGGCGACGGAATCAACGATGCGCCCGCTCTGGCGGCTGCTGATGTGGGCCTCGCGATGGGCACGGGAACAGACGTAGCGATCGAAAGCGCCGGCATAACGCTCACGCGCGGCGATCTGTCGGCGATCGTGCGTGCCCGCAAGCTCGCACACGCGACGATGCGGAATATCCGTCAGAACCTGTTCTTCTCGTTCCTGTTCAACGGGATCGGCGTGCCCGTCGCGGCCGGGGTGCTCTACCCCGTGGCTGGCATTCTGCTCTCGCCGATGCTGGCTGGCGCGGCGATGGCGCTCTCGTCCCTCACCGTAGTCCTCAACGCGCTGCGGTTGAACACGGTGAAGCTATGAACATTGGGGCGGCATCGGATGCAAGCGGCGTCTCGCAGCGCATGATCCGCCATTACGAGAAGATTGGCCTTGTGCCCGCGCCGCCCCGGCGTGGAAGCTACCGCGACTATGCCGCCCCCGACGTTCATCGCCTTCGCTTCATTGCCAACGCGCGTGATCTGGGATTTCCGATCGAGGAGATCAGGACGCTGCTCGGGCTTTGGTCCGATCGCGCGCGGTCCAGCGCGGAGGTGAAGGCGCTGGCGGAAGCACGTGCTGCCGAGCTGGGCCGTAAGGCTCAAGCGCTGGAAGCTATGCAATGCTCGCTCATCCACCTCGCCCAAGCCTGCCACGGGGATGATCGGCCTGACTGTCCGATTATCGATCGCTTAGCAGGATAGGTGACGCGAAGAAGCCCCGACTACCCTCTGCACGTTGCCACGACGCTTTGGGAGTCGATCGCTTGCGGTGCGCGACAAGCTCATTGAGCGTCGCTTCGTCCACGGTCGCGATGCTGGGGTCATAGACCAACCGGCCTGCGACTGCCCGGCCCAATTCGGAACCGGTGTCGTCGGGACGGTCATGCCGGGTCCCCTTTATACTCAACCCTAACATCACCGGGCTCGATCGCGAGCCGGCTCTGGGGAGATCGTTGCAAAGCGCCCGCTGTAGGTCCTCGCGCTTACCACGCTTGGTCGTCGCCCTAACGTAAGCGGGCCGCCGAGCGTCGCGCCGCAACGCCCGTCACAGCGTAAGCGCGAGGCCGTCAGCCAGACCCGCCCGACACGTCGGGCGCAGCTTTCGGATCGGGATCCTGCGCCTTGCCGGTCGCGGCGACCGGAAGCTTGGCGCTCATACCGGTCAGATACGCGACGATTGCCGGCACGTCGGCCTCGGCGACCGGCGCTTTGTAGACCTCGCGCATCTTGGTGACCTCTGCCTTCCACTGGTCGGCCGACAAGGGCGGCTGGTTGAGCGCCATGCTCGCCGAGTGGCAGGCCGTGCAATTCGCGTTGATGACGTCGGCATGCGGACCTTCGGGATATTGCGCATCATCGCTCGGCAGGTCGACCGTGGTGGAGGCGAGCGAGAAACCGCCCGCCGATACGCTGGAAGGCGGCGGCGCGCTCGGCGCGGGTGGGGGCGGCGCAACGCGCGTGTTCGGGGTGCCGATTGCGAACAGCATCACTGTCGCCATGCCGACGAGACCGATCGCCAGCGCGCCAAAGGATGGGGTCTTCATGTTCTGTCCTCAGCCGACGACGATGTTGGTTGTTTCGATGTTGCCACGCATAAACCCGCCCGGGTTCCAGATCGGCGTCATCGGCTGGGCGACGCCTGCGGTGTTCCAGCATCGCGACATCAGCTTGGTCGGGCCGGCATGGGCCAGCGGCACCTGCGCATCCCAGCGGCGGAAGCTATATTTGCCGTGATCGGGGCCGAGCGTCGTCTTGTACCAGGTCCGGCCATTGTCGGTCGATACATCGACCTTGGCGACACCGCAGTCGCCACCCATCGCGATGCCGCCGAGGGGGATCGACTGCTCGAACGCGATCAGCTGCCCCTCGTCGAGGCTGGTGACCCAGCTGCGCGGGATCATCTTATTGATCGGCACTGTCGGGAAATCCTTCGCGCCGGGGGCAACGTTGGCGTCGGGTGTCGCGGGGATCTTGTAAGCCTTGGCCATCCAATAGCCGTCGTCCGGCGCGCTCAGTACTTCGATCTCGTTCAGCATCTTGACCCAATAGGTCGAATACCAGCCGGGGACGATCAACCGGACCGGAAAGCCATTGAGCAGCGGCATCTGAGAGCCGTTCATCCCAAAGGCGAGCATGACTTCACCGTCGCGCGCATGGTCGACGCTGAGCGACTTCGCTAAGTCGGGTCCGCCCGCAACTACTGGCTGGTCAAGTGCGCCGAACCGAACCGCAGTTGCGCCCGGCTTGACGCCGGCGATATCGAGGACATCGCGCAAACGTACGCCGAGCCACTTCGCATTCCCCATCGCGCCGTGGCGCCACTGCGCGCCCGCTACCGGCGGCTGGAACAAGGCGCGCGAATTGCCCGAGCATTGATTGACCGCGGCCAGTTCGACGCGCGGCAACCGGAGAAGCTGTGCGAGCGAGATCGATAAAGGACGCGTGACCGCGCCGTGTACCTTAATGCGGAATGCCTCGACATCGATTGCGGTTGGAATGTCGGCCCAGTGCCAGCGGACAAAGAACTGGTCGTTCGGCGTGAACACATCGCCGTTGAACACGGTCATCGGCGTCTCAAGCAGCGGCGGATGGATGCGCTGCAGGATCATGTTTCCCTTGCCCGGAAACGCACTCGTCATCGGGCGCGAGGAGGGGCCGCCGGGCAAGTGCAGATCCACCATGCTTTGCGCCAGCGTAGGCGCCGCGACGAGCGCACCGCTGCCGATCGCGGCTTCGGCCAGAAAGCGTCTGCGGCTCGTCGGCTGGGCCAAGGTCTTTTCGAAGCCGTTCACCGGCGGTCTCCTGTAAAATCGATACGCTTATGGCGGAGGTCGCGTCCCGGGTCTGCCCGGCCAGGGTTGATCGGATCGATCCGTTCGATCCGGACCTATGATCAATTGGGCGTGGCGATACACGGCGATACGAACAGATTGCCGCGCCAGCCGCCCGCGACCGTTTTCGCGCCCACCAGCAGCCACATTGACGCCAGCGCGATCGTCAGAACGGTGCCGAAAATGCCGAAGAAGCCGAGGTGCAGCGTCGTGCCCAGCTTGAAGGTCGCGACCGTGTAGACGCCCAGCGGAAAGGTATAGCCCCACCAGCCGAGATTGAACGGCACGCCTGCACGCCAGTAACGGATCGTGATCAGCGTCGCGAGCGCCAGCCACCACAGGCCGAAGCCCCACAGCAGCAACCCCGCGATCGTGCCGATCCCTTGCGCGACGAGACCGATGTCGCCGAGGCCATTGGCAGCCAGGATGGCAGGCGCATCGCTGCCAAGCACCAGCATGCCCAGCGCGCCGGTCCCGATTGGCCCGAGCGCGAGCCAGCTCGACGCCGCCATGCTCTCGTGCGGCAGCTTGTGGAGCGCCATGCGCAGGATCAGGATCGCGAGGATGCCGAACGCCACTGGGTCCGAATAGGCCCACAGCACGTAGGAGGTCGTCAGCACGACGAACTGCGCGTGCGCACTCGCCAGATGCGGCGCCAGCAGACCGCCGCTGGCGCCCGCCACTTCGGCGGCGACCACCGGTAGCAGCCACACCGCCGTCATCCCATCGAGCGTATGTTCGTGGCGCGTGAACATTAGGTAGGGAATCGCCACGCCGCAGGCGAGCGACATCGCGACGTCGATCCACCACAGGGTTTCCGCGATCGGGATCACGCCTACGCCGAAGCGCGGCAGGCCAAACGCTAAAAAGCCGTTGATGATCGTCGCAAGGCCCATCGGGATTGTGCCGATGAACATGGACACGGTATTGTGTCCGAAGATGCGTCGCGCCTCGTGGCCAAACAGGATCCAACGCGCGGCGTAGAGCCCGGCGAACAGCGTGAAGAGTGCAATATTGAAATACCACAACGCCTCGCCAACCGGATGAAGCGATGCGCCGATGCCGGGCACCTGCGGCAGGGCCAGCGCGAGGATGCCGGTGCCCATCGTCGCGGCGAACCAGTTCGGGGTGAGCTGCCGGATCATCTCGCGCGGGTGATCGAGCCGGCTGAGCGGCTTCAAACCGTCGAGCATGGGTTTCAGGTCGGCGGTCACTTGCCAGTCTCCTTAATAAGGTCGGTGAGCGCGTCCGCCGCGCGCGTGCGATAACGTTCCTTGTGGCGTAACGCGTGGAATGGTCGCTCGGGCAGGTCGAGCGGCAACGCTTGGAGGTCTCCGGCCGCGACCGCCCGTGCGACGACCAGCGCCGACAGCACGGCGACGCCGGCGCCGGCTTCCACCGCAGTCCGTACCGCTTCGTTCGATGGCATCGTCATCACGATGCCGAGCGCCGCGGGATCGATACCGCGTCGGCGCAGCGTCTCCTCGAAGGTCGAGCGTGTCCCGGATCCATGCTCGCGCACGATCCACTGTGCGGCGCGCAGCCAATCGTCGTCAATGTGGGGGACCGGTGCTCCGCCGACCAGCAGCATCCGGTCGTGGGCGACCGTCCATTGCGCCAGCGCCGGTTCGTCGACCGCCCCCTCGACAAAGCCGAGCTCGGCCGCACCATCCCGGACGCGCGCGGCGGCGCCTTCGCTATTGTCGATGGCAAGGTCTACCGCGATCTCAGGGAAACGGGCGTGGAACGTCGCCAGCCGGAGCGGCAGCCAATAGCTCGCGATCGTCTGGCTTGCGACCAGCCGCAGAGTCCCGCGCTTCAACCCGCCATATTCGGCGAGCGCCAGCTCGGCGTGTGCGGCGCGGCCGAGCACGGCGCGCGCCTCGTCGAGAAACATGCGGCCCGCTTCGGTCAGTTCGATCCCGCGACCGACCCGGTTGAACAACGGTACGCCGTGGCGCGCCTCCAGCGCGGCGATTGCGGCACTTGCTGCGGACTGGGTGACGTTCACCGCCTCGGCCGCGCGCGTCATATGCTCGCGTTCGGCCACGGCGACGAAGATGCGAAGTTGTTCGAGCGTCACTGCCTGTCTCCTTGCAAAAGGAGATAGGTCAGCCTCATCGATCAGACCAACGCATTGTTACTGTCGATCTAATCTGATTCTGCGATTGATCAGGAATCGGTGCCTCGACCATCGTCGCGATGCGTTGGACGGCGACGATTCCAGCGTGCAGGGATGGGCGAAACGGGAGAACAGCGTGACGATCAAGCCGGCCATCTTCGTAGCGGCGGCGCTCGCGGTTTCGACCGCAGCGTTTGCGCAAACCGACGGCTTTGCAGCGGCGATGGATATGGCGATGGCGCGCATGCACGGCGCGATGATGACCGGCTATTCCGGCGATCCCGATCGCGATTTTGCGAAGATGATGATTCCTCACCATCAGGGCGCGATCGACATGGCCGAGATCGAGCTACGCTATGGCAAGGACGAGCGACTGCGCCGCCTCGCCCAAGGTATCATCGTCGAACAGCGCCAGGAAATCGCGGTGATGCAGGGCATCCTATCCGACAGCGCGGCGTTACCCTCACGAAACGATCCGGCTCCGGCCCGAATCCAGCAGCATATCCACGGAGACCATTGATGAAGCGATCGTCGCTGAGCGTCCTCGCCGCCCTCTCGCTAGCAGCCCCGGCCGCCGCGCAGCAGGTCCCCAATGCCACGCCCGATATCGCCATCAGCGCGCAGGACCGATTCTACACCTCGGACCAGTTCTCCAACACGGTGTCGGTGATCGATCCGTCGACCAACGCGCTGCTCGGCGTCATCAAGCTCGGCGACCAGACGCCTGCCAATCTGAGCCCGCTCTACAAGGGGCAGTTGCTCGTCCATGGCATGGGTTTCTCGCCCGATCGCAAGACGCTAGCGGTCATCTCGATCGGTTCGAACTCGGTGACCTTCATCGATACTGCGACCAACGCCGTGAAGCACACGAGGCGTTCTTCCGCCCCGATGGCCGTGAAGTCTGGGTGGCGATCCGCGGCGAGGACTATATTCAGGTGCTCGACGGCAAGACGTTCGAGCCAACGACGCGCATTGCCGTGCCCAATGGTCCGGGCATGACGATCTTCTCGCCGAGCGGGAAATACGGGTACGTGTGCTCGAGCTTCTCCCCCGAGACGGTCGTCATCGACACCGCCAGCAAGACAATCGTCGGCCGCGTGAAGCAGGACAGCCCATTCTGCCCCGACATCGCCGCGACCCCGGACGGCAAGCAGGTCTGGCTGACGCTCAAGGATGTCGGCAAGACGATGGTGTTTGATGCAAAGCCTCCCTTCGCTGTGCTCAAGACGATCGATACCGGCCCGATCACCAACCACGTCAACATCGTCCGCAATACCCATGGGCAGTTCGCCTATGTGACGGTCGGCACCGAGAACATCGTCAAGGTGTTCCGGACCGATACCTTCCAGCAGGTCGCGGCGATCCCGGTCGGTGCGCTCCCGCACGGACTGTGGCCGTCGGGCGACGGGACGCGTATCTATGTCGGGCTGGAGAATGCTGATGCGGTCGCCGCGATCGACACGCTGACCAACGCTGTCATCGCCACGATTTCGATTGGCCAAGGACCTCAGGGCGTTGCTTATGTACCGGGCGCGGTGCCGAGCGGCAACGGCAAGATGAACCTCGTGCCGCTCGCCCAAGCCGGCCTGAAGGCGCAGCTGACTCTGCAGGGCACCGGGCAGAGCCAGGTGACGCTGTTCGATCAGGGGCAAGTGCAGATCCTGCAAGCCGCGGTGGCGGGGCTGAGCCCGAAAACGCCCTATGTCCTGGGCCTGTCGAACCGCGCCGATGGCGGCGGCCCGATCCAGCCGCTGGCAAAGTTCATGACTAACCCGGCGGGTAGCGCGATCGTCAACGCGGTCGGCCCGCTGCGCCAGGTAGTGAGCGAGGCGAAAGGCGACATGCGCCGCTATCTCGTCATCGCGCCAGGCGACCCGATGGCGGTCGGCGGAGCGGTACAGGTCCAAAAGTAACTGCACCGCGCTGCTTCCCGTATCGTTTCCCGCAACGGCGCGTTGAGGGGCGAACGGAGTAGATCATGACCGCACTCGCTCGCGCCGAACAGAACCTCATCGTACGCTGTCCCGATCCGCTGAATGCGGAATCGAGACCGGAAAGATTGGTCGCCTCGTTCCTGACACCACAGGAACACTTCTACATCCGCAGTCACGGGCCGACCCCGCAGCTGTCGGAAGATCACCGTATCGTGATCGACGGTATGGTGGATCGCCCCGGATCGTTCAGCGTGGCGGAGTTGCAGGCGGAATTGCCAGTGCGAACCGTCGTTGCAACGATGCAATGCGCAGGAAATCGGCGCGCGCATCTTCAGGATGTGGCAAAAACCTCAGGTGATCCGTGGGACCTCGGTGCGATTGGCAATGCCGAATGGACCGGTGTGTCGCTCGCCGACGTCCTCGCTGCCGCGGGCGTCAGCAAAGGTGCGACATTCGTTGCAACGACCGGTGCCGACGAGGTCGACGTCGATGGCGAAAAGGCGCAATTCGGCGCGTCGATCTCGCTCGTTAAAGCGACCAGCCCGGACGTGCTGCTCGCTTGGGCCATGAACGGCGAGCCCCTCTTGCCCGAGCATGGCGCCCCGCTGCGGCTCGTCGTCCCTGGCTATGCCGGCGTACGCAGTCCCAAATGGCTGACGCGAATTGAAGTGCGGGATCGCCCCTCTGACGCCCCAATCCAGGCAAAGGACTACAAGCTGTTTCCTGCCGACGTCGCGAAGGACGATGCCGACTGGAACGAGGGAATGACTATCGAGGAAATGCCCGTGAATGCGGCAATCTGCCAGCCGGCCGATGGCGCTCGGCTCGATGCCGGTCGTTGTGTGGTCAAAGGCTATGCGATCGCAGCCGGCCGCACGATCTCGCGTGTCGAGATATCGACAAATGGCGGGATCGATTGGACTCAGGCAGATATTGATGCCTCCTCTGAGACACCGTGGAGTTGGTCACAGTGGCATGCCGTCGTTGACCTTGCGCCCGGCCCGAACGTTCTTGTCGTCCGGGCCGTCGACGGAACTGGACAGATGCAGCCCGAACGGCCCGACACAATTTGGAATTTCGCCGGCTATCTGTCGACCGCGTGGCATAGGGTAGTCGTAGCCGTCGTCTAACGCGACCTTCCCGCAAGGCGCCGCCTGTTCTCCCAGAGATGAAAATTCCACTCTGCGAGGCTGAATACGTTTGAAGGGTCTCCTGGTCAGAAACTTTAGAACTGAATGTCGCGAACCGGGCGCGCGGTGTGTCACCAGCCCGACCGGCGGGAATTGGGGACAAAGCGGTCGCTTAAGTCGGCGGGCGCGAACGGCGAAATCGAATAGAAGCAGACGCTCGCAGCGTCGGTCTCCAACTGCAAACGCTCGGATGTGGCCGCCTCGGGAACGCCCTTAGGGTAGGTGCAATCGGTCCGGTTTTCCGCTTTCCCCATCTGTAAACGCTCACGCTTTCTGGCGGCGTTCTGATCGCGCTATTTGTCGTCGGTGCCTCGCCGCGCAGTAAGCACGAATTTCTGGGTTCGGTGGTTTTGCGACGGGCCGCTTATGGGAACCATCACATCGAAATCTGACCTTACCCGATACAAAGGTCGCCAGCCACTCCGCGCACATCACGATCGTTCCGAACCTGATCGCGCGCATCCATTACCGGTAGGCTGTTCAGTTAATGATCAGTGCCGAAATACGACCCAATGCGGACAGGCACCCGTCACCAATTCTTCAAGCCGCGGGTGCCAAATCGTCCTGACTTTCGTTAAACACTTCCAGGCCTTTAGGCCGAACGAGCGATTCATCTCCCGCAAGATGCGCCAGCAGGTAGGCCACAGCCTGGGCCATTTCGAGTGCGCTGTAGGGCTTGGGCATAGATCCAACTGCCACGGTTTGGGCAGAGTGTGCCCGACTGACCTGACCGCTGATGAGCAGAACTGGGATGCCGAGCAATTTCAGCTGCTTTGCCAGCTCAATGCCATCGTCCCGGCCGCTTAGCTGGATATTGACGAGTGCAAGATCCGGCGAGCTCTCACGGGCAACGGCTACGCCTCTGCGTATCGATCGGTGAGGTCCATAACTTGATAGCCGGCACCTTCCAGCTCATCGCGGAGAGTAATGGCAACGAGGGCCTCGTCTTCGACGATCATCAGTTTTTTTCGCTGTCCATCTGTGTCCGACGAACCTTTCACCAAAACGATTTGGCGATGCTCGATCGAGATGACAGTTCCGGGCATCCCTGGCCCGGTATTGACCGTAGCCTGAAGCTGCCTGGCCAAAGCCTTAACTATGTTCGTGCCAAGACCCGTCCGGATTACAGAAGGGTCAGACGGCATACCGACCCCATCGTCGTTTACGGTCAGCGACCAGTTCGGGCCATGGGCTTGATATCCGATCTCGATTTGACCCTCTCGGCCATTTGGAAAAGCATATTTAAGGGCGTTGGTGACCAACTCGGTGACAATAAGGCCGAGACTGACCGAAACGCGAGACGGAACCGAGCCACTACCGGTGACTACCAGCGCAATCCTTTGTCGGTCACCAATCATTGCAGTGGCCATGCTGTCGCAGAGAGAAGTAAAATAGATTTCCAGATCGACGGCTTGATCAGCGTCCTCGGAAGTCGAAAGCTGTCGCTCGATCGTTGCCACCGACATTACGCGATTGTGAGCGGCTGTAAGGCTGGCTCTAGCCTCTGCGGATTTGGTTCGCCCGGCATTTTGCAACAAGACCGCGGCAACGATTTGGAGGCTGTTAGCAACGCGATGACGCACTTCTCGAAGAAGGACGCTCAGTTTATCGATGACGTCCTCCTTCGCGCGTTCATTCGCGCGTGCATCTGTGACATCGGCAACCGCGACCAGTAAGCGCGGCTGGCTGAGATCCTCGTAGGCAAGGAGCCGGGCGTGAACACAGAGGTAGCGAGCCTCGACCTCGGGCCGCTCAAGCTCCGCCTCGAAGGCACTGGCTTGAGGAGTGCCGTCAGCAATGCCGCTTAAAAAAGCGCGAAGCTTGGGAAGGTCCCATTCTCCGGCACCTAGATCAAACAACGACGATCCCAGCGCGGTGGCTGAAACGATTTGAAAAGCTTCGCAGAAAGACTCGCTCGCTCCCGCGACGCGCAATTCGGCATCAAGCAAAAGAAGAGGCGTCGGCGACGAACCGATGACCGCCATTGTCAGGCTCAATGCTGGATCGTTGATATCAACTGGGGGCCGGGTAGCCATAGCTTACCCCTTTTTTTTAAAACCGGAGGCTCGCGGAGCGAAAGCCCTAGACCGGATAGATGCGCACTTTTGAACAGAACCTCGCCTATTGAAGATTGCTCATTGCCAACCGTACCGCAGAAAGAACTGCCTCGTTGCTGAACGGCTTCACGATAAGCGGATAATCGGGCATCCGCTTTTTCACCTCCGTCGGCGTAGCCGTGATGAAAATCACCGGGATAGCGCCACGGCTGCATATCACGTTGACGGCGTCGATTCCACTTCCGGGGCGCAACTGACCGTCGGCAGTGATCAGAGCAGGACGTCGAAGCGCGGCTACTCTGACGGCTTCCTCTTCCGACCACGCAATGTCGAACGAGGTGAAACCATAGGAAGTCAGGACTCCCTCGATTGTCATAGCGATGAGTGCTTCGTCTTCAATTATAAGAGCATGCACCGTGATTCTCCTCCGAGCGGGAGCACAATGTCTCTCAATCGCCCGAGCTCAAATGCGTAGCAGGCGATTAGGATTAACGGTCTCGGACGAACATGGTTGCGCTCATAGCGCTATTCGCTTTCAGCCATGGCGGCTAGACACATAGTCAGCACCGGCGACCTCGCCCCGGGCGGTTGCCTTTCCGAGAGCGCGTGCGAGCTCGTCGATCGAGTAGGGCTTCTGCAGCAACTCAAATCCGTGCGTTCCCGATGTTGCGAGCACGCTACTGTATCCGCTGGTAAGGACTACCGGAAGGTGGGGATAAATGCGGCGCAGTTCCTGACCCAGTTCGATGCCGGACATGCCGGGCATGACGACATCCGAGAACACGACATCATACGCACCACCCGAGTCCGCAAGAGCCTCGATCGCCTGGCGCGCGTCTGCGGCCAGATGCGTGCGATATCCAAGCTCGCGTAGAGCCTCAGTGGCAAAGCTGCCGACCTCCTCGTTGTCCTCGACAATCAGAACGCAGGCGTCGTGTCGGGGCGCCGAGCCATAAGTATGCTCGAGCACGTCCTTATTGCCAGTGTCCGCCGATCTGGGCAGATATAGGGTAAACGTCGTGCCTTCCCCCGCCCGGCTCGCGACCGCGATCTCGCCACCAGACTGCTTGGTGAAACCAAACACCTGACTAAGGCCGAGGCCGGTTCCCTGACCGACGCCCTTAGTGGTGTAGAACGGCTCGAAGATGTGGTCGATCTGCTCGGGCGGAACTCCCGTTCCAGTGTCGGTGATAGAGACCGCCACGAAGTCTCCACTGACGGCATCGTGGGCACGCACCGCAGGAATCATGCTCACGCACGTTACCGCGATGCTAAGCCGGCCCTCGCCGTTCATGGCATCCCGCGCGTTGATCGCCATGTTGACGATGGCCGTGTCCAGCTGGCCCGGATCGGCATTGACCAGACAGGGCTCCTCCGGAGCTTCCAACTTAATCGCGATCCGGGCCCCAGTCAGCGTCGCGAGCATCTCCTTCAGATTGACGATGTTGTTGCGGACGTCGAAGACCATTGGTTTGAGCGTCTGCCGCCGGGCGAATGCCAAGAGCTGGCTGGTGAGCTTTGCGGCACGATCGGCCGTGTCGGCGATTGCGTCAATGTAGCGCGTGCGCTTCTCCTCCGTCAGGTCGGATCGTCGCAGCAGATCCACCGTGCCACGGATAACCGTCAGCAGATTGTTGAAGTCGTGCGCCACGCCACCGGTAAGCTGCCCGACCGCCTCCACCTTTTGTGACTGTCGCAGCTGATCCTCCGCGTGATGAAGCGCCAGCTGCGCCTCCCGGGCGGCGCTCATATCCCGCCCCGTTGCATAGATCATCCCAAGGTCCTGATCGGGCGCCGACACCCAGGATATCTGACGATACGACCCGTCCTTATGCCGGTAGCGGTTCTCGAAGACGGGTAAAGGTCCAGTCGAGGCGTCGCGGAGTGCCCGCTCCGTCAGCAGCACGTCATCAGGATGGACAAGGCTATCAACCTGCTGACCTACTAGCTCGTCCGGCAAATAGCCGAGTAGCGCGGTCCACGCCGGATTGACCTCGCGGAAAACACCTTCGAAGTCGAGCATGACCAGCAGGTCCGGGGACGCTTCCCAAAGCTGGTTACGCTCCGCGGTCCGCCGGGACACGTCGGTCGCCAGTTTCTCGTTGAGCCGCCGCAACTGGTCCTCGAGACGGGCGCGCTCCTCATCAGCGTAACGCTGTTCCGTGCGATCACGCAAAACCTTCACATAGCCGATCGCACAGGCCGAATTATCTCGCAGCACGGTGAGCTCGCCACTGGCCCAGAACTGCTCCCCGTCTTTGCGCCGGTGCCAACGCTCGTCCTTGCCGTGTCCGGTCGCCAGCGCTTCTCGCATCTCCTTCTCGACCTGACCATTCGCCACATCTTTTTCAGTAAAGAAGCGATGCAGAGACTCGCCGAGCATCTCCTCCCGGTTCCAGCCCAAAACGCGCCGCGCACCCTCATTCCAGTGAGTGACACGTCCCTCCGGGTCTGTAGCGACGATAGCGTAGTCTATCGCGCTATCGACCACGGCGCGGTGATGCGCATTGCTCCACCGAAGCTCCGCGACTTCGCTCTGCAACTCTGCTACCATTTCCGGCCAACCTGTTGTCACTTCCGCGTCGGCAGTAGAGCTCAAAACTTGCGAGACGGGTGCCCGGGGGCGCATTGATCAACTCCAACTAAGCACTGCTTAGTTGTTATCTGATCGGTATATAGTTCGATGTCAATCCGAGGAGGACCGATGGCAGCTGTTGAGAAAAACTATCATCATGGCGACTTGCGCAGCGCCTTGCTCGAAGCGGCCCTTGCGACCGTCGAGACAGAGGGAGTTGCCGCGCTTTCCTTCCGTCAGCTCGCCCGCATCGCGAATGTCAGTCCGGGCGCGCCCTACCATCACTTTCGTGACAAGAATGCACTGCTCGCGTCCCTCGCAAAACGCGGATTTGAAGCGCTCCACGCCGAGCTGGAGAAGTCTTGCTCCGCAGGCAGTGATCCCGCGCAATGCCTACGTGCGCTCGTCGACTCCTACCTACGGTTCGCGCGAACGTCACCCAAGCTCTACAATCTGCTTTTCCTCCCAGAAGTGGCCCGAGAGGATAACATTGACCTGATTGAACCGGACGCGATGATCTGTTTCGATAGACTGAAAGCTGCGTTAGGCCGTCTGGATACGATTGCCGGTGAGGCTGAACTGCATGAGCGCGCCTTGACCGTCTGGAGTCTGCTCCACGGACTGGTTTCGCTACTAGAGGCTGGGCCACTCTCCCGAAGCATGTCAGCACATGCGGGCGCCGATCTCGCGGCTCGATCCGCAATGAAGCTGGCACTCGCGTGAAAGTCCGTTTACGCAGATGACGTAAGATTTTCACACGGTAGCTTCGAATAAGCATTGAAACGGCATCCAGTCTGTTTTCATCACAACCGCTGGAAGATACGTAAGGGTGTTGCTTTTTAAGAGTAAATGATCGGTGCAAATCGGCACTTAATTCAATCTTGAATTTGCGGGTTCACAACTACCCAGTCCGACAATCAACGGGTAGCGCTATCATGCCGCTCTACAATTCAGTAATATTTCGATCAGACATTCTAAAAATCAACGCTATAAGCAAGTAGGTTCGTAGCGCGGTGTATGAGGACGTAAACGTCGTTGTTAAACAGTCGCAAGACGTCACGTTATTGTTGGCGCGGTTGCAGAGATGGAACAGAAATCGAGCGGGGAACGCACCAGGCAGTGCTAACGGCCCGTCAATAAAGTAAGCGGGGGCGGCGGGTGCACGCTAACCTGACGCCGCCCAATCGGGAAATGGCTGTCAAGCTCCTCGCGTCCGGCGACCGGCCGCAGGACGTGACGGACGCCATTGGCGAATTTACACGGGTGGAGATATAGCGAGAGCGGCGGCAGCAAAAGCAGGCGCGAGGGTAAACCCCGCTTACGTCGCGTCAGCAACAGTTCGTGCACATTGATCGACACGCATCAAAGATTTGATGAACGGATTACCGCATAGGCGACGCCTAAGCCTACCCCTGCCAACAATGTGAAGTTGCAAGGATCAAATTTCGGATCGCGGTTGATGATGCGTTCGTCAGAGAGGATAGAAGCAATCCTTTGCCGGTGATAGGCGTAAGTCGAATGGTGATTAAGGGAATCGATCGGACCCATTGGCTGGGCCTGCGCATGGTGTTGGCGATCGCCGGCGCTCTGCTGCTGCCGTTGTCGATATACATCCTTGTTACCGTAAGTGCGGACTACCGGGACGCCCGACGCGCAACGGAACGTGCGACGCTGACACGATCACAAAATGTAGCGAACGAGGTCGCCTCAAGACTCAAGCTAGTTGTTCAAGAGATGCGGATTCTAGCAACGATCCGCTCCATTCAAGAGGGTAACTGGCGGGAAGCGCAGTCCCGTTCGCGAGACATTGCCCAACTCGACCCCGATTGGCGCGACGTCACCCTGATCGATCTACAGCGCGGGGTCAGCCTTTTCGATTTACACGCGCCCGTTCCGCAGGAGAAGGCCATCGACATGATCACCGCGCGGAAGATCGCGCGCCTCAGTGCTCATCATCCGATGGTTGGCGAGGAAATTCAGCTTAGGGTCAGGACCCATTGATCTGAGCGGCTCGATCTGATTCAGGCTCCGTGAGGAGACCGAGGATGAGCGACCTGTACTGGCTGACCGACGAGCAGATGGCGCGGCTCGAGCCGTATTTTCCCAAGAG
>NZ_AIDW01000040.1 GCF_000251145.1 Sphingomonas sp. PAMC 26621 | reverse complement strand
CCCCTGTGTGCCTTGGCAGTCTCAGTCCGGAAACGGCGGCAACCCCATCGGGTCGGGGGACCCCAAGCTCCACTATTCGGGGGCACTGGCGTTCCGCCCTAAACTGGCGATTGCCTCCAGCGTTGTTGTGCCGGCAGAATGCCCTACGGCGTATCGGCCGATTGTAGTTCGGCGCCTTAGTACGAGGAACGACATGACCACGAAAACGACCGCTGTCGAACTGGCGGCTGGTATGACCATCGCCTGGCTTAGCAATTCTAATAACCGGGCAACCGTTGCTGATGTGCCGGTCATACTAACATCGATGTATGATGCTGTTATTAGGTTGTCGTCAGGGCTCCTTGAGGGCGGATCGGAGCCCGCCGTGTCCGAATATCCGCCAGCCGTGTCAGTCCGAAAGTCGCTTGCCAGCAAAGATCACATCATCAGCATGATCGATGGCAAGCCGTACAAGGCGCTGCGGCGTCATCTAACGGCCGCGGGTTTGACTGCCGATGAGTATCGGGAGCGATATAATCTGAAAGCTGATTATCCGATGGTCTCGGAAAGTTACAGCGAGGTCCGTCGCGCAATGGCCAAGAAAATCGGCCTTGGTCGGGAAACGCGCGCTCAACCGATAACCGCCCCCGGAAAAGAACCAAAGTCGCCACCGGTTAATCCACGTCGTAAAGGCTAACGTCGCCAGGTGCGTCGAAATATAGCACTCAATGGTCACCCCCCTTTGATCAGGGAGTGACCCTGATAAGATTGGTGACCTTTACATCATAAGTGTTGTGGGCACGGATTAAATGTGGAAATCTTGATAAGTTATAGCCATACATAAATCTGCGGTTCGGAGGTAGTTGTGGCGGACGAAAAAACCGGATGGGGGGTTGTGCGTCTGGTACCATGGCGCGTCCTCGGCATCTTCAAGACCTCGGCTGAAGCACATGTGCGATGTCTGGAAGCAGGCCGCAATTTTGAGGTTCACTTCGGTAAGGGCGATCACGACGCAAATGTGTTCACCTGGCATGATCGAGAAGATCCCATCTCGTAAGCCTTCTTCCATTGATTACGGGCCGCCGGTCAACGAGCGGCAGCAGCAACGCAATATCATTGGTCGGTCCATTCCCGTTCGGAAGGTCGGAAGTGTGGCAGCCGTTGATGCCACGCTGCCATTTGCGCGAGGGGGTTTTGCGCTCTCGCCTAGCCGGCATCTATGCCAGCTTTTATGGGGGCTGAAATTGTGTGTATACCGATGGCTAACCACGCCACTCCCCCCGAGACCGGCGTGGCCAGGGCTGCAATTAAGGTCCCCACCGAACTGCAGCCCGTACCTTTGTCGTACATTTCTCGACAAGTGAGACTTGCGATGGAAATGATAGAACGCGTGGCGCGGGAACTTTGCAAATCAGACGGCCACCCAGAAAACATTCAGTACGAAGGCAAACCTATGTGGGCGAGCTATTCGGATGCCGCTCGGGCGGTGATTAAAGTCATGCGCGAACCTACCGAGTCAATGGTCAAAGCCTGGCTTGGAAGCGGTGCGGAAAGCGTCACTGCCCGGCGGGACTGGTACGCAATGATTGACGCCGCCCTGGGCCCCACCTTGACGGCGGCCGGGGAGAGCGAAGCTTGCGATAAGCCATGGTAATTGCTGCGCAGGGTCGTACACCCGCGGCAACCGCATCCGTCTCACGATTTCTGCGGCCAGGGCTGCGACTCCGGTTCCCTCCGAGTTGCAGTCCGCTCCCATTAGGTGGACGGTGCGTGACACACCCGATCAGTTGGGCAATACGCTGTGACCGCTAGAGGTGAGCACCATGCTAAGACGTTTTTTTTGCAAACGGTTAGGTGTAGCGGCTCGCAATGATAATCCCCCGGAACTGCAATAAAGGGCAGTTTCCGGCTCGCATTGCGTGAGACGGATCGATGCGGGAAACGCACGTTCCGTGATACAGAAATCACATTCGGTGCGACGGACGCGCGATACTGATCCGCCCGCTCGCGAACGGCAAAAATTGGTGGGGAGCTGCCATTCGATCGATGACAATTAACTTCCGATCCGTTTACATAGCATGATGGCTCGACACCATCCGCGGATATCGCGTTACCTTCTTTTGGCGACGCTGACGATGTTATTGGCAGGATGCGTCACGACCAATTTCGCTTCGCGTCGTCCAGAGCTAATTGTGGAGGGGGACGGAGACCATTCTTGGTTCGAAGCCGCAGCTAAAACTTGTAATTATACTGCTTACTGGCGGTTTCCGGGTGTAAATATCCAAGGAGACCGTAGCCTCGGTTCCCATTTCAACCTGTTCCAGACACATACGCACGCTGCTCAGTACGCGGTCGGCTGGATTGAAAACCACCCCGAGTCAGGGCTCTATGTAAGCATCCATTGATGTCCGCAATTGGGCGTTTCCTGCCGTCGCAAAAGGGAACCCTTTCGCAACAGCCGGGACGGCAGGAAGCGACCACAAGCGGACATTGGCAGCCTGCACTATCCCAGTCATATCAGCCTATGGATACCACGACTCAACCGAACGAAGCCGCGTTGCCCTCCATTGTTTTTGCACCGTGGAAAACGCCAGTTGAGAACGATGAACTCAGCTTTGTCAGCTTGAGTTACGGCGGAGCTTCAACAATCGTCGATTGTCATAGCGAAGGCTTTTCGCTGGAAGTTCCTGCAAGCGGGTCACTGGGTGCCGGTGACCTGGAGGCCGTGTTCCTCTCCGTCGAGAAGAAAAGCGTTGTCATCTTTCGGTTCGGAGACCGATGGCGTTCCGTGTTCTAGACGAGCACGGGCTGCTGGACATTTGGACCGCCTCCGGGGAAACGCCACGCCCAGCCCAAACTACTTTCATGGTCAAAGGTCATAAGTGGCAGCAAGAAAGTGAGCTTTCCTGGTTCATGGGCGGAACAGAGTTCAGCCTGATGATCGCGACGGACTGGAATTGCCTCGAAGTGGTCGGGCCGGAACCGACCGTCGAGCTACGCCCGCGATTGTTCACCTGCATGCGGGCAAGTAGCCGACGTCCGCTCTCCACAAAACCCGGTCATTCCTGATGCAAAAATCAAAATTTTTGCATCAAGCCAGCACGTCAATGCGTGGACAGAGCTACATCCGCATTCTGCATTTAAATTGTCCTGCGCCGATGGCGTCTCCAGAGGACAACGGCCGTGATAGGGAGGTAGATCGCGAGCAGCGCGAGCGTCTGCCACAGCCAGCGGCTCCAGATTCCTGTTAAGTCACGCTGAGGAACCATGCCACCCGGTGCGATGACGAACAAGCGTGGGTGGCCAGGCATTGTCGCGATAATGACCTTGGTGCCCGGCGGGTTCTTTTCGATGTAGCGCGGCAAATAATCCTCCGCCGCGCACCCGTCGCGAGACTGCTGGAGAAGTCGGAACTCGGGATTGCCGCTCTTTCCGCAAAGTTTGTCAGTGACGATTGCAGTCTCGCGGGTGCCTTTGACGGCTAGCTCGGCGCGAAAGTGCGCGTCCCGGATGCTGCCAAAAACGAGCAGAGCACCAACTCCGGCAATAAAGATTGACCAGCCACAGGACCAAAGCCCGATCCGAAGCCAAAGTTTACCAAAGTGGCTTTCGACCACTGTGGGCGTTGTTCTGTTACCTTGGACCGCAGGCAAATCGTTATGCTCCACATCGCAATGGTCAGCTTAGAGGCCAGAGTTTTACGATTATCTTGCAGCCATAAATTCTGCGACCGCTCCGCGTTCCTGATGCAAAAATCACAGGTTCTGCATCACGTCCGGAACGGCAGGAATCTCGGCATTTTAGTGATCCAGAAATCCGATGCGCTGCCGATCACGGATTTCAGGATTTGGTAGTTAGCGGAAGATCGCTTCAGCTCGGCTATTCAGTTAGCGCACATTTATAAGTCGTCCTGCCTCCGCGACCATCATCTATGAAGGCTTCGCGCCAATTAGCAATAAAACGAATTTCAACATGAGCGGGAGGTGATGAAAGTGTCATCCAGTGAGAGCCATCGGGAAGGTCCCATACTTCTTTGATTTGGCCTTTACCCAAATGAGAACTATATCGACCTTTTTTAATATCGAATTTAATAGTAAGATCACTTCGGATCATATCCGAAATGCAAACTCCGTTCTCAGCACATCCTTGAGCGCCGACCATTCGGCAAGCAGCCGTCAGCGGCGCTTGGGATGCCGCTGCGACGGCGGGGGTAGCAAGGAGCGCCATGAAGAAAAAGAAAGTTCTCATTGAGGCAGCATACTGCTGAGGTGACCGTCCGCAAAATGGGCGCTTCCTGCCGTCCCGGTTGTTGCGAAAGAGTTCCCTTTTGCAACAGCAGCTATCGGGGAAGCGAACGGTCGCAAACCGCCCAACAGCGGACATTCGCCCCATCAACGCTGCCAGCCCATATTCACGCTGACCCCCTTTAGGAACGCATTTGCCACGGTACAGCCGTCGCCTTCTAAGGCGCCTATCAAATATGGTGTTGTCGTCGTCGTGCTCTCGCTTTGAATGTACGAAACCGTCACTGTCCGGACCGCTATTCCACCGTACATGTACGACGCGAGCCACTGATTGTTGTCGCGAGCGACGTAAATAAGGACCTTACCGACCTTGGATTTCGGGCCGAGTACATCGCTGAAGGTGGCACCTTTTTCCGTCCTTGGATAAATCACGCCAGCTCGCTTTACGATATCCGACCTGATCTCGGCCGGGAGCGCGTTCATGTCCTCGAAAAACGTGACGGGTCGGATCAGGGGGCAATTGCCTAGCGGGCGAAATTCAGCCTGCCCCATCGCAAGCGCAGCGAGTATGGCGGACATTGCGATTCCCCATAATGGACTTCGCTATCATCATGGCGGAAAATGACTAACGTCAGCTTCCCACCAACTCTAGACGTTCAGTCCTGCTTTCGAGACAATCTCGATATTGTCGCCTGGTCGACACCCAGCAAGGCAGCGACAGTGCGCTGCGTATCGCCAGCTGCGAGCCGTCGCAGGGCCTCAGCCTGCTGGTGAGAGGTAAGGGCAGCACGCCGACCGAACTTCACGCCACGGGCCTTCGCCTGGACCCTACCAGCAGCGGTGCGTTCGGTGATCCGATGGCGCTCGTAGCTCGCCGCAACACCCAGCACGGCAATGATGACATCAGCGAACTGTGAGGTGGTATCCACCATCGGCTCCGCGATCGAG
>NZ_AIDW01000041.1 GCF_000251145.1 Sphingomonas sp. PAMC 26621 | reverse complement strand
CTCGCCGACTTTATGGCTGTCTATAACTTTCCCCGCCGGCTTAAGACGCTCAGCGGTCTCACACCCTACGAATACATCGCCAAAATCTGGACTTCAGAACCAGACCGGTTCATCGTTAATCCGATCCACCAAATGCCGGGACTAAACATGGCTGGGGTCATCGCATCGGGTGCTCGCCAACTTGAGCTAAGAAGCTGTTTGGAAAATCGGATTGCGGGATTCCCGGGTCGCCCGAAGTATGATTCAGGGTTCGTATGTGGACCGAAGAAAGCCGTGGGCGCAACGCCGCCATCGCGCGCAAGACTAAGCGCTATCCGTGCGATCTGACGGATGAGGAATGGGATCGGATCGCGCCACTGATGCCTCGGCCAGGGCGGCGCGGCCGCCCGCGCGAGGTGGATTTCCGCGAGGTGATCAACGCGGTGCGCTACCTGGTACGCTCAGGGTGCGGATGGCGCATGCTGCCGGTCCATTTTGGCCCTTGGCAGACCGTTTACGGGTGGTTTCGCGAACTGGCGCGACGCTTCTTGTTTCAGACGATCCATGATGTGGAATTGATGCTCGACCGGGAGCGGCAGGGACGCGAGCAATCCCCGTCAGCAGGAGTGATCGACAGTCAATCGATCAAGGCACCACACGCAAAAACAAGGGGATACGATGCCGGCAAGAAGATCGCTGGTCGGAAGCGTCACATCGCGGTCGATACCGATGGGCGGTTGCTGATGGTCAACCTGACCACCGCCGACATCTCCGACAGCGCCGGAGCCCAGACCATATTAGATGGCATTCGCAAGCGCTGGCCCTGGGTCAAACATCTCTTTGCCGATGGTGCCTACGACCGTCTCAAGCTCATGGACAAGGCAAGCTATCTCGACTTCGTCGTCGAGATCATTCGTCGCTCTGACGACCAAAAAGGCTTCAAGGTGCTGCCACGCCGTTGGGTCGTCGAGCGCACCTTTGGATGGATGATTCGATGGCGACGCCTCGTGCGCGACCATGAGCAGCGCATCGATGTCTCGCAGCCATGATCATGGTCGCAATGGGCGGCATCATGCTGCGCAGAAACGCACACCCCTGATTTCCAAACGGACTCTAAGCGCGGACACATGACGAACGTTGGCACCGAGAAAACCGATAGACGATCGTCTATTGTGATGGCTCATGTCGGGGGTATGATTCGCTGCTAAGCGGTATAAGGTCTAGCGGATAATTCGAGTGGAGCTTTGGTATGTCTGAAGTCAAGCCAAAGTCCGAAAGGCAGGAAGACGCCGAGGCAGCCGTCGACGATTTCCGAAAGGACCTTGGACCTTTCGTTGTTGCCGCGGAGACGACACGCATGGCAATGCTTTTTACCGACGCGAAGGCACCCGGCGACCCGATCGTTTACGAAACGACAGCTTTCTAAAGCTGACTGGGTAGATCGGAACGAGGCATTGGTCAAGTTCAATTCCTTACTGGAACAGCGCGTGGACCCGGAAGTCATCGAGAAGATCAAGTCCGAATTCGCGAAATCTGAGAATCACGACAATAACCTGGATATCGACTATAACCGGAAGGACGGCAGTACGTTGTTCGTCTCGGTATTCATAAGCCCGGTATGGGACGAGAGTGGCAGGATCGTGCAGCATTTCGTTTCGTTCATGGATATTACCAAGCACAAAGAAGCGCAAAATAAGTCGAAAATGTTCATCGACGAGCTTAATCATCGTGTAAAAAACACTTTAGCCACGGTGCAGGCGATAGTCTGGCAGTCGTTCAAAAAATCATCCGATACCCAGATCGTTCGAGAGTCTATCAATTCCCGCCTCTTCGCTCTTTCCCGATCGCATGACCTCCTTACCCGTGAGCAATGGGACGGCGTGAGTTTGCGCGACTTAGTGAACGAGGTATTGGAGCCGTTTGGGGTCGCAGGCGATGGCACGGCGCGCTTCTTCATCGCAGGTCGACATGTCCGCATTTCACCGCAGACGGCGTTGGCGCTCGGCGTCGCGCTCAACGAGCTCGCGACAAACGCTCTGAAGTACGGTGCCTTATCCAACGAAGCAGGATGCGTCATGATCGAGTGGGCGGTCGCGCCCATGCCGGCGGGCAACAGGCTGATTATTCGTTGGCAGGAAAAGGACGGCCCAACTGTGGCTCCGCCGTCGCGCAAAGGGTTCGGTTCGCAGGTGATCGAGCGTGGTTTGTGTCATGAGCTGGCAGGGACCGTGCATCTCGACTTTCCGGAAGAAGGCGCGGTTTGCACGATCGATATCCCGGCACCCGAGGGTGCCCATGTCGGATAAGCCGCTTACCGGTCGGCGCATCTTGGTCGTCGAAGACGAGTTGATGATTTTGATGCTCGTCGAGGACATGCTGGCCGAACTCGGGTGTACGTCCATCACGTCAGCCGCGACTGTTAACCAAGCGCTTGCTTTTATCGACGAGAAAGAGTTCGACGCCGCGACATTGGACGTCAACCTACACGGAATCAAAAGCTTCCCCATCGCCGACGCGCTTGCCGCGCGCGGCGTACCCTTCATGTTTGCAACCGGATTTGGCGCGGAGGGAGTACCGGCCCGATATCACCAGCAGCCTGTCCTCAGAAAGCCGTTCCGCTACCAAGATGTATCAGACCAATTTCAGCGCCTCTTAAACCTCTGAACAGCAGCCCTTTTTGCGGAACGGCGGTCGTTGCGTCATTATGGCTCGTACAACACCACGAGCGGACAGGCCCGATGACCAGAACCGAAACTCTAGAGATACGCGTGCCGCGCTGAATGTGCGCTACCTGCTGGCTGACACTGTGAGCAGGTATTTTCGATTGCGGGCACGTCACGATGATTGCGAGCACGCTGGCAGATAGCGTGAGCAGTTGGCCGCGCCCATTGTCAGACAATCTGAGCAGCAATACGCTCCGTTTGCGAGCAGCGGCCGCTACTATTGCAAGCACCTACAGCTATTCTCCTCTTACATCGTCGCCGCGAATGACGATTAATGGTAGGTTTTCTTCAAACGGTCGTCTCTCGCGCTGCGCGATCCGATGAATGTGATGCTCAAGTTTCTTAAATCTATTCATACACTGCTGCGCGTCGAGATTGGTCTGGCTGTCGTTCGCCAACTCGGCGATTGCAGCTGGTGTAATTATATATTTGATAGGACCGCCGGGGCCAGACGCTTCGAAAACGACGCCATTTCGAATTTCGTCCCAGTGGAAGCGCCCGGATACGAACGTCAGAAGCGGTATCCCGTTTGCAATAGGAGCAGGTGTGGCTGGTCGGACGTTAGCGTGCGAGCCCGTTGCCAAAAACGATTTAAAATGTACCCGCACTTGGTCACATGCGTGAGATAACAATCGGTCTATGTACAATTTATACATTTCGACTGGATCGTCTTTTCGACGATGCAACATATTCCATTCTCCGAACTCTCGATCGAAAATAATACGATCCATCAGTATCTCGATAGAGTGATGACGGTCGTCTTTCATAATTCGTTGCAAGCAAGGTTCGACGCTTACCGTTGAACCTTCCAACACCTGTATGAGGCATTTGCCATTTGAAAATAGCAAACCCGTGACCTCGTCCAGTGCGTTGTTATGGCGCGACTGATTGAGTATTCTCGCAAGGTCAGCGCCATCACCGGAAACCGTGCTTGTACTGACATACAATATCTGACGCATCGTTCACCCCCGACCGGCTGACTACAGGTTTGAACGGGAAGCAAAATTCCTGTCAAAAACATGTTTTATTGAGCTCAATTGATATGTCTGAGCAAGATCAAACGCATGTTGTTGACATTGAATGAAATTGTTATTTTCATGCTATATAGCTCCATACCTATGTACGGGGAAAGTTTTCGACTGCCAATAACGGTAAGGTGCCTAGCCGTTAAAGGCGCAGGCGGGGGCTGAACGAACGACCGCTTTCGGGAAGCACCCCAGTAGCGCTTAATGCCCATCATTGGGCGCTTCCGGTCCGTCCGCTTTTCAGACGATCCCCCCCCCCCCCTTGGATATGCTCTATTTTCCTCCGGAACGTTTTAGGTATGCCCTTTCAAGACCGGACTAAGCGCGGTTCCTTTTAGGCGTTAGTGCAACGTAAAAAAGACTGAACGTATAAAGACTGCTCATAGCAGACCGAAACAATGTTCATCCGCGCCTATTCGCCATCCGCATCCGCATTCTCGCCTGGCAAAGCTTCTAACTTGCCCAGAGCCCGCGCCAGCGTGATGGCCTGAGTTACGATTAGATCGCACGCAGCAACACGTTCGGTTTCTAGGCAAGCGTGTTTCCAACCATCGACAAAAGAGGGTTCTACCCCGTCAGCGATTAGGCCACCGGCGAGGCGTTTTACTGTAGCATCGAGAGCTTCGGATAGGGGTACGGGAGCCGCGACAGCACCGGCAACCGCGCCACCGGCGTGCAGCATGAGCTTGAAACCCAGGTTTTGACGGAGGGTCATGTGCTCATCGTCGGTCATGTCAGGCTGCTTCCCCTCCGTAATTTGTTTATGCGCGGTTGGCGCTATGCGGCCTTCAGCATGAAATCGACGTGGACGGCATCGTAAGGGAAGACGACGCCATTCTCGACACGGTCGACGACGCCGGCGTTGATGAGGGCGAGCACGTCGCCATGGACCGCCTTAACGTCCCGGCCGAGCCGGCGCGCGACTTCGCGAATGGCGAGAGGGCCCTGGCCGGTCATCGCCTGGATAATGTCCCATCGCTTGGGGCTGATGGTTTTCCAGAGCAGATCGATCGATACGAAGGAGATGCGCTGGCCCTGTGGTTCGCCACGAAATGCAGCGGCAAGCCGCTCTTTTGCTTCGTCGATCGAGGACACGCCGAGCGTTACCGTGTTCATTTTCCTGTCCTCCAGCTTTCTACGTCAGACCAAAAGTCGGTTATCAGCGTGTCGATGCCTTGGAATGGATAATCGACCTCGATCGCTCCCAGATGCTTGTGATCGCCTTTGCCGGCCTCGTTGTCGTACCGCATGACACATACTCCGGCATCCACCAGCGCTAGCCGGTATTTGAAGCTATGCGCGCTGCCTGCGGCGGGAGCGGGAAGCTGCCAGACCACCAACTCAACAAACATAGTTTCGGAAAGCCCGATCCGCTCACACAGGCGTAATTCAGCTTTCATGTTGGAGTCTATGCCAACAGCTTACTGCGTTGTCAACCACTCCAACAGTTCGGTAGAGCCATTGCAGGCTGAAGGCCGGGCAGTCAAAACACCGTGATGACTGAGAACGAACAACGGCTACTCGCCGCACTTGCCTGGATGTGTGAGCAGTATCTCAGCGATGGCACAGGCACGCTCGATCACATGTGCATGAGCGCGGGCGAAGAGGCCGTCGAATTGCTCATTACATACGGTCTGGTTGATCCGTCAGCTAGAGGTGGCTCATGGACTCCGGCAGGCAAAGCGCTATTGGCCTCGACCTGATAAACGGGGAAACGTGCCTGGGCTTTTTACCCACCGTTGCAAAAAGGGTCCCTTTTGCGACGATAAAGCTATCTTCATCAGGCAAAAAAATGGGCCAGCGTGAGCCGGCCCCGAAGTTATCAACAGAGGATGCCTGAAAGGCGTCGTCATGCTGCGCTTGCGAACAAATTGATGCAAGCCCCTTAAAGCAGTTCTCGAAAATGGAGCCAACCGAAGGCCTTCCATGATGCAAAAATCAAAAGTTTTGCATCAAACAGAATCAAAGCGGTTGGTTGGTTAGGTGACTGGTCCGTCGCCGCTGTCGTATATATCGAGGTGAAGCGACAGGCCGCGATGCCCGAGCGCTAGAAGCGACCTGGGCGAGAGCTTCGCTTCTTCATTGACGCCGTCGAGAATAAGGCCGCAGACGACCTCACCCGATAGGCTGGTATTGATCTTCTCCCACAAGAAGGGATCATTCGGCAGCTGGTCCAGCAGTTCGATTATGAGTTGCTCCAGTGGTTTCCCGGTCTGCCAACCCGTAGTGAGCTGAAACCGACCTGTGCTTGCAACCATTTCCTCGCCGGCTTTGGAGCGGTACGCCTCGCCCTTGCGAACCTGATAGGCAGGTGCATGCCCTAGCCAGGAACGAAGTTCATCCGGATCGAGCTCGTCACCAACGAGCCACACTGAAACCTTGCATTCGGCGACATCATTCATGGCATCGGACTACCTGATCCACGTCTGCTTTCCATCACCTTTCAAGTTCGCTGATGCACAAATCACAGGTTCTGCATCACGTTCGGAACGGCAGGAATCTAGGCATTTTGGTAATGCAGAAATCCGATGCGCTGCCGATCGCGGATGTCAGGGTCTGGTGGTCAGCGGACAGACCGCTTTTGGCTATGAAGGCTACTAAGCGGACGGTCGCCTGTTATTGCGGCCAACCAAGATCAACCCGACCGGTATAACATAGAACCAGGCGGCGACGACTGCCCAGACGGCAACGCCTTCAGACGTGCTCTCGGCGCTAAACGACGGCCACAGCGGGATTTCCCACATGAAGAGGCTTAGGGTCGCTATCGGGAGAGCAGTCGCAAGCCAAAGCACGAAAACTAGCAAGAACAGCGATTTCCTAGCGGTAAAATGCTTGCCGATCATGAGACAAGGATGTCGGCTTTCGGGTCGGCTGTCCAGTCCGCCAAACGCCCGACATTGGACGTTTCCGGTCCGTCCGCTTTCTGGCCCCAAAGCAGCCGGTCCGTTTGTGGGCACGGTGGTCGCGATGATAGCGTCTGAACGTCGCGACCTGGGTGGAAACCTGCCCTACGGCTCCACGTTCGGTTTCGCGCCCCACGGCATCAACCCATACACGGCTCGCGAGAAATCAATGTCCGTTGTTGGGCCGCTGTCGTTGCAATAGCCTTCGATCATTGAAGGCGACCGTCTTTCAGGAACACGATGAAGCCCATACCATGTTCGATCCCCAGCACGCTCCCGTAAGCCCCACTTAACGGCGACGTTTCGGACAACACAGGGGCATCATCGGCTACCGCGAGATTAGAAAAGAAACCCGCGCCGCTGTTCTCGAAGCCAATGACCCGCGCCGTGTCGATCTGGCGACGAATGCCCTCAGAAGAGGCCGGATACTCCGCTGCCGTGATTTCGAGGACTTCCCGTTCGATAGGCCAAAGCAGTCGCATAAAGAGCGCGTAGCCGATCCTGTGAATGACTGGAAATGGTCGACTGCGGCCTGTTCGGTCAGCGCTCGACAGATCGCGGAAGTCGCGAGCAATCTGGCCCATGCACCTGATCGACACTCGTATCCGTCACCCATGCGCCGAACCATGAAAACGAACTCATGTCGGGCAGGTATGGCTTCAGCACCTCACGCTCATAAAATTCGACACGTCGAACGTCAGCTTCGACATGAGCCGATTGCTTCACGATCACCGTCTCTAATCGGTGGTGCTCCTGTCGGTGGGCATCGATCCAGTTCAACTTGCGAGCGCAAATTCCTGTGCGGTCTCCGCGTGTTTCGGCGGCACTGGATAATGAGGCACCCGACAAGGCAACGAAACTAATCACGACTGATGATATGCGAAGCGCTCTCGACATCTCTTGCTACTAATCGAAACTTGCGATGTCCGCTATTAGGCGTTTTCGGTCCGTCCGCTCCTAGACCGGCCGGACCTGCGATAACGACCAATGCGCATAGCTGTGGCTCAAGCCATTGGGCGTTATCAGCACTCCATCCGAGCGCTCATCACCTCACGCCTACGTCCGATTTTGGTGAAAGCGGACGTCGGCTACTTGCCCGCATGCAGATGAACAATCGCTGGGCGTAGCTCGACGGTCGGTTCCGGCCCGACCACTTCGAGGCAATTCCAGTCCGTC
>NZ_AIDW01000042.1 GCF_000251145.1 Sphingomonas sp. PAMC 26621 | reverse complement strand
CGGCTCGCGTTGCGTGAGATGGACAAATGTGAACCGCCCCGGGTTTGTCGGAGGCTCCAACTGCTGAGAAGGTGAAGCCATGACGAGCAAGACGACCAACAAGTTTGCGCCCCAAGTCCGCGAGCGAGCGGTGCGGATGGTTTTCGATCACGAAAGGGATCACCCGTCGAGATGGGCGACCGTGGTATCGATTGCGGAGAAGATCGGCTGCGTTCCGCAGACGCTGCATGAGTGAGTGAAGAAGGCCAAGGTCGACGGCGGCAAGCGCGGCGGTGTCCCGACCGAGGTGGCCGACAAGGTGAAGGCGCTAAAGCGCGAGGTTCGTGAACTGCGGCAAGCCAACGAGATCCTGCGCAAGCCTTTCCTGAGTTTGTCGAAGGGGCATCGGCATATTTCGCGCAGGCGGAGCTCGACCGCCCGTTCCGGCGATGATCGCTTTCATTGATGATCACCGCAATGCCTACCCTGATTGTGTGGCGACGGATTAGCGCGAGACCTGAGGGTCCTCTACCAGATATTTGACGAATTGATCTGTCGACGACCTTAGAGCGCTGGCACTTTGTGACAGCGCGCCTGCGCTTTTATGGACATCCCTCGAGAGCAGCGAGGCCGCGGATACGGCTGATGCGACTGATTGTATACGCTGTTCGATCGTGGCGGCATTTTCCTCGACGTCGGCGGCACTCGTCGCAATCTGAAAGACATGCTTACGCTGGTCTTCGACCGATCCAGCGATGTTGGCGGACCCTTCGGCAACCTCACGAACCGTGCTCGCCACACTCTCGATCCCGGCTGCTGACTCTGCGACCGCAGCCAGAATTCCTTGGAGCAACATGCTGACGCTATCACTCGCGCGGGCTGCATCACTTGCGAGATTTTTGATCTCGCAAGCCACTACCGCAAACCCGCGTCCCGCCTCTCCGGCGCGAGCGGCTTCGATGGTTGCGTTCAGCGCCAGCAGATTGGTGTTGGTGGAGATCGCCTTGATCGTATCGATGAACGAGACAATGCTTGCGGCTTTTTCAAAGAGCTGAACGATGGTCTCAACGCTTTGGCGGCCTTCGAGATCAGCTGCTTTGGTTGAACTGCACTGCTGTTGATAGGTAGCTGCGATCGAGCCAATCGACCCGCTCAGGCTGCGGATGGAGTTACCGACTTTGCGGATCTGACCGCTGGCCTCTGCTGCACTCGATGCAACATCATCAGCTTCGCGGCGGGCGTTTTCTGCGATGGTGCTTAGACTGATGGACGAGTTCGCCATATCCGAGGCGGCGGTTTCGAGCGATTTGACGACTTTCGATACAGTTCGGTCGAACTCATTTGCAAGGATATGCATCTCGGCATGGCGCTCGACGACAAAACGTTGTTCCGCAGCCTGGCGATGTGCACGCTCCTCAGCCCTGCCCCTCGAGGCTGCTTCAGCCGAGGCAAGCGCGTTTGAGACCTTTTCTATCAGTCGCTGGCTCTCCGCGACCGCTTCATCCTGACGCGTCAGGAGCATCGTAAGGCGGTGCGCGATGACACCAAGGGCCCCGCACTGCAGGAGGACTGCGACTGCGTGGATTACGATCCGACCGGTATTGCCGGATCCGCTAAAAACCCATGCGGGTGCGATCAGCGCGAACAGAATATGGTGTGCAGAAATCATCGCGGAGGCAACGGCGAGCGACTTCCAGTCGCACAGCACTGTCAGCCCCGCGAGCGCCACGAAAAAATACATGTGGCCATCCATCTGCCATGGATGCCCCTGGAGGGCATAGACCAGCAGCGCGGGCATGATGGCGGCGAGCGTGCTGACGATCGCCCGCGCTTCGGTATCGTAACGCGCTCGGACGGCCATGGCAGTGGGCGCGAGATTGACGAAAACTCCGATAGCTAGCAGCGATAGTGACGTTCCATTATCCACCCAGAGGCTGGTGGTGATGATGACGGCAAGCGAAACCCAGCCGGAAATCGCGATGCCAATGACTCCACGTAGGCGCAGCCGGTCTACCGTGCTTGTGGGCGGAACCAGAGCAATGCTGGATGAACGAAACGCTAATCGCAGCGCCGAGAACCGGCCATTTTCCAGCCGCGCCATCACGTATTCACACCAGCCCGGTTGGTCTGGCCGCAGCCAGCGGATGGCGCTGCGATCATGAGTATGTGCTGGTTCCATGCGGCATTGGCCAGGTTAGCGCGTCGACCATCCACGATTATTGATCCGCGTACCGGACCGACGCTAATCAATAAAGCACCGCCACCTAACGCCAGGCGAACCGCCCCGCCCTCATCGGCCGACCAGAGCGGCACCAGGAGCATGCGTCCTGTAGCCGGTGGCCGGAAGGCGAGAACCGTTAGCGCTACCGCAATCGCAATGCATTGCACTGATGGGAGACCAGGTCGGGCGTAGCCAAGGCGCATTTGCGATTGGTACGCTATGAATGGTTACCAAATTCCGAAGTACGACAACTGATTAGACACGTCTTTGGCTGCGGTCGGGTCCTATGGTGCCAAATAACATCGCGGACGTAGGTAGGAATGTAGCGAACGATATAATAGCTGCTGCGAGACCAAGCCTAGCTACGCAAACTTTCGCTTGATCTTGGCAAATTCGCTGAACAACGACCGAGTATTCGGATCAGGCAAATGCGCGACCATATTAGCTACCAAGTTTTTCAGAGAGTCGTCGTCATCTATAAGATCAACCTTCTGGCTTGCCATATCCCAGCGCCCAAACTGCCTTGACAAAACCACTCATGTAGAGAGCTTCACGGACGCGCGGTGACGAGTGTCAAGCTTGATACGTTCGTTGGTCTTATTGATCGCCGCAGCTGGCCCCTCAAGAGCGTAAAGAAAACTCCGACCGTGATAGACCAATAAGGTAGTAAGGTCATCGCGAGCGTTATTTGAATCCCGGTCATTCGCGGTCAGCTAGGCCTTCGCCAAAAGCGGAAGGTCGGCGTCCAGTTCTCGCCGTTGGATCAAGCCGCATTGCTGATCCCCTCAACAGCGCTCTATCTGACAGGCGGACGCGCGACATCATTCTTGGCCGCTTGCCCTTGCTGATTTAGGTTGGCACCTACTGGTTCGGGCTCAGGTGAGCGTGGTGATGGCGCCGAGATCGTTTGTGTCGAAACGGCAGGCCGTAGGGTTGCTTGGCGCGAAGGACGTAGTGCATGTGGCTGTTCGATCGGTTTGCGAGAAATCTTGTGAAGCGCGGCGCGTTGACAATCATCGATGCCGACGGAAAGCACTATCACTACGGCACTCCCGACCGAATGTTCGAACCGTGTACAATCCGCTTTGTTGACCCCAAGGTCGCCAGCTACATAGCGCGTCACCCGCGCCTGGGCGCGGCGTTGGCTTGGATGGATGGACGTCTTCTTGTCGAACAAGGTGACATTGCGGGCCTGATCGATTTGATCCGCGGCAACGCCGTCTGGGAGGACGGCAAGAGCTCGCTTGGAACACGCAACCCGTTCAAGCTTGCTTGGGCCACGGCAACCGCGCAAATTCGGCAGCTCAATCGGATTGCAAAATCTAAGCAGAATGTCGCGCATCATTATGACATAGGAGATCGGCTCTACGATTTGTTCCTGGATGCAGACCTGCAATACAGCTGCGCCTATTTTACGGACGCTGACAATACGCTTGAACAAGCGCAGTATGACAAGAAAGTGCACATTGCCGCCAAGCTGGCGCTAAAGCCGGGCCTGCGCGTCCTCGACATAGGGTGCGGCTGGGGTGGCATGGCTCTCTATCTGAACCGCGTCGCCGATGTCGACGTGCTCGGCATTACGCTGTCGAAGGAGCAACTGAAGACGGCTCGGCAGCGTGCGGAGGACGCGGGTGTTGCGGATCGAGTCAAGTTCGAGTTGATTGACTATCGCCAGATGACGGGCCGGTTCGACCGTATCGTTTCGGTTGGTATGTTCGAGCATGTGGGGGTTCCCAATTATCGAAGGTTCTTTCACAAATGTCGTGCGCTGCTGGCGGATGACGGCGTGATGTTGCTTCATACCATTGGACGGATGGGCGGCCCCGGACAGACCGATCCGTTCACCGCGCGCTACATATTCCCCGGAGGGTACAACCCAGCGCTTTCCGAGATTGTAGGTGCAAGTGAGTCGGTGCGGCTGATAACCGCCGATGTTGAGACGCTACGTCTCCATTATGCGATGACTATTCGCCATTGGTATGACCGGACTGTGGCCAGTCGCGAAAAGATCGAGGGAATGTTTGACGCGCGATTTTATCGTATGTGGACCTTTTATCTTGCTGGAGCGATGGCAGCGTTCAAGCATGGTGTGATGTGCAACTATCAGGTACAAATGATTCGCAATCGTCGCGCGTTGCCAGTCACCCGCGGATATATCACTACGACGGAGCAGGAACTTACCGCACCGGATTAGCCATTATCGGCTTTTTTGGATCAGGGGCGCTAAGGGTTCAAGCGACCCAGTTTTACGAGAGTGCTCGTCACAGCATCTAGACATTAGCCGCCGCCCTAGACTAATTCTGCGAACGACAGCTTATCTATCGCCGATTGAGTCAATAGGCAGACCATCGTACGCTCGCTTCGCGAGCGTCGAGAGCTGTGGTTGGGACGGAGCGTCGGGTGCCCACCACCTATTGCCGTTCCGGCCTTGATCCAGCGCGTGCGTCCCCTAAAAGCTAACCGGCAGCTATCGGGCGCGGCAGCGGTCGGTCACAGACCGCCCAATAGATGGTGTATCGCGGCGGCTGCATTTCGACAGCAGATGAGATTGCAGCCCCTTCACGTACGATGCCTGAACCGGAGTCGAGCCTGACCTCGTGCATCGAGGGAAGGAGTGAGAGCGATGACGCATTTCGTGGGTCTGGACGTCTCGGTGAAGGAGACGTCGGTGTGCGTGGTGGACGACGCCGGCAAGGTGGTGTGCGAGCGCAAGGTGCCGACCGAGCCGGATGACATTGCCGTGCTGCTGACGTCGGTTGGCGGCGATTACGAGCGGAAGGGTCAGCAGCGTGCGTCCGTCGCACCGAATGTGGTTTCTGTCTCACGGAGCATGGGTTTTCCGCATCGATCCGTCTCACGCAATGTGAGCCGGAAACTGCCCTTTATTGCAGTTCCGGCGTCGCATCATTGCGAGCCGCCGCAAATAACGGCGAGGTCATCGCAGGCTAGCGGCCATGCAGGGCCGGCGGCGCACGATGTGCGACGGATGCCCGCAGACGGGATTGTTTCGGTTTCGCGCAGAGGTAAGACGGGCTTCTTTCAAGGGAGCCTGACGATATGAACATCGGTGAATTCGTAAAGGGTGTGGCAGCCGCCACAGGGACGGGTGACGCGGAGGCTAAGAAGTTTGTCGCGGCCGTGTTCGACCAGGTCGCTAGTGCTGCGGCAAAGGGCGATGAGGTCTCAATTCCCGGCTTCGGCAAGTTCGCTGTGAAGAGTCGTCCTGAGCGTCAGGGACGCAATCCCTCGACCGGTGAGGCGATTACCATCGCAGCATCGAAGAACGTGTCGTTCACAGCCGCCAAAGGGCTGAAGGAGAAGCTTTAAGGTGTGTGCCGGCGAGCATGCTCGCCGGCACTGGCATGGCAGATCCCCACCAGGTCGCGCCATCGGCTAAAAGCGTGAGCAGACCATCTCTGATTGCGAGCAGGCGCGGATGATAGCGAGTACATTGCCAGTTTGCGTGAGCAGCGCGCGTCGTCCGCTGCCAGCTAATCTGAGCAGAAAACCATGCTGTTTGCGAGTAGATGCCGCTACGATTGCAAGCGTCTACAGCTAGTGGCAACCCGGATGAGTACGACCCCCGCTGGCGGGGCTGTCCAGCTCTAAGGATAAGGCCATCAGTGGCTGACAATGGAAAGGCCGTCCCGAGAGGGGCGGCCTTTTGCTTTTGCCTTAGTCCTGTCCAAGAAACGTCGGAGTCTGTTGGAAACTCTGAGGTCGACCGGACAGTCGTAGTTACGCGTAACAAGATACGCGTGCGGCCCTGACGGTGCTGCAAGATTATGCTGCATATTTCTAAGCCGCATTTTTGTTGCTTGCCGTCTCACCGGCGCGGAACGGGTTCCGGTTTTTCAGCAGTCTCGTCGGTTTGTTGAACACCTAAAGTGCCTTCTGGCCGGGGCCGCCCTCCAATGGCTACTCCTTCTCATAACTCCGTATGCGGAGCGAAATTTTGAGAATTTGAATTGGGAACGGATTTTGGGGAAACCGTGCCGAGGCAGGGCGGGCGCACGGGCGTAATGAGCGGGCTTCCCGTGCGAAGTTCCCAATCGGGAAAACGGCGTCGAGTAATTAGCGGTCGCGCTTGGATCGCCTGCCTGCGCCAAATACGAGCAGCCAGAGCGCCAATGTCACCTCACCGATTAGCGTCGGGTCCATCAAGTGCGGCGACAGCATGCGGGCGAAGGCAGGCACCGCCAGATTGGCGATGCTGTTGAGAATGTAGCACGCGCCCGCCAGCGCCATCAGTGCGCCGATCGTCTTGGGGAGGAAGCCGCTGCGCCATACTAGCCAGCCCAGCATCAGGCAGTAGATGCCGAAGAATACGAGGCTCACGTCATAGCCGTCGCCGTGCACCTTGAGCGCGAGCAACGTTACCGCATCGCGTTGTGACGATCCCAGCGCAGCGAGATAGGGGGGCGCCGCCAGCAGCCGCAGGGGGACGAGCAGCAGCAGGGTATCGGCCGCCAGCACGGCAATACCGATCAGGCTGAAGGCAGCCGCCATCCGCGATACGCCGGCATGGACGGAGCGGAACATGTCGAGGAATAGTGTCGTCACCCCGACGTAGCAGGCCAGCATCGCAAGATCGGCGGCGAGGCCGGCACGGAACAGTGCTTCGTTGGCAAGGATGGAGCGGGCTGTGGCGGCGGCATCGCTACCGACGATCAGCGATCCACGTGATCCCACCTCGGCAAACAATCCGAACACGATCGTGCCAAGGTAAAGCGCGCCCGTGAGGCGTGCGGTAGACGGTGCCGGCGCAGTCTCAGCCACGTTGGACCTCGCTGAGCCAACGGGCCGCGATGACGGTGATCGCCAATGTCAGCGCCATCTCGATCACCGCCAGCACCTTGTAAAACGGTTCCGAGCCGGGAATGCTGCCCGCCATGATAGCCGTGTAGAACAGGCAGAGGACGATGCACGTCCAACGGAGTATGCGCGCGGGCAGCAGAAGCGACAGGGCCACGATGAGACTTGGAACCGCCATCATCAGTGACGTCGCCGTCAGGAGGTAAGGTGTCGCGTGGCCCAACGGCCCCATGCTGCCGTGGTTCATGTCCGCCAGCGTGCCGGCGACGTAGAGGGCAATATAGTCGCCGTAGAGGTAGCAGAACATCGTGGATGCCCAGAGCGCCGCCAGCTTTACCTTGGGCGGTGCCCGATACTCTTCCAACGCCACCTGCGCCCCCCAGTCAGTGTGTTGTTATGATAACACAGCAATGCCGTTGCTGCAACGATGCGTGGGGGGGGAGTGGTTTTCCCAGTTCTAGATCGTTTGTGGAAAAGTCACGATGCTTGTCAGAGCATCATTGGCGTCAGGCAACTCGCGATGCCAAGTAGCCCGATAAAAGTAATGCGCACGCCGCGATGCTGGACGATAATGGCAGGCAGTGCGAGCACGGCAATCCCGATGGCACTTGCCGTAGCGAATATCTCACGAAATCCTCGGCCCATGCCTGCACCGGCTGCATCGTTGCCAACTTCGTGATCGGTTGCACCGGTGTAGAGCAGCCACAAAATGATCGCGTTCCATAGGATGAACACCACTACCACCAGCGTGAGGCTATCACGCCAAGGTCGAATAGGTGCGGGTGGCTGATCGTTTGGCATTTCTACCCGTACCAGGGGAGCCGGCGTGAGCCTACGATTGGATGCCAAACGGTTGTTTATAAAGAACGGCGGAAATGCAGCCGCTTCCACGATGCACAAATTCGATGCACGGCGATTAGCGGGCGGCTCGATGAAATCCCGAACGTCATGGGTTTCGAGAACGGGCTGACGGCAGCGTTGCGCAGGAAACCGCCATTTGTTGAACGGTGCCACAACCGTTCAGATGAAAATGGGTTAGGTGCTGCCTCGCAGACCATCTGCGCAAACTAGTAGCGGCGTGCAGCTTCTGCCAACGAGTTAGGGACGGCCTACAGCTTAACCAGCTCAACCCGTCGGTTGGCAGCCTTGCCTGCTTCGTCCGTGTTATTCGAGACCGGGATCATGCGGCCATAGCCTTTGGCTTGGAGGCGGTCGGATTTGATGCCGGCTGCGACGAGCGCTGCCTGCACGGCCTTCGCGCGACCATCCGAAAGCGTAACGTTGTGATCGTCGGACCCGGTGTCGTCGGTGTAGCCATTGATCGCGAGCTTAAGCGACGGATCGCCCTTGAGGAGCGCGATCACAGCATCCATCTGCGGACCTGAGGTTGGCAGAAGCTGCGTCTGGTCGGTCGCGAAGTTGACGTGGATCACCGCCTTGCCGATCTGGTCCAGAGCGGTCTTAAGCTGGTCGGCGGGCAGCAGCACCGCTGTCGGCACGAACGGTTTAGTCTGCACGACGGCGAACGCACCTTGCGCCGTGTTGGTCGAATAGTTGATCCAGATGGCGTCATGCGGGCGATGGATAACCCAGGTCTCGACCGGGTCGTTATAGGCGTCCCCAAGACCAGGCGAGATCTCACTTCTGACGGTGTCGGGCAGTGCTTTCAACGTATCGTACGGTATCTTACCCTCGAAAACTTTGACCGCTCCCGCCTGCTGGAAAAGCGTCTGCATATTTTTTTGCAGCTCATAGCTGGAGAACTGCTTGTTCGGGGCGGCGTCGAGAGTGACCATGAATGTCTGGCCCTCGATGTCGTTGAAGGCCTTGCCAGTCCAGAACGGAAAATGACCAAAGCCGACTTCCTTCGGCGTATTCTGCGGCGCGTAGTTTGCGGGCCAGCCGAAGAAGGGGAATTGCCGAGCGGCGCATTCGAGATTGGCACATTGTCGATCGAGAAATCGGCCGGCATCGGCGCTGCAGCAGGTGGAGCCGGGCTCGCTGAAACAGTCGCCGCCGTGACGTTGGTAGCTGTCGCTGTTTCCTCGACCTTCTGCTTGCGATGACAACCGACTGAAAGCAGCGCCAACGGCATCACGGCCAGAATGATCTTCCGCATGCGATCCCCCATACTCACCGAGGGGATGGTAACCCACATGGCTGGCGGGGGGCAATCGGCATCGTGAGAGCATGGGCAAGCGAACATCGGATTTCGCCGAAAGGGTAGACGCTTCTTATCGAAGACCAGGAGCTTGCCTTGACGGCGGCTGAAAGGCGCTCACAATATACGTGTCTGACTTAAAGGGTTTGGGACTTTAGAACGTATATGCGGGCGGCATAGCGGTCCGCCATGCCTAGGTGCGCACGCTGCACCGCAACATCTCCCGGCACTGCTGCCAACTCGCGGGATTGTCGCTCGCGCAAGACAAGAAATGCCATATCTTCGGGTTCGGCCATGTTGGTGCTCCACGTGCAAGCGGGAGCCAGTCTTTGCCCTCAGTCGCCATCCTGCTCGCGGCATGATAGGTGGCGATGTCTTGCCCATACCACGAAAAAGCCCGGCGGGTTAGGCCGCGCCCCTATCTCGCTTCGTAAAGGCGAACGATTGCTTCCTACCACTTTACGTCGTTCGCGATCCGCTCCGATCGTTTCCCATACTACTACCCTGACCGGTTTCGAGAAGCCGCGCTCATTCTCAAATCTCGATCCAGTTATGGGAATGAGTTAAGACTATGAGCGGAGGACGTGAGCTACATACTCATGGCGCCGGCACTGGGCTTGATTAACTCAAGCACCGGCGCGGGCGTTTTGACCGAGTGCCATGCCTGACCGGCTGCGGGGATCGTTGTCCAACTGGTGCTGCTACTCACGCACCGCTGGATTGTCGGGAAGTAGAGCGGACCCGTAGCGTCCGGCAGCTTTAGCATGACCCCAAACTGATCGAACTCGTCGGGCGCAAGCTGCCCGGTCCAGGTGATCGCGGCTACGCGATCGTTTACCATCTCGCCGCCCTCGCTGCGAACTGGAGATGGAAGGGGTGCTCGCTCGATCGCGACCGTCCACCCGGCTTTGGGCTGCGGCCGCGCTACGGTGACGTTCGCGGGTATCTCGACGCGGATCGCCAGGGTCGGCGAGCCGGCGCAGCCGTGCGAGACGCGGAAGAAGGCCGCGTGATAGCTGCCAGCCGGCGCGCTCGGCTCGGCCAGGGTAATGTGTGCGATGGCGGCGGTACTGATACCAGCCAGCGAAGCCGCGAGGGCAAGGTGTCTCGATCGCATGATGGTTCCCCAGTGGGGCGAGACGGTTGCGCCGTCTCGCCGCAAGTGTCAGATGGTGATCTTCACGTCGGCAGCGAACGTGCGCTGCGGGAAGGGGTGAAACAGGAAGTAGCGGTCGTTGTTGACGTTATCGACGCCGAGCCCGAGCTGCATGTGCGGCGTAATGCGGAACTCGGCTCGCAGGTCGACCACCAAGTACTTGTAGAAGCCTTGGTAGGTGTTGCCGACAGGGTCGCTGTTGTCGATCGTGCCGTAGTTGCGGCTGGCGTAGCGCGCGGCGGCGGTGAGCGCGACCGCGTCGAACGGCCGCCAGGTGACGACCCCGGTCGCCTTCCAGCGCGGTACGGAAGGCAATAGCTTGCCGACTGCGGCGGGCAGCACCGTATCTTTACTGGTGATCGCGTCGGCGTAAGTAAGGCTGCCCTGCACATCGACGCCGCGGATCAGGTCGGTACGCTGCCCGGCCAACTCGAGGCCACGGGCGCGCGTGCGATCGACGTTCTGAACGTAGGTGCCGAGCTGCGCCGTGCCTGCAAGTGGCCCGGTCTGCGAGATCAGGGCGTCGTCCACGACCTCGTTGAACAGCGATACCCGCAATGTGCCGTGCCCGTCATGCTGCTCCAGCGCCAGCTCCTCCGATCGCGCCCGTTCGGGCCTGAGCGTCGGATTGGGCACGGACGGCACCGGCGAGGTGACGATCTGGTACAGCTCGCCCACGGTCGGGAACCGCCACGCCTGGCCGAACGAGCCGCGCAAGGTGAGGTGCGGGCCGAGCTCCCACGCCAGCGCCGCCTTGGGCGAGAGTCGGTTGCTCGACAGCGTTGGTTGATTGATCGGTCCGATCGCGGGGATCTGCGAGTAGTTGACCCCATCGTAGGCCCGCCACCATTCGTAGCGTCCGCCGAGCGTCAACGTGAGGGGGCCGGCGAACCGCCAAGCATCCTGCGCCCATACCGCGTAGGTCCGCGTCCGGCCGCTACCTTCGAGGTTCAGCGTGCCCTCCGCGCCGTTGACCCAATCGGCGGTGTTGTAGCGGTTGCTGGCGAGCGCGAACCAGTCGCCATGCAGGCCGAAGCTGAGCACGTTGGTCGACGCCGCATCCGAACGCCAAGCGCCCTTCGCATCGAGCGTCTGCCAGTCGGTGCCGTCCAAGTCGGTGATGAACCCCGCCCCGCTCGTCGCGCCGGCGGGCAGCGCCGTGTTGCTGATGCGTTGGAGGTCTTTGCCGACCACATAGTCCGTGCCGATCACCTGCCAGTCGAACCGGCTGGTGTGCCCGTCGAACGACAAGTTGTGCGACCATTGCCGCTGATAGGTATGGTAGGTCTGCCCTGCGAACGTCGCAGGCGATAGCGTGTAGCTGCGGCCGGCGTTGTTGATGCTGCCGGCATAGATCGGCAAGCCGGACGCCACGCCCGTCAGGTATGTCTCGCTGGTCGCGTTCGTATCGTTGAGAAAGATGCTGCCGACATAGGTGAGGCGCAGCGACGACGTGAGGTCGAGCGCCGCCTTCAGCTTGAAGCGGTCCTGCACCTGATGCTCAAAGGCGGTGGCGCCGAACACCCGGATCGGTTGGGCGGTCCGGTTGAGGTCGTCGTAGCCGCCCGTGGTCGCAGTGCCCGTCGCGCTGACGGCGGCCGGTACCACCGCGGTCGCGAACCCTAATGGCTGGGCACGGCTGTCGACGTGATCGGCGCTGGCGAAAAGCGCGAGCGGCCCGAACCGATCACCGACCGTGCCGCCCACCTGATAGGCGGGATAGGTGCCATGCGTGGCATACTGGTCATATTCCTGCACGCTGGTGCCGGCGGTCATCGTCGCCTCGAACCGGTCGGGCAGGCGCGTCGTGATGTTGACCACCGCGCCGATCGAGTTGCCGGGATAGGCGGCGGAGAAGGGCCCGTAGATCACGTCGATCCGCGCGATCTCCTCGGTCGACAAGAGCTGCCAGCGCGGGGAGGCGGTGGTGTTGTTGTTGCCGATCAGCGCCGACAGCAGCGCGCCGTCGGCGTAGATCAGGCTGCGCGCCGATGCGCCCAAGCCCGAGGTGCGCGTCGCGAGCGGAGCCTGGCTGTCGCCGATGTGGCGTTTGCGGACCACCAGGCTCGGCAGGTACTTGAGCGTGTCCTCGACGTTGCGGGCGTTGATCGTCGTCTCGATCGTCGCGGCGTCGACCGATGCGGTGGAGGCTGGAGCGTTCTCGATCGTCTGCGTCTGGCGGCGCGCGGTCACGAGGATGTCCTCCGGCGGTGTGCTGGCGGGTGGGGATGTCTGTTGGGCAGCTATAGGTGTCGGCAACGCAAGCAAAATGGAGGCGGGAAGTCCGGCGAATGCCGGATGCCCGATGGATGGCATGGTCATGGAAAGCTCCGCACGGAAACGGGCGCGCGGAACGACACCCGCGCGCGTGAGCCGACCGATCACCCGATCGGTCGGCGGCGTTCAGGCAGGGAGCGGTGGTGGGGCGTGGGACGGCGGCGGGGGCGCGGCGAGGCCGCGACCGGGCGCTGTGAAGATTGAGCGACCGATGTACGCGACCGCAACGGCGACGACCGGATCGGCCGCGACTGTTGGTGGATCAGGAGTGGTAGGCGTCGCGGCGAGGCCGGCGAAGGGACATTCGTGGTCCGTAGTGCCGTGCGACGGCGCCTTGCCGGGATGATGATGCCCGCCCCCCGACATGGCGGTCGTCATGCCAGGCATCACGCCTTGGCCATCGCAAAGGACAATCGGCTGGGCGAGGCTGGTGCCCGGCATGAACCCGGACGGGAACAGCAGACGGAGTGCGAGGGCAAGCGTACCCAACACGACGAACAGGGTTCGCGTCAGCGTCGGTCCTCTTGCCTCCAGCAACATTACGCCTGCCTAGCGGGCGCGGTGCGGCGTGTCGCGGGCTAAGGCATGAAGACGCGCCAAGCGTATCAGCCCGTCCCGCAAACGAACGTCTGTCGGGACAGCCGGGCGGGATGCGTCTGGCGAGATCGCTTCCCGATACCTGTTCCCGATTGAGTTTTCCCGAAATGGCCCGCTGGACATGGCGAAACGGGACTGCTGCGGGTTGCCCGAACGGCCGGGAGTGGGCGGCAGCCGCCGTGCGCCGAGTGTCACAACCGTTCGAGACTGTTGAAAAACTCGGTCCGTATGCAAGAAGTATCACAATCGTGCATTCAATCGGCGACAGAAGCACGAATATATCGTTCCAAGGTATCTGTTCGCTAGGGAATTACAGCAGGGCGCAACTATCCTAAGTGGTCAATGTTTTTCAACAGTCTCGAACGGTTGTGACACCGCGCACAGACGTCAAAACCTTCCCATTTTAGCGATTGGGCCGAATTTCGGAAATGCCTGCGCTTTCCCACTTCACCATCCTTTTCGAGAAGGGCAGCAGCTTCACGCAATGTTGGCTATCGCTATCCCGGTTCCCAGAAGCAGACGTGCCGCTCTCCACCTCGTCGCGACGTTAAGACATCCACATCGTGGCGATCGTTGGTGAAAGCCGACCGGCAGGCAAAACGGGGTAGAAATGCCCGAGAACGAAAGCTGCCTGGGAATGAGTAGCAAGACCCTTGTCTTGGCACCATGCATTCACTGATCGGACTGGGGCTCAATATTGATTTTACTTTTTTCGCGAATGCGAGCGTTTATCGCCTCCGCGATTTCTGCCTTCTTTGCGTAGCCCGCTCGGTTGGCGTTTCCTTCGTAGAGTCCGGTAAGATAACCGCGGTCCCAGGTAGTGAGTTCGGCCGGCGGCGATGGCGCGTTGTGAGCAAACAAGCTGAGAATGGTAGGTTCGCTTGTCACCGCTTCTACACCTCGAAGTCGTGCGAGTGTCCGCATCACTGCGTAATCGGCAATCTGCTTCAACGACTTTCCCAGTACGGCAGAATTATCGATCAGTATCATCGACCACAGAATGTCCTGTCGCATCGGTACGTCTATGATTGATGCAGACTGCACCGGAAGATAGTAAGATGCCCCAGCGATATTCACTCCGGGTGGCCCAAACTTGCTCGGAAGTTGCCCCTCGGCTCCGCGAAGATCAGTTGTCGTAATAACCCGGACTGGCCCCGTTTCGCTCATGAGTGTTCGACGCTCATTCAGCGATTGATCGGCGAATAACCTAGGCCTCTGCCGAAACAGCGTGTTCACAAGCGTTTTGCCGTCATCAACGAGAACGATCATCACGTTGGGCTTGCAGCCTTTTGCCCGAACGTCGAGCTTCGCAAGCCTGGCATCTTTCTCGAGACGGTACCTTACCGTCTCGTCATGTGGGGCGACGAAACCATCTACGCCAAAGCACACTGACGTCGTGAAGCGCGCCACCTGACCGTTCGTCATAGCTGTCATATGGTCTACCAAATGCCGCACTGTCTTTTCGCGAGGCTCAGGCCGCGCAACCACCACGATTGGGGTTTTGTCATCAGCCGATTGTGCAGCAAGGATCGATGCGGGGATTAAACCCCATAAAGCGAGGCCGATGGAGTACCGGATGACTTTCATGCTGCCCTCCTCACGGGTCTGACAGTTGCAACCTTCGCGCTCCTTATACCGCTCCACCCCGACTCATTGGTTCATCGGCCGCTCGGCCGAAGGACTCAAGCGCAGACGCTCACAGAATTTGGGCTGCGGAGCAATGTCCTCTTTCCACCAGACCGGGTCATCCCTGATGCAAAAATCAAAAGTTTTGCATCAGAGCCATCCCGCCAGCTGCATTGCCGGGAAGCTGTCACCTGCGTAGCCTTTCGAATATCGACTAGGAACGCAGTTATGCGACAGGCCAGATTATCGGGTAGATTGGTTGCCGCGGTAGCAGTGGGTTTGATTGCCGGATTTGCCATAGCGCTATGGTGGACAACATGGCGCGGAACGTCGGCGCTGACGGCAAACCTCGACTCGAAATGGAAAACTGCTTCGGCTCAGTTTGATAGCCGCCTGCATGGGCGCTTCCCCATAGGCACCCCAATTTGGAAGCTTTCTAATGAACTGAAATCTCAAGGCTTCAAGCCGACGTGGTTCCAGGAAAATGGGGAGTATGGAGCCACGCGAATCGAGGGCAGTTTTGTCTGCAACGTCGCGGCGCAAGTATATTGGCGATCTGCGGACAACCGGACGCTCTCGGCGATACGTGGGCCTATCAAGAGGAAGGCTGCCTCTGACCGGCGATGATGCAAACTCACAAGTTCTGCATTAGGCTGGGATCGGTGAAAAACGGGGTTTTTGTGATGTAGAAATCTGATGCGTATCGTTGGTGGCGAATGGCTGAGTTTGATGGAAAGCGGAACGTGCAGTTTGCGCAAGAGCATCGTCTAAGCAGACATTGCGACTGATATAACAACGACTTAGGTAGCGTGCTTCCTTGCAAACTCAGCAAAGTAGACTCGGACTGTGGGATCTGTGATCGGAGCGATTAACGCTGCTACATCTTTTGCAATCGTGGCATCGCCCCGCAAAGTTCCACTGGGTTGATGCCCCATTGCCCATCCAGGGAAGCTGCGCTCTGTAATGGGGCGGTTATCTAGTATAACCGCAGCGAAGTGACGCGCATCGCCTTTTATGCGCTCATATGTCTGCATGACGGCACTCGATGGGCCTTCCAACGTCTGTAGGAATCGACGCCCGCCCACTATCAGTAGTCCTGTGACGTTCACGGCGGCGTTGTTCCGGCGTGAAGTACGTAAAATGCCATCAAGCTCAGCGCTTGATAATGTAGCCCGTGCGGTGCTGATGTAAATAAGACGTATCAAGTCGGACTCCTCTGAGGCGAAATCTAACTGCAAAATCTAAATGCATCGTCAAAACGGCCGGAATCCGAGGGCAAACGACAGTAAAAAAAAGTCGCCAATGAGGCCGAGTGGACGAGCGTGAACGTTCAGTTTGGTCGAAAGGTGGTGTATCGCGGCGGCTGCATTTCGAGAGCAAATGAGATTGCAGCCCCTTCACGTACGATGCCTGGATCGATGTCGAGCCTGACCTCGTGCATCGAGGGAAGGAGTGTGAGCGATGGCGCATTTTGTGGGTCTGGACGTCTCGGTAAAGGAGACGTCGGTGTGCGTAGTAGACGATGCCGGCAAGGTCGTGTGCGAGCGCAAGGTGCCGACCGAGCCGGATGACATTGCCGTGCTGTTGACGTCGGTCGGTGGCGATTACGTGAGAGTCGGTATCGAGGCCGGGCCGTTGTCACAGTGGCTGGTGAACGGTCTCGCCGAGGTGGGCCTACCGGTCATCTGCGTCGAGACGCGACACATGAAGGCGCTGTTGCAGGCGCAGCAGATCAACAAATCCGATCGCAACGATGCCCGCGGATCGCCCAGATGATGCGGGTCGGCCTGTTCAAGCCGGTGCACGTGAAGACGCTAGCCGCGCAGGAGCAGCGCATGCTGCTGACCAGCCGCAAGCTCGTCCAGCGCAAGCTGATCAACATCGAGTCTGACATGCGCGGCACCCTCCGCAACTTTGGCCTCAAGGTCGGTGTCGTCAGCACGGTAGGCTACGAGCCCCGGATCCGTCACCTGGTCGAGGGCTTTCCGCGACTGGCGGCGATCGTCGAGCCGTTGCTGACGGTGCGGCGGGTAATGCGCCAGCAGCTGGCCACGCTCCACAAGATGCTGCTCGACACGGTCCGGCACGATCCGGTGTTCCGGCGATTGATGACTGCGCCCGGCGTCGGTCCGGTGGTTGCGCTCACCTATCGGGCCTCGATCGACCAACCCCAGCGCTTCGTTCATTCCAGAGCGGTCGGCGCGCATCTCGTGTTCACGTACTGCGCCGGCATCAGCTTCACATCGTGCCCGAGCGCGACCAGTTCTCGCGCTCAGTAGTGCGACGACTCGCATGCTTCGATACCGACCAGGCAAGGCGGGAGCTTAGCGAAAAACTTCAGCAGGCGCCCGCGCGTCAGGCGCTGGCGAACAGCAGCCGTGCCATCAGCATCAACCCCATGCACCTGAAATACGTTCTTTGCGATATGCAGACCGATCGTCCTGACGTTCCCCATCGTGGTTCTCCTTCCGGCTCTCCACAGATCATTCTGCGCGAGGGGTGGAGAGCCGTCCACGTCATCACTTGCAGACATTCCCGCCCTCTTCTTTTTGCTCAAGATCTGGCGTAATCAGCAATGAAACAAGGTGGATCGACATGTACTATCCTTTAATGGACATCACTGATCGTATCAGCGAGCCACCAAAATGGTGGTTTCAAGGCATTCCGCGATATTGTGATTATCATCCAAGCGAAGCTGCCTACGCCCCAACCAACTTGCTAGTTAAGACACGCTGCGAATATTGTAATAGTGAATTCGATGTCGCTTTTGGAACAAGCGCCTTCTTGCAAAAGAATATTGTAGAGCCAGTTCTGGGCTATCCACTCGATATCAAAACAGGCCTGATCATCGAAGAAGCGTACGACGATCCACCATTTCATCTTGGGAAAAATGGTTTCAATTGCATTGGAAATTCCGTTACCGCAGATTGGGTCGCTATCCTACAGGTCTGGGAAGGAGAAAGTGCATTGAATTGGATCCGACGTTTTGATCTCGATGGCTTGTCCCCCGACTTCTAACTACCAAACCTCGACATTGGGGCCGCTTGTAGCGAACGTCAGCTTCCCACAGTGGGTTCAACGGGTGGTCGCAACACTTCATTCTTTGAGGAGAAGGAGTGTGGGGGATGAAGCAGCGTCAGCGGTTTTATTATTCGGCGGCACAGCGAGCCGAGATCTGGGACCGGTGGCAGCGCGGAGAGTCGATGAGTTCGATCGGCCGCTTGTTTGATCGGCAGTCGTCGTCGATTTTCTCGGTGCTTTCGCCTTTGGGCGGCATTCGTCCGGCGGAGCGCAGGCGGTCGGGACGAGCCCTCAGCCTGAGCGAGTGCGAGGAGATATCCAGAGGTCTTGTCGCCGGCAGCTCGCTCAGAGCGATCGCAGCCCAGCTTGGTCGGGCGCCTTCGACGATCAGCCGGGAAGTCGGGCGGGGTGGCGGTCGGGATCAGTATCGCGGGACCGTCTCGGATCAGGCAGCGTGGGACCACGCGCTGCGCCCCAAGCCGTGCAAGCTGGCTTGCCATCCGGGCTTACGCCGAACAGTATCGCGCAAGCTGCAGCGCATCTGGTCGCCCGAGCAGATTGCTGGCTGGCTCGAGCGCAGCTTTCCGGACGAAGAGCAGCACCGCGTGTCACACGAGACGATCTACAAAAGCCTGTTCATCCAGGCGCGTGGCGTCTTGAATAAGGAGCTGCTCGAGCATCTCCGGGCGAAACGCACGATCCGCCGCTCGCGCCACGCGAGCCTGAAGCGCGACGGGCTTGGCCAGATCAAGGATGCGATATCGATCAGCGAACGCCCCGCTTAGGTCGAGGACCGCGCCGTGCCCGGACATTGGGAGGGCGATCTCATCTCGGGCGCGCGGAACAGTCATATCGTGACGCTGGTCGAACGCTAGTCACGATATGTGATCCTGGCCAAGGTCGCGAACAAGGAGACCGCCAGCGTCGTCACGGCCCTGATCAAGCAGGCGCGCAAACTGCCCCGCGAACTCTATCAGTCGCTGACCTGGGATCGCGGCAAGGAGCTCGTCGATCACCAGCGCTTCACCCTGGCTACCGAGGTCGACGTTTATTTTTGCGATCCCCAAAGCCCGTGGCAGCGCGGCACCAACGAAAACACCAATCGCCTGCTGCGCCAGTATCTGCCCAAGGGCGCCGATCTGTCGCTCCTCAGCCAAGCCAAACTCAGCGCCATCGCCCGCCAACTCAACGAGCGCCCCAGAAAGACCTTGATGTATCAGACGTCGGCTGAAATGTTTGCAGAGCGTGTGGCGACGTCGTTGAACCCACCACCAACTCTAGACGTTCAGTTCTGCTTTCGAGACAATCTCGATATCGTCGCCTGGTCGACGCCCAGCAAGGCAGCGACAGTGCGCTGCGTATCGCCAGCTGTGAGCCGTCGCAGGGCCTCAGCCTGCTGGTGAGGGGTAAGGGCAGCACGCCGCCCGAACTTTACGCCACGGGCCTTGGCCTGGACCCTGCCGGCAGCCGTGCGTTCGGTAATACGATGGCGCTCGTAGCTTGCCGCCACACCCAGCACGGCGATGATGACCTCGGCGAACTGTGAGGTGGTATCCACCATCGGCTCCGCGATCGAGCCGAAACCGGCACCAGCCTCCTTCACCGCATAGAGAATGTTCAACGGGTCACGGGTGTTGCGTGCGAGACGATCAGTGGACGTCACCATCAGCACGTCGCCGGCATCGAGCGCCCCGATCGCGCGCTTGAGCTGGGGCCGCTTGGCCGTCGCCGCGCTAATCTTCTCGCGATAGACTTTCGCACAGCCGGCCCCGTCGAGCTAGGCGAGCTGCTGCGCTAGGTCCTGCCCGTTGGATGAGACACGCGCATAGCCGTAAATCATGCGCCGAATTATGCATCATGGAAGTGTCGGGTTTTGGACGCTTTTCCATTGATGCAAAACTTGTGAGTTTCGGACGTTGCGGTGTCCGTCTGTTTACTACCCCTGGCAACAGCGGTATAGGCAGCGGCCTCCCCTCAATCCGACAGCTGGACGCGTTATAATTGCACCATGCAGTACCGCGTCCAGATCATGCCGCGTCCATTCGTCTTAGACGCCGATGGCCTTCCTGTCCCAAACTCACACGTGATTGAGATCGCATTTCCAGGCGACACCATTGAAACAGCGCTAGGCAGCGCAAACACCATCATTGGTCCTGGCGTCGCCAAGATCCTGGTTGGTGAGCTGACGATCCTCGGTGTTGCACTGTGCTAGGCTCACCCTCACCACCCCCTCTGCGTGCGTGCAACATCATCACTGGAGCGAGCAAAGCCGGCCTCGTTGCGCGGGTGGATGGCGTGCCCCGCGACATGCCATGGACCACGATCACGGGGATCGCAGCCGGCCTAATACAACAGGCCGAGATCGAGCAGTTCGTGCTCGCACTAACGGTCGAGGATAGCAGCGGCAGCAGAAGCTTTCTCGTGGCGGAGTCAGAGCCTGTCTGGGTTCAATTGACCAGCGTGCTGCACCTTGGCCTACCTAATGTCGCACCCTATACGGCGTGGGGAGCCGCTCTGGCCGCCTCTCCCACAGTAATCGATCTCTTCGAATGGCCAAAATCGTCATGATTCGCCGGTCAACTTTGGATTAAACGTGGGTGCTGCATGTCGCACAACTATAACAGACCGTGTAGAAAGTCGTGAACAGCGCGGTGGGCGTCACCGATTTCCAATCTCGAGCGGTTGGAGAGCCAAATAAGCCCGAAGGTGCTCTTTGAGGGCCTTGAGGCAGCGAGAGACGGCCTGTTGGAGGTCCGGTTGGCGTTTGAGGCGCGAGAAGGCCCCAGCGAACGTAAATGTAGATATCAGTGCTAATTGGCACGGTCATAGCAATGGTAAATGTCACGTCGAAGAGCATTGTAGGGTTCTCGCGAGGGGTGCTGTTTTTAAATTTAATTGGGCAAGCCCTTGTCCTCTGAAATTTTGCCCCGGCAGTCGACAATCAAAATTCCAGGCTACCTACGACGCACTTTTAGGACATACCGTCTGACGTCTTGGATGTGATATAGAGGATAGACATCAACAGTGGTGTTGCTATTTGCGCCGTTTCCCTTCGGAGTTAACAAATGCCCGAGAACAATCTAATTGCTCTGACCGCGGATATCGTGTCTGCGCATGTCAGCAACAACGTCACGGCTACGGCTGATCTGCCGGATCTTATCAAGAGTGTTTTTTCAGCGCTTACCGCGACTTCTAGTTCGGTCGCGCCGTTGGCACCAAAGCAAGAGCCGGCAGTCCCGGTTCGCTCGTCCATCAAGCCAGACTACCTAGTGTGCCTGGAAGATGGCGCGAAGCTGAAGCTGTTAAAACGTTATCTGCGCACGAATTTCGGGATGTCTCCCGACGAATATCGTACAAAGTGGAATCTTCCGAAGGACTACCCCATGGTAGCGCCGGCCTACGCCGAAATTCGGCGCGCACTAGCCTATTCGATCGGGCTCGGGCGCAAGAAGACACCGCACCCCAGCTGAGCATTGCGACTTTAAACGAGCTTTTCTTAAGCCAAACGGGGACCAGTTAGAGCATGTTCGGAATCGTATGCTAAACGCCCCTACCGTCCCGATCGGGAGCAGGAATCGGGAAACATCATGCCACCGGCTATTCCCGATGCCGATCCAAAAGGCCGTCACCAAACACCCATTCGGCGAACAGCGAATGCAAGTCCTGGCCGCTTGATGCCTCCATCGCTCGCTCCAGATCAATGCTCGTAACCGTGCCGCCCGCATGGTCACGGGTGTAGCGACGCAGGCCTGACCAGAACGCGACATCGCCGAGCGTGGTCCGAAGCTGCGCCATGAACAGCGCGCCCTTGCTGTATTGAATCGCTCGCCGGATGCCCAACGTCGGGTAGGTGCCGTCCCAGGCCAGCGGCTTGTCGAAACCCTTCGCCCACGCCTTTTCGAGCCGGCTCCTCGCTACATTGAGTTCAGCTTCGTAGGCGACGCGGCCGTAGCGATGCTCCTTCCACGCAGCCGTCATGAAAGTCGTAATCCCTTCGTTTAACCAGAAATCTCTAAGCGTTTCGCACGTGATCAGATTGCCCCACCATTGGTGCGTGAGTTCATGTACGATGGCCCAATCCTCCGAGGAATCATCTACCGTCGTTGGCAGCGCATCGGTGCCGAGGACAGAGTATGTCGCCGCTTCTTGCGCCTCATCACCCCCGACCAGAAGTTGGCTATAGTCGGCGACGGGAAGCGGCACGCCCGCCTTGGCGGAGAGAAAGGCGACCGCCTCGCTTGTCCCTGCAAAGCGTCGTTTCAGCTCGCCCGTGTCGGCAGCGTCGCTCAGATAGATAAGCGTTTTTGACCCGGCCCGTTCTTTGACCCGGGTAAATTGACCTATGGCAAAGCCGTAGAGATAAGCCGAGTATGGCCGAGGCGCTTTCCAGCTATGGATTTCGGTCCCGTCCGGTCGCGGTCGCCTTGCAATCATGCTTCCGACCGACAGGCTAGTCATCCCGGTCGGGACACGCAGATCGACCGAGAACGCCGCCTTCTCGCCGAACTTGTTCTGGGAACAGACCATCCAGTCGCAGGCAAAATAGTTGGTGTAGAGTGTCGTCGCCGAGCCGGCGAACCCACGTGTAGGGCGGCCATGATAGGACAATTCCAGCTTTACGGTCTGTCCGCGTCGGAGCGGCCGGGGCAGATCAAAGCCTAGCACATCGCCTTCCACGATGTGGGCGAGCGCCACGCCATCGAGGGTTGCAGTCTCGATGGCGAGAGCATTGGCAGAGAAGTTCAGCCGTTGAACGCCATCCATCGTCGCTCGCAGCGTGATCCTCTCACGCCCCGCGACGGTCCTGTTCTGGATGTCCGGGGCAAGCGCGAGCCTGTAGCTCACCACCTTGAATCCATCGCCAGGACTGTTGGCGGCGAGCGCAGGGCTGCACAGTAACCCCAGAGCCGTCCCGGCCAACGATGGCACCAACATTCTGCGGATCACTGACGCCCCTTCATAAGGTGGCTAATATAACGAGCCGACCGATGGCTTCTATCCGCCACCTTGCTACGCCGTTGGACGTGAGCAGGCACCCTTCTCAAACGCGCTCTTAGAGAACGTATCGCAAACTGCTCGGTTCTCAACCGGGTCGTTTAATCCGTTTCTCCGTCTCAAGTTGCGGCAAACAAAGGGTTTAAAATAAGGTTAATCCCAGATGAACCATTTCTCAATCTGGCGCGTATCTCGCTCAGATCGGCGGTCAAAAGGCCAGCTCCATAAGCCGGTCTTAGGAGGCGATATGAAAAAGGCTCTTTTGGCGGCTTCGGCCAGCGCGCTCGCAATCGCGACGCCAGCACTCTCGCAGACGATGACACCGTCCAACACCAATACGAATAACGGCACGATCGCAGGCGGGAGTGTCGCGACCGGTTCATACAACCCAACCAGCTCGACGACTGCATCGTACAACCCAACGTCGACCTCGACTGACAACGCAAATAACTCGACCAACGTGTCGGACAGCTCGGCGCGCACGACGACCGACAATGCGAATAACTCGACCAACTACGCCGATAACTCGGCACGGACATCGACCGATAATTCGAACCGATCGACAAACGTTTCGGATAGCTCGGACCGTTCGTCCGGTGCTGCCGGTGCCCAGGTTGCAGCCAACAATGGTGCAACCGCACAAGACAATCGGAACATGTCGACGACGACCCAGTCCACCGACAATTCCAATCGATCGACCACCAACACCCCGACGACCAGCAGTGCGTCGGGTGCCCAGGTAGCCGCCAATAATGGTGGTTCGGCAAGCGACAGCCGCAATATGTCGACCTCTAACAACACGCAGATGGCCGACAACTCCAACCGGTCTACGACGTCCACGGACAACTCGAATCGTTCGTCCACAATGACCGACAACTCGAACCGCTCAACGACGAACAACACTGCGGACAATTCGAACCGTTCAACGACGAGCAGCGCCGCCAGTGGCGCTCAGGTTGCCGCAAACGGTGGATCGTCCGCGACCGACAGCCGCAACATGTCGTCGACCGACAACTCGAACCGGTCATCGACCGACAATTCGAACCGTTCGACCACGGACAATTCGCGGATGACCACGACCAACAGCGCTGCCAGCGGCGCCCAGGTCGCTGCCAACAACGGCGGAACGGCGAGCGACAATCGCAATATGTCTTCGACGAGCACCGATAATTCCAATCGGTCGACGACGACGAGCTCCGCGAACGGTGCGCAGGTCGCTGCCAACAATGGCGGAAGCGCCAGCGACAGCCGGAATATGTCGAGCACCGATAATTCGAACCGGTCGACCACGACCAGTTCGGCAAACGGCGCCCAGGTCGCTGCCAACAACGGCTCGACCGCCAACGACAATCGCAATCTGTCGACCACCGATAATTCGGATCGATCGGTGAAGACCAGCGCATCGAACGGCGGAACTGGATCGGTAGCCAACGGCGGTAACGCGAGTTATTCGGACACGTCGATGCGCTTTGAACCCGTGGCGAGCGCAGGGACGGGGACGGCAGCAACGTCAAACGCATTCGGCAACAGCGCTGTTGTGTCCTCCGCGACACTTGCCAGCTATGTAACCGGCGTGCGGGTAAACTATGCCGCTCCTTCGGGTAGCCGCGATGGCTCGATCAACAACAGCCTGAGCACGGGCGCGGGCGCGTTCCAGAACTTTGCCGGCACGCAAGCACTGAACATGAACACCGGCGCTGCGGCATCGCAGAATTCGGCGGTCAATGTCAGCGTCTCCGCTGGCACGATCAACCTCGGAGCACGATAAGCGAAGGGAACGGGGCAGCAGTGTGCTGCCCCATTTCTTCCTTTGTTCGGAGGCTGAAATGGTAAAAAATTCGCACGCTCGAGCTATTGCGATACTCGTCGCAATTGTGGCGCTTTCGCCACAAGTTTCTAACGCGCAAATACAACCCGGAGCACCCGTATCTCCGGTTATCGCCGAAGCTTCGGTTGCCCCGTTTGGTGCGGTAAATCCGGTAGAAAACGCAGATCTGAAGGTCGTCACCGGACAGGCCGATCTTGCTCAGGTCGTCAACGCTCAGAATAACGGCGTTGTGAGCGGTAATACTGTTACCGGAAATTCACAGACAGGGACTATCCACTTCGATAGTAGCTCGTTCCAAAACCTGAACGGACTTTCGCTACTGAGCGCGAATACCGGTAACAATGTTTCGATAAACTCCTCACTAAACGTTAACGTCGCGATTAATCGGTAGATGAAAAGAGCCTTCTTTTGGCGTCAGGTATCATTCGGGGCGGCAGCGACGTTGTCGGCCTGTTCAAGTATACCATTGCCTGAAGGCGGTGCTCCCCTTAATTATTCTACTTCTCTGAACTTTACGGTGCCGGTAACTAGTTTGATCGGTCGCAGGTTCGAAACTGTGGTTCGCCAACAATATGATTTCAGCTGCGGATCGGCAGCGCTGGCGACCTTGCTTCGTTATCATTATGACGATCCCCAGAATGAGCAAAGCGTCTTTCTGGGAATGTGGCATGACGGCGACAGGGCGCAGATCCAGCGCCTCGGTTTTTCGCTTCTGGACATGAAGCGGTACCTTGCCGCGCGAGGTCTTGCTGCTGATGGTTATAGAGTCAGCCTTGCGCAGATTGCTGATGCGAAAATCCCCGGTATCGCTCTTATCAATTTTAATGGTTATCGCCATTTTGTAGTCGTCAAGGGCATCGATAAGGATACCCTCCTGCTTGGCGATCCATCGCTTGGACTTCGGCGCGAAAGCATTCGTCGTTTTCAGCGCCAATGGAATGGTGTGTTCTTTATTGTCAGTGGTCGGTCAACGGTCGCTCAAGCGCATTTTAATATGGCGCGAGATCAGGTACGAGCGCCCCGCGGTTATGTTTTCCCTGGAGGGGATCCCCTCGATCTAGCGGCGCTTGCTCTCACCCGACCGCAATCAGGGGAGTTCTGATATGTCGTTCGTCACTGCGCTACTTGTCGCGGCATCTCCTTTAATTTCGCAAACTAGCACGCTGCCAGTCCCCGACCGAGAACTTGCCACGATGCGCGGCGGTGTACTTTTGCCGAACGGACTGAATGTCGCCGTCGGCATCGACATTCAGACGCGGATCGACGGTGTCCTGGCATTGCACACCATCTACACCAGCGAACAGCCGAACCCTGGCATTCGGGTCTACACCGATGGCACCAATAGCCCCGCTACCGCACCAACAACCACGACAGTGATTACAGGTGGCAGCGGAATGATCCCCACTGTTTCCGTGGGCCGTTCCCCTACCGGCACTACCATTGTTGCGTCGAGCTCAAGCGCGCCGATGACGGTGAACGTGGTCTCCGGTCCTACGTCGGGCTGGCTCGACGCCGCAGGCCAGACGATGGTGCCCGTGGTGGCGAACGGTCCCGCAGTAGCTGCAAGTTCGGGCGTAATTTCGCTTGCAAATGATGACCGCGGCGCACGTGTGACGCTGGTTGCACCCTCTGTTCAGGTCGATCATCTTGTTGGTCAAGCGACCGGAGCAGTCGTTTCCAATACCGCGAGTAACCGGGTTATCGACACCGTCAGCTCGGTCAACGTCGATCTAGTTGGAATTCCTGCTGGATTGTCAGGTGGTATATTAATGGTCAATCGGCTTGCAGCCGACGCTGCAAGCCGACGCTAATCAAGCTCGCGATAGACGAGAAAAGGGGATGGATATGAAGGAAATGGGGCGGGGCAGCGGCGCGTGCGCGCTAGGTTTTGTAGCGGTCAGCTTGATCACATCGAGTACGGCGTCTGCGCAGATTGGTGTGGCCACTGCTGGCGAGCCGAGCATCGCGGAGATGCGCCAGGCTTTAGCGGCAGAGAGAGCAGAGCTCGACAGGCAGCAAAAGGTGCTAGAGGCACAGCGGGTGCGGATCATGTCCCTTGAGGCCCGGCTTGGCCCCGCCGGCGCATCAGCCGTAACCGGTACCGCTTCCACTCTTTCGCCCGGCGGGGTTCCCTTGCCAGCCTCGCCACCGCCTGCTCCGCCGACGGCTGTCGCACAGTCGGCGTCGGTTCTTAGCAACGGAGTTCAATCTGTTGGCTCTGCACCCGTCGATCAACGGCAGGTCCAAGTTGCGGTCTTGTCAGAACAAGGGGGCATTATCACTAAAGCGGGTCAGCTGACGCTCGAAGGTGATCTGGAATATGCGCGCTCTGATCGCAGCGATGTAGTTTTCCGAGGCGTTCAGATACCCGAAGCGGTGCTGATCGGTGTATTTGATATCAATCAAAGCCGCCAGGACGTTCTTACGGCCGCCGTCGTTGCACGACTTGGCTTGACCAGCCGTTTTGAAATCAACGGCCGGTTCCCGTTTGTCTATCGATCCGACAAGTCGGTTATTGCGCCGGTTGCTAACCCAACGAGTCCGAACGCCGGCCAAATCGATAGCCCCGTCACCGCACGTAACCTTGGAGACATTGATTTTGGCGTGCGCTATCAGATTACCGATGGCCAAAGCGGCGCTCCCTATCTGATCGCTGGCCTTCAAGCCGTAGCGCCGACCGGAACGGACCCATTTGCTGTGCCACGCGATGCGCTCGGTAATGCCTTGCGCGGTGCCACGGGAGCGGGATTTTGGGGCGTCACGCCCAATGTGACCGCCATCCTTCCGTCCGACCCTGCGGTGCTATTCGCTACAATTGGCTATACTCGGAATTTTGGCCGCAATATCGGTCGTCAGATTGGGGGCACGCTCGTAGACCGCGTTCGCCCCGGTGACGCGCCCTCAGCAAGCGCGGGAATTGCGATATCGCTAAATCCGCGGACGTCGATCAGCTTTGGGTACGCACATACCTGGGCATTTGGCACGAGCACGCGGCTGCGAATGCTCAGCACAACGGACAACACGCCGGGACCAGCGATCGACACGACCAGTCGTGATCTACAGCTTGGCCGCTTCCTGTTTGGCGTCAGTTATCGCACCAGTCCGAAAACGACAGTCAACTGGAATGTCGAAGTCGGTGCAACCAATGACGCCGCAAACGTGAGGACGTCGCTTCGCATCCCGTTCACCATCAACGCATTCTGATAGCCGCGTCCGCTAGTACGGTTCGGCAAAGGTAGAGGAGCCCGCGGGAGCGACGATTCTAAAGTCCATGGGCTGTGCTCTACGCATGGCTATTAATTATCCCGTCCTGTTCCGGCCATCGAGGCTGGAGCACTATTATGATGTGGAATAAGCGTCGGTATGTGACCTGATCGGTTCGTGGTATAAGCTCCTGAAAACGGAAAGTAATATGATTTTTTAGGGTCCGATCGGAACCGCCGCCGACCTCGAATAAATCGTGTTTACAAGTATTTAGATAAATTGCGGTGAGGTCAAGCACTGATGCTTATCCACCGGTTTCAACCTTCTATCGCTAATTTCCCGCGACCGATTGCGAATAAGCATAAGAGGCCCGGGAAACTGTTCACAAAACGGCCCTTTTTCGAAGCCCTTTTCGGCAGCTACGATCGGCATTCTTCACCGAACCCAGGCGTAAAGCGATGAGCTACCACCAAGCATGCTGATCGGCGTGGGCGTGATCCACTCGGCTCCGAGCACTGGGTAAGGACCGTAAAACAGGTCGCCTAGCGCGCACCGGTAATGCGCGTTCATCCAACGCCTGCGCCGATGCTCCGGGCCATCGTGAAGCATGTGGCAGCGCTGGCACAGGGCCGCTAGCTGATGGAGTGCACTGTCACTGGGATCGTGGTTGAGGTGCGCGCAGGCCAGCACCACCGGCGTCCAGGCACCGTGCGCCAGGATGTTCTCCGTCGGCCGTCGCACGCGCCGACCCTTGCCGTTGCGCCAGCAATGCCGCTTCCGGTCCCACCATCGACCATCCCGCAGATGGAATACTCTCTGTCCATGAGGGCGCCCGCAATGCTCGCAGCACCCCCTTGCCCGTACGAAGCGCACATGGTGCGAAAGTTGCGGCCAGTCGATCGGGTATAGGTATATGTGCTCGGGACGGATCGGCATTAGGCCTTTCCTTCCTGCGCGTCGGTTTGCGGAATGTCCGGCATCATGCGGTCAGCGCCGCAGCGGTCAGCGCCCGGTAGAGCGTCGCATGGTGGCACTTGAGCAGCTTGGCGGCTTCACGCACCGACGTGCCTTCGTTCACCAATCGCTCGCCGAGCGCGATCTGGTCGGAGGTGAGCTTGGGCGGACGACCGAAGCGTACTCCCCTCGCCTTGGCTGCTACCCAACCGCTGCTGGTCCGTTGGTGGATCAGCTCGCGCTCGAACTCGGCGATGCCGGCGAACACAGTCAACACCATGCGCCCGGCGGGTGAGGTCGTATCTGCCCAAGGCTCGGCTAGCGACCGCAAGCCGGCGCCGACTTCTTTCAGCTTCTCGGCAATGTCGAGCAGGTCGCGGGTGGAGCGCGCTAGGCGGTCGAGCCGCGTCACCACGACCGTGTCTTCGTCGCGCAGCTGCTCAATCATCTTGGCCAGCTGAGGCCGGTCGCGGCGTGCGCCCGAGACCTTTTCTTCGAAGGTCCGCTTGCACCCGGCCTCCTTCAGGGCCGCGCGTTGCAGCCTGAGGTCTTGGTCATCGGTGGACACACGGGCGTAGCCAATCAGCATGTCGCAAAACTGTATCAGAACAAAAATGTTTAGCAACAGACTTTCGCGACAGAAGCTCACGAGGTGTAAACGCGCACGCTAAATGGCGGCGATCTGATCGCGCTATGTGTCGCGCAAACGGTGCCGATTGCTGTCCTGAATGGCAATAATTGGTGGACAGCGGACCTGACCGCTTTTGGGGAAAGAAATAAGCATCGCTGCCATTGAGCGAGCCCAGTTTTGCGGCACTTGCCGACAACCTCACGCCGTTCTTCAGCAAAGGTGTGAACGGCCGCTTCTCCCGAAACTTGCCACTTATACCAAGACTCTCTGATCAGGACCGATGGGCCCACGACCGCAGTCCGATGGACATGATGCGCCACGGCTGATCGGTGAGGCGGTTCCAGGCGAAGCAGCAATGGTCGAGGATGTCGTCGTAGGATTTGAAGATGCGGTTCGACAGCCAGTTGTCGCGCATGAACTGCCAGACGTTTTCGACCGGGTTGAGCTCGGGGCATTTTGCCGGCAGCGGCAGCAGCGTGATGTTGGCCGGGACGATCAGCCCCGCCGAGAGATGCCAGCCTGCCTGGTCAAGTATCAGCACGGCATGGGCGCCGGGCGTCACGGCGGCGGATATCTCGGCGAGGTGCAGCGTCATCCCTTCGGTATTGCAGCGCGGGAGCACCAGGGCCGCTCCCTTGCCCTCGGCTGGGCAGATGGCGCCGTAGATGTAGGCCGAGGTGGTACGTTGGTCCTTCGGCGCTGACGGACGTGTCCCGCGCTTGGCCCAGCGCCGGGTGATGCCGTTCTTCTGGCCGACCCGCGCCTCATCCTGCCACCACAGTTCTATAGGTGTACCGCCAGGGAGCGCTGCCCGGATCGCTGCCACTTGGGCGGGGAAGCCTTTTTAAAAACGTCGATGGCGTCAGCCGCCTGCGCATGATGCCTCGGTCGTGCCGTCAGCTTCCTGTAGCCCATGGCGCGCAGGTCGCGGCTCAGCGTCTGCTTGCTGACCGACACACCATATTCGTCGAACAGCCACTGGATCAAATCGACGATCCGCCAGCGCACCACGCCATGCGACGCCGGGACCGGGCCCTGTTCGATGATCTCGGCAAGCGCCCGCTTATGCTCTGGGCCAAGCACTGGACGGGGACCGGGGGCTTTGCCGTCGAGCAAGCCGTCGGGCCCGCTGGTATTGAAGCGCAGCACCCAGTCTCGAACCGTCTGCAAACCAACGCCGCCGACCTGTGCCGCCGCGTGCCGCGCACCACCATCGTAAATCACCGCCAGCGCCAGCAGCCGCCGGACCTGATTGGCGTCACCGCTCAAACGCGCCAACCTTCGAAGACCAGACCCGTCGAAATCGTCCCTTAGCCCAACCGCTGATGCCACCGCCAACCTCCCACCGTTTGCGATGTTGAATCAGATCATGACCGACTTGGGAATCCCCGGCGCTGAGTCAGGCTCCGAGGGACTTGGTATTACCCTACGCGAACGCGATGCGCGGCTTCGTGACCCATCCCAGCCATCCCCCTATCGAGTGATAGGCGAGTGACCTGCCATGTCCGCAAAAACCTGTTTGTCTTCACGTCCGTCGCTTTTTCAAAAACGATCGAGTTCGAGAACGGATTAGCTTTCTCGGAAAGTAATATAAACCGAGAGGCACGGACTGAAGAGGCGTCAGGACAGGGGTTGCCTAGTCCTCAGCAGCCAGCTCTTCAGTCAGTCGACGCATCGTCTCGACAGTGCGTTGGCGATTGAGCGGCTTGGGTAGGAATATAGCCTGCTCGGGAATATGATCCGCTGCTGGAGCGTGGCCCGCAGTCGTCAGGATGATCGCGATCGGCGGCCATCGTTTGCGGACCGCGGCAGCCAGCTTGATGCCGTTCATGGCGCCGGGCATGTCGATATCGGTCAGCATCAGTCGCACGTCCGAGCGAGATTCCAGAAGAACGATGGCGTGGTTGGCGTCATGAGCTTCGAGAACTTCGAAGCCGGCCTCTTGGGCCATGTCGATCATGTCCATCCGCTGGAGCGGCTCGTCCTCGACCACGAGGATAATCGCCACCTTACCCGCTTTCGTCATTATGCCTGAACTCACGCCCGCTCTACCTGCACTAGCGGAGCTCGGAAAGACGCCACAAGACCCGTTTGTTCATAGCGCACGTCCGAGCCACCTGTTCCGATAAGGCCAAGTCGAATCAGACGTGATCCGAAGCCTTTACGGCTTGGTGGGGAAGCCGGCGGCCCACCTCGCTCCGTCCAGTCAAGTGCGAGCTGGGACGTGTCGCCTTCGCCCGCGAGGTTCCAAGCGATGTCCACGGTGCCGCCTTCAGCCGACAACGCGCCATATTTAAGAGCGTTGGTGGCGAGCTCGTGTGTCAGGAGCGAGGTCGACAGCGCGGCCCGGGCGCCCATCTCGACATCCGGTCCAGACAGGACGCACCGATCGCGGACGCCTGCGACATCGAGCACGTTTGCCAGCATGTCTCCGAGCGTCGCACCCTTCCAACGACCCGCCGTGAGTGCATCATGCGCCATGCCAAGCGCCTGTAGACGATGGCCAAAAGCCTCCAGACCCTCAGGCGAAGCATCGCCCCGCAACGTCTGGTTCGAGATCGCCTGCGCCATCGCGAGCGTGTTCTTTAATCGGTGAGCAATTTCCCCGTTCACCGCATTCTGGCGTTCCTCATCCCGCTTACGCGCGATGGCAATCTCCAACCTGTCAGCGGCGTTGCGCAGGAAGGTAAGCTCCCCCGCGTTCCAGGAGTGCGGCGTGTCACGATGAACGATCAGGACCGCTGTCGTCCGTCCATGTTCCCGAACGGGCACGTTAATGACCGCACGGGCCTGAAGTTCGGCCCAACCGGATGCCTCATCGGCGGTACGATCGTCCGTCATCACGTCGTTCACAACGAAGATTTCACCGCGGATGAGGTAGGGGCGCAGCTGCCCGTAATCATCGAAGCGGTAGTCGCCTTCGATGGAAGGCATGTCCGGCAATGCCCAGCCGGGTGCGACCCGTATCCGTTCGCGGTTATGGTCCATCTCGCCAAAGGTGGCGCGCGACGCTTCAACGGCCTCGCCGACGATGCATGAGGCTTCCGCGATCACGTCTGAAATTTCACCGGCGTTGCGAAGTAAATCGCCCAATGCCAGCAGCGCATCTCGCCGACGTTCCTCTTCTACGCGCTCAGTAACCTCTTGGAAAATAACGGTGAAATCGTCGTTACCGATCCACTGCGCCGCACCGTCATACCATCGGTTGAATACGCCGACCTGACGGGTGAAATATATAGGTGTGTGCGTATCAACGACGGCGGCCAGCTCCATGACCCACTCGTTCTCGATGCCAGGGATCAGCTCGCGAATGGTCTTCCCCCGCGCCTCGTTGGGATCAATCCCGACCAGCTCGCCCCAAGCGTCATTGACCTCTTCGTAGCGCCAGTCGAAGACCCGTCCGTCCTCGTCCCGAAGCACACGGGCGTAAATGAACCCTTGATCCATGTTTTGGTACAGGTCTCGCCAGCGGCGATCTGTAGTCCTCTCCGCGGCCTCTGAGGCATCACGCTCGATCAGGGCCTGGCGTAGTTCGGCCGCGTCCTTCCGCATTTCGAGAAGGGCCACAACCTGCCGGGCTAGACGCTCAAGCGCTCGCTGTTCTTCAGCGGTAAGACCCTCGGGACGCGGCATGGTGTCGATGACGCAGAGCGCGCCTACAACGCCGAAGCGGGTCGTCAGCGGAGCCCCGGCATAGAAGCGTATCCGCGGACTTCCTGTGACGAGCGTATTATCACGTGTTCGGGGATCGGCAGTGAGGTCAGTGATGACCACGGTTTTTGCTGTCTCCACCACGTGACGACAGACAGACTGATCCAGGCTGGTCTGCTCGTGGTCAAAGCCCACGCGTGCCTTAAACCATTGCCGGTCGGTGTCGAGCAACGACACCAAGGCTGTCGGCACCCGGCAAATCTGGGCGGCCAGCGCCACAATATCTTCGAAACCCTGTTCGGGTCCGGTATCCAGCACATCATATCTCTGAAGCGCTTCCAACGCGTCCATGGCCCTCTCCACTACTGAACCGGACGGTCGAGCAGCCCCCCCTTCGCCGAACACGACCATAAGCGCAATCTCAAGCGCCGTTTGCGCGGGAAGGGGCAAGGGGACCAAGCCTGGGATTGACGGCAATGACGATCTCGTAATCAAGCAACCTCTGACGCCCTTCCCGCATGGGAACAGCGGTCAGGAGTGGATCAGCGTTCTCAAAGGCATCCTTTTCGCAGAAAGCTGGAAGCAGCTAACCCCTGTCAGACTGCCTTTTTGAGAGGTTCCGGTAGCTTATTGTCGGGCAAAGTTTTTCTGAGGTGTTCGTGGATCATACGTCTGTTGAACGGTTTGGAAATAAACGTGGCCTTTTCGGGCATTTCGCCCGCCCTAGGCAGGACATGACCCGAGGCAATGACGATCTCAATAGCGGGCCAGTGCTCGGCAACGTGCCGCGCTAGTGCGAAGCCGTTTGTCTTGCCCGGCATATCGACATCTGAGAACAGCAATATGATGTTTTCCCAGTGTTCAGCCAAGACAAGCTTTGCGTCATCCCCGTCCATAGCCTCATGGAACCGAAATCCAGCGTCTTCGAGGATGCTCGTCGTGTCCATCATAATTAGCGGGTCATCGTCAACGACGAGGGCGTACGGAACAGTTGAAAGGGCCATTGGTCCTTAACCAACCGCGAGAGGTCGGGTTGCGAATCTTATGGATTATTCGATAGGCAATCTGGTTGCAGGGAAGATTGGCGCCTTGGACGCGAATTTGTGCCGTAAGCCCGTCCAATTTTAGCTCCTGCATGCAGGAATAAAGAAATTAGTCATTCCCGAAACATCACCGGCCAATTATAACGCCAGCAGCTTCCCAAAAGTCGTCATCCTTGCGGGATATAAGAGGGGGTCTGCGCCGTTCGCGAACGGTAATCTCTGGAGGAATGCGGCCATAAACATTCGCACTAGTTTGGTAGCGCGCGCGGGCGCCCCCGGACCTTATAATGACCTCTGTGTGAAGCCATTGCCATGCGACATCCGTTGCGAGGTCTAACCCGTCGATATAGCCCGGCATTTTGATATCGGTGAAGTTTAGCGCCATCCCGGACGTATATTCGGAAGCGCGGTTGCGTTGTCATCCAGGACCGCGAGAAGCTCGAGGACATTGGAAGTTATCCAACGCCAGAAATGGAATATCGTCGGCTGATTGGTCCAATTGGTCGATCATCAGGAACAATCGTCGTATTATTCGAAAAAGGAAATTGGCGAAAATAGTTACTCCGCACTTTCCACGCACTGTGGCGAACCGCAGTACCTAGCCCTCGATCGACAGCGACAAAGGTGCCGAAACGGTGATCAGGGTTCCGCCGCCCTCGCGCATCGAGACGGCAAACTGGCCGCCGAGCTGGCGCACGAAGATGGCGACGTAATCCGAGCCGTGAACCTTGTGATCAGTTTCCGAGGCTTTCTTGACCATACCGACACCGTTGTCGCTTACGGTAAATTCCAGTTGACCGTCTACTAGTCTCGCACCAAGCACCAGCCGGCCTTTTCCCCGTGGAAACGCGTGTTTGATCGCGTTCGTGCCCAGTTCGTTGATCATCAGTCCGAAGGCCACGGCGCGCTCAGGGTCGAGTTCGATTTCATCTGCCACGACGTCGATCACGATGCCTGAAGCCGGCTCAAGCAGACTCGTAGCGAGCCCCCCGGCGATCTTCCTGAGATAGTCGTCAACGCGAACGGTCTGACCGCTGCTCGACGAGATCAGGTCATAAAGATCGGCAATGGCAGCAATCCGTGTCTCCATAGCGATGAAGCCCTGCGCAAATTCAGCAGGTGTGCGTCGAATTTCGCCCGCGATTAGTGCCACGAAGGTCTGAAGATTATTCTTGATGCGGTGAGAAATTTCACGCGTTAGCATCAAAGCGTCCTGTTCGGACTGAGTGCGTTGAATGATCTCTGCTTTAAGCAGGTGGTTTGCCGTCGCGGCAGCGGTGGCAAGTTCTTGTTGACGGATCGAACTGACCAGCATCGCTTCGTTCATGGCCCGCCTTTGCTGATGCAGTGGTGCCATTTCGGTGACCTGGACGACGATGCCGACAACGCGGTCATCCTCCCGGACGGGCCACATCCGATAGGATGCAAATGCCGGCATAGGGTGGGAGCGTTCTCTCCCCGTGTACTCTGCGTGTTCGCCCGTGCGAAAAACCCGGTCGAGCGACACCAGGCACTCGTCGCTGTCCGGTAACAGCTCGCAAAGGGGCTGTCCGATTATATCGCCTCTCTCTCGATCGAATAGTTTGCAAAACGCCGTGTTGATGTCGCGGATCAAGTGACCCGCGCCCGTGACCGTGGCAATCGGGGAGGACGCATGTTCGAACCACGGAGAGGAACGGCCCGAGTTCATATAATCGAAGGCGGAAACCATAGGCATGCGAGCGAGCTTACACGGTTGCTTTGGACTCTGGTGGCAATTCGTCCGGCTGCTCCTTGCGCGGCCCCGTGCGTTCCGGAATGCCGGTGCTCAACTTGGCGTAATCCGTTCGGCGGGGGTCGATGACGATGACGCCCTTCGTGGTGATCACGTATTCGCGTATGTCTTTGCTGTGGTTCCCACCGCGCATCTTGATGACGACCATCGTCTTGCGCAGCTGGCCGTCGATTTCAACATAACGCAGCCTGATGATGTCATCGGTGAGGAACGATATGGCGTAATGGCTGAATTGTAGCGACGTGAAATTGTCTTCCACTTCGACCGTGCTGAGGATGGTAATCCCTGCGCCCGTCAAAGCGCCGATCATGCGATAAAGCGATTCACGAAAGTCAGCGCGGAAACCGGGGGCGAGCGCCATTTCGAAGCCGACCAAGGAATCGATTACCAGCCGTTTCGCACCGACGCGCTCGATCGCGTCGAGAATGGCCTGCATTGTCTCGTCTACGGACAGGTCGAGCGGTCTTAGATAAAGAAGTTCGAGCTTGCCGTCCTTCTCCGCATCGCTGAGGTGCAAACCGAAGCTATCGGCCCGCTGCGAATAGCTTGGTGGTCGCTCTTCGAATATCGCCATGATTCCCGGCTCACCCTGGCGTAGACCCTCGGCAATGAACTGGGTCGCCAAGGCCGACTTGCCGGTGCCCGAAGGCCCGGCGATGAGAACGCTATCGCCTTCCAGAATGCCGCCGCCCAGCATGGTGTCCAGATCCGGAATGCCGATCGATAGCCGCTTGCGTCGGCTGGGCCGGGAGGGGACGGTGTTTAATCCAAGGGTCCGTGAGAACGCCTGGAGACCGTCAGATGTTATACTGATGGTATGAAGGCCCGGCACCGAGGCCTGTCCGCGCAGCTTCATGACCTGCAACTTGCGCACGATGGAGTTGCGCTCGGTCGCCTGCGTCAGCCAAAATACGCCATCGACCATCGTAAATAGCGGGTTGTCAGGCATCTCGTCCTGAAAATATTCACCGACGAGGATGGTGGTAACTTCGGAGCCCGTCAGAAACTGCGACAGGCGATGGACGAAAGATTCGACCTCAAGCTCGCCGAGGACGTTGGCCTTGCGTAGAAGAGTTCGAAAGGAATCCATCACTACCACGCCCGCGTTCGTAGCAGTCACATGGGCGATGATCTCGTCCAGCACTGCGTCCAGGTTTTTCTCAAGGACGATGTCCGAAAGATTGACGAACTGAACCGCCTTGCCGACCTTTCCTGCATCGAAGAATGAAAACTGCTGCTGGTAGCGCAGCATCTTGATGACCGGTTCGCCGAGGATCGTGAAGTAAAGGGCCGGCCGCTCCCGGGTGCCGTTGGCAAACGCGAACTGATGGACCAAGGTAGTCTTGCCGCTGCCGGGCGCACCACCGATCAGGCTAAGCGAAAATTCCGGCAGGCCGCCACCGAGAATATCATCCAGTCCGCGCACGCCGGTGGACAGCTTGTGGATGGTGACCTTCGCCCCTTTCCCGTGGCGCTTTTCGACAGCAGCAGGTCGAGCCGTTTTTGTTGGCTTTTTCATTTATAGCTCCATGCCAAAATCGCGGTCTTCGGGCGGGATGTCGGGCCATATCTCGTCCACCAAGCCCCACGTCAGGGCAGGGCCGACAAACGTAACCAGCAGTCCTAAAAGCTGTGCCAAGAGAACCACGCGCCCTTCGAGAAAGACCTTCGGATCCATTCCGTTGCCGATGTCCCGAAGGCCCTCAAGATCACCGCTTCGACTTACTGAGGCTTGCGAGAGCCACGGGATCTCGATGGTCGCAAGGGCGAGCGCGCGAGCAAGCAGCACTTGGACCCAGCCGTCCCCCATGAGGCGCGCTAGCTGGGGGCGCATACGGTCAGTGACTGGGTAGTCTGAAACTGCGGCTTCCCCTTCGGTAGATTCGAACAAAATGATGTTCCGTGCAATCCGTCGGAGTTGTGGCGTCGTTCGGTTCATTCGCCGTTACCGCGGTGCCTGTTATCGCCGCGCTTAAGAGGGCCCAGTCTTAGATAATGGTCCATCAATATGCTCCTCGCTGGGCGGGAGCTGACGAAGATCAACCCTCAATTGCAGACAGCCATTAGCAGAGCCGACAATCAAAGCCTAACCTATGATAAGGCAGTTTGTTCCTTAAAGCACCTTTCAGCTATCATTGCCGCCAACATGATTATTTGGGTCAACTAACGGCGATCGTGGACCTCTGCGCACCTCGAGAGCTGAACGATCGCCAAGAGTTAGGCGCTCCGTTGTCGCTATCAACTGATACCGCGAACGACAGCCGCAGTACTGCTCCCTACTGAAAGCTTTCAGACTAAAGCTACCGGGGCCCAGCCGTCCAACAGTGAAAATGCCAACCCCTGTCCCGATGAAAATTCGTCTGTCGGCGTCTAGGAGCACCACTGAGGCGCCGGAATGGCAAAATCTGCGTCGATCACTGCCTCCCCCTGCCATGACGTAAAACCCATGTTTGTCGAAGCAGAACATTGCATATTCTGGAGAATGGCTGCGTGAGCTGTGGCGTACGTGCTCCATGTTCGGACTACTGTCCGAGATACCCTGACGGATTCAAAAAGTGCGCGACAACCTTAGAGAGGGGGTTTTTCGTCACGGGAGAGGCGGCTGCTATTTTGGCCTGAGATCCAATCTCTGCGAAGTCGCTACCGTGAAAGTTGGCCCGTTGCCCTGCAGATCTTGGAAGCCGCGCGAATGGCTAGTTTATCTGAAACCCGACATTCACGCTCAATTACCCTGACGACGGCTTGTCCCAGGCCTCGTCATTCCAACCTTCGACGTCGGAGGTGAACCAACGGCAGGTTTCGGGTACCACGATTGCGACGTTGAACGACTGGGATTGGGCGCTCGCTGCCATCAACTTTCCTGATCCCGTAGCGCCCGCCACAGGGTTGAGCGGCTGACGCCGAGCAGGGCCGCCATGCTGGCGGTGGTCTCGCGATCGGCGGCGATTTCGTCCTTTGCTTTGTAGAGCTGTGCACCCGTCAGGGCGCGAGGGCGGCCGAGATGTCGGCCACGCACTCGGGCAGAAGCCATGCCGGCGCGAGTGCGTTCTACAATTAGGGCACGCTCGAACTCGGCCAGCGCTCCCATGATGTGAAACACCAGCTTACCCCCAGCCGAACCGGTATCGATCGCCTCGTTGAGCGAGACGAACCCGCAACCCCGAACCTGCAAGGCCGCTACCAGCTCGATCAGGTGCGGCAGGGAGCGTCCCAGGCGGTCAAGCCGCCACGTGACCAGGGTGTCGCCCTGTTTCAGCGTGGCGAGCGCCTGGTCGAGCCCAGGACGCCGACGCGCAACACCTGACACACCCTCATCCTCATAGATCATGCTGCATCCAGCGAGAGTCAGAGCATCACGCTGAAGGTCGAGGTTCTGTTCTCCAGAAGAGACCCGTGCATAGCCGATTTTCATCCGCGCGTTTTGCTACAGCCTTTCGCGACAGCCAAGCCACTGATTTCGTTTAGCCTGTATTTTGTCGCGAAAGGGAACCCTTTCGCAACAGGGCCGGCGTCGGTTAACGCTGGCGTGTGTGCTCTCGGGACGCGATGCGCTGCTCGGACCGCAGCGGCGGCAGGCTCACGATCTCGGGGCCTCAACAGTGGGCTTGAACACTGCGTTCGGAATGAGCAACTTTTGAGAAGAGGGCATTTGTGACAACGAACCGCCATCTTTTAAAATAGTGTTGCTTTCGGAGACACTCTCAAAAGTTCCGCCACGGTCCCTTTACAACATGGCGTTAGAGTTACAGTTTTCCCGGGCTTTGTTGCATAACGCCTCGAGAGCATAACCGCCCTTTTACTTAAAGATATTATGCGATGCGGACAGTGATCGGCGTTCCCATTTTGGAGAAGCGATTGAGGATTGCAGCACGGACTTTGAGCTCGGTGATCTGACGATCGAAGGTACGAGCCACAACGCGTTGGCTCAGAAGCTTGAAGCAGTGCATTTTGGTCTCGACCAGACTGCGGCGATGATAGCCGCTCCACTTCTTCCAGATCGCGCGGCCAAGGCGCTTTGTAGCGCGTAGCGCTTCATTGCGAGCATCGACGCCGGGACCGTCTTTCGTCCATGGTTGGCCGTTGCGACGGACCGGGATGACCGCCTCTGCACCACGTTCGGCAATGGCAGCATGGCACGCCCTGGTATCGTAAGCGCCATCTCCGCCGACGCTGAGTATCTGCTCGTCTTGCGGGATCTGCGCCAGCAGATCGGGCAAGGTCGGCGCATCGCCGATGGCATTCGTCGTGACTTCGATGGCCCGGATATCCAGCGTTGCCGCGTCGATCCCCAGATGCACCCCTTCGACTAACTCAGGACAGGCTTGCGCCACTGGCGGCGATAGGAAGCGCCATGTTTGCGCGTCTTCCACTCACCTTCACCCGTCATCTTAATGCCCGTGCTGTCGACCAGAAGGCGCAGGCCGCCTGAGCTGGGCCGCCCGCCAAGCTCGACGACCAACGTCTTCTGCCGTCGGCATAGCGTCGTATAATCCGGCACCGGCCAGTCCAGCCCGGCAAGTTTGATCAGGCTCGCTACCAACCCTGTCACTTGCCGCAATGGCAGATTGAATAGCGATTTCAGCGTCAGGCAGAGCTCAATCGCGCTGTCCGAAAACCGCATCGGCCGACCAGGACGACCGCACGGCTTCGACAACCAGTGCATCTGCGGATCAAACCATATTTCCAGTGACCCGCGCCGCTTTAGCGCTGCATTATACTCCGGCCAGTTCGTCGTGCGATATTTCGGTGCGGCAGGTTTGGGCATCGCGCCCATCTATCTCGCTCGATTCCCTTGGGGAATCCCCAGCGTCAGTTTTGCAACAAAGCCCGTCGAACTGCTCACACAACCTTTCTACAGGGCGGGTCGCGGCAAGCAACTGAGCGCAGTCCACATGCGATTTCGGCACATCAGATATTTCTAATGATCCTAATCAAGGTCCCAAGATTTTTGCGGAACCAATGGTACGGCCTTCGGTTTCCGCATCCTAAGATACACTTGGCGGAGCGTGATTGCTGGCCCGCTGCGTGTGCTCTTCGACATCCCTCGGAACAGAGAGATCGATAAGCTACGTGGCCAAATTTGACGATCAGCACACGAGGGTTCCAATTATTGAAGAAGTTGCGACTGTGTCCAAGCGGACCGTGGAAAGTAGCCATGTCCGGGTCAGCACGGTCGTCGAAGAGAGAACCCACAATCTTGTTGCGGAGCTTGCGCGCGAGGACATCGAGATTGAGCGCCGCGTGGTCGAACGCGAAGTGTCCGTCGCGCCTGTGCCTTACCATGAGGGCGAACTGCTGATCATTCCAATCGTTGAAGAGCGCGCCATCGTCGAAAAGCGCCTTTTCGTCGTCGAGGAGGTCGTCGTTCGCCGGATAGCGCGAACCGAGGAGGTACGAGTTCCTACCACGCTTCGCAAAATGCGCGCCGTCATCGAGCGCGATGGCGACGAAGTCTAAAATAGGAGGGATTGTTAATGCCAGGACCGAACGACCATAAACCCGGCGCGCCAAGCCACGTGCATATCGAAAGGAACGTTCAGCCAGGCTGGGTACAAGCGCTCGCGTGGTTGGCGCTGGCGTTGGGGCTGCTCGCCCTTATCCTCGGTTTAAGCCGCTGCCACAAAGAGGACACAGTCGCCGTCGTGCCGGCTCCAGCCCCGAGCAAAGTGATAGCGCAGACTCCTAATGCGCCGAAATCGGCAGCATTGGTCGGTACGTCTGGTCTTGGTGCGTATCTGGGCGGCACGGAAGCGACGCCACGTACTTTCACGTCTGAGAAGCTAAACTTCGACACAGCCAAGAGCGACATTCGTGCGGCTGACGCGGCAGAGGTCGATCAAGTCGCAATGGCTTTGAGGCAGTATCCAACCTCTCATGTCCGGATCGCCGGCTATGCGGACTCGCGCGGCAGCGATGCGACTAACATGGCGCTCGGCAAGGCTCGCGCTGAGAGCGTTAAGGCGGCGCTTGTGGCCAAGGGCATCGATGCCGGGGGGATCGAGACCGTCTCGGGCGGTGCAACCGACCCCGTCGACACCAATACGACGGCAGGGGGGCGTTTCGAGAACCGCCGTACCGAACTCGTCGTAACGGCGAGATAAGCAACCCTTTTCTATCCAACGTTTATTCAGGAGAAATCATGTCCAGCACCATCACTGCCCTGTTCGACAATCGCGCCGATGCCGAAGCCGCTAAGGAGCGGCTGAAGGCTGCACGGGTCGACGTCGATCACATCCACATCCATGACAAGACCAGCGCGGGCTATAACGCGACTGGTTATTCGACCCATCAGGACCGCGGAATGTGGGATTCGATCAAGCACGCGTTCCTTCCCGATGAGGACCGCCACACTTATGAGGAAGGCGTTCGCCGGGGTGGTGTGCTGCTGACTGCTGACGTCGAAGACGCGCACGTTGATGAGGCCGTCAAGGTTCTGGAAGATGCCAATAGCGTCGATATCGACGACCGCTCGAGCGAGTGGCGTTCGTCCGGCTGGGATCATCCGGCAGCGGGTGCAGGGGCAGCGGGTTTGGGTGCTCTTGGTGGCACCACCGCGCACGATACGAACCGTACTCACGACCTCGACGGGGAGCGTGAGGAAGTTGTTCCGATTGTTGAAGAGCAGCTCGTTGTCGGCAAGCGCGACGTGGACCGTGGCGGCGTGCGCGTGCGCTCCTATGTCACTGAAACGCCCGTTCATGAGCAGATCCGTCTGCGCAACGAGCAGGTGCATGTCGAGCGTCGTGCTGTTGATAAGCCCCTTTCGGCAGCCGAGGGCGACGCGTTCCGTGAGCGCACGATTGACATGACTGCGACCGGCGAAGAGGCAGTGGTCGGTAAGACTGCGCGCGTTGTAGAGGAGGTCGTCGTCTCGAAGACCGCTGAAGAGCATGTTGAAGAGATCGATGATACAGTGCGCCGCACCGACGTCGAGATCGATTAGCGACGCCGATAAGCTGGGTAGCACCAACAAGCGTATTTAACGCAATCAGAGCCTGCGCGGTTGGCACCGCGCGGGCTCTTTCAAATCGAGCATAGGCGATGCGAAGCGAACATCTCGAGATGATCAGGCGAGCCGTGCACAGTTATGCGGCACTTGTAGCCGTGTTTGGGTTCGCCGTCCTTACCGGTTGTGACGGGCCCCATGAGAAGTCTGGCAAACAGGCAGATCAAGCAGCGGGCGAAAAGCCAGGACTGTTCCGAGAAGGGCCGCAGCAGCGGCTCGGCAGGCTTGCGGATCGGGCGGACCATGCACAAATGCGCGTAATCGATGCCCGCGCTGACGCCCTAAAGGATCAGGCCAAGACCGTGCGGGCGTCCGGCGACAGCCAGGCGGATGCGCTGGAGCGTCAGGCCGCCGAGGTCCGTGCGCAAGCCAAAACAACCGGTAAAGCTCTCGACAACCAAGCGGACGAAGTCCGCGGCAATTAACAGCCGACGAGGCTGACCAGCTATTTCAGGAGATGATGATGCAAGATCCTATCGATCGTCCGGCGG
>NZ_AIDW01000043.1 GCF_000251145.1 Sphingomonas sp. PAMC 26621 | reverse complement strand
GGGCTTTGCCGTCGAGCAAGCCGTCGGGCCCGCTGGTATTGAAGCGCAGCACCCAGTCTCGAACCGTCTGCAAACCAACGCCGCCGACCTGTGCCGCCGCGTGCCGCGCACCACCATCGTAAATCACCGCCAGCGCCAGCAGCCGCCGGACCTGATTGGCGTCACCGCTCAAACGCGCCAACCTTCGAAGACCAGACCCGTCGAAATCGTCCCTTAGCCCAACCGCTGATGCCACCGCCAACCTCCCACCGTTTGCGATGTTGAATCAGATCATGACCGACTTGGGAATCCCCGGCGCTGAGTCAGGCTCCGAGGGACTTGGTATAAATCGACTAAGACGCGTCATCGCCATAGCCGCCACGGCAAGCAGCAAGATTGCGCTTGCCTCGAACACGATATTTTCCGGCGCCATATCTTTGCTTTGAAGCACGATGAGCCGCGCTAGCGCCGTGATCGCGATAAATATCGGATAAATAAAAGTTGCACCTTTGCCCGTATAGAACACATTTACCATGCCTATCACTTCAGTATACAGAAACATTAGAAGGATATCAGCAAGATTGATCGAGCGGGTTTGGTAGATCTGATAGATCTCGGTCGCCGCACCACAGATTGTCATTAGTGCCACGAGCAGGAGTAAAATGCGTTCGACGACATGAAAGCCGATCGACGCGACGGTGTGCTCAGTTTCGCCCACCGCTGGCTTGAAGGACCGATCGGCGACGATATCCTCCTCCGACGTGTCTGCCCGATTTTCGCCGAAAGACTTCATGCAAGGCCTTATGCATCTCTAGTTGTGATTGCTTCCGGTGGCGGAGAGTATGTGGCGCCGGGTAAGCCGGCACCACGAAATGCGTCACGGCATGAGCACCGTGTCCACCACGTGGACCACACCGTTCGACTGCATCACGTCTGCCGTCGTTACGGTCGACTTGCCGCCCTTGGCGTCGGTCAGCACGATCTTGCCATTCGTGACGCGCGCCGTGAGCGCCTCACCCTGCACGGTGGTCAGCGTCGCCTTGCCACCGCCGGCCTTGATCGCGGCCAGCGCGGCCTTCGCGGTGATCTTTCCTGGCACGACGTGATAGGTCAAAATACTTGCAAGCTGCGCCTTGTTCTCCGGCTTCAAAAGCGTCGTCACAGTACCGGCGGGCAGCTTCGAAAAGGCCGCATTCGTCGGTGCGAACACTGTGAACGGGCCGGGACCGGACAGTGTCTCGACAAGGTCTGCAGCCTTCACAGCGGCGACAAGCGTCTTAAGGTTGCTGGCGGCGGAGGCATTCTGGACGATGGTTTTGCTGGCATACATGGCGGCGCCGCCAACCTTCGGGTTAGCCGCGACCGCAATAACCGGCACCGCAACAGACAGTGCGAGGCAAACGCCCAATGTGCGCGCGATCCGTGATGTCATATTGGCTCTCCTAGCATCATACACTCCCGTCTGCCTGCCACCGACAAGCGTTCGGAATCCTAAAAGACGGATGTGAAGGGTTAATCAAAGTGCTTTTTCGATGCACACAATCGCCCGTCATCAGTCCCCATGTTTTCTCGGCGCTAGGCGTTCGTCAGGCAATACGGTCTAAAGGACGGGTCCGATCTATCGAGCGTGCGCTGCGCCCCCGGGCCGCTGTCGGGCATTTAGGAGAAAACAAGATTACGCGACACGAAGCAAATGGGGTCTAGCATGTTCGCGGCGGAAGGTCCCACATACGGTCATCGAGCGTTTCTCGGTCGCGTCCCAGAAGCGGACGCCCGTCCATCTCAAAGCAGCGTTCGCTACTCATCCGATGCTTCGATATGTGTCGCCGACGCCCGCGTAGCGGCCAGGGACGAGGTCCAAAGCCAGCCGCGGACCGCCATCCGTGGCTGGCTTAGGTACCTTGTCAAAGCCGTTAGGCAGCAGCGGCGATCGCCTCGATCTTCTCGGCGGCGCTCGCCATCGCAGCTTGGTCCTGCTCCGCTCCGTAGGCGATGCCCTCTGCACGAACGATTTCAATTTTCTCTATGCCGAGGAAGCCAAAGATCGCCTCAAGATAAGTTGAGAGGTGGTCATTCGCGGCGAACGGCCCCTGTGAATATATTCCACCCGACGACAGGACGAGATACGCTTTGCCGCTCAGCAAGCCACGCGGCCCCTCGGCCGTGTAGCTGAAGGTTTGGCCGGCGATGGCAACGTGGTCGATCCATGCCTTCAAAGTCGAGGGCACGGTAAAATTATACATAGGTGATCCGATCACCACCACGTCAGCCGCCTGAGTTCGTCGACCAATGCCTTGGAGCGGTTCAGGGTCTCGGCCAGTTCAGAAGCGTCGCTGTGCTCGGGTGTCCAGGCCTGCCGGATCGTCATGTCGACGTGGGGAAGCTGATTGGCGACGAGATCGCGGTACACAATGGTCGCGCCGGGACTGGCCGCTTTAAGTCGCTCAACCAGCTCGCGGGAAAGCCGGCGGGTGTGAGAAGTCGCGGCATCGCTCGCGCTGGCATCGATGTGCAGGATTTTCATATGGCAAGCTCCAGTCTGGAAATGTGACTTGCACTAGCTATGTGACCTCACACCCTCCGCCAAGGAGGCATTTTCGCAGGACCTAGTCATATGGAGCTGACCGTTCCCGATCCGATCCATATCGAATGTAGCCGATTCAGCGGCGTCCTGGGCCTAATTGGCGACAAATGGACGGTGATGATCGTGCTGACGCTCATTGAGCGACCGCGGCGCTTCAACGACATCAAACGGACGATTGGTGGCATCAGCCAACAGATGCTCGCCCGTACTCTGCGCGCTCTTGAGCGCGATGGCATGGTCACACGTACAGTCCACCCGACTGTCCCGCCTCAAGTAGAGTACGCCCTCACTGTTCTCGGCGGCTCATTGGCGGGTCCAATCCGCGCGCTTGGAGATTGGGCTGGCGCTCATATCGCCGAAATCGAAGGAAGCCGGTCGACTTTCGACAAGTCTAGGAGCATTTCATAGCTACCGTTGCCAAGCCGATCGACCATGAGGTACGACCGGCGTTAAGCGAATTATCGCTGGCGTCGGCTCAGACCCAATGGCGGACGATCGCGGGCCCTTTCCGCGTTCCCAACTTCGGCCGTTGATTCATGTCGCGGGAGCGCGGGTTGAGACGACTTGGTTTGGGACGAAGCCGTCATTCGCAGGTTGAAACTTTATCGTCGGCTTTCGGGAAGACCGGACGTTCAAGGCTTCGGAAATTCCGTCCGGGGCGAGCAACCCTCGCCGTTATCAGATCCGCGTAATTTAGATGTCGACAAGTGAAAGCAGACGAATTTTAGTCGGTCGTTTGCCCTTGCTGACGCCCAGCGCTCAAGACTTTGCTTCCCCGATCATTTCTGATGAGCGCGCGTAGAGGGGCGGGCGCGAAGCGGCTGAAGTAACAAAGGCGCGGCCCCGCCAGTTCACGCCACCAGCCTGGCAGGATCGGCCTGAGCGGACCGGCCTCGAAATCATACTCAAGCCAATTTCGGAAGGCAGCGATGATGCCCAGCCCCGACCGAGCATAGCTACCCCCCAAGTTCATAGCACTGACGCTGATCGTGAGTCCGGCTGGCGGCTCGACGGTCACCACCTGGCGCCCGTCGGTCAGGGTCCGTGTGCAGCGAATATTGACTCGTCGATGGCAGCGGTCCCCGGGCTTGGCGTTCAAGGCGACGCGGGCTGTCGAAGGGAGGAGGAGGCAGCATGATACTCCTACCGCACCAAGCTGCGCGGGTGTGGACGTCCTCCCGAACCCGCGAGGCCTAAGCGCATTCGGATGTGGGCCACGCGAAGCCCGCATCTCGTGTTCTGACCGCCAGTGATCAACTGCCGCCTTTCTCGAACCGCTCGGACAGAAACGCGCCGATCGCTGCGAGCGCATGATCCGCTGCCGCGACCCGGCCTACGCCCGACAGGAAACCGTGCGGCATGCCGTTCCAGACATCGAGTGTTGCATCCACGCCGGCCGCTACGGCGCGATCCACATAGACGCGCGAGTCATCCAGCAGCACCTCGTCGTCGCCGACATGAAGGCGGATCGGCGGCAGCCCGCTCAGCTCCGCGTAGAGCGGCGACGCCAGCGGATCGGAGGGATCGTGCCCGGCAAGGTACGCATCGACCAACGTCTTGACCTGATCCTTTGTAAAATACGGATCGGCCGCCGCCCGGCTCGCCCAGCTCGCGCCGGCGAGGGTCAGGTCGGTGACGGGTGACAGCGCCACCGCGCCGACCGGCGCCTTGGCCTGAGCGGCGAGGACGGGCAACAGCCCCAGCGCGAGGCCGCCGCCGGCAGAGTCCCCGACGACGGCGACACGGTGCCCCATGTCGGCCAGACCGCGATAGCAGGCCTGTACGTCGTGGGGCGCCGCCGGGAAAGGGTGCTCGGGCGCCAAGCGATAATCGGGGATAAAGGCGTCCGCGCCGGCGCGAACGGCGATGTGCCCGACCAGATGCCGAAAGGCGTGCGCGGTGCCCCAATTGTACCAGCCGCCGTGCAGATGAAGGATTGCCCTGCCCGGCGTGGTGTCAGCAACCCAACACCACCACCCCGCGATCCCACCCACGACTCCGGCCTCGAAGCTCACGCCTTCCGGAGCAGGCACGCGCAGCATGATTCCGTCAAATGCCGGTCGCGCGGACGGTCCGCGCATCTGTCCCTTGTTAGGCTCCACCAGCGCCCGCAACCCAGCCATAGCAGAGCCGTCTTTTGGGGTGACGGGACGGCTCCTTACCCACCCCTCGCTCGTTAGCACCTGAGCGGCATCGGCGTCGATCATAACGGTCTCCGTTCGAATCGAGGCAACACGCCTCATGTTTTCGAAACGTGGCGTAAACTAATTTTAAGAACAATAGACTTTACGAGCCGTTCCGTTAAATATTGCGAATGATCGAAGCTACCGAACGACGAAAGCCGGGGCGTCCTCCCGCCGAGGCGGCCGGCGCGCATGCGCGGGTTATGGATGCGGTGTACGAACTGCTCCAGGAAAGGCCTGCGCGCGATCTCACGATGGAGATGGTCGCGAAAAAGGCCGGCGTGGGCAAACCTACGCTCTACAAATGGTGGCCGTCTCGGGCAGCCTTGATGCTCGCGATGTTCCGGGAGCGGCTTTACGCGATGCGCGAACCCGTCGAATCGGGTACGGCCCAGGACGTTGTGCGGCAACGCGTGCGTCGCCTTGTTCGCGAGTTCAACGGCCTGTTCGGCAAGGTGCTAGCCGGCCTTATCGCCGAGGGGCAGGCCGATCCCACTGTGCTTGACGAACTTTATACGCGGCACATGCTGCCATCGCGGCTCGACACCATTGCGGAGATCGAACGGGGAATAGACGCTGGAGAGTTCGCGCGCGAGACCGACGCCGCTCTGGTGGTCGATACAATCATCGGCCCACTCTACTTCCGGCTATTGCTGCGCAATGCCCCGATCACGGAGGTCTATGGCGATGAGCTTGTCGATCATGCTTTCAGGCCCGTTTTGGTCACGCGCGAGCGCTTCGACAAACCAGCCAGATAGGTTTTGCCTAACGCACCGTGCGGTGGGCGTTGCTGCGGCAGACACACCATTGATAGAGGCTGACTATGCTGCCCGGACAAGGACGTTCTGCTTTTCCGCTCCTCGGTAATGTCCGCCGCGTGGGGCGCGCGGTCGGGCGGTGGATCGGGCTCTCGTTGATGGCCGGGTCCGCAGCGTTGGCAGCGGCACCTGGTCCGGACCACGAGTACGATGCCTACTCCCGCCCGACCGTGCCGGCGAAACTGTCCGGTGCCCGGTCGATCGGATGGGTGTGCATAGGCACTGGATTTCCCACTGTCGTTTTGACCGCAGGGGCCGGCGACTGGTCGGTAGCATGGCGCAAGGTGCAGCCCGCGATTGCCACGACCACCCGCGTCTGCGCCTGGGATCGGCCCGGCTTCGGGTTTTCGAGCCCGAGTTCCGACGTCCAGGACCTCGCCCATACCGAAGCCGATTTGGAAGCGGCGCTGTCGGCGGCCGACATCCGCGGCCCCTATGTTCTCGTCGGGCATTCGATGGGCGCGTACGAGACACTGCGCTTTACCGATCGTAACCGGCGGAACGTCGCCGGCATTGTGCTCGTCGATCCCGCCTTCCCCGACCAGTTCCGTAGGCTGGCCCGGGACTATCCTGGCGTGTTCAAGCTCCAGTCGTCGATCAACATCCAGAATTCGCGCGATCTGCTGGCCTGCGCCGATGGCGTGCGGAGCGGATCGATCAAGCCGGGCAGCGCAGTCTGGTCCGATTGCGTCGGGGCCGATCCCACCTACCCGGCCGAATTGCATCAGCGATTGGCTCGGCTCGCCACCGACCCGGGCCGCTTCACGACGCAATGGTCGTTCACCACAGCGGAGTTCGGTAACGCGGAGCAGGTGATCGACCCGCGCCGGCGCTACGGTGACCTGCCGCTGATCGTCCTGACGGCGGCGGACACGCCCGACTTTCCCGCCAGCGTGGCGCCTGCGTCGACGACGGCGGAGATGAAGAGGATGCAGGTCGCGCTCTGGACCAAGGCGCACGATCGCCTTGCCGCCTTGTCGTCGAGAGGCGAGAACATCATCGTCGGCGGGTCGATGCATTACATCCAGCTGATGAAGCCCGACGCGGTGATCGCCGCCACGATGCGGGTGATCGCCGAGGCCCGGACGGCGCGGAACCGACGCGGCCGGTAGTTGGCCGGCGTCGCCGCGCCATCAGCCGCCCCCCCCTGCAAATGCACGCCGGCGATGCTGCCCAGCCGCATCGCGAATCCCCAGCCGAAATGCTGGCCACCGGAGAAATTGTCGTCCAGCGCGACCACCACCTCGTTGCGCCCCTTCTTCAGCGGAAGGTCGAACGCGCCGTCGTCGAGCCTCAGGCGGCCGTCGTTTCCGCGGCTGGTCGGAGTGCCGTAGAGGTTGCGTCCCGCGAAGACTCGGCTGCCGTTGACGTAAACCCACGCCTCGCGCAACCATCCGAACGAGACGCGCCGCATCTGGTCTCGGTCCGACACAATGATCGTCTTCGCCCAGCCTAGCGAGATCACCGCGCCGTCGCCCGACGAGCCGAGCGCCCGGCTCATGTCGACAATGCCCTTGTCCTGCGCCTTCGTAACGGTCCATGTGGCCCGTGCTGACGGCATAGCGTGATAATCTGGGTCGACGCCGGTCGGTACCTTGAGCTCCGGATCCTGTTTGCTGGCCAGCGTGACCGGGCCGGCAGTGCGCCACGTGCGAATGTAGCGCGGATCCGTCGCGGTCGGATCGGACTCTGGCGTCGGCGACAGGCCATCGGTCACGCCGCTCCGCACCGTCACATTGGCATAGCGCGCCGGGCCAGACAGACTGATCGCGCCGGCGCGCGCGTCGCCTGCCAACCGCCCGACCGCGAGCGTGGGCGTGGTTGCGCCGTTCACGAACACGTTCATCCGTAGTCCCGACACGACGAGGCGGACGTGATTCCAGCCGGTCGGGTTAAGCGGCGCCTTCGCTTGATATTCGGGATACTCATCCCACTCATAGGCGCCGTTCTCGAACGGCATGTACTGGATGCAATCGTCCGAGGTGGCGCAGTTGGGCTGTGGCCGCATGTAGAACACCTCGGCCGCTCGGTGCCCCATGTCGCGGAACTTGACGCCCAGGATGCCCGACCCCGTGAGCTTGACGTCGAAGTCGATCGTCCCGTCGATGAAGGTCAGGCCTTTAGACGTGGCGGAGGCGTGAGCGAGATCGAGGATGCCATCGGGATGGGCGGCATCGACAACGAACTTGGCATTACCCCTGGTTTCCCAGCCAGACGCGGCCATCGCAAGCCTGACCGGCGACGCGGCCGGCGAAGCCGCGCTGAGCATATCCGCCGAGAGAAGGCTTGGCGCGATGCAGAGCACCAGGCCGAAGTTGCTGCGGTCGATCATCGGCCGGCACCAGGCTTGCGGAACGCGAAGGCGAACTGGCTGGTTCGCCCGCGGACGCGTGGGTCAAAGACTTTGATGGTAAGTGGGTCGGACGCGTCGGCGAGCACCTTGCTTTCGCCGGCGAAGACAAACCCCGCCGCCTCAGCCTGGCGCCGTACGACCGCCGGATCGATGCGATGAAGCGTGTCGGTGTCCGCCATACCGCGGCCCGGCGCGCTGCGAAGGTCGATGACGATGAAATAACCGCCCGGCCGCAGGAGGCGGAAGGCATCGCGCGCCAGCGCCTCCGGTCCTGGCTTACCCATGAACGGGTCGGCGTAATCGTGATAGTTCTGCGACGTCCAGACCACATCGAGCGGCACCGGCGCGGTCGGCAGCGCGGCGGGCTGCACCTCGACGGTGACGTTGCGATAGGCCGGTGACGCGGCGGTTTGCCGCAGCGAGGCGACGTCGCTCATCGCCAGCTTGCCTTAGGCGGTGGGCCACACCGCATAGACATGGCCGGTCGGACCGACGATGCCGCTGAAGATGCGAGTCCAATAGCCGCCGCCGGGAATCAGATCGAGCACGCGCTGCCCGCGGGCGGGATGCGCCAGCGCGACGAGTTCGGCCGGATGGCGCCGTGCATCCTGCTGGCGATCCTTCGCGCGCGCCGGATTGGCGAGGGCCCGGTCGATCGCGGCGCGCCCCATCGCTGCGTTGGGCGGTGCGGCGGCGGCCACGGTCAGCGTAGCCGCGAGGATGGTCGATAGGGCGCGAAATGACATGAGAAAGCTCCTTTGCTGGAGCCGCCATGGCGCAGGCTTGGGCACTTGAGCGCATCAAGAAGACATAAAGAAAGTCTGTTCCAGTTGCCCGCCGCCGGATGCTAAGGCACCGGCATGGTGGCGCGGACGGAGTGGCAGATCGGTCCTTGGACCTTCGATGCGGATGGCGGACGCTTGTTGGCGGGCGAAACCGAGGTGCCGCTGGAGCATCGCGCGGCGCGCACGCTCGAGCTTTTGTGCCGGGACCGCGGGTGCCCGGTGTCGCGCGAGGCAATCCTGGCGCAAGTCTGGGAGGGGCGGTCGGTCAGCGCCAACAGCGTCGCCGTGGTGATCGCCGATCTAAGGCGCGCACTCGGCGACGACGCCGCTGCGCCGCGCTTCATCGCGACACTACCCAAGCGCGGCTACCGGCTGAGCGAGCATCTGCCGCAAGTCGCAGAGCTGATTCCCATTGCCCCGGTCCGACCAAGCCGATCGCGAAAGCTGGCGATTGCCCTGATGCTGTTCGGGCTGCTTGCCTCGGTCTTTCTCATTGCCCGCAGCCGATCAGACGCCGACCGTGTGGCCGTCATTGTCACCCCCACAGCCAATGACACCGGACAAGCGCGGTATCAGCCACTCGCGACCGCGCTGCAGGCGCTGGTCACCGACCGGCTCGCGGCGATGGGCGCGGACGTGGTAGCCACCGAGGCGTCCCCCGCCTCGACCGGGCGTCAGCGCACGCTGCGGCTCCACTCGCGCCTCATCCTGTGGAACGGCCTCACGACACTGTCACTGGAGGCGGTGGACGACGCTGGCCATGTGACCTGGGCGAGGATGGCCGTCGCGCCGCCGAATGGCCTCGCATCGGCGACGGTCGCGGAGCTGAAGACGTTCAAGGCCGACGCGCCCAGTCGGTAGCGCCGCGTCCGGCACGGGAGACAGGCGAGGCAAGAATGCCCAGGCTCTGCGGGGCGCAAGCGGGTGGGCGCCGAAGATGGGAGGATACGACAGCCGATGGATCGCCCCAACCCGACATCCGACGCCGACACGGCGGCGCTTGCCGAGGAATTGCGCCGCGCCATCGGCACGTTCGTGCGGGCGATCCGCCATGCGCGCGACACCGGAAAGTCGGCGCAGGCCGAAACACTCGGCCTGCTCGGTCGCGACGGCGCGATGAACGTGGCAAGCCTGGCCGATGCGCGCGGCGTCAAGCACCAGACGATGCGCCTAATCGTCGCCCAGCTGGAGAAAAGCGCCTTAGTTTGCGGCGCGCCCGATCCGGCCGACGGTCGCAGTCGGCTGTTCTCGATCTCGAATGCCGGTCAAGGGGCGCTGGCAAGCGAGCGCACTGCCCGCGCATCGCGGATCGCGGAGGCGATCCGGGCAACGCTCTCGGCCGAAGAGCGGGAGGTTCTGCGCGACGCGATCGGGCTACTCGATCGCATTGGCGCGGCGACCGGCGTCAAGCTGCCCTGAGCTGCGCCAGTACGGCCGGCAACGTGTTGACGCCCAAATGCTCCACGTAGCGGCCATCGGTGACACGCACGATATCGATCACCTCGATCGCGACCCGCCGGCCCGTGGCTGCGATCCCCATCAGCGCGCCGCTCTGCGTGCCGGTGATCGTCTTGCGCGTTGTGACCTTGTCGCCCTACACGACCTGATCGTGGATCGTGACGTTCAAGTCTGCGAAAGCCGGGCGCAGCACGGTCTCGAAGGTGGTCCACATGCTTTCCGGCCCATCCGGCGCGCCAGCCGGGGCGGAGTGGTTCACGAACCCCGGATCGATCAGCACCTCGAACGATGCGCGCCAGCCCTGCACGATCACCTCCTCGTTAAACCGACGAACGACGGCTTTGATCGACTCTGACGACATAACGCTATCCCTCAACCAGAAGCGCGAATTTATACAGTATAGCTGTATTGTTCAATAGTTGCGCTCGCGACGTGATAGCGAGAGGGCTCGCGAGCCACCGATCGTTCGAGATATGAAGCCGATCCTGCGGCGCTATACAGAGCGAGGCCGGGACGCGCTCCGAATTGCCGTGACCATTCGTAGAGATTGCGAATGATGCCACTTATACCAAGTCCCTCGGAGCCTGACTCAGCGCCGGGGATTCCCAAGTCGGTCATGATCTGATTCAACATCGCAAACGGTGGGAGGTTGGCGGTGGCATCAGCGGTTGGGCTAAGGGACGATTTCGACGGGTCTGGTCTTCGAAGGTTGGCGCGTTTGAGCGGTGACGCCAATCAGGTCCGGCGGCTGCTGGCGCTGGCGGTGATTTACGATGGTGGTGCGCGGCACGCGGCGGCACAGGTCGGCGGCGTTGGTTTGCAGACGGTTCGAGACTGGGTGCTGCGCTTCAATACCAGCGGGCCCGACGGCTTGCTCGACGGCAAAGCCCCCGGTCCCCGTCCAGTGCTTGGCCCAGAGCATAAGCGGGCGCTTGCCGAGATCATCGAACAGGGCCCGGTCCCGGCGTCGCATGGCGTGGTGCGCTGGCGGATCGTCGATTTGATCCAGTGGCTGTTCGACGAATATGGTGTGTCGGTCAGCAAGCAGACGCTGAGCCGCGACCTGCGCGCCATGGGCTACAGGAAGCTGACGGCACGACCGAGGCATCATGCGCAGGCGGCTGACGCCATCGACGTTTTTAAAAAGGCTTCCCCGCCCAAGTGGCAGCGATCCGGGCAGCGCTCCCTGGCGGTACACCTATAGAACTGTGGTGGCAGGATGAGGCGCGGGTCGGCCAGAAGAACGGCATCACCCGGCGCTGGGCCAAGCGCGGGACACGTCCGTCAGCGCCGAAGGACCAACGTACCACCTCGGCCTACATCTACGGCGCCATCCTGCCCCAGCCGAGGGCAAGGGAGCGGCCCTGGTGCTCCCGCGCTGCAATACCGAAGGGATGACGCTGCACCTCGCCGAGATATCCGCCGCCGTGACGCCCGGCGCCCATGCCGTGCTGATACTTGACCAGGCAGGCTGGCATCTCTCGGCGGGGCTGATCGTCCCGGCCAACATCACGCTGCTGCCGCTGCCGGCAAAATGCCCCGAGCTCAACCCGGTCGAAAACGTCTGGCAGTTCATGCGCGACAACTGGCTGTCGAACCGCATCTTCAAATCCTACGACGACATCCTCGACCATTGCTGCTTCGCCTGGAACCGCCTCACCGATCAGCCGTGGCGCATCATGTCCATCGGACTGCGGTCGTGGGCCCATCGGTCCTGATCAGAGAGTCTTGGTATTACCCGCGCACTAACGCGCATCATATGGATCGGACGCGATCATCGCGCGCAACGCGTCTACCGGCGAACACCTGTTCGATCAGCGCAAACCTCCGATTTAGATACGCGATGGTCGAGCCACGTGCGTCAGGCAGCCCTGGATCGAACAACCGTCCGAACGGTCAGCTTGGGTGGACCTGGCCGTTGCTCGCAAGGCGCGTTGCAAGAGCCTGGGCGAAGAACTCGGTCGTATAACGGACGCGCGCTGGCACAAACCGACGCTTCGGCCACAAGACTTACGTCACTGACGTTTCGCACGAACGCGTCTAGCACGGTCATAATGTCCGGATCCGAGAGTTCACCAGCGAGTGACGCCGCAGTGAAGAGTCCGATTCCAATACCGGCCAGCACCCCCGCCGGGATGGTTTCGATGCTATTGGAAGACAGATTACCGCGAACGGCGATGCTGAAAGGACCGTCGCGACCGACGAAGGGCCAATTCGCCGCCTCACGAAAGCCGCCGTAGATCAGGCAATTGTGATCGACGAGATCGGCGGGCGTTTGCGGCGTGCCGTGCTCCCGAAAATAGCGGCGAGAACCGACGCACACCAGAGGTATGGTCGTCACGCGTCGAACGACTGCATCGAGTTCTTCAACACGACCAATCCGGATCGTTAGGTCCACGCGATCCTCAATCATGTCCCCAACGATGTCCGACAGCACCAGATCGACGTCGAGGCCTGGGTAAAGCGTCAACAGCTCCGGGATGAGCGGCAGGACGTGCAAGCGCCCAAACGTCGAGGCCACGCTGATCCTGACCGGTCCCCTGACCCGGAGCGCGCTGTTCATCATCTCGTTGTCGGCATCGTCCAGCTCCTCTACCATCAGCCTGGTCCGCTCGAGATAAAGCCGGCCCTGATCCGTGAGCGTCACGCTGCGCGTGCTGCGATGGAACAACGCCAATCCGAGGCGCTTTTCGAGTGCCGCGATGGCCTTGCTGACAGCGGGCTGACGCTCGCCGGTGCGCCGGGCCGCGGCGGAGAAGCCTCCGGTGTCTGCAACTGCAATAAAGGTGCTCAGTTCGTGAAAGCGGTCCAGATCTATTCCCCTTTAGAATGAACCATATGGAATTCCGGCTTATTATCTAGAGTTCAGCTGCCCTCTATCTCGGCATGAGAAAAGAGGAGTGCACCATGTATATCGATCTCAAAGGCAAGAAGGCCGTCGTGACTGGCTCCACGGCTGGCATCGGCAGGGCCATTGCCGAAGGGCTGGCACGCGCCGGCGCGGCCGTCATCATCAACGGTCGCGGCGAGGAACGCGTCGCTGCCGCACTGAGGGAGCTTCGCGACCTTCTCCCTGCTGCCGACATCACTGGCTTTTCCGCCGATCTCGCAACGGCGGCGGGCAGTGCGGCAGGATCGCCGGGCCTCCCGATCGCAGAGCCTGCTTCGGCAATGTACAGGAAACGCCAGGTAGCGCGTTCGGGGAAGATGGCGCCCAGGCGTCGCCTCAGGCATCGCTAGCAGGTCATCTACGGCGATCGACTCGCTGATGAACGCGCGGGGCGACAAACGTTCGAGGAAGATTGGTCGATCGGGTAGGCGGCAGAGCGGTTGTTGATCGTGGTCATCTCCAGCCTCACTGCGACCAAATGGCGAGCGCGACGGCGACCAGCACAATCGCGCACACGACATAGGCCACCAACTGCCGCGGCGCGAGGCCGAGCGGGCTGCCCATTCCAGCGGCGAACTTCGGGTCGATCCAATCCGTGCCAGGGAAGGCCGGAGCCAGGGCCATTGACACGAAGCAGCCGGCCCTCACACCGGCCGTGAGAAAGAGCAGCGACAGCGTGAGTGGCTGTGTACCCCGCCCAGGATCGCGAGCGAGAGCAGGCCGGCGAATATCCCCATCAGCACCGTCTGCCCGTTGTGAAACTTGGTATGGGGCGGCCAATTGCGGCAGGAGCGGACATTCGGGTGTCCGAGTATGGCGCGATAACGCGGATCCTTTAAGAGAAGCCGCGTTGTCCATGACCCGGACGGTAGCGCGCCCCTCTTCAGATCCGCGCCATATGCGCAGGCTCGCTTAAGGCGAAGTCTAGGTTGGCATGCCCTAGGCCCGGATGGCGTAGCGGCACTGCATGCCCCTCGCGGCGCATCCGCTCGATCGCCTCCGGCCAGGACGGAAGTTCGGCGCTGTCCTGAACCCACCGAACGGTGCTGGCCTCTTCACCCCACTCACTAATCTTAGGCATCGCGGTGCGGTGGGCACCGCCGGTAACATAGGCCATGAGCGCAGCCTCGTCGCGCCACACGCTTGTCGTCCAATAGGCGTGATCGCGATCGTGGCGTAGCGCCCCAGCCAAATAGCCGTCGCTTCTCCTGATTTGCGCCAGGCAGCGTTGCGCATGAATCAGGAAGAAGGGCAGAAACCGCAGGCTGCGAACGCGGAATCGGGTGACTCTCACGACGAAGCCGCTCACAACGTCACCACCAGCTTGGTGGCCGAGACGCCGCGGCGCTGCCGCTCGAGCGCCGCCGGGATCGCTGCCAGCCCATGCCCTACGACCTCGGCTGCAGGGGCTGCCACGTATCGGCCGTCGGCGAGAGCCTCGGGCAGGAACGTGTCGAAGATCATCGGTCCCACTTCGTTGCTGATCAAGGTGCTGCCCCAGATCATTTTCAGCGTCACCTTCTTGCTACGTGCGCGTAAAAAGAGCGCGATGTTCCCCGTGACCGTGCCAGCCATCGCGGGGAGCAGCTTGCGCCAATGACCCCGCCCCGCCGGGACGGCATCGAAGGAGGTAGGCGGCGTTGCCATCGCGATGAAGCGATTGCCTTCGCACGTCCCCAGGATGTCGATGCACAGCCGCACCGATCCCGCGCCGATCGCCACGGCGCCAGCGACCGTTTTACCGCGGAGCATTGCGCGGATGTCAGCAACGACCGTCGGGCTGCGATAATCGAACACGGCCGTTGCGCCGAGCCGCTGAAGCATGTCGAAGTTGCGAGGCGAGGCGGTGGCAATGACTACATAGCCGGCGGCGACGGCAAGTTGCACCGCATTGACGCCGACGCTGGTCGACCCTCCCCAAACCAGAACGGTCTTGCCGGTCGCCATCGCTCCCTTGGCGGGCGGGTTCAGGGCCAGGAAATCGCGCTGGAACAGTGCGCAGGCTGCCGTCGAGATGCCGAGCGGAAGCGCGGAAGCATCTTCGAAGGTGAGCGCGTCCGGAATCGCGGCCGTCATATGCTCAAGCAGGACGACATAGGTCTGGAAAGCGCCTTCTGCAGCGCGGTTGCGCGTCTTGTCGATGCTGGCGGCAAAGCCCACGACCCGGTCTCCGACCTTGAACCGTGTCACGTCTGAACCGACGGCAACGACATCGCCGGCAACGTCGGAGCCGAGGATGGCCGGGTAGTGCAGATACGGGGTCATTAGGTCACCCGAGGTCTGCACCAGACGGTCCATCGGGTTTACGGCGATCGCGCGTGTGCGGATCACGATTTCTGCAGACTGCACGATCGGAAACGGTGCCGCTCCCAGGGTGAAGCCGGCGCGTTTTGAGGAGAGCCAAAGGGCGGTATTGTCGGTCATGATCGATCTCCCGCGGTGCCGGGTGAAGATGCATCGCTGGATCGGATTTAACCCGGTGACACTGGACGGCCCATGCTTCAAAGTCCTTCAGTTCATCGCCAGCGTCCAGGAAGTATCATATGGATCCCTTGTCGGACGTGCTCGGTCTATTGAAGCCGAGCACCTATGGTTTTCGCGGCCTCGATGCCGGCGGGGACTGGGCGCTTGCCTACCCCCTGGCCGAGGGCGTCAAATGCTTCGCGATCCACACCGGGGCTTGTTGGATCGCGCTTGAGGGCGGGGATGCGACCATGGCGCTCGAAGCGGGCGACTTCATCCTAGTGCCCGGCCGGGCCGCGTTCAGCCTCTGCAGCGCGGTCGGCGCAACGGTCACCGAAGCCTTTGCCTTTTTCCCGTCGTTCCCGGCCGGCGAGACGGGCATCCTGAATGGCGGCGGTAGCTGTTCGGGCGTGGGCGGCTTCTTTGACTTCACCGGGCTCCACACCGAACTGCTGCTCGGAATCCTGCCCCCGATTGTTCACATTCGGGCGGAAGCGACCAAGGCGGCGCTCGGCTGGTTGATCGAGCGGCTGATGTGCGAACTGCGCAACCCGCAACCGGGCGGCACGCTGATGGCGGGGCATTTGGCGCAGACGCTGCTGATCGAGGCGCTGCGCTTGCATCTTGCCGAGCGCTCGCCGCACAGCGCGGGCTGGCTGTTTGCGCTGGCCGACAAGCAGATGCGTGCGGTGATATCGGCGATGCACGCCGAACCTGCGCGGCGCTGGACGCTCGCCGACCTCGCCCGTGTCGGCGGCATGTCGCGCTCGAGCTTTGCCGTCCGGTTCAAGGAAACGGTCGGCGAGCCGGCAATGGATTACCTGACGCGCTGGCGGATGATGGTGGCGGCCGACCGGCTGGCGAGCGGGCGCGTCTCCATCGCGACCGTGGCACCGGCGGTCGGCTACGAGTCCGAAAGCGCGTTCGGTGCGGCGTTCAAGCGAACGTTCGGCCACTCGCCGCGGGAATTCGCCAAGGCGGTGGCCGCGTAGCCGAACGTCCGGATGTAGGGGGAAATCTCGCGGAAGCTCCTGCTGTCGTTCCGGCTGACCCCTAGCAACCCGCCGTCAGGCGCGGCGGGTGCCATGGTTAGCGGGACGCATCGCCTCGATACGGTCGTCGATGGGACGTTGCTGGAGACGCGCAGCGCGAACCATTGCGTCGATGATGGCTTCGCATTCCGCCCGGCCGGTCGCCAACAACTCCCGAAATCCGCGGACGCGCGATAGGAACCAGAGCGTTCCCGCGAGGGCCGCGACCGGACTGCGGTCGAGCCATGTCTTCGATCGGGGGTAAATCGGGTATCCCATCGTCTTGATGAGATCGAAACTCGCATGAACGCCTCGCGACAGGATGACGGCTTCGCTCCATGATGCACCGCTGCCTCGCTCCACGGCGCCAATCGACACGCTTTCGAAGGCGACGCAGAGCGGAGCGTGGCAGCGTAGCCACAGCGGCATGTCGGGTTCGAGCGCAGCTGGAAGTCCGGCCGCGTTAAACACAGCGACCCACTGCCGGCGCCCCATCAATGTCTTCTGTCCCCCAGCCCCGATCGTCGCCTTGAGCTTACCGTCGGTATCGAGCTGTGCCTGCACGATCGGCATCCCGAACGTGCAGCGCGCTGCACCGCCAGCGCCCTCGAGGGGCGTCGGATCGAACGTGTTGAACATGAACTGGATGCACTTCGCGGCGCTGCGGGACAGGGCCGGGAGTACGGCATCGACCTGATGGGCCAGCAGCGTCACGAGCACTAGATCGTATGCTGTCTCTTCGTCCAGTTGGTCCAGCACTCGAACCTCTGCGCGGGTGCCGTCGCAATCGACAATGGCGACGTCACGTTGCAGTTGCGCTAGGCGAGGCGAGCCGGGCCGCGCCACGACGGTGACCTCATGCCCGCCGTTGCGTGCGAGCCGAGACGCGAAGGTACTGCCGATCTGCCCTGGGCCGATGACCGCGATGCGGAGTTGTGAAGATGGTGTCGGAGCAGATATCTGAGTCATTGGAATCTCCGGGCGCCGGCATCGTGTCGGCAGATCGCGTTCTGTCGATGACTATAGGTTCACTTGGCGGACGCCATGCTGCAACGTCCGGATAGGCATCGCGATCGTCCAACGATTTTGTTTCATCACGTGCAAGGTTTTGGCGTGCCTCAGGCCGGCGGCGATCATTGGGGTTGTCTGGGCGCTGCTTAGATGTCGCGGTGTCGACGGGATCGATCTGTCCTGCTGCTGCTCCTGCCGATCTACTGAGATCCTGATGCGGCAAATGACGAGTCTGCCTTTGGGGTAAGTCGCAAGCAGATTGAGGGTCATTGCTGTGAAAAGAGGAACCACAAATTACGGCCCGGAATAAAATGCTTGGGCGTAGTTGTTGAGCGAGCGACTGATTTTGTCAGGAGCGGTCATTCACGCGCTCACCAGCGAATGGCTTAAGTTGGTCGACATCCGCCGATGGCCACGCTGCCGCGAGGACCCAGATCCGGACATCGAAGCGGTTCTAACTTTTATCTGGAAGCGGTCGTTTATTAATGTTCGAGGACAATGAAATCGACTTAAGGCTGCTAGGCCCGTGCACCAGTCCGCTCGCCAGCAGGGTCAGACCGCACCGCTCACATTGTCGCCCGATCCAAGTGGCCGGCCATCGTCCAGTTCACCATCAGGAACCACGGTCTCAGCGGGGGGAGCTACATCCTTCGCCTTATGGCGCGCGGCGACAATCGACTGGAGCGCTGCGAACCGCTGGTCGCCGCATCCGCATCGAGCCCCGCCGCGGTAGCCGCTTTGAGGTAGCGTCCGGCTCCCGCCTCACTCTCGAACCACGCAACTTCCTTGCCGGCACCTGGGGGCACCTCGTCACCAAGCGCGAGGCTGGCCGCCGCGTCGAACCCGCCGCATTCGTCCAGCTTGCCCCACGAGAAGCCGCGCCCCACCACGTCGTAGCAGTTCTGGCTGTAGATCATCTCCCCGGCCAAATCCTCCCTTGCGGCGATCGCCATACGAGTGTCACCGCGGCGGACGTCCTTCGAAGACAGTGGCTTCACCGGGGGCGGCGTCTGCGCGGATACCGCAGACACCAACGCCTCCTGGGCGTTGCCGACCGTCTCGGCCGCCGGGGGCGGGGCGGTAGGTGCAGTCGTGGATGACGAGCAACGTGCGATCAGAAGGACAACGCCGACGATCGCCGCCACCCCGAAGCATCCACCATTGTTTGGCTTGGGCGCAGGGGGCGGCACGTTCGGTGCGTCCAGCCGCGTCAGATTCGATGATAGCCGCACCGGCCTGCGTTCAACCAAGACATCCCCCCGTCCCCGTACGGAACTTAGCTTGCCCGTTCCGTTGAGCAATCATCTTTTCGTCCGGAAAATAGATGCTTGCCGCAACCCATCGTCGCTCATAGCATCAACCTCGCAGCGACCGGGAGACGTTGTGGGGGGAACCGAGATCGAGATCGCACTATCGGTGCGCGACGCGCCGCACGCGTTCGAGGCGGCGCTACGGATGCCGCCGGACTTGCATGTGCGCCTTTTGAGCGACCGGGTCTTCGTGTCGGCCGCCGCGCCGAATGCGGATGTCCGGCATCTCTGGCGCGTGACACTCCTGAACGAACGCCTCGTCGCCGAGGCGGATCCGGCGCGGGCCGACTTGCTCATGTCGCTCGTAGCATGACCTTCGCGCCCCTCCGGCTCCGCTCGATCGAAGGCGACAGCGCTTTGGTCGTGAACGACGCCGGCAGGTTCTTTCTTGGATCCTCCGCGTTCCTGGATCGACTGGACCACGAGCAGCTGTCGGCGGACGACGTGTCCTTCCTGCGCGCGGCTGGACACGTGGTCGAGCGCGGCGACGCTCTGGGCGCGGCAGCGCATGCCAGGGGCGTCGCGGACCGGATCGCAAGCGCCGGATCGCTCGATTATCTCATCCTGGTCCCGACGCTTCGATGCAACCTCTCCTGCAGCTACTGCCAAGTGTCTCGTGTCGCAGAGAACCAAGACGGGCATGACTGGAGCGACGCGACGCTGCGCGCGGTCCTGAACCTGATCGACGGCCTGGACGCCCCGCACGTCAAGATCGAATTCCAGGGTGGCGAACCCACGCTCCGTCCGGAACTGATCCGAGCGGTCATTGAGCGGTGTGGGAGATTTGAGCGTGCGGAGTTCGTCATCTGCACGAACCTGCAGCGTGTCGACGACGAGATTCTGGCGCTGTTCGATCGATCAGACGTGTTTATCAGCACCTCGCTGGACGGCGACCTCACCACCCACGCGCGCAACCGCACCTGCACCGCGGAGGCAACGTCCACCTTCCTTGGCAACCTGCGGATGCTCGTCGAACGCTACGGTCCGACGAAGGTGTCAGCGCTGCCCACCGTGGATCCTGTCGACCCGCCCGACATCGACGCGCTCATCGACGCCTATGTCGATCTCGGCATCGACAGCGTGTTCCTTCGTCCGATCAACTTCCAAGGGTTTGCGCGGAAGCGCCATGCCGGCTCGCGCGAACAAGACGACCGCTGGCGGAATTACTACGAAAGGTTCGTGCGGCGGATCATTGAACGCAACTGGACGGATAGAAGCCGGGTGCTGGAAGAGACCTACATGAGCATAGCGCTCCGTCGCATCTTCCAGCCCGGCAGCGAGAGACATGTCGATCTGCGCAATCCGAACGCCATGGGCATCGACTACGTCGTGATCGATCACGACGGCACGATCTATCCCACCGACGAGGCGCGCATGCTCGCCCGGTCCGGGGTGGTAGACCTCGCTATCGGCAACGTCTCGGAGGGATGGGGCGGACCGACGTTCGATCTGCTCAACGCGAACTCCACCAACCAGTTCGATCCCGACTGCAGGCGCTGCGCCTACCAGCCGTTCTGCGGTCGCGACCTCGTCGACGACCTCGCCCGATACGGCAGGATCGACATGCCGCGGCGCGAGACGGCGTTCTGTCGCCGCCACCTGCACCTGTTCGATTTCGCGTTCTCTCTGGTGTATTCGGACGACGACGCCGTCAGGTATTCGCTCGCCCGGTGGTTGCGTCTACCTGGAGAGCCCGCAGCATTCGGGCAGCATCTGTCATGATTCCACTGGTGCGCCCCGCGGTTGCAGACGCCGAACGCCCGTACGTCACGCGACTCCGCACCTCGCGTTCCGGCGCGACCGGCGACGATGCGATCCTTATCGAGGGCGACCAAGATGGCGGCATCTTCTCCGGACGCCACGGACTTGTCACGATCGAAGGCGTCCGCATCGCCGACCTTGACGGCGACGTCGTGCTGATCGACCCAGGCAGAGGCCGGGTGGAACGCCTGCTCCGCGTTGGATCGACCACCAACACATTGCTGGTTACGGAGCGTTGCGACCAGCTCTGCGTGATGTGCTCGCAACCCCCGAAGAAGACCCATGTCGATCGCTTCGACCTATTGGAGGAGGCCTGCCGCCTCGCGCCCGACGGCATGCTGATCGGGATATCCGGGGGGGAGCCGACGCTCTACAAAGAACAGCTCCTGACGCTGATCGATCGGACGCTGGCTGCGCGTCCAGATCTGGCCTTCCACGTCCTCACCAATGGCCAGCACTTCGAGGCTGTGGACATCGCGCGGTTGGGTCGCTCCACGTTCCGCCGGGTAAGCTGGGGAATACCACTCTATGCGTCGAACGCGGCGACGCACGACCTTATCGTAGGCAAAGAAGGGGCTTTTGCAAAGCTGGAGGAAGGGCTTGCGAATCTTGCGATGGCGGGAGCGCGGGTGGAACTCAGAACGGTCGTCCTGAGCGACAATGTCGATCAGCTTCCTGCGCTCGCCGGATACGTGGCGGCCCGGCTCCGCTTCGTTGAGGCGTGGTCGATCATGCAGCTGGAGCACATCGGCTTCGCTAAGAACGGCTGGAATCAGCTGTTCTTTGACCATGTTCCGCGCTTCGCTCCGATCGCGGAGGCGCTCGACCGAGCGCTGCTGCACGGCGTTCGCGCGCAGTTGTTCAACTTTCCGCGCTGCACGGTGCCGGCGGCCTACCGCCGCTTGGCGATCGCCTCGATTTCCGACTGGAAGCGCAAGTTCGCCCCCGCGTGCGATCGCTGCAGCGAGCGCGGCGCGTGCTCGGGCTTCTTCGAATGGCATCCGGACGAACAAACCGTTGGGGCAGCCCGGCCGCTATGAAGCGCACCCGCTTTCTCATTTCGAGTTTGCTCGCGGCGGGGTTCACCGGCCATCAGGATGCGTTGGCGGATACTTTCGCCAAGGCGACTACGACCGGGACGGACGATCCGAACAACGGCGCGCTGCTGCGGCGCTTCTCGCAGGATCATACGGTGACCCTTGCTCAGCACCGCAGTCACAGTAGCCACTCGAGCCACAGTTCGGGATACGGAGGCGGCGGCCACTACAGTCACACGAGCCACCGGTCGTCGACGGGCGGCGGCTACACTCCGAGCTACGAGCCCGCACCCGCCTATTCACCTCCCTACGTCGCTCCAACCCCGGCGCCTCCGCCCCAGCCCCGGACCGCGCAGCCGCTATTCTCAACCGACACCCGCGCATCCGCGCCGCCATCCGACGGCATGCCCGCATTGTCCGGCCGCACGAAGCGTTTCGTTTCGATCGTCAGGCGAGTGCAGATCGCCCTGCTCGCGCAGGACTTCTACGGCGGCGCGATCAACGGCCAGGTCGGGCCAGGCCTTCGATCCGCGCTCCGCAAGTTCCAGAAGGCTCGCGGCCTGGACGTGACGGGGACCATCACGCCGCCCACCCTCGACGCGCTCATGGTCTCCAGCGAGTGATATACTGCGCTAAGTAACACTGTTGGTCGGCTAGATGCGCTGAACGCTCGTCGTGCAAAATGCGATCAAGCCTCTATGCTTTCGACGGACATTCCTTGAGACGCGATAGACGGCTTGGCGTAAGCGTGGCCTGAAGGTCTCCTTGCGGGATGCCTGGTGGACGGGCTGATTGCCGCTCTTTGAGCGGAGCATCGATGTCAGACGAGATCATAGAGCCAGCGGGCGAACGGGCGAGCAGTCATACGAGTGGTCGTATGAGCGGTCGGATCCAGATCGTCGGGCGCGTTTCAGGTCGGCGGCACTGGACCGTCGAGCAGAAGCTGGCGATCCTACGCGATGCATTCGGGCCCGAGGGTTCGGTCCGCGCGGCGGTCGAGCGCCACGAGGTCGGCAGCGGCGCGATCTATACCTGGCGCCGGTAAGCGATGTCGGGCGCGCTGACCGGGGTGACTATGCCGTCCCAGCCCAGCTTCGCCGAGGTCCAGATCGCCGAACCGGCAGCGACGTTGCCGGCGCCAACTGTCGCCCAGCCTGGCCTGGGTCGGATCAGGATCGAGCTGCCGACCGGCGTGCGCCTTACTGTTGATGCGTCGGTCGATGCCGACGCGCTGTCGCGGGTAATCGGCGTCCTCGCGCAATGATCCCGCTTCCCCCTTTGACGCGGATATTCCTGGCATGCGGCGCAACCGATATGCGCAAGGGGTTCGACGGATTGGCGGTGCTGGTGCAGCAGGCGTTGCAGCAGAGCCCGCATTCCGGCGCACTGTTCGCGTTCCGCGGCAAGCGCGGCGATCTCGTCAAGCTGCTCTGGTACGATGGCCAGGGATTGTGCCTGTTCTCCAAACGGATGGACCGGGGGCGGTTCGTCTGGCCGTCGACCGCGACCGGCTCGGTTGTCATGACCGCGGCCCAGCTTTCGATGCTCCTCGAAGGGATTGACTGGCGACGTCCGGAACGCACTTTCGTGCCGTCTCTGGCGGGCTAAAAAGCCCCGGATTCAGGCGGTTTTCCTGGCTCGAAGACGCCCGATCTGCTATGTAATCGCGGTGTCGGACGCAGGCTTTCCCCTCCCTGACAAAGACGCTCGCATCGCCGAGCTCGAAGCCGCATTGGCGTCGGCTCGCGCCGATATTTCCGCGCGAGACATCCTCATCGACACGCTGCGCGTACAGCTCGCGCGCCTCAGGCGGATGCAGTTCGGTACCTCCTCGGAGAAGCTGACCCACGAGATCGCGCAACTGGAGCTGGCGCTCGAAGAGCTCGAGGCCGAGGCAGTCGTGGCCAGCATACAGCGCGCCGATCCCGTCAGCGCGGAGCGACCGACGCCCATCCGCGCGCTCCCGGCACACCTGCCGCGCGAGGAGCAGCGGATCGAGCCCGAGCACGGCTGCTGCACCTGTCCCGATTGCGGCGGGGCCTTGCGCCCGTTGGGCCAGGACAGCGACGAGATGCTCGACGCTGTGCCCGTCCAGTGGCGCGTCGTGCGCACCATCCGCCCCAAGTATAGCTGCCGCTCCTGTGACAAGGTCGTGCAGGCCGCCGCGCCGGTGAAGGCGATCGCGCGCGGCAAGGCAACGTTCGCAACGCTGGCCCATGTCGTCGTCGCCAAGTTCGATCATCATCTGCCGCTCTACCGCCAGGCAGAGATGATGGCGGCCCAGGGGATCGAGCTGGATCGTTCGACGCTTGCCGGCTGGGCCGGCCAGGCATCGGCGCTGCTCGACCCGATCGTCAGCCGCATCCGCGAGGTCGGGCTGAGCGCTGCCAAGATCCACACCGACGACACGCCCGTGCCGATGCTCGACCCGGGCCGCGGCAAGACCGCGACCGGCAGGCTATGGGCCTATGTCGTCGATGACCGCGGCTTCAGTGCCACCAGTCCGCCGCTGGTCTGGTATCACTTCACCCAGGATCGCACCGGCGCCCATCCACGAGCCCAGCTTGGCCGCTTCATCGGCTTCCTGCAGGCCGACGGCTATGCCGGCTACGACCAGCTCTACGCCACCAACCGCATCACCGAGGTCGCATGCTGGGCGCATTTCCGGCGCAAGATCTTCGACATCTACACTACCAGTCCGACGCCGCTTACCACCGACCTGCTGACCCGGATCGGCAGCCTTTATAAAATCGAGGATGAGATCCGCGGGATGCCATCAGATCTCCGACGAAGAACCCGGCTGGAGCGCGCAGCACCCGGTATCGAGGCGCTTCGCATCGTCCTCGACGATGCGCTGCGACGCCTCTCGCCCAAGTCCGAGGTCGCCAAGGCCATCGCCTATGGCCGCAAGCGCTGGACCGCGCTCACGCGGTTCATCGAAGACGGTCGCCTCGAGATCGACAACAACATCGCCGAACGCGCTATGCGTAGCATCGCGATCGGCCGGAAGAACTGGCTGTTCGCTGGATCGAAGGCTGGTGGCGAGCGCGCGGCCGCAATCTATACCGTCATCGAAACCTGCAAGCTCAACGGTGTCGAGCCGCAGGCCTACATTGCCGACGTCATCGCGAAGATCGCGGGCGACTGGCCCGTATCGCGTTGGGATGAGCTCATGCCCTGGAATTGGCATCGGGCTACCGAACAACACATCGCAGAGGCAGCTTAGAGCGCGGCCTTCAGACCACGCTTACGGCTTGGCTGACCCATCACCGGCCATTCGCGTGCCACTCTCGGCCTTCCAACTCCCGCCGTCCGTTCATATTGTGTAAGGCAATTGCGGACTGATACCAGTACGACAGCGCAAACTTCGCCAGCAGGCAGCCATGCGCTCGATTTGAGTAGGACCTAATCGGCTGCTTGCCCTAGTTCGGCTCTAAGGGTGACGAAGGCGACGCATCCCGATGCAATCGCGAGAACCGCTGCGATAACGGCCGCCGACTTGAACGCACTGGTTAGCGCAGTGCCGGTCTGTGCCATGACAGCACCCGCCAGCGCCGTCGCGATTAGTCCCCCGGTTCGGGCAATCGCGCTGTTGAACCCGGAGGCAGTGCCGGTATGCTCCCGGTCTACCGACGACAGCACCGACGTGGTCAACGGCGCAACGGCGCCTGCCATGCCCACGGCGATGACGACCATACCCGGCATGACGCTCGTCCAGTAGCTGGCGGTCGGGTCGACACGAACAAGCAGGAGGAAACCCAAGCCGGTCACGATCGGTCCGATTGTCAGCGGCCACCGCGGCCCGATCTGCTCCGTCGTCCGGCCCATGAGCCGCGATGCCCCGCCAATCACAAGCGAAAACGGTAGTAGCGCAAGGCCTGCCTGCAACGGCGTATAGCCGCCGCCGACGATCAGGAGATAGGGAAGCAGCACGAGAAGTCCGCCAAGCGCGCCGTAGAGAAGGAAGGTAAGCAAGGTCAGACCGATAAATGGGCGCGACGCAAACATCGCTAGCGGCATCATGGCTTCGGCTCGACGACGATGCTCGACCCACACGAACACGCCAAGAAGAACGATGCCCGCGATAAGTCCCGCCCAGGCCTCCGGGGATCCTTGGTGCTGGCTCGACCACAAGGTCAGCGACCAAGTAAGCGCTCCTAACGCCATTGTCGCCAGGACGGCTCCCGGAACATCGAGCGGCTGCTTGCCCTCCGCACTCTCTTTCACAAAATTCCACGCGACGACAATTGCAGCGAGCGCGACCGGCACATTGATCAGGAAGATCGCGCGCCAGCCGGCAGCGCCGACGAGCCACCCGCCTAGTGGAGGTCCGATCGCGCTAGCGATCGCTCCGGCCGACGCCCATGTGCCGACGGCACGTCCCCGGGATTCACCGGAAAAAGCGGTGCCAAGGATGCCGAGGCTGTTCGGCATCAGCATGGCTGCGCCGATGCCTTGGACGACCCGTGCGGCTAGCAGGAGAGTAAGGTCCGAGGCAATCGCGCAAAGAACGGACGCGACCGCGAACAACGCGGTTCCAAGGATCAGCACCCGCCGACGCCCGAAGCGATCGCCAGCGGCGCCGCCGATCAGCAGCAGCGCGGAAAGCGGTAGCAGATAGGCGTTGATCACCCATTGCATCGAGGCAGCGTCGCCGTGCAGATCCTTGCCGATCGAAGGTAGCGCAACATTTGTGACGGAGCCATCAATGAATGCGAGGCTCGACGCCAACATCGTCGCCGTAAGGATCCATCCGGCATTAGCCGGCGCAGAGTTCACGCTGGGCATCGACGGCTTCGGGGAGTGAGTCTCAGGGGCGGTCACGCCTTTCGGTACACGCCTCCGATCTGCTTTGCATGCAGGATCGCTCATTCGCAGCTCGAGTATCGCTCTGCCACAACGGCAACCGGCGGTCTTAAGCAGCTATGAGGCTATACCTGTGACATCACCCTCGTTCTTCATCCAGCGGCAACTAGAGACCGACAGTTGTGTTGAGAGGCTCAGGTCTCGGTTAACACGACCTCATTCGATCACGCCGCCCGACCCGGCGCTTGCCAGCACGCGACCGATCACATCGAACAACGCGTCCATCGCCACCGGCTTGAACAGCACTTCGTTCGCTCCAAGTTCAATGCATCGCGCACGAAGATCGACCGCCGTGTCCGCAGTCAGCACGATCACCGGCAGGTCGGATTTGGAATCGACGCGAGCTCGGACTTGGCGAAGCACCTCAAACCCGTCCATATTCGGCATGCGAAGGTCGAGCAGTATGAGAGCGAAGGTCCCCCGCTCGATTGCGGCTAGGCCGATCTCACCGTTCTCCGCTTCCGTCATAGAAGCACCGGCGACATCGAGCATGTCGCGCATGACACGCCTGTTCATAGCGTCATCCTCGATGAAGAGGATGTTCAACGTCTCTTTCCGACGAGAGCCGTGGAGAGGAAGACCGATCGAACCATTCTGACATGATACTCCCAAAACATACTCGGTCCGTAACTAAATCTTGATAGTAAGCGATGCCTGCGACCTTGCAGACGACGGGTTAGGAAGCGTTCGTCTAATCGCCGTTCGCTAGCGAAAGCTAAAAAATTGCAACGCTAGCCACGCCATCGCCTCCGAAAAACCCTGCCCGTTATAGAACTTCGGCGCAGACGAGACCCCCCGATCCGAGAGTCGTTTCTTCCTCTTTCAGGTCGACGAAGGCGATCACGCCGCCACGAGGACGCAATTTCTACCTGCTGATTTGGCATCGTAGAGCATACGATCCGCGCGCTCGTACATCTCCGAACTCGCAATGCCCGGTTCGATTGCGGTTAGTCCGAGACACGCGGGGACAACAATACCTACTCCTTCAGCAACCATTAGCTTGCGGCGCTGAATTTGACCCATGGGGTGTCCCTTGCTACGACGGTATTGACGAAGGTGAGGAGCTTTCGGGCGCAGGCGACGATGGCGACCTTGTGGGGTTTCCCTTTGTCGCGCAGTGAGGTTGCCCCCTAAATGACCTGACAGGGCCCCGCTCTTAGATAAGAGTGAGGCATATGACTGACGGTAAGACCAGGCGTTACAACGATGGCGAGGTTCTCTCCGGTGTTCAGCGCCGGAGGCGATGGACACCGGAGGAAAAGGTCCGGATCGTCGAGGAGACGTATCTGCCCGGAATGAGCGTGTCGCTCGTCGCCCGCCGGCACGGCATTGGTGGGAATCAGATCTTCACCTGGCGGCGCCTGATGGCACAGGGTGCGCTGACCGCCGCGACAGCGGGCGAGGAAGTGGTGCCTTCGTCCGAATACCGCGCGCTCGAGCAGCAGGTGCGCGAACTACACCGGCTGCTCGGCAAGAAGGCCATGGAGAACGAGCTGCTCCGCGAGGCCGTGTCCCGGGCCGCAGGCCCAAAAAAACTGCTGTTGCGCTCGACCTCGTTGCCGCGGGATGGACAGTGAGCGCGGTCGCAGATGCGGTCGGCATCGCTCGCCCACACCTGTCCGCAATGCGCCATCGCCCAGCGTCACGACCGCGCGGACGACCGCCGCTGCCGGATGCCGAGCTGGTCGCCGACATCCGCGCGCTCGTCGCCGATCTGCCGACCTATGGCTATCGCCGCGTTCATGCTCTGCTGCGCCGGCAGGCCGAGAAGACCGGGCGCGAAGCGCCCAATCCGAAACGCGTCTACCGCGTCATGAAGGTGCACGGGCTGCTGCTACAGCGGGACGGCGAACGCCGCGAGGAACGGCGTCACGATGGTCGGGTCGCCGTCGACCTCCGCAACACCCGCTGGTGTTCCGACGGGTTGGAGATCACCTGCGACAATGGCGAGAAGGTGCGTGTCGCATTCGCGCTCGACTGCTGCGACCGCGAGGTGATGGGACACGTGGCGACGACGGGCGGCATCACTGCCGAGGATGTCCAGGACTTGATGGTCGCCACGGTCGAGCATCGCTATGGACAGGTGAACCGCGTGCCCGAACCGATCGAGTGGCTCACCGATAACGGCAGCTGCTACACCGCTCGCAATACACGCACCTTCGCCCGGGGCATTGGCCTGATCCCGCGCACGACCCCGGTCAGCAGTCCTCAATCGAACGGCATGGCTGAGGCTTTCGTTCGCACCCTCAAGCGCGATTATGTCCGCGTGAACCCACGGCCAAACGCGCAGAGCGTTATCGACCAACTCCCCGGCTGGTTCGACCATTATAACCAAGTGCATCCGCACCGCGCTTTGCGCTATCGTTCCCCCCGCGAGTTCATCGCGCAAACCTGCGAGGCCCCGTCAGGCCTTTAGGGGGCAACAACACGCAGGCGCTGGTAGAGTGCCTTGAGACTGGCGTTCCAGCGGAAGCTTGCGGCGAGGGAAGCGGCGTAAAGGCTGCGCCGGACACGATGCCTGCCACCGGCGATGCGGCGTTGTCCGCAATGCTTTCCGGACTCGTGATCGAACGGGGCGAGGCCTGCCAGGCTTGCGATCTCGGCGCGAGTGAGGTGGCCCAGTTCGGGCATGAGGATGAGCAGGCTGAGCGCGGTGCGTCGGCCGACCCCTTCGACGCTCTCGATGAGGGTCAGGCGGTGGAGCAGGTCCGGCGCGGCGGACAGGGTCTTGGTCAGCAGGAGCAGCTCTGCCTTGAGCCGCCGTTCGAGACGGGTGGTCTCCTGCGCCAGCCACCGCTTGAGGCGTGGGCATCGATAGGCCTCGTTGCGGGTCTTGCTGCGGGCCAGGTCGGCCTCGATCTGCTTGATCAGGCGCAGATGCTCGGCAAACGGCGCCAGCCGCGGATCGGGCGCACTGCGCACGCTGTCGAGCTCGGCGGTGCAATGCGCGATCAGCTGGGCATCGAGCCGATCGTTCTTGGCGCGCCGCAATCGGAAGACGGCAAAGGCGCGGACCTGGCGCGGCTGGAGCAGCGCGACCTCGAGCCCGGCATCGCGCAAGACTTCGGCGACGCCGCGTTCGTAGCCGCCCGAGGCTTCCAGCCCCACGCGCGCAATATCATGTTCGATCAGCCAGTGCAGCAAGCGGCCATGGCCCTCGCTGTCGTTGGCCAGGCGCAAGGCCGCGCCGGACGGGTACAGCGCTATGTCGAGGTACGCCTTCCCGATATCGATTCCTGCCGTCTGTGTGGTAGACAAAGACATCTTCGTCGATCCTTCCTCGTCTGGGAGTGGATGCGCCGGTGACAAAGCAGGCCATCGGAACGCCGGCGCGGTGCTGAGCGTGGCGGAGTAAAATCCGGCCGTTGGTAAGGCTGCTTCTTTTTGGGAGCGGCCGGGGATGTTTGCCGTGGAGAGCTATGCCGCCGTTCGGCGTCTTCGTTGTTTGTTGAGGGTCAC
>NZ_AIDW01000044.1 GCF_000251145.1 Sphingomonas sp. PAMC 26621 | reverse complement strand
TGTGTCCAAGCGGACCGTCGAAAGTAGCCATGTCCGGGTCCGCACCGTCGTCGAAGAGATAACAAACAATCTCGTCGCGGAGCTTGCGCGCGAGGACATCGAGATTGAGCGCCGCGTGGTCGAACGCGAAGTGTCCGTCGCGCCTGTGCCTTACCATGAGGGCGAACTGCTGATCATTCCAATCGTTGAAGAGCGCGCCATCGTCGAAAAGCGCCTTTTCGTCGTCGAGGAGGTCGTCGTTCGCCGGATAGCGCGAACCGAGGAGGTACGAGTTCCTACCACGCTTCGCAAAATGCGCGCCGTCATCGAGCGCGATGGCGACGAAGTCTAAAATAGGAGGGATTGTTAATGCCAGGACCGAACGACCATAAACCCGGCGCGCCAAGCCACGTGCATATCGAAAGGAACGTTCAGCCAGGCTGGGTAAAAGCGCTCGCGTGGTTGGCGCTGGCGTTGGGGCTGCTCGCCCTTATCCTCGGTTTAAGCCGCTGCCACAAAGAGGACACAGTCGCCGTCGTGCCGGCTCCAGCCCCGAGCAAAGTGATAGCGCAGACTCCTAATGCGCCGAAATCGGCAGCATTGGTCGGTACGTCTGGTCTTGGTGCGTATCTGGGCGGCACGGAAGCGACGCCACGTACTTTCACGTTTGAGAAGCTAAACTTCGACACAGCCAAGAGCGACATTCGTGCGGCTGACGCGGCAGAGGTCGATCAAGTCGCAATGGCTTTGAGGCAGTATCCAACCTCTCATGTCCGGATCGCCGGCTATGCGGACTCGCGCGGCAGCGATGCGACTAACATGGCGCTCGGCAAGGCTCGCGCTGAGAGCGTTAAGGCGGCGCTTGTGGCCAAGGGCATCGATGCCGGGGGGATCGAGACCGTCTCGGGCGGTGCAACCGACCCCGTCGACACCAATACGACGGCAGGGGGGCGTTTCGAGAACCGCCGTACCGAACTCGTCGTAACGGCGAGATAAGCAACCCTTTTCTATCCAACGTTTATTCAGGAGAATATCATGTCCAGCACCATCACTGCCCTGTTCGACAATCGCGCCGATGCCGAAGCCGCTAAGGAGCGGCTGAAGGCTGCACGGGTCGACGTCGATCACATCCACATCCATGACAAGACCAGCGCGGGCTATAACGCGACTGGTTATTCGACCCATCAGGACCGCGGAATGTGGGATTCGATCAAGCACGCGTTCCTTCCCGATGAGGACCGCCACACTTATGAGGAAGGCGTTCGCCGGGGTGGTGTGCTGCTGACTGCTGACGTCGAAGACGCGCACGTTGATGAGGCCGTCAAGGTTCTGGAAGATGCCAATAGCGTCGATATCGACGACCGCTCGAGCGAGTGGCGTTCGTCCGGCTGGGATCATCCGGCAGCGGGTGCAGGGGCAGCGGGTTTGGGTGCTCTTGGTGGCACCACCGCGCACGATACGAACCGTACTCACGACCTCGACGGGGAGCGTGAGGAAGTTGTTCCGATTGTTGAAGAGCAGCTCGTTGTCGGCAAGCGCGACGTAGACCGTGGCGGCGTGCGCGTGCGCTCCTATGTCACTGAAACGCCCGTTCATGAGCAGATCCGTCTGCGCAACGAGCAGGTGCATGTCGAGCGTCGTGCTGTTGATAAGCCCCTTTCGGCAGCCGAGGGCGACGCGTTCCGTGAGCGCACGATTGACATGACTGCGACCGGCGAAGAGGCAGTGGTCGGTAAGACTGCGCGCGTTGTAGAGGAGGTCGTCGTCTCGAAGACCGCTGAAGAGCATGTTGAAGAGATCGATGATACAGTGCGCCGCACCGACGTCGAGATCGATAGCGACGCCGATAAGCTGGGTAGCACCAACAAGCGTATTTAACGCAATCAGAGCCTGCGCGGTTGGCACCGCGCGGGCTCTTTCATATCGAGCATAGGCGATGCGAAGCGAACATCTCGAGATGATCAGGCGAGCCGTGCACAGTTATGCGGCACTTGTAGCCGTGTTTGGGTTCGCCGTCCTTACCGGTTGTGACGGGCCCCATGAGAAGTCTGGCAAACAGGCAGATCAAGCAGCGGGCGAAAAGCCAGGACTGTTCCGAGAAGGGCCGCAGCAGCGGCTCGGCAGGCTTGCGGATCGGGCGGACCATGCACAAATGCGCGTAATCGATGCCCGCGCTGACGCCCTAAAGGATCAGGCCAAGACCGTGCGGGCGTCCGGCGACAGCCAGGCGGATGCGCTGGAGCGTCAGGCCGCCGAGGTCCGTGCGCAAGCCAAAACAACCGGTAAAGCTCTCGACAACCAAGCGGACGAAGTCCGCGGCAATTAACAGCCGACGAGGCTGACCAGCTATTTCAGGAGATGATGATGCAAGATCCTATCGATCGTCCGGCGGGCTCCCCCACTCTTACCCCGCAGAGCTCAATGTCCGGCGGGTCTCCAACTACTGCGGCGGTCGCCGACCAGGCGAAAGCAGTGGCCGGACAGGCGGCCGACAAAGCGTCGTCGTTAGGGACAGGTGAAGGATAAAGCTACAGGCAGTCGAAGCCAAAAGGCGGTCTTGCCGACCAGATCGACGGGCTCGCCGATGCGTCCACAAATCAGGTCAGCATTCAATGGCGCAGGACTGGATCGCGAGCGCTTCGAGCGCGGAGCGCCGAGCTTCGACGCTGCAAATCGCTTCGCAAATGATGTACCGCCTGTTCGGACAGGTGCGGACTTTGCCCGGCAGCAGCCGGCGTTTCATGGTGCGTCGTTCGCAGCCGGGTTCGCGCTTGCGCGCTTCGGCAAGATCGTCGCTGCCGATATCTCGCGCAACGATCTGCCGACGCTCCCGGAGGTTGGTCATGGACAGGGTTGAACCGCATACGACGCATAGTCTGGGGGAGATCGCAGGGGGCTTGCCGGCGACGTACAGGACCTCGTTAAGGGCGAGTTGAAGTTGGCCCGCGCCGAGTTCGACGAAAAGCTCCAAGGGCTAATTGCTGGTGCCATTTCGCTGGTTGGCGGCGCGCTGGTCGCGTTTGCAGGGCTGGTTGTGCTGCTCGAAGGCGGTGCCGCGATCCTCGCCAGGTGGATCCCGACCTGGGCGTCGTTGCTGATCGTTGGCGCCTTATGTGCTCATCGGCGGGCTGATCGTCCGTGGCGGTCTTGCCAAGCTATCCATCAAGAACATCACGCCAGACCGCACTGCTGCTAACCTCAGCAAAGATGCGCGGATCATGAAGGAGCATTTGTAATGGTTGAAATGACCGAAACTGCGGCAATCGAGCAAGACCTGGCGAGGACGCGTGCGCGCATGGACCATAGGCTCGACGAGCTTCAGGAACACCTGACCCCCAAGCAGATGCTGAACGATGCCTTCGCCTATTTCCAAGGCGGCGATGGCGCCGACTTTACCACGGGTTAGTCGCGAAGCTCAAGACCAATCCTTTGCCCGCTGCGCTGGCCGGGTCGGTATGCTGGCTGATGGCATCGAGCAGCAAGCCGCTTGCTCGCGCGACCGGCGCGACCCGCACCCGAACCAGACTATATTGTCCGTCTTCGGACGCTGAGGCGGAGGTGGTACGTGGAAACACGAACATCCGATGGCATGCTTCGCGTCTGGATGAGGCGCGAGGCAAGGTGCTTGGAGTGGCACGCGAACTTCCGACACGGCGCAAAGCTATGGAGAAGATCAAGGGCGATGGCTCCGCAACGCAAAGCGTTCGCGAGACCACGCATGATCTGACGGCACATGAGCGACGCCGCCGGAATCTTGGTGACCGCGCGCAGCGCGGCGGTGAGCGGTTCACAAGGAGTAGGCAATATGGCACAATCGACGCGTGAGGCGCTGCCTCGGTACCGAATCCCTTCGCCTGGCGCGTCGCGCCATCTCGGCATCGTGCCGGCTCGTTGATCCCAACCAGCGACGAGGAACAGCATGCGCTGGGGGACGGCTGATCGGTTGCGCTCCGCAGGACGCATCTCGCGCAGGACGTGGTGGATCGTGGTGGCCTGTAGCTAACGAGGCGCTCGGCGCGGTCAAAGACAGTGCTCAGGCGCATGGACTGACGACGGATAAGCCGATCGGCGACGTGGTTGCTGATCTAAAGAGCGGGTCGCTGGTCGACTCTGTTAAGCAGGTCGCGTCCGAGACGGTCGATGCCGGAAAGCAAAGCGCACAGAAGCATTTTCCAAGCGGCGAAAGCGATGTTCCTGTAGGCGGGACCAATTGATCAAAACGAGGCCGGCACCCGCCGGCCTTGCTTTTCTGAGGCTCAGCACGGCAGGAGGACGCCGTGAACCGTGTTAAGCCGGGACTCCTCCTTCCAAGCGTGACCGTACTTTTTCTAACGATATGGACGGCATGGGTCGCAAAGCCCGGCCAGTCCCCCTTCCCGCACCCACTTCCATGGCCCGCGCGACGACTACGCGCCTGTATCAAGCAAGGTAATCAAATTTCCATCGGGCATGCCCCTGACCATCATGATAGATCGCGCGGTCGAAGCGCGACGGCGCTCTTGCCATCCCTGCCGTTGGATGGATGACAAATTGGAATGCAGTAAAGTTGTTGCTGACGGTCAAGCTTGGCACCCCAGCGATCTTTGAAAACTAAGTCATGTCCCTGTACCCCGACCAGCTGGTAGGTGAGATCCACAACAGTCCCGTAAGCGGTCATGTCGAGGAAACAGTCCAACGACTCATAGAGTTGCAGGTCGAGCATGACCGTCAGGCGTCGAATATGCAACGTATCGCCAATCGTGTCACTGCAGCGCTTGGCAAGCCGAGCTCCGTCACCTTCATCATCATGCTGGTCATCGCCTGGATCATCGGGAATTACAGTGCACGCCGTGCCGGCCTTATCTCATTCGAGCAATTTCCGTTTCCGAACCTCGAGTTTTTTGCAACCATTGGCGCTCTCGTGGTCGCGCTTTTGATCTTGACCACTCAGCGACATGCTGAAGCCTTGGCCGAAAAGCGCGCCCAATTGACCCTTGAAATCGCGATGCTTAGCGAACGTAAAAATACCAAAATTATTGCGCTACTTGAAGAGCAGCGTCGCGATAACCCGCTTCTTGAATCGCGGGTTGATCGCGAAGCCGATGAAATGGGTCAGATTTCAGACTCATTTCAGAACTTAGGAAAAATCGAGGGGGCGAAGCTACCCAAAGGAACGACCTGAGCCGTTGACTGTGCCAAAGCGACGATTGGGTTGCGAACAAAGGTAAGCGAGGGGCACAGATCGTCGAGCAATGCGTTCAAGAATCACAAGCCAGTACCGCACAACAAATCGGCACATAAATATGCAGGCAAGACGGGGGCAAGCTAACTTACAAAATATCACTCCATCTGCGGAGTCTTCGCGTAACCTGGGACCGCTGCTGCGACCGTGAGCGATGATGCCCCGACGATTCATATTCGTCTCCCAATTAATCAGCAGGTCACCCGGCAGTCGGCGCACTCATCGAGAAAGGCGCATCCCTCTTGGCGCTGCCCCAGCGGGTGTTGGGGGTCGGCCCCATGACAAATCGCAACGTCCCGCCTTCTTGCAGCGCCTCGCGCGACAGCCACGGCTTTTCGTATGGCTTGCCGTTCAACGTCACCGACTGAATGTAGACTTTCTTCGGCCCGTTGTTGAGCGCCTCGATCGTCAGCACCTTGCCGCCCGGCATGGTCATGCGGACCGAGCGCAACAGCGGGCTGCCGATCGCATATTGGCCGACCGTCGGCGTTACCGGATAAAACCCCATCGCGGAGAAGACATACCAGGCCGAAGTCTGGCCATTGTCCTCGTCGCCGGGATAGCCGTCGGGCGTCGCCGAATAGAGCTTCGACATCACGTCGCGGACATGGCCTTGCGTCTTCCACGGCTGACCGGCCCAGTCATACAGATAGGTCATGTGCTGAATCGGCTGATTGCCGTGCGCATATTGGCCCATGTTGGCGATCTGCATCTCGCGTGTCTCATGGATGACCGATCCGTAATAGCTGTCGTCGAACACCGGCGGCAGCGTGAAGATCGAATCGAGCTTGTCGGTGAACGCGCGATCGCCGCCCTGCAGGTCGATCAACCCTTGCACGTCCTGCATCGCAGAGAAGCTGTAGTGCAGCGCATTCCCTTCGGTGAAGGCATCGCCCCAGGCGTAGGGGTTGAACGGCTGCATCCAGCTGCCGTCCTTGTTGCGACCGCGCATCCAGCCGGATTGCGCGTCGTAGAGCTTGCGATAATTCTGCGCCTGCGCGGCGTATTTTCTGGCATCCTCGGTCTTGCCGAGCGCGGCGGCGAGGCGCGAGAGCGAGAAGTCGGCGGTCGCATATTCGAGTGTGCGCGCCGCGCTCTCGTTGATGCCTACGTCATAGGGCACATAGCCAAGCTTGTTGTACCATTCGACGCCCTCGCGGCCGACTGCGGTGACGACATTGCCCTTCTTGTCCTTCGGTCGCCCTTCCGAGGTGGTCGCGTTCTTGACCATCGCCTCGTACAGCGTCTCGATGTCGAACCCGCGCACGCCTTCGAGATAAGCATCGGCGATGATGTTGGCGGAGTTGGACCCGATCATCACGTTGCGCTGGCCCGGGCTCATCCATTCGGGAAGCCAGCCGCCTTCCTTATAGGCGTTCGCCAGCCCCTGCATGATCTGGCCGTCGAGCTCCGGGCGGACGAGCGCGAAATAGGGGAAGACCGCCCGCCATGTGTCCCAGAATCCGTTGTCGGTATACATCGGCCCGTCATGGACCTTGCCGTCATACGGGCTGTAATGGACCATCGTCCCGCGTGCATCGATCTCGTGGAACTGCCGCGGGAACAGCAGCATCCGGTACATCGCCGAATAGAAGGTGCGCTTATTGTCGAGACTAGGGTCGCTCACGCGAATGATCCCGAGTTCCTTCTCCCACGCGGCTTTTGCCTTGGCCTCGGTCGTCGCAAAGCTGTCGCTGCCGATCTCGCTGTCGAGATTGCGCTGCGCCTGCTCCGCGCTGATGAAGGACGAGGCAACCTTGACGCCGACCTGCTCCCCGTCGCGGGTCCTGAAGCTGACGACCGCACCGACATGACCACCCTCGCGCGTGGTGTCCGCGCCGATCTGCCAATTATCGTCCCAGGTGCGGCTGACGCTGAAGTCGTGGTCGAACTGCGCGACAAAGTAATTGTGGAAATTGTCGGGCACGCCGCCGTGATTGTTGCGGACATAGCCGGTGATCCGCCGGTTGGCCGCGTCGATCTTGACCATCGACCCGCCCGCCAGCCCGTCGAGCAGGATGTGCGCGTCGTCGCTCTTGGGGAAGGTGAAGCGGAATTGCGCGGCGCGGTTGGTCGGCGTCACCTCGGCGGTGACGTTATAATCGGCGAGATAGACCTTGTAGTTATAGGGGTGGCTCGTCTCCGCCTTGTGGCTGTACCAGCTCGCGCGCTCGTCTTCCTTGATCTTGAGCGGGCCGGTTTCCGCGAACAGCGAGAAAGCCGCGTAATCGTTCATCCACGGGCTCGGCTGGTGCGTCTGCTTGAGCCCGTTGATCTTGAGATCATGGTACATATAAGCCCAGCCGCTGCCGGGCTTGCCGGTCACCGGGGTCCAGAAGTTCATCCCCCACGGCACCGCGACCGCCGGATAGGTATTGCCATAGGACAGTTCGTAGGTGGAATCGGTCCCCATCAGCGGATTGACCAGATCGGCCAGCGATTCCGCGGCCTCCCCGCGCTGCTGCGCCATCGCGGGTGCGACAAGCAGCGGCGCGGGCAGGCCGAGACTGGTGACGGCGAGCAACGCGAGGCTGCGGCCGGCGGATGCGGCGAAACGGATCTTCACGTCAGGTCTTCCGGAGAATGCGTATAGGGCTGAACGGCCAAGGTGGCCGATGCGGACGGGCCGGTCATTGCCGCCGGCCGATCGGACGCGGTGGCGCGCCTGTATTGGTCAGCACGACCGGCTCGATCGTGCCGTCGGTAGCAAAGGTCATCCGATCGATCGCGATCTGGCGATGTTCGCCTTTGGCGTCGCCGAGCGGACGGCGGTGATAGACGATGTACCATTCGTCGGTGCCCGGCACGTTGACGACCGAATGATGGCCCGCCCCACGCGCGATCCGTGCGTCCTCGGCGAGAATCTTGCCCATCGGCCTGAACGGTCCGGTCGGGCTCGGCCCCATCGCATAGGCGACGCTATAGTCCGACCCGGTCCATTCCCCTTCAGACCACATCAGATAATAGACCCCGCGGCGTTTGATGACGAACGATCCCTCGACATAACCCGGCGGGGTGATTTCCTTGTACGTCGTGCCGTTCGCGAACGGCCGCACGCTGCGCAGGTCGTCGCTCAGGCGGACGACGTTGCAATGCCGCCACCCGCCGTAATAGAGATACACCTGACCGTCGTCGTCACGATAGACGAACGGGTCGATCGGCTGCGCCTGATTGTGGAACGCCCCGATCAGCGGCTTGCCGATCGCATCCTTGAACGGGCCGCCCGGACGGTCCGCCACGGCAACGCCGATCCCGCCGTGTTCGGCGTCGCTCTGAATGTCGTTCGCGCCGAAGAACAGATAATAGCGGCCCTTGTGCTCGATCGCCGAGGGCGCCCACACCGCATAGCCGGCCCAGGCTACGTTGGCGACGTCGAGCACATGGTTGTGCCGGGTCCAATGGACCAGATCGGGCGAGGAAAAGGCGTTGAAAAAGGTCTGCTGGAGATAAGACGGCCGCACCGTATGCTGCCGTCGCAGCTTGGCCTGGTCGGGAGTGAAAAGCGGCGAAACGTCCGGCTTTCCCGCGTCGTCGGAATAAGTCGGGTAGATCCAGTACTTGTCGCCGAACACCCGGATCTCAGGGTCGGCATACCAGCCTGGGACGATCGGATTGCGCGCCGCGACCGGCGCAATAGTCACCACTGCGGCCAGCGCGGCCAGTCCAAGCTTGCTCATCGACACATCATCCTTGCTCTCGGATCGGAAAAGGGCGCGGCACCGCCTAAGAAAACGGTGATGCGCGACGTACTCGGGGAGGGGGACGCCGTCTTAGAAAGTCCACTGCACGCCGGCATAGAAGCGACGCCTGGTATATTGGTTCAAATAATACCGCGCGGTCTTATCGTTCCCGAGATGCCCGCGCTGTTCCGACCTGCACGTACGAGTCCAAATAGTCGTTCAGTCCGGAAAGGAATTTACTGATCTGTTCGCCTTTGCGGTTGTACGAGGCCCACAGCAGTACGCCCTTTTTCTCGTTGACTATCTTGGCGTTGGATTCGGCTAACCGCAAAATAGCTACAAAGGGCCAGCGATCGAATGCTGGTTGAAACCGTCGTTCAGATATTTTGCTAAGTGGAGAACCCGTATCTAATGCTAACTCGCTCTAAAGGTCTCGGCGCGGAGATGATTCCATAGGTCGCACTCCGCTTTGCTAACGTGCATCACCACTCGATGCTTTGCTCGGACCCATCAAAAAGGATCTTACGCACTATTTGCGCTCCGTGCCCGTCAGCTAAATGCGCTTGAAAATATATTTTGGAGACCATGTTAGGATAAGTCCCTGTCCGCGGGCCAACAACCAATCTGCGCTTCGCGTCATGCCATCGTATCGGAATACGAGCAGCGGCACCGTGTTTGTAACCATCCCCGTCACCGCCATCTTCGTACAACGTGAAGCGGCCGTCACGACCGGCAAAAACGCGTAGTTCGATTACGTTGGGGCGGACCGACGCACGGTCGATGCCGGGCGTCATCGGCAGGATTGCTCCGGCTCGCGCAAACACCGGTACATAGTCGAGCGGCGCTGGAACCGTGATGGAGCGGCCGCCAACATGCCGTTCTTCAGACGTAAGGTCATACCAGTCCTGTCCGGCGGGGAGATAGACCGTGATGACCTTCGATTGTGGGATCGCCATCTTCGCCACTTGAGAAGGCGTAATCCATTCAAACCACAAGCTCACGACGTCGGCGGTTCGCTGCCGCTGCTCCAGCCTAAAGACGTAAGATTGACCGGCTTCCAGGGAAAGCGGAACTTCGTAGCGTGCGTCGCCATCATGTTCGCGAAAAGATACCGCACCGTTCGCACCATCAGCGACCGCGGGCTCCGCAATGCCATCGATCACTGTTCGGCCAGCGAGAGACAGCCGGATAGCGCCCTTGCCCTGCACAACGAGCCTATGTGTGCCGCTCTCCTCCGCACGTAACCGCCCGGTCCAACGGATCGAGTAGGGCTTGCCTGCAAGCGCGGTGGGTAGGTCGCCCGACCAGCTCATTTTCAATTCGTCTGTCTGGCGCGACGACACGCGACGCTCGAAGTTCGATCCTTCGTAAAAGGCGATCTCTGCCGCAGGCGCGTTCAGCCCCTTTACCGCGCGGCTTGGCAGAAACTCCTGAATGTTTTCGGGGGAATGCTCAAGCGGCCGATCGACGACGCGCACCAACAGATCGCGGCCGACCATGAACTGCGCGGGGTGATCGCGCGCCGCCACGTCGTCGGAAAAATCCATCGCGAGCGCGCGCAGGGGCGTACCGCCAGCTAGCGCCGCCTCCGCCGCCAGCGAATAATGGTATGGCAATAGCGAATAGCGCAGTCGCAAAGCCTTCTCCAACGCGTCGTATACGGGCGTTCCTGGCTTGCCGAATTGCCATAACTCTCGCGGAACGTGTGTGCCGTGCGCGCGGAATACAGGAAGGAAGGCGCCGAACTGGAACCAGCGCACATACAACTCAGTATAGGCCGGATCTGCCAACCCTCGCGGGTAGCGATGATTGACCAAAAAGCCGCCAATATCGCACGTCCACCACGGTATCCCCGCCATCGCGAACTGCTGAGCAGCGAGGATCTGTGCTGACAAAGTGCCCCAGCTGGCGAAGATGTCGCCCGACCAGGTAATTGCGCCGAACGCTTGCTGCCCTGCGTAGGCCGAGCGGCTCAGGATTACCGGACGCTTAGACGGCACGTCGCGCTCGAGCCCTTCGCTCAAGCCCTTGGACTGGTACCAAGAGAACGTGAGCAGGTTCTCGGCAATAGGCCCGGCGGCGCTCAGTCCGTTGGCGGCAAATGCGGCAGCAGTGCCGTAGCGTTCCCCAGTCGACTGGAATTCGGGCTCGTTGCCATCGGTCCACAGGCCGTCGAAGCCATGGTCGACGAGCCCGCGTTTGACGTGTTGCCAATACAGATCACGTGCAGGCGCAGAACTCGCGTCAAAAACGCGACCTCCGCTCCAATGCTTTAACGGGAAGAGATGCTTTGCCAACGCCATCTCTTGGTAGATAGCGGTCGCCGAACCGAAAGCTGGCCAGACCGAGATAAGCACATGTGCGTCACTGGCATGGACATGTCGAACCATGGCGCTCGGGTCGGGAAAGGTTTTCGTATCGAAGGTCATTCCGCTAAAATGATCGTTCTCGCCCCAATAATGCCAGTCTAGCACGATTGCATCGAGAGGAAGGCCGCGGCGTCGGTATTCGTCGACGACGCCGGTCAGTTCGGCCTGGGTTTGGTAGCGCTCCTTGCTCTGCCAGTAGCCGTACGCCCACTTCGGCAAGAGCGCGGCTGCTCCCGTTAGCGCGCGATAGCGACCAATGACTGCGTCCATGTCGGCACCGAGGCAGACATGATACCGAATAAGGTCGCCTGCGACTGAATGGTAGCCGATCGCCGTTGCGCGCGAACGGAAATGCGCCGCCGTCCCGGTGTCCCATAACAGGCCCCAACCGCCGGTCGATGTAAGAAACGGATTGATCGCATCGCTATTGGCATGGGCGAGAAACACGTCTTCGTCGCGATATTCGGCGACCGGCGCGCGGAACTGCCCGAGGCCGTGTAACCGCTCGGTCGCGCCAATGGTGAAGCCCTGACGACGTGCGGCGTCTACGCCTGGAATCGGGGCAGGTTCTACGCTTTCGGCGATACGGATCGTTCCAGCGCCGTCGAAAAAGCGAAGACGACCGTTTGCCTTATCTATCTCTACGATAATGCCTTCGCCCATCAGGCGGAGAACATGGGCGTCTTCTACGAAACGAACCGTCGGGGAGCTTGCCCCATCGTGCGCGAAGAAACCGCCACCCAGGGCTAAGTTGGCCGCCGAGCATTTTACGACGCTAGCGATGCCCGCGAGCGGTAGTCGAAGGTCGGTAATGTTGCCATCGCGGTAAATTACCACCCCGTTTGCCTGCCGTTCTATCCGCGGTACCGAATCCCTTACTCCCGCCAGCGCCCGCCCCATCGCTAGTCCGGCGCTGGTCAACGCCGCGCTGTGAAGCAGTGCACGACGTGTCGTCGCGAACATCGTCATAAGCCTCTCCCCTCGCGATCCGGATTGCCGCGATATCCTAACAGACCTAGCTTGAAGGCCTCCGTCAAGAATTCATAACTCAATTTGGTTTCTTTTCGTTCTGCTCGATAGGATAAACTCGGGCGAGCAGACCCGGTTACAGGGAGAGCGAAATGACCAGATATAAGGTGATGGCTTCGACGGCGACAGCATGGGGGGTGCTGCTATGCATCGCACCGACCGGTGCGCAGCTATATGGCCCGGTCGACGCCGACCTGCCTCTGGGAAGAGCGTCGATTGATCAACCTCTAGCGCCTGCGGACGAAGCTCAGTTTGTTGCTCGCGCCTGGACGATCGCGGCCTGGGTTGAACCGGACATGCTTCCGCCCGACATTGCGTTTGGCACAGGCACAAACTGGCCGTTTAATGCGGTCATAGTAGGAGTCTTGCCGACGCGGGTAGCATGGTCGGCGGGGGCGCCGTTCGCGATCGTCGCCGCGGCGACGGCCCCGCAATGCAACTTGGCCCTACGCCTCGTTCCCGAGACGAACAGTGTCGCCTTCGACGGTAGGCACGAGGGCATAGCATGACGGACACTTTGCACGAGCAACTCAAAGTTGGCGTCGGTCCGAAGCCGACGCGCCGCACCGCGATCAGGTCTGTTGGTGCCGCGCTCGCCTTAACGACACTTCCAGCAGTAATTCGCCCCTTGGGCCCGGCGGGGCTGGTAAGCGTAACCGGCAAGCGCTTCGAACTGGACGGCGCTCCTTACCGTTACATGGGAACGAACATGTGGTATGGTGCCTACCTTGGCGCTGATACCGACTACGGCGATCGAAACCGGTTGCGGCGGGAACTTGATCGGCTGCGGGCACTCGGGATTGATAATGTCCGAGTCATGTGCGGATCCGAAGCCTCGCCTTTGAAAGGCTCGGTCACGCCGACGTTTCGTGATCGCAGCACTCGCTTTAACGAGCAACTGCTTGGCGGACTTGACTATCTGCTTGTCGAGTTGCGGCGGCGCGACATGCGCGCGGTAATGTGCATAAACAACTTCTGGGAGTGGTCAGGCGGCATGCAAGCCTATCTCTATTGGGCGAACGGCGGCCATTATGTTGACGAGAACGATCCCGCCGCGCCATGGCCCGCTTACGCCGACTTCACCGCGCAATTCTACGCGAACATCCCCGCAGTAGCGATGGCGGACGACTACGTCCGTGCAATAGTAGGCCGCACCAATAGCATCACCGGCAAACGCTACGCCGAGGACCCAGGGATCATGGCATGGCAGTTAGCGAACGAGCCGCGGCCGGGCGAAACTGCGGCGAAAGGATATCTGCCGGCCTACGCTGCATGGATCAAATCGACCGCGCGCCTGATTAAGTCGATCGATCCCCACCACCTCGTCTCGACGGGGGCTGAGGGCGTAATCGGTTGCCTAAGAAGCGAGGCGTGCCTGACGCTCGCTACCCCTCCGGAGATCGATTATATGTCAATCCATATTTGGCCGAAAAACTTCGGCTGGATTAACGTTACAGATTTGACTGGCTCGCGCGCCACGGGCCGGGCTATGACCCGTTCCTATATCGACCAACACATCGCGCTGGCCACCAAGCTTGGCCGTCCGCTGGTGCTGGAAGAGTTCAGATATCCGCGCGACGGCGGCAGCTACGACCCTACCGCGACCACTACTGAACGCGACGCCTTTTACCGGTTCGTGATGGACGCGGTCACGAAAGATGCAAAGCGAGGCGGACCGTTGACAGCAGTCAGTTTCTGGGCGTGGAACGGCGAAGGCCGCGCACAGCATTCCGATTATATTTTCCGTGCCGGCGACACAAACTGGCTCGGCGATCCAAGCCACGAACCGCAAGGCTATTACGGCGTATTTGATACTGACCGCTCCACGCAGTCCGTCATTCGTGAATATGCTACGGCGCTACGCCGGATTGGCTGAACCAAAAAAAGGCTCATCCGGCATGTTTCCGGATGAGCCCAGCATTGCCCCGGGAGGGTAAGGGCAAAGGTCGTTTGGTTAGTTTCGGATACGGACGCCGACCGTCAGCCGCCGTTCAAAAACGTTCTGCTGATAGAACTGATTCTTAAACTGCAGATATTCCTCATCATTAGACCGGGTCAGATTGGTGCCCTGGATAAAGATCGTCGCATTCGGCAAAATGTCGTAGCTGGCCGACGCATCGAGATATCCAACCGGCTTCGAATAGATTGCCAGCGCGTTTGCGTTCGGCGCATTGGTTAGGTCAATGCCGTTAACATATTGGATGCCGGCAAAGCGTGTGCTGCGCCAGTTGTAGGCAACACGTGCCTGGATCGGTCCTTTCTGATAGAAGCCGATAACGTTATATTGAAACTTTGAATTGTCCGGTACCGGGAGCTGATGGTTGAAAAGGTCTACGTTTGAGCTCTGGCTGTCTGAGTATGTGAAGTTTGCGTTGGCACCAAAACCGCTCAAAAAGCCCGGCAGGAAGTCGAACTGCTGCTGGTAGCCAACCTCGACGCCCTTGATTTTGCCGCCCTTGCCATTGCTGGTGGTCTGGACAACGCCGCCAGCACGGACGACACCGTCCTGGTCGGCAATCGGCTGAATAAGTCCTATGCTTTGCGGAAAGGACTTAACGTCGAAGAGGAACGCAGCGGCGCTAAACAGACCGCCTCGGCCAAAATAAAATTCGTAGGACGCGTTGTAGTTGGTGGATTGATAGGGTTCGAGGCCTGGGTTGCCCGACGCGCCTGACAGGAAGACCTGAAGGTTCTGCGGCACAGGCAACGGATACCTACCATTGTTGGCGCCATAATACAGCACTTGACCGGCACCCAGGTCGAACAGGTTTAACTCCCCAACCACCTTGGCGGCAGCCAGACGCAGTTTCATCCTGCGGTTAAGATCGAAGGTGAGGTTTGCCGCTGGCAGATACCGGTCAATCTGCTTTTTGTTTGCCGTCGTGCCAAGATTGATAAACACGCCGTTGTAATTGCCGCCGGTTCCAATGAATCGGTTCGGATCGGTCGTATTGGCAAAAACCGTTCGAGTAGTCGTGATAAACCGCAGTCCAATGTTACCAGAGATGCCGATCCCAGCGATTCCTTGCTCGGATGCAAAGTTCAGCTGCGCGTAGGCGCTGGCGTTCTTCTCCTTAACGCGGAAGCTACGGGTCGGGTCCTGATACTCGGCGTTGCCCGGGAACAAGCTGTTCTGGAAGGCAAGCGGATCGCTCATCGCATTGGGGTCGATCCCGGGAATGCCCGCCGAAGGCACGCCTCCGAAGATGAAGTTATTGTACTGTTTAATACGGTTACCAAGCGCGCCGAAGGTATAGATCGGCAGCACAGAGCGCCCTTCAACCGCCGGAGTCCCGGTCTGGGTGATGCCGGCGTCCTTGAAGAAGTAGAGATCGCCTGGCTTAGCGAGCGTTCCAACCCCGGGCACGGTGACTGGTGCTAAATATTTGAACTCCGACACGGTCACATCGCGCACGTTGTAGCGTATGCCGGCGTCGAGCGTTGTAAAGAATCCATTGCCCGGAAAGGTGAAGGTGCCATCAGCGCGGAACGCATCGTTCTTAGCCCGCCGGTGGTCGCCATAGCCCCACGTCGAGTATAGCTCCCAGTTGGCCGGGTTCGTCACGTCGGTCCCGAACGCGAGCGTTGGGTACTTGGTCGTGTAATCGATACCGACATTGACTGCTTGGAAGCCGGTTGGGTTTTGTAGCTGATAGCAGGAGCCCGTCAGCAGATTTGGATTCAAGTTGCCCTGGCATTCAGGAGCTACGCCTCGCGGCAGCAAGTTGCCGGTTTCCGGCTTGGAGTCGGCCTGTGACGAAACTGAGTCCCGCTTGGCATCGGCGTGAACCCAACGCAACGTTCCCTTGAAGTTGCTGCCGTTATTATAATTCAGTTCGAGATTGGTATTGAACGTGCGGGACTTTGAATTTGTGGCAAGGCTGTTCTCTGCAAACCCCGGCAGCGCGAAGTTCGCGACGGTGACAACCCCGTTGGAGTCGACTTGAGATCCCGCGAGAAGCGGTCGCGGCGCATAGCCGCTGTTAAGTTGAAGGTTGACGGCGCGCGTGCGGTCGTCGAGCTGAGTATAGGCGCCATCTGCTGTCAGCGTAAGTTGATCTGTAATTTTGTACTGTGCAGAGGCGTTAGCGCCGTACCGCTCCCGTTCTGTCGTCTGGTTAGATGCGCTAACGACAGCGGGTTGATAGACATAGTCACCGTTAGCCGGGATGTTGGTCGAACCAATGCCGCCGTTGCCGCGCAAGTCGCGGCCCGACAAAGCGTCGGTTGAGACAAGCCAGCTGTTGCCAGTGTCAATACGAATGTTAGCAAGGCTTGCCTTCGAGTAGGACCCCGCAACAAGCAGGCCAAAGCGGTCCGTATGGTAGCCCGCAAGCGCAGAGTACGTCGGGTTGAACTTTTTGACGCGGTCGCCGTATTCGCCCTCGGCTGAGCCGGACAGTGTAATGCCGTGCTTAAGATCAAACGGACGCCGAGTTTTCAGATCGATAATACCGCTGATGCCACCTTCTAGCTGACGCGCGGTTGGTGACTTAAACACGTCGACGCCTGAGAAGAGCGTTGGCGGTATGTCGGTAAAGTTGGGCTGTGCATTGTCGATGCTCTGGCCGCCGAGAAACGATTCCCCGTTGAGGGTGACCAGTACCTGTCCTAGCCCTCGAATATTCACGCCGCCGCCTTCACCCGCAGTGCGGTCGATCTGGACGCCAGTGACGCGCTGTAGCGAGTCGGCGATCGTGGTGTCAGGCAATTTGCCGATGTCCTCGGCCACGATGGAATCGACGATCTGAGCTGCCGAACGCTTGAGGTCGACGGCAGCCTTTTGGGCTCCGCGAACACCAATAACAAGAATATCGCCGCCGTCGCTCGCCGACGTCGCGGTAGCCTCACTGCCATCGGCTTGAGCCGCGCCGGATGCTGCCGCACCTGCAGCAGGACTCGTGCCGGGAACGGGCTGCGTCTCAACTCCGCCCTGTGCCGGCCCGGACGTCTGCGCAGCGCTCGACGCTTTATCAGTGCCTGTACCAGCCTGCGCCAGAGCGGGCTGCGCGATAGAAAGTGTTATCAACGATGCGGCAGTTGCCAACAACTGTAGACGGTAAGTCCGGTTAGGGTTTTCACTAATCTGGTTCATCACATCCCTCCCTTTCGCGCAACTCGTCTAGACAACAGCCGATTCTGATGCCGTGACGATCGAACGGTTTTCATTATTTGATTGCTAGGAAGGTGAACCGAAAGTGCCGCAATCAAAGCGCCAAGATCGACTGCCCTGGACATCTCGGCTGCCACGCGATCGCAACTTACCCGACGGGCAAATTCGTATTGCACGATTCACATCCTCCCTTAGCCGCTTCGCTGTCGGCTTGTTAACAGTGATGCCGCCGAAGCAGCCTAATCGTCAACTATTAAATACAAGAATTTCCGTTTTTTAATGCTGCAGCGGTTTCTTGAATGATGCTGATGGATCGAGCGGCAGGAATGCCCGTTAAATCAGTAGGTTAAACGCACCTAACGCTTACCTAAAGTCGCGCTGCGCCACGAACGCCAGATGAGTCGCCCCAGCGCGCTGGCACGATACTCCCTTCCCAGGCACCTCCGAAAACGTATTGGCGTACGACAGTGGGTAATCGCCGGTACAACTCGTCCACGTTGGACATGCCGCCGCCAAGAACGAAAACATCCGGATCAATAATGTTTACGATCAGCGCAAGCGTCCGCCCCAGCTGATCAACGTAGCGCTCAAGGGACTCGTTTGCAGCCGGATCCCCGGATCGCGAAGCAGCGACAATAGCCGCGGCTTCAATTTTTTGACCACTGTTCGCTTCGTGCGCGCGGGCAAATCCAGTACCGGAAATCCACCCCTCCAGACAGCCGTGTTTACCACACCAGCAAAGCGGCCCTGGGTGCTCATCTGCGGAGAGCCACGGGAGTGGGACGTGACCGAATTCGCCACCAATGCCGTTCGCGCCTTCTACAATCCGCCCATCTATAACGACCCCGCCCCCGACACCGGTACCAAGGATGACGCCCACTGCAGATTTAGCGCCTATGGCGGCTCCATCTACAGTCTCTGAGAGCGCGAGACAGTTTGCGTCGTTCGCCATTCGGACATCGCGCCCGAGTGCGATTTGCAAATCCACTCTAAATGGCCGACCGTTTAGGTAAGTCGAATTCGCATTTTGCATCAGCCCTGAACGTGGACTGATCGAGCCAGGCACCCCAATCCCAACCGTGCCGAGTAGGCGTTCTCCATTTCCCCCCGCCGCCACCTCGGCACGAGCTATGACAGCGCAAACATCGCGAATAGCACGGTCATAATCCCCAGGGTTGGGCGTCCGCACCCGGCTTAGAAAGCCGCCCTTCTCATCGAGAACCGCTGCCTCGATCTTTGTTCCGCCGAAATCGACGCCGACATGCATCATCGCAACCGTCCACACTTTGGCGTGGTCTGTCCTGCTGTAGCAATCATTGTAGGCCCCTCGTCACGGCGGTCGGTTTCCGCGTCCATCGAGTGGCAGAACTGAATCGATAAATAAAGTCAGTTGTAATATTGTGAGTATGCATCATGAACTATGCCGAGATACCGAGATACCGAGATCTATGAATATGACACAAGACAGCACAAAGGCTTTCCCCGACCTGTCCGCAAAGGCGCGGGATATCGGCGATCCGCTTGGTGCCCAAAGCAGGTCCTCACGCTTGTCAAACGGCTTGTCAGGCACAAATCTGGAACGCGCCGGGGACTATAATCTGCGGACGGTGCTTCAGGCAATTCGGTTGCGCGACGAGACGACGCGCGTCACGCTCGTCCAAGAGACTGGGCTTACCGCACCTACTATCGCTAACATCACGAATCGGCTTATCGACAAGGGGCTAGTACGGCTGAGCGGGCGCACAAAAGGGGGGCGCGGCCAACCGGCACTTAAGCTTCAAATCGATCCAGACGGAGCCTTCGGTATCGGCCTCAATGTCGATCGTGATCATCTCACCCTGGTAGCACTTGATCTGGCAGGAGAGGTGCGCAGCCGCATCACGCAAGAGATTGCGTTCGCAATGCCGGCCGATGTTGTCGAATTCGTCAAGCAAAGGGTCGACGAGGTCATCGCGGCGGGAAATGTCGACCGCGAACGGGTGCTCGGCGTCGGCGTTGCGATGCCAGACGATCTAGGCAGCATCACCCTGCCCGGCAGCCCCCCTGAATACTCGACCTGGGACGATGTCACTATGCCTGCTCTACTGCGCGAGGTGCTGCCGTGGCCAATCCATACCGACAACGACGCTGCGGCCGCCGCGCTAGGCGAGGCCCAGTGCGGAACGGCCACTGAAAATCCTAGCTTCTTTTATCTGCTTATCAGTGCGGGCTTGGGCGGCGGATTAGTGATCGATCGCAGCTATCATCGTGGCGCAACGTCACGAAGCGGCGAGATCGGTCTCATGCCAGATCCGGGAGCTTCCACGCCGGGCGCGGTAGTGCAAGACATTGTATCGCTTTCAACGCTGCACGCCCGCCTCGCAGCTGCCGAATGTCCTGTCACTAACAACGCGAAGCTAATCGGCTCCGACGCGGCAGTGAACGCCGTCCTAGAACAATGGTTGATCGACTCTGTCCGCGCGCTAACCATGCCGCTGATCGGTATCAACTGCGTACTTAATCCAGACGCAATCCTGATTGGTGGACGGCTGCCCGTCCCTCTAATCGAAAAGCTGGCGTCAAAATTGGAAAAAGCATTGTCTGCCATCGCCTTGCCGTCCCACGCCCGAATAATGTCGGCGGTTATGGCGCAGGACGCGCCTGCAATCGGCGCGGCGACACTTCCTTTTCTCGATCATGTACTGCCAACCGATGCTATACTTATTAAAGTCGGACGCTGAATAACGCGCAAACCGCCTATGGTCATTAAACGTAAAACTGTTTTTAATTGTTGTATTCCATTGAACTACTATAAGATTCCCCACTGTCAAGTAGGATGGATGATATTATTTGGCTACAAATCGACCGGCAGCAGGAACGCCGGTCGCGGCGACACCCAACGGGTGCCGTCCGGCGACAGCCCGCCGCCCGGCACGATCATGTGGATGTGCGGATGGTGGGTCAGCGCCGAGCCCCTGGTGTGCAGCACGGCGATGATACCGATGCGGGCACCGAGGTGCTTCGGGTCGGCCGCGATCGTCGTCATCGTCTCCGACGCTGCCTGGAACAGCAGGCCATACACCGCAGCCTTGTTCTGGAGCGCGATGTCAGCGACCTCGGCCGGCAGCGTGAACACGACGTGGAAGTAGCCGACCGGCAGCAGGTCGGCCTCGCGCTCGGCGAGCCAAGTGCGCGCGGCCGCGCCCTGGCACCGCGGGCAGTGCCGGTTCCGACAGCTGTTGTAGGACACCCGCCAATGGCCGCAGTCCTCACAGGCGTCGACATGGCCGCCAAGAGCCGCGGTGCGACAGTGCTCGATGGCCGACATGACCTTGAGCTTGTCCAGGCTCAGGTGCCCGGCATGGCCCGCACGATATGCATCACCGGCGGCGCGGAAGATGTCTGCGACCTCGAGCGAGGCGCGCACCGGGTCAGCCGCCGGCTGCTCTTCCCTCGGTGGTGACCATCGTCAGCTTGTCGAGCGGACTGGTCACGTTGCGCATCGTCCGGGTCGCGACCTTGGTATAGTAAGCGGTGGTATCCAGCTTTGCGTGACCAAGCAGCGCCTGGATGATCCGCACGTCGATCCCGTCCTCGAGCAGGTGGGTCGCAAAGCAGTGCCGCAGCGTATGGGAGCTGATCCGCTTGTCGATGCCGGCCGCAATGCCCGCTTCGACGACCACGCGGTGCAGCTGCCGGGTGCTCAGCGGCTTGAGATAGTGCTGGCCTGGGAACAACCATCCGTCCGGGTGCATCACGCCTTCCTGCCGCCCGACCTTCCACCACTCCCGCAGGAGCGCCAGCAGACCGGCCGGGAGCATGGCATTGCGATACTGCCCACCCTTGCCGCGCTCGACCCGGAGCAGCATGCGCTCGCTATCGACGTCGCGCACCTTGAGCGCTGCGACCTCCGCCGCGCGCAGGCCCGCGCCGTATGCGACCGACAGCGCCGCCTGATGCTTGAGGCACCTGGTCGCGCTGAGCAGTCGCGCCACCTCGTCCGGGCTCAGCACGATAGGCAGCTTGCGGATCCGCTTCATGCGGACCAGCTTGCGCGCGAGATCTGGCCGGTCGATCGTCTGCAAAAAAAGAACCGCAACGCCGATACGATGCTGCTCATGGTCGGCACCGGCACGCCCTGGTCGGACAGCTTGACCTGAAAGCGCCGCACGTCCTCCGCCGTTGCGGTGTCGGGCGAGCGCCCCAGGAATGTGGCGAACCGGCCGACATCGCGGATGTAGTTGCGCTGCGTCTCGCGACAGAACCGTCGCATCTCCATCTCGTCGATGAGGCACTGGCGTAGCGGGCTGACCGCAACGGCGGGTGCGAGGATGTGCATGGTTAGGCTCCTTCTGGTGGAACCCCGATGCTCTGCCTGCGTCCCGCGGCGCTCAACCGGCGCGCAACGCTCGTTCCTTCATCTCAACCATGCCGCACATGCCCTCCCGCGCAGCGGGTTCGTGCTTCCACCAAAGCCGGCTGTACAGCCCCCTGCCCCGCCAGATGAACGAACGGCAGTTGACGGCGATCGCACACCCGGAAGTGAATGGGCCGCTCGCAACCCGTAATGACCCCACAAGACTCTGTCCCTCAAGCCTTACATGGAAGCATAAAGCTTCAAGGATCCCACCTCAAGATCGCCGACGCCGTCAAGAAGGCTTTTGCTCTGTGCGCTAAGAGGCCTCGCATAAGCCAGAATTTCCGGGGGTCGACTAAAGGCATAAGTCCGACCCAGTCCAACTAAGAGCCTTGCATACTTGCCGGACCCCCACGGCGTCGCCCTACGTCGCGCTCCACTGAATCTAAACCGCCTCCAAGCGACCGATACAGCTCAACTAGATTACTTGATTCGTTCAGCCGCGTTGTTACGAGCTGTTGCTGCGCCGAATACGCGGTCCGCTGGGAATCCAGCGTCGTCAGGAACGATTCCACCCCAGCCCGGTAGCGGGCATCCGATATGCGCAAGGCCGCGTTCGCGGCGTTGACGCGGGCGGTCTGCGCCGCGACCTGCTCGTCGATCGTACCGCGCTGCGCCAGTGCATCCGCAACTTCGCGAAACGCGGTCTGCACCGTTCGCTCGTAGGTCGACACCGCGATCTGCTGCTGCGCGCGCGCGACTTGCAGGTTGCCGCGCAACCGTCCCCCGTCGAATAACGGGAGCGAGATCGCCGGTGCCGCGGTATAGGTAAAGCTGCCCCCCGAGAATAGGCCGCTCAGCGCCGGGCTGATCGTCCCCAAGGTGCCGGTGAGCGAGATGCTCGGGAACAACGCCGCGCGCGCTGCGCCGATATTGGCATATTGCGCGATCAACTGATGCTCCGCCTGCAGCACGTCGGGACGTTGCAGGAGAATGTCGGACGCGAGGCTGGCGGGCAAGGCCTTGATCGCGACCTCGCCATTGCCCAACCCCTGCGGAAGCATCTGCTGGGTTACGGGGGCGCCAACCAGCAGGTCGAGCGCATTCTTGTCCTGCGCCAGACGAGTCCGCAGCACCGCAATGTCGTTGCGCGCCGTCTGGTAGGTCGTCTCGGCCTGTTGCGCCTCGAGCTCGGACGCGACACCGATGCGGAACTGCGCGCGGGTCAGTTCCAGCGACTGCTCGAACGATTTGAGCGACTCCTGCGAGATGCGGAGCTGGTCCTGGTCCGACGCGTAGGTCAGCCACGCCGTCGCGATCTCGGCGATAAGCGTGATGCGGGTCGACCGCTGCGCTTCTTCGGTTGAGAAATACTGTTCGAGCGCGGCGCGGCTGAGGTTGCGCAACCGTCCGAACAGATCGAGTTCGTAAGCCGAGACGCCGAGATTCACTGAATAGAACTGATAGTTTGAGGAAGACGAACCGACGCCGGCGCCCGCGCCGGTACCCCCGGTGCTCGTCCCGGTGCCGGTGCCAGTGCCCGTTCCGGTGCCGGTACCCGTCCCGGTGCCCGTTCCGCTCCCTGCGGCCCCGGCGAGCGCGCCGCTCGCACCCTGGATATTGTTGGTATAGGTCGCCGACCCGGACAGCGTCGCCGACGGGAGGAGATCCGCCCGCTGGATGCGATATTGCGCGCGCGCCTGGAGGACGTTGCCGGCCGCGATCCGCAAATCGCGATTGTTCTCCAATCCCAACGCGATCGTGTTGCGCAGCCGGTCGTCCGTGAAGAAGTCGCGCCAGCCGATCTTGGTGATGTCCGGCGCATCCGTCGGCGAAACCGGATAGACGCCGCCCGTCGGAAGCGCAGCGGGGACCTCCCCCAAGGGGCGCACATATTTCGGCGCGAGATTGCAGCCGGCTAGTACCGTCGCGCCCAGCAGGCCAAGGACGATCTTGCTGTTCAACATCACTCAGACTCCCTGCGACGGCGCGGGTGCGTGCCCTTGCCCGCCATCATCGTGTCGATCGCCATCCGACCGGCGATCGTCCGTCCTCGTCTGCTCGGCGGTATTGCGATTGAACAGCCGCATGACCACGACGAAGAACATCGGAACAAAGAAGATCGCCAGCACGGTCGCCGACAACATTCCGCCCACCACCGCGCGACCGATGGCATTCTGACCACCAGCGCCCGCGCCGGTGGAGATCGCCAGCGGGAAGACGCCAAAGATGAAGGCCAGACTGGTCATCAGGATCGGACGAAGCCGCAGCTTCGCCGCTTCGATCGCCGCGTCGAATGCACTCAGCCCGTGCCGCATCTTTTCCTCGGCGAACTCGACGATCAGGATCGCGTTCTTCGCCGAGACGCCGATCGTCGTGATCAGACCCACCTGCAGATAGATGTCGTTGTTGAGACCGGTCAACGTGGCGGCGAGCAGCGCGCCGACGATCCCGAGCGGAACCACCAGCATGACCGAGATCGGCACCGACCAGCTTTCATACAAAGCTGCGAGGCACAGGAAGACGATCAGCAGCGACAAGGCGTACAGCGCTGGCGCCTGGCCTCCCGAAAGCTGCTCCTCGTAACTAAGCCCGGTCCAGTCCAGCCGCGTTCCCGGCGGCAGCTTGGCCTGCATGTCCTCGACCGCCTTCAGCGCCGCACCTGACGAAACACCGGGCGCCGGCTGTCCAAGGATCTCCATCGACGGCTGGCCATTGTAGCGCGTCAACTGGGTCGGCCCCTGGTTCCACGACACGTCCGAGAAGGCGGAGAACGGTGCCATGGTGCCGTTGGCGCCGCGCACGTAAAGCTTGCCGATATCGTCGGGCGCCATGCGATAGGGCGAGTCCGCCTGGATATAGACGCGTTTGACGCGCCCCCGATCGATGAAGTCGTTGACATAGGACCCGCCCCACGCGGTCGCGATCGTGCTGTTGACCGAACCTAAATCGAGCCCGAGCGCGCCCGCCTTGTCCTGGTCGACGTTGACCTTGAGCTGCGGCGCATCGTCGAGCGAATTCGGGCGGACCCCGACCAGCGACTTGTTCTGCGACGCCATCCCAAGCAACTGGTTGCGCGCAGCGAGTAACCTGTCATGGCCAATCCCGCCTTCGTCGACCAGCTGAAGGTCGAACCCAGTGGCGTTGCCGAGTTCCTGCACGGCGGGCGGAATGACCGCGAAGATCAGCCCGTCGCTATATTTCGAGAAGGCACCCATCGCGCGACCGACCACCGCCTGTGCCCTGTTCTTGGCGCCGGGACGGTCCTTCCATTCCTTCATCGGAATGAAGGCGATGCCGCTGTTCTGCCCCTGCCCCGCGAAGCTGAAGCCGTTGATGGTGTAGACACCCCGGATCGCATCGCCGGCATCGCTCAGGAAGTGATCCCGCACGAGGTCGAGCCCCTTCTGCGTCCGTGCAGTCGTGGCGCCAGGAGGTCCCTGTACCAGGGCGATCATCACCCCCTGGTCCTCGTCCGGCAGGAAGCCGGTCGGCAGGCGCGCGAACAGCAAGACCATCCCGGCGACGATCAGCGCATAGACGATGAGCGACCGGCCCCAGCGGCTTGCCGTGGAGCGCACCCCGCTTTCGTAGCGCGCCCGGCCACGGTCGAACCGGTCGTTGAACCAGCGGAAGAACCGCGACAGCGGCCCGTTGCCTTGCCCCTTTTCGGGATCATGCGGCTTCAGGATCGTGGCGCACAGCGCCGGCGTCAAGATCAACGCGACCGCGACGGACAGGACCATCGCCGACACGATCGTGATCGAGAACTGGCGATAGATGACTCCGGTCGAGCCGCCGAAGAAGGCCATCGGCAGGAACACCGCCGACAGCACGACGGCGATGCCGATCAGCGCGCCGGTTATTTCGTCCATCGACTTGCGGGCCGCCTCCTTAGGGGAGAGGTGCTCCGTGGTAATAAGCCGCTCGACGTTCTCGACCACGACGATGGCATCGTCGACCAGCAAGCCGATCGCAAGCACCATCCCAAACAGCGTCAGCGTGTTGATCGAGTAACCGAAGGCCGCAAGCACCGCGAACGTCCCGGTCAGCACCACCGGAACGGCGATCGTCGGGATCAGCGTGGCGCGCCAGTTCTGGAGGAACAGGAACATCACGAGGAAGACGAGCACCACCGCCTCGACCAGCGTCTCGACCACCTGTTCGATCGACAGTCGGACAAACGGCGACGTATCGTACGGGAAGACGACCTTCACGTCAGACGGGAACTGCTTGGCGAGCGCGTTCACCCGCGCCTTGACCGCGACCACGGTATCAAGCGCGTTCGCACCCGGCGCGAGCTTGATGCCGATGCCCGAAGCGGCCTTACCGTTCCACTGCGCGGAGAAGGCGTAATTCTCTGCGCCGATCGCGACGCGGGCCACGTCTCCCAGCCGCACGACCGACCCATCGGCACCGCTCTTCAGGCGGATCTTGGCGAATTGCTCAGGCGTCGTCAGGCGGGATGACACGGAGACCGTGGCATTCAGCATCTGTTCCTTGGGCGCGGGCTGCGCCCCGATCTGCCCGGCGGAGACCTGCGCGTTCTGCGCCGTGACCGCGGTGGTCACGTCGCTCATCGTCAGCGCGTAATTGTTCAGCTTGATCGGATCGACCCAGATCCGCATCGCATATTGGGAGCCGAAGATCTGTGTATCGCCGACACCGGCGACGCGCGACAGCGGATCGGCGATCTTCGAGGCGACGATGTCCGCGAGATCGGCGGCGTCATGCTTGCCGTTCTCGGAATAGAGACCGACGAACAGCAGAAAGTTCTGCGTTGCCTTGGCCACGACAATGCCCTGGCGCTGGACTTCCTGCGGCAGCAGCGGCGTGGCGGCCTGCAGCTTATTCTGCACCTGGACCTGCGCGATGTCGGGGTCGGTCCCCTGCTCGAAGGTGAGCGTAATCGTCACCGTCCCGGCGGACGAGGAGGACGCCGAGAAGTAGCGAAGGTGATCGATCCCCTTCATCTGCTGCTCGATGATCTGGGTCGTCGTGTTCTCGAGCGTCTGCGCGTCCGCGCCCGGATAGTTGGCGGTGATCGAGACGGCGGGCGGGGCGATCGCCGGGAACTGCGCGATCGGCAAGGTCCGCAGCGACAGGATGCCGGCGATGATGACCATCACGCCCAGCACATAAGCGAAGATCGGGCGATCGATGAAATAGCGTGACATGGCTGGTTACTTCGCCTGTGCCTGCGCCTTACCCGGCTGGGGCTGAGCACCGGCGGGTTGAGCGTTGGGATTCCATGGCTTGCCCTGAACAGGCATGCCGGGGCGCAGCATCATGCCACCCTCGACGATGATCTTGTCGCCCGGCTTGAGCCCGCTCGTGACTAGCCAATTCGTTCCGATCGCGCGGGTGGCTTGCAGCGAGCGCACCTCGACCTTGTTTCCGGCGCCGATGACCATGACGGTCGGAAGCCCCTTTTCGTCCCGGCTGACCGCGCGTTGTGGAACCAGCATGCCATTGGCCTGCGTGCCCTCGACGAGCGAGGCCCGGACGAACATGCCGGGAAGCAGCAGGCCGTTGGCATTGGGGAACAACGCGCGGATAACCTGCGACCCGGTCGAGGGATCGACCGTGACGTCGGCGAAGCGCAGTGTGCCCTGCGGGCCGTACTCACTGCCGTCCTCGAGCTTCAGCTTCACCCGCGCGTTCCCGTCACGGGTCAGCTGGCCGCTTAGGATCTGCTGCCGGAGCTTGAGCAGATCGGCGCTGGATTCCTGAATGTCGACATAGATCGGATCGAGCCGCTGGATCGTCGCGAGCGGGTTGGTCTGCGATGCGGAGACCAGAGCGCCCGTCGTATAGACCGATCGCCCGATCCGTCCGGTGATCGGCGCCCGGATGGTCGTGCGCGCTAGGTCGATCTGCGCGGTCCGCAGCGTTGCCTGCTGCGCCGCCACATCGGCCTGCGCCTGTGCTGCCGTGGTTTGCGCGTTTTCGAATTCCTGCCGCGCGATCGCGTTGATCTTGACCAGTTCGCCGTAGCGGCGCGCCAGGGCGGCGCTTGAAGCGATGCTCGAGCGTGCGCGCGTCAGCGCCGCGCGCGCGCTTGCGACCTGCGCCTCGTACGGTGCCGGATCGATTCGATACAGCCCTTGTCCCTTGTGAACCACGTCGCCTTCGACGAACAGGCGCTGGAGCACGATCCCATTGACCTGGGGCCGTACTTCGGAAGTCTCGAACGCGGATGTTCGCCCGGGAAGTTCCGTCGTCAGGGTAATCGGCTCCTGCCGCACCTCGACATAACCCACCGGCGCGGGCCCCTGCGGTGCCTGCTGCGGCTGCTTCGCACCGCACGCGACGAGTCCAAGCAACGCGCTTGATGCCAACATGCAGCGCATCAGCCGATTGGAAGACATAAAATTTCCCGCTTGAAAAAAAGTATGAGAGCGATCACTCACAAGCAGCGTCGTTAGACGTGCCAGTTGAGTGCGTCAACAAGGCATGAGAGAGGATCCTGGATTGTCGAGTGTCGAATGCCCATCCCCGTCGCGCGCTGAGTTGCGCCGAAACAATATCAAGGCGGTGGCGCGTCGACTGTTCGTAGAGCATGGCTTCCATTCGACTGGTATCGCGCTGATCGCGCGTGAGTCCGGTGTTGCCGTCCAGCAATTGTACCGCGATTTTCCCTCCAAGGAGAACATCATTGCCGCAATCGTGGAGGCGGACTGCAAGAAACTCACCGATCTGGCTTCGCTCGAACAGGCGTTGGCGACGAAAAGTCGGGACGGAATCATGACATGGCTGACATCTGCAACCTGTCGCCAGGAGGAGGAAAGCGACCGGCTCTTTCTGGAAATCGCATCCGAAGCGTCCCGGAACCAGAGGATCAGCAGGATATTCTCTGAAGTTCGTAAAACGATGTCAGAAAATATTAGTCGGGCGTTTGCGGGTTTAGCGGGAAGCGTGTCCGTGAGCGCCGAGCACCGTCTTCTTGCCGAAGCCTTTATGATCGTTTCGATTGGCTCAGCTTGTACTCAAGCGCTTCATGGTGGAAACGTCGCAACCGCGAGCGAGAAGTTGATACGCTGCTTAATCGATAGCGGCTAAATTCGGAAAACTGTTCATCCGGAAGCGTGCCCCGCTATTTGAATAAACGTACGTTTGCCCTGACGTGACCCCCGTTTTTTCCTCCAGTTCGAGCTAGAGTCCGACCCCGGAAGAAGGGACGGACAGATGAAGCGGAAGCAAATTTCGGAAGAGGAGATCATTGGCATCCTGAAGGAAGCCGAGGCTGGCGCGGTGGTGACGGATCTGTGCCGACGGCACGGGATGTCGAGCGCGACTTATTACGCCTGGAAGGCCAAGTTTGGTGGGCTGGAGGTGTCCGATGCAAAGCGTCTGCGGGCGCTTGAGGAGGAGAACGCGAGGCTCAAGCGGCTGTTGGCGGACACGATGCTCGACAACGCAGGTCTGAAGGACCTGCTCTCAAAAAAATGGTGACGCCTGCCGCGAAGCGGGAAGCGGTCGCGCATCTCCAGACGGCGCTGGGGATGAGCGAGCGGCGGGCGTGTGCTGTCGTAGGGGCGGATCGCAAAAGCATGCGGTATCGCTCGTGCCGATCAGATGATGGCGACCTGCGGTCGCGATTACGCGAGCTGGCGCAGCAGCGCCGGCGTTCGGCTATCGGCGCCTGCACATCCTGCTGCGTCGGGACGGCATCACGATCAACCGCAAGAAGACCCAGCGGCTCTACCGCGAAGAAGGTTTGACGGTGGGTCGCCGGAAGGGACGAAAGCGCGCCGTCGGCGCGCGGGCACCAGCGCCGGTGCTGGCGCTGCCCAACCAGCGCTGGAGCCTGGACTTCGTGCATGATCAGATGGTCACGGGGCGGCGGTTCCGTATCCTCAACATCGTCGACGACGTGACGCGTGAGTGTTCGCGGGCGGTGCTCGACACGTCGATCTCGGGCAAGCGGGTGGTGCGCGAGTTGAGCGATCTGATCGCCGAGCGCGGCGCGCCCAAGATGATCGTCAGCGACAATGGCACCGAACTGACCTCGAACGCGGTGCTCGCGTGGTCGGAAGATGTCGGCATCGAGTGGCACTATATCGCACCGGGCAAGCCGACGCAGAACGGGTTCGTCGAGAGCTTCAATGGTCGCATGCGCGACGAGCTCCTCAACGAAACGCTGTTCTTCACGGTCCGCCAGGCGCGCTCGATCCTCGCGCGCTGGGTCGATGATTACAACACCGAGCGGCCGCACTCCGCGCTCGGCTACGCCACACCGGCGGCCTTCGCCGCCGAACTCGAAAAGCAACGGGCGGGTTTAAACCCGCCCGTTGCTTCACCTGCGCTCCTGCGCGACAACAACGGTCGGTCTCTGGCTGCCGCTGGATGAAAGGCGGGGGTCACGTCAATATGGTTCCGGTCCGCGAGCTCCTATACGGGCCAGCAGCTCAACACTGCATTACAGGCCGGACAGATGGCAGCATCCGACTACTTGTCAGACTTTCCAGATACCGCTTGGGTTCGAAGGGGCGTCTACAGATGGAAAGCCGAATGGCAGCTGCTAAATAGCGACCGCCCAAAAGCGGACGCTACACCCATGCAGGAAGCGAGAGCTCGGTCGCATTGCCGGGATCATCACCAACGAAGCTCAGGATGAGGTCGACTAGGAATTCCGCTTCGTCGGGCGAGTCGGGTTCCATTGCGGCGAGCTCGTGATTCTTAAGCGCGCGCTGCACCCAGCGAGACGGTCCCACATAGGCAAGCGGCCAGCTCGAGAAGCGCCTTTTCAAGCACGATCGCTCGCTGAGGTTCCGGACGTTCGTGTGAAGAGGGTCAGCTTCGACCCGCTTCCGCATCTTTCGCACCTGCGCCGGGGTTCCCTCAAGCAGATGAACGAATGCCCCGTCGCACAGTAGCAGAGCGCCCGACAGTTTGAGTTCCGCATTGTTCTTGCGCCAAGTCTTCAACATGCCGTCGAGCACGACATAATCGCGGTTCTCGACAGCTGCGAATTTGCACTCACTTACGTTGATGTTGAAGACCAAGCCCGGCTCACCGGGCGGGCTTCGCGTTGCTTTGCTCACTGCCGCGGCGCGTCGGCATGCGCCAGCGACACCATAAACTGCACGACCTCATCGTCGCGCATCACCACGTCTGTATCGGCAAGCGCTGACTCAGAGAACCGCTTGCGGATCGCGGGTGCGTCGCCCACGAAACCCATCGACCAACTGGGAAACTGCCGACCGGGCACCTTGCCATCGACGAGCATCTCGACTTCCTCATGACGCGGATCGGCGGCGATCCGCTCAAAGGTTGAGCGGACGTCGGCTTCATCGCCCTCGAGTAACTGAACGAACCAGTCCTCGTTGAAGAGCATGGCACCCGTCACGTTGACTGCCGGGTTACGTCGCCGAGCGGTCGCGAGGATACTGTCGACCTCTGCTAGATAGGCCGAAACTGACCCATTGAAAACGGGAACGCTTCGATAGACGATGGTGTGAGTGGTCATGATATCCCCCTCCGGATAATTACGAAGCATACCGCAACAGGCATTAATAATTTGTTCGTTGAATCTAAAAGATAAAAAAAGGCTTTAAAACCTTAGTCTTAAGAACGATGATCCACCCGAATTCCGGTCACAGTCGGCTGTCGTAACGGCCGTTCATAGCCGTTTTGCCATCTGGCAGCTTTCAGACCACAAGATCCAGGTGCGGACGTTCGAGCGCCCTTTCCCGCCTGCCAACTTCAGACAATCATTCATCTCCCCGCTGACAGCATATTAGGCATCGCTTTCGAAATATGTCCGGCGGTAAGCTAATGGGCGTCTCGAAAACCTCCCCGGCCGAGTAATTTCTTTCCGCACGTTTATGATGCAAAACAAAGTGAATGCGGTTTACGCGGTATCACGCGCACGATAGTCTTTTCGAACAACGCTGGACGTGCGACTATCATTGGAGTGGGCTACCACCACATTTGATTAACGGGCAAAGTCGATCAAATGTCCATACCTGATCTAATAATAATCTGACGATTACGCTGCTGTGGAAGCTTAATTCGAATATACTTCAGGGCCGTATTGGCCACTAACCCTTTTTTCTGGCATTCTCGTCCATCACTTTGTTGATCACGAAGCGGCTCCAGCCTCGCCCAGCATCCGACCCATTTTGATCGCTACCGCGGGTGTCATTGAGACGATTTCTCCGTCGTGTCCCTCGACAAACACATGTCCGTCTTCGACCCATACCTGTCTGGGATCGCCGTACTTTTTCGCGCTAGCTAAATGACTGACAAAGATCAATCTCATCCGAGTTTAGCAAATTTGTTGGTTTATCGAGATCCATGGCAATCCAAACAGTTGGAATGAGCTGATAACAAGTCTACCATCCCGGATATCGGCCGCAATAGGCTTTAACAGTCCGAGTCCGTCACCTTCTTACATTCGCAAATTGGGTGATCTCTGGGAAAAGCAGCCAGGGCTAACTGCAAAACGGCTAACGGCCGGATTTGCTTCGCCAATACTGGTTCCCGATTGCTCTGTCCCGTGATTACAGCTCGGAGGGGTCGAAAGATCGCGCCGACCAAGCGGCTGCTTTCGGGGGTTTGGCTTTGTCACCCGAGCGTCCAGGTCTGGGCGGAACTACCCAGGAACAGGCAAGCAAGACCCCTACCCGGTCATTCACACCGGCGCGGCCGCTCCGCGAAACTGGACGCCCATTCATCTTCAAATTTCAATCGCCAATTGCCGCTCTATCGACCTCCCTAAGTCTTTTTTAAACAGTTCCCGATGTCAGGCGACACTGTCAGCGCAATGTAACATCCCCGTGCGAATGACATCTTGATACCGGCTGCATTCGCGCCGGCCGATTGGCTATTCGGGAGACAGATAATGAGTCGGATCCGGCAGACGCTTGTTGCCTTGAGCTATTTCGCAGCGCTTGGCGTGACCCAGGCTCGCGCAGATACGGTCGCCAATCCAACCAACAGCTATAGCGCGCCCAATCTCTCCGGCAGCCTGACGGGTGGCAATCAGACCCAATATTTTGGTGAGACCTTCACCGCTCCAATCACGGGCAATCTAACCGATTTCCAGTTCACGTTGAACACGTCCAGCCTGCAGTCGGTGTACGGTATCGTGTTTGCTTGGGACGGATCGAAACCAACCACGGAGCTTTATCGCAGCCCGATCCGCTCGGGAAGCGCTGGCCTTCTCGACTTCGCGCCTACCAACGTCGCGATAACCCAGGGTCAAACGTATGTCGCTTTCCTCAGCACGTATGGCATCGCTAGCAATTCAGGTCTGGCCACGCTTGGGACGTGCCTTCCGTTCGCCGGGTGTAATTCGAACTCGATCCCGTATCTAGGCACGCTGGTCACAGGCAACGTTCTTGGCAACGGCCCCGTCTTCAATTCGCTTGGATATCTGGACGCAACCTTTTCCGCGACCATTACCCCGACATCGGTTGGCTCGGTCCCCGAGCCGGCAACGTGGACGATGATGATCTTTGGCATGGGCGCGGTAGGATTGGCGCTGCGACGCCGCCAGAAAATCGCGACGAGAGTTACGTACGCCGGTTGTGTCACTTCCGCTGTGAATTGAGTGAAGGGGGCCGTCGACCAACAGGTCGGCGGCGTCTTCATCTCCGCTTAAAGGACGCGGAGAAGCATATGCAAGCCTCCGACTGGGCGCCAGCCGCCCGGTCCCTTTATTGCCGCCAGGACCCAGTCCCGGACGTTCGAAGCGTCCCGCTTGCTTACCAACTTCAGCCATTCGTTCACCTTGATTGGCGACCGTCTCATGTTGCTGCATAAGCATCGCCAAAGGGCAAATTGCTACTCATCGTATGACCGCCGTCAAGGGCAGCGCGTAAGAGCATATCAGCTCTCTGAATTCACTTGCTGCGCATCCGGAGCGCGCTGTACGTGTCGGTTCGATGACAGCTCCTACGCCGGACCGGTCGCGGGATCGCCGGATCGAGGATCCGACAAACCTCTGGATCATACATCCCGCAGCACATCTGCTGCTGCCGTGGTTTATCGCACGTGGAATTTCGGCCAACGCCGTTTCGCTGAGCGGGCTTGCCGTTGGCGGGTTAGCAGCGCTGGCCTACGCACATTGGCAGAGCTGGGCGTTCGTGATGCTGGGCCTGCTGCTGTCGATTGCATGGCTTGTTGCGGACGGGCTTGATGGCATGGTCGCGCGGGCTACCGGCACCAGCAGCCCGCTTGGCCGTGTGCTGGACGGCCTGTGCGACCACGGAGTATTCACGTTGATTTACGTCGTGCTCGCATGCTCGATCGGGACGGCCGCGGTCTGGGCGTTGACGCTGGCGGCGGGTGCAGCACATGCGGTCCAATCGAACCTTTATGAAAGCGAGCGCGCCCGCTTCCACCGCCGCTGCATGGGCGTGGCAGTAGCCACACGGCCGACACCGAGCGCAATCCGCTCGTCCGGCTCTACGATTACGTCGCAGGTACGCTGGAACGCTCTGCCGGTCGCTTCGATGCGGTGCTCGGCGCACAGTCGGCTCCGGCAAAGCTGGCGACTGGATACGGCACGGCAGCGGTCGGACCGATGCGCCTGATGAGCCTGCTCAGCGCCAACGTGCGGGTCTACGCGATCGGTCTCGCCTGCCTCGCTCACGATCCGCGCTGGTTCTGGTGGTTCGAGCTGGGGCCACTTTCCGCGGTCCTGCTGGTTGGAATTTTCTGGCACCGTAGGGTCGAAGCGCGACTATCTGGTGCCGCCGCAATCGAAACACCCTCATCTACCCGAAGGACCTGAAGAACCAATGACGAGTATCAACGTCGCCGTGATCGGCATCGGCAATTGTGCAAGCTCCCTGGTCCAAGGCCTGTCGTACTACCGCGAAGGGGCTAACGAGACGATCGGCCTGATGCACCACGACCTGGGAGGCTACCGGCCGAGCGACATTCATGTCGTTGCCGCATGGGACGTCGACCGGCGCAAGGTCGGCAAGGACGTGGCCGAGGCGATCTTCGCCAAGCCCAACTGCACCACGGTTTTCTGCGCGTCGGTCGAACCGACGGGCACCACCGTGCGAATGGGTAAGGTCCTGGACGGTGTTGCCGAACATATGGCGGACTATGCGGACGACCGTACCTTCCTCCTTGCCGATGCGCCTGAGCCGACCAAGGAAGAGGTTGTCGCGGCGCTCCGCTCCGCCAAGGCGGACGTGCTGATGAACTATCTCCCGGTCGGATCGCAAGCCGCCAGCGAGTTCTACGCCGAATGCGCGCTTGAGGCGGGCGTGGCGTTCGTCAACAACATCCCGGTATTCATCGCCAGCAACCCCGAATGGGCTGACCGCTTCGCGCAGGCCGGCGTCCCGATCATCGGCGACGACATCAAGGCACAGCTGGGGGCGACGATCGTCCACCGCGTGCTGACTGATCTATTCGCAAAGCGGGGCGTCAAGCTGGAGCGCACCTATCAGCTCAACACCGGCGGCAATACCGACTTCCTCAACATGTCGAACCATCGCCGGCTCGCATCGAAGAAGATCTCCAAGACCGAGGCGGTGCAGTCGGTCGCTGCTGAACGGCTCGAGGCCGACAACGTGCACATCGGCCCATCGGACTACGTGCCTTGGCAGAACGACAACAAGGTCTGCTTCCTGCGCATGGAAGGTACGATGTTCGGCGGGGTTCCAATGAACCTCGAGCTCCGTCTCTCCGTGGAGGACAGTCCCAACAGCGCGGGCGTCGCGATCGACATGATCCGTTGCGCCAAGCTGGCGCAGGATCGCGGACTGGCTGGTCCCATCGATGCGGCATCCGCCTACTTCTGCAAGCATCCGCGCACGCAGATGACCGACGACCTCGCAGCACAGGCGGTGGAAGACTTCATCATGCAGCGGGAATGATCGACACCGCGATTCTGCTGGCGGCGGGCGAAGGCAGTCGCCTGCGTTCCGCCGCCCCGCTCAAGCCTCTCTGCCCGGTCGGCGGTAGACCGCTCATCGATCATGCGATCGCCGGTCTGGCCAATGCCGGACTGAAGAATGTGATCGTGGTGTTGGGTTACGGTGCCGAACAGATCGAGGCGCATATTGCGGCGATGACGTGGCCGATCACTGTCCAGACGGTGCGAACCGAGGATTACCGCAAGCCAAACGGTGTGTCGCTCCTTGCGGCGGAAGGGCATGCCGCCGGTCGGCAGGCGCTGCTGGCAATGTGCGATCATCTGGTCGACCCCGAACTCTATCGCCGCACCGCTGAAGCTGGCACTGCCGGCGCGGCGCGGTTGGCGATCGACCGTCGGATCAGCAGCGACTGGGTCGACCTGGACGATGTCACATGCGTTCGGACCGAAGGCGAGCGGATCGTCGAGATCGGCAAGGGTCTCGTTTCCTACGACTGCTTTGATACGGGCGTATTCGCGATCGGGGCTGGCCTGTTTGCCGCGCTGCACGGACTGGACGATCCCTCCATCACCGAGGGCATGCGCATTCTCGCGCAGGAGGGGCGCGCGTTAACCCTCGATTGCAGCGACCTAGACTGGATCGATGTCGATGATCAGGCGGCGCTAGACACGGCGGAGGCGTGGCTGCGTCGAAGAGGTGGGGTGGAAATATTACGTTGACGTTGCGGCCGCATCTTAATCCAGCATTGGCCAGCTCACCTTGCCGACTGGCTAAGTAGCAAGGGTTGGCTATGTCCCAAGCATTAACCGACATAACGGCACCGGCCGCAAGGACCGGTGGGTTCAACCGATCGACGCAACGCTCTGTGCGAACTTCTCAGCCGGCGTTTGGTACATCAAGGTTTTTCTCGGCCGCTCGTTGAGCTGTCGGGCGATGGCGCTGGGTTGGGCCTGGCTGAAGGTCGACTGATCGACGCCGTGGGGCAGATATTGGCGCAGTAAACGGTTGGTGTTCTCGTTGGTGCCGCGCTGCCATGGGCTCTGTGGATCGCAGAAGTAGACAGCGACGTCGGTCGCGAGAGCGAAGCGCCGATGGTCGGCAAGCTCCTTGCCACGATCCCACGTCAGCGACCGATAGAATTCGTGCGGCAGTTTGCGCGCCTGCTTGATCAGGGCGGAGACGACGCTTGCCGTCTCTTTGTTTGCGACCTTGGCCAGGATCACGTAACGCTACTGGCGTTCGACCAGTGTCACGACGTGGCTGCCGCGCCCGCCCGAGATAAGATCGCCCTCCCAGTGCCCGGGCGCGGCGCGATCCTCAACCGAAGCGGGTCGTTCACTGATCGAGACCGCGTCCTTGATCTGGCCGAGCCCGTCTTGCTTGAGGCTGGCGTGACGCGAGCGCCGGATCGTGCGCTTCGCCCGCAGATGCCCGAGCAGCTCTTTCTTGAGGACGCCACGCGCCTGAATATATAGGCTCTTGTAGATCGTCTCGTGTGCCACGCGATGCTGGTCTTCGTCCGGAAAACTATGCTTGAGCCAGCCCGCAATCTGCTCTGGTGACCATTTGCGGCGCAGCTTGCGCGATACTGTTCGCCGCAACCCCGGGTGGCAAGCCAGCTTGCAGCGCTTCGGACGCAGCGTGCGATCCCATGCCGCCTGATCCGACGGCGTGGCACGATACTGATCAGCGCCACCGTTACGCCCGACCTCCCGGCTGATCGTTGACGGCGCCCGGCCGAGCTGGACTGCAATGGCGCGCAGGGAACGGCCGGCAACCAGACCTCGCGATATCTCTTCGCGGTCGGCCAAGCTGAGCGCCCGACCGGATCGCTTCCGATCGGGTGGGCGGATCCCGCCCGACGGTGAGAGCACCGAGAAGATCGACGAGCTCTCCCGCTCGAAGCCGCGACCAATCGAACTCATCGACTCGCCGCGCTGCCACCTGTCCCAGATCTCTGCCCGCTGAGCGGCCGAGTAATATATCCGACGACGCTGCTTCATCGCACCACTCCTTCGCATCATGAGAATGATGCGTTGCGACCACCCGTTGAACCCACCCCCATTCCCAGACACTCAGCGCCCCCTTCGCGATTTCCAACTTCAGACATTTGTTCATCTCGGTAGAACGCGCCGTCGAGCGGCCGCCGAGTGGGCGTTGAACGGCGAACATTGGGAGGAAGGGGATCAACCCAGTCGCTGTTCAAGCGCTAGCCGTCGTCGGGTCAGGGCTGGATCATTCCCCCCCTCCTGCCCTATCGTCGCGGACGGCGCCAATCGCGCGGGCTGCCGGGAGCGTAAGATGCCTTACCTGTTCATTCTGGTCATTCCGCTAGTCATCCTCCTTGGGTTGGCGTCGAAGACGTTTGGCGTGAACCAGGAGTATCAGCGCGCGGTACTGTTCCGGCTCGGCCGTCTCGGCACCACCAAAGGCCCGGGCTGGGTATTGGTTGATCCCTTTCATCGACCGCGTCGTGAAGGTCGATATCCGAACCGTCACAGTGCAGCTCGAGACGCAGGAGACGATCACGCGCGACGGGGTCGCGGTGCGGGTCAACGCCGTGCTCTGGTACCGCGCCGCAGACCCCGCGCGTGTCGTCACCTCGGTCGAGGCGTATCAGTCGGCGGTCGTGCAGGCGGCGGAGACGGGCATGCGCGACGCCCTCGGCCAAGCGATCTCGATCAGATGCTCAAGGATCGTATCGGGATCAACAGGCGCCTGCTGGACGTGCTTGCGAGCGCAGCCGGGCGTGGGGGATCGAGATCGACGCTGTCGAGATCAAGGACGTCGATATTCCCGAGCAGATGCAACGCGCGATCGCGCGCGAGGCCGAGGCGATCCGCGAGAAGCGTGCCCGTATCATCAAGGCGGAGGGCGAGAATGAAGCGGCGCAGAAGCTCGCCGAGGCGGCGACGATGATCGGTACCGCGCCAGGTGCGCTCGAGTTGCGGCGTCTCCAGACGCTCACCGAGATCGGCGTCGAGCACAACAGCACGATCATCGCCATGCTGCCGGTCGAGCTTCTCCATGCGGCCCAGAAGATCGCCGGCCTGCCACCTACGTCAGCCGACTGACGAGCATGGGGTTATTCAGGAGCGAACATGTCAGATCTGCGGCGCTGTGACAGAAGAGCCGGCGCAGCGTTGCATCGCTTGGCGCACATGACACGTCCGGTTCTGCGCGCCATGTGTCGCTTCGCGTCCTTGCCGTTCGCTGGCGCGCTGTTGGTTGCCGCCATGCCGGTACCGGACGATGAGCGCATGATCTTGGCGCACGAGGCTTACGTCGTGACCTTCGACGCCAGCACGGTCGTCCTCGACAAGAGCACGCGCCATGCTCGCACGCACATCTACCTGCCCGCTCCCGACACGGAGGGCTACGTCAGCTTCGACGCTTCGGAGCAGATCGACTGCAAGGCTGGCTCGTATCGTTATACCCACGCGGTCGGTCGCAAGGCGAACGGCGACATCGCGCCGATGGTCGCGGAGACGCCGAACCTCCAGCCGATCGTTAAGGACACGCCGATCTCGGTGCTGCGCGACCATCTGTGCGCCCTCGCCCGACCTGCGGCAGGGCACCTATGGCGTGATGCTGCAAGTGCCTGGTGCCGAGGCGGCACGTGCAGTGTTCAAGCTGCTCAAGGTCGGGCTGGACGCCAAGCCAGCAGCGCAACTCGCAGCCAGGGCTATGCCGACGCCGAGGCGCTGAGCTACAATCTCGACAACGCCAAGGTCGAGCCGGCGCGGCGCGCGCGGGTCATCGAGGCGCTGGGACCGCTCGTCGCGGAGGAAGCGAAACCGCCGCCGCCGAGCGTACCGCTTGCAACCGCGGTGGCGAGTGGTCGAGCGGGCCAGTATTTCCACCGGGAGATGGAGCTCGTCGCTGGCCTTTGGCTCAAGGTCGACGGCACTTTCGAATACTATCTGACGGTCGGCTCCCTGGACGAGACCGCACGGGGGGCTGGACCGTGGACCACAATCGTATCACGTTGGTACCGACTGCTAGCACTCGTCGACAGACATCGACCCTGCTGGTTGGCAGGTGATGTCGGACGCGAGCATCCTGACGATCGTGCGCGAGGGTCATACGATGACATTCACGCGGCAGAAGAATGCAAAGGGTTCGAGCTCAGGCAGCTGAGTCCCGGACTGCATCACCACCGCTAGGTGATTATCGGTGCCCGGCGGCCTGAGGAAAGTCGCTGGCGGACACCCCGAACCGGGCGATGATCTTCGACATGGCAGCGCTCGCGGTAGCTTGGTCGGGCGCGGCCTTGGTGCTCCAGTCGTCGTTGATTGCAGCCACCTCCGTGCGCATGGCGGCCAGCTTCCGACTTGCTGACGTCGCCTCGAACGTCGCTTGCGCTATCGCGTCCTCGCGGGTGGGCTCGGCAGGATAGATGACAGTATTGCTGGTGCCGTTTTCAGGTGGCGGAGCGGCCACGATCCCCTGGATCGTCAGTTCGACAATCCGGTGTCCGGCCGGGCTATCGAAAAAGGCGACGGCTTGGCGAAGCTCGACGGCATTGAGCCTGCCAGCGTAAGCCGCGCCTGTCCGTGCCCACAGACGTGGCAAGGCTGTGTCGCGGGCCCGGCGGTACTCAAGCAGCAGCGCCGCAACCATCGCGTCCACGAGCCCTGGATGCTTGACGTCCAGCGCATGCACATGGCGTCCGCTCGGTAGGTCGCTGCGACATCCGTCGTGAACGCATAGGTCATCGCGACAGCGTCCATCTCCGCTGGATAGGTCAGCTTGGCCAGGGTCGTGCCGGCATCGACTGGGCTGGCAGCTGTTGGCGCACTGGCCCCGCAACCACTGGGAAAGACGAGCGCTATCGCGGCAAGGGCGATCGATGCACGCCAAATCATCATACCTCCTCATCACAGTAGCGCCGACGCAAACAGGCCGACAAGGGCCAGGAGGCAAAGTAGCGCAATCCTGATACCGCGGTTTCTGATCACGAGAAACAAGAGCGCCCACAATGCCGACCAGGCCCGCGCCGGCCATGACGAATAGTTCTTGGAAAGCTCTCGCCAATCCATTGCCTGCCGCGTCGCTGTTGAAGCCCCCGTCGCGGGCCGTCCTGGGCGAGCCAGAGGATCACGGCATTGCATGCAACTATGGCCCACAAGAGCCAGGTAAGCCGTTCCGGCTTTCACCACGCTGTCCGAGACGCGCTCCTCTTTGGATCAGTGAACTTCATTTGCGCTCCGCACTCAGCTGCACGTTCGGTGCGGGCATACGGCATACGGCCGCAAACGCTAACGTGCCTATCGCGTCCGCGAGGACCCATACCCGGACATTCAATGGAACATCTGCGCTTCCCCAAAGCGGCCATCCGTTCAGCAACCGCCCGTGCCGGGGTCAATGACAGTCCCGAGGGGACAGCTCGATTGCTTAAGTGGGAGAATGGCGGCACGATCTTTGAATGAAGGGCGTATTCGAGATCAGCGGTGCGTCACGCTACGACGGCCTCATAGCTGAGCGCTACCACTTTCCACGTGTTTATCTGGGGGCTGCTGAGGCATGCCGAGGTGACTGGATCGTCTATCGAGAGACCGGCTCGGCCGGCGGCCGGAAGGCCTACGTGGCGGCTGGGCTGGTACACAGCATCGATCCTGATCCGGTCGACCGTACGCTCTTTTATGCCCGCATCAGCGAGTTCATCGAATTCGATCGCCCCGTGCCGTATCGAGATCAGGATGGACGTTTCGCAGAGCGTATGCTGCGCGAGCTGGACAATCCGGCCATCGTTGGTCGAGCATTGCGCGGTCGATCGGTCCGCTCCCTCGACGATGCCGACTTCGCGGCGATAGTTAACCGCGGGTTGTTCGACACGCTGTCACCCGAACGTGCGATCCGGCTCGAGCTAGATTCGCGCCACATCGACGCTTCCACCGCCGCATTGTTGGCCTTGCCGCCCGACGAGCGGCGCGTCGCGCAGTTGTTGATCAATAGAAAGGTCCGCAGCGCTGCCTTCCGCGGCCATGTGCTCGACGCCTACGACAACCGTTGCGCAGTAACGGGCCTGCGCATGGTCAATGGTGGTGGCAAAGCCGAGGCTCAGGCTGCTCACATTTGGAGCGTGGCCGACGGCGGACCTGATGCCGTACAGAACGGCATCGCGCTCTCCGCGACCGCGCACTGGCTGTTCGACCGTCACCTCATCAGCCTCGATGACGAGTGCCGGTTGCTGGTGTCGCACAACAAGGTCCCTGCCGAGCTCATCCGGCTGTTCCCGCAGCCAGGCGAACGTGTTCACCTGCCGGCCGACTCTCGGCTCCACCCGCGCCGCGACTATGTCGCCCGGCACCGTGCCCGCTTCGCAGGCCTCGACGCTTGAGCGGCGACATGACCGTCATATCCACCTATGACAGCCAGGCCGGCATGCTGGCGGAGCGATATGAAGCAGTATCGTCTGAGCGAATGTTTGCGGACGTGTTGCCGATCATTCCAGGCGGCGGAGCGACCAGGCTGGCTCTCGACGTCGGCGCTGGCACAGGACGTGACGCGGCTTGGCTGACTTCTCGTGGATACAAGGTCGTCGCGGCCGAACCCGCTGCTGGAATGCGCCGGATCGCAGCCGATAAGCATGGGAACATCGGCATCCGCTGGGTGAGCGATGCGCTCCCCTCGCTGGACCATGTCCACGGGCTCGGCTTGGCCTATGATCTCGTGTTGTTGTCGGCCGTCTGGCAACACGTCTTTCCTGCCGACCGGCCTCGTTCATTCCGCAAGCTCGCCACACTGATGAAGCCAGGCGGCGTCCTCGTGATGACGCTCCGCCACGGTCCCGCCTCGCCCGAAATGCAGATGCACCCGACCTCAACCGCGGAGATCGAGGGTCTGGCCCGGACACACGGACTGGAGGTCCTCCGGGTCGCAGGCTCCAATGATCAGGGCGGACGCACAGATGTGACTTGGGAGTGTCATCGCGCTGCGAATGCCGGATGATGGCACCGGGGCACTTCCGCTGGTTCGTGGCATCGTCCTATCCGACGAGAAGTCGTCCACCTACAAGCTGGCGCTGCTTCGAGCAGTGGCGCGCATCGCCGAGTATGCGCCGGCTGCCGCTACGCCTGCCCCCGACGGCCGGGACGCAGTCGAGGTGCCGCTCGGGCTGGTCGCACTTTATTGGCTGAGAATGTACCTACCGCTGGTTCGAGCCAGGCTCCCGCAGATGCCGGGCAACATCGGAACTTCGCGGCTGGGGTTTGCCAAAGACGGCTTCGAGGCGCTGCTGGCCCTCGGCACCGCTCCGATCGAATTGCGGATCGGTGCGTCGTTTACCGGCGAACAGGCCGCGGCTCTCACTTCCGCCCTCTCCCAAGCCGCCCACACTATCGCCAATATGCCGGCGACCTTTACCCGCTACCCAAACAGCGACGCGCAGGTGTTCGGAGTGACCCGCCAGCGTCGAAGCCATGCATCCGCAACCGTGCTCGACCTCGATATGCTCCGCGGCTGGGGACTGGTTGAGGTGCCGGGCCATTTGTGGCGGGCCATGTCGCGGTTCGGATCATGGATCGAACCGATGCTGGTGGCTGAATGGGCTGGCCTCACGCGCGCCTATGCCGAGCGCATGGGGCTTGCGATTGCTCCGGGAGCTGCGGAAGCCACACTGGCATGGATTGAACCAGCTCGCTCCACCTCCCTCGGGCGTGATGTCGCGCTGCGATTGCTCGATCGCGGGCAGCCGATTGAATGCGTCTGGTCAGGGCGTCCGCTAACGGCGAAAACTTTCGACATTGATCACTGCCTCCCATGGTCGGTCTGGCCATGCGGCGACCTCTGGAACTTGATGCCGGCTCACACCCGGGTCAATCAGCACGAGAAACGCGATAGATTACCTTCGGCTGCGGCGATGGCGAACGCCCGTGATCGCATCATTGGTTGGTGGGATGCGGCCTACCTAGATGATAAAGCCTTGCGATCCCGGTTCCTACGTGAGGCGGCCGCGGCACTGCCCCTGAGCGATAGCGCGAACGGCGCGGCTGTGTACGACGCATTGGACTGGCGACGCCTGCGGTTGTCGCCGGATCAACAAGTTCCGCTATGGACGCCGGCAGGAGTCTAACTTCGGGCGTGACTCAGCCCCGGACATTCACGTCTGACTTTTGGCTTCCCATCTTCTGCCTTTCGTTCAGTTTCAGATTTTGCCTTGAATTGGATGTTTGCAGACTGGGTGTTATCGAGCCCGAGCGAAAAAAACAGGCGTTCAGATCTTTCATCGCCGCTCGCAAGCAAGGCGGTCGCAACTTCGGGGACTTTAAACCGGGCCGTATGCTTAGTGAATATGATTCTAGGTGTATGCAGATAGTCTTTGCATATTCGTCATTGAAAGCTGGGCGGCCGGCCCTACCATCTCCTGGCAGACCATGAATGGCTTTCGCCAGCAGGTCCCGTATCGGTATGCCGCTTTCATCCACTACTTAGTGTAAGAAGCAATGGCACGTTCGAACCTGCCATCGTTCATTACCCTGAAGCGCCAACCCGTCCATCTCAAATTTAACGGGTAATACCAAGACTCTCTGATCAGGACCGATGGGCCCACGACCGCAGTCCGATGGACATGATGCGCCACGGCTGATCGGTGAGGCGGTTCCAGGCGAAGCAGCAATGGTCGAGGATGTCGTCGTAGGATTTGAAGATGCGGTTCGACAGCCAGTTGTCGCGCATGAACTGCCAGACGTTTTCGACCGGGTTGAGCTCGGGGCATTTTGCCGGCAGCGGCAGCAGCGTGATGTTGGCCGGGACGATCAGCCCCGCCGAGAGATGCCAGCCTGCCTGGTCAAGTATCAGCACGGCATGGGCGCCGGGCGTCACGGCGGCGGATATCTCGGCGAGGTG
>NZ_AIDW01000045.1 GCF_000251145.1 Sphingomonas sp. PAMC 26621 | reverse complement strand
GCTTAATGAACCGATCGCGAGCAGGACGACCTACGAACCAAAACTCAGACTGAGACCCGCATCAACGCCTCAAGGACGCTTGCCATCCGAAACGGCTTACGAAGAAAAATGGCGTAACCTTTGCAGGCTTCACGGATCGTGGCCTCATCAAGCGAGCTCATCATGACGACTGGTACTTTTGCGAACGCCGGATCGGACTGCATAGCAGCGAGCATATCCGCGCCGTTCATCACAGGCATCATATAATCGAGCATCACGAGGTCGGGGACGTCTTCCGCAAGCCGCGCCATGCCCTGCTTACCGTTGATTGCGGTGATAACGCGATAGCCCTCGTCTTCAAGCATGGCTTCAAGGACCTCGGCGACGCCAAACTCGTCATCCACAACAAGTACTGTCCGGGCACCTGTCACCGCGTGATTTCCGGAGCTTCCGGCCGAGATGCCCGGTCAGGACTCGGTTCCGTGCCAAAGCCCGTCAGGATCGACGACGCCCCCTCGAACGTGTCGAGGAGCTTGATGCCGTCACTCGAAATGTTGAACTCGCGCAACGCCGCGTCGAAGCCGTTGCCGCGCACCTTCAGAATGGAGAGCAGGCGGTAGACACGGGCGCGGTACTCGACGAAGCGGAGCACCACGACGTTCTCGGCAACCGATGATAGCCCGTTAAAGGGCATTTCGATCCCGGGTCCGACAATGTTGCGTGTTTCGGCAGTCAGGAACATCGTCACACCTAACGCCTTGAACTCGCTGGCGAGCGCGGAAAAGACGTGGAGCACGCGGTCCCGTATGTCGCTCGACTCCTGGAACCCGTTCAACCCGTCGATAAAGAGGCGCTTGACGCCCCGTCTCCTGACCGCGTCCATGAGCGTCCCGGCCAGGTCGTCAAGGATCTGTTCCGTGACCGGCCGCCAGATGACCTCGACATCTCCACGGTCGATCATGCCCTTAAGGTCCAAGCCCAACGTTGAGGCGTTGAGCATAAGGCGTTCCGGCGTTTCGTAGAAGCCGAACAACAGGCCAGGCTCGGTGGGTGTCGATCGGTTCAGAAAATGCAGACCGAGGGTCGTTTTGCCGGTGCCGGAAGCTCCCAACAACAACGTCGAGGTGCCTTCCGGTATGCCGCCACCAAGCATCTCGTCGAGCATCGGTATGCCGAGCGATACCTTGTTGTTCGTGGCCTGATCGACGCACGACGGCATGGCGAGGATGGCCTCTGTTCGTGGGTATACGACCACGCCGCCATCGGTGATGCGGAACGGATGACGGCCGCGCAGCGCGCCCGATCCACGGAACTTGAGCACCTCAAGTTCGCGTTGCTTATGCTTGTTAAGCGTGGTGTCGCTAAGGTTAATGAGCCCATCAACCATCGTGTGCTCCGGCTGATGGTCGGAACGGCTGCCGTTCGTCAGCAGAAGCGCCGTGCAGTCGGCCGCGGCTACGTGCGCCTGCAACTCGTAGATAAACTTCCTGAACTCGCGGTCCGAAGAGCTTGTCTCTTCGACCGCGATCAGCCCATCTAAAACGAGGAGCGTTGCTTCATGGGTGCGAATTTCGCGACGAAGCATGTCCATGAGCCCGCTCAGACCGCCTTCTTCAAGCGTGCTGAACCCGCTGATGTAGTAGAGCCGGTCAGGGATGACGCTCGCGTCGTAGAAGCTGAGCTGCTCCATATGCTGACGCATGCGGGCGTGGCTCTCGGAGAGCAGCGTCACGAACAGGGCGCGACCGCCACCCTGCGCGTGATTAAAGCACATCTGGTTGGCGAGAATCGTTTTGCCGGCGCCTGGCGTGCCGCGAACGATGAAGACGGCACCCGAAAGGTAGCCGCCAAACATGATTGAGTCTAGTCCCGGCACCCCGGTTGGCACACGGGTGACCCCGTCGTGCCCATTGATATCTTGGCTCACGCTGCGTGTTCCATGCCGCTGGGTTCTTTCATATTGCGGGGGAGCCAGACGGTAAACGTCGAACCCTCGCTTTCGGTGCTAGTCACACCAATTTTGCCGCCCATCGCTTCCGTCAATTCACGGACCAGCCACAAGCCAATGCCAAAGCCGCCGCTTTTGCGCCTGCTGCCAATCGCCTGCTCGAAACGATCGAAAATACGGGTCAGGTCATCGGCTGCAATACCGATGCCACCGTCGGCGACGCTCAGCGTCACGCCCACTCCGTCAGCAACAAGCGCGACCCGTATCGGCTTGCCGTCGCCGTAGCGGATCGCGTTCGATATCAGATTATCAATGATTTGCTCGGTTGCCAGCTGATCCCAGACGCCGGCTACAGGCCCTTGAGCGTCACAGCCCAACACCGAACCCGCGCGTGCCGCAAGCATTTCATAATTGGCCGTGATCTGGGCAACGAACGCGGCCATGTCGAAGGTCGCTGGCTCCAACGCCAGCCGTCCGGCATTCACGCGCGATATTTCGAGAAGCGCAGTCGCACGGCGAACATAGTGGCCGACGGATATCTCCAGCCGCTCAAGACCGGTGATCGTCGCCGCTGACGCGCGTTCGCGCCGAGCGCGATTGAGCAGCACTTCAACTTGGCCTACGATGGGCGTCATCGGATTTCGGAGTTCGTGGGCCGCGACGGCGATGAAGTTGTCCCGCGCCGCCACGGCTGCGCGAAGCTCCTCAATAAGAGCGTCGCGATCTTCAGCCGACTCTGGCCGCGCCATCATTTCTCCTAATTACTCAATTTTTATAGCTTGGTCGTACCCCACCGTGGGCTATCTTAAAACCTCGTATTCCCTGTCATCCTAAGGCTCGATCGCCAGGACCGCTACATTTCCTTCCAACTCGAGCGCCCGATCACGTATGAGGTTGACGGCATCGGATGCTTGCATGGGCGCATCCATTGTCCCCTGCCGCGTCTCATACAGCGCTCTTCGTGCTGCAGGCTCGCTTTCCCGAAAAGCCAACCACAGCCGTTGCGATGCGCGCAGTCGTTCAGCGGCGCACGTAGGTATGACAACCGTCCAACAAACGGCCGAGGCTGTTGAAAAATGGCTGCTTGCGACGGTGACGAGGGCGTGATTCACTCCTGCAAGGCGGCAGGGGGATCACGGTCATGATGGGTCGGCAGATGGCACAAGGCGCGCTGTTCTACGGCTTCCGGCTCGATGAGCATGTGCCGGTTGACCATCTGCTCCGACGCATCGACGGCGTGCTGGATTTCGGCTTCGTGCGCGAGGCGCTGGCGTCGAGCTACAGCGCGAATGGGCGACCCTCGATCGACCCGGAGCTGATGCTCAGAATGCTGCTGGTTGGCTATCTGTTCGGCATCCGCTCGGAACGCCGCCTGTGCGAGGAGGTGCACCTCAACCTCGCCTATCGTTGGTTCTGCCGGCTTGATCTGGCCGACCGAGTGCCCGACCATTCCACCTTCTCCAAGAACCGGCACGGCCGCTTCCGCGCCTGCGACCTACATCGTCTGCTATTCGAGCAGGTAGTCGCGCGGTGCGCCGCGGCCGGGCTGGTAACGGGCGCGACTTGGCGGTGGACGGCAGCACGATCATGGCCGACGCCAGCCGCGAGAAGAAACCGAAGGGGGCCGACGCCGCAGACGAGCTTCGTGCCGGGGAAAGCATATCGCGACCCGTCGCCGAATATCTGGCGGCGCTCGATGCCGCGTTGCCGCCGGACCCCGACGAACCGGCGCCCGTCGATCCGACCAGCATCTCGCCGACCGACCCGCAGGCGGCGCTCACCTGCAAACACGGACCGGCGCGCTACGCATACGCCATCAACCCCCTGCTCGACCTCGACACCGACTGCATCCTCGACGTGGAGGCCACGCCCGCCCGCTTCGCAGCCGAGGTGGCGGCGACCCGGACGCTGGTGTCACGCGCCGGCACCAGGCTGGGCATCAAACCCGCCAGTCTCTCGGCCGACAAGGCGTATGGTAGCGGTCCGCTGCTCGGCTGGCTGATCGACCGGAACATAACGCCATACATCCCGGTCATCGACCGGACCCGCCAGCGGGACGCCTTCTTCACCCGGGATGCCTTCCACTACGACCGGGAAGCGGACGCCTACCGCTGTCCGGCGGACAAGCTGCTCGGCTATTGCGGCACCAACCGGACCAAGCAGGTGCGCGTCTACCGAAGCCGGCCGACCGATTGCGCCGCCTGCTAGCCGAAGCCGCAATGCACCATCGGTCGGAAGCGGGGTGTCACCCGGCTTGTCAGCGAGGAAGCCCGCGATACCGTGCGCGCCCTTGCCGGCACCGACGCCTATGTGCACGCACGGCGTCGAAGACAGCGGATCGAGCGCGTGTTTGGCCACCTGAAGCGCAACCTGGGGCTACGAACGCTCAAGCTGCGGGGCCTGTCAGGAGCCGCCGAGGAGTTCACCATGGCCGCCGCGGCATACAACCTTCAGCTCCTCGCCCGGCAGGCTGCGCCGGCCTGATACGCGGCGCATCCTCCGGTGTCCGGCGTCGCCAGCCATCCGCCACGCCGATTTCGCGCAGGCTTTTTCAACGGTCTCGGCCGTTTGATGCACACCGCCGGCGATAGCAAAAATCCGCCCGTTTATGGCGTTGGAATGTTCAACAACCCGTGCGATAAACTACGTCTAGAAAACGTAAGGCGTGGATTGAATGTTGAACGCATCGCCCTCGCTCCTTCCCGATCAGGCCGGCACGCGCAGAATCGGATATGCGCGTGTGTCCACGGCCGACCAGGACCGTGCGCCCCAGCTCGACGTGCTGCGCGAAAAGGGGTGCGATCCGATCTATTCGGAGCACGCGTCCGGCAAGCAGTCCGACCGACCCGAGCTGTTTAACGCTATGAAGGCGCTGCGCGCCGGGGACACGCTGGTCGTGTGGCGGCTCGACCGGCTTGGCCGATCGCTGCCCGACCTGATCGCGAACGTGAACGAGCTGGCGACGCGAGGCGTCGCTTTCGAGAGCATCACCGAGGCGATCGACACGACCACGGCGTCCGGCAAGCTGGTGTTCAATATCTTCGCCAGTCTCGCCGATTTCGAGCGCCACCTCATCAGCGAGCGCACCCGCGCCGGGCTTGCGGCCGGGCGTGCCCGGGGCCGCATGGGCGGCAGGCCCCCTGCCCTTACTCCTAAACAGCTTCGTGAAGCCCGGCTGCTGCTCACCGATCCCGATGCGACCGTGACAGCGGTGGCTGAGCGTTACGAGGTCAGCCGATCGACACTCTACAAGGGGCTGCGCGAGCTGGCAGCCAAGGAGATCAAGGTATGAGGGCCATCTTCATTCGCCATGGTCAAAGCACCGGGAACGCTGGCATGCCGTGCCATGACCTCGCGACGATCGAGCTGACCGAGAAGGGCTGGGACCAGGCGCGACGGGTCGCGGATGATTGGACCGAGGCACCATCCCTGATCGTGACATCGCCCTTTCTTCGCACCCAGCAGACGGCTGCGCCGACGATCGAGCGCTTCCCCGACGTGCCGGTTGAGGTGTGGCCGATCGAGGAGTTTACCTATCTCCAGCCCTCCCGCTGGAACGGCACGCTGGCTGCCGATCGCGCGTCGCATCTTGAGCGGTATTGGGGCAAAGCCGATCCAGCCTATTGCGATGGCGAGGGCGCAGAGAGCTTTGGAACGCTGCTGCGACGTGCGGAGGCGGGACTGGTGCGACTTGCCGCCCTGCCCCTCCCCGGCCCCGTCTATGTTTTCAGCCACGGGCAGTTTATTCAGGCGGTGCGCGCCGTTGTTACCGAGTGCGATCTGGATGACCGGGGCAAAATGCTAGGCTTTTGGCGTAAGGGCCAGCCGCCAACGATCAGGAACGCGGAGATGACCGTGTTCGAGTTAACGGACCAGCGTTGGCATCCTCGATTGGGTAATGGTCCGGCGTCCAGTGACGCGACGCGCGCCGCGTTCGGATGGGAGCCACGCGAGATCGGCCTAATCGCGGATATCAGTCGCCCCGACTATCTCGGGTGAGCCGTTCGCGGGTGTCCGCGCTGCCGCTGGCCTCCACTCGAAAGTCCGCACGGCGCAGGTCGGAGTTAACGCGCACGAAATGCGGTGTTGCGACGACATCGTGCGGCCCGCGCAGTATGTCCTCCGCCGCAGGATACATGTTGTGATCCCACCTCACATCGGTGTTCCGGTTATTGGAGGTGACGTTGCCGCCAGGTCGCGGGACGATCACGTTGTTGGTGATCGTGATGTCGCGCGAGCGGTTTGCGAACAGCTCGGCGTAGCCAACAACTGCACCGTTCCAGTAGGTGGTGTTGCCGGTGATATCGACATGAGCGGTACGGAAGGTGTGGATGCCCGAGCCGCCGTTGAACGCGCTAACGTTATCTGCGACGAGCGCGCGCCCGGTCCATGGCGGACGTTTGGTAGCGTCGGTCGGGGCGCTACGTTGCGGCGACAGGATCAAGTCTCCGTTCGGATTGGTCGCGCCTGCGGGATCGTCCGGATCGGTCACGTCAAGTATGATGCCGTTGCCGTCGCTGAGCTTGCCTGTCCTCTCCCACGGGACCAGCGTCTTGTTATCCCACACCCGGTTGCGTCGGATCATGACGTGGTACCCTGAGCGGTCGTCGTGCGCCCAATCGTTAAGTAGCGAAATCCCGGAACCGGCGTAGCGCATGAACCACGCATTGTCGTGTACTAGATTGTCAACAATGGTGACGTAATCGGCCTGAAGTGCGGTGATCCCGCCGCCCGGCATCTTGGCAACCTCGCAATGCCGTATGATGATGTGATGCGGCTTGGCATCGGTTGGCTCGTGACGCCCGTCGATGATGATACCGTTGGTGTTGAAATACGCACGAGCTTTGGACTGCTTGGCGTCCGCAATCGCATCAGAAAGCCGGATCGCGTCGTTCCCGCCCAGAACGGTGACGCCGTCGATGATCTGGTAGGACGCGCGGATGTCGATGCCGGCCCAGCCCCGTGGCCGGAGCACGGGCGTTTGTCCGGGCAAAGCGCGCCAAGTGATCCAAGCGCCTGCCCGTCCAGGTGTACGGATGCCTAGTAGATCGGCGTCCGTCTCCGCTCCTGAATAGGTTCCCCCCCCCAGCCATACGGTATCGCCAGCTGCCACAACCAACGCAGCTTTCTCCAGTGTTTGGAACGGGCGGTTCGACGTCGCGCCAACGTTTCGATCGTCGCCACTCGGTGAGACGAACCAATCGCGGGCCGATGCCGGGGCAGCGATCATAAACCCTATCAGGAACGCCACAATCTTCACATCCGGCACTCGGCTGATCCTCTGCATACCATCGCCCTCAAACAACCACTTTGGCGGCGTCCAAGGAAGTATCCTACGTCGCCATAAAGACGTCCGCTAATGACAATACCATCACTGAGATACGACCGTTCTCCACCACTTGTTGCTATTCCGGTTGCCGACCAGCGTTAGAGAGCAACAGATAGCTCGATCAAATTGCCGCCAGAAAGCGCGCATTTACAGGCGACTGGGGCTCTGTCGCGAAACTTCGCATATTCGCGACACAGTGGTGGTCGTGCACCGAAAAACCCGCGGGCGTTTCGACCTTGGCTTTTTCGGTGCACTTCGGGCCGGCTATCCTACGCGAAGGTGGTCGTCGTCGAACGACGGCGATAGCGCATTCCAGCGCCCATCATTCCGAAGCCCGCGAGCATCATAGCCCAGGTTGCAGGCTCAGGGACAGCGCCAACCTGACCACGTATCTCGCCACCCGGATTATTTATCGTATGAATGTTCAAGTACGTTAGTCCGCTTCCGAGCCCCGCCAGAAACGTCGCTTGCGCACTCGCGGCAGTGCCACCCGACGACATCAGGAATGCACTCGTATAGGTTGAGGCAAGCGTCAGATCGTAAGTGCCCATGATCGTACCGGCGACTGCGCTCGGCACCGTAAATCCAATAGCTACGCCCGCATTGCCGTTGGCTGTTGCGCAGCAATGGATGTGGCCGGCAACTGCGTTGGAGGTGAGCCCGCTAAAATTAATCAAGACGTTGAAGCTGTTCATGTCGTCAGCCAACGTAAGCTGCCCCAACCCCGTCCCCCCCGTTACGACCGCGGGGTTCTCATTACTTCCAAGCAGGGTCGTAGAGTAGATTGTCGCCGCTTGAGCCGCGGGGGCCAACGCGGCCGATAACGCTGCGGTCGCAGCCAGCGTCGTGACACGCCGCAAGATCATTCCTCTCATTATGCTATCCTTTTCATTGCCGCGCGGAGCTAAAGCAATCGAATCGGGAACGAAGGCGCGGGACTAAAATTTGCGTGAGTCTTAACCATATTTCAAGGGATTGTTGGCGCGAGCTTTAGTGGACAATTCTGAGCATATGCACGGGAAAACCACATTTTGGTGAATCGCCAATTGGATGGACTAAAAAGCGATGCAATTTAACCACGATCGACTGATCTTGCTATTGGCGGCATGCGGAACCGCAAATGCCAGTCCTTCGCGATCGGCTAGGCCTTCGCCAAACGCGGGCGGTCTGCAATCGCCTACTTCCCGAAGCTCACCAGCGCCAAACGAGAGCGAGCGCTAGCGGTTGATACGCCAACGCTCAAGCTATCGCTACGTTCACCCTCAGCGGCTGGCCGTCGCAGGAGTACATCGAAAACATAGCATTCGGCGACGAGTTGCGCGACAGCCAAGTCCTTGCGATACTTCGTGAATACCAGCGCTACTTTGGCGCTGGCTGTCATCGGTAAATGTCATCCAGATAGTAATTGGATATCGCTGAGGTTGTCGAGTTTTGCACCTCAAGGTAGTAAAATTTTAGAGATCATCGTTTATTTGCAAGGCGATGAACGGCTCCGGACATAAACCCCACTCGACGCTATTTTCCCGAGCCTCGATCCTGCAGTTGGTTTGCGACCTGCTAGCCACAGAGCTGGCACGGTCACGCGGACGATCGTCAACAGCCCTTGGCGCCGTCGGCTGGAACGAAGCGACAATACTGGGAGAGGGCGGGTTAGACCTCGACAGCTTGGAGCGGCTCGATGCCAGCTCGGCGCTGAGCGAGTTCTTTCATCTTTCGGACTATGGCGCAGAGGACTACCTGCTCACTTTGCCGAAATTAGGCGACTGGTGCGACTTAGTAGCGCAATCTTTGACGGTCGGCAGCGCACGGCTGACGTTCCGGACATCGGGATCGACGGGTGTGCCCAAGCGGTGCACCCATGCCGTCGCCGATCTCGCTGAGGAGGTAGCAAGCTGGGCACATATGCTTGGAACCGTTGAGCGGATCGTCTCACTCGTGCCGAGCCACCACATCTATGGCACCCTGTTCAATGTTTTATTGCCCGACCGGCTGGACATCGACGTGCAACGCGCGCGCGGGGGCGTCGCTACCGTGCAGCGTAGCAAGCCTGGTACACTGGTCATCGCTAACCCGACCTTATGGACCCATCTGGCACGGTCTTGTCCGGCCCTGCCGCGTGGGCTAATTGGCATCAGTTCGACCGCGCCCATGCCGCAGGCACTCGCCGAACAGCTAGTCCGGCAAGGCCTTGATCAGATGATCGAAATCTACGGATCGAGCGAAACGGGCGGGCTCGGCTACCGCCTTAGACCGGATATTCCCTATACCTTGCTCGATTTTTGGCGGCATCTCGGTAACGGCGAGGTTGTCCGCCACGGTGTGGACGGGCTCGTTCGGCACATGTTGATGGATCATAGCACTTGGTATGGTGACCGGAATTTCCAGCTAGAAGGCCGTAAAGACTTTGCGGTGCAGGTAGGCGGGACAAATGTTTTCCCAGAACGCGTCCGCGACATGCTGCTGCAGCATCATGACGTGGTTGATGCTGCTGTCAGATTGGAACCCACCCGCGGGCGCTTGAAGGCTTTCATCGTTCTCCGGGGGGATAGGCAGGACGATGTTTCGATCGAGCATATCGACAGCTGGTGCGGCACCTGTCTTACAGACGTAGAGCGACCACGGAGTTTCACGATAGGCCGCGAAATCCCTCGCGACCCAATGGGCAAGCTAGCCGACTGGTAGGCGGGACCCGAGCGTTCTCGAGCCGACGCGAGGATCATCCGGCCAGTGCGTTCAGCAAAGCGCCGACCGTCGACTGATAATGATCTGAGATTCGCCGCATCTCCGCCTGAAGCTCGATCGCCTGCAGCGTCAGCGCAGCCGCCGATGTAGCACTGGTATCGTACCGGATCGGCGGGAGGTCGCCACACGGGTCGTAGTGCTCAAAATACGTGTGTAACGCCTCCAAGTCCTCGTGCTCTGCGACGCGGAACAGGTCGTTCGAATTTACGCCCTTCCCAAACACCCGGATGTCGGACACATAAGCCCCTAGTACGTTTACATATACGTTTATTTCGTACCAATAAAGCAGCACTTGATCGATGCCGCATACGGTTGCTAGGACCTGGCCGTTGAATGCGAACGGGCGGTATCCAGTATTCCGCAACACATGCAGCGGTGCAATCCGTTCCGCCAGCTCGCGCAGGCGATCGGCGTGGGTGGCGACGTGCGCGACCGGCGACATCGGGACTAAATCCTCGGAGACTTGAAACAACGTTACAGTCGGCATTGCAGGCTCCTCGGTCGGGGGTAATCCGTCGAGCAGGTGGTCACATTACCCTCTTGGCACGACTGCCTATTACGTTGCGAACGTCTTCCAGACATTGCTTGAGTTGAAGTTCGCGCTCGCTGCTGGATACAACAATACGCGCAAGTGTGCGTGTCTGCTCGTGTAGCGAGGCCTGCTGTTGCTGGTTGGCGTCGGCCAGGAGGGTTAGATCGTGGACAATGCCACGCAACTGCTGCTCACGCTCGCCACCTTCGGCGATCAACCGAGCGATAGCGTTGTATTGCTGCTGAAGTTCCTCGTGATCATGCGTAACGATCACGTCCTCAATGATGCCGTCCGCCGCAGTCATCATCGCCATCTCTTCCGGCGAGAACAGGTCGGTGTCAGCCTCCACACCGGTCTTGATGGGTTCGTTTCTCATGCGTCAACTCCATACAGTCCGGCCGCTCTTTAGACGCGCTTGATGAAGATCCAGATGCCATGCGAGGCATTGGCCGACTTCATGTGAATGCGAACGTTCATAGGCGAAAGCTTGTAGTCAAAATGATAGTCAAACATTGTATTGACCTGCCCGTCACCGACCGCTTTGAAAAAGTGGTTATAAAAGACCTGCCCCTTGGCGCAGGGCGCGATATCGTTAAAAAAGTTCTTGCCGACGACGTCCTCGGCCCGGCGACCGCTGATGCCGGACTCGACATGGTTGAACCGGAGTACCTTGCCCTGCTGGTCCACCATGATGGCGCCGAAGGGTAGCAACTCAGCGCGCGACGGATCATCCGCAAGGCGGTTCTCGAGATCGTCGGATCCGAACTTGATCATTTCCATGGCCGGATCTTTCAGCTTCTCAATTCAGTATGCCTGTGATGCCGGGATTTTGTTGATAAATAATAAAGGTGGAGGCGGCTGCGAACGGTCCTTAATTAATTAATCGCGCGTTTACTCTCTAACGATAGGCCTTGACACTTGACGATATGGAGCAGTCATGGCGATGCTGGATCTGCGTAGTGAAGCGGCCTCTCGAAGCGTGATTGTGGGAGATCTCGCGCGGCCGGTTGCCCTCGACGACGTCGAAGCGGTCGCGACCGGCGCGGCGCGAGTCGAGCTACACCCCGACACGCTGCGCCGCGCCGCCGCATCCGACGCGCTGATTACCCGGCTCGTCGCCGAAAGGCGGGCGATCTACGGCGTGACAACTGGCTACGGCCCGCTCGCCAACAATCACGTCGACCCCGCCCAAGGGGCGCTATTGCAACGCAAGCTTGTCTACCATCTCGCCTCCGGCGTGGGCGCTCCCTTGCCCCCAGCGCAGGCGCGGGCGATTGTTATGGCGCGGCTCGTCACGCTATCGCAGGGACTGTCGGCGGTGCGCCCGGAGCTGCTCGAATGGCTGTGCGCGTGTCTGAATTGCGGTCTTGCGCCTATCATTCCCGAAAAGGGCACGGTGGGCGCGAGCGGTGACCTGACACCGTTAGCGCACATGGCGCTTGCCTTCATGGGCGAAGGTGCGTTCTGGCAGGGCGGCGCGTCTGCCCCCGCGGACGCTATGCTGCAAGCTGCCGGGCTCCGGCCTGTCACGCTACGGCACAAGGAAGGACTGGCGCTTGTTAACGGCACTTCCGCCATGACTGGAATCGCCACCCTCAACGGCGTGCGGGCGCGCCGGCTGCTTCGCCTCTCCGCGCTGCTGACGGTGGCCTATGCCGAGGCGCTTGGGGGACACCGCGCCGCCTGGCATTCGCTCGGAGCAGTGGCGCGCCCGCACGCCGGTCAGCGCCGCGCCACCGCCCTGCTCTGGGGATTGACGGAAAATGCGCCACGGCTTCGGCAGTTCGCGCCTATACCCGCACGGATCGCGCCCGTCGGCGATGACGGTGTGGCGCATACGCAGGAGTTGCCGCAAGACGCCTACAGCATCCGTTGTGCACCCCAGTTGCTTGGCGCAGTCGACGACATGCTGGTTCATCACGATCGGATCGTCGAGATCGAGCTATCTTCGGTGACAGACAACCCGCTGGTTTTTGCAGAAGAGGACACGATTCTTCATGCGGGCAACTTTTTTGGCCAGCACGTGTCGTTCGCCAGCGACTCCTTAAACAATGCGATCATAATGCTGGGCGTGTGGAGCGAGCGGCAGATCGCGCGATTGACGGATGGTACGCTCAATGCAGGGCTGCCTCCTTTCCTTCAGGGTAACGCGACCGGGCTCAACAGCGGATTCATGGGCGCGCAGGTCACTGCGTCTGCGCTGGTCGCCGAACTGCGCGCCAAGTCGGCACCTGCGTCGATCCAATCGATGCCGACCAACGCCAACAACCAGGACGTCGTGACGATGGGCACGGTTGCTGCCCGGCGGGCCGGAGAATCGCTGACTGACGTGTCACGCATACTGGCAATCCAGGCGATGTGCGTCGCGCAGGCTGTGGAGTTGAGGCGACGCGAGGACGATAGGCCTTTCAGCGTGGCAGCCGAGGAATTGCATTTCGCCGTCCGCCACCACAGTGCCTTTCTCAACGAGGATCGGCCCCTGTCGCACGATATCGAGACGATCGCGATCGACCTTCTGACGGGCGCCATGATGGGCCGTATCGGCCGCCGTTCGAACGAGCTGCGCGAGCGTCTGGAAGCTTTCTAGCCGGCGCAGGTGGTGCAGCGCCAACGCTTACGCGGTATTAACGCAGTGGTTCTAGATCGTTGTTACTGTACTCGGCCAATATCCTCGGAACGCATCTATGTTGATCGACGACCCAGGCAAGTGGATTACCGCAGCCGATACGGCAGCCCTAAACGGCGCGGATGACGGACGGTCGATACAGGAACGGCTCGCCGCCATTGCCAACGCAATGGCGCAAGCGACCGGGTGCGATAACGCGATGATTTACCGGCAGGATGGCGAGCTGCTCCTGCTAGTTGCCGGCAGCGGTCCGCCGATTCTTCCGGCTTATCCAATGCTGGCGGTATTCGCCTCTGAAGACGCAACGATTGCATTGGAGCCTGTCCGTCCGTCCCGCAACCTTGCGAGGAACAAGCATTGGGCGGCTCTGGCGTCCGGCGATAGTGACGGCTTTGTCGAAGCCGTCCGCATCGCTGCCAGCCATCCCTTTTCCGGCATTATTGCGCTGACGAGCGCGGTAGAGCGTAACACGCTCAGCGCTGCACAGACCTATGCCCTGAGCGCTTATGCCGAACTGGTGGGGACTTTGCTTGAGCTTCAGGCTATGCGGCAGCGGGCGGAAGAAACCGGTACCGACAATCTTGCCAGTATGGCACGGCTGCGACTGCTCGAATCGGTGGCGGTCCACGCCAACGATTCAATTCTCATTACGGAGGCCGAGCCGGTCGACATGCCCGGCCCACGCATTCTCTACTGTAACGAGGCGTTCACACGCACCACCGGCTATTCACTTGAAGACGTGCTCGGGAAAACACCGCGCATCCTGCAAGGGCCCGAAACCCAGGAAAGCGCGCGAAAGTTGCTGCGCGACGCTTTTGCGCAGTGGAAGCCGGTCACGGTGGAATTGACCAACTACCGAAAGGACGGCGCACCCTTTTGCGTCGAGCTGAGCATAGCGCCCGTGGCCAACACAAGGGCCGGTTCACACACTGGATCTCAGTCCAGCGCGACATCACCGAGCGAAAGCACGCCGCGGAGCTCAGCACGCGCGTCCGCATCGCGCAGGTAGAGAACGAGGCACTGGCTAACGAGATCAAGGAGCGCAAGCGGATTGAGGAGCATCTTCTCTACACCGCTTTCCATGACAGCCTGACGAGGTTGCGCAATCGGGCGTTTTTTATGGAGCGGCTGAAGCACGTTCTCGACGCCAATCGTGGTCACCCTACACGCACCTGCGCAATCCTTTTCCTCGATCTCGACCGCTTTAAGGTCGTCAACGACAGCTTAGGCCATCTCGCGGGTGATGCGCTGCTGAAAGAGATCGCACGACGTTTGAAATTGTGCGTCCGGCCGCAGGACACGCTTGCGCGAATTGGAGGCGACGAGTTTGCGCTGTTGATTGAGGACGCCGCCAACCTCTCCGTGCCTGTCGCGATAGCGGAGGGCATTCTGGACGCACTTCGCCCGCCCGTCCGGGTGGGTCGGCAGGATGTGTTTCCTTCGACCAGTATCGGTATCGTTCGATCGACGGTAGACGCTCATCCCGAAAGCCTTATGCGCAACGCGGATATTGCCATGTACTCCGCCAAGCGGTCAGGCTTTGGTGAATATGCAATCTTCAACCCATCGATGCATGCCGAAGCTACGGCCATGCTTACTCTGCAATCCGACTTACAACTCGCGATCGAGCAAGGGCAGTTCGAACTGGCCTATCAACCCATCGTCGATCCGCAGCGCGGATTGATCAAGGGGTTTGAGGCACTCATCCGATGGCAGCATCCCACGCGAGGGATGGTGTCGCCTGCCGACTTCGTCCCGATTGCTGAAGAGATCGGTGTCATCCGCCAGATCGGTCTTTGGGTGATGAACGAGGCGTGCTTTCAGCTCGCCGAATGGCGCTTACTCTGTCCCCTGGCCGATCTCAGGATGAGCATCAACACGTCGGCGACCGAATTCAATGACCCCCGTTTCATGACGGATTTGAAGGCGACGCTAGCCCGGTTCGCGCTGCCACCGCAGTCGCTAGAACTCGAGATTACCGAAGGCATCTTCCTTAATCCTGATCCACGGATCGAAAACATTCTCGCTGAGATCCGATCGCACGGAGTGCGAATTGGGCTAGACGATTTCGGCACCGGCTACTCGTCGCTGAGCTACCTTAATCGCTATCCTACCGACACCCTGAAGATCGACCAGTCATTCACCAAGAGCCTATGCTCTGACGATCGCACATTAGCGATTGTGGTGCTTATCATCCAGCTGGCGACAACGCTTAACGTCGAAGTAGTTGCCGAAGGCGTCGAGACCCTGGAACAAGCAGAGCTCCTTGCGTCGATGAGCTGTTCGCTCGCCCAAGGCTATTTCTTTTCCCGCCCGGTTTCCGCGTCAACAATCACAGCCCAGCTCACGCGCACACTGTTGCTCAGAGGACCAGTGGCAGCATCTACGAGCCCATTTAATATCTGACTTTTGAACCGTACACGTCGCACAGCGCAAACAGTCAGCACACTCCTATGCCGGTATGGCGGGTAACATGCTGCCGCAGGACTTCGATAATCATCTTTTCCGCAAGGCACTCGGTTACAAGGGTGCTGCCCGGTTGCGGAAAGCAAAGCATTACCATCATCCGGCCTAGATACGCCACTGCCGAAGCTTTATACTAAACCCCGCCATTAAATTGAGAATTGATGCAAAAACTAAAAGCTCCCCATCAGCGCAGTGAGCGAAGTAGCTGACAAGCCAACGCACACTTGCAGACACCCCGCTACCGCATGCAGGATTGGCAATGACGACCAGAACACTGCCGATTGCCGGCAACCTTTGGCCTCATCGTAGGGCTAGGTTCCCCCAGTCAAAAGCTTCGGGGCTGCGCCCCTATGGATCGTCCCCTAGCTGTAGCGGCTTTTGATTGTCATGCAGCGGCGCGCTCTTCCTCTAGCGCCAATCGATACAGCGTTTCAAACAGCGCCTCCCCAGTCATGCGCGCGGGATCGAAGCCGCTTGCCTGGACGAGCGTGCCATAACGGGCAGCGTCGTCTACTGATGCCCCCACAAAACCCATTGACCAATTCTCGAACGCGCGCGACGGCGCCGGATCGAATGCCAGCAGAGAAACGTCGCCATGTCGTTCGTCCTGCTGGATGCGCTCGAACACCGCTTCGACGGCGGAACAAGAGCCTTCAAGCACCTGAGCAAAGCACCCGGAGTTGAACATGAGCGCGCCAGTCACGCCGACGCGCTGGTTGTTGATCTGGCTTTTCTCCAGGATCGAGCTTATCGCAGTCGCTAGGGCCGCCTCGTCCCCGTCGATCGCGTTGCGGCTGTAATACACCAAGCGGTAGAGTTCTTCGGACATCCCAGCTCTCCTCAGGACGCTAGCGCCAAGCGAACAGGCTCGATTAGCGCAATCGCGTTTGATGCCGACATCGGTCGGCCGGTCAGATACCCCTGCACTTCGTCGCATCCCTGGGCGCGAATGCAAGAAAGCTCGGCGTCGGTCTCGACGCCTTCCGCGATCGTCTTCATTCCCAGCGTCGTCGCCACGCTGATAATGGCGCGGATGATCGCCTGTCGCTCAATATGGGTGTCGATATCTCGGATGAAACACTGATCGATCTTGATCTTATCGAACGGAAATTTCATCAAATATCCCAGCGACGAATAGCCGGTGCCGAAATCATCCATCGAGATCCGGACGCCGAGTTCCCGAAGACTGTTCAAAACGTCCAGGGTGCCGTCGGCGTTGTCGAGCAGGGCACCTTCTGTGATCTCCAGTTCCAGGCGATGTGCCGGTAGCTGTGATTGCGCCAACGCCGAGACCACCGTCTCAAGTAGCTTGCCGCCACGAAACTGCGCCGGCGAGAGGTTTACGGCTATGCATAGCGGAGTCGGCCACGCGGCGGCCTGTTTGCATGCCGTACGCAAAACCCACTCGCCGATCGCAGTGATGACCCCGATCTCCTCCGCAAGCGGGATGAACTCGGCGGGTGGAACGACGCCACGGGCGGGATGATGCCAGCGAATCAGCGCCTCGAAACCGACGATCTTGCTGGCGGCAAGATCGAACTGCGGCTGATAGACGAGTTCCAGCTGCTTGAGCGCCAGCGTGCGGCGCAGGTCGACCTCCATCGATCGCCGCGCCTGCATGCGCTCGTCCATGCCAGGCTCAAAAAAGCGAAAGCACCCGCGGCCCTCGGCCTTGGCGCGATAGAGGGCGAGGTCCGCGTTCTTGAGCAGATCGTCCGATCCGGTGCCGTCATGAGGCGCGATCGCGATACCGATACTCGCGCCGATGTTCAGCACGTGCCCCTCCACCGCATAGGCTCGGCTGATCAAATCGACCAAGCGCGTCGCGAGCGCGGTGGCGGCGGCCGGCTGCGGCGCGTCAGCCTGGATGACCGCAAACTCGTCACCTCCAATCCTTGCCACTAAATCACCTTCGCGAAGCGCACTCTTGAAACGCTCGGCCACCTTTCGAAGCAGACCGTCGCCTACGGGGTGGCCTAGCGAATCGTTCACCGCCTTGAACCGGTCAAGATCGACATAGAGGATGGCAGTCGCCTGCCCACTTCGGGCCGCGCTGGCGAGCCGTTCGTCGAGGCGTTCGCGCAGCACCTTCCGGTTGGCAAGGCCGGTCAGCGCATCCCGCTCGGCAAGCTCGGCGTTGCGTACATAGGTCGTGACATCGTCCATGCTCACCACGAAGCCGCCGCTCGATAGCGAGCGCAATGTGCAATCGAGCAGGCGGTCGTCGGCTAGCCGGAGTCGAAACGGAGCGTGTTTGGTAACGGCATCCTTCACGGCGAAGACATCGTCGCCGCCAGTCGCGCCACAGCTTGTGAACAACGCAGTCAGCGTGCAGCCAGCCGGATCGACCGGCATGAACAAGGCTTCCGCACTGGCGTTGACATACTCGACGGTACGATCCTCATCGAGAATTAGAACGGCGGTGGCCAATTCGGGCAGGGCTGCGCTACGCGGCTGTAGCGGTCTCACCATCTCACGCATACCGCCGCCGATCTTCATTCTTTGGTCCTCACTCAAGAAGGATAAGTACGTCGTATTTCTAAACAATCAGTAAAAACCAAGCTCACTTGCGCTACGCCAAATTGGGGTGCTCAAAGTCCTCTCGCGCACAGTTGCAGATGCTCCTTCGCCGATTTAGCGGTGCTCGTATCGGCAATGTGCGGTTTCAGGCAGCCCGGATTGTAGAGCGATTGGCGTAAACTCGGCCGAAGCCTAAGGGGCGTTGATCGGGCCGCTGCTTCTACCCGAACCAGGCCGAGGCTGTCGCGCGCTCGCTCAAGGTTGCTGCGAGAATGAAGCCTGAGCACTCTCTTTTATAACTCGGCGAACAGATCATTCATCTGGAAAATCTCGAACGCCTTGCACACGAATGCGTATAACCGAGCCGTCGCTCGGCTGCGCCCGCTTCATGTAGCGAACTCCTCACGACCACGGGCACATCAGCCAACGCCGGATCGACAGCCAGCGCTTTAATAAGCTCTGCATTGTCGATTACGGGCACCCATCTCGACCCCGTTCCAGTCGCTCGCGCTCGCCGAAGACACGATCCTAGCAGAATGGGCATCTCGATTGCGCCGCGCCGCACGCGACTTGAAGTTACGATGATATTAACTGTTTTTGGTCATAGACGGTTTGCCCGGCGGGACTGGACCTTTAAGGAGACAGAGCGATGCGCATCCTGCTAATCGAGGATGAACCAACGACTGCGAAGAGCATTGAACTCATGCTTTCGATCGAGGGGTTTAACATATACACAACCGATTTGGGCGAGGAAGGCCTCGATCTCGGCAAGCTCTACGATTACGATATCATCTGCCTCGACCTGAACTTGCCGGATATGCACGGCTACGACGTGCTGAAGAAGCTGCGCGCGGCTAAGGTACAGACGCCAGTGATGATCCTCTCCGGTATCGGTGAAATGGACTCCAAAGTCCGCGCGCTGGGCTTCGGTGCCGACGACTATATCACCAAGCCGTTCCACCGCGAGGAAATGATCGCACGCATCCGTGCCGTCGTAAGGCGGTCCAAGGGCCACAGCCAGTCAGTCATCCGCACCGGAAAGCTAGCTCTGAACCTGGATACGAAGACAGTGGAGGTCGACAATAGCCGAATACATCTGACCGGCAAGGAATACGCGATGCTTGAGCTGATGTCGCTACGCAAGGGTACGACGCTGACGAAGGACATGTTCCTTAATCACCTTTATAACGGGATGGATGAGCCCGAAATCAAAATTATTGACGTTTACGTTTGTAAACTTCGCAAAAAGCTGAGTTTGGCATGCGGCGGTGAAAACTACATAGAAACGGTATGGGGGCGCGGCTATGTATTACATGATTTACAAGCTACGGAAGGATTACTCAATATTGCCGCCTGATATATTCTATAACCTTTACTCGCTAAGCTATCGCGAGTGGACGGATCGCATTGTACGTCCATTGCATTGATGGTGGTTCGTGTTTCAACGGTCGTGCGCCTGCCGCATTGATCGTTCTCGCACAATATGAGCCGGAACTGCAATAAGGGTAGCTTCCTGCCTACATTGCGTGAGACGGAACGACGCGGCGGGCGCACATTCGGTAAGACGCAAACGACAATCGGTGCGACGAAACCATAATATTGATCCGTTTACGCAAGATGACTGAAATCGCGAGGAAAATGGTCGGCGGGGACCGAGCGCGCACTGATTTCGGGATCGGGTTTTCTGGTGGGAAAAGCCGGCGCGGTTCAGAGTTTGTCGATCACGAGGAAACCGGCCGTTTCCCTTGCGAGGCCGGCGCTAGTTTGTGACGATCGATAGCTGATATCGTCTTTCCATCAACGTCTTAACAGCATCACCGGACCGGCTGCATCTTGCTGGCATTGCCCCGAAATGGGGATGAACTGTTGCGCCCGAGCCGGGAAGGATTATTGCGGTGCATCTTTACGGGGAGATCTTTGATGAAGCTGGACGATCTTGTGAAAGGCATTGCCGAGGGAAGCGATCTGAGTGACGCCAAGGCTCGAGCGCTGATCAACCGCGTTTTCGGCGATATCGGTGATGCGGTCGCTCGGGGCGAGGACGTGTCGCTGCCCGGGTTCGGCAAGTTCTCCAGTAAAGCCAAAGCCGCCCGGGCTGGTCGCAATCCCCGGACTGGCGAGGCGATGGAGATCGCTGCGTCGACCAAGGTGGTATTCACACCAGCCAAAATGCTTAAGGACAAGATTTCCTCGTGACGACAGAAACAGAGACCAGCCCCAATGCGATCGAACTCGCAGCAGCACTGACGATCGCGTGGCTAAGCAATCCCAACACGCGCGCCGCGGCTGCGGACGTACCGGTATTTCTCAGCCGGATGCACGACAGCGTCGCTGGGTTGATCGACCAACCAAACATGTCGGCTTTGGAGGCTGAGCCCGAGCAGTTCACGCCTGCGGTGACGGTGCGTAAATCCTTGGCATCGAAGGATCACATCATTTCCCTGATCGATGGCAAGCCGTATAAGATGCTGCGGCGCCATCTGAGTGGACATGGGCTTACACCCGAGCAATATCGGGACCGCTACAACCTCAAAGCCGATTACCCGATAGTGGCCGAGAGTTATTCGGAAACGCGGCGCGCCTTGGCGAAAAAGATTGGGCTGGGCCGGAAGCCCGGGCTACAAGCGACGGCGCAAGAGCCAGGCCCGCCACAGCGGCGCAAATTGAAGTTGCCGTCGATCACCAAATAAAGCCGACATTGCCGTTACTCGTTCCGTGCGACTGAGCCGGACAAAGCAATCTGGGCGGCGCGAAGGGCGAGCAGCTTTTCGGTATCGGTAGGTGCAAGACGACCCCAGCGGAACGCCGAACGGTCGGCAGCGCCGTCCGACCAGATGCGCTGCGCGACACGAAACAGTTCCTGGACGCTCGGCTGCCGATCGGTCGCTACGCAATCGATCACCATTCTCGAACAATGGATTTATCGAGCGCATCGGCTGATCCTCCTGACCCGTGTCTACGCCGTTTTCATGACGTGACAATGGCGGTTTTCATGGTCAGCCACTGGCCACAGTCATGGGTATGATCTCCAATGTTCGATCGGCGGTGGGATGATTGAGCACACGGAGGAGGATTTGCGACATGAGGGGAGAGGAAACCCCTTATCCAGCATCATTGTGAGCTGGTGCCGGTCTTGTGGACACTGAGATAAGATGTTTTCGGAACCGGAAGGTGACAATGCAACGACGGAAGTTCAGCCGCGAGTTTAAGCTGGAGGCGGTGAAGTTGGTCCGCGAAAGGGGCGTTACGGTGGCGTAGGCCGCGGGAGATCTTGCTCTGCACAAGACCCGAGCACAATTAACGCCGGGTGCGAATCACGGACTTTCAAAGGGAGAAGGCTGCATTGAACTCATAGGGGGCGTTTACCGATGCGAGGTAGGCAACGCTAATGCGAAGAGCAGCCGCCAAAGATGTCACGTCAGCTACCTCTGATAATGTCCTTTATCACATAAAGAAGCAATTCTATGTGTGCCCCATGGATCAGCCCTCTTCAAATGACCCGCCGATCGTCAGCGCCGTCCACGCGTTGCGCCTGATGCGCGAAGCGCTCGATCTGCTCGACCGCGCCGGGGCGTCGCTTGCCGCCTGCCAACTTCAGCACGCCATCGACGCAATCGATCCGTTAAGCTCAACTACGTTGGAGGAGTGACCGCCCTGCCCTGCCGCGTTCAGCCTATCCCCCGGCCAATCGTCATCGACGGGGACGGCCTTCCCGTCCGTAATTCCCACGTGATTGACATCGCCTTTCCCTGCGATACAACCGAAATAAGCTTGGGTCGCGTAAGCACGATAGTTGGGCCGGGCGTTGCCAAGATTATCGTCGAAGGCACTACAGTCTGTGGCGTGACGCTATGTTGAATATTCGCTTTGCCGACCCCGTCGACCTTGCGGCAATTATGACGTTTGACGCCTTGCCAGGCGATCGCATCGTTGAAATCGTCGAGCGCCGCATGCTCGTAATCGACGTCGATGATCGGCCACAGGGTTATGTATCGTGGCAGCAGAACGGCTGCATCGGGAAGGATTACGTCAACAAGCTGGTTGTCAATAATGCCCACCGTCGCCAGGGAATGGCCCAGCAGCTGATCGCTTCGCTTGATATGGCTATGGTCGGCAGAATTTTCATATCTGCGGCAAGGAGCAACATCGCAGCCATTCGGTTGCTCGAAGTTACACATTGGACGCGCGCCGGGGAAATTATCGGCCTTTTGCCGTTGGAAGAACCCGAACTATTTTTTTACAAAGATTTGGGCACCGAGGCTCGGCAATGAACGGGCTCTTGCCCCGTTCCTCTGGGATTACGCTGCCGACCCTGATCGTATTGGCTGACAGCCGCGCCCAACGCCGCTTCCTAGAGTTCTTCGCTGTCACGAGTCGCAATGCGCACACACGTCGAGCCTATGCCCGCGCGGCTGGCGAATTTCCGGCTTGGTGTGAGACGCGCGGCGTCGCCTCGATCCCAGGTGTGCAGCCCCTCCACGTTGCAGCATGGGTTGAGCAACTCGGTTCCGCGGTGAGCGTGCTAACCGTGAAACAACGGCTTGCTGGTGTGCGCCACCTGTTTGATTGGCTGGTCACAGGCTAGGTTATGGCGACCAACCCGGCCGCGTCTGTGCGTGGACCAGCTCACAGCGTCCGGCGCGGCAAGACGCGAGTGCTCGCGCCAGACGAGGCGCGGCGATTGCTCGATGAGATCGATGTGACGACGCCAGCGGGATTGCGCGACCGGGCGTTGATTGGGTTGATGGTCTATTCGTTCGCCCGCATCGGCGCGGCCTTGGGGATGCGGGTGGACGACGTGTTCGTGCAGAACCGGCGCCTGTGGGTTCGGCTGCACGAGAAGGGTGGCAAGCGTCTCGAAATGCCCTGCCACCATAATCTCGAGGAATATCTTTCCGCCTATCTCGACGGTTGCGAGCTGCGCGATGATCGCAAGGGACCATTGTTTCGCACAATCGGACGCGGGACTAAGCGACTAAGCGAAAGCCCCCTGCCCCAGGCCAACGCGTTTCAAATGGTGCGACGGCGAGCCGCCGCTGCTGAGATCGCCACGGCGATTGGTACTCATTCGTTCCGCGCGACAGCCATTACCGCCTATCTGAAAAACGGCGGCACGCTGGAGCGCGCCGCGACGATGGCGAACAATGCGTCCACCCGCACCACTCAACTCTACGATCGCCGCTCCGACGGCGTTACGCTGGACGAGGTCGAACGGGTATTGATCTAGTCTAGTCGTTGCACTCCGGACTCGGCCCATCGGTGAGGAGGCGCTCCTGCTCGCGGCAAACCAAGCCGTAGCATTCGCACGCAACCAAGTTGAGGGCTACACGATCGACGACAGCAATCTGACTGCGCTGGTTTTCGATCATACCCAAACGGTGTAACTCGCGCAGCACGATGCTGACCGCGTTGCGCTTAACGCCGAGCATTTCGGCGAGCGACGCTTGAGTAAGGGGTAGCACGTCCGAGCCGCTGCGATCGTGCGTCGTCAATATCCAACGGGCGCAACGTTGGCGAACCGAGTGGATCGCGTTGCAGGCAACGATCTGGAGGGTCGTGCGTAGCAGCACTTCGCGGTAGCGCGAGACGGCAGAGCAAAGGCCGACGCTGCCATCCACCATATCTTCAAAACCTTGAGCGGTAGTGCGTACAGCCATGCCGGGGACCTGAACAAGAAACCGGCTGAACGCTGGATCGACATAGCCACTCGCCGACGTTGCGATCACGCCTTCGCGGCCGATCGTCATTGTCTCAACCGAGCGTCCATCCTGCATCACGGCGATGAGCGATACCATACCTGAGAGCAGGAAATAGACGTGTGAGAGAGGATCGCCAGGCTCATATAGCACCGTTCCCGCACGTAGATCGATCACCTCGCAGTAACGCCGTAATTTAGTCTGATCAGCCGGCGCAATGCGATCCAGAAGACCGTTGCCGCTCGGCCAGAGTTTCAATGATGCGTTATCCGTCGAGCTGCTCACACAACCTTTCTACAGGGTGGATCGCGGTAAGCAACTGAGCGCAGTCTACATGCGATTTCAGCTCACCAGATATTCCTAATGATTCTAATCAAGGTCCCAAGTTTTTTGCGGAACCAATGGTACGGCCTTCAGTTTCCGCATTCTAAGATACACTTGGCGGAGCGTGATTGCTGGCCCGCTGCGTGTGCTCTTCGACATCGCTCGGAACAGAGAGATCGATAAGCTACGTGGCCAAATTTGACGATCAGAACATGGCGGTCCCAATTATCGAAGAAGTGGCGACTGTGTCCAAGCGGACCGTCGAAAGTAGCCATGTCCGGGTCCGCACCGTCGTCGAAGAGATAACAAACAATCTCGTCGCGGAGCTTGCGCGCGAGGACATCGAGATTGAGCGCCGCGTGGTCGAACGCGAAGTGTCCGTCGCGCCTGTGCCTTACCATGAGGGCGAACTGCTGATCATTCCAATCGTTGAAGAGCGCGCCATCGTCGAAAAGCGCCTTTTCGTCGTCGAGGAGGTCGTCGTTCGCCGGATAGCGCGAACCGAGGAG
>NZ_AIDW01000046.1 GCF_000251145.1 Sphingomonas sp. PAMC 26621 | reverse complement strand
AACAGCGACTGGGTTGATCCCCTTCGTCCCAATGTTCGCCGTTCAACGCCCACTCGGCGGCCGCTCGACGGCGCGTTCTATCGAGATGAACAAATGTCTGAAGTTGGAGATCGCGAAGGGGGCGCTGAGTGTCTGGGAATGGGTCGTATGTGACTGAGCGCCGAGCGAACCTGTCAATTCGACAGCCATCCAGCCTTAGCCAATAACTCCACAGCTTCATCGACCCGCCGCGCCCCGGCCCGCGCCAGCTCGGCGGGATCATCGCCGAGAAGCGCACGCATCTGGGTGGGCACGAATATGAGATCGATGAACTTGTTCGCGACCGGGAGCGCGCGGTCCAGCGCCTCCTTGCGATCCGCCGCTTTGCCAGCGATCGTCGCCGCGACGCGGTGAACCGCTTCATCTCGGCCGATCTGGTCGGCCAACCGCGCGAGTTCGGGCATACGGTGCGCTGTCGCGAGCACGACCCGCATCAACGCGACGACGTCGGGCTTCAGAGCGTGGGTCAGAATGCTTTGGCCGACCGCGCGTAGCCGAGAGTCGATTGGAGCATCGGTCAAAACATCGGCCGCGGGTGCCAACGAGCGCTCAACATTGTCGCGCACGACCGCGGCGAACAACGCCTCCTTGTTGGCGTAGCGCGCGTACAGGCTGGCCTTCCCCGCGCCGGCCTGGACAACGACCTGTTCGCAGCTCGTCGCGTCGAACCCCAGGCGCAGGAACAGGCTTTCCGCCGCGTCGAGGATGCGCCGGTCGACGTCGCCCGCATCCTTGGCGGGTGGCCGACCACCGCGGCCACGGCGCGGGGGTGTTTCGACAGGTTTTGCTTGCATCGCCGGAACCTATAGGCCAACGCCCTGTTTATTCAATCTGAACGGTACCGTTCAGTTAGGAGGTGAACGGATCATGGTCGATCATAATGCAGGCGGCGCGGGCGCCATCGTGGTTTTGGCCGGCGCTACCGGCGACCTTGGCGGGCGCATTACCGCGGCACTTGGGCGGCGCGGCGCGCAGGTTCGTGCGCTCGTGCGAGCCGGCACATCCGAGGCGAAACGCGCGACCTCGCGGGCTGCCGGGGCAAGGCCGATCGAAGCCAATTTCGAGAGTCCGGCGGCGCTGGCATCCGCCTGTGCCGGCGCAGTCTGCGTGGTCTCCGCGCTCAACGGGCTCGCGCCGACTATGCTCGACCTGCAGGGCCGCTTGCTCGACGCTGCGGTCGCCGCGCAGGTGCCGCGTTTCATGCCGTCCGACTTCTCGCTCGACTTCACCAAGACGCGGCCGGGCGACAATCGCAACATGGACTTGCGCCGCGCCTTCCAAGCGAAGATCGACGCGGCGCCGATCCAGGCCACCTCCGTCCTCAACGGCGCGTTCGCGGATCTGTTGACGGGCGAGGCGCCGATCGTGCTGCACAAGCTGCACCGCATCCTCTATTGGGGCAACGCCGACCAGCCGCTCGACTTCACTACCAAGGACGACATCGCCGACTATGCGGCCGACGTGGCGCTCGACGCGCACGCACCCCGCTTCTCGCGGATCGCCGGCGATGTGGTCAGCGCGCGCGATCTTGCCGCGACGATGACGCGGCTGAGCGGTACGCGCTACAAGCTTTTGCGCGCTGGCGGGATCGGGCGCCTCAGTCTTGTCATCAAGATCGCCCGCGCGCTCTCGCCCAAGACCGATGAACCGTTCCCGGCGTGGCAGGGGATGCAATATATGCGCGACATGTCGAGCGGCCGCGGCAAGCTCTCGCCGCTCGACAACGCGCGCTACGGCAAGACCGACTGGACGAGCGCCGATGCGGTGCTTGGCACCACGATCTGACACCCGCGATTAGGATAGCATCATGACCGATATCATCGAACCCTTTCGGCTTGCGGTGCCGCAGTCCGAGCTCGACGACCTGCAGCAGCGCCTGACGCGCATCCGCTGGCCTGCCCCCGAAACGGTGGCCGACACGAGCCAGGGACCGCCGCTTGGGAAGATCCGAGCGCTGATCGACCATTGGCGCGATCACTATGATTGGCGGCGCTGCGAGACGCTGCTCAACGGCTTTGGCCAGTCCCGTACCGAGATCGACGGGCTCGGGATTCATTTCCTGCACATCCGTTCGCCCGAGCCCGACGCGATGCCGATGATCATGACGCATGGCTGGCCCGGCTCGGTGCTGGAGTTTCGCGACGTGATCGGCCCGTTGACCGACCCGGTCGCGCATGGGGGTAGGGCGGCAGACGCCTTCCATCTCGTCATCCCGACGCTCCCGGGTTTCGGTTTTTCCGACAAGCCGACCGAGCCGGGCTGGAACATCGGCCGCACCGCCGACGCGTGGATCACGCTGATGGGACGGCTTGGATACGATCGCTGGGTCGCCCAGGGCGGGGACTGGGGCGCGGGCGTGACGACTGCGCTCGGCCACAAAGCGCCGCCGGGACTGGCCGCGATCCACCTCAACATGGTGATGTTCCAGCCGAGCGAGGCGGAAGTCCGCGATGCGACACCGGCCGAACAAGCGATGCTCGCCTCGGCGCAGCGGTATGACCAGCAATATTCAGGCTATTTCAAGGTGCAGGCCACCCGGCCGCAGTCGATCGGCTTCTCGCTTGCGGACTCGCCCGTGGGCCTGGCGGCCTGGATCTACGCGCTGTTCCAGGACGTCTCGGATAGTAGCGGCGACCCGGAAGCGGTGTTCCGCCTGGACGCGCTGCTGGACGATATAATGCTGTACTGGCTCCCCAATACCGGTGCGAGTTCGGCGCGCTTCTACTGGGAAGCGATGCGCGAAATGATGGCGGGCGGGATGCCGCAGATGCGGATGCAAACGCCGACCGGAATCAGTATGTTTCCCGGCGAGCAGGTGCGCCTGTCGCGTCGCTGGGCAGAAAGCCGCTTCGCGACGCTGCTGCACTTCAACGAACCGGCGCGCGGCGGGCACTTCGCGGCGCTCGAGCAGCCGAGCCTGTTCGTAGGCGAGCTTCGCATGACGTTCAGAAGCATACGCGGAGAGTGAGTTGACGGCCGAAACGCAAATTACGCTCCGGCCGTAAGGTATAGTCGGCGATCAGATCTGCGCGAGCCCGCCGTCGGCGAATACTTCGCTGCCCGTCATGAAGCTGCTGTCCGACGAGGCCAGGAACGCCGCCACGCCGGCGATCTCCGAAGGCGCACCGACATGTCCGATCGGTGTTCCGGCGCCCATCTCGATCATCGCTTCGCGGCCGACCACTTCCTCCGCCAGTTCGGTCAGCATCGGCCCGGGCGAGAGCACGTTGACGCGGATGCCGGTCCCGCGCAGATCCTGCGCCCAGCTGCGCGCGAAATTGCGCACCGCCGCCTTGGTCGCGCTGTAGATGCTGAAGCTCGGGGTTCCCATCGAACCCGTCGTCGAGCCGGTGAGAATGATCGAACCGCCCTTGCCCATCAACGGCAGCGCCGACTGGACGGTAAACAAAACGCCTTTCACGTTTACGTCGAAGGCCCGGTCGTATTGCTCGGGCGTGATCTGGCCGAGCGGCACCAACTCGCCGAACCCGGCATTGGCGACGAGGACATCGAGCGAGCCGCGCTCCGCCTTAACCGTCGCGAACAGCCGTTCGAGGTCGCCAAGATCGGATACGGAGCCTTGCACAGCGCGCGCGTTCGGCCCGAGTTCGGCGACCGCAGTGTTGAGCGGCTCCTGTCGACGCCCGGTGATATAGACGAACGCCCCCTCTTTAATGAAGCGCTTCGCCGTGGCGAGGCCGATGCCCGTCCCGCCGCCCGTGATCACTGCTGTCTTGCCTTCAAGCCTGTTCATGTCGTTTCTCCAGTTTCACACTGGCGTAGAGGTGATGAGCCCCCCACTTATGGACAAGTATGCACCTTTTGGTGAGTAGGCGAAAAAGCGATGGCAGAGTCCGACCCGGTTCCCGGCTTCACCTGCGGCCTCGACGCGACGCTTCGCGTGATCGCGGGAAAGTGGAAGCCGCTCATCATCTATTTTCTGATCCATGGACCGAACCGCTACGGGGCGCTCAAGCGGGCCGTCCGAGGGGTCAGCGACAAGATGCTGATCCAGCAGTTGAAGGAGCTGGAAGCCGATGGCGTCGTCACGCGGAAAGACTATCAGGAAGTGCCGCCGCGCGTGGACTACACCCTAACGCCGCTTGGCCATACCTTGGCCGAGGCGCTAGTCCCCTTGTGCAATTGGGGCTCGGACAACATGGCCGAAGTCACGCGAATCTTTGCTGAAAGGGAGCACTGGCAGGCGAGTTGAATGGATTTCCGCTTGTCGGAGGCCGCCAAAGGCAGTTGAGATGTCGGGTAATGGATCGACAATTGCTTGCCAGTGCTGATCATCTCGAAGGGTCGAGAGACCCTGCCAGATGATCCGTGATCGCTCGGACTTTTGCTGAGGGTCTCGGACCTGCCGGGAAAACCGCATAAACTTCGGCCGGATCGAGCCGGTAGGGCGCAAGCAACTGTGTAAGCTGGCCCGTGCTAAATTCCTCTCCGGCCATGACCCGGGTTGCGAGCGCGATGCCTAGTCCCGATACCGCGGCCGCAAGGACTCCTGGCGCTGAGTTAATCCAAATCTTCGCGGTGACATCGACCGAGGTGACCGCCTGATCACGCGTGAAGCGCCAACTCTCATGGCCAAACAGGCCATGCTGGACGATACAATCGTGCCGAGCGAGATCGGCTGGAGTGGCAGGGGCGCCCCGGGCTGAAAGATAAGTCGGTGCCGCGACTACAAGTCGCTCGACCAGCGCGAGTTTGCGTGCGCCGAAGGTTGAGTCGTCGAGCTGCCCGACGCCCAGGCGAATGGCGACATCGACCCCTTCCGTGATGAGGTTCTGGCGTGCGTCGCTCATGATGATCTCGACCCGAAGATCCGGATGTCGGGCCAGGAACGTCGGCAGCGCCGGAATGACCGCTCGCGTACCGTAGAGCACCGGCATCGCCAGGCGGATCACTCCGTGCAGCGAGTCCACCCCCCGGACTGCCTGCTCGGCCTCTTCCATCTCCGCGACCAGGTGTCTCGCGCGTTCCAGATACAGAGAGCCGGCTTCGGTCAACGACAGGCTGCGGGTAGTACGCAGCAGTAGCGTGGTGCCGAGCCGTGCCTCCAGCGACCCGACGATCCGCGATACCGACGGTTGCGAGAGCTTCAGTTCGCGCGCCGCGCGCGAAAGACTTCCGCTCTCCGCGACGCGGACGAATACGGCCATTTCCCGCCAGTGATCACTCATTCGATATCCGGATATATGTTGTTCAATTTGAAGAGATACACCGAACTTTGCGGATGACCTAGTTCTCATGGTCACGGCGATGCTGCTGCCGTGTGCCACGGTCAAAGGATCACTTTTCTTATTTCGATCAAAATCTACGGCGATCCCGGTTCCGGGAGCCTGCGCCGCGTCACGTCCGCAGCAGCGGTCATGGGCATCGCCATCAAGCGCGAAACCATCGATCTATTCAGGGGCGAGAGCCATACGCCCGATTTTCTGGCGCTGAACCCGCATGGGCTGACGCCGGTGATGGTGGACGGCGATATTGTCCTCTACGAGGCGTCGGCGATCAACCTATATCTCGCGGAGAAGGCAGGCGGCGATCTGCTCGGCGCCTCTACGCGCGAGCGGTATGAGGTGCTTCAATGGATGTTCTGGTCCGGCGAGCAGTGGCGGATTTATTCGACGCTCACGTTCAACGAGCGGATCGGCAAGCGTTTCATGGGCAAGCCCGAGGATACGAGCATTGTCCGGTTGGCGTTCGCCAGCATCCGGGCGGCGGGCGCCGTGCTGGACACGCATTTGGCGGACCGGCGCTTTGTCGTCGGCGATCGCCTAACATTGGCTGACATCGATATCGCGGCACCCTTCTCGCAATGGGAGCGAACGAAGGTGCCGTTCGGCGAATTTCCAAATCTGGTAACATGGCAGCAGCGTCTGCTGGAGACGGTGCCAGGTTGGGCGGACACGAAGCGTGAGGTCGATGCTCGAATGGATGGCGCTTTGCAGATGGCCGGCATCGTATTGTAAGCACTGCCGCATCAGGGCTCGACTAACCCGGCCGTTCCGAAAGCGCGGCCTGGAAACTGCCAGACTGACCTCCGGTCAGTCTCGCTTTGTGAGAAGATGCCGTACGAGGAAGCTCACGGACGGCGCTCCTGCCAACAGCGGTCATCCGTCGCCGACGGCGAGAATGTCAGAAATGTCCGACTTTTCGCCGTTCCGCATCCTCGATACGTCGCTTACGGCGAGCGGATCAGTCTAAATGAATGAATGACCAAAGCTGGGAAGCGAGCAGGGCGGCCTGAACGTCCACTTGTGGGTCTTGCAGCAGGATGCATCGCGGCAGCTAGCGGCCAGATCACGCCCTTCGGTCGTAGGGTATGGACGGTCGATTGTCTGCTTAAACCTACTGCTCGCCGCACCTAAACTCGCTGGGCCGCAATGCCCCCGTCGCTGTACTTTGGCGGCCCTTTCGCCAAGCGACCATCCTGATCGGTGACGGTCATAATCATGATGGCTGCCGTTGGTTGCGAAGTCGGGCATAAGGCGAGTTCGATCCTCGCAAAGCGGTGCACATGGCCAAGTATCTTCAACATTTCCCGAAACCGCTGCTCGACGATCTGGTTGCCGGACGCTGGCTACCGGTGCTTGGCGCCGGTATGTCGATGAACGCCACGCTCCCCCCCGGCGCCAAAATGCCCTTGTGGCCGGACCTTGGTACCGCGCTCGCCGGCGAGATGGCCTCTTATTCAAGCGCCGGTGCGCTCGACTCCATCTCCGCCTACCAGCATGAATATGGCCGCGCCAAGCTCATTGAGCGGCTGACACAGCTGCTTCTGATCAAGCAGGCCGAGCCTGGCGACGCGCACCGTGCCTTTTGCTCGATCCCGTTCGATATCGTCTGCACGACGAACTTCGATTTTCTGCTCGAGCGCCAATATGACGCAATCCCGCGCTACGTATATCCTGTGATCGATGAGGAGCAGCTCTCGATAAACGGCGCCCATGCCGGCACCCAGCTGCTCAAGCTCCATGGCGATCTACGTCATCCCAGTCGGCTGGTCGTGACTGAAGAGGATTATGACGGCTTCCTCTCGCGCTATCCCCTGATCGCAACCTACCTCGCTAATCTGCTCATCACCAACACCGCCGTCTTTATCGGTTACAGCCTAGACGATCCCGATTTCCGGCAGATCTGGACAATCGTTTCCGACCGGCTCGGCAAAACGCGGCGCATGGCCTATGCGATCATGGTTGATGCGAGCAACTCGGACGTCGCGCGTTTCGAGCGACGCGGTGTCAAGATTATCAACCTGCCTGGATCCAAAAGCCGCTATCCCAGCATCCTGGCCGATGCCTTCAACGAGCTGCGCGAGCATATTCGCGACAACGTGATGTCGGTGAGCAAGGTGACCGAGGAGGAACCGCTTCGCGAATTGAGCTTGCCGCGCGATGCACTGACGAGGCTCTGCTTCTTCTCGCTCCCAGTCGAGTTGGTATCGCTCTACCGCAGCCGAGTCTTTCCTCGGGTGGAAGAGCTCGGGTTCGTACCCATTGTTGCCGACGACGTTATTTCACCCGGAAAGAATATCAGCGCGAAGATCGACGCGCTGATCGACCGGTCGTCAGCGATGGTCGTCGAAATGACATCGGCCTGGACACGAGCCGAGTTTGACATCGCGGTCGCGCGCAACCGGTCCGCCGGCCGCGACCGCGCGCACCTGCCAGTGGTCATCGTTGCCAACGACCAAGCGCAGGTGCCGAACCTTAGCGAGCCTTACCCGATCATCTACCGCCTGGGCCTCTCTGACGACGCGCTCGACACCTTCGCAGCCGAGCTTGTGCGTCAGCTTGCATACGCCGCGGACGCTCAGCCAAGTAGGGGCAGCGAGGCCCAGCGCCTGCTCGTCGCACGCGAATACCGCGCGGCCGTCATCGCGGCGATGAGCGGGCTCGAGGTGATCCTTCAAAAATATGTCGGTTCCGCGATCAGCCCGACCATGTCGATCAGCAGTCACCGTCCCCTGCCAATGAGGATGATGCTCGATCACGCGCTAGAGATGGGTTTGATCAGCGAGGTAGAACAGCGGCACATCCGTGAATGGATGGGCGTGCGCAACACCGCAATCCACGAAGGGGAGGCGGTGTCGGCCAAGGTCGCGAAGTCCATCGTCGATGGCGTGAACCGGATCGTCGGCAAGATCACTGGCCAGATATGAGCCTTATTGCCGGCCGGAGCGCTTGATCGGGCACCTTAGTCCCAACGTCGGTCCCAGCGGGCGATCGTCTCTGCGACCCGGCAAGTGGTGCGTTCCACTCTAAGCTCTCAATGCAGGATCTGAAGCCTGGACGACCCACATTAACGAGCGTCCGAAGCTGGGCACCTCACCGAAGCTCCTGAACGGCCGCAATTGGGTCCTCGCGGCAGCGAGGCCATCGGCGGGCGTCGACCAATTCAGGCCATTCGTCGAACCGGTTATGGGCGTCCGCTACTGCCAAAAGCCGCCGGCCGCGCAGAAGAGACCGAACGCACAATCATGCATGAAAGCGAATCATGGTCTCTTGATAATCTACGTCGGAAGCACGCATTATTTTGCGTCGAGGCAATCATCACATTGCGCGGCTACAGCTACGGGCGTCAACTTTTGGCCAGGGACTGTGCGTAGGTCAGGAACGCACCCAAGGCGCTCGGATGATTGCCCAGAGATTGCAATTGACCAAAGGCGTCGCCGTCGCCGGATCGCGCCTTGTCGACGACCGATTGCACTGCGTTGAAGTTGCTCGACGCTTGGGCAACCAGCGCCGCATTGCCTTCCGGATCGGTCTGGCTGCTTACTAATTTGGCGACGCTGTCTTTGTAGTCTTTCAGGACAGACTTCGCGCCCTCATCATTGACGTTGAAGCCTTGCGCTTTGATATTTTAAAATAGCTTGACGAACGGATCCTGAGTGTCCGAGAGCTTCGGATCTTCTTGCCCAAGTTTCGCCGCCTCCGTAGCTCCGTAGGCCACCGTGCTCTCACGGGTCCCGCGGTAGCGGGAGGAGTTCTGCTCTCGGGCGACAGGCTGTCGTAGTACGCGACATACTTCTTTGCCTAGTCGACGCCATCGGTGAAGGTCCCGAATGCCGCCTTCTCGCGGGCGATCATCTGGTCGGAGATAACCCTCCGATCCGCGTCCGCGAGCTTCGGATTGTCGAGCTGGCTGGCGAGATTAGGGGGAGACTGTTTCAGGCTGCTGATCGCCGCGCCATAGATCGCCTCGCCGCTGGACGCCAGGAGGCTGTCTACCGCTTTCTTCGCCGTCGCCGCGCGGGACGCCTGCGTCGTCGAGACCGCGCTGGCCGTGGTCGGGGCCTTGGCACCCGCCCCTTGCTGACTGATCAGTACGGCCGTCGTCGCCGAGACAAGCAAGGGCTGGCTGGTGAGCGACGGTGACGTTGCTGCCCCAACTGTTGTGACATCCGCCCCAAGCTGATCCGTTCGCGCAGGCAAAAGCGGGGCCACGTAGGGCACCGTCGACACAGAACCGATCGCCATAGAACGCGTCCTTTCCAAAGGTCGGCGGGTCCGACCTTTCATTATAGGTGGCGGAAGGGAGCAAACGGCGATTGTCGCGTGTCTCACCACTTGTAATTTTTGCGACAGCGCCCGAGCGGGCGGCGCAACGATGGATGGCCACGTTTGCAAATGTCGGCTTCTGTCGGAGGCTGCCGTTCGACACTTGCGGCAGGAATAACGGCAAAGTCTTAAACCTCGCCCCCACAGCGCTCGCGCTGGCCCGCAGAACGGCGAGCCCTTAGCACGTGAACCGATGTCTGCTCTAGGCGGCGGCAATCGCGCCGCGAATGGCTGGGACTGGGTCTCCACCGCCGAAAAGAGGAGTATAGGCGGTGAGGACCCGCCGTTTTAGCGCCGTACCTTGCTCAGAACCCGCGAAGCGGCGTTGCTCCGAACCGCAAGTTTTCGACCATACCGTAGTGCCGTCGCCGGCGACGACCACCGCAAGGTGAGCGCGATCCCCGCCCCGTCCTCGCCGGCGGCGAACAGGTCTTGGGTCAGTCCAACCCGAAGCGAGTGCGTCGACAGCGCCGCAAGCGCCTCAAACAGCTTATCCTCCGTGATCTCGACCAGCCCTGCGTCCGCCGCGGCTAGCGCGATCCGCCGGTAGATCGCACACACGCCCTGGCGTGTGAGGGGGAACTCGCCGATCGTGTAAGTCACCTTTGCCTGCACCGCAGGCGCTCCACGCAGCCGCTCCTGCCAGTGGCGGGTGTTTCCCGGGATGGACTGATAGGACTGCGGGGGCACCGCGGCGCGCGCACGACGCCGATCGATCCCGACCCGCCGGAACAAAGGGCCATCCTCGATGCCGCTTTGCACCAGCCAAGTCTGCACGCGCCGCATTGTCTCGGGGGACAGCCACGCCCAGCTGCCTTGTCCCTCCTGATCGGTCTTGGAGCGGGGGATGGCGAGCAGCCCCGAGCCATCAGGCTGTGGCTCGAGATGCTTCACCGCGGCGGCGGTGAGCTCGCTGACGCGTAGCCCCGCATCGTACCCGACTGAGAGGAGGGCGGCGTCGCGCAGTCCCTGCGCGTCACCGCCACACGCCTCGAGTAGTGCCGTGATCGTGAAGCCCTTGACCTCACCATGCTCGTCCAGCGCTCCACCAAAGCGCAACGGCGCTGCTTGGCGCTGGACAGCACCTTTACGGCGGCGATTGGCGCGCAGCGCATTTCGGACCATCGGATGATCGGTTGGCAAGCCAGTTTTGTCGCCGAGCCCGACTAATCGGTGCGCGCTGGCGAGCGTCGCCATGCGCCTGGACAGTGTCGCCGGCTTCTTTCCCTGCGCCTCGAGGTGGCGGAGATAGCGCACCAGATCTTCGGGGTCGGCAGGGAGGGGGGCTCGCTTCTCATCGACGCACCACGCGACGAAGCAATCGAGGTCGGCGGCGATCGCCGCCTTTGTGGCGTCGGCCATTGCCTCGAAGGCGATCTCGACGCCGAGTGCGCTTACCGGCGGCATATCCGCCGGGAGCGCAGCCGCGATCGTGCGCAGCAGCCGGGCGTCGACGGGTTCGGCGGAGCCGCGAACGCGACGCTGCGGCGATGCGTTCCCGTCGAGCTGGTGGAGGACGATCTCGCCAGTGTTGCCATTTGCCATGCTGATAGCCTTCGTTCGCGCCGCCGGCTGAGAGCCACCCAGTCCTCAATTCCTGCTTCTGTTGTTACCATAAGCATCGATTATGGAAAGTGCATAATGAGCGGGTAGGGGGGTGCCTAGTGATTCCTTAATCACTAGTGTAGGCTCCGTCGCCATGGAGGAGTCCACCGATTTTTGCCGCTATGGTCAGGCGCTCGGACGCGCCGAGGCGGGCTGGCGATTTGCCTCGCCGGCTTTGCGAAAAGCCGCAGCGTTGACCGCTGTGTCGACGGCTTGGAAGGCATATCGCCGTGACGCCGGCGCCGGCGAGATCGGCCCGGCGCATGCGACAAATGCCGCCATGCCGCTGCTGCGCACAGAGGATCCTCGTCGAGAAGCAGTGCTACTGTGGCTCGCCGATCATGGCGCGCCACCGATCGCCGAGGCCGCCGCCACGATCGCGACGATGGTCGCCGCCACGGAGCGGTTTGGCTCCAAACAACTTCATATGCTCGCGCGCGCGGGTGATGCGCTCGCCGAGGCCGGATTGGCGCGCCGGTCCGCCGTGCTTGGCGATCGAGACGTCGAAGGTTCGGCCATGCAACTCCTGGGTTCGCTCGCAGCCGCGATCGAGCGTCTGCGCGGCGATGCCGATTTTGTCGAAGGCCAAGGCAGTGAGGTTCGCCACGCGCTCCCGCGCGGCACGCTGAATCATTATGTCGCCGCGGAGCCTGCCGGCTGCTGGGCGCTCAATCTTGCCCTGCTGACCTCGAGCGTGCAGCCGTCCCTCGCACTGCCGTCAGCCGGCCTGGTAACCCGCGCGCTGTTTCGGGCTGATCTTGAGGCAGACGAGATCAAGACGCAGCTTATCGAGAACGCGGGAGCTACGTGCAATCGGACCTATGCGACTTTAATTCGTACGGCCGAGCAACTCGCTCGGGGGCGCGACGCTCTCGCTCATCTGTCGCGGAACGCCCGTGCACGGGACGCTTGGCTGCTAGTCGCCGCGCTCGGCGCATGTACGCGCGCGCAGCTGCGAAGGGCGCTTGACGTGTCCCGGGCTGGCGCGGATATTCAAGCACATGCGCTTGCCGATGCGGGGCTGGTCGCGCTTGGCGCTGGGGGTTTGGTTACATGGAGCGAATTCTCAGCGTCTCCGCCTGGGGCGCCGGCGCCGATCGATCAGGGCCCGCTTGCCAATGCAGTCTCGGATCTCGACGCGAGCATGGCCGAGATTGATCGGCTGCTAGCTCGCGCCGCTACCTGAAATCGTTGGCTGCCAGCGGCTTGCTCGGCGAAGTGGCGTCGCTACCGACGCGGCAATAGCCAACGCCGATCCGTCGCGGGGCACTCGCCCGCTTTGTCAGCGCGCGCTGGATGAACCGTGATGCCGCGGCCTCGCTCTCGAAGGAGACAGTCAAACCTGCAAGGCGTTTACCAATGCGGCCCCATCGCAGGGCTACTATGACATGGCCGAATAAATCCCGCGTTGCGTCGATCTGGTAGGCTCGCGCGATGTTACGGCGTTCGTCGACCGCTTCCAGCTCGCACCGGTGGTCGATCAGCTGAGTGGGATATTCGAACATGAGGGGAACATGGCAGCGGACAGGCGACGGCGTCCAACCGGGAATTTGAATCAGTCTTGGGTGGGTGATTCACTCAGGCGATATTTCCGATACGATCACGGCGACTGCACTATCCGCTACGGCGGCATAGCCAGAACGAGGTTCCCTGGCGCGCGCATTGACGTCTGCCTTGATTACAAAAGCCTCAGCCGCCTCCGCCATCTCGTCCCAGCGCATCGCGGAGCGCTCGCGCTGCTGGCGGCGCTGCGGCAAGGATTCGCTTAGGGCGGCTGCCCACTCTGCGTCTGCCAGCTGCCGGAGCCGCTGAGCGTTGTTGTTCGATGGCTCGCTGCGGGTTAAAGACTTGTTTCGGTCCGGATGCCAGCCGCCCATGTATCCCGTTCCTCTCAATTGCAGCGATTCGGCAGCAGCGCCTAGCAAATCTATTCGACGGGTGCCCGATCGAACAGAGCAGTCAGTCGATTGTCCGTCGTTAAGGCAAAGACAACGATCTTACCGCATCACGCGGGGCGGTCGGCAAGTTCCCCTTCCAGGATCAGGATTGCGGCCTCAAGCGCGCGGAATTGTGGCCCTTATAGATTCTTACGCGCGCGCCGCACCTCTCAAAGAAGCTCCGTCCTTCAGCTCAGGCTATCCCTGTACACTGGATGGCCACGCAAGCGCCGAGCGCTCGTGGCAGCGTTTTCAACGTTTTCGACGATTTGATGCGGATAAACTCATCGGGCTTAATTAGGTGCTCGGTGACCTGCTTCCTAGGGTCAGGACCCATAAACGGTATTCCCTTGGCGGCGCGAATGTGATTCAGGCTCGGCGACAGCGGGAGCGTGAGTTTGAGCGAGTTCTGGTTGAGTGAAGAGCAGTTCGAGCGGCTACGGCCGTTGCTGCCGGACAAGGTTCGAGGGGTTGCGCGGGTTGATGACCGGCGTGTGATCAGCGGCATCATCCATGTGGTGAGATCGGGCGGTCGCTGGGTCGATGCACCGGCCTGCTACGGTTCGAGAAAGACGCTCTACAACCGGTTCGTCCGGTGGGCGGCGAAAGGCATCTGGCAAGAGATCTTCGTCACGCTGGCGGCAGCGGGTGGACCGCCTGCCGAAGTTCTGATCGACAGCACGCATATGAAGGCCCACCGCTCAGCGGGCGGCGGAAAAGGGGGGCGCTCGTCCAGGCGATCGGGATCAGCCGAGGTGGTCGCAACAGCAAGCTTCACGCGCTCACCGACGGCGAAGGTCGCCCGCTCCGCTTCCTGCTGACCGGTGGTAACGTCGCCGACTGCCGTGCTGCCGATGTCCTGCTCGACGATCTCGCGCCGCGCACCATCGTCTTGGCGGACAAGGCATATGACAGCAACGCGATCCGCGACCTGATCGAGCGCCAGGGTGCCGTGCCCAACATCCCCTCCAAGGCGAACCGGCGCTGGAAAAGCTGCTTCTCGCGCTCGCTCTATAAAGGCCGAAACGCGGTCGAGCGCATGTTCTGCCGCCTGAAGGATTATCGCCGCATCGCTACGCGCTACGACAAGCTCGCCACAAACTTCCTCGGCGCGATCTACCTCGTGGCAGCCGTTACCTGGTGGTTATGAGTCCTGACCCTAGAATTCATGCCATTGGTAAGTTAGCTCTTCAGATGGCGGCGAGCTCCAGCGAGGCCTATTTGGATGATCAGATCATCAGCGTGCTGTGCGATCACGAGGCTGGCGTGAAGATCGCCGACCCGTGCCGAAAGCACGGGATCAGCGATGCGATCTTTTTCAACTGGAAGTCCATGTAGGGCGGCCCGACGGGGTCCGATGCGGCGCGGTTGCGGGCGCTCGACAACGAGAACTTGCGACTGAAGGAAGCTGTGAGCGGGGTCGATGCTGGACGTGTCGGCGTTAAATGGCTTTGCTGGGGAAAAACCGGCCCGGTCTGCGGAGCGTTACGCTGCGGTGGATAAGCTGAGGGCCGTTCAAGGCTTTTCAGCCCGGCTAATCGGGCTCAACTGTTCGGCGTAGTCCCACGCGCGCTCTGCGATCGGGATTAGCCGCGACACTATTGCCTCTGCCTTCGCGCTTGATGCATTGCCTTCGATCTGCCGTTTCTTAATGCCCTGAACGATGCCGACTAATCGGAATAGATTATACGAGAAATACCAGTTGAGATCGGGCACCCGGTCCCGACCCGTAGCAGCACAGTAACGCGCAACGGCGTCCTCCATCGTCGGCAGGTTAAGACTGGCCAGATCGAGCCCGGAAAGTCCCGGCCCGCCGTCCGCCGTCATTGACCAGTTTATCACGAGATAGACGAAATCCGCCAGCGGATCACCGATTGTTGCGAGTTCCCAGTCGAGGACTGCCGCGACCTGAGGCCGGTCGAATGCATATATCAGATTGTCGATTCGGTAGTCACCGTGGATAACCGATGTCCGCCCCTGCTCAGGCACGGTGCGTGGTAACCACTCAATCAGTCTTTCGATTACCGGAATATCGTCGGTCTGCGCCGCACGATATTGCTTCGTCCAGCGATCGATCTGCCGCACAAAATAGTTTCCAGTCCGCCCGAAGCCACCAAGGCCGATCGTAGCGGGATCGATTGCGTGCAGCTTTGCCAACGTATCGATCATTGCGTCGTAGATTGGGCGCCGCTCAGCCGGCGCGACATTTGGCAGCGCACCATTCCAGAATATGCGGCCTTCTACCATCTCCATGACATAGAAGATTGATCCGATCACTGCTGTGTCTTCGCATAGCGCGAATGGACGGGGCACTGGGAAGCCGGTGGCGTGCAGCGCCGAGATAAGCCGATATTCTCGGTCGACGGCGTGGGCGGACGGCAAAAGCACCCCGAACGGTTTGCGGCGCACCACATACGCACCACTTTCCGCATCGATCCGGTATGTCGGATTGGATTGACCGCCGGGAAACTTTGCGACCGCAATCGGTCCGGCGAACCCTTCGGCGTTTGCTTCCAGCCAGCGCAACAGCGCGATTTCATCTAGATCGACAGTGCTGCTTATCATCGCTTCAGGTGCATCGCGGCCTGAAGCGCGTTGCGCCCGAATTGGGCGTTGGCAATGGCGCGGGCATGTCCCTCGCCCAAGGCGTTGAAGCGCCTTAGTTTGCCAATTCCCGATGTCACCCGCGGAGCGCCGCGCGCAAAATTTTGCCGACCGCCGATTTCGGGAGTTCAACTCGCGTCACAAATTCTCGAGGCACTTTGTAGGCAGCAAGCGAGGCCCTACAATGCCGATCGAGCTCTCCGACAGAAGGAGGTGGGTTACGCAAGACAACAAAAGCCTTCACGGATTCGCCGGTGTGATCGTCCGGCACACCGATCACCGCCGCCTCCGCTACACCGGGGTGGCTGGTCAACACAGCCTCGACCTCGTTTGGATAGACGTTGAATCCCGACACAAGCACCATGTCCTTGGTGCGGTCCCGGATTACGATCATACCGGATGCCTCGAACGCGGCGACGTCGCCGGTGCGCAACCATCCGCCGTCAAAGCTCTTCGACATCTCGGCCTCGCCACCAAGATAGGCTGGCGCGACCTGCGGCCCGCGGACGAGCAATTCCCCGGACTCGCCGATCGGCACATCGCGCCCCTGCTTGTCGACGATCCGAATGTCCGTTCCGGGAACGGGTAGGCCAACCGATCCGCTGCGGTGCGCGGCCGTCGGGGGATTGCAGCTGACGATGCCGGTCGTCTCGGTAAGGCCGTAGCCCTCGAGTACGGGCCCGACGAGCTGTTCCCAGTCAGCCGCAACGGATTGTCGAAGCGCAGCGCCACCAGCGATCGCGAAGCGCAAGCGCGGGGGCTTTTCCCGAAACCAGGGTTCTGCCAGCAGGCCAGCATAGAGCGTGTCCACGCCCGCCATCCAGTCGATCTTAAATTTCTCGAAAGCCGATCGAAGGTTCGACACCGGACGCGCAAGCGGCACGATCACGTTTTGCGTGCCGGCCTCTACGTAGACCAGCATGCCGAACAGGAAGGCAAAGATGTGGTAAAGTGGGAGTGCGGTCAAGGCGGTGCCTCGCTCAATCGGCGAGCCAAATTCTTTAAAGAAGTCGCGCACGATTGCGGCAGTTGCTAACAGGTTTGCGGCAGTAATTACTGCCCCCTTGCTGCGCCCGGTCGTGCCTCCGGTGTATTGGTAGAGCGCAACGGTGCTTCGCCGCCCAGATGGAATATCGGTAGACGCTAGAGCCGCGTTCAATGTCCATCGGTTTTGCGCGCCGTCTGAGGCATTGGCCGCATCATCACGCCCGGAAGGCGTAGCATTTCGATCCAGCAATATAGCGGCACCAACTGTGACGACTACCATTCCGAGCAGATCACCCCCCAGTTGATCGGCCATGGCGCCTTCCGTCACAATCACCCTGGCACCGCTGTCGCGAAGTTGGTGGCTCGTTTCGACAGCTGTGTAAAACGGGTTAACCGGAGTGACGATCAACCCGGCTTTCCAAGCGCCGAAAATGACGATTGGAAATGCTAGGCCATTGGGAATCTTGACGGCAAGCACGTCGCCAGCCGACATGTTCAGATCTGTCTCAAGGAAACCAGCAAAGGCATCGGACAGTCGTACGACGTCGACAAAAGTCAGGCTTTCGGTCGTGCCATCGGGATGTGCGACCGTGAAGGCGGGAAGTGCGCCGAAGCGCTCTGCCGCATGGGTGAGCAGATCAGCAGGATGATCGACACTCGTCGTGACGTCCAGCTGGTAACCCCGCAGATGCGCGGGATACAGCTTCTCCCAGGGGCGAGATAGGATGTGATCGGTCATGCTGTCCTACCCTCAACGCGCTGGGGCTCATGCACACGGTAGCCACCACGCACCAACTGCAAAACGATCAATCCGGCAACCAGCAGACCTGAGATTGGCAGCAGCCCGGCCCTCTGCGATCCTGTTGCCGCAGTAGCGAGCTGAACCATCAACGGGCCGAGCCACATCGTCGCCGTCCCTGCGATGACAAACAGTCCGAAAAAGATGCCGACCTTATGGGCGGGCACGACGCGCGTAAGCATTGTGCGGCTGGAAGCGTAGGCAGCCGTCACAGTAACCGCTCCCAGCATGCCGCACGCGAGCAAGCCAAGTTCGGGCGCGGTACGAAACATCGGGCCACTCCAGATCGGTGCATGCGTTTCGATATCGAACGGCTGATAAAACAGAAGCGCCTTCGTGTTGCCGAGTGAGAGCAGCTGCGATGCTACCACACCGCAGATCTCCAGCGTCAGGGCGCGCTTGGGACCGATGCGCTGATCGAGCCAACCGGCAAGCAGACCCCCGCCGACTGCGAACACGCAAAGGATCATGCCGTAGGCGAGCAGCTCGAGCGTCTGCCATCCCATGATGCCGGCCGCATAGACGCCGGTAAAAATCAGAATTCCGGTTAGCCCATCAGTGAAGAGCATCCTGGCCCCAAGATAGACAAGCGCGTCGCGATGCCCTCGCGCTTCGAGAACAAGCTCTTTCAGATCGGCAATCGCAAGCCGGGTTGCTGCACCGATGCGAATGCCGGTTTTCTCGACGTCTGGCACGAAGAAGAGCAGCGGCAGCGTACCTAAGGCCAGCGCAATTGCGGCCAACACGGGCACGATCCGGTCCTGTTGGTGGCTGGCGACGTCCAGTCCGAACAATGGTGCTGTCGGCACGAAACCCCAAGTGACCTTACCAGGCAGCGCAAACCCCCATAAAACGAACGCGAGCATGGCAACAGATACGAAGTTGCCGCACGCCAATGCCAGACCGGAAGCAGCGCCGGCCTTCCCCATTCCCGCTGCCGGCAATAGCAGTGCGTTATGGAGCGTTTCGGTATAAGCGAACAAAACCGATAGCGCGGCGAGCACCGCGATAATTGTGCTGATGCCAAGTCCCGCACCCCCGGGAAGGGCCCACCAGAGCGCTGCCATCAGCGGGATCATCAATGCGACCGTAGCGCCAAGCCAAGGCTTACGCGGCCCCATCCGGTCCACCACCGCGCCAAGGAGTGGAGCCGTCAGCGCGACAATCCAGCCGGCATATTTGGCGCCGCCTGCGACAAGCGCCTGACCATGCACAGGATCGGCCACCACGCTCGTCACGATGTAGGGCACAAAGACGTAGATGGTGACGAGAATGATGTATGGATCCCGGCCGCCTTGGAACAATGCCCAGAACCATGCAGATCTTCCCAGCCCGCGTACGGGAGGCTCAATGGTAGGCGTCATGTTTCGGCCTCTTCGCTTAGGAGCCAGCTCAAAGCGTCGGACTCGTCGACGAACAGGCGCTGATTAGGAATAGCGATGCGTTCCACCTGTCGTTTAAAAAGCGTGCTTGAGAGCACTGTTGCAAGCCGGCGCGGAAGCAGTCCCTCGCGGTGCATGCGGGCTTTAAATTCGACGATGACATTCTGCGACTGTGCGTTCAGCTCACGGGCGTCCACGAGTGCAATAAGGCTGCCGCGACGGCAGCCCGCGGACAACATCCCCGCCGCCGCGACGCCAACCGCCTGTTCGTAGCGATCGACCGTTTCGGTCATCCAGTGGCCGCGCATCGTCACGTGCAACAGACTTCGACTTGCATCGATCATAATATCGAAGTGCTCAGCGTGCATGCGTTCGCCTCACGAACCGGCAAGGACGGCCTGTACCAATCCAGCCGCCTTTGCATACGGCGCGTAGAAGACATCGATCAGATCCCCCTCGCCGCGTACGACCACGCCGCGCGGGTTGGAGAACTCGCGAAACCCTTCGATGCCGTGATGACGCCCCATGCCGCTCATCCCCGAGCCGCCAAACCCCATCGATGGAAGAGCGCTTTGGATCGCGCATGTGTTGACCGCCGCCCCGCCGGAATGCGTCGACGCAAGGACATGGTTGGTCAGTACCGCGTCATCCCCGAAAACGTACAGCCCAAGCGGTCGCTCGCCGACGTTGATCGCCCCGAGCGCATCCTCCAGATCGTCATACGGTACGACCGGCAGGATCGGGCCAAAGATCTCCTCCTGCATGATCCGTAGGTCCCGCGATGGATCGATCGCCAACGACATCGGCATGCGCCGCGTCTCTAAGTCGATCTGGCCGTCTTCCTCGAGCGTCACAATGCGACACTGAGAGGCACGTGCCTCGTCCAACATGTCCTCGATACGCTGCAGGTGCCGCGGCGAGATCATGCCGGTGCATTCCTCACCGCGCGAATAGTTGGGCGCCGCCCGGGACATGAAGCTCGCGGCGTGCGCGACGAAGGTATCGAGGTCCGCTCTCGGCACCAGCGCGTAATCGACGGATACGCACATCTGCCCGCTCTTAATGATCTTCGTGCCGATGACCGATTCAACATTAATTTCGGTGACGGAACCTGGCGTCATGATGGCGGGGCACTTGCCACCCAGTTCGAGCGTGACGGGCGTGAGGTTGGCGGCCGCTGCCTGCATCACCTGTCGACCAACCGCTGGACTTCCAGTGTAGAGCAAATGGTCCCACGGCATCGAGGAGAAGGCGCGCGCGAGTTCGAGGCCGCCGACAGCGACTGTGACCAGGTCCGGATCGAACGTTGCGGCCACCATTTCGGCAAGCAGGTCTGCGCAGGCCGGTGTGAACTCTGATGGCTTTACGATCACCCGGTTGCCGGCAGCCAGCATGTCGACCATCGGTCCTACTGATAGATCGAACGGGAAGTTCCAGGGAACGATGTTCCCAATGACGCCCTTGGGCTGGTATTCGATGTAGGCCGTGGCCGTCCCGAGCATCGCCGGATCGGTGTGACGCGCGCTGGCCGCCATCCACTCTTCGAGATGCTCGAGGACGTGCTGCGCACGGCCGACGACGCCAAGCACCTTATGAGGTCGGAGGCAGGAACCGGATGGGCGCCAAAATCCTGCGCGATAGCCGCAGAGATGCGCTCACGATTGGCAAGCATCATACCGATCAGCGCGCCGAGGCGCTCCCGGCGCGCTTCGATCGACGGACGGCGGTCCTTCGCGAATGCCGCGCGCTGCGAGGCGAAGGCAGCTTGAAGGGCTGCGATCGCTCCGGCGTCGTCAGTTCCTGTCGGCACGCTCGTAGCGGGGGTCTCAAGTATCGACATGGTTGGTCCTTGCTCTTGATCGATCAGCCGGCTGCGGTCATCGCAGCGAGTAGCGCTGTCCGCTCCTCCCGAACCTTTTCCGGTTCAGCGACGACTTGCAGATGGAACTCGCGCAGTTCCTCAGGGATGTACCAGTGGACGCGGTCAGCGCCGTAGGCCTCCCATACGGTTTCGGCGACTTCGCGCGGCTTGACCAATCGCCACATTCCCTCGCTCGGGGCCATCTGGCGCATCCCGTCGGACAGCAAAGGCGTATCGATCAAGCCAGGTAGCAGGTCGGCAGCACGAACGCCGTAGCGCTTCAATTCGATCGACAGCGCCTCCGTGAGCCCTCTGACAGCGTGCTTGGTCGCCGAGTAGACGGGGATACCGGCCGTGCCGAAGATCGCCGACGACGACGAGGTGATAAGACAGAACGAACCCGGAGTGTTCTTCAGCAAGGGAACGCCCGCGCGCACGCCGAGCATCACGCCGATAAAGTTGATGTTGACGATGCGCATCACGTCGTCCCACGGCTGCTCGTCAAGGAGGCCACTGGCGCCAATACCGGCATTGTTGAAAAGCAAATCGAGGGTGCCGCCGGTCGCGATCGCGAATAGGTCCATCGCCGACTTCCATGCCAAGGCGTCCGTAACGTCGAGGATTTCGAACAACCCGTTGGCATCGCCAACCTCCTCTTGCAGCGTCTCTAGCCCCGCCTGATTGACGTCGTACGCACCGACGAACCAACCTTTCTCTGCGAACAATAAAGCTGTAGCTCTACCCATCCCGGACGCCGCCCCGGTAATGAAGATGGACTTGCGGCCGTTCGAACTGGTCATAATGCTGTTCCCCTGGTCCGACGGGCATGCTCGCCATCGAGCTCCATGCCGGCGAAGTCGCCCACCTCGCGCCAAGAGCGGAGCAACTTGACGAACTCGATTGGACCCGCTGCGAATGGCGAGCCGCGCGCTGCAGCGCCAGTAGCCCTGCCCTCGTTGTTGTAATATCCTGGAGTGCACGCTTCGATGAATTTGCGACGCCCCTCGGCCATTCGAACGATTGTCTCCACCCAGTTGCCCTCGGCTTCCTCGGTCGGCTCGATCGCCCCAATGCCCTTTGCAGCACAGTCGGCGACGATGTGCGCGATGTGCAGCGACTGTTCGCTCAGCATGTGCGGGAAATTGGGCGACATGCCCGCCTGCGCCGGCCCGATCACAAACAAATTCGGAAAGCCGCGGGTATGCATCCCGTGAAGCGTCGACATGCCGTCGGCCCATTTTTCACTGAGCGACTGGCCGCTAACGCCGCTGATCGTCATGCTCGACCGCTTCTCGTAACTTGTCGACGTCTCGAACCCCGTGGCGAAAATTAGGCAGTCGAGTGGATATTCCACGTCGCCGACGACGATGCCGCCAGGCGTGATGCGGTCGATCCCATACCCCGCCGTCTCGACTAGCGACACGTTCGGGAGGTTGAACGCCTGCAAATAGAGGTCAGAGAAGCAGGGCCGCTTGCAGTAAAGGCTGAACCAAGGCTTCAAAGCGTCGGCCGTGGCAGGATCTTCGACGATTCTACCAATGCGCTCGCGGATCTGCTCCATCTTCTCGAAATCGGCTTGCTCCAGGAGAGTGCCGGGGTCGAGGCCGTGCGGATTGTCAGCCAGCTTCTTACGTACCGCGCGCGCCAGCACCGTCCATCCGTCGGCAACGTCATCATGCGGCGGCAGTGCGGCGGTGAACTGCGCGGTGAAGTTCTCCATACGCCGCTGTTGCCATCCTGGCTGTAGGCTCGCTGCCCATGCGGGATCGGTTAGACTATTGTCGCGTGCGTCGACCGACGAGGGCGTGCGCTGGAAAACGGTCAAATGCTTTGCGGAAGCCGCGAGTGGGGGGACGCACTGCACCGAGGTGGCGCCGGTGCCAATCAGCCCGACACGCTTGTCACCGAGGCCAACAAGCGGCTCGGTCGCGCTACCGCCGGTGTACGCGTAGTCCCAACGGCTTGTATGAAAGCTGTGACCTGCAAACTCGTCGATGCCGGGGATTTCCGGCAACTTCGGCCGGTTGAGCGGTCCAGTGGTCAGGACAACGAACCGCGCCGACATGACGTCGCCGCGATCCGTTTGAACGGTCCACCTGGCAGTACCGCCGTCCCATTCCAGCGACTTTACCTGCGTCGAGAAGAGCGCGTCGCGGTAGAGGTCGTAGCGTTCGGCGATCCGCTTCGTGTGCGCACGGATTTCAGCCGCCTTGGAATATCGTTCGACCGGCATGTAACCGGTCTCTTCCAGCAGCGGAAAGTAGATGTACGATTCCACGTCGCACGCGGCACCGGGATAGCGGTTCCAGTACCACGTCCCGCCGACATCGCTTGCAACGTCTACGATACGAACCTTCGCTACGCCCGCTTCGCGCAACCTTGCCGCTACCATCATACCGCCAAATCCCGCACCGACCACCAGTACGTCGACCTCGTCGGTCAGCGGCTTGCGCGGCAGGGCGGAACCGTACGGGTCGTCGAGCATGTGCGCGAAGCCCTGCTCGACATCCCGGTATTGGCGCTGCCTTGCGTCACTTACCGAGCGCTTATCGCGTTCGGCCTGGTAACGTGCGCGCGTCTTATCAATATCGAGCGCAGCGGTCGTGGCCGGCAGGTCCGTCATGATGTTCCTCGTCGTTCTCGTTGTTTCCGTCGGTCTCAGAAGCGCTTGGTCAGCGTCGCACCGTACGTGCGCGGATCGTTCGTGAACCCGGTGTAGCTTCCACTCTGCGCGACTGTCGGGAAAGCGCCAACAAGCGTGTTGTGCTTCGTCAAGTTGCGGACAAAGAACAGCAACTCAATCTTTTGCGGCGGCAAAGCTAAGCCCAGGCTCGCGTTCACATTGCTAGTTTCTGTACTCCCATATTGAGCGGGCACGACGTCGATCAGCTGAGTCCGGCTAGAATAATCGTATTCCCCGCGTAGGAAAGCGCTGAGCCTGCCGAAGTCATGATTGATCGTGGCCGATACGGAGGTGCTCCATTTGGGAATACCAGCCGGTCGTTGCCCGGACAGATCACGAAACGGTGGGATTTGCCCGTTTGCTGGGTTTAGTGGGCATTGGCCCGTGTCGAAGCTAACGCAGGGTGCCCGCAAGAACGAGTCGTACTTCGGGTCGAGATACGTCCCCGCCCCGGTGAGCGACAGCCAGGAAATCGGGCGATAGGCCGCTTCTACCTCGACGCCCTTCACCGACTCCTGTCCGGCATTGACGAGACTATAGCCCGTGCCCGTGAAGGCGTTCGATTGGAACCCCTTGATAGTCTGCTTAAACACCGAAAGGTTCAGATATCCGCCGCGAAATACCGCCTTAGCCCCGATTTCGTAGAGCCGCACGTTTTCAGGAGCAGCTGTCCGTCCAACGCCGTTCGCGTCCGGCGACCGCGCATCTGTTGAGAGATTGAAGGCACCCGCCTTCCATCCGGTCGAGTAACTTGCATAAAGATTGACCGGCCCGAGGTCGTAAGTCGCGCGACCCAGATAGGTAACCTTATCTCCCTTCAATATGCCGGACTCGTTGGCATTGGGATAGTTTACCGGTCCATGGGTGGGCGCGTTGCCGTAGAAGAATTGCAGGGCACCAAGCGGGCCGTATAAATTGCCCGGCAGACCTATGGCCGTGAACTGTGGAACTGCTTGAAGGTTCAACGCCGAAAACTGGTCGGTCAGCGCCACGTTTGCCGTCGACGCTTTGTGGTCGCTGAGATACGCGACACCGCCCGTCAAAGTCAGTCTGTCGAACAGTTTGTAGTCGGCCTGACCAAAGAAAGAGAAAGAGTCCTGCTTGATCGTGTACGGCGCGATGACGCCTTGCCCGGCCCCAAAATAAGTAGCGCCCGGTTTGATCGAAGGGGTGACAAGGCTCTGCAAAAACTCCAGAGCATAAACGTTCGAACGTCCCGTCAGAGCGGGGCGAAGCGGGGCCGGAAGTGCACCGATCAACGCCGCGGGAACCTGGCCGCTCAGTGCGTCGGCGAACGGACGTATCTGCGATCCAAAACTAATCTGACTGCTCGTGTCGAGATTTTCGTGGTCGTAGAAGCCCCCGATCAGCCAACTAAACGGACCTTTGCCGCTTGAGGTCAGCCGCACCTCCTGAGTGAACGTCTTGGTACGGGTTTGGTCTGAGCGGTAGGACAGGTTAGCACCGGTAAAGTCGACATCTTCCGTGCTGTTGTTGCGCTGATCGCGGTACGCCGTGATCGACGTCACCTTTGCGAAATCCAGATCGTAATCGATCTCGCCCGATACGCCCTTCCCGACGATATGGTTCGTGGGATCCCGGTCGAACGCGATATCGCGACTATATTTTGTTGCCGGATTGCTAACCGCAGCACCGAGACCAAAAGGCGGCGGAGCTGCAATGAGCTGCGTGGCCGGACCATTAAATAGCTGGACAGCGCCGCAACACCGCTCGTTTATTTCATTGTAGTCCGCGATCAGCCGAACTGACAGCCGATCAACCGGATTCCACAAAACGTCCACACGGGCCGATGCTCGGTTACGGTCGTTGATGCTGTGACCGGTTACCACATTGTGATCATATCCGTCGCGCTGGTCCACGGACCCGGAAAGCCGGATAGCCACGGTATCGCTCAGAGGGCCGGTCGCAGTCGCCTTAGCAATAAGCTGGCCGTAATTGCCAACCGTAAGATCTACCCGTCCGCCGAAGTCGAACTGCGGACGCTTTGTAATGATGTTGATGGCGCCGACCGACACGTTCTTCCCAAACAATGTCGACTGCGGCCCGCGAAGCACCTCAATGCGCTCAACCTCGGGGAGGTCATTCAACGAAGCCGCGCTACGTGATCGGTAAACGCCGTCGATGAACACGCCGACTGAGCCCTCGATCCCGACGTTGCCGTTGCCGTTGCCGAATCCGCGAATGATGAAGTTAGTTTGGCCAACCGTGTTTAACTGCGTGACTTTTAAAGACGGAACGACCGACTGGAGATCGACGAGATCACGGATTTGCGCACGATCAATGGTTTGCTGGCTGGTGACGGCGACTGAGATCGGCACATCCTGCAATGTCTGTTCGCGTTTCGATGCGGTGACGACGATGTCGTCGTTTGTATCCGCCTGCCGGGCCCCCTTCACCTGCGGCGTTGCCGCAAGCGACGGCTCGGGTGCTACCTGCGCTGTAGCTGGCATAGCTGCTATCATCGCCGCGACCGACGCACCACAAAGCGCGAATCTCGCCATGTTGATTCCTTTCCTGCTCCGCCCGCCTATGTCGGGTCTCAATCAACCTTCTATCGCACGCTAGACTTTCTAACTCAAGATAGAAAAACGAATGTGCCGGTTGTGTGACGCGCCGAACGACGTAAAATCATAAAAATTCAAGTCGAGGCGTCCAGAATTGAAACCAACATCCATACCACGAAATGAGGCGCAGGCGCTCGACGGCAAGCCCTTAGCCCGAGGCCGAAAATCCACGAAGAAGCGAGAGACGATCATCAGGGCGGCAATCGAAATCATTAATAAAAAGAGTTTCGCACTTGCGACGATGTCCGACATCGCCGCCAGTATCGATCTCAGGGATGCCACCCTCTATTATTATTTTCCCAACAAGCAGGCGCTAGTTTACGATTGCCATGTTCGATCGCTTGAGCGCTTCGAACGTCTTATCGTCGATGCGACTGCGTTCGATGGGAATGGTTTGGAGCGTATCAAGCAATTTGTGCGCACCCTCATCGACGATCATTCGCGAACGGCCCCCAACTGTACTTTGGAGACTATTCGTACCTTGAGCCGATCCAGCGCGATAATATCGCAACGTGGGCCAATCGACTGCGGGACATGCTTGAGGCTATTCTAAAGCAGGGGATGACCGATGGATCGATCGTGCAGGGCGAGACGGACCTGATCGTGCAGCTAATTCTCGGTATGCTCATTTGGCTGGCAAAATGGGTGCCCGATATTCATAAGCTGACGCCCGAACGCCTGATGGCCGCAATCGAGGCGTTCTCATTCCACGGGCTTGAAAGCAGGGATTGAAGCTCAAGCAGACCGGCACCGCATCCTCACTAAAAAAAAGGACCGGTAAACCGGCCCAAATAGTTAAGAGAGGATGCCTGAAAGGCAATGTGGTTGTGCATCGCAGCAAGAGGTTTATCAAGTCCCGACAAGAGAATACTTATCGGCTGGTGGATATACGCCAGAGCCAGTCGATCATGTTGATATACGTCAAAGTTGGAGGCCACCAAAATCCTGGTAGGTAATTTTGAAACCCAAAGTTCTGATATCATAAAGCCTTGCAATAATAGTCGATCGCGATTCCCTAAACTTTATTTTATTCGGCCTTTAAGTCATTGTCTCGGGACCGGTTGGAGACGCGCTTCAATGACGATTAGCAAAATTACTGCCGTTTAGCTTGGCGGTTGGTCTTGAAGAGCTTCGAGGCCAACCGCCACCGCGCCCGTTGGTCCTGCATCGTCGCCCAACACGGGCGTGACGAGAAATTCTCCAAGATTGTCTGCGGTTTGCCGGGCGAACCCATAGCCGCCGAGACGCTCTGACAGCATCTGGCGCACCATCGTTAGTAGCTGCGGTTGCCGCATCATCACGCTGCCGCCCGGCACAGTACGTTCAGGAGACTCCGTCAGGAACAAGTTCTCCACCAATCCTGTCAACGCGTGCGTGACCTGTTCCCAGATGATGTCGTCGCTAACAACATCATACGCAGGCCGCCTAGCCCTTGGGCCGATCGCACGGCCAGAAGCCAACTTTTCCATGCAGTCGCCGTGAAACGCGCACGCTTGCTAGTTGTGCGCATCTCAAAAATATCGTGTTCGTATCAGCTCTCTTCCTCGATCTCCGCCAGGCGACGTCTACAGTGCTTTAAAGCCCGGCGGATATGCTTTTCGACCATCGACACCGACACGCCAAGTTCGCTCGCGATCCAGGCCTGCGGAATTTCATCGCAGCGGTGCCGAATCACCGCGGCTTGCACATCGGGCGGCAATTCGGCGATCGCAGCGGAGACGATCGCCAGGCGCTGACGGGCGGCGACCGCGCGATCGGGCAAGGGCCTGTCGATCGCGATCTGGTCGACGTCGTTCATCTGTCGCAAGACGGTGCCGCGCGCTGCAGCGGCGCGGTACTGATCTCGGATCAGGTTGTGCGCCACGACGTGGAAGAGCGCGGCCGGGTTTCGCACCTCGCATCGTGTCTGCGCGATCGCGAGACGCAAGAACGCGTCTTGGACCACATCTTCTGCATCCTCGCCCGGCCAGCGGCGCCGCACCGCGCCGAGGAGATCGAAATATAGGCTCGTTGCGTGCTGTTTTCGAAGCTGGTGACAACGGCCAACCGCCGTAGGCGCTTGGTCGGCAGTCACCATCCGAACCTCCATCTCGGTCACCCGGAACAAGGCGAGCGCCTAAAACCTATTTATCACATAAATATTTGCATTTCTATTGCGGATCAGAGAGGTTGATCCGTCTTTAGAGATAGAGATGGCAATGGCCACGCGTTCGAACCACTGAGGAGAGGTTAGGATGAAGACCCCAAAAGCGCGGATACAAACTCTCGCCAAGCGAATGACGCGCTTGAGCGCGTTGGGCATCTTGGCGACGCTCGTGCCGCTCGCGACCAGCACGGTTGCGCAAGCGCAAACGCAGCTTAGCGCGGACGATACGATCTATGCGCGTACGCGCCAACTTTCCAATGGCGAAGTGCTGGCCTCGGTCGTCGCGTTCACCGGCGGCAACCACATCGACCTTTATGCTAGCAGCAACAGCGGTACGACCTTCAGCAAGGTCGGATCGATCACCGATACCGAGTTCGCCACCGGTCTGTGCTGCGGAACGATCTTCCAATTGCCCCGCGCGGTCGGAGCGCTCGCGGCCGGGACGATCCTGTGGGCCTGCTCGGTCGGCCAGGACGCCGCCAATCGCCGCATGAAGATCAAGATCTACAAGAGCGCCGACAACGGGCGCAGCTGGTCCTATCTGTCGGCCGTCACCGCGGCGAACACCGGTGGCTATTGGGAGCCCGAATTCTCGATCGCCAACGACGGCGCCCTGGTCATGATGTATTCGGACGAAACCAATGCCGCCTACAGCCAGCGTCTTGTCAAGACACGCAGCTACACCGGCACTGCATGGCAAGACCTTGGCGACCTGGTGTCGAGCAGCGTACAGGCCGACCGGCCGGGAATGGCGGTGGTGTCCAAACTCGCCAGCGGGTCGCGCATCATGACCTTCGAATTGTGTGGCCCCGCCGCCTGTACGGCCTTCTACAAAACCTCCACCGATGGGTGGGATTGGGGCGATGCGCACAATGTCGGTTCGGCCATTCGCCTTGCCGACGGGCGCTTTTTCGCACACGCCCCCACCAACACCGTGCTGCCCAACGGCGCGATCATGGTGGTCGGGCAAGTGCTGATGAACGGCGACGGCTCGGTCGCTGCGGCCAACGGGTCGACCATTTTCAAGAGCGCGAGCGGAAGCGTCACCGGGCCGTGGACGACGATCACCGCGCCCGTTTCTGTCCTTGGCGCATTTGACAATTACTGCCCCAATTACTCTTCGCCGCTCTTGTCGGTCTCGAACGGCGCCAGCGTGCTTGAGATGGCCAGTCGCGTACAGACCAGCCACTGCCTGATGTATTTCGGACGCGGTTCGGCGAACTGAACGATCGGGCCGGGCGACATCCGTCGTCCGGCGCGATTGCTGCCCCGAGGCGGAGGGACAGGATGAGAGCGGGTATCATTGCGGGTCTGATTGTCGGCTGCCTGTGTGTCGCGGCGATGCTCTGGCCGGGCGCTCGACCGACGAAGGGTCGGAGCGACACCGGAATCATCGTCATCCGAAGCGATCCTCCTCCGCCAGTCCTGCGCGCGCCCGGCGCCGACGCAGCAGCGCGCCTCTCATCGAGCGCGGCCGGCATCGCCACGGATGCAAGCGCGCAAGACCCGCGTCAGCTCTATGCGCTGGTGCGCCAGGAGCGCCGCGACCCGCTCTGGGCGAGCCGCGCCGAAGCCGCGATCAAGGATCGGATCGCCAGCGTCGCCGATATCGGGCGGGATGGGCCGCTGGACGTGCTGTGTGGCGTGAGCATCTGCGAGGCGACGGGCGTTGCCGCCGCCGATGCGCCGCCGGAAACGCTGGCGCGCGCGTGGGAGGCGTTGCAGCGCGCGACCGGCAGTGCTGCACTCAATGAACTAGAGCTGATATCGACGGCATCGCGCTTCGGCAGCGGCCACAGTTTGCATGCCTATACGCTCTATTATCGGCGGACCGCATGATGGCGCCATCGCCCCGGCTGCCGTCGATCAGCCGCGCTCCGCCGATCGCGCAGCGCAAGCCTTCGCCGCTGACACGAATGCCTCCGCATTGCACCCGACCTGCGCGGCATCCATCCCGGCCTTGTACAGGGCCGAACCCAGTCCGAAACCCTCGCATGCGTCGTGCCAGTCTTCCATCGTCGCAAGCGTGATGCCGCCGACGGCGAGGATCGGACACGTCCGCGGAATGACCGCGCGCTGGGCATTCAGAATCTTCGGCGACGCGGCCTCCGCAGGAAACAATTTGAGGCCCGATGCGCCCGCGTTGATTGCGGCAAACGCTTCGCTCGGCGTGAAATAGCCCGGCAGGGACACCAGGCCGAGCCGCACGGTTTCGACGATAACGGTCACATCGACATTGGGCGAGATCACAAGCCTGGCGCCGGTTTCGCCGACACGCCGGGCATCGTCGGGCGAAAGCACCGTGCCTGCGCCGATCAACGCCTCGCCGCCGAAGCGCTTCACCAACCGCGTAATGCTCTCGAACGGCTTGGGCGAATTCAGGGGCACTTCGACGATGCCGATCCCGGCCGCGAGCACTGTCTCGACAATGCCCTCGACCTCGTCGGGTTTGACACCCCGAAGAATCGCCACAAGCGGGCAGCGCGTCAGCGCCGCAGTCAACAGCGGGTTAGCGGTCATCGATTTTGTCCCAGATTGCCGTGATGCCAGCGAGAAACGCACGGTGGCTGTCGAGCAGGATCGGCGCCCCTCCAGCTTGCACCACCGCGGCGGCGTAGAGCGATCCAAGCGCTGGATCGGCCAAGATATGGACCGGTTCCCCCATGGCGATCGCCTGTTCGTTCACGTCGGTGCCGATCAGCAGGCCGCTCACCCGCGAGGCAATTTCGCTCGGGTCGCGCAATCCGACCACGGCGGCGGCACGTTCGCCGAACAGGTCCGACAAGAGATGACCTTCGCTCGCGAGCGCCAAACCGTCCCGGAAGGCCGCCCCGTCGATCACCTCCCCTTTCAGAAATTCGCTCAACACGCTGTGATTGCGCAGCAGCGCGAACAACTCGCCGGTCATCGCAGTGCGGAAGCCGGCGATGCGGCCGGCCTCCATCCGCGCCCATTTGCAATGCGTGCCCGGTTGACACAGCGTCGCCTCGGCAGGCGCCATTCCGGCGGCGACGGCACCCAGGAGTTGCACTTCCTCGCCGCGCATAACGTCGCTGCGCGCGTTGCGGATCGCGACACCGGGCACGATCGCGGTCCTGCCGGGCTCGACCGAGAATATCCCGTCCACCAGATCCTCGATCCCGGCCGGGCAAGACCGATACGGCACTTCGGCCCAGCCGCGCGTCGATCCGACCATGCCCGCGCAGATCACCGGCACGTCGCCAAAGCGCGCGCGAAGTCCCGCGACCGCGGGCGCGAACGAAGCCTGCGCCATGCTCAGCACGCCCTGGTCGTCGCGCAGCGTTTCGATTACGCCGCCCGCGGCATCGATCGCATACGCTCGCCGATTGGTCGTGCCCCAGTCGATCGCGATGAAGGCGGGTGCGCTCACCACCACGTCCCGTACAGAGCAACGAGGATCAGCAACACGCCGATCGCGCCGACGTTGAACGACGGTTCGGTCGCGTAGCTGACCGACTTTGTGTCGATCGTATCGGTCGCGCCGCGCGGCCGCGTGATGAGCGAGACGATCACTGCCAGACCGAGCGCGATGAGGAACACCAGCCCCATCCGGTTCATGAAGGGCAAGGTCGGCAGCAGCGCCTTAAACGCCCAAGACAGGATCACCGATGCCGCCGCGGCGGTGAGCGCACCGGCTTCGTTGGCGCGCTTCCAGAACAGGCCAAGCAGGAAGATCACAGTTATTCCTGGGGTGAAGAAGCCGGTGAATTCCTGGATGAACTGGAATGCCTGTTCCGAACTGCCGACCAGCGGCCGCGCAGTGACGATCGCCAACAGGATTGCGACCACCGCCGCCGCCCGGCCAACGAAGACGAGGTGTCGCTCCTGCTCCTCGCCGCGATCGACCCCGCCGCGCCGCTTGGCGTAAAGATCTAGCGTGAAGATGGTCGCGATCGAATTGATCTTCGACGCAGTCGACGCGACGATCGCGGCGATCAATGCCGCAAAGACCAGCCCGAGCAGACCGCTCGGCAACAGCCGCATCATCGTCGGATAGGCTTCGTCGGGTTTTGCCAGGCCGGGCGTCAGCACCACCGCGGCGATGCCCGGCAGGACGATGACGAGCGGCATCAGCAACTTTAAGAACGCCGCGAAGATGATGCCCTTCTGCGCCTCGCCGATGCTCTTGGCCGCCAGCGCGCGCTGGATGATATATTGGTTGAACCCCCAATAGCTGAGATTGGCGATCCACATCCCGCCGATCAGCACCGAGAGGCCGGGGAGATCCATGTAATGCGGGTCGCTTCGTTTGAGGATCATGTGGAAATGGTCGGGGATCGCCGCGGTCAGACGATGGAAGCCGGCGATAAGCCCTGCCCCTTCGCCCAGCTTGCCGAGTGTCAACGCGGCGATGATCAGGCCGCCGAGCACCAGCAAGGTAACCTGCACGATATCGGTCAGCGCGACGGCCTTCAGGCCTCCGCGGATCTGGTATAGCAAGGCGAAGGTGCCGAGTAGCACGAGCGCGAGATCCTGGTTGATACCCGCGACCTTGGTTACCGCGATCGAGCCCAGCCAAATGATCGAGGTGAGGTTGACGAAGATGTACAGCGCCAGCCAGAACAGCGCCATCAGCGTACGGACCGACGGACCGTAGCGCCGCTCGAGGAACTGCGGCATAGTGTATATCTGGTTCTTAAGGAAGATCGGGAGAAAGAATTTGCCGACAATCAGCAACGTCAGCGCCGCCATCCACTCATACGATGCGATCGCCAGGCCGATCGCATAACCTGAGCCGGACATGCCGACAATCTGTTCGGCCGAAATGTTCGCGGCGATCAGCGAAGCGCCGACCGCCCACCACGGCAGACTTTTCGATGCCAGAAAATAATCGGTGGTGTTCTTCGGCCCTGCACCGACCCGGTCGCGTGAGACATATTGCGCCAGTCCGAAGATACAGATGAAATAAGCCGCGACGACGATGACGTCAATTGTGGCAAGCTGCATCTCGAACCCTTCCCCTAATTCGGTCCGCCAGCTAACCATGGCATAGCGGCCGGGCCATTTATATGATCTATGATACCTACAAGGCGAACCGCAGGGAGTGCAAGCGATGTCTACCGATCCAGGTGAAATCCGGATCTCGCTCGGACGTAATTTGACGTACGGGCTGCTCGATCATCTGGGCAAGACCATCGTAACCGGTGGTTATGCCAAGAAAGCCTTTCCGACCGAGGCGGAATTGTCGAAGCAGCACGGCGTCAGCCGCTCGGTCACACGCGAGGCGGTGAAGATGTTGACGACCAAGGGCCTGCTCAGCGCGCGACCGCGCCAAGGCACCATCGTTCAACCCGACAGCGCGTGGAACCTCTTCGACCCCGACGTACTGCGCTGGCTGCTCGACCGCAAATTCTCGATCAAATTGCTGCGCGAGTTCAATCAATTGCGCGTCGCGATCGAACCTGCCGCCGCGGCGCTCGCCGCGACCTTTGCCGACAAGAACGGGCTGGCGCTGATCCGGGCCGGATTCAACCGGATGCGCGTTGCCGAAACCGGCGAGGACGACACGCTCGAGGCAGACATTGCGTTTCACGTCGCGATCCTGCGCGCTTCGACCAATCCGTTCTTCGCGCAATTTTGCGATGTCGTGGCGACAGCGCTCCGCACCTCTATCCGCTTTACCAACCGTATCCAGGGCCGGACCGCCGATCTCGCAGCGCACGAAGCGGTACTTTTCGCAATCGAAGCGCGCGACCCTGAAGCGTCACGCATCGCGATGCTGCGCATCATTGACGACGTGATGGACTTGATCGTCCGCTCGTCCACCGACTGAACGGCAGGTAACCTAGAAAAACGGAACCGCTCTTGACCACCTCCGCGACGAAGGGGCATCGGGTCTATCCACATCGACCGGATGACAGGGACATCGTGAAGCGACCTCAGAAACGTACTGCGACGCCCAGCGAGTAGGAGAATCGTCGTAGCGATAATCGCGCGGCAGGTTCGAATCGCCATAATAGCTGCGATATTTGGCGCGGGTCAGGTTGGTGCCATCGATCGACAGCGTGACGCCTTTGCGAAACTCGAACCCGATGCTGGCATCGAGACGGCCGTTCGGACGCACCTGATTGAGGATCAGTGACTGGCCGACCGGGCGGACGTTGGTTCCGCCGTAATTCTCGTCATAATAGCTCCCTCGATAAGTATAGACGACCCGGCCGGTCAGGCCCTTCTTATCATACAGTCCACCAATGTTGTAATTGTACTTCGATACGCCCTGTATGTTCTGGCCGAACAGCGGATCGCCGACGGTCTTAACCTTGCTGTCCGCGAGCGTGAAGTTGCCGAAGACCCCGAAGCCGTTCAGCGCGCCGGGTAGAAAATCGAAGAAGGTCTGCGCGCTGACCTCGATCCCCTTGAGCGTCACGGCGCCAACGTTGCGCGGGCGGGTAATGTTATAGTTGAATCCGTTAATCATCTCGACCTGGCTCTGGCTGATCACGCGGTCCTTGATGTCCTTGTAATAGCCACCAATGGCAACGAAGCCATTGTGCGAGAAGTAATATTCGAGCGTGGCGTCGTAGCTGTCCGACTTTTGCGGTCGCAGATCCGGATTGCCGCCCGACCCGGCCGGCAGGATCAGGCTGTTGGTCGAGATCAGATAGCTCAGCCCGGGGTTGAGATCGCCGAAGCTCGGCCGTGCAATCGCGCGCGAGTAGGTGGCGCGCGCCTGCAGGCCACCGCCGAACCGCAATCGCGCGCTCGCGCTCGGCAGGAAGTCGTTGTCGGTGGTGCTCGCACCGAACGGCGTCAAAACGGGCACCGGGTTGGGCACCGCCGTCGTCGACGCCGGGGTCACGAACGACGCACCCGCGATTTGACGTTCGGTCCGCGTGTATCGCCCACCGATCTGGCCATCAAGCGTGATCGGTCCGCCGATCGGGACCTTGTAAGCGGCCTGGAGATAGGCCGAATAAGTCTTTTCGGACGCAGAGAAGGAGCGATCTGGCGTGAAATTGGGGAAGCCGGCATTGAGCCCATAAAGCGCCCGCAGTTTGTCTTGAACGGCAGGGTCACGCAGTTCGTCCTGGTTCGGAACGATGATGCCGAAGCCATTGTTGATCGTCGGCGTACCCAGCGCGTGGACGAGGAAGTTTGAATCAAGGAACGGTACGTTCGCAATGAGCGTCCCACACACGCCGACGGGGCACACGCCGCCGAGCGATTGCTGATGCGTCGCGCTGTGATCGGCATAGCGCGCCCCGAACTGAATATTGTCCAGGATGCTGCCGACCCGATAGGTTCCGTCGATCTTTGCGGCAAACTCCTTGCCGCGATCGCGGATGTTGTCCTGGTTCAGCGGCGACAGCGCAAAATTCGTCGGGTCGCCCAGGCCGTTGACCGTGTCGGTGTAGACGGTGCCGCCGTTGACGTTGGTCGCCACGTCGGTGGTGATGCCGTTGCCCGATTTAAAGATGTCGAGAATGAAGTTCTGGTTGCGCACCTGCGAATGCTGGTACGAAACGTCGCCGTTTAGGCTCAGATTGCCCGACGTATACTTGGCGCCGCCTGAGATAATATACACCGAGGTTCGATCGTAATGCGCTTGCGTGCTGGTGAAGCCGCCGTGCCCGGTCGAAGTAAACGAACTGGCGGTGCATAGGTTCTGAACCGTGCCGGCGGGATCATAGAAACCCGCGCTGTTGACAGCATAATTCTTGCACTCGTTCGTCTTTTGTACATTACTGAAGGAGGTGCCGCTGAACACATCGTCGATCTGAAAATAACTTGCCGACTTGTTGCTGTAGCGCGTGTATAGGCCGTTGGCATAGATCTCAAGGCCCGGCGCGGCCTTCCACTGATAGGCTACGTTGGCTTGCTTGCGCTCGTACGTGCCCTGCTGCTCAACGCCGCCAACGCACGTCGGCGCGATGACGCCGGCGGCTCCTGAAGGGCCCTGCGTGCCGCTGCGGAAATCGCAATTGAAGGCAACCGGGCGGTCGAACACGTTGTGTGAATAGGACACGTCGGCCAGCAGGCCCATCTCGCCGAGTCCGGTTTCGAAGCGGTCCGAAACGAGCAAGCCGAGTACCGGATTAACCTCCTGCGCATTGCCGCTATACACCGCGCGCGCATTGCCGGCGAGCGTGAAGCCCTTAAAGTCGAACGGCTTGTGCAGGCGCAGATTGATGACGCCGGCGACGCCGCCTTCGATTAGTTCGGCCGAATTCGACTTATAGACGTCGGCACCCGCCAACGCCTCCGCCGGCAGATCCTGATAGCTGAAACCGCGACCCGTCCCGGTGAAAATCTCGCGCCCGTCGAGCGTGGTCAGGATGTCGGGCAGACCCCGGATGATCGGGTTAACGATTTCATTATTGTCGCCGACCGTGACCTGCACGCCAGGGACGCGCTGGAGCGCGGCGGCGACGGTGCGATCGGGCAGCTTGCCGATGTCGTCGGCGACGATCGAATCGACGACGTTGTAGGAATCGCGCTTGATGTCAGCCGCCTTGGCGAGCGAGGCGCGGATTCCGGTTACGACGATGTCGCTGGCGGCGCTATCTTCCTGCGCAGCGGCTTGAGATGGCGCCGGTGCTTGCTCTTGAGCGAAAGCGGGTGCCGCGGGAATCAGGGCGAACAAGGAAACAGACGAAAGTACCACGATTTTCGAAATCATTTCTACCCCTCCTGAAGGACTCGCCGACTTTTCCATTCGGCTGAGGCCTGTGCCTATCGAAACGGCTTCGATAGGACAAGTCATATTTGTCAGACCACGGCAATAGTTGGCGGTGCAGCGGACGCCGTTTTCAAGACGTCCGCTGACTTGCGCTTATTGAGGCGGCACGACCGTCTTCGACGCGGTCGCAAGGCGCCGGATCAAGGCGGTTTCGGCCGGGCGATACGGCGTTCCATTGGCGTGAAACACCTCATGGAACCACAAGGTCGGCTCATCCATCGTATAGGGCTTCTTCCAGCTGTCCCACGGAAGGCGCGTCTGTGTCTTGCCATCGACGAAGCCCCAGTTGATCATCGCGACATTGTAGCGCTTGCCGATCGGCAGCGATCCGTCGAAGGTCGATCCGTTGCCGCGCGCCATGAACTCGGTACACAGCACCGGGCGACCGTAAAGTTTGAGCTGCTTCACGCGGCCTTCGAACTGCTCGGGCCAGCCATAGTCGTGAAAGGTGATGACGTCCGACTGTTCGAGCTGGAGCTTCTCCATCGCGGTCAGCTTGGCACCCGGCGACCAGTCGTCGTGCCACCATACCCCGCTCGTTACGGGCTGGATCGGTTCCGCAGCGCGCGCCCAGTCGAACACTTGCGCCAGCAGGTGGCGCACCAGCGGCTCCTTGCCCTCCTGGCCTTTATATTGATCGGCGGGATTGTCGGGCTCGTTCCACAGGTCCCAGCCGAGGATGCGGTCGTCCTTGGCGAACGCGCCGATTACGCCCGTGACATAAGCGCGATATTTTGGGTAGCGCGCCGGGTCGCGCAGCCCTGGCAGGCCCGGCGACTGGACCCAACCCGAATTGTGCACGCCCGGGATCGGCGGATGTTGCGGACCCAGCACCGGATTGGGATCCCAGCAGCTGTCGAACAAAACGAACAGCGGCTTGATTTTGTGCCGCGCGGCGATCGTCAGGAATTGTTCGATGCGGCGCTTGAAGCCCTCCGGGTCCTGCTCCCACAATTGATCGTGCAGGAACACGCGCATCGTGTTCATGCCGATGCCCTGCGCCAGGGCCAGTTCGGCATCGATCCGCTTCGGGTCCCAGGTGGCGGCCTGCCACATTTCGAGCTGGTTGATCGCCGAGGCGGGGGTGTAGTTGGAGCCGACCAGCCAGGGCTGCTTGGCGTACCAGCCGTTGGCCTGCTGGGGCGTCCAGCGCTCGCGCGCCTCCGCGGGGGCGCTCGCCGCGGCGACGATCGCCGCCGTGCCGAACAGGAGTACGGTGAATCTCGTCATGATAGCCTCCCGCACCTCAGCGTTTCGCATCGAGGGTGAATTTGTAGATGATGACGTTGCGATAGGTCTGGCCGGGATCCAGCCGTGCCGACGGGAATTTCGGCTGGTTGGGCGCGTCGGGGAAGAGCTGCGGCTCCATCACGATCGCATCGCCCATGCGATAGATCTGCCCGCCCTTGCCGACCACGGTGCCGTCGAAGAAATTGCCCGAATAGAATTGCAACCCCGGCTGGTTCGACCACAGTTCGAAGCCGAGGCCCGACTGCGGCTCGGTCACCTTGGCCATTAGATGCGGTTGCGCCGTGACGGCGGTGCCGATCACCCAATTGTGATCATAGCCGCGACCATAGACGATCTGCGGATCGCGCCCGTCGCGCACGCGCGTGCCGACCGGATGCGGCGTGCGAAAGTCGAACACCGTGCCCGCCACGCTCGGCAGGGCGCCGGTCGGGATCGACGTCGCGTCGGTCGGCGTGTAGCGCTCGGCCGGGATCGTGACGAGATGCCCCATCGCGCCGCCGGGCGAGCCCGCGCCGGCCATGTTCCAATAGCTGTGGTTCGAAATGTTGACGAGCGTCGGCTTGTCGGTGGTGGCGCGATATTCGATCGTCAGCTGATTGCGCTCGTCGAGCGCGTAAGTGGCGAAGGTGGTCAGCGTGCCGGGATAGCCCATGTCGCCATCGGGGCTGACATAGCACAACGTCACCGAAGCGGTCGGGCCGCTCTTCACGTTGACGACCTCCCACAGCACCTTGTCGAAGCCCTTGGTTCCGCCGTGCAGCGAATTAGGGCCGTTATTGACCGGCGTGTGATAGGTGTGGCCGTCGAAGGTGAAACGGCCGCCGGCGATGCGATTGGCGACACGACCGACCGTCGCCCCGAAGAATTCGGGCTTGGTGGCATAACCCTCGAGCGTGTCGTACCCCACCGCGACATCGATCGGTTTGCCGTTGCGATCGGGCAAGATCATCGACTGCAGCGCGGCGCCAAGCGCGATCACGCGTGCCGATACGCCGTGCGCATTGGTCAAGGTCACCGCGGCGACGGGGCGGCCGTCGGGCAGCGTGCCGAAGCTGCTCTGCTTCGCCTCGCCGGCGACCGCAGGGCTCGCCAGAACCAGGGCCAGCGCGCTCGCGGCCAGTGCCGCACCATTTTGTCGTTTCACATTGCTCTCCTCTGATCTTATCCGCGATAGCGTTGGGTCGGCGTGCCGATACAGCCGGGATGAACTTCGAACAGCGCGCCGCCGTGTGGCTCGTCGACGCCGTCCGATGCCGAAGTCACGAACATGCGGTCGAGCGTGGGCCCGGCAAAGAGGCAATTGGTGATCTGCGACGCGGGCAGCGCGATCGAACGGTCGCGCCGCCCGTCGGGGGCGAAGCGCGTCACGCAGCCCGCGCCCCAGCAGGCGATCCACAGCCCGCCCTCGGCGTCGAGCGTCATGCCGTCCGGGTCACCCCAGCCCGCCTCGAACGCGATGAAGGTTTCGCGCGGGCCGAGCCCGCCATCGGCATCCACGACGAAGCGGTATACGGTGCGCACCGCGCTGTCGGTATGGAAGAGCGTGCGGCCGTCGGGCGTGATCGCAGGACCGTTTGCGATACGATAGCCATCGTCGACCCGCGTCACGGTACCCTGCTGGTCGATCCGGTAGAGCGCGCCGGTCGGCTGCGCGCCGTCGAGCGCCATCGTACCGGCCCACAGCCGCCCGGCCGGGTCGGCCGTGGCGTCGTTCATGCGGTTGCCGCCTCGATCGGGATCGGCGAGCGGCACGATCGTCAGCGGATCGAGTGTCAGCGCGACAATGCGGCGGTCCAGCCCCGCGATGAAACCGGGCACGTCCTCGCGCTCAACGATCCAGCCGATCGTCCCCGGCATCTCCCAGCTATCGACGCGGCCGTCCGCGAGCCGCAGGCGGTTGACGCGGCGCCCGAGAATGTCGGTCCAATACACCGCCTGTTCGCGCTCCGACCATAACAGCCCCTCGCCCAGCACGTCGCGCCGATCGCGTGGGATCACGCGCGGCGCGATCAATGGCTGTCCCGCGGCAGTCCCTGCTGCGCGATCCGCTGATATTTGACCGCCGGCTCGAGTACCGCGCCGGTATCGAACTGGCCGACGATACCACGCTGGATTTCCTGCCACGGGGTTTGCGACGCCGGGGCGAGCGTCTGTTCGACGGCCGTGAGCGCGTTCCGGCGCCGCATCATCTCCGCCTCGGAAACAAGCAGATCGACGCGCCGCGTCTTGAGATCGATCCGGATCCGATCACCGGTCTCGGCCACCGCCAGTCCCCCGCCGACTGCAGCCTCGGGCGACGCGTTGAGGATCGACGGGGATCCGCTCGTCCCCGATTGCCGCCCATCTCCGATGCACGGCAGCGCGTGGACGCCGGCGCGGATCAGCGCGGCGGAGGGTCGCATGTTGACGACCTCGGCGCCGCCGGGATAGCCGACCGGCCCTGCCCCGCGCATGATCAGCACAGTGTTTTGGTCTAGCTCCAGTGTCGGATCGTCGATCCGGTGATGATAATCCTCGGGCCCATCAAATACGACGACGCGGCCTTCGAACGCCTCGGGGTCCGCCGGATTGCGCAGATAGCGGTCGCGAAACTCTTCTGAAATGACGCTGAGCTTCATCACCGCGCCGTCGAACAGATTGCCGCCGAACACCGATAGCCCCGCGGCCGGCATGAGCGGGTCGGCAAGCGTCCGGATGACGTCGACATCCACAGTCGCCTTGCCGCCGACATTTTCGGCGACGCTCTTGCCGTTGCAGGTCACGGCTTCGCCGTCGATCTCGCCCGCGGCGAGCAACATCCCCATGACAGCGGGCACGCCGCCGGCGCGATAATAATCCTCGCCGAGATATTGGCCCGCCGGCTGCAGATTGACGATCAACGGCACGTCCGACCCCACCACCTCCCAGTCCGCCAGCGTCAGCTCGACGCCGATGTGGCGCGCGATTGCGTTGAGGTGGATCGGCGCGTTGGTCGATCCGCCGATCGCCGAATTGACCTTGATTGCGTTGAGGAACGCGGCGCGGGTGAGGATGTCGCTGGGCTTGCAGTCCGCATGGACCATCTCGACGATCTGCCGCCCGGTCTCCCAGGCGCATTGCTGCCGATCGCGGTACGGCGCCGGGATCGCCGCCGAGCCGGGTAAGGACATGCCCAGCGCCTCGGTCAGCGAATTCATCGTTGTCGCGGTGCCCATCGTGTTGCAGAAGCCGGTCGAAGGCGCCGACGAAGCGACGAGCTCGATGAAGCCCTTATAGTCGATCTCGCCCGCCGCGAGCAGCTCGCGCGCTTTCCATACGATCGTGCCCGATCCGGTGCGCTCGCCATTGTGCCAGCCATTGAGCATCGGCCCGACCGACAGCGCGATCGCAGGAATATTGACCGTCGCCGCCGCCATCAGCGCGGCAGGCGTGGTCTTGTCGCACCCGATTGTCAGCACGACGCCGTCGAGCGGATAGCCGAACAACACTTCGACCAGCGTCAGATAGGCGAGGTTACGGTCGAGCCCGGCGGTCGGGCGCTTGCCCGTCTCCTGCAGCGGATGCGTCGGGAATTCGATCGGAATACCGCCCGCATCGCGAATGCCGTCGCGGACGCGCTCGGCGAGCACCAGATGGTGGCGGTTGCACGGCACAAGGTCGGAGCCCGACTGCGCGATGCCGATGATCGGCCGGTTCGACTGGAGCTCTTCCAGGCTAAGCCCGTAATTAAGATACCGCTCGATATAGAGCGCGGTCATGTCGGGATTGGCGGTGTTGTCGAACCATGCGCGCGACCGCAACTTCACCATTCCGTCGCTCACTTTACGACGCTCCCGCGCCGCGCGGTTGAATAGCCGACCATCTTCGCCTCCCCAAGCTACACCTGCGTGCCGAGCGCGCGGCAACGCTTTTGCGGTTGATAGCCCAGCGACCAATCGATAGAAAGCCGATTTATCGGATAAAAGAAAATCGCGGAGAGAGATAATGCGGCTGCCGAGCGAGTCCCGCGAGATCGGTTCATAAGATGACGCCTCTTCGAGCAGAGCCGTGGCGACTCGGTATCGTCGGCGTAGGCAAGATCGCGCGCGACCAGCATCTCCCAGCGATCGCCGCTTCCGACGACTTCGTCCTCGTCGCCGCCGCGAGCCGCCATGCCGCGCTCGACGACCATCCTGATTTCGCAAGCATCGAAGCGATGCTCGCCGACGGGCCCCCGCTCGACGCGGTGTCAATCTGCACGCCGCCCAATGGTCGTGATCGTATCGTCCGCGCGGCGATCGCGGCGGGCAAGCATGTGATGATCGAAAAGCCGCCCGGCGCAACGGTGAGCGAGGTCGCTGCGTTGCGCAGGTTCGCCGCCGAACGGGGGGTGACCCTCTTTGCCAGCTGGCATTCGCGTGAAGCCGCGGGCGTGGATGCAGCCCGCGACTGGCTCGCACGGCGCACCGTGACACACGTCGCGATCCACTGGCGCGAAGACATTCGCGTCTGGCATCCCGGACAGGAGTGGATCCTTGCAGCCGGCGGCTTCGGCGTGTTCGATCCCGGTATCAACGCTGTGTCGATCGCGACCGGGATCCTCCCGCACGATCTCATCGTCGAGAGCGGCACGATCTTCGTCCCCGCCAATCGCGCGTCCCCGATCGCCGCGCAGATCGCGCTGCGCCTGACCAACGACGCGCCGGTGCTTCTCGATCTCGATTTCCTCCAAACGGGCACACAAAGCTGGACTATCACGGTCGAGACGACCGGCGGAACGCTTCACCTCAACGAGGGCGGCAAGCGCCTCTTCATCGATAACGCCGAGATAGCCCTTGGCGCCGACGCTGGCGAATATCCGCGCCTCTATGACCGCTTCGCTGCGCTCGTCCGCGCCGGCCAAAGCGACGTCGATCTGCGTCCGCTACAACTTGTCGCGGACGCCTTTCTCGTATCGCGCCAAGAGCGTGCCCAGCCTTTCGATTTCTAACAGACACGCTAGACATGACCCATATAATCGTATTTGTATGACTTAAAGATAGAGGAGCGATTTGGAGCGATGCGTCTGGTTCGATCGATCGTGCACGCCGGGTTGGGCGTAGGTCTGGCCTTGGCCGTGGTCTCCGGCAGCGGGGTGGGCGCCCAGGTCGCTCCGGGCGGGCCGGTCACGCCGTATGTCGATCCCGCGAAGGCCTATCTCTTTCTCCACATGACCAAGGAACACTACGGCGTCCTGTACTATTCGGTCAGCCTCGACGGGCTGCACTGGCGGCAGGTCAACGCCGGCAAGCCCGTCTCGGCCGACTATCATGGCCATGCCTCGGTGGCGCGGGGCGGCGACGGGCGCTATTATCTCGTCGGCAACAAGGGCGACGATGATCCCCTGATCCACTTCTGGGTCTCGGACGATCTGGTGCGCTGGACGCCCTATGGCACCTATCAACCGGACTTGCAGGCGGTCCCTGGGTATCCGCACCCGCTGCAGCGGATCGGAGCACCGAAGCTCTTCTTCGACAAGCCGTCGGGTCAGTTCCTGCTGACCTGGCACACGCCCAGTCTCGAAGGCTCCGAGGAAGATCCCGAACGCTATTGGGGCAGCCAGCGCACGCTGTACGTCCAGTCGAAGGACCTCAAGACCTTCGCCGCGCCGCCACGCCGGCTGTTCGCCTGGAACATGGCGACGATCGATACGATCATCACGCCGAACGACGATGTCGAAGGCGGCTATTGCGCGATCATCAAGGACGAACGCTACCCATCCTACGCATGGACCACCGGCAAGACGGTACGAATGAGCTGCGCGGCCAAGCTGCTTGGCCCTTATCCGCTGCCCAGTCGCCCGCTCAGCCCCAACTTCCGCGAAGCGCCGACGCTAATCCGGGCGCCGAGCGGGAAGGAGTGGATGCTGTATTACGAGCAATATGCCGGGACCAGCTACGGGCTGTCGATGGCACCGAAGCTCGCCGGGCCGTGGTTCCAGGTGTCGGGCAATAGCGGCGTGCCCGAATGGAATCGCTACGAGATGCCCGCCGGGCTGCGCCACGGATCAATGATCGGCATCTCGCGCGCGCAATATGACGCGGTCGTCGCCGCATTCCCGGACAAATGAACGTGACTCGGATCCGCCCGCTTGCGCTGCTGAGCATCGCCGGGCTGGCGGCGCTGGCTCCGCCCACGACGGCCGCCGAGGCCCGAGCCGCCGCAACGGAAATTACCAATCCGCTGCTGCCGTCGGGACCCGATCCGTGGATCGCCCGGCAGGGCGACACCTATTTCTACATGAACACGCTCGGCGACCGCCTGGCGATCCGCAAGACCAGGGACCTCGCGCGACTGGCGGACGCGCCGGAAGTTACTGTGTGGACGCCGCCCAAGACCGGCCCGAACGCGCAATCGATCTGGGCGCCCGAACTGCATCGTATCGGCGGCGCTTGGTACATATATTATACCGCCGCCGAGAGCGGCCATGACGACGATGCGCATCGCGGTATCTTCGTTCTGGAGAATAGCGACGCGGACCCGACGCGCGGGACATGGATCGACCGCGGCCGCCTGAAGACGGCGCAGCCCGGCATCGATGGCACTACCTTCAGCCATGGCGGCAAACGCTATTTCGTCTATTCGCCTTATGTCGGGCCAGACAGCGACCTCGCGATCGTCGAAATGGTCAATCCGTGGACATTGGTCGGAGCAGAAAGCATCATCGCGCGCCCCGATCGCGACTGGGAGCGCCGCGGCGGACGGCAGATACTCGAGGGGCCCGAATTTCTGGCCGGACCGAAAGGCGACCTCTTCCTGAGCTACTCCGCCAGCGCGTGCTGGTCGGACGATTACGCGATCGGCTTACTCAGTGCCCCGCGCGGGAGCGATCCGCTCGATCCCGTAGTCTGGCGCAAGGCACCCCGCCCGGTGGTGGCAAAGGCCCCTGCCGCGGGGATCTACGCGCCGGGCCATAATGGCTTCTTCACCTCCGCCGGCGGACGAGAGACCTGGATCGTCTATCATGCCAATCCCGCGCCTGACATGAAGTGCACGGCAAAACGCGCGCCCCGGATCCAACGCGTCAGCTGGTCTGCGCAAGGAACGCCAATCTTCGCTCCTCCCCGCTGATGTGGTCGCTCCCTTCCGCGATGTTGCTCCTGTAGCCAAGCCTGTAGCGCATCGTTGCGACCGAAGCCCCAAACCTGTCCCATTTTGGATCTCATCATGTTACGCACGAAGCCGTTTCTCGGCAGCGCTTCGGGCGGCGAGGTTGATCGACCGCCGCGACGACCCACTTGTGGACATTCGAGCGCCCTTTCCCACGTTCGACTTCCGGCCATTCATTCATCTGTGAAACAGCAGCTTTCCAACGGCTGAATTTGCTCCTTGTGCGACCTAGGAACGGCGGTTAGCTGCCATCCGCCAGCGAAAGCTTGGCGCTTATCAACTCATCACCAACGTGCCGAACAAACCCAACAAGTATTCTGCCGTAACATTCGCTAAGCGCAAAGTATTAGAAAATGCGGTGCCCTCTATACCTGCAAGGCCGCTCAATTGCCAATGCCTCATGGATCTGATTTTGTTTAGCGAAGTCACGATATTCGATCTCTGATACGCCGCCTTCTGCGTAAGGAATGCGGCACGGACGCGGTTATGAGGTCAGAGGATCGCCGCCATGAGGGTCGGATGGAGCACCAGTTCAATCCGAGGGTTCGGCTTCATCTTCGCGGGAAGGTACTGCCGCTTGTATCCGGTATTAAATATTTACCGCGTGACACCGCCCTCAATCACGCCGATGCTTCCGCCCCAGATCATGATGTCGAGCAGGCGATTGATGTCGTCGGCATTATTGATGCTCTTCCCGCAGAAGTACCTAAACTTCTCAGGCGTTAATCCGTCGCTCTGGGAAAGCAACTCGAACAGCAGCTCCAATCCCTTGGGTCGAAGATCAACAATCTCGCGATCAAGGTCCTCAAGGACTTGCCACCCCAGCTCGTTGAGTGCTGCGAAGTAGTCGTCCTCAGTTATCGACTCCCGATTGAAGGTGACGGCACGCCTTCGCGCCGTCTCAAAAAGGCGGATGAAGGCGCTCTCCAGCTTCTGGAAGCCTGCAGTGAGCCTTGAATCCCGATAAGCCCTGACCTTATCCTTCTCGATTATCTTGCAGGCGATTTCCAACCAGAGGACGTACTCCCAGAAGGCGGCGATGACCTCCTTCCGAGCACCGAAGGCCAGCTGATCGAGAATGAACTCCTTCATTTTGACCAACTGGTATCCATCCGGAATAAGGTCGATGACGATACAGGTTGGACTCCGGGGCGCCGATCTACCCCCAAAACCCCTCATTCAGCCCATCCCCCGCCGCGGTGGCGAGTAGCGATAAGCCGCATGGCCAAATGCGGTGTTCACGGCGACGATAGGCGCTGCCGCAGCCTGTCTAGCAGCCAGCGCCCGGCGGGACCTAGCGCGCGGTCCCGCCGGTGTGCTGCATAGATCGTGAGTCCCTCGCGAGGTGTTGAGTCGTTCTCGATATCCAACCCGACCAATCGTCCTTCCGCGACGTGAGCCGAGACGAGGTGACCGGGCATTCGGCACCAGCCGAACCCCGCAAGCAGGAAGTCGAGCCGTCGACCAAGGTCGACGAAGCGCCAGAGACGCGCTCCTGCAACTCCGTAGGCCGGCCCGCCGGGATCCACCGGGTCGGACAGCACTAGTTGGACGTGGGGTTCGAGATCGCCGCGCGTGGCGGGACGTCCGAGCGATGCCAGGGGATGCTCTGACCCGACCACCGGCTGCATCGCGATCCGGAGCAGCGGGTAAGCGGCGATGTCGTCGGGGATGTCGGGCAAGAGCAGGCAGATCGCGAGCGCGGTGGATCCGCTGCGTAGGCGCCGGAGCGAGCCGCCTAAACCTTCCGTTGAGAAGGTGACCGGAAGGTGCGGGAAGGTGTCGCTGAGCGCGCTGAGGCTTTCGATCAGCGGCGCGGTGGGCACGAGAGGATCGATCGCCAGTGCGAGTTCGGGTTCAAGGCCGTTCCGGGTGCCTGCCGCAACCGACTCGAAGCGGGCGGCGCTCGCCAGCACCATCCTCGCCTGGTCCACGAGCACGCGACCGACTGCCGTCAGCTGCGGCTTGTGGCCGCTGCGGTCGAACAGCGCCACGCCCTGAATCGCCTCGAGCGTCGCGACCGACTGGCTGATCGCCGACTGCACGCGCCTCAGGTCGCGACCTGCGGCGGAGAAGCTCCCGGTATCCGCGATGGCGACAAGTACACGGAGCTGGTCGAGGCTAAGATTACCAAGCACTATCACCTCCGCCGATGGAAACGATCGGAAATTGATCGCTCCCAAGCTGTGGCTCAGCTGCCTACATCGGTCAAATGCAACCGACATTCTTTATCAACCACGGCGGTGGTCCCTGCTTCTTCCTTGATCCGGGCCCAATGCGGGATACCTGGACCGAGCTGGAGGACTACCTTCGCGGCTTCTCCGGCACGCTGGAGGAGGCACCGCGCGCGATCCTCGTGATATCGGGCCACTGGGAGGAGCAGTGCCTGACGGTGAACGCCGGCGCCGCGCCGCAGCTTCTCTTCGATTACAGCGGCTTTCCAGCCCACACCTACCAGCTGACCTGGCCGGCTCCCGGCTCTCCGGACTTGGCGTTGCGCGTCCTCGAGTTGCTCGGGCAAGCGGGGATCGAGAGCAGGGCGGACAGGTCGCGTGGCTGGGACCACGGCGTGTTCGTGCCTCTCAAGGTAATGTTCCCCGCTGCGGACATCCCTACGGTTCAGCTTTCCCTGCAGCACGGGCTCGATCCCGCCCGGCATGTCGCGATCGGACGCGCCTTGAAGCCGCTGCGCGACGAGGGCGTGCTGATCGTGGGCAGCGGCCAGACCTACCACAACATGAGGGGCTTCATGGGCGGGGACGGCGGAGCCGATCCCCAAGCGGAGGCCTTCGACGACTGGTTGCGCCGGGCGATGGTGACGGGCGAAACGCGCGATCGTTCGCTGGCCGAATGGGCGCAGGCGCCCGGGGCGCGGCAGGCCCAGCCGCACGAGGACCACCTGCTGCCGCTGATGGTGGCGGCCGGCGCCGCGTCCGGCGAGGCCGGACACATCGCTTTCCATGGCTACGCTCTTGGCAAGCCGATCTCCGGCTTCCGCTTCGGTTAATTTATCAGGAGAACTACAAATGACCCAACTTCTCGTTGTCGAAACCAGTCCGCGTGGCGCGCAATCCATCTCGCGCACCATGACCCGTCGTTTCGTGGCCGACTGGCAGGCCGCCCATGTTGGCGGCCAGGTGGTCGAACGCGACCTCATGACCACCGATCTGCCGTTCGTCACCGCGCCATGGCTTCAGGCCTACTTCACGCCCACAGAGATGCACTCGCCCGAGATGAAGGAGGCGCTACGCCTTTCCGACGAGTTCGTCGGCGAGATCCTGGCCACCGACCACCTCGTCATCGCAACGCCCGTGTACAACTACAACGTGCCCGCCGCGCTGAAGGCCTGGGTAGACCACATCGTCCGCAAGGGCCTGACCCTCGGGTTTGACGGCAGCGGCCTCGTCACCGGCAAAAAGGCAACCGTGCTGATCGCGTCCGGAGGCGTCTACACCGAAGGATCTCCGATCCGCGACCGCGACATTGCCGCCCAGTATCTGCGGCTCATTCTCGGCGTAATAGGCATCACCGACGTGACGATCGTTGCGGGAGGCGGAGCTAAGGTCGTCGACATGGGCGAGCGGACGATGGACGGGTTCGTCGCAACCCTCGAACCCGAGATCGCCATAGCGGCTGGCGCCTGACCCAGACCGTCTTGGGACCTCCAAAACGATCGGACACTTCGTGCGTATCCTGCCGTGCATGGAGCGTCCGCGCCAGAAACGTCATTAAACTCCGGGCCGGCCACCCTTCGGCTTGCCGCAGACCCATGCCTCTGACCGGGCTCCAACTGTTGCTTCAGTCGGCCAATGTAACCATCGACAAAGGACAATCCCGTGACCGCAGCTTCGACGAAACCCACGATATACCTGAAGCGCAACTGCCCGTTCTGCCTCAAGCTCAGAATCTTCCTGACGGAGTCTCGTATTGCGCCAGACGCAGAATACATCGTCTTCGACGACGGCGACGAGACTCATCTGCAGCTGCGAGCGCGGATGGAAGCCGTAGGGCAGACCCAGACCGCGACGTTTCCGGCGGTGGAGTTCGAAGCCGGTAAGCTCGCTACAGGCACCGATCATCTTATCGAACGGTTCGCATCGACCGCGGATCACGCGCACTCCGACACGCCCCTACTCGCATATTATGTAGATGGCGTGTTCTCCAGCTACACGGACATGTTCAAGCAGCTGCGGCATTTGAATGCATAGCGCAGTAGCTGCCCGTCTTTGTCTGTAAGATCGCTCGCAAGATAGCCGCGGTTCCGCGAATAACCGCTTGTTCGGCAACCACTAGGCAAAATACTGGGAACGCTTTTGGGAGCCCGTATAGCGTGTTCGGCGTTTCGGCTTGATGGATTCCGCTCTTGCTTTCACCGCTTTGGTCCGTGATGATTGTTCCCCCGCACAACCGCTGAAGAATGTCCGCAATCATGCGCTACATGCGCGACAGAACCGAGGCCGCAAACAAAAATCCAGCCGGCGCGAGGAAATCCATTTTGACCGACGTGCGTCGACACGGAAAATATAGAGGTCAGTCCGCGTGTCCATGATGATCTAGCCTGTTCGAAAGCGGTAAACACCTTCGGCGGTCCGAAATCAGCGTTTCTAAAGACTGGAGTAGATCGACCCGTAGTCGGTGTGCCCGGTATCACGTCGAGGACCTTGCCCACTTCAGCGGAGATCGTAATGCTGTCGGCAGACAGATACCGTCTGGATCAGACTGCGAGGTTAAGAGACGGTGCTGAACCATATTCCGGGCAAGGAATAGGAGCAGACTGTCCCCGCAGCGAGCGCTGACGCGTTCGTTCCGGGCGAGGCCATCAGCAGCTACCGGACTGCAAAAAAGTATCGGTGCGGCTCAAAGAGGGCAGTAGAGGATGGGTAAGATCAAGGCGTAACTGTCCCAATGCAGAAGCGGGAGAGAGATCCGGCTCGCCAAGGGAGAGGCTCGTGAACGTGAGCGACAAGTTCGGGACAGGCGCGTGCGACAAAACGAGGGTCACCAACTAATGGTCGCCCAGCCCGCAACGGTTGCGTCCCAACCCGATCTCGAGGTCGTTGCCGTCTCGACGAGTCAGTCCTTCAAAGCCTGGGCGCACGGCTACCCCTATAAGACGGTGCGCTGGCACTTTCACCCGGAATATGAGCTTCATCTAGTGACGGCGACGACCGGCCGCGCGTTCGTCGGCGATTACATCGGCCCGTTCGCTCCTGGAGATCTCGTCTTGACCGGGCCCGACGTCCCGCACAACTGGCTGAGCGACGTCGCACCCGGGACCGTCATACCCGAACGTGGGCTCGTCCTGCAGTTCTCCCAAGATTTTGCTGACCGGTTCCTCGCGCTCTTTCCTGAGACTGACGCGATGCGCGGCATCCTCACGGACGCCGCGCGGGGGATCCGGTTTGCCTCAGGCACAAGTTCCCAGGTAGAGCCTGTCTTCCGGCGCCTTTTGAATGCGTCGGGACCGGGTCGCCTCGGCGCGTTCTTCGATCTGATGGACGTGCTCAGCCGGTCATCCGACCACCGTCTGCTCGCGAGCGTCAGCTACCAGCGCGATCCGAAGGGTCTCATGGCGCAGCCCATGAACTTCATTCTCGATCACATCGCGGTCAACCTTGTGGAAGAGTTGCGCGAAGGCGATCTGGCTGCGCTGACGGGCATGTCGGCGAGTACGTTCTCACGTCATTTCCAGCGCGCGACTGGGAGCAATTTCGTCTCCTACGTTACCGAGATGCGAATCAACCGAGCGCGAGAAATGCTGGCGCACGACGAGCGGCCGATCATCGAAGTCTGCTTCGACGTCGGCTTCCAGAACCTGTCAAACTTCAACCGCCGGTTCCGCGCGATGACCGGAATGTGTCCGCGCGAATACCGCAAGCTGCGGCGCGAGAACGCCGCCGAGCCCGAGTGGGCCAGCTGACTATCAATCTGCCGGCGACGAACCGACCGGCGACAACAGGGAGGATGATCATGGGTATCGTAAATCGTAGCTCGACGCGGATCGCGTTCGGCATTTCCGCCGGGGCGCTGATGGCGTCGGCGCTTGGCGGCTGCTCGCAGCAGAGTCCCGGCAGTCAGCCGGAACGGAAGACGGGCAAGCCGCTCAAGATCGGCATGTCCTTCCAGGAGCTGAACAATCCGTACTTCGTCACGATGCGCAAGGCGCTCGAAGACGCCGCCGGAACCGTCGGGGCGACCGTCGTCGTGACCGACGCCAAGCACGACGTTACCAAGCAGATCAGCGACGTCGAGGACATGATCCAGCAGAAGGTCGACGTTCTGCTCGTCAATCCGACGGATTCGGCCGGCATCCAGTCCGCCATCCAAGCAGCGCATGCCGCCGGACTGCCGGTGGTGGCGGTCGACGCCAATGCCGCAGGGCCGGTCGATGCATTCGTCGGCTCCAAGAACTTCGATGCCGGACGCATCTCGTGCGAATACATGGCGAAGGCCATCGGCGGACAGGGCGAGGTGGCGATCCTGGACGGCATCGCCGTCGTACCCATCCTGGAGCGCGTCCGGGGCTGCAAGGAAGCGCTCGGCAAATTCCCCGGCGTGAAGCTGGTGGAGACACAGAACGGCAAGCAGGAACGCGACGTGGCGCTGTCGGTCTCCGAGAACATGATTCAGTCGCACCCCAACCTCAAGGGGATCTTCAGCGTCAACGACGGCGGCTCGATGGGCGTCCTCTCGGCGATCGACGCGAGCGGCAAGGACATCAAGCTCAGCTCGGTCGACGGTGCGCCAGAGGCAGTGCAGGCGATCGCGAAGCCAAACTCCAAGTTCATCGTGACCGCGGCCCAGTTCCCGGGCGACATGGTGCGCATCGGGCTCGCCATGGCGCTCGCCAAGAAGTGGGGTGCCACCGTTCCGAAGGAGGTCCCGCTCGACGTCAAGCTCGTCGATGCCGCCCAAGCCAAGACCTTCCACTGGTGATATGACGCGATGACCACCCCCGCGCTTCAACTCACGTCCATCAGCAAGGCCTTCGCCGGCGTGCCCGCCCTCCGGGACATCGATCTCCAGGTCGAGGTCGGCGAGGTCCATGCGCTGCTCGGCGAGAACGGCGCGGGGAAGTCCACGCTGATGAAGATCCTATCGGGGATCCACCAGCCTGACGCCGGAACCGTCGTGATCGACGGGCTCGAACGACGCTTCGCTGGCTACGGCGACGCGGTCGCGGCGGGCGTCGGGACCGTGTTCCAGGAATTCAGCCTGATCCCCCAGCTCAACGCTGTCGACAACATCTTCCTCGGTAGGGAGAAGGTGCGCCGCGGCGCACTCGACAGGCCGGCGATGAAGCGCCGAGCGACCGAACTTTTCGAACGGCTCGGCGTCTCGATGGATCTCGGCGTCGAGGTCCGACGCCTGAGCGTCGCACAGCAGCAGTTCGTCGAGATCGCGAAGGCGCTGGCGCTCGATGCCCGCATCCTGGTCCTCGACGAGCCTACCGCGACATTGACGCCGGCGGACACCGAGCACTTCTTCGCCACCGTCCGGACGCTGAAGGCCCAGGGTGTCGCGGTCATCTTCATCTCGCACCACCTGCACGAGATCTTCGAGATATGCGATCGGGTCACGGTCATGCGCGACGGCGCCGTGGCGGGCCACCGCGAGGTCGTCGCGACCGGCATCGATGACCTGGTGTCGCTCATGATCGGACGGCGGCTGGAGACGAGCTTCCCTCCGCGCGCCGGCACCGCCGGCGAGGTGCTTCTCTCGGTCGAGGATCTGCAACTCACCGCACGCTCGCCCGTCAATTCGTTCACCGTCCGTCGGGGAGAGATCTTCGGCTTCGCGGGCCTGGTTGGTTCGGGGCGGACCGAGACCGCACTCGCCGTCGTCGGCGCCCTCGACGCACATCGGAAGCGGATCGTCGTCGATGGTCACGAGGCGAAGATCGCGAGTCCGGCCGAAGCCCTGTCCGTAGGCATCGGAATGCTTCCGGAGGACCGGAAGACCCAAGGGCTGGTGACCAGCTTCTCGGTCCGGGACAACATGTCGCTTGGCAACGAGCGCCACTATGCGACACGCGGCCTCCTTATCGACCGCGGTCGCGAGGATCAGGCCACGCGGGCGATGATGGACAGCCTCTCGATCAAGGCGTCCGGACCTTTCGCACGGGTCGAGAACCTCTCAGGCGGCAACCAGCAGAAGGTCGTCATCGGTCGCTGGCTCAACCAGAACGCGCGGATCCTCTTCTTCGACGAGCCTACCCGAGGCATCGACGTAGGCGCCAAGTTCGAGATCTACCGGCTCCTGCGGGAGCTGACCTCCAAAGGCTACGCGATCGTGCTCATCTCATCCGAGATCGGCGAGATCGTCGGGCTATGCGACCGCGTTGCGGTCTTCTCACAAGGCAGCATCATGGCGACATTGGAATCCTCGGAGCTCTCGCCCGAGACGATCATGCTTCATGCGACAGCGGAGGCGCGGCATGTCGCAGCCTAACCGCACAGCTTTCACGCCCGGCACAGGCGTCCCTGGCCTGCTGCGAAGCCTTACCTCACCCTCGCCCACGCTGTACGCGCTCGCCGGGCTTCTCGTCGTCTGCGTGGTGATGTCCCTGGCCAGTTCCACCTTCCTGTCGGCGGACAACATCGCGAACATCCTGCGGCAGGTATCGATCAACGCGCTCATCGCCGTCGGCATGACCTTCGTGATCCTGACCGGAGGCATCGACCTCTCGGTCGGCGCGGTGATGGCGCTTGCCGGCACCGTGACGGCCGGTCTGCTGTCCGGCGGTCAGCCCGGAATCGTCGCGATCCCCGCGGGGCTCGGCATCGGCCTACTCGTCGGTCTGGGCAACGGCACCTGCGTGGCGCGGCTCGGAATGCCGCCGATCATCGTGACCCTGGCGACCATGGGGATCTGCCGTGGTCTCGCGCTGCTCTACACCGGCGGCTATCCGATCGCCGGGCTGCCCGAATGGATGCGCTGGATCGGCAACGGCTCCGTCATCGGGCTTGCCACGCCGGTCCTGATCATGATCCTAGTCTACGCGCTCGGGGTCTTCGTGCTGGGACGGACGCCGTTCGGACGTCACGTCTACGCGCTCGGCGGCAACGAGCAGGCCGCGCGCCTCTCTGGCATACGCGTGCCCCGGACCAAGCTCGTGATCTACACGCTCAGTGGCCTCACGGCGGCGCTCGCAGGGTTGGTCCTCACATCACGCCTCATGAGCGGCCAGCCGAACGCAGGCGAAGGGTTCGAACTCGACGCGATCGCTGCCGTCGTCCTCGGCGGCACTTCGATCGCCGGTGGGCGCGGTTCGCTGGCCGGAACCCTGATCGGCGCCCTCCTCCTCGGAGTCCTGAACAACGGCCTGAACATGATGGGGGTCAACCCGTACATCCAGACCGTCGCCAAGGGCCTCATCATCCTTCTCGCGATCTACATCGGCCGCGAGCGTCGCTAGGAATCCCAATGACACAGAAAACCATGACGGCGGTCGTCTGCCACGGCCCGAAGGATTACCGCGTCGAAGAGATCGCCCATCCCACGGCGGGCGCGCTTGAGTTCGTCATCCGCGTGACGGCCTGCGGCATCTGCGCGAGCGACTGCAAATGCTGGTCGGGGGCGAAGATGTTCTGGGGAGACGATCCCTGGGTGAAGGCGCCAGTCGTACCCGGCCACGAGTTCTTCGGCGTGGTGGACGAGCTCGGCGAAGGTGCCGGCGAACACTTCGGCGTCGCCGTCGGCGACCGAGTGATCGCCGAGCAGATCGTGCCGTGCGAACGCTGCCGCTACTGCCGCTCCGGCCAATATTGGATGTGCGAGGTCCACAACATCTTCGGCTTCCAACGCCTGGTGGCCGACGGTGGGATGGCGCAGTTCATGCGCCTGCCGCGAACGTCGCGCGTGCACCTCATCCCGGCCGAAATTCCGGACGACGACGCGGTGATCATCGAGCCGCTCGCCTGCGCGCTCCACACCGTCCGGCGCGGAACGATCGGCTTCGAGGACGTCGTCGTGATCGCCGGCGCGGGACCGATCGGCCTGATGATGGTGCAGGCGGCAAGGCTCCAGACCCCGCGCAAGCTGGTGGTTATCGACATGGTCCCAGAACGGCTGGCGCTCGCGACCACGTTCGGCGCCGACGTCGTCATCAACCCCGCGACGGACGACGCACTCGCGATCGTGCACGGGCTGACGGACGGTTACGGCTGCGACGTCTACATAGAGGCGACCGGATCGCCTGCCGGCGTCGTGCAGGGACTAAACCTCATCCGCCGCCTCGGCCGGTTCGTGGAGTTCTCCGTGTTCGGGAGCGACACCACGGTCGATTGGTCGATCATCGGGGACCGGAAGGAGCTCGACGTCCGCGGCGCGCATTTGGGCCCCTACTGCTATCCGATCGCGATCGACCTGCTCTCACGCGGCCTGATCACGTCCAACGGCATCGTCACGCACAGGTTTCCTCTGATCCAATGGGCGGAAGCCATCGCGGTCGCCGACTCCCTGGAGTCGATCAAGGTCGTGCTGAGCCCGTCGACATGAGCGACACCTATGTCATCGGCGTCGACATCGGCACCCAGAGCACCAAGGCGCTGGTCCTCGACGCGTCCGGTCAGGTCGTGTCCGGCCACGACATCGGCTACGCACCCTCGACACCGCGCCCGCTCTGGGCGGAGCAGGACGCGACGGTCTGGCTCGCTGCGGTTCGCGACGCGGTCGCGGGCGCCGTCGAGCGGGCTCGCGCGAAAGTGCCAGGCCTGCGTCCTGCGGACATCGCCGCCCTGTGCGTCAGCAGCCTTTACGGAGGGTCCGGAGTTCCCGTCGACGCGAACGGCGAACCGATCCATCCCTGCCTGATCTGGATGGATCGGCGCGCGGAGACGCAGGTCGCTTCGGTCCGGCGCGACATCGACATGGACCGGCTGAAGGCGATCACCGGCAACGGCGTCGACAGCTACTACGGCTTCACGAAGATGCTCTGGCTTAGGGACGAGCGGCCGGACGTCTGGGCGAGGACCCATCAGCTCCTTCCTCCGAACGCCTACGTGATCAGGGCCATGACCGGCGCTACGGCCGTCGACCACTCGTCGGCCGGCAACATCGGCGGCATCTACGACCTGGCTGCGCGGACGTGGTCCGCGGAGATGCTGGCCGCGCTCGGCATCCGGCGGGACAAGCTGCCAGAGCGGCTTGTGGGATCCGCCGAAGTTGTGGGCGGGCTTTCGGCCCGATGGGCTTCCGAACTGGGTCTGGCCGAGGGGATGCCCGTGGTCGCGGGCGGCGTGGACGCGGCGGTGGCGACCTTCGCGGCCGGCGCGACCGAACCTGGACACCATGTCGCGATGATCGGCACGAGCATGTGCTGGGGTGCGGTGACCCCGTCCATCGACGCCCGTCACGGCCTCGTCAGCTTCCCCAACGTCGTCAACGCGGATCGAGACCTCTACGCGTTCGGAGGCGCGATCACGGCAGGGGCCGCAGTCACCTGGTTCAAGGCGCAGTGCTGCGACGTGCCCGACCATCCCGCCTCGCTCGCCGCGCTCGACGCCGCCGCCGCCGAGATCCGGCCGGGGTCCGACGGGCTGGTCTTCCTCCCCTACCTCATGGGAGAGCGCAGTCCGATCTGGGACGCGCGCGCCAGCGGCTCGTTCGTGGGTCTGAGCCTCTTCCACACGCGAGCGCACATGTACCGCGCCGTGCTCGAAGGCGTGGCGTTCGCCCTGCGGCACAACATGTTGGCCGGCGCGGACGCTGTCGGCACGCTGGAAGAGGCACTGACGGTCGTCGGCGGCGCGGCGCGCTCGGACACGTGGCTACAGATCATCGCAGACGTCACCAACCGACCCATCCGCTCCATCGCGCAGAACGTGGAGGCGGCGCTCGGCGCCGGTCGTCTCGCCGCTCTGGGCATCGGTCTGCAGTCGCTTGGCCACGCCCGCTGGCACGCTCTCGACGACCGCGCGACGCCTGACGCATCAGCGGTCGAGACCTACAACAGGCAGTTTGAGATCTACCGCGGCCTGTATCCGTCGCTCAAGCCGAGCATGCACGCGCTCCACCTGCCCGACGGCTGAGTCCGGCCCGCCAACCTCCACGGGGCAGCCAGAAACATAACGATAGACCGACGCCGCAAAGCCCCGCGGTGGCGAGCGCATTCGCGTGCCGGTCGTCGACAGGAAGGAAAACCCGATATGATACGCGAACTCATGACGATGACGGCGGCGGTGCTTGCGGTTAGCGCGACCATGCCCGCCGTGGCGCAGACCGTCGCGCCGACCGCCTCCGCCCCGCAGACGCGTGACAAAGCCCCGGGGGACCAGAGTCTCTCTCCCGTCCAGGACCTGCCGGCCCCGGCGGCACCCGCGCGCGTGCCGGAAGGCGAGCAGCCGTTCCCGCAGTCGGACTATCTGATGGGCGATCTCGGTGGCATCCGAAACAGCCTCGCCGCCCGGGGCGTCAGCCTGTCGTTCGGGCTGGTCAACGAGGTGGCCTACAATCCGGCAGGCGGCACGAGCGAGAAGGTCGCCTACGCGGACCAGCTGTCGTTCGCCGTCAAGGCCGACATGGGCAAGCTCGCCGGGCTCACCGGCGGCGTCTTCACCCTGAACATCAGCGACCGCAACGGCAAGAACCTGAGCGACATCGCGCAGCTCGGAACGCTGCAGGAGGTGCAGGAGATTTTCGGCCGCGGAAACGTCGCTCGCATATCGGAACTATCCTACGCGCAGGACCTGTTCGGAGGCACCTTGAACGTCAAGGGCGGCCGTCTGGACATCGGCGACGACTTCGTCGCGTTCTCGTGCAAGTTCCAGAACCTCACCTTCTGCTACTTCACACCCGACCACATCGCCGGCGACAACTTCTTCGCCTATCCGGTTAGCCAATGGGCCGTCCGGGCGAAGCTGAAGCTCGCCAAGGACGTGTCGCTCAAGGTGGGCGTCTACGACATCAACACGAAGCTCGCCGACAAGTCCGGCGGCTTCAGCTTCAACACGTCGCGCTCGATCGGTTCCGACACAATGACCGAACTCGCCTGGACGCCCAAGCTGGGCCCGGCGGGACTTCCAGGCACGTTCAAGGGCGGGTTCTGGTATTCTAGTGCCCGACGGAGCGACCTGTTCCTCGACGCCAACGGGCTGCCCCAGGTCGTCACTGGCACCAGTCCGCTGACGCACAAGGGCTATTTCGGATATTGGCTGCAGGCTCAGCAGCAGCTCACTGGCGGACGGGACGGCTCGTCCAGAGGACTGACGGCGTTCGCGAACTTCGTGCAGACGGACCACCGCGTCGTCGCGGTGAACCAGGTGATCAACGTCGGCCTCTTCTACGTAGGTGCCTTCGCGAGTCGTCCGTTCGACGAGATCGGCATCGCGGTCGGGCGCTCGCGTGTTAGCGACGTCCTGCGGCAGGCGCAGCTGCTGCGCAACGCCACCTTCAACCTTGCCGCGCCGGTCCAGCGGTCGGAGATCCCGGTCGAGGTGTATTACAGCCTCAACATCGGCAAGGCGATCGCGATCCGACCCAACGTCCAATACGTCAGGCACCCTGGCGGAACGGCGGCAAACAAGGACGCGGTAATTCTCGGACTCAAGAACGTGATCACGTTCTAGCCTCCGCAAGCTGTCGCGAGCGGCATTCCGGTCAAAGGAGGTGGCTCGGAGATGTGGATCGGCGCCAAAAACCGGGACCCCGGTAAAATCTCCCCAAGTTATTGAGGCTGCGTCGAAGCCTTACGTAGCTGGGGGCCCAATCGGCGCCGATCCACAGTTTCCGCAACATAACGACGCCCGAGCCCAAGTGCGTTTCGATGTAGGTATCATGGGGAGGCATGTTCGCGATGACCGCCTGATAGGCCCAGTTGACCGCCTTTAATCCGAGAAAACCCAATTCCAAATCGGTCCCGAAAATAGTTTGGGGGAGAAGTCTGTCCCTACGATCGAGCCGTCGATCGGCGTCTTGCTCTACCTTCTCAGCAGGGCACAGCCCCCCGCAACGCCCCCCGATTGAACGCCAAGGACACGCCGAGGCCAACAGCCAGGTCAAATCATGCCAGCCCGATATTCCTCGAGGAAATATAGACGTCCGCGACTATGGAGCGCCAGATCTTGCATAGACGTTCCCGTCTATGGTTAGGCCCTCGCCTCTTGCCGGGCTTCCGCAAGCTCTTTGAGATCGCGGGCGCGGAGCTTGGACCGGAGCGGATGAGCGCCATCGTCCAATACTTCCCCGCCCCGTCCGGCCGGCGATGCCGCGCCCAGCGTGTTCGCGAGACGGACGTTCAAACCCAGATCGCCGATCGTCAGGGATGCCGGATGCGACGGCCCCGAAGGCGGCTCGTTCGTTGGGATCGCGGTATCCGAGGCGTGAAGCCTCACGGACGCCTCTAGCAATATTCCTAAGACAGATCGACCGCAGGGCCAGTTGGCCACGCTGATGCCTCCGCCCACCGCAAAGCACTGCTAGGATCGGAACGTCACCAAAAGACCTTGGTTGATTCGTTCGTGTCAGCCAAAAACGATATCGCAGTGCGTGCGCGAGCATCCGAAATGATCAATCGCTTCGCTGAGCGAGCGGCTGATGAGGCGTCGTTCCAGGTGAACTCCAAAATTGCCGCGAATGATGTCGATGGCGCGCTTGCCATGGACCGAGTGCGTCGGGCGATCATCCAACTTAGCAGGCGCTGAATATCCGGCTCGTTGTAGGCGGCCTAAAGCCATCCGACGCCACTCGTCAGCTACTAGCTTCGTGCGTCGCGATAATCTCGCGAGACTGTGAAGTATCTTATCATCGATACGGGACTCCCGCTCATCTCGTCTTCGATTAGCGGTGCGGTTCAACGGCCCGCTCCAGCGTCAATATGGGGAGAAGCGGACTTTCTGCAAGCCGCCAAACCCAGCCGTTAAGGCGTACTAGTTTACGAAAAACTCACTTTCGTGCCGCGACTCCCCGTAGCAATCGTCTCAGGCAGCTAAGAGGTTTTCACTTCAGTTTCGAGAGACCTCAAAGTGAATGGCTTCTGAAAAACGGTCGGCAAGCCCCGACGTTGGTGTCTCGCCTGTGTAACCCGACATGATAATCGTCCGAAGGTCGGGACGGCTGGCGAGCGCCCTTTCGATCAAGTCGAAACCATTCATTGCGCCAGGCATTCTCACATCGGTCACAATCAGATCTATGCGGGACGTACCTTGCAGTATCTCGAAGGCGTCGTCGCCGTTAGCCGCCAACATCACCTCGTAGCCTTCATCCTCCAGCTGCTCGCCGATCAACTTTCGTATCCTCTCCTCATCATCGACGACGAGAATAACTGAACGGTCACGAGACATCGTCTGCGTCCCCAAAGCCTTTGAGACACATACTGAACCGAGGACGGTGAGCATGGCTACTGCTAAATTATTGATTGTAGATGATAATGCGATAGTCCGTCAGATGATCGCGTGCCTTGCGCGCGAGCTAGGCATGTCCGTCATCGAAGCCGCTTCGGTCGACGCAGCACGTGCTTGGCTTGCTGGCGGAGATGTCGACGTGCTGCTTTGCGACGACGACCTAGGCGCTGGCCTGTCAGGCGTCGAATTTATAGTCAGCGACACGATGCAGATGCCTGCCACTATCGTGCTGATGTCCGGTAATCCAAAGCCTAATGGATTGCAGGAAGGTATCCGGTACCTATGTAAGCCCTTCACAATACGTCAACTCGAAATCGAATTATTGCCTTATCCAAGTCGGAGTGACTCAGCGCCGGGGATTCCCAAGTCGGTCATGATCTGATTCAACATCGCAAACGGTGGGAGGTTGGCGGTGGCATCAGCGGTTGGGCTAAGGGACGATTTCGACGGGTCTGGTCTTCGAAGGTTGGCGCGTTTGAGCGGTGACGCCAATCAGGTCCGGCGGCTGCTGGCGCTGGCGGTGATTTACGATGGTGGTGCGCGGCACGCGGCGGCACAGGTCGGCGGCGTTGGTTTGCAGACGGTTCGAGACTGGGTGCTGCGCTTCAATACCAGCGGGCCCGACGGCTTGCTCGACGGCAAAGCCCCCGGTCC
>NZ_AIDW01000047.1 GCF_000251145.1 Sphingomonas sp. PAMC 26621 | reverse complement strand
GGGTGTTGTCAGGTCTCTCATAAATCTCCAGCACGAACGTCGCCAGCAGCGCCTGAAGCTAGGGTCAGGACCCATTGATCTGAGCGGCTCGATCTGATTCAGGCTCCGTGAGGAGACCGAGGATGAGCGACCTGTACTGGCTGACCGACGAGCAGATGGCGCGGCTCGAGCCGTATTTTCCCAAGAGCCATGGCAAGCCACGGGTTGATGACCGGCGGGTGTTGAGCGGTATCGTGTTCGTCAACCGCAACGGGCTGCGCTGGTGCGATGCCCCTCGGGAGTATGGCCCACACAAGACGCTCTACAACCGATGGAAGCGGTGGGGCGAAAGGGGCGTGTTCCTGCGCATGATGGAAGGGCTGGCCGCCGCGAGCGCCACGCCCAAGACGATCATGATCGACGCGACCTATCTGAAGGCGCACCGCACGGCGTCCAGCTTGCGGGTTAAAAAGGGGGCCTTGGGTGCCTCATCGGTCGCACCAAAGGCGGTATGAATACGAAGCTGCACGCCGTCACCGATGCAGAAGGCAGACCGCTCAGCTTCTTCATGACCGCGGGCCAAGTCAGCGACTACACCGGCGCTGCCGCGCTGCTCGACGATCTACCCAAGGCGCAGTGGATGCTGGGCGACCGCGGCTATGACGCAGACTGGTACAGGGACGCCCTTCAGGCAAAGGGCATAACACCTTGCATTCCGGGGCGAAAGTCCCGGATCATCCCCGTCAAATATGACAAGCGCCGCTACCGAAGCCGGAGCCGTATCGAGATTATGTTCGGTCGTCTGAAGGACCGGCGCCGCGTCGCTACCCGCTACGATCGATGCCCGACCGTCTTCTTTTCCGCTATCGCGCTCGCCGCCACCGTCATCTTCTGGCTCTGATCAATGAGTCGTGACCCTAGCCGTCTCCTTGCGGAAAGTGCCTTGATCGCTTTCCCGACAGTGTTCGTCGCGGCACTGCTGTACAGTCGATGGAGCACCAAATGGGCGCTGGCCACGATGATTGCCGTTACGCTAGCTGGTTTGCTCTTGGTCCTACGGCTCGAAGCGACCGGCACGGGGAGTCCGGTCCTGCCAGTCGCGTTGCTGATCGTCGGCACGAACGGCATCATCGCGACGGTGCTGCCCTATACCGCTGAAAGCTTCCCGCTGGCGGTACGCGGCCGGGCAACGGGCTGGGTGGCCGCCTGTACCAAGGGTGGTGGCCTAGTTGCCCAAGGCCTAACCATCTCTGGAATAATGCTCTCGATTGGCGTGTCGTCTCTGCTGGTGATGATCCCGACCGCGATCTCGTTCGGCCTGGTGGCTTGGTTCGGCCGCGAAACGCGAGGGCGCGACCTGCGCGATCTCGACGTCGACACCGGTCAGATCGAACAAGCGTCGGCATAGGCACTGTCGGCAAGCTGTGCGGCATGCGAGCAGCGTTCACTCGTGTAGATGCGCCTCATGGGCACAATTCGGCCGTTCCATTGAGCCGTCCGGGCAGCTGCGCGCCTCAAGTTCGGTTGCTAGCGTACCCTTGGCGCTGACTTAAAAGCCACCATTGGTCCCCGCCCGCCAACGCGTTGGGGCCCCAATCCATGCGCCAACCGGTCATTTCGCTGCCATGCGCGAAGCCGTCCAAGTGAGCAGAAAGTGGCGTCCTTCGGACCAGCTCTGCCCCTCGATCAGTTCGCCGACGCGACATCCGGATGTCTGATAGGGTCCAGTATTGTCCGAGGTATGGAAGGCGAAGCAGGCACGGCCCTTAGCGTCGAACGCTCTGCCATCCTCGATCGCGTGATCGTAGAATTCGCCGGCGACGACGCCTTGCGGCGTGATGTCGAGCTTCATCGTCTTGATATAGGCCGGTGCGTCGTTGGTCGGTCTCAGATCCAGCGTCCAGTCGCCCTTGAGCTGGCTCGCGCCGTGGTCGTCGGTCTGGGCAATCGCCGGGTTAATGGTCGAAAGCGCGAGGGTGAGCGTCAGGAAAACGCGAGTCATGGTCGTTCCTTTCCGGGGTTGCTTCAGGATTGAGGGGTCAAGCAGAAAGCGGCCGACAGCAGGTCGTAGGACAGGCCCTTGCCCTGCCAGATCTCGCCGAATTGGACCGTGTCGTCGTTGACGAAGACCGCAACCGAGCGGCCAAGGTCGGGAGCGATTACGTTGCGCACTTGGATGCCGGCGACATCCCCACGCCGCTCGATCAGCGTCACGGGCTGGGCGCATCCGGCCAGACGTGCGGGGAAAGACCAGACACCGAGCGCTTCGTAACCGAGCTTCGGATCACCTTTCCACAAGATGTCACGACTTTCACGCCCGACTAGCTTGCCCGCAGCGAGCGCCCGATCGAATGCGGCTAGATCGCGCGCGGTGCCGGTCAGCGCGGCAGCCGCACCGAAGGTCGCGACATTGACGGTGGGGTACGGCTTGCCGCCCGTGGTGTAGCCAACTGCAGCGGCGTCACCGCGCGGAGCGCCGTCGCGGGCTACCCGCAGCGACCGCAAGCCGAGCGGTTTGGCGATCCGGTCGGCGACAAGCCGCGCATAGGGCCTGCCGGTGACGCGCTCGAGTATCGCGCCGAGCACGAGATAGTCGCAATTATTATACGCGAACCCAATAACGGATGCTGCCTTGGCGTACCGCTGCAGAAGCCTATGGCACGCGACGCGTTTGCGATCTTGGGGCCAGTTTCGGTATAGAATGTCGGGACATCGCCCGAGCCGGCCGGGGTGCCGTCCGGATTGGGCAGGCCCGACAGATGTTGGAGCAGCTGGCGCAGCGTGACTGTGCCGCCGTTTGCGCCGGCAAAGTCGGGTAGATAGTGGCGGATCGTGCCGTCGAGCGACAGTGTGGCGGCCTCGACCTGCTGCATCACCAGTACCGCTGTCACCTGCTTGGTGACCGATGCCCAAAGCCACCGCGCGCCTGGACGATGGGCTTGATGCTTTCCGAGATCGGCCAGGCCCAGGGTGCGATCGATGACGGGGCCGGTCTGATCGGCGATCACGATCTCGCCGGCAACGTGCGCGGTCGTCGCGATCGCCATTACTTGCGCCTCGGCGGCCGTCAGCGTTGGCCGCTGCGCACTGGCGGCATTCGCCGCAAGCGCGGCGATGCAGGTCGTTAGGCTAATGGTAAAGAGACGCTTCATGGGGTCTGCTCCGATTTGGTGCCCTCACTTGGCCGATCGGCGCTACGGCTGTCGCGGCGTACGCGACGGGCGTCGTTGGGCGGCGACGAGCGTCGTCGGCGCAACTGGCTTGGCCCGCGGCAATCGGATAGCCTCGCGACATGTCCGATCAGGCGAACTTTTCACGCATGCCGTTCCGGTTTGCGCTGCTATCCGTGCTTGGCTTCTGGTCTGTATGGCTGGTGTTGGTAACGGCGCGGGCGGTCGCGATGGGTTGGCCGGATCAGGGCGGTATGCTGTTGCGTCGTTGTGGATTGGTTGCGCTTGGCATCGTGCTAACGCTGCTAATCCATCTGGCGCTTCATCGGCTGAGGCTAAGGTCGGTTCCGATCCGCGCTACGACAGCGTTCCTGCTGGCGGCTCCCGCGACGATAGTGTTTGCGACGATCAATACCTTCGTCTTCTATCGCTGGTTCCCGGTTCCCTCGGTCGCGGGCGACCTGGCGCGTTGGGATCCGCAGGCGGTGATCGTTACTTCGATCGCCGATGGGTTGGTAACTTGGTATTTCTTTTTCGCGGCCTGGGCCGCCTTCTACCTTGCGATCGGGCATATCGCCGAGGTCCGCGCCGCCGAGCACGCGGCAGCGGCGGCAGCGGCAGAGAGTCGCGAGGCACGTCTCGCGATGTTGCGCCTTCAGGTCGATCCGCATTTCCTGTTCAACGCCCTCAATGCGCTGTCGTCGTTGGTCGCTCGCGGCGAAACGCGAGCGGCGCGCGAGATGATTGGCAATCTTGCCGCCTTCTTCCGGGCCGGACTGGGCGCCGAGCTTACCGGGGACATTCCGCTTGCAGACGAAATAGAGCTGCAACGGCTGTATCTCGCCATCGAACAAGCGCGGTTCGGTGACCGCCTTCTGGTCGAATGGGATATGCCGAGCGAATTGGAGAATATGCCGGTCCTTCCGATGATCCTTCAGCCGCTGGTCGAGAATGCTGTGAAATACGGCGTTGCGCGCACCGCCCAACCGGTCACGATCACGATCGCTGCACGCAGGACGGGCAACGACACGGTCGTGCTCAGCGTGGATGACACCGGCTCCATCGACGCGGCGATGCCGTTCCCGGCGGCGGGCACGGGCATCGGCCTAGCCAATGTCCGCGCGCGGCTGGCGACGCGCTATGGTGCGGCGAGCCTGTTGTCGGCGGCGGCGACCAGCGGTGGCTGGCGATCGGCGATCACGGTGCCGGCGCGTGGCTGACACCGGTTTGCAAGCTCTGATCGTGGATGACGAGGCACCGGCGCGTGATTTGCTGCGGTTGTTATGCGCCGATCAAGGGTTGGCGGTGGTTGGCGAGGCGACGACCGGCGAGGAAGCGGTGGAGCTGGCCGATCGTCTGTGCCCCAATCTGGTTCTGCTCGATATTTCCATGCCGGGAATGGGCGGCCTGGCCGCGGCCCGGCAGATCAGCGCCGCGCCCGCCCCACCAGCGATTGTCTTCACCACAGCTTTCGAGGGATATGCGCTAGCGGCCTTCGACGTGGGCGCGGTTGATTATTTATTAAAACCGATCGGCGATGCGCGTTTTGAGACCATGCTCGACCGGGTCGGCGCTGCCCGAACCAATGCGGCCCCTACAGAGGATCATATCTGGGTGCCGGTCCGTTCCGAACTTCGACGGGTATCGCTGGGCGCCATCGAACGGGTCACGGCAGAACGCGATTATGTGCGTCTTCAGATCAATGGCCGTTCGCATCTCTTACGCGCGACAATGGACGAAATGCTTGCCAAGCTCGACCCGATTACGTTTCTTCGTATCCATCGATCGACCATTGTCCGGCGCGACCAAGTGACCGGGCTGCGCCACGAAGGCGGCGGCGTCTGGAACGCAATGTTGGCTGGTGGTGATACTGTACGGGTTGGAAGAAGCCATTATGAGCGAGTTAGGTCGGAGCTAGGATGCTGATTGAGACGAACGGAGCGTGAACGAATCTCCGGCACCAGAGGGCGCTTAAGCCCGCTCAATTAGCGAGTTTCGGTCTCCGCGTTTTCCAAGCATCGTAAACGAAGGGTCCGCTTCACGCTTCCAGCGCTCCGCAATTTGCCAGTTCGTAATCCGCCCACTTTCCGCCCCCCCGAGACGTCGGTCGGGCAAACACTGGATGTCGGCTCCTGACAGAAGACGTTCGGTCTGGTCGTTCCCGCTGTCATGGGCGGCAAGTTCGAGCATCATGTTCATGCGTTGCTCGCCGACCATACCGACCTGGGGCAGATTATCCGTCCGCTGCTCGACGCCTGGCACGCCGTTCGCCTCCGAGCCGCAGAGCTTGGACGCAAGCTGCTGGCGGATGCGCGGCGCAGCGCGGCCTGCCAGTTATTGATGTCGATCCCAGGGGTCGGTGTCGTGACCGCCACGTCGTTCGTCAGCGCGATCGAGGAGCCCACCAACTTAAAGCATTCGAGGTCAGTGGGAGCGTTCGTCGGGCTGACAACGCGGCGCTATCAATCGGGCGAGATCGACTATGACGGGCATATCTCCAGGCGCGGCGACAGCCACCTGCGCGGGCTGCTTTACGAAGCCGCAACAGTCCTCCTCACGCGCAGTCGATCCGAATGCGATCTACGCAAATGGGTACTGCAGCTGCGAGAAAGGCTCGGCTTCAAACGCGCCACGGTCGCAGTCGCCCGCAAGCTCGCCGTCATCATGCACAGCATGCTGATCACCGGTGAACCGTTCAGGGAGAAATCCGCCGCAGCTTGAATTCCCGAGCTCGTCCGCGTCGCAAGGCGCCACCAGACGTCCTGCCGGGACGTAGGCTGATCCATTCCGCGACATTCGTTGCACCTTATGCCTTCATGGCGGTGGAGTGCGTGATTAACCTTGGAAGGGTTGCCCGCGAAGCCCCATCATGCGGCGGCACATGTCGACCGCGAAGACGACCATGCTCCCGGCAACGGCATCTCAGAAACCTCTTGCAACCAACGCGATTAGACGACGAATGGCAGGTTTCGGAATGGGGCGAGGGCGGTTCGAATGTCGTATTGTGGGTCTTCGCGTTTCGCCAACCTGGTGGCGGGTGTCGATCAACTCACGCCCTTCTTAAGTAAAGGTGTGAACGGTGGCTTCTCTCGAAACTTGCCGCGACGAACACGATGTGCGGCTTCGTGAACCAGCCCAGCCATCCCCGACTGCGTGAGAGGTGAGTGCCCTCCAATGTCGGAAAACACCAGTTTGTAGGGCATCGGAGAAAGCGACAGGGTTTCCCGCGACCTTCTCGGCAAGCGACGTCTTTTGGGACTTTTTGGCTATTTCTGACGCAGCGGCCGAACGACAGTTTCCGATGAAAGTTGACGTTGTGGGGGGGGCAGCCGATCAAAAGCCTGATTTACGCACCGCGGTGAGGGCGCAATATAGTAATATAGGCGCTCATCGATCTGATCATATGCAGCTGTACGAGTTTAGTATAATGCAATCTGATCTTTAGTTTGCGACTTATATTTGTTAGCTGGCGAATACGCGGCAGGTGTTGCGCAATTAGGCTGGCTCGGTCACTTCCTTGGGCCATCCCAAACGGCTAACTGACGTTGCTTTAAAAGAGCAACTTCCAACCGCTTGCGATGCGGCGGCCGCTACGAGCCTGACTAGGGACTCTCGTTGCAAGGTATCGACCAGATAATCGATGTCGTGATCAGCGGATAAAGCCGGATCTGGCCGACTTTGGCGATCGGACATTCGACATCGTTCGATACGCACAGGTCTGGATGACGCAGGCGATCACACAGCTGCTATAACCCGCAGGCTAATATCTTGTTCGCCCCAGCTCAATATCAACGGCAACGCTCTGGTGGCGGCTAGGAAAGCTACAGATCGGCGTGAGCGCGATAGCGCGCTGCTTACCTTGAATTCTGATGTGGAGGTGACCTGCTTCGATATCAAGGTGCCCGGAAAGCCGTATTTGGCACATGCCCTGGTGATGCGATGGCGCCAGAAGCAGTCGCGCGCTTCCGGCGCCTGCCATCCAAAGGACCGACCATGACCGATCCCGTACACGATATCGTCGACACGGCCGTTGCAGCCGGGTCGTTTTCAACCCTTGTCGCGGCCGTCACAGCCGCCGGCCTGGTCGATACCCTGAAGGGCGACGGCCCATTCACTGTTTTCGCGCCGTCAGGCGATGCCTTTGCAGCACTCCCCGCCGGCACTGTCGATGAGCTGGTCAAGCCAGAGAACAAGGGGAAGCTGACCGCGATCCTGCTGCTTCACGTGCTCCCGGGCAAAGTTATGGCAGCTGACGTCGCAGGCCAAGTCATGGATCCGGCCACCGCGGGGGGCCAGACCGTCCATGTCGATGGCACCGATGGCGTTACCGTCGACGGGGCCAACGTCGTGACCGCGGATATCGACTGTTCGAACGGCGTGATCCACGTCATCGATGCTGTGCTTCTTCCCAAGGCATAAGATTACACCGCGGTCGGGCGCAGCCGCGCCTGGCCGCCGCTTCGCCCCCAAAAGCGCCGAATGAAATTTGCATGAAGATCGCGATTATCGGTGCGGGTATGGCGGCTTTGTCCTGTGCGACGGCGCTGCAAGCTGGCGGCCATGTCGTCGCGATGTTCGATAAGGGCCGCGGCGCGTGTGTACGAACAGCGACCCGCCGCGTAAAAATCCCGTCCGGTGAAGTCGCGTCAGATCATGGCGCGCAGTATTTGCCAGCGCGCGATCGCGGTTTCGCTGCGCAGGTGCGCCGAGGGGAATGGGCGGACGTCGTCGCTGCTTGGCCTGACTCCGGCGCGGACGCGTGGATGGAAAGCCCGGCGATAAATTCGCTGAGTAAGTCGCTTTGCGCGCCGCTCACCGTGTGTTGGAACAGCCGTGTCGACGCCCTCCGGGAAGTCGATCAAAAATGGGTTCTCGATCCCGTATCGCAGGAGCGGTTCGATGCGCTCATAATCGCCACACCTGCCGAGCAGGCGGCACCATTGCTGATCGCGCACGAGCCCGCGATGGCGGGAATGGCGCAGTCGTGTCCGTCCGCGCCGTGCTGGACGGCAATGCTCGCCTTCGACGAACGGATCGCGATCGCCAACGATATTATCCGCGACGCCGGCATAATTGGCTGGGCAGCGCGTCACAGCGCAAAACCGGGCCGCGGCAGGACCGAAACGTGGGTGATCCAGGCAACGGCGGAGTGGTCGAGCGAACACCTCGAGCACAGTGAAACCGATGTAGTAAGCGGTCTTCTGTCGGCACTGGCGGCCGAGGCCACCCAGGAGCTGCCCGAGCCGATCGTGCGGATCGGTCACCGCTGGCGCTACTCCTGCGTCGAACCCACGCATCACGGATTCCTGTGGAACGAGACGATGCGGATCGGCGCGGTCGGCAACTGGCTGATCGCGCCACGGATCGAAAGCGCGTCGTTGTCCGGGAGGATGCTGGCCGACCGAATCTTCGCTACGCACCGCGCCTCATAGTACGGCGGTACCGCTGGCAATGCGCTCTCATTCGTCAGTCAAAAGAAAAATAGAGGGCCCGCTAAACGCACGATTGGCAGGAACACGCGGCGACGCCGAAGCCTCCACGTCGCGCACATTGACCACGACGTGGTCGATTGCCTTCACTTTCATAGTCTGCCCTCACGGTCGCCGCCCCGGCATGAAGCGGTTGATTTCCGATACGACGCACTCTCTCCGATCAACAAGTTCGAGTCCGTGCATTAACATGAACGGATGGCAGATTGGGGGAAGAGCTAGGAAGGTTCTGATCGTCTGGATTTGGGTCTTCCGTCACTCCGTTAGCTAGCGCGAGCCGGCAGAGCTAACCAGTCGAGTGACAGGCCACACTTGCCGACCAGACCGATGCCAGACACACAGTTCACACGACCGGGTCTCGGGCAATCCGGTTGCTATCGGGCGTCAGCCCTGAGGGGCGTTAATCGCCAGCTGCGCTGCGAATGCTCGCTGGTAGGCGGGTCGTGCTTCAGCG
>NZ_AIDW01000048.1 GCF_000251145.1 Sphingomonas sp. PAMC 26621 | reverse complement strand
CGCAGCCTCTCGATGCTTGCGGTAACCGTGGTCCGCTACAGCTAGGATTTTGCGCATTCCGCGGTTGCGACCACCCGGGCCTTCTCCTGCTCGCTCCAGCATTCCTCGATGAACGTTTCAATCAATTCCCGCTGGAGCAGCTTCTCCGTCAGCGCTCCAAGCACGCGATGCTCGAGCTGCAGCATGTTGATTGGCTCGGCAGATCAGAGCCAGAAGATGACGGTGGCGCCGAGGGCGATAGCGGAGAAGAAGACGGTCGGGCATCGATCGTAGCGAGTGGCGACGCGGCGCCAGTCCTTCAGACGACCGAACATAATCTCGATACGGCTCCGGCTTCGGTAGCGGCGCTTGTCATATTTGACGGGGGTGATCCGGGATTTTCGGCCCGGAATGCAGGGCGTTATGCCTTTGCTTGAAGGGCGTCCCTGTACCAGTCTGCGTCATAGCCGCGGTCGCCCAGCATCCACTGCGCCTTGGGTAGATCGTCAAGCAGCGCGGCAGCGCCGGTGTAGTCGCTGACCTGGCCAGCGGTCATGAAAAAGCTGAGCGGCTACCTTTGCATCGGTCACGGCGTGCAGCTTCGTATTCATACCGCCTTTGGTGCGACCGATGAGCGCCCAAGGCCCCCTTTTTAACCCGCAGGCTCGACGCCGTACGGTGCGCTTTCAGGTAAGTCGCGTCGATCATGATCGTCTTCGGCGTGGCGCTCGCGGCGGCCAGCCCTTCCATCATGCGCAGGAACACGCCCCTTTCGCCCCACCGCTTCCATCGGTTGTAGAGCGTCTTGTGTGGGCCATACTCCCGAGGGGCATCGCACCAGCGCAGCCCGTTGCGGTTGACGAACACGATACCGCTCAACACCCGCCGGTCATCAACCCGTGGCTTGCCATGGCTCTTGGGAAAATACGGCTCGAGCCGCGCCATCTGCTCGTCGGTCAGCCAGTACAGGTCGCTCATCCTCGGTCTCCTCACGGAGCCTGAATCAGATCGAGCCGCTCAGATCAATGGGTCCTGACCCTAGCGAATGGGCCGACCGCGTCGCGATAACGGACGTGATTATGCGTGAGCGTTGGGCAAGAGAAACCCACAATGCCGAAGTCGCAACCTCATGCTACCATCCTGAAGCGTTGGTCGAAGTCTCCTGGTTCAAGGGTACGGCTGCGGCGTTCATCGAGACGGGAAAGCGCGAGCCGTCGGATACGGTCAATTTCGACTCGATGAGTCCTCCCGTGATTTGGGTGTGTAACCGCCGGGCGATCGCCGAAACCTCCTGCGCCGTCCATACCGTCCTGACGCTGGAGGGCGTCGACACCATCAACATCAGCTATACCCGTCTGCTATGGCGCCTCCAGAACGTCGGTGGTCGATGGCTTATTTTCGGTTTGCGCGGGATTTACATCCGCGACACGTTGGCCGCCTGCAAGCCGAACCAGGACGTCAAGCTGGATGAAGGCAAACTCGCCGGTTTCAGGGCATCCTACCGCTACCTGAGCTACGTGCTCGCGGCGAGCGGCCGACCCGCGCGCGACGACCTTCCGGGCGTGGATCGCCCCGAAACGGTCGATGCCCTGCGCTTAGCAGAACGCCGGTGGCTGGAGCAGGTCTGATGCAAGGTCGGCGGCCGCCAAGTGGTACACGGTCGCGAGCCTGTGCCAAGCTGCGATCGGCGTGCCGATGTCCGTATCAATCTCTTGTTCCTTGAGCGCCCGTGACTTTTTCCTCGCACGAGGCGCTCGATCGGCTTGCCGTTACCGACATGATCGTACGCGAGCGTGCGGCTCGCGATGCGGGGTTATGGTCGGACATGGGCGCGTTCTACCATCCAGGTTCGACCGTCGACATTTCATGGTTTACCGGCAGCGGCACGCAATTTACGGCTGCCACCAGGGAAGCGGCCGGCGGTCCTCTTTATACATTCCACCAGATGGGCGCCTCGGCCGTAACGATCCTGGCTGATCGCGCGTTGGTCGATTCCAATTGCACGGTGCACGCATTCACGGCCATCGACGGGGTCGAGGTTGATGTCGTCAGTTACTGCCGCTTGCAGTGGCGCGCGCAGCGCGACGGCGCGCACTGGCTGATCGCCGGCTTGCGCTCGATCTACATCCGCGACGTGCTTGCTGCGGTGAACCCGCGACAAGTGCCCGATCTCGACCTTGCGTTGCTCGCTGGGTTCCGACCGTCGTATCGCCACATCGCCTATCTGGCGGGGAAGAGCGGATCTACGGTACGAAACGACCTCCCGGGTGTAGATCGGCCCGAAACGATTGCCGTGCTGCGTGTGGGCGAGCAGAAGTGGCTGGCCCAAGGCGGCACCGTGCCGTAGTCGAGCTTCGCGCTCAGATCCCTTTGATGTGACCAAAGAGTCTCCTGGACGATAGGTTTCATCCGGCGCACGATTGTCGGTGAAGATACAGTGGCACCGCGATCGCGACTGGGACACCGGCGATCACGCACGATCGATCAGCAGCTTCCTCTCTACTCCAATCCCTGCTCTTTACGGGGACGGGCTAGAGGATGTTCGGAATCGTACGCTAAACGCCCTACCGTCCTAATTAGGATGGAGAAACGGGAAAGCGCATGGGTTGCCTGTTCGGGTTACAAGCAAAAACGATCGCTTCCGCGCCGTCAATGTTGCTTCAACCCCGCCAGCAGCAGTCCGAGCATTCGCCGCGTCTGATCGACTTGCGATGCCGCGTTGGCCGCCAACGCCATTCCTAGCAGGCCAAGCGTAACATCGTCCGGCGACACGTCGTCCCGCAGCGTTCCGTCTGCGCCGCCGGCGCTCAGGAACCTGCCGACAACGGCGTTGATCCTAAGACGTATGGTTGAGGCGGCGTTGTCCCTCGGCGTGATCCCGACGCGCAAGGCGTCTTGCATCGCGTGCTTGGTCGCGACGAAGTGCAAGTAATCGTCGAGCCAGTGCCGCATAGCGTCGGACGCCGTAGATGTGGCCAGCAGGGCGTCCGCCCGCCGGTCCAGTGCGTCAAGTTCTAGACGGTACACCGCCTCCACCAGCGACTCGCGCGTCGGGAAATGGCGGTACAGCGTGCCGATGCCGACCCCGGCCGCCTTGGCGATCATGTCCAGAGTCACCGGGCCGCCATCGCTGGCGAACAGCGCGTCGGCCTCGGCCACAAGCCGCTCGCGGTTCTTGAGGGCATCGGCGCGACGTGGGCCGGCAGTGGACAATCGGGGGTAACTCCATCAAAGCAGGGAACAACCGGAGCCTCCTCCGTTTGTTCTGGTTATCACAGGAGCAAGTCCAATGACCTCACCGACTCCGTTAGCAGGTGCGCGCGCAGGTACCTATAAGCTGGGTGAGCGATCCGTCGCGCGGATGGGCTACGGTGCGATGCAGTTACGCAAATTCGCTTCCGAACCAGCCAAGGCTACTGCTCTGCTAGAACGCGCTGTCGAATTGGGCGTCGACCATTTCGATACCGCGCAGTTCTATGGCGATGGAGCAATCAATTCGCTGATCGGGCGCGTGGCCCGGGCACATGCGGGCGTTACCGTCGCCAGCAAGATCGGGGCCGATCCCAACCCGGGCGGCAAAGTGCCGATGCGGCCCGCGCAGCGACCCGAGCAGCTGCGCGCTAGCGTAGAGGACAATCTCCGTAGCCTCGGGCTCGATCACATCCCAGTGGTAAACCTGCGGCGGCTCGAAGCCGGGCCGGGCCTGCGCGCCGAGGGCGATCAGTTGGTGAACGTCGACGACCAGCTAGCGGTAATGGTAGCGCTCCGCGACGAGGGCAAGATCGGTGCGGTAGGGCTCAGCGCGGTGGGTCTGGAGACCGTCGAGCGCGCATTGCCGGTGGGTATCGCCTGTGTTCAGAACGCCTACAGCCTGGTGAACCAGGAGTTTGAGGACGTGCTGGCGCTTTGCCGTCGCGAGAACATCGCCTGGGTCCCGTTCTTCCCGCTCGGCGGAGCCTATCCGGGGATGCCTAAGGTGGTCGAGCAGCCCGAGATCGTCGCGGTCGCTGGAGAGTTGGGGGTCACCCCCACGCAGGTGGGTCTGGTCTGGCTGCTAGCTCACGCGCCCAACATTCTGCTGATCCCCGGCACCGCCGACCTTGTGCACCTAGAGGAGAACGTCGCGGCGGCGGCAGTGGACCTCCCCGCCGACCTACTCGCCAAGCTCGACGCCTTCGACCCGCCCCCGCCGGGCGACATCGCCGTTTAGCGGACGCGATCCCTCTGGAGGCGCAATGCTGCTTCCCACAAACGAACGACGATCGAGCAAGCATCGGCGTTCTCGGAAACGATCCAGACCGTGTGAAAAGTCGCGTCTGCGATTCCACCAGGGTGCAGATCGGCGTATTCTACGGGGATGGCGTATATCGAGGGTCACGCGCGACACCAGGCGCTGCTGTTGCCGGCATCGGTTGAGGATTACGTATCGGCGGACAACCCGGTGCGCTTCATCAATGCCTTCGTCGACGATCTTGATCTGGGTGATGCAGGTTTCCTGCGGTCGCGGCCCAAGGCGACGGGTCGACCTGGTTTTGATCCGGGCGATATGCTGAAGCTGTACCTGTACGGGTATCTCAACCGAGTGCGGTCGAGCCGTCGCCTGGAGGCGGAAGCGGTACGCAACCTGGAGGTGATCTGGCTGCTGCGGGGGTTGCGGCCTGACTTCAAGACCATAGCCGACTTCCGCCGCGACAACCGGTTCGCGTTCAAGGCGGTCTTCCGCGCCTTCGTGCTCCTGTGCCGCAAGCTCGATCTGTTCGGGCGCGAGCTGCTGGCGGTGGATGGAACACGGCTGAAGGCGGTGAACAGTCGGACGCGCAACTTCACGAAGGCCAAGCTCGACAAGTACATCAAGTCCGCCGACGAGCGGCTCGAGACGTACCTCGGGCAGTTGGATAACGCCGACCGTGGCGAGGAGGCAGGCACGACCAGACGGAGCGAGGCACTGGCGGCGAAGATCGCGAAGGTGCGTGAGCAGCGTCAGGTCAACCAGGCGATGCTGGAGCAACTAAAGGCCAGTGGCGAGAGCCAGATTTCGCTCACCGACCCGGACGCCCGCGCGATGGCGGCCCATCCCAAGGTCGGCGTCGGCTATAACGCACAGGTCGCAGTCGATGCCAGGCACAAGCTGATCGCCGAACAGCATGTCACCAACGCGGGCAGCGACCTGGGTTTTCTGGCTGAGACAGCCGGCGCCGCAAAGGACATCCTCGGCGTCGAGCGGATCGATGTGGTCGCCGACATGGGATATTACATGGGTGAGGACATTGCCGCGTGCGAGCGGGCCGGCATCACACCCTACGTCGCCCGCCCCCAGCGCGGCACGGCCGTCGGCGACGGGCGCTTTCCCAAGGAGCGGTTCCGCTACGATGAAGCCGCGGATTGCTACCACTGCCCCGCCGATCAACGGCTCGACACACGATATCGCTGGCTTCAGGGCGGTCATATCATCGTGCAATATTCAAACCCGCGTGCCTGTGGCGGTTGCGGGCTCAAGCCGCAGTGCGCCCGCGGAAACTTCCGCAGCATCAGGGGTCGGTTCCGGCTGGGGGCGGAATGACACCCTAAGCGCTGACGTCCTTGGGCCAGAGGTATTCGCCAGTGAGCAGGATGTGCGCCCAACCGAGCGGCGAGATATGGGCGAGAAGGTGATCGGGCGTATCAAGCCCTTCGCGGCGTCGGGCCTCGACGGCCAGGCCGAGATGCAGGGTGTTCCAGTAGACGACGATAGATGTGAGCAGGTTGAGGCCGGCGATCCGGTAGTGTTGGCCTTCGGTGGTGCGGTCGCGGATCTCCCCCTGACGGCCAATGCGCAGGGCATTCTTGAGCGCATGGTGTGCCTCGCCCTTGTTGAGGCCGACCTGCGTACGGCGCTGCATGCCAGCATCGAGGATCCATTCGATGATGAACAGTGTCCGCTCGATCCGGCCGACCTCGCGCAGTGCGGCCGCCAGATCGTTCTGGCGCGGATAGGCGGCGAGCTTGCGCAGGATGCGGCTCGGCGCGACCTGCCCCGCGCTCATGGTGGCTGCGCAGCGGAACAGGTCGGGCCAGTTAGAAACGATTAGCGCCTCGCGCGCCTTCCCGCCCACCAGCGGTCGTAACTCGCTTGGTGTGGCGGCGGGATCGAACACGTAGAGCCGTTTGGACGGCAGGTCGCGGATGCGCAGCACGAGGCGGTAGCCGAGCATGGCGCTGATCCCGAACAGGTGGTCGGTGAACCCGCCGGTGTCGGCGTACTGCTCCTCGATCCGTCGCCCAGCCTCGTTCATAGTCAGCCCGTCGAGCAGATAGGGTGCTTCGCTGACGGTCGCGGGGATGGTCCGTGACGCGAACGGCGCGAAGCGGTCGTTGACGTGGGCATAGGCCTTGATGCCGGGATCGTTGCCGTAGCGGGCGTTGACCGTGTTCATCGCCTCGCCCTGCCGCGCGGCGGGGTAGAACTGGCCGTCGGCCGATGCGGTAGTGCCCATTCCCCAGACCCGCGCCATCGGTAGCTCGCCCTGTGCGGAGACCACGTTCGCCAGCGCCTGCTCGATCGCCTCGCTTTCAATGTGCCAGCGCGCGAGGCGGGAGAGTTGCCAGTAATCGTGGGTGTTGCACGCCTCAGCCATCTTGCGCAGTCCCAGGTTCAGCCCCTCGGCGAGCAGGACGTTGAGCAGGCCGATCCGGTCGCCGCACGGTACGCCGGTGCGCAGATGGGTGAAGGCGTCTGTAAACCGGAGTCCGGCGTCCACTTCGAGCAGCAGGTCGGTGATGCGGACGGGCGGCAGGCGACGATACAGGTCGAGCACCAGATCATCGATGCCGTCCGGCGCATCGGCGGTCAGGCGATCGATGCGCAACGTGCCGCCCTCGATGCTGCCTTTCGGGATCGTGCCGTTGCGCGCGGCGAGACCAAGCCGGGCAAGGCCATCGGCAAGTCGCGCCTTGCGGTCGGCTAGCCAGACATGCGGGTCGGCCGGGACCGCCAGCTTCGCAGCGCGCGCGACCTCCATCGGCACAAGGACGTTCCGGAGGTCGCCGTAGCGATGCGAGCGGTCGAGCCAGATGTCGCCCGAGCGAAGCGCGTCGCGCAGGTGGAACATGACAGCTACTTCCCGAAGGCGCGCATCATCGCCGCCCTTCGCCCGCAACTGACGCCGCCATTTGGAATGCGGGCGCAGGAAATCGCCGGTCGCCGGCAGTGCGCCATTGGCGGCGATGGCGGTCGCCGCATCGAGCAGAGGCCGGGTGACCGGCGCAGCTTCGAGGTCGAGGCAGCGCAGCATGCGCGGGGCATAGCGGCGAAACCGATGATAGCCCTGATCGACATAGGCCAGCGGATCGTCGCCCAGCGTCTCCGCCAGCGTTCTGGCGGTCGCGACGAGACGGGTGAGATGCTCCCATCCCGCTGCACGCGCGACCGCATCTTCCAGTGACGCGCCGTCGCCATGCGCTTCGAGCAGCAACTGGCCGAGTGCGGCGAACCCGTCCAACGTCGCTGTAACCCCACCTCTGGTTTCCGCCGCGCGTACGTCATGCAGTTGTTTCGCCTCGCGCCAGGTGCGCCCGACGATCCGGTCATGCGTCTCGATCACCGCGTCCGCGGTCGCGGTAGCCCACTCGATGATGCAGACCGCGAGGATGGCGCGACGCCGGTCGGCACTGAGATCGCGCAGGCCATCGGCGAAGTAACGTTCGCCCTGTCGGCGCAGCCGGGCGACGCGGTGCGGTGGGACGTCGGCGAGCAAACCGGCATCAAGGTTCATCGCCCGCAGGAACTCCAACCGGTCGAGCAGCCGGTTCGCTGCGGCGGAATTGTTGCCTGGTTCAATCCGGCGCAACCAGATGAAGCGGCTGATCGCCCCCGGCAGCATCTCGGTCGTCAGCTGGTCGAGCCGGGTGCAGGCGGCCGGATCGATGCGCGTGGCGATGCGGTTCTCGATCCGGCGTTCGGCCGCGACAAGCGCATCAGCGCACAACCGCTCGATGGTCGTGATCGCGGGCAGGATGGTCATGGTGTCGTGGCAGCGGGCGATGAAGCGCCGGGCTAGATCGTCATTCGAACGTGCCTGCTCGGCTTCGATGAACAACCAGTCACGGAATGCATGTGCCAGCGCGCCCTGACCGGGAAACGTCCTGTATCCGTAGTTGGAGCGCAGCATTTCCATATGCTGCTGACGGGTCTGACGCCGGACGGCGTAACGAACGAGCGCGTTGCCGGCGATGCCGAGCTGGGCACCAAGGAAGGCGGACACCGCGATCGGGATCATCTCGCCCGGTGCGAGCATACGACCGGGATAACGCAGTGCGCAGAGTTGCAGTGCAAAGCCGATCCGGTTCTCCGGCCGGCGTCGCCTATCGATATGGATCAGGTCGTCGTCGGCCAGGATGTAATGCCGCAGCAGCGACGCCTCGTCGGTCGGCAGGTCGAGCAGCAGCGACCGTTGACGCGCGCTCAGAATATGGCGTCTCGGCATGCGGCAGTGTCCCTGTTGAACAGAAGTCTGTTTTGGACAACACTGACCCCACGCAAATCAAGGGTTTTCGAGCCCTGATTTCAGGAAGGTTCAATTGGGACACCGTGCCGCCATTTACGCCCGCGTCTCGACCGCCGACCAGTCGTGCGAACGGCAGCTGCGCGATCTTGCCGGTTTTGCCGAACGTGGCGGCTATGAGGTGATCGAGGTCTTCCGCGAAACCGCTTCAGGCATGAAGGCCAACCGCTCGGCGCGTGGCGAAGTCATGAAGCTGGCGCAGGCGCGCAACATCGATGCGATCCTCGTCACCGAACTCAGCCGCTGGGGGCGCTCGACGCAGGACCTGCTCGATACGCTCAACCGGCTGTCGGGCTGGCGCGTCTCGGTGGTCGCGATGAGCGGCATGACCTTCGAGGTCGATACGCCGCACGGGCGTATGATGGCGACGATGCTCGCAGGCATTGCGCAGTTCGAGCGCGACATGCTCAGCGAGCGGGTTCGCTCCGGCCTCGCCGCGGCACGGGCGCGGGGCCGGAAACTCGGGCGGCAGATCGGTGACCGTCCCAAATCCGACCGGCTTGCTCCCAAGGTGCTGGCGTTCATTGAAGAGGGCCGTAGCTACCGATGGATCGCCCGCGACCTGGGACTTAGCAAGAATACCGTTGCTGCAATCGTAGGACGGGCAAAGGCAGAGACGTCTTCTGATATCGATATCGCGGCGTGAGAGGTTAGGCATGAAGCAAGTGTTCCTCGTCGCGTTAATTGGCGCTTCAATGGGAACGGCGGTCGCCGCGACGCTTGCGGCGGCTCCGCATCCTCCGGCAATCGGCTGTCCACCGAGAATAGTCGATCAGGCCGCCCCGGTGACGGCCGGTCCCTATTATCTCGAGAACGCCTTTTGCCCTTCGGGGCTAAAAAGTTCTTACACCATCTCAGCGCCGTTGATTTCGCCCGATGGGCGACACTTTCTAGTCTCTGGCTATGATAGCCTGTGGATCGGGGCGATCGGATCGAACGCAGCGCCACGCGTTATCGCGTCGCGCATCACCGTCCCAGGTCTTGGCTATAGCAAGGCGCCACCCTTCGCGTGGAGGGATGACTCAAAGGCAATCCTTGGGGTCCGTCAGGATACTATGCGGCCGAGCGGTTTCGCGCTCGGCCCGCTCTCGCCGATCGAAATACCAAATGATGGAGAACCGCGCCCCTTACCTTTGCTCAAGGATGTAGCTGGCGGACTCGACGGCATACTTTGGGTCGGTGGTGGCGGGCTGGCCTTGGCCGAATTTGGCACAAAGGGGGGCTATTACCGCCCTGAACACGACGATCCGACGCCGACGCTCGCCATTGTCGATGGGCGCAGAGGCAAGGTGCTCCAGGCCGTTCCTATGCCGCTATCGCATGGCGAGCAACCGCGAACCCTAGTTGGCGACATCGACGCGCGGCTCGACCGGCAGGGTAATATCTTTGCTTTGTTTGTGCTCAATGGTGGCCGATGGTTTGAGTGGCAACAGGGCAAACTACCCCGCGAGACGCTGCTTCATCCCGGCCCCAACGGCTCTTGGAAGTTTGCTTTAGCCCCGAACCTGAAGACAGTATTGATCGGGCACGGCTTAAGCGCGGGCGGCGTGATTTGCGAGCATTACAGTGGCACCCCCCGCAGACCGGAATGTGAGGAGCGCACCCCGCAGAGTGGGGCGGTAGCCGATCTCTGGGACGTCCAGACCGGTCGTAGGTTATGGAGTATCGCCGGCACCGCATACGACTTCTCGCACACCTACCGGCCTACGATCAGTCCGGACGGGCGCTATGCGCTGGTATCAATGCCGGTTGGCAAGGGGCCGCATCGGGAAACGATCGCGCTGGTCTCCATGGCCGATGGAAGCGAGATCCAGCGGTTCAACATACCCGAATCCTACGATTTCGTCCTTCGGTTCGGCCACGATGGTCGTTCCTTTTCCATCGATGGTTCACTCGCCATCCTCACCTATCGCCTTGCTGAAAAGCGCCAGAAACCAGCTTCCTCGGAATGAGGTGGCGCCGCGCCTCCCAAGCAAACCTTCTGTTATACACCAAGCATTGCCGTTCTGCTTAGGGTGTCATTTCGCCCTCAGCCGGAACCGACCCCCATCACGCGGTGGGAAGGTGAGGCTGTGCTTGACCGCATGGCGATACGTCTCGCCGCCCGACCCGGGATCCTGGATATTCGCCGCGAGACGGTCGAGCACCCGTTCGGTTCAATCAAGCAATGGATGAACCAGGGTGCCTTCCTGATGCGTGGGCTCGACAAGGTGCGGGCCGAGTTCAGTCTGACGGCACTCGCCTATAATCTCAGACGGGCGATAAACCTGGTCGGCGTACAGGGGCTGATCCGGGCAGTGCAGGCCTGATCTAACGCCAAAATGTTCCATTCCTGGCCCGCCTCCGCGACTGATGGCCCTCTATCGGTGGCCCTGTATCGCCTTTAACCCTCTGCCACTATCCCCGCCCCCATCCAGTGCATTCCAGGCGCGGCATCAGCCAACGGCGAGTTTCCGTACAGTCTGGATCGTTTGTGGGAACGGCAGCAACTATCAATGGTTCGAGCGGTCTCCGCTAGCTGAGCCTTTCGGAACCGCTCCCTCGATCGCGGCCAGCGCATCGGTCGAAATCTGCATCGGCGCTGCCAGAGCTTCACGGAGTCGTTGCACCGTCCGGGCACCCACCAATGGAATGATGTCGTCACCTTGGCTGAGAACCCAAGTAATGGCGGCCTGAGCGACGGTCATACCCTGGCTTCTCGCGACCTCGGCTAACTTTTCGCTGATCTTCTGGTTCTCGTGAAGATGCGCAGATTGAAAGCGAGGATAGAACGTCGCTCGAACGTCGCCTTCGCCTGTTCCTGAGCTTCCTGTAATGAGGCCACGACCGAGGACACCGTAAGCCGTGATGCCGATTCCCAAAAGGCGGCAGATCGGAAGAACTTCGTCCTCCATGTCGCGGGATAGAAGCCCGTATTCGTACTGCAGTGCAGTGACCGGATGCGTCGCGTGAGCGCGCCGCAGGAGGGCGGCATCGACGTTCGTGACGCCGATATGCCGGATATAACCCTTCTGGACCATCTCAGCCAACGCGCCGATAGTGTCTTCGATGGGCACGCTGGGATCGGGAGCAACCATATAAAGGTCGATGCGATCGGTTCGCAGACGCTTGAGCGAATAGGATAGAGCGGTTTTAATGACCGCCGGACGCGCATCCACGCCAAGAAACGATCCGTCAGGATCGCGCAACGCTCCACATTTGACTTGGATGAACGCTTGATCGCGTCGGCCCGATAGCCCTTCAGCAAGGAGCGTTTCGTTGTCGCCCATGCCGTAGAAGTCGCCCGTATCAAAGAGCGTGACTCCATCGTCCAATGCCGCCGCGATCGTTGCCAATGAAGCCTTGCGGTCGGTGCTTCCATAAAATTCGGACATACCCATGCAACCTAAGCCGATTGCCGAAACCACTGGGCCATTAGCTCCGAGCGACCTTGTCAAAAGCGTCATCATATTCTCCTGGTTTTATATGTCCCCTTCGGATTACCCAGATCTCCGAAGAGCGCAGTGTTTCTTAGCGCACTTCGCCTAATCAATGGCACCGAAGGACGTCGTTTGTCATGACTGAAACTTGGAGTCTTCGGGGCAAGATCGGGACTTAGCGCAATCCGATGCCGAACGGGTGTATCAAGGCACGGCCAAATGCACGCAACTGTGTCGCGTTTGGCGCAATGCCCAGCCCCATGTAGAGCATTGCATTACCAATCTCGTTGATCTCTAGTATCTGATCTTGCTGCAAATCAAATCTGGTGACGTATACATTCTGGTAGGGCTTTTCCGATTTCTGCGTAATCATATCGCCTTTACCAAAGAAATATACCTCTTTACCGCTCCTCGATACCTTCCATTTTGTATCGACCCACTTGAGCTTGCGAAAGTTGAACATTAGGCCTTTGGTATAGGCTAATACCTCTGTTTGACCCTTCATAACAGCAACAATGGTTCCTTTGCGTTTGCCCAGTGAGACTTGATCGAACATGCCAGGATCCGTAACATGTTTGGTATGGCGAAAGATCTGCCGCACATCGTCGGCAAGTGTTTGCTCGACGCCACGAAGGTCTTTATTCTCAACACACTCAATGTACCTCTGGCAAAGAATCAGAGCGGGGTTTATCGCGGACAATTAGCATCTCCCAGATTGGTGTTGCTTGAATATAGGTCAAAAGGTTCGAGCAGATTACTTATTTCCGTCCCAAGAAAGAAGCTGCTCGCCGACACTCTTCGGGTATCCGAAGCGCTCAAATCGTGGTGTCCACCAGCGTGTGAACACGGACTCATAAGTTTTCAGTTTGTCGGCGAACTCGGCGAAGCTCACGCCTTCGTCGAATTCTAGATAGACGATGAGGAGAGCGCTGCCGTCATCGTTCGGTTGAAGCCACATTCGCTCACGGTGATAGCCAACATCGTATGCTCGATCTGCAAGGCCGGTAAGGTCCTCATTTAAGTCAGCAAGTAGATTGCGGAACTCGCCGATCTGCGCTTCGGCGATAGGCAAAACCCAAGCAGTAGAGGCTGTCTTTGCCATCGATCGATCCTCGGTTGCTGTTCGGATGCCGTGAGCACCTATTGACGCGACGCGCCTGTTTTCGCACAAACCGCCTGTTCGATTGCTATCACTTCATCCCCATCGGAACGCCTCGAAACCTATCGTTCTTTTGCCTAAAGCTATCAGAATCTTGGTTGTGGTGATCGATGGTGCTATAGATGGCGGATGGACGAGTTGTTTCAACGAATGCGAAAACGGGTGCTTGCCCACTCTGCCGGGGTGAACACCACCACAGCCATTCCAGACCTTAGCCTTGGGGTGCTGCATAAACCGCTGATCCCTGAAACCGCCTTTTCCGAGCCAATGGTCTGCATCGTTTTGCAGGGAGTGAAGCAGGTGCTCGTAGGCGACAGAATGTTGCGGTATGATCACTCCAAATGCTTTGCTTCGGCTGTCGAACTCCCGGCGACCGGATGCGTGTTGGAAGCAGATGCCGATCGCCCCTTTATCGCGGCAGGTCTTACACTCGATCCCAATACATTATCTGACCTTGCGCAGGGCATTCCTTTTACCCCCGATACCAGCGCTTCAAATGGGTTCGGTGTGGCCAATGTATCCACGGAATTGCTTGAAGCGTTCGACAGTCTTCTCGCCCTTCTTGATCGACCAAAGGACATTTGCTTACTCGCCGCAGGCCGTAAGCGTGAGGTACTGTATGAGTTGCTGCGGGGAGAACACGGTCCGATGCTACGGCAGTCAATCCGATCCGAAACGCAGCCCTTCGCGATCAGGCGGGTGATCCGCATAATGAGGGAACGGTTGGATGAGCCGCTTTCTAACGATCGGCTTGCAACGTATGCAAACATGAGTGTTCCCACTTTCTACCGGCAGTTCAAGGCTTTGACAGGCTCAAGCCCGCTTCAATACTTGAAGCTGGTCCGACTGCATGAGGCACGTAAAAAGCTGGCAGCCGATGCGAGTGCTACGCGCGCAGCCTACGCGGTTGGTTATGAAAGCCCATCTCAGTTCAGCAGGGAGTATCTGAGAATGTTCGGCATATCGCCGGCTCAGGATGCTGCTCGGATGCAAGCTCGGTTCCCAGTTCTCGCCTAACGGCCGTTTCCCGATTGGGATCGAGAAATGAGAAAGGTGCAGCATTCCCAAAACCTGTAAATATCAGCGCTTATGGGCACGGCCTGTCAGCGGCAGATGTGACGTCACGGCGCGTAACCGATTACCGTCACCCGCGTCCTACAGACGTTTCAGCAGCAGCTCCCGCTCTTGCCGGCAGGCCTCGGTAAAAACGACCAGCGGGGCTACGAACTCTCTTATCGTTTAGGATCTGCTCTCTGTAGTCCACCGCCGGCCGGCGGTACGAAGCGAGAAGCTCGGAGATAGCTGTCTCGGCGGCCATGATCACCGGTGCCGAGCTCGCAATGCGGACGCGCCCTACTAGGGTCATCATCCGCACGATCAGATCCGGCCGGTCGATCGTGTGATCGAGCGAATCAAGCAGCAGCTCCGATGCAACCTGATTGAACTCGGTATAAAGCGTCGAGCGTTGGTCGAGATCCTTGCTAAGCCGCTCACGCGTCCCTTGATGGCGTTGCGTAAAATAGGTGGTCACGGACGACAAAATTCCGCCGACCAACGACCCCCCCAACGCTGCTAGCGCCGTCATGGATGTCGTATCCACCATCATAACGAACCCATCCCGATCAGCGTCTCGCGTACCGCAACCGGTAACGGTGTGCGGGGCTCTCTACCGAGAACCGCCTTAATTCGGTCGTTGCTCATGTGCGTGGGTGTAATCCAGAGATAGCGCATTTCTGCGAGTTCCCGGAACAGCGGCACAAATGGCGACAGCAGCCTCATCACCAGCCAGGGAAACTTGCCGACCTTGATCTTGCGTCCGGCCGCAGCCGCCTGGATGGCGGCGATCATCGCGGTGCCGTCTGCATCCCAATGGCCCTCCATGTGGAATACCGCAAACCGGTCGAGCGCCTCGCGCTTCTCCAAGAGTTGTACCATCGTCTCCGCGACATCGGGCAGATACGCCCATTGATGACCAACACCCTGCTTGCCGGGATAGGAAATAGCGGTAACGGGAATATTCGGCTTCACCAGCCCTTGTGAAAACCAGTTGTTAGCCGCTTTTGGTCCGAAAAAGTCCCCGGCGCGAACGATCAGCACGGGCACTCCCGTATCGGCGGCATGGCGTAACCGTCCCTCCATCTCGACCCGGATGCCGCCCTTCACCGTTGTCGGATTCTGTGGCGAGGTCTCGCGTAATTCGGGGAAAGCGTCAGGGCCGAAATTGTAGACTGTTCCTGGCAGCACGATCCGCGCGCCAACTGCGCGCGCTGCCTCGATGGTGTTGTCCAGCATCGGCAGGACAAGTTTGCCCCAGTTGCGATAGCCCGGTGGGTTTACGGCGTGCACGATGACGCTTGCCCCCTCCGCGGCGGCGAGAACGTCAGCCGCCGACATCGCATCGCCCTTCATCCACAGGATGCCTGACGCCGCGTCGGCGTCGCTGACCGTCAAGGGATTGCGATTGAGCGCGCGGACGAGCCAGCCTCGTGCGACAAGCCGCCGCGCGACCTCCCCGCCGACACCGCCGGTTGCGCCTAGTACGAGTGCTGTATGCTGGGTGGTCATGTTCGCGTCCTCCGTTTGATGTCTCAATGTGGAGGTATTCGGGTAGGTAAGTAATTGGCTAAAATGCTTCACCGGTTATACGAAAAGCAGTAAGCCCATGGTCTGTCCGGACACGACCAGGCGCGGTCGCGAGATAATAGCGGGGTGCGTCTCCGCTGGGTCGGCGACTGGAATTACAAGGATGATCTTAATAATGTTCGCCGCGTTGCTGGTTGCACCCGTAGCCGTCGCTTTGCGGGTACAGACCAGCGAGGACGCCCATGTGCAGCATGAGCGTCGACTGGCGGACACCGCGCTCAACGCTCAATATCGCCGAACGATGGATGCCATGGTGCTGGCCGACCGGACACGCGACGATGAGTTAAAGAAGGGGATGACAAGGACCGACGGTCGTTCAAGCTCTCAAGCCGGATTGCTTGCCGCTGAGCGCGCTTGGCTCGCGTATCGCGACGCGCATTGCGTGACCGTCGGCTTCGCCTATCGCGGCGGCGCCTATCAAGACGAGGCGGAGGGCAAGTGCATCATCGATCTGACCCGCAAGCGCACATTAGAGCTGAAGCAGCTGTCTGACAGCCTCACGCACTGAGTCGGCAGGGCTGTCGGCATCATCGGGCAGCGGGAGGGTCATCGACAAGGCTGGGGTCGGGGGCTAGCGGCACTGGTCGCTCGGCCCGCAACGGGGAAGCGCGCGGCGTTAGGGAGGGAACACCCCGCCAACTGAAATGCCACTATGTCGATCATCCGCTTGATCTGCCAGAAAGCTACTCTGTGTAGGGGGCCGGTGAGAGAAGGCCCAAAAACGTACGCTAAGGGTTTGACGGGGACGGCGACGGTTGATGGTGAGGCGACAAGCATCTCAGGCCTGGAAGAGCTGCAGCACTAGATATGTCGAAGCGGACGCGCCATGCGCCGTATCACCTGCGGGGGTTGCCCATAGCGGGTCATGAACGCCCGACGCATCCGCTCGGGGTCGCTAACCCGGCCCTGCGCACAATCACGTCCACGGGTTCCGATCCGTCCTGAAGGCGTAGATAGGCCGCTTCAATGCGCAACCGCTCGATCGCCTTGGCGGGCGTCTCCCCGGTCTCCTTCCGGAACGCGCACCCGAACTGGCGCGGGTGCGTCATCGCTCGGCAGCTGAAGTACGCGCTTTGGGCCCAAACGGCTCTCCCGACTAATGCGCGGGCCCTCCACGTGAAGCCACTTCCACATAATGTCATGCCACGCGTCCGGAACGGCAGCCGCGCCCTACCGTGAATCTGTGTCCGATTAATGCACAGGGCCCGGGTAAGGAGGTGCAGGCTAGCGATCCTGCGTAGTTTCCGACCCTGTTGTGCGGCATCGATGCGCCTATCCATGCCGAGTATTTGGTGGCCTCTTCTCGCTCGAAGCCAGCACGAGCGACATGAAATTGCCACGCGTAACGCCCGCGATCCCATTTCGGTGGAAGATTACGGCATCTGGAAAGAAACTAACGATGTCGGCATCCGGTGAAATCGATCTGCTGATGACTGAGCGTAGAGTATGGCGGCGCAGGGCCCTGAAAGGCGGCATTGCTGCTCTGTGTGCGCTGGGGGTCCCTCGCCAGGCAGGGGCGGCGAGCATAACCTTGGCGAAAGGCGCGTCGCGCGCGAATGGTGATGAATGGACCGATCGCGTCGCGATTACCGACATGATCCTGCTTGAGCGCTGGGCAAGAGAAACTCACAACGCCGATGTTGCGGACACGTGCTACCATCCTGATGCGTGGATCGAAGTGTCCTGGTTCAAAGGCACGGCTTCCGAATTCATCGAGACGGGTAAGCACGAGCCTTCAGAAACGGTCAATTTCGATGCCATGAGTCCGCCCGTCATCTGGGTACAGGACAGCCGGGCAATCGCGGAAACCTCATGTGCGGTCCATACTGTCCTAGCGCTAGGCGGCATTGACGTCATCAACATCAGCTATACCCGTCTGCTATGGCGTCTCCAGAAGACCGAGGGCGGATGGCTGATCTCCGGCTTGCGGGGGATCTACATCCGCGACACGTTGGCGTCCTGCGGACCGAGCCAGTCATTCAAGATCGACGAGGAAAAACTCGCCGCGTTTCGGCCGTCCTATCGCTACCTCAGCTATGTGCTCGCTGCCAGCGGTCGGCCGGCGCGCAACGATCTTCCGGGCGTGGATCGTCCCGAGACGGTCGACGCCTTGCGAGCGGCAGAGCGCCAGTGGCTGAACCAGGTCTGACCTCGGTTGGATGGCGAGCGAAAGGCGCACTCGAACGGCACGTCGCCAAACTGCGATCCGCTTACCGACGTCTGCCGGGACGTTTTTTTGAAAGTTTGCCATGATGGATGCGGCGGTGACAAAGCAGGCCATCGGAACGCCGGCGCGGTGCTGAGCGTGGCGGAGTAAAATCCAGCCGTTGGTAGGCTGCTCTTTTTGGGGAGCGGCCGGGGATGTTTGCCGTGGAGAGCTATGCCGCCGTTCGGCGCTTCGTGTTCGTGGAGGGTCACAGCCGTCGCGAGGCGGCGCGGGTGTTCGGGCTGAACCGGGAGACGGTGGCCAAGATGTGCCGGTTCTCGCTCCCACCGGGATATACGCGCAAGGAGCCGGCGGCGAAGCCGAAGTTGGGGCTGCTGCTGCCGGTGATCGATGCGATCCTGGAAGCGGACCTAACAGCGCCGGCGAAGCAGCGGCATACGGCCAAGCGGATCTTCGAACGGCTGCGCGATGAGCATGACTTTGCCGGCGGATATACCGTGGTGAAGGGATCATGTTCGGCTCTGCCGGGCACGAGGGCGCGAGACGTTCGTGCCGCTGGCACACCCGCCGGGTCATGCGCAGGTGGATTTTGGCGAGGCGATCGGCGTGATCGGCGGCGTGCGCCAGAAGATCCACTTCCTGTGCATGGACTTGCCGCAGTCGGATGCCTGCTTTGTGAAGGCCTATCCACGCGAGACCACCGAGGCGTTCCTCGACGGGCATGTATCGGCGTTCGCGTTCTTCGACGGCGTGCCGCTGTCGATCCTGTACGACAACACGACGATCGCGGTGGCGAAGATCCTGGGCGACGGGAAGCGCGACCGCACCCGTGCCTTCACCGAGTTGTGCAGCCATTACCTGTTCCGCGATCGCTTCGCGCGCCCGGCCAAGGGCAACGACAAGGGCAAGGTCGAAGGGCTGGTCAAGTTCTCGCGCGCCAACTTCATGGTGCCGGTCCCGCACGCTGCCAGCTTCGACGATCTGAACGCGATGCTGGAAGAGCGCTGTCGCGCTCGACAGCGCGATCATGCCGGCCGCCATGCCGAGACGATCGGCGAGCGGCTGGTGGCCGATCGCGCCGCGCTGCGACCGCTGCCGGCGGTGCCGTTGGAGCCCTGCGAGAAGCGCGCTGCGCGGGTCTCGTCGATGGCGCTCGTGCGCTATCGGACCAACGACTACTCGGTGCCGACCGCCTATGGCTTCCAGGACGTGGTGGTGAAGGGCTTCGTCGCCGAGGTCGTGATCCTGTGCGGCGGCAAGGAGATCGCCCGCCACCAGCGGTGCTATGGCGAGGGCGTGTTCGTCGCCGACCCGCTCCACTATCTGGCGCTGATCGAGACCAAGCCGGGTGCGCTCGACCAAGCCGCGGCGTTGCAGGGCTGGGCGTTGCCGGATGTGTTCCAGCATCTGCGACACCTGCTCGAAGCGCGGATGGGCAACCGCGGCAAGCGTGAGTTTATCCAAGTGCTGCGCCTGCTGGAGGCGTTGCCGCTCGACATCGTCACGGATGCCGTAACCCAGGCGATCCAGATCGGCGCTGTCGGGTTCGATGCGATCAAGCTGATCGCGCTGGCGCGCATCGAGCAGCGACCCGCCCGGCTCGACCTGGCGGCGTATCCGCACCTGCCGCGAACGGCGGTCAAGACGACCTCGGCCGCCGATTACGCGGTGCTGGCGGCATGAGCGGCGCACCTGATACGATGCCGGTCGGCACGATGAGCGGCACGCCGCAGGTGCTGCTGGCGCATCACCTCAAGCAGTTGAAGCTGCCCACCGTGCTGCGCGAGTATGACAAGGTGGCCCGCGGGTGCGCGCGCGATGGCACCGACCATCCGCGCTATCTGCTGCGGCTCATCGAGCTCGAGCTGATCGACCGTGAACGGCGCACGATCGAACGGCGTATCCGGGCGGCACGGTTCCCGGCGGTGAAGAGCTTCGACACGTTCGAGTTTACCGCGATCCCGAGCCTCAACAAGATGCTCGTGCTGGAGCTTGCCCGCTGCGAGTATGTCCTGCGGCGCGAGAACATCATCGCGCTGGGCAACAGCGGCACGGGCAAGACGCATGTTGTGCTCGCCCTCGGCTTGGCCGCCTGCCAGAAGGGCTTTACCGTGACGTTCATGACCGCGGCCGCGCTGGTCAGCCAGCTACTGGAAGCGCGAGACGAACGCCGCCTGCTGAAGATGCAACGCGACCTTGCAGCGGTGAAGCTGCTGATCATCGACGAGCTTGGCTATGTGCCGCTGTCGCCCACTGGCGCCGAGCTGCTGTTCGAGGTGTTCTCCCAAAGGTACGAGCGTGGCTCCACGATCGTCACCTCCAACCTGCCGTTCGAGGACTGGACCCAGGTGCTGGGCAGCGAGCGGCTCACCGGCGCGCTGCTCGACCGGCTCACCCACCACGTCAGCATCCTGACCATGAACGGCGACAGCTATCGGCTGAAGCAGTCCGCCGGGCGCCGACGCTCCGCCGCCAGGGCGGAGCAAAACCAGGCCACCGAGATCATCGACCCCGAAACCGGCGAGATCACCGCCGCCTAGTAGACGAGGACAACGATACGAAGAGGGCCCCGATCGGGGCCCTCTTCGTATCGTCAGCCTCGCATCAACAATGGCCTGCTTTTACTCCGCCCCGCTGGCCTGGAATGCGACCGCGTTGACATCTGATCCTTATAACGATTCCACACCAGCGGACCGGTCGATACGCTGTAGCCCCAATCGGCAAGCCTCGCCGGCATCGCCTCGGCCGCGGCGATCAGGGCGCTATGCCTGGGCTCGCGGGGCGCAAGCCAAGGCTGCGATGCCGGGGAGGGGAGACCGATCGTGCCATTACGGATGACACACGCCTCGCGCTCGTTCGTCACCTCGACATAGTGGACCTGGGCGCGGCCGGGCTTGGCACCACGCTTATAGACGGCAAGCAAGGTCTCCTGCAGCACGTCCTCGAACACACCGCGGCGCGCGTGCACGAAATCGATCGCAACTGGCGGGGCCTCCTTGGCGATCAGTTCGCGCAACGCGGAATAGTAGTGCCCGGAGAGAAAGCTGGTCGGGGTGAGATAAGCGATCGTACCGCCCTTCTTGGTCCAGCGCACGGCGATGTCGGTGAACACCCCATAGAGGTTGGCATGGCCGTAAAGGCCGCGCGCGAAGCGCAGGCGCTGTTCGGGCGTGAGGGTGACGCGCCCATAAGGCGGATTGCCGATCACAAGGTCAAAGCGGGCTGCAGGCGCCTCTTCCAGCGTGTCCGCGACGCGCACGACGGTAGGGGCCGCCCGACCTGCAGCCGCGGTAACATCCGCCAGTAGTAGTTCGACCGCATTTTGCCCGAAACCGGCCGCATAGGGGTCCAGCTCCAACCCGACCAAACGCGTGCCGATTTGCCGGAGCACGATCGCCGGCTCCGCCGCAGGAAGGGCAGCGATCATCCGCTCGGCTGCAGGTAGCAAGAACGCACCTCCGCCGCTCGCTGGGTCCAGCACGCGGGCGCGAGTCCAGTCGATCCCCTGTTCCTCGGCCATGTCGAGAAGCCGGTTCGCTAACGCGGGCGGAGTGTAGAAAGCGCCGAGCGCCCCGCGCTCGCGCGCGTGAAGCAGCGTCGTGTAGAGGCCGGTCAGGAAGTAAACCGCCTCGGTGATCGGCAGGGGCGCTGCCTCACGGCCCACCGCTCCCGCTAGGTCAGCAACGGCACGATCGAGACGGCCATATGGCTTGGCGAAAGGTGGGCTGAGCTTGGCGTGGGGCCGGGCCTCCGTCTGGTAGGTCTCGATTGCAATGCGAGTGAACAGTGCCGCCATATCGCGACGACGCGGCTCGGGTAGCGTTTCCGCCCATGCGCGCGCCAGCTGACGCGTGCGAGCCAGCTCGTAACGCTGTGCCTCAAGGTCTGCAGGCAGGACGCGTGGAAGCGCAGGGGCAAGGCTCACGCCGCGGCCGAACGGTTGCGATGCTCGCGGAGCACGCGCTGCACGGTCGAACGCGATACCCGAAATAGGCTCGCGAGCTGCGACGGCGATCCCTGCCCGGATTCCGCCTTGGTGATTATCTCGGCGCGCTGCTGGCCAGTGAGGCTTGGCCGGCGTCCAAGATGCCGACCGGCTTTGCGGGCATGTGCCAGACCGTTCATGGTCCGCTCGCGGATCATAGCGCGCTCGAACTCAGCAAAGGCACCTAAGGTCTGGGTCATCAATCGACCTGCAGCCGTCGTGGTGTCCACGGCCTCAGTAAGAGACCTGAAGCCGGCACCGGCTGCAGTGATCGCCTCCAACGTGAATAAAAGGTCGCGCAACGATCGTGATAGACGGTCGAGCTTCCACACCACCAGCACGTCGCCGGGCGTCAACGCCCTAATCGCGAGCGCGAGCTCGGGACGGTCAGATTGGCCGCCTGAGGCTTCCTCCCGAAACACTGGATCGCACCCCGCCGCGCTAAGCGCAGCGAGCTGGGCAGTGAGGTCTTGATGATCGCCGCGGGACACCCGCGCATAGCCAATTTGCATCCGCTCTTCTGACACGGGATTCTGACACGCTGCAAGCCGCAGAAAAGCGTGGGTTGGCCTGCAGCGTCAAAACCGAACCCTTTCGCAACAGCCGGGACGGCAGAAAGCGTCCAATTGCGGACGTTTCACTTAGGGTCAGGACCCATTGATCTGAGCGGCTCGATCTGATTCAGGCTCCGTGAGGAGACCGAGGATGAGCGACCTGTACTGGCTGACCGACGAGCAGATGGCGCGGCTCGAGCCGTATTTTCCCAAGAGCCATGGCAAGCCACGGGTTGATGACCGGCGGGTGTTGAGCGGTATCGTGTTCGTCAACCGCAACGGGCTGCGCTGGTGCGATGAGACTGCCAAGGCACACAGGGGATAGG
>NZ_AIDW01000049.1 GCF_000251145.1 Sphingomonas sp. PAMC 26621 | reverse complement strand
GGCAACAGCGGCACGGGCAAGACGCATGTCGCGCTCGCCCTCGGGTCTGGCTGCCTGCCAGAAGGGCTTTACCGTGACGTTCACGACCGCGGCCGCGCTGGTCAGCCAGCTGCTGGAAGCGCGCGACGAAGCCGCCTGCTGAAGATGCAGCGCGACCTTGCGGCGGTGAAGCTACTGATCATCGACGAGCTTGGCTATGTACCGCTGTCGCCCACGGGTGCCGAGCTGCTGTTCGAAGTGTTCTCCCAAAGGTACGAGCGTGGCTCCACGATCGTCACCTCCAACCTGCCGTTCGAGGACTGGACCCAGGTGCTGGGCAGCGAGCGGCTCACCGGTGCGCTGCTCGACCGGCTCACCCATCACGTCAGCATCCTGACCATGAACGGCGACAGCTATCGGCTGAAGCAGTCGGCCGGGCGTCGGCGCTCTGCCGCCAGGGCGGAGCAAAACCAGGCCACCGAGATCATCGACCTCGAAACCGGCGAGATCACCACCGCCTGATCGACGACGACACGATATGAAGATGGCCCCGATCGGGGCCATCTTCATATCGTCAGGACCGCATCAACAATGGCCTGCTTTTACTCCGCCCCGATGGCCTGGAATCCGACCGGCGTTGACATTCCGCTGCCAGTGTCCGCGACAATGATGGCAATTCGGTCGGCGTCAGCGCGTGTGCCGGCTGGCCGGTTGGCGGTCGTGATTGTCAAGGTTCCGCCATCGGGCATCGCGTCGCGTGCGTTGACAGCAAGATTTACAACCGCATTTTCAAGCTGCCCCGGATCGACGAATGTCATCCAGAGATCGTCGGCAAGCTTAGTCTCGATCACGATGTCGCCCGAGAGCGTTTGGCTCAGCAAGTCGCGCATCGCCCGGATCAGGGCATTGACCTCGATCGCGGCAGGAGCGAGCGGTTGGCGGCGCGAAAAGGCCAGTAGCCGGCGTGTGAGATCGGCAGCGCGATGGGCCCCATCCATAGCGTTATCGATGTACCGAGTGATGTCGGTGTTACCTTTCGATAGCCTGCGCTGGGCGAGGTCCAGGCTACCGATGACTATGGCGAGCATATTGTTGAAATCGTGAGCTATCCCCCCCGTTAGCTTTCCGACCGCTTCGAGCCGTTCGGTTTGCTGAGCGCGGACGTAGGAAGCTCGGCGAATAGCGATCAACCTCATGATCAGGAAGACCAGCAGCGTAGCCAGTGCTAGACTTGCGATGGCTGCGAGCATCGAGGACAGGCGCCAGCCAATTTGCGAACGATCGATCGTCTCAGACGGCACAGCGACATGAACCGACCAGCCGTTGTCGGCGAGCCTAGTGAATGCCGTATAAGTAGTTAGCTTTTCCCAAGTCACGCTGCGGTAGAAGCCGGATCGACCGCTGGCGATGGCGTTGCGAACATAAATTGTTGCCGGCGTTCCAAGCCTTTCGGGCCATGCCTTGCTGCGAGCGATAAAAAAGCCGCGTCGGTCTACTACGGCGCTGACGCCTTCGGTTGAGGCCGACGCCATCAGAATACGCTGTATCAGCCTTGGATTAAGGCTGACACGCATTAGGTAACGCGGCACTTCCGTTGGTCCGATCGCCAGATACGCCTCGACTTCTGGTACTCCGTTATTGAGCCGAATTTCTTCGCCAACCATTGGATGATGAGCACTGAGGCGCGCGATCTTGCGCGCGACGATCATGTCGATGGCCTTCTCCTGCGGAACGGGCGCACGTAAATCGAAAAGGCTGACCCCACGCTGTAGATCGATCAGGGTAACGTTGCGCCAATCGGGGTCGAGTTGTGCAATGTCTCGCGAACGGGACTGCGCTTCCCGCCAGTTACGCTCCGGAATGGAGCGGATCGTTGCTAGAATCCGCATCTCTTGGCCAACTAGCTTTAGTCTGGAGGCGACCTCGTTCGCTACTTTTGTGATCGTGTCAGCGTCGCGCGTTCCGTTGCGCGCCGGGCGTCCCGGTAGTCCGCACTTACGGTAACAAGGATGTATATCGACAATGGTAGCAGCAGAGCGCCGGCGATCGCCAACACCATGCGCCAGCCCAGCCAATGGGTCCGGTCGATTCCCTTAATCACCATTCGGCCTACGCTATCACCAGTAAAGGGTTGCTTCTATGGGCAACGTCAAACTCTGCGGCCTAACTGTAGCGGCTCGCAATGATGATCGGCCGCAACTGCAATAAACCGCAGTTTCCGGCTCGCGTTGCGTGAGATGGACAAATGTGAACCGCCCCGGGTTTGTCGGAGGCTCCAACTGCTGAGAAGGTGAAGCCATGACGAGCAAGACGACCAACAAGTTTGCGCCCCAAGTCCGCGAGCGAGCGGTGCGGAT
>NZ_AIDW01000050.1 GCF_000251145.1 Sphingomonas sp. PAMC 26621 | reverse complement strand
TGCCATGGCTCTTGGGAAAATACGGCTCGAGCCGCGCCATCTGCTCGTCGGTCAGCCAGTACAGGTCGCTCATCCTCGGTCTCCTCACGGAGCCTGAATCAGATCGAGCCGCTCAGATCAATGGGTCCTGACCCTAGCTTCAGGCGCTGCTGGCGACGTTCGTGCTGGAGATTTATGAGAGACCTGACAACACCCAGGCTCTATACGACGACGATGCAAGAGGGGTGACAAACATCACCGGGTGGCTGATCTCACGATATTAGATATATCATACATTATATTTATTTACCCGCGCGAGTCCACATGACGGGTAAAGTCATCATCGCCTGAACTGCGTAGTTCCCGATGGTACCGCAAAAGGTAGTGCGAGCGTAGTGTTGTCGGACCATCCCAAATCTGGAGACAGACTATGTCGAATGACGATCAACTGCAGCAGGTAGTATTGGCTGAACTCAAATGGGAACCCAGCATCACCGCCGCTCATATCGGGGTGACCGCTGAGAACGGCACCGTTACCCTAACCGGCCACGTCCAGAGCTACGGTCAGAAGAATGCCGCCGAACTGGCGACCGGCCGCGTCAAGGGCGTCAAAGCCGTTGCCGAGGAAATCGAGGTCCGTCTTCCCTTCGAGATCAAGCGCGACGATGCCGACATCGCAGCTGCTGCAGTCAATCGGCTCGCCTGGGATACCGGCACGCCGCGCGACTCCGTGCAAGTGAAGGTCGAGAAAGGCTGGCTGACGCTCACCGGGCAGGTCATCTGGCACTTCCAGAAGGAAGCCGCCGAACGTGAAGTCCGAAGTCTGATGGGCGTACTCGGCGTCTCGAACCAGATCACGATCAAGCCTCACGTCGATACCGCCAATCTCAGCGACGATATCCAGCACGCCCTTCACCGCTCGGTCTTTTTTGATGCGGAGGAGGTTCATGTTACCGCGCAGGACGGAAGGGTCAAACTGACCGGAACCGTCGGGTCGTGGCTGGAGCGTCAGACAGCGGCGTCGACCGCCTGGGCAGCGCCCGGCGCCACGTCGGTCGAGAACGACCTGATCGTCGTCTGATCTGCTACGATCCGGCGTCCGACACCATTGGCTGCTGGATCGATGACCTTACGAGGGTGGGCCGCGTTCTTCATCGGAGCGACCCACCCCGTATCGCCGCTCGCGCGATATCGCGACTGAACGCCGCAATGACTGCGCAAAGCCGGCTCTTGGCGTGGGAAGGACGGTAGACAAATGAGCTTACTGTCCTTGCTCCACGTCAGTCGCAGCACCGTCAATGCCTCGTGTGCAGAGGCGGCGGTCGCGGACATCGTCGAAAAGGCGCATCGAACGAATCCCCAGATGGGCCTGACGGGTGCGCTGATCTTCACCGGATCGAACTTCGCTCAAATCTTGGAAGGATCTGTCGAGGCGGTCGACTGGATAATGACATCGATCATCACCGATCCCCGACACACAGGCATCATCGTCGCCGATCGATCTCCTATCATCGAACGTCGCTTCGCCAAGTGGAGCATGGCCTATTCCGGTCGCGTCCAATTCGTGGATCGTCATGTCCGCGAGCTTCTCGACGCCCCGCTTGCAAAAAGCCGCAGCCCGTCTGCTAAGCGCCTTGCGAACCTGATTCATCAATTCGCGGTGCAAAACGCGGGTTAAATCGTATTTCTCCAAATCGGTCCGCGATCAGCGATCCCGACCAACGCTGCTTGCGGAGAGGAACCTCGATCCGAAGGCAGGGTACGATCCGGAAAGACCGGGACGATGCTGAGATACAGCTTAATGTGCTTCGAACAAGAAGCCGTTTCAGGAACCTGTTGTCGATTGTTAGGACACATAATGACGAGCAAGCCTCGAACGAAGAGGCGAGTTGTCATCATTGATGACTCGCGAACCATGCAGGCGATACTGGAGAACGCATTCAGCGAACGGGAAGATTTCAGCGTAGTGGGCGTGGCAGGGGATGCGCAGTCTGGGGCTGATATGATCACCCTTCTCAAACCCGAAATCGCGACGATCGACTTGTGTATGCCCTATATTGATGGAGCGGCCCTGCTGGAGATGATCGGATTTCCCTGCCGGACCTGCGTCATTGTCGTCTCGGACAAAGCCGCCAAGAACGTCATGATTTGTGCCAAACTGAAAGAGCGAGGGGCGTCGGCCTGTTTGAGCAAGCATGAGCTTGCCGACGATCCGGGTCGTTTTTTCAATAGCATGAATGCAACTTATAGCGCTTTTCAGCATGATTGCGCCCGCACCATCGCGGCTGGGCGTCCTGAACCGAAAGCCGTCGTAAGACGGTCGACGCTCGGAGAACGGGCATGTATCGAATTCGGTTTCCCCGTGCCAACGGATGAAGATCGTCGCCTGGACATCCTCGGCCGCTCCCAACTCGCCAACGCGGTGCACGAGCGCAAGTTCGACTTGGTCACGAAGCACCTTGCGGTTGCGACCGGTTTTCCGGTCTGCCTGCTGACGTTCATCGACAAGCACACGCAATGGATCAAGTCGGCCGAGGGCATCGCGGTCGAAAGCACGCCCAGAGAGCAGGCATTCTGCAACTATACCATCAGTCAGGACGGCACGTTCGTGGTCGCCAACGCGGCGGAGGACAGCCGGTTCGCCGCCAATCCGATGGTTACGGGGGCGCCTTACATCCGAAGCTATGCCGGCCACCCTGTGCTCGCGAGCGACGGCACCCGCATCGGAGCGCTGTGCCTGATCGACGTGAAGGCGCGCGTAATCTCTCCCGGTGCCCTGCGTCAGCTCTCCAGCATGGCAGACATTGTGTCGGAAATGATCGACTGCCAGCTGCCGAAATCAGCACGACTGGCCAGAACCTGAGGCATATTAGGAAATCGCTATGCGCCAGTCAGACTAAGTCGCTCTACAGCTTGTCGATCATCGCTCATCGGTGCGATCAGCATTTACGGATGAGGGGCGTCGGGCGTTAGACTGCTTCGCCTAGGCCGGCTGCAAAGGCGATCCGCAGCACATCCGACAAGCTACGTGCAGACAGCTTCTCCATCAGGTTGGCACGGTGAGCCTCGACGGTTCGCATCGAGATCCCGAGATCAAACGCGATCAGCTTGTTTGGCCGCCCGAGCACCATTCCGTTCAGGACATCGCGCTCCCGAGGCGACAGCGCTGCCAAGCATACGACCGCCTCGCTCGCCGCGAGTTGGCTGCGATCGTTGCGGCGGGCCTGATCGAGGGCTTCGTCGACCGCTTGCAGCAGCGCTGACCGCTCGAACGGCTTCTCAAGAAATTCAATCGCTCCTGCCTTTACGGCACGCACAGCGAGCGTGACGTCGCCGTGACCTGTCAGCATGATGACCGGTAGCATGATGCCCTGCGCGCCCAGACGCGCTTGAACCTCAAGTCCATCGATCTCGGGCATCCGGACGTCCAGCAACACGCATCCTTGCGTTGCACGGGTGGTGGTCTTCAAGAATTCGGTGCCCGAGGAGTAGGTCTCCACAACATGGCCCGCCTTGCGCAGCATGAAGCCAAGGGATTGACGGATCGCGTCGTCATCATCGACGATATGGATGGTGCGTGCAGGATCAGACAATCTCGTCTCCTATCGCTGGCTCGTCTCCTGCGAGCGGCACGCAGAAGTGGAACGCCGTTCCACCACCCGGTGCCGCCTCCGCCCAGATCCGGCCGCCATGCGCTTCTACGATCGTGCGGCAGATCGACAGACCAAGTCCCATGCCGTCCTCCTTCGTCGTCGCGAAGGCCTCGAATAGCCGGTCGCGGATGTCCGGGTCGAGGCCAGCGCCCGTATCCGCGACGGTGACCCGCACCCACCCTGCACGATCGGGTGCCGTCGCGATCGTCAGCGTCTTGGTCAGCGACGCGGCCATCGACTGTATCGCGTTACGGATCAGATTGACCAGCACCTGCTGGATCTGGACCCGGTCGACCCTGACTTTGTCGAGGCCAGCGGCAATCGTCATGACCACTTCGATTCCCGCCTCGTGCGCGCCGAGCAGTCCCAGGCTGGTCGCTTCCTCGACGAGCTCATCGAGCCGCTCGATCTGGAAGCCGGTATCGCCGCCATCGACGAAGGCACGGAGCCGGCGCACGATCGTCCCTGCGCGAAGCGACTGCGCGGCGGCAAGGTCGAGCGCCTCAGCGATCTCGCCAAGCAATCCGTCGTCGGTATCGCCGATCATCGCGCGGGTCGTCTCGAGATAGTTGGTAATCGCCGTCAGCGGCTGGTTGATCTCGTGGGCGAGCGTCGAGGCCATCGTGCCCATCGCGCTCACGCGCGAGACGTGGATTAGCTCGGACTGGAGTTCCTTGACCTTGCGCTCGGTCCGCTGGCGATTGGTAAGGTCGCGGACGAAACCGGTGAAGATGCGCTCGCCCGCGATCACCGCCTCGCCTACCGCCAGTTCGATTGGGAAGATCTCGCCGTTGGCGCGCTGCGCAGTGGCAATGCGGACCTGGCCGATGACATGCTGTATGCCGGTCCGCAGGTAGCTGCGCATGTGATCGTCATGATTTCGCTGTTCGCTTGGTGGCATGAGCATGTCCACGTTGCGCCCGACAACATCCGCTTTCGCGTAGCCAAATACCTGCTCGGCAGCCGTGCTAAACGACGTCACGATGCCGTCTTCGGCCATGACGATCATCGCGTCGGGCACGGTGGCGAGGATCGATCGCAGATGATGCTCGCGTCGTACCAGCGCCGCTTCTGCGGCCTTCTGATCCGTGATGTCCCGGATCACCTTGCCGAATCCACGCAGTTCGCCGGCATCATTTCGTAGTGCGGTGATCGTAACGTTGGCCAGGAATTCCGAGCCGTCCTTGCGGATCCGCCAGCTTTCTTCCTCGATGCGCCCGCGGGCTGATGCTCGCGCTAGATCGTCGGCCGGCTTACCGCCAGCAGCGTCCTCGGGCAGGTAAAATTTTGCGAAGTTCGAACCGATAATTTCTACTTCGGTCCAGCCCTTGATTCGCTCCGCGCCGAGGTTCCAGAGCGTCACGCGACCTTCTGGGTCCAACATGTAGATCGCATAGTTCGTTGCCCCGTCGATCAAAAGCCCCAGCTCCTCCGCCATCGCCGCATTTTGACGTGCGGTGGCATCAGCGGCTTCTCGAGCAGCATAGGACCGGTCGCCACTCATACCGGAGGTTCGACTGGTCGAAGGGCGTAGCAATGGCTCATCAAAACGTCTGCCTTTGGTCCGGCACGTTCCCGAAGCGTCGGCAACCCGTAACCCGTCAACGTTCAACGGGGCTATTTGACCCATGTTAGGCGAACGGCTTCATAATCGTTATCGCGCACTCGCCGATCAAAACCATTGCTAGCACACCACCACCGATAGAAACCCTATGATTCATTGCGATCAGCGGCTCGAGATACTTTTGAAACGCCTGGGTCATGGTCGCCATCTCTTTCTCTTCAGTCGGAGATGTAGTCGGCTTTCCAGGGACGACGTCATATTGTGGTTTCTACACATTTACGCGATAATTTAGGCTACTGATCTCGCCAATCGATTATGGATCGCAGTCGCGGCGATAGCGGCTTCGCCCTCGGCTACGGCGATCTGATTAAGGCCGCGCACCAGATCGCCAGCCGCGAAGAGACCGCGGGTCGTTGTTTCCTGGTGGTCATCGGTGAGGAGCCGACTGGCGGAGTCCACCTTTGCGCCGGCCTCGATCGCCAACATGGTCTGGGGGACGATACCGAATGCCGAATAGACCATGTCGAAACGGTGTGGGAGTCCATCGCCAACGCCCACCGCCGTCACACCGTCGAGCTCGATCGTGACCGAGCCGATCGCGACGCAGTAGGTATCGACGTTCGCCGCCAGCAGCGCGGAACGCGTTTCGGGTTTGAGATCCGCATCGTCGAGGGGCAGCAACAAGCTGACGTGCGACGAGAAGGTTCGCAGGAACAACGCTTCGGCGGCGGCATGCTCTCCGTCGCCAAGCACCGCAATCGTCTTGCCGATCGCCTCGAAGCCATCGCAGATGGGGCACGTGCGGATGAGACCGTTCTTCACGGCATCTGCGACATGAGGGAGGGGCGGGTTGTTCTCGATCACACCCGCCGCGAGCAAGACCGTACGCGCGACAATGGTGGTGCCGTCCATATCGGCGACGAACAGGTCATCTGCAGGGGGGTGCAGTCGCTCGACTGTGCCGTGCTTCAAAACTGCGCCATATTGACGGGCCTGGTCGCGCATCCGCTCCAGCAGGGCGGCTCCTGAGATGCCTTCGGAGAAGCCTGGCAGATTATGGCTGAGGGTGATCCACTTGGCGCGGCTCCATCCCTTGTCGATGACCAGGGTGCTTCGTCTGAACCTTCCCAGGTAGATCGCGGCGGTCAACCCGGCCGGGCCGCCGCCGATGACGAGGCAGTCGAGGATATCGGTCACGACTGGGAAGCGCCGCTGTCGGATATACCTTGCGCCGCGTTGCGTCCCGCCACCCGGCCGAAGGCGAAGCATTCCGCGATGTTGCCGCCGCCCTGATAGAGGAACGAGTAGATCGAGCCGAGTTCACCTGCCGAGAAAAGCCGACCGATCGGTTCGCCATCGGTGCCGACGATCTGCGCCTGAGCGTTCCGCCTAGGTCCGCCCTGCGTGTTCACGAGCGCCGGCGTCAATTCCATCGCATAGAACGGGCCGGTCTCGATGGGCGCGAGCGTCGCCCGACCCCGACCCCAATCTGGATCGTCACCGTCTTTTGCCGACGCGTTGAAGCGCGCGACGGTGCCTTCGAGCGCTTCGGCAGAAACGTCAATCAGGCTGGCCAGTTCGCGCACTGTTCCCGCGGTATTGATCCAGCCTTTCGCCACCTCGCGAAGATTGTCGTCGCTCCAATCGTACCGGTTGCCATGACTGACGTCCCAATCCGCATCCGCCTTCCCGATATGTCCGGCAGTCCGGTAAACTTCGTCGAATATCATGTAGATCGGCAGGGGCAGTGTTTGCTGGCCCCATTGGCCATGTCGCTTGACCTTGCCATGGGCGTCGCCAACCGAGCACGGCTCGCCCTCCATCGTGAACCGGGTGCCGTCCGCGCCGACGAAGATGTAGCTCTGCCCATGGGGCAGGTTCAGCCACTGGGCGACCGGGATTTCCTCCGCCTTGAAGGACAATATGGGCCCGGAAACATTGTTCATGTGCCACAGGTCGGCGCCGATCTCCTGCGCCATGCGGATGCCATCGCCCGTGTTGTAGGGCGAGCCGACCGGGAATACCCTGGGCAGCCCGCTTACATAGTTGCGGATCATCGCGGGATTGTTCTCGAAGCCGCCGCAGGTCAGAACGACACCGCGGTTAGCCCGGATCGCGACGCGCTTTCCCTGCCGTTCAGCGATGACGCCGAGGATTTCCCGCTCTTCCTGGACCAGATGGATCACCGCCGTCTCGTACCGCGTATCAATGCGGCGCGCTTCGACCGAAGCTTCGATCAGGTTCCACAACCGCTCACCGCCGATAGGCCCTTCACCGTTCAATAGGACCCTGACGCATTCGGCGCCTGCGAAATCGGGGAACTCGACATAGGGGATCTCGACGGGCGTCATCCCCAAGCCCTCGAGCCACGCCTTGTTCGCGAACATCTCTCTGGCCCAGACGTCCAGCATTTCTTCCGGGATGTCGTCCATGAATGGGCCGGCCATCGCCCGGAAGTACGCCTTGCCCTTGTCGACATCGTCCGGCCAGAACACGATGTTGGCGGAGACACGGCTGTTTCCGCCCTTGTGAATTTCCGGCGCCTTTTCGAGCAGCAGCACCTTGGCTCCAGCGTCATGGGCCGTCATGGCCGCCGTCGCCCCGGCAAAGCCGTAACCGACGACGACGACGTCCGCCTCTTCGTCCCAGTGTAGTGGCGCCAGGGTCATGATGGTTGCCTCGGAAAGGGGGATCGCGGCCTGGATCGGCTCGGGACAGCAGGAATTGGGATCGTCACACGTTCGATCAACGCGACGCTGACTACCCAATATGCGGGCGGTCCGAGCCCATCGGGAACTACGCACTAGCCGCTAACAGCAACCTCGCTCGCTGCGGCGTCAGGGAAGGAGGACGGCGGCGCCGTCGAAGCGGCCCTCACGCAGGTCCCCGAGCGCTTCGTTCGCCTGCTGCAGCGGATAGCGATGGATCGTGGTGACGATGCCGATCTCCGGGACCAGCTTCAAAAAGGTCAGCCCATCCTGGCGGGTGAGATTGGCGACGGATGCGATCTCGCGCTCTTCCCACAGCTGGCTGTACGGGAAACTAGGGATATCACTCATGTGGATTCCGGCGCACACCACCCGTCCGCCCTTGCGGACGGCCTTGAGCGCGAGCGGCACCAGATCGCCGACGGTGGCGAAGAGGATAGCGGCGTCGAGCGGCTCGGGTGGCATCTCATCGGACCCGCCAGCCCACACCGCGCCCAGTGACCGAGCGAAGTCCTGCGTCTTCAGGTCGCCCGGCTTGGTGAACGCATAGACCAATCGACCCTGCCACGCGGCGACCTGCGCGACGATGTGGGCAGACGCGCCGAAGCCGTAGAGGCCGAGCCTCCTTGCCTTGCCGGTTTTTCCAAGTGATCGCCAGCCGATCAAACCCGCGCAGAGGAGGGGAGCAAGTGCCGCGTCGTCACCGTCCTCGCCGAGCGGGAAGGCATACCGCGCGTCTGCCACCACCGCGGTCGCGAAGCCACCGTCGCGGGTGTAGCCGGTGAAGAGCGGCCGATCGCACAGATTCTCCGCGTGCATCCGGCAATAGGGGCAGACGCCGCAGGTATAGCCCAGCCACGGCACGCCAACGCGTTCGCCGATCCGCAGTGCGTCGACCCCCGCGCCGAGCGCGTCGATGCGCCCGACGATCTCGTGGCCCGGTATGATCGGCACCTGTGGCGCCGCCAGCTCGCCGTCTACCACGTGGAGATCGGTGCGGCATACGCCGCAGGCCGACACCTTGACCCGGATCTGTCCTGGGCCTGGCTGGCGATCCGGTAACTCGCTCCACTCTAGCGGGCGACCGATCGCCTTCAGGATCATCGCATGCATGATGGCGGGCTCAGTGAGACAGCAGCGTACAGCGCCGCTCGTGCAGCAACAGGTCGCGGGTGACGCCACCGAAGGCCCATTCCCGAATGCGGCTATGCCCATAGGCGCCGGCTACGACGAGATCCGCCTCGATTTCGGTCGCGATCGCCGCCAGCGTCTGCGAACCGGACCCCTTCATCCGCGAGACGATGTGGTCCGCGCCGATCCCATGCCGGTCTAGCCAACCAGCAAGGTCTTCGATGCCTTCACGCGCGCCAACGGGATCGTTGCTGGCTTCGACGAGCGTCACACGGTCGGCGCCATGGAGAATCGGCAGCGCGTCCGTAACCGCGCGCCGGCATTCGCGCGTGTCGGTCCACGCTATGACGACATTGCGAAAATCCCCCGTGACGTTGGCGTGCGGGACGACCAGCACGGGACGGCCGGCGCGCAGAATCAGGTCGCCGGTGTCGGCATGCGTAGAGAGGTCGCCCGGCACCGGCCCCACGCCAGTGATCAGCAGGTCAGCGCAGCGCGCCTGCGTCGCGATGGTATGCGCGACGTTCTCCAGCGTCGGGATCGATCGCCATTCGAGAACATGGGATCGCAACCCGGCGTGGGCGTGGAATTCGACCTTCGCGTGCGCCAGTTCGTCGTTTACGATGTCGCGCTCGAGCACGGCGAACTGGCCGTCCATGTATCCGTCTGCGACGCCGAGCTGGACGGGTTCACACGCCGCGATTCCAATCACCCTGGCATCGTATTGCTTCGCAAGCGTTGCCGTTACGTCCAGCACGGCCGCGTTCGGTTGCGCGCCATCGAGATGCACCATCAAGGTCGAATAGGTCACGCCTGATCTCCCGTGTCGCTGCATTCGCGATCACTTCATCCGTTCCTGGGGAATTTGAGGCGGAGAGGGCAGGATCGGAAACTACGCATCTCCACCGTCGGAGCGCAACTGTCGACCAAGCGTAGGACGTCCTTCCCGATGCTTGCCAGCACCACCATGGAATTGTCACCACTGCTGATTGTCCTGAACGGGTTGCGCCTGAGGCGGTGGCCGTGTGATCGCGATTAAAAGCCTTTCGGACCCATAACCGTGGGCTCTTTACACCGCAGCGTGATACATGATCGGCATCAACCGGAGGAATACCCTATCACCGAGAGCCCCGACGATCGCGTTTCATCATTCTGGGGTGCCAAACGGCTGAGGCTCGCCGTCGAGGCAGCGGGCGTTGCTCTCTGGTCCTGGAACGTCGACAACGATTTGTTCGAGATGGACGATCGGGCGTTCGAACTCTGGGGCGTCACGCCCGGTGGGGCGGTAACGTTCGAGGATCTCTCGGTTCATATCCATCCATTGGACAGGGATCGGGTACGCGCTGCGTTCGATGCGACGCGCGCGGTTCTGGGCGCTTACGAGATCGATTTTCGCATCATGATCAGGGACGACGTGCGATGGATTTCCGCGCGCGGAAAGGGCGACGACATCGGTATCGTCGATCGCGTGATCTTCGGCATCTTCCTCGACGTCAGCGCCCGAAAGCAGGCCGAGGAGAGCCATGAACTGCTGGCTGGGGAGATGAGCCACCGGGTCAAGAATTTGCTGGCGATCGCATCGGGTTTGACGGAAATCACGGCCCGGTCATCGAAGTCTGCACCCGAAATGGCCAAGGCATTGACTCAGCGACTGGTCGCCCTCGGTCGCGCTCACGACCTGACACGACCCGTGCCGGGCGGTAACGTGGACGGTGCTTTGCTGGGTGACCTGCTCGCCGTCCTGCTTGCCCCTTATGATGACGAGGGCGCCTTTAGCGGACGTGTGCGTGTCGCCGTGCCGAGGATGCGCGTCGGCGAACGCGCTGCGACCACGCTCGCGCTGGTGATTCATGAGCTTGCGACCAATTCGCTGAAGTACGGCGCGCTTTCGACCGCGAGTGGCACTCTTGATCTTTCGCAGCGGATCGAGGCGCAAGGCTTCGTACTTCTCTGGACCGAGCGGGGCGGGCCGCCAGTGATCGCTCCGCAAGGCGCCGAAGGCTTTGGCAGTACCTTGATCAAGCGCAGCATGGCCGGACAACTTGGCGGTTCGATCGAGTACGACTGGTCAGGCGAGGGCGTCGTCATCGCCCTCCGGATCGATCCGGCTCAACTTGCCTGATACGTGACTTGTGTAGCGCCGGACCTCAAAGCGTATGAGGAGCACGCAAAACCAGAGCTTCGCGACCCGACCGTTGCCATCGTCCGGATTACCCGGACGACGATCTGCAGCACGGACCTGCACATCTGCAGGGGCGACGTCGCCTCGGTCCGCGAGGTTCTCAACAACAGCCACTGAACGTTTACCGCACTCGCCTTCAGGGGTCCTGCGGCATCATGACGCTGACGTGCGGCATCTCAAGCTGCAGGCAGAGGCCCATAGCTGGTGTCACAGAATCCAGAACGTCGATACGGCGCACCATGATCCCATCATCAAGCAGCAGGTCGTGCGCAAGGATCTGTCTGATTGGCACGTTGACCAACGCCATCGCGGTCGACGGCAGCGTTGCTGCATGCGCGTTTATCCGGTCGGCCGGAAAATGGTAGAACGTCTGGGGTGCAAGCCTGATGACGCAACGTAGGCCATCCGGAGGCAGGTGCGCCTGGATGGCGATCCGTCGATCCGGTGAACGTAGCGCCTCGTCCTGCCAGATGGATCCGACCTGAATACGCATCAGGAACGCCGGGATCGATACGTCGACCGCGGCGAGTGCAGCAATAAGGACAACGGGCAGATCGATGGCTCTACCTTGGTAAGATCGCTTTGCCGGCGTCATAGCGGCTTCGCACAGTTCCAGCAGAACGTGGTCACCGCCTGAGCGCCAATGTGTAAACCGGCGGTGGGATTCATGCGTCGGGCTTGTAGATGATCGAGAGGGACGTCGACGCGGTAGTGCTGGCACCGTTGGCCGGATCGTCGCGGCCGGACGCGATCGCCGCCAAGAGAAGATGCTCGGTCAGTCTGAATGCTCCAGACTTCAGGACCATCTCGCCCCAGTTCGTTCAGCAGTCTGTCCGACCGTGCATCCACCGGTAGATCCGGTCTCGAAGGTAGGCCTGCGAACAGGCCCACTATCAACTAATGTCAGACATCGCCGTTCGAAGGCCGGCTACAAATTAGGACCGGGTGACGGGAATCCGTTCCACAATACGAGAGCGCTAGAACCCACGGAGATTCGCAGCTCTCGGTTCGTCCGAACGCACCTGTGCTAAAGGTTGGTGCACAGTTCAAAGCACATTTTTGGATGTCCGCAGTTTCGGAAATCGAAAGGGCAAATGGTGCAATCGGGTGGAAAACGGAATCGGCTGAAGCAGTCGGCCGGGCGTCGGCGCTCTGCCGCCAGGGCGGAGCAAAACCAGGCCACCGAGATCATCGACCTTGAAACCGGCGAGATCACCACCGCCTGATCGACGACGACAACGATATGAAGATGGCCCCGATCGGGGCTATCTTCATATCGTCAGGCCCGCATCAAC
>NZ_AIDW01000051.1 GCF_000251145.1 Sphingomonas sp. PAMC 26621 | reverse complement strand
CGCTGGTATTGAAGCGCAGCACCCAGTCTCGAACCGTCTGCAAACCAACGCCGCCGACCTGTGCCGCCGCGTGCCGCGCACCACCATCGTAAATCACCGCCAGCGCCAGCAGCCGCCGGACCTGATTGGCGTCACCGCTCAAACGCGCCAACCTTCGAAGACCAGACCCGTCGAAATCGTCCCTTAGCCCAACCGCTGATGCCACCGCCAACCTCCCACCGTTTGCGATGTTGAATCAGATCATGACCGACTTGGGAATCCCCGGCGCTGAGTCAGGCTCCGAGGGACTTGGTATTAGACGTAGCACTTCAGACAAATTTTATTCATGCTACGGGCTGTAGTTTGGGGACTGGTTATGGCGGATGAGAAAAGCGGATGGGGTGTTGTGCGACTGGTGCCATGGCACCTCCTCGGAATCTTCAATACCTCGGCTGAGGCACACGTGCGATGTCTTGAAGCAGGCCGCAACTTCGAGGTTCATTTTGGTAAGGCCGGTGGCAACGCAGACGTTTTCACCTGGCACGATCCAAAGGATCCCATCCCGTGATCACGACGCGCGCGCTCATACTTTTCGCCACTCTGAACGGATTCTTGCGCTAAGTTGTGGTGAAGATCGGGGAGTGGCGTACGCCATTTTCAACCCCGTCTGTCCCCAAGACCTTTGCGACTAGTGCTGCAGCACCGATACCCCCCCGCTGCGGCCCGCTCCCACTTTTCCTATTATGCACTACCGCACCGGTCTTTGGATGTCCTGCGGCATCATGACACTGACGTGCGGCATCTCAACCTGCAAGCAGATGCCTATAGCTGGTGTCACAGGATCAAGAACCTCGATACGGCGCACCATAACCCCATCAGCAGCAGCAGGTCGTGCGCGATGATCTGATTGATCGGCACGTTGACCAACGCCATCGCGGTTGACGGCGGCGTTGCTTCGTGAACGTTGATCCGGTTGGCCGGAAAATGGTGAATGTCTAAAGTGCAAGCCTAATGATGCATCGCAGGCCGTCCGGAGGCATGTGCGCTTGGATGGCGATCCGCCGATCCGGTGAGCATAGCTTCTGATCCTGCCAGATCGACCCGAGCCTGAGACGGTTTAGAAACGCCGGGATCGATAGGTCCACCGCGGCGAGTGCAGCGACGAGGACAACTGGCAGATCGATGAAGTCGCCTTGGTAGGCTCGCGTCGCTTCCGTCATAGCGTCCCCGCGCGATGCCCGCAGAACATGTCCACCGCATTGTGGTACCATGCAAACGGCCCGACCAGAATGAAGCATCGCAAGGCATCCGCCGACCGAAAGGCCTCAACGACCATCCCGCCGTCGGCCGACCGGATCGCCTGGTCCTGCCACATCGATCCGCGCAAGAGACGGGTGAGTAAGTCTTCGACCTGGATCCCGGCGGCGTCGAGCGCCGCTAGAAGTACGACCGGTAGAGCCACGTGTTCGTGACGCGCACCGGCACGGCCCGTGCCGGTGCTCTCATGCGGGCGGCATAGTGGCGTCCTGCTCATTCGCGGATTACCTGAGCGGCGGCCGGTCGGCCGTGAGGCCTTCCGTTGGCAGTCCGACTGTAGGCCGGGCCATGCCGGGATCCTGCATCACGAGCGCCAGCACGTGCTGGCTGGGCGCGTGGGCACAGTGGTCCATGGCCATCTCGCCCCAACCGGTCCAGCGATCCATGCGGTCCTGCAGCCACCTTAACAGACGGTCGCGTGTGGCCGGGTTGGGACACGTGACGGTCCAGATCGTGCGTGCCATCGGGATCACGTCTTCGGGATCGCGATGAAGCATAAGGATCTCATGGCGGCGGAAACCGGTCTCGCGCACGATCGCGTATCCGCCTGCGTAGTTTCCGAGTGTAGGAATGAGCGGCCGGAATGCCGTATCACCCGGGAACTTGGCGTGCGGACTTTCTGGGGTGGACCGTTGCGTCCACCTCATCGCAACGTGCCTCAAGGCTCAAAACACAGCCGATCCTGACCAAATGCGGCGGGGCCGCAGGCAGGGATGGACAGCGTGCACGATCCCTACAAGACGCTTGGCGTGGCGAAGGATGCAAGCCAGGATGATATCCGGCGCGCCTACCGCAAGCTTGCCAAGGCGCATCACCCCGACCTCAACCCCGGCAACACCAGGGCAGAAGACCTGTTCAAGAAAATCTCGGCGGCGAACGGACTGCTGTCGGATCCAGACAAGCGCGCGCGCTTCGATCGGGGCGAGATCGACGTGACCGGGCAGGAGCGGTCGCCGCAGTCGTCGTATCGCGAGCATGCCGAGGGCGACTCTGGCCGACGGTACGGTCGCGCGGGGGGCGCTCAGGGTTGGGACGGCGAAGATTTCAGCGATATCTTCGGCACGATGTTCAACCAGGGTCGGCGGTCCGGACCCGCATACCCAGCGCGCGGGGACGATGAGCGCTATTCGCTGACCACCGATTTTCTCGATGCCATCAACGGTGCGACCCGCCGCCTTTCCCTTCCCGACGGGCGCACACTCGACGTAAAGATACCCGCCGGTGCGCTCGACGGGCTGGTCATGCGTCTGAAGGGGCAGGGCGGGAGAGGGCTAAGTGACGGGCCTCCTGGCGATGCGCTGATCGAGATCCGCGTACTGCCGCACCCATTTTTCGAACGTGACGGGCAGGACATACGCCTTGTCCTGCCGGTGTCAGTTTCGGAAGCGGTGCTCGGCGGGAACATCGAGGTGAGAACGCCTAAGGGACCGGTCTCGATGCGGATTCCAGCCGGATCGGATAGCGGGACCGAGTTGCGACTACGCGGCCGCGGCGTGCCTGCCACCAAAAGCCACTTGGTCGGTGACCTCTACGCCACATTGCGCGTCTTTGTCGGGTCGCCTGATCCGGCGCTCGCCGATTTTCTTCGCGAATGGACGCCTGAAAAGCCGTCCTATCCGCGCCGCGCCATGGAGGCGATGACATGATCAGCTTCGACCTCGTTATTGCACAGACCTCCGGACTCAGGCCCATCGATCTCGAACTTTGGATCGCGAACCGATGGGTGCGACCGGACGGAGATGTGGGTCACTATGAATTCCAGGACATCGACGTCGCTCGCGTCAGACTGATCTACCAATTGCGGGACGATCTCGATATCAATGAGGCGACGCTTCCAGTTGTCCTGTCGCTCCTCGATCAACTCTATGATGCGAGACGGATAATGCGCGAACTCGGCGACGCGGTCCGCGAAATCGCGCCTGAAGATATGCGGAATACCTTGATCGAGAAGCTATCCGGCCAGCGCGGCCTCCCCGACGGAGGATAGCAGGCGGTGCCCATAACTGTCCGCGGCCTAGCAGCGTGGACACCTTTTCTGTTCGTAACCCGTCGGTGCGCTGTCTCATGCCGGTCCAATATTTATCGGAGATGCTGCGTAGTTTCCGAGGCTGACGCGCTCAATGGCGCGGTGCCTATAGTCACCGCAGCGCCGCAACTTCGACAAGAGTTTTGCAGCCAACCTTCCAGCGAAGAGTACCGCCATGAGCAACAGCAGCGATTATCTTCACCGTGACGGTCCTTCAGAAGCAGGTGATGCCAATGGTGTGAGCAAGCTGCCCGATGATGGGCAACGCGCCGAAGCTTGGAGATCGCGCTTGCCGAAATGAGCGATCGCTGGATGCGCTCGCAGGCCGAGATCGCCAACGTTCGCACTCGCGCGAAGCGCGATCTCGACGATGCTCGCCAGTTCGCGATTCAGAAGTTCGCCACCGATGTCGTCGAGGCGGCCGAGAACCTGCACCGAGGCCTCGAGCGGCTGCCGGCGGCGTCCGCGCAGGAGCCGGCAAGCATGGCCGGGATTCGCGCAGGCCTCATTGAGATCGAGCGCGGTTTTGTTGGGGTTCTCGATCGAAACGGAGTCAAACGCGTCGATCCCAATGGGTCCGTCTTTGATCCCAACCTTCACCAAGCGATGGCCGAGCAGGACGCGCCGATGGGCGTGGCACCCGGAACGATTGTCCAGACGCTGGCGCCAACTTGGACGCTCAATGGCCGATTATTGCGGCCGGCCATGGTCGTCGTTGCGAAAGCGGACCCGGGCGAAGCGGCAACGACCCCACCACGACACGACCCGCAACGATAGACAATTTACCGGCGGGTCTGCCGGTCCGACGCATCAGACCGTCCCTTCTCCCGATCCGCATCCGCCTCAAGGCCGATGCGCATCCGACTTCAGGAATCGCATCATGAGCAAAATCATCGGCATCGATCTCGGCACGACCAACAGCTGCGTTGCGATCATGGACGGCAAGGACGTTCGGGTCCTGGAGAATGTGGAAGGGTCGCGCACGACCCCCAGCATCGTCGCCTTCGCCGAGAACGGCGAGCGACTGGTGGGGCAGGCCGCCAAACGCCAGTCGATCACCAATCCCACCAACACGATCTATGCGGTCAAACGGTTGATGGGCCGTCGGTATGAAGATCCGATCACAACCAAGGACAAGGGCCTCGTCCCATATAGCATCGTCGAAGGTGGCAACGGCGATGCCTGGGTAGACGCGCGCGGCAAAGCCTATCCGCCTTCCCAGATCAGCGCGTTCATCCTGGGCAAGATGAAGGACACCGCCGAGGCGTTCCTTGGCGAAGCGGTGAGCCAAGCCGTTATCACCGTCCCCGCCTATTTCAACGACGCCCAGCGTCAGGCCACAAAGGATGCCGGGCGGATCGCCGGGCTCGAAGTGCTGCGCATCATCAACGAGCCGACCGCAGCAGCGCTCGCCTACGGGCTCGACAAGAAGGCGGAAGGCCGGATCGCAGTCTACGACCTCGGCGGTGGGACATTCGACATCTCCATCCTGGAGATCGGCGACGGTGTCTTCGAGGTGAAGAGCACCAATGGCGATACATTCCTGGGCGGCGAGGATTTCGACGCCAGAGTCATCGATTTTCTCGCGTCCGAGTTTCAGCGTGAGCAGGGCATTAACCTTCGCACCGACAAGCTCGCGCTCCAGCGACTTAAGGATGCGGCAGAACGGGCCAAGATCGAGCTGTCGTCTGCCAAAGAGACCGAGATCAACCTGCCGTTCATCACGGCCGACGCCTCCGGCCCAAAGCATCTCCTCGTCAAGATTACCCGCGCCAAGCTCGAGAGCTTGGTCGAAGAGCTGATCAATCGGACCATGGAGCCCTGCAAGGCAGCGCTTAAGGACGCCGGCGTGACGGCGGCCGATATCGACGAGGTGGTGCTCGTTGGCGGCATGACGCGCATGCCCAAGGTCATCGAGGTCGTTCGCCAGTTTTTCGGGAAGGAGCCCGCGCGGAACGTCAATCCCGACGAAGTCGTTGCGATCGGTGCAGCTGTACAGGGCGCTGTTCTCAGCGGGGACGTCAAGGACGTATTGCTGCTGGATGTCACGCCGCTAAGCTTGGGGTTGGAGACGCTTGGCGGCGTGTTCACGCGGCTCATAGATCGCAATACGACCATCCCAAGCAAGAAGAGCCAGACGTTTTCGACGGCCGAGGAAAATCAGAGCGCCGTCACCATCAAGGTCTTCCAGGGCGAGCGCGAGATGGCGGAAGATAACAAGCCGCTTGGTAATTTCGACCTCACCGGTATCAACCACGCGCCCCGCGGCGTGCCTCAGATCGAGGTGACCTTCGATATCGATGCGAACGGCATCGTCTCGGTGCAGGCGAAAGACAAGGCCACCGGCAAGGCGCAGGAGATCAAAATCCAGGCCAATGGCGGGCTCGCCGATGCAGACATCGAGCGAATGGTCCGAGAAGCCGAGACCAATTCGGCCGCCGACAAGGTGCGCCGGGAATTTGTGGAAGCCAAGAACGTCGCGGACGCCGCCACCTATGCCCTAGAGCAGACGCTTGCTGAGCATGGCGAGACCTTCGCCCAACCGCATAAAGCGGAAGCCCATACGGCACTTGCCGTCGTTCGGGCAGCGGTAGATGCGGGCAAGCACGCTGAACTGGTCAAGGCCACCGAACAACTCGGCAAAGTCGCCGCGAAAATCGGTGACGCCGTACAGCAGGGGCAGGCGAGCGCAGCAAATCCGGCGAACGCGGCATCGTCCCCGAAGCCAGACGAGCACGTCGTTGATGCGGAGTTTGAAGATGTCAGTGGCGAGAAGGCCGATGCGTGAGCTCACCGACCACCTTCCTCTGAAATGTGGGCGGGCGCGGTATGCGCCGCATCCGGTCTGGAGCCGCGGCGCCAGTTGAGCTCGCCCTGCAGACCACTCACATCCGCATTGTGAGCGCTCTCCGGCGGAAAGTGCTCAGATCGCAACCTGGTAGCGCTGGCTACCGCTTGTGTGAGCGACGCTTTTTGTCGCGTTCCAGCGAAAGGAAGCCAGCTCATGACATTTCGTCCACTGCATGATCGCGTCCTCATTCGACGCATCGAAGCCGCTGAGAAGACCGCCGGCGGCATCATCATTCCGGACACCGCCAAGGAGAAGCCCCAGGAAGGCGAGGTCGTCTCGGCCGGCACCGGCATCCGCGGTGAGGATGGCAACATCACGCCGTTGGACGTGAAGGCCGGGGACAAGATCCTCTTCGGCAAATGGTCCGGTACCGAGGTCAAGCTCGACGGCGAGGATCTGCTGATCATGAAGGAAAGCGACATCCTCGGAGTCGTTGCCTGAGCATCCCATGATCAAGCGACCTCACGCGAGGTTGGACCACAACTAAATTAGGAATTCTTCATGTCAGCCAAGGACGTAAAATTCTCGCGGGATGCCCGTGAAGGTATTCAGCGCGGTGTCGATATCCTCGCTAACGCCGTCAAAGTGACGCTCGGCCCCAAGGGTCGCAATGTGGTCATCGCCAAAAGCTACGGCGCTCCGCGTATCACCAAGGACGGCGTGACCGTCGCGAAGGAAATCGAGCTCAAGGACCGCTTCGAAAATATGGGCGCGCAGATGCTTCGCGCGGTCGCATCGAAAACCCACGATCATGCCGGTGACGGTACCACCACCGCAACCGTTCTCGCCCAGGCGATCGTTCGCGAAGGGATGAAATCGGTGTCGGCGGGCATCAATCCGATGGACCTGAAGCGCGGCATCGATCTGGCGGTGACTAAGGTTGTCGATGACCTCAAAGCCCGATCCAAGCCCGTCTCTGGCACCGGCGAAATCGCACAGGTCGGCATCATCTCTGCCAATGGCGACGAAGTCGTCGGTCGCAAGATCGCCGAAGCGATGGAGAAGGTGGGCAAGGAAGGCGTTATCACGATCGAGGAAGCGACCGGCGTCGAGTTCGAGCTCGACGTGGTCGAGGGAATGCAGTTCGATCGTGGCTATCTCTCGCCCTACTTCATCACGAACCCTGAGAAGATGCTGGTCGAACTGAGCGACCCGTACATACTGATCCACGAGAAGAAGCTCTCGAGCCTGCAAGGCATGCTGCCGATCCTGGAAGCGGTTGTCGGCAGCGGGCGTCCACTGCTGATCATCGCGGAGGACGTCGACGGCGAGGCGCTGGCCACGCTCGTGGTCAACAAGCTGCGAGGTGGGCTCAAGGTCGCCGCGGTAAAGGCGCCGGGCTTCGGGGATCGTCGCAAGGCGATGCTCGAGGATATCGCGACGCTGACGAAGGGCGAGCTGATCTCCGAAGACCTCGGCATCAAGCTCGAAAACGTCACGCTCGATATGCTGGGTTCGGCAAAGCGCGTTACCTTGGACAAGGACGCGACCACGATCGTCGATGGCGCGGGTTCGCCCGATGCGATCAAGGCTCGCGTCGAGGCGATCCGTGCGCAGATCGAGAACACCACCAGCGATTATGACAAGGAGAAGCTTCAGGAGCGTCTTGCCAAGCTCGCTGGCGGCGTCGCCATCATCAAGGTCGGCGGATCGACCGAGGTCGAGGTGAAGGAGCGCAAGGATCGTGTCGATGACGCCTTGCACGCCACCCGCGCCGCAGTTGAGGAAGGCATCGTCCCCGGTGGCGGCACGGCCTTGCTCTATGCGTCGAAGGCGCTCGACGATCTTAAAGGGGACAATGACGACCAGACCCGCGGCATCGACATCGTCCGCAAGGCACTGCAGGCACCACTGCGCCAGATCGCGCAGAATGCCGGGCATGACGGTGCGGTCGTGGCGGGGCGCCTGATTGATGGAAATAACCAGAATATGGGGTTCAACGCTCAGACCGAGCTGTACGAGAACCTGGTTGAGTCGGGCGTTATCGATCCAACGAAGGTCGTGAGATCCGCGCTGCAGGACGCTGCCTCGGTCGCTGGGCTGCTGATCACAACCGAAGCGGCAATTGCCGACCAGCCCGAAGACATGCCAGCGATGCCGGCAATGGGCGGCGGAGGCATGGGTGGCATGGATTTCTAATCCCGGCATTCGCCATCCATCGTAAGAAAGGGGGCTCGGAGCATAGGCTTCGAGCCCGCTGTTTTTACGTGGCCGTACCGAGGACGCGAGTGGGCCGCGACGGCGCTTACGTTGGCGTTTCATGAGCCGGCGACGAACTAACTCAAAATGCTGCGCTCTTGACGCATGGGGGCCTCGCAGCCTGGCGCCTCGATTAAGTATAATTGGTCGATCCAAGGCGTCGTAGTCGCCTTGAAATAAATCTAGATAGGCTGGCCCGGTCTACCTCTTACGTAGTTCCCGAGGCTATCTCGGATAGTAGCTGTGCGCCAAAGTTGAAATCACTGATCGCATGGTTTTTGGATCTCGTCTGTTCGACAAGGCGCCTTCGATCACACAATAAATAACTTGACCCGGGGATAGAATATGGCCGCTGTAAAATCGAAGCCAGCGACCCAAACCGAGGCGGAAGCCAAGGTGGCCGAGTTTCAACGCGATCCAGGCCCTTTGTCGTGGCCGTAGAAAATACGCGCATGCCGATGCTGTTCACTGACGTTAGGCCTATGCATGCCGTCATCTTTGCGAATGACGCCTTTCTGTTGCTGACCGGATATGAGCGGAGTGAAGTGCTTGCCAAGGGCTTTATGGCGCTTTTGGCGGAGGGAGTGGATTTCCAAACCATCTCAATAGTCGAAGCTGCTTTTCGAGGCGAGGACAGTGGCGAGCCGGAAATTCACTACCGGCGGAAGGACGGCAGTGAATTCTGGGCTTCGATCTTCGTCAGCCCGGTTCACGACGCGACCGGCGCGGTGGTGCAACACTTTGTTTCCTTCGTCGACCTCACCAGGCACCGTCAGGAGAACGCTCGATGCAAAATGCTCATCGACGAGCTCAACCGTAGGGTAAAGAACACCCTAGCTACAGTCCAATCGATCGTAACCCAAGCTACGAGGTGGCCAGCCGAGCCTCTCGCCATCCGCCAGGCTATCGAGTCGCGTATTATCGCACTGTCGCTTTCTCACGACTTGCTTAGCAGCGGTGACTGGAAGGGGGCAGGGTTGCACGATCTAGTCGACACAGCTTTGCGTCCGTTCGAAGTGGTCGATGGGCATCGTGAGCGTTTCACGGTCGCTGGCGACAATGTACATCTGTCGCCAAGGGCGACGCTTTCGCTCGCGATCGCACTGCACGAGCTTGCTAGGTGTTTAGTCCCGGCATTTGGTGGATCGGATTAACAATGAACCGGTCTGGTTCTGAAGTCCAGATTTTG
>NZ_AIDW01000052.1 GCF_000251145.1 Sphingomonas sp. PAMC 26621 | reverse complement strand
ACCTGACCGGATTATCCGGTCCGACATAATCATCCACCGCCTCGGGCAGCAACAGGAGCTGCGAGCGGTCCGTTCCAGACAGATGCGCCATGCCAAAAATATACCATGCGCAGCGATCCGCGGGAATCCTCAGACCGGGTTTTCACACAGTCTGCACAAGTTTTGCATCAGCTGAAAAACGAGGGGAAGCGGTGCGTTTCGCGATGCACAATCCAGATGCATGGGAACACAGCGTTGGTTTCTCGGTTTTATTCTAGCTTGCAGCGTCCCGCCCGTCCGGGGGGGGGCGGCGGTGAAAGCTCGCAGTGCCCTGCCGGTGGACGACCGGCAGGGCATTTAAGATTATGAAACCGGGAACTGATTTTTACGTACTTGGTTCTTACAACAGACCGGCTAGGTTTCCCCCCTACCTAGCTAGTTTTTAAAGCGCCCCGCTGCCCCCCCGCAGCGGGGCATTTTTTTATCTATCTGGTGTAGCGGGCTATTTCCTAAGTCTCGTTCTGATTCCACAATCAACCAGGCCTGCGAGAGAGTCGCGATATCGTCGCTTGATTGACCCCAAGTAGAGTGGCGACGGTGCGCTGCGTGTCGCCGGCTAAAAGCCGCTGTAGGGCCTCGGACTGCTGGTGAGGGGTCAGAGCAGCACGTCGGCCGAACTTCACGCCCCGTGCCTTGGCCTGGACTCTGCCGGCAGCGGTGCGCTCGGTAATACGATGACGCTCGTAGCTGGCTGCGACCCCCAACACGGCAATGATGACATCGGCGAACTGTGAGGTGGTATCCACCATCGGCTCCGCGATCGAGCGAAAGCCGGCTCCAGCCTCCTTCACCGCATGGAGGATGTTCAACAGGTCGCGCGTGTTGCGGGCGAGACGATCGGTGACGTCACCATCAGCACGTCCCGCATCGAGCGCGCGATCGCGCGCTTAAGCTGAGGCCGCTCGGCGGTCCCGCCACTGATCTTCTCGCGATAGACCTTCGTGCAACCGGCCGCGTCGAGCTGGGCGAGCTGCTGCGCCAGGTCCTGGCCGTTGGATGAGACACGCGCATAGCCGTAAATCATGCGCCGATTGTGCATCGGATTTATGCATCATGGAAGTGTCGGGTTTTGGGCGCTTTTCCATTTGATGCAAAACTTGTGATTTGTGCATCAGAACGGCGCTAAGTGGCAGTTAGGCGACTGGGCGCTTTCGCGTAAAAGGCTTTAGACTTCCGCCGTGAGTAAGGGTATTTTCATGTTTCTTGCAGGAATTGCGGCCGCTCTTGTCCTATCGGTACCTAGCGCAAAAGCCGCGCCGACGTCGCCAGTAGTTTGCTCACTTTTACAGACCGCCTATTCGGCTTTCGAGCGCGATGGTCGGGTCATATACCCTCCGATCATTAAAGCGGCTCCGTACGAAATGTCGGACATGAGTAAAATCGTCGCAAGCTACCGAGAAGCAATGAAGCTAACCGATGGTGAGTTCGAAGAATTGAGGATGATGCAAAGTATTTCACCACATGGCCCCTTCGTTCCTTCTTGTGCTTGGAAGGGGCAGGCGGAAGTGGCAGAATTGGGGGGTGGGAACTGGGGGGCGTTCTCACACCCCGTAATATCTTTGGACGGCCATCTTGCGCTTGTCGAAGTATCTTCGGGCAATAGCTTTTCTGCTCGTGCCCTCCTTTGTATCATGCGGCTTAATTTAGAGACATGGTCCGCCCGCTGCTTGACCTCGTGGAGCGTCAGATAGCTAGGAATCGACTTGTTGCCCCATCGTGGCCATCGGCATACTCACCTAACCTGATGCAAAACTTTTGATTTTTGCATCAGCGGATGACAGGAATCCCAATATTAACGGCGCAATCGATCCGGCTCCTCTCCTCGTCGTGCCATCTGCGTAGCAATGACGCCGACATGATCACTAGGCTCAGCAACAATACCTCGAGCTTTGTTAGACCGATGGTCTACCCGCTCAGCATGGCCGCCTTCCTCAAGCATCTGGTTGAGAATATCAGCCCAAAGAGTCCGCATCTCGACCAGCTTTTTGCGCGTGTTCCATTCGCGTCCTTTGTTTTGGAACCTGCCGTTTTCCCAAGGGCGCATTGCCATCATCATATAGCCATGATGCCGCGTTCTTGACTCATCCGTCGCGGCTTTGATCAGCGTCACATCGACCGGGTACCCAGAACCCGTAATAACGGACGCAAAGCGCTTCATAGCGCCGATACGCTCGGCGGTGAGCAGCTCATCTGGCAGGGCCACGTCATACTGGCGGGCGAGCTGGGCATCAGCCCGCTTCTCAATAACCTCAATCGCGTTCCACAACCAGCCACGATCAAGATACTCCTCTGGGGCATCCTTAGGGAGCATGACCGTTGAGAACTCGACCAGTCTCTTACCGGTAAACCTGGACCACTGCCCTATCCGCTCGTCGTAGAGGAGGCTGCTGCTCTGCCAAGCAGCGGCTGCCACCACACTGCGCCCAGCTGAGCGCCCGATGATTTTCGTGCTAAAATGATAGATCGCTATCACCATTCTCTCGCCGCAACACCCGGGTTGACCTAACCTCCTGCGCTAATTTCAGGCGGCATCCTGCAACAGGCGTACCGATGGCTGCACATGCTGGCGTGCACACCAAAGATCGTGGTTGGCCTGCATAGCCAACCATGCTCGCGCGCTGCTTACCCCTGCCTGTTCGAGCCGTAGGGCTAGGTCGGGGCTGATGCCGGCCTTGCCGTTCAAAACGCGTGACAGAGCCACGCGCGACATGGCGAGGCGGCTGGCAGCTTCGGTGACCGAGAGGTTTAATGCCGCAATGACTTCTTCGCGGAGCAGTTCACCGGGATGGGGAGGGTTATGCATCATCATCATGGCCTCAATGATAGTCCTGGTAATCGACCAGCTCGGCATCTGCCCCCACGAAGCGGAAGGTGACGCGCCAGTTGCCGTTGACCCAAACCGACCAATGGCCCTTCAACTCGCCCTTTAGTGGGTGGAGCTTGAACGACGGCACATTCATGTCGTCCGGGCCTGCTGCGACATCCAACAGGCCAAGGATATTCCGCAGCTTCTTCACGTGCGCTGCCTGAACGCCGCGCGTCGTACCCGTGCTGTAGAAGGCTTCGAGTCCTTTGTGCCGAAATCCGATTATCACGGCTCTTTGTATCGTGTGTCGATACGCGATACAAGCATTCTAGATCAGGTTGAGGCTAGCAATGCCCTGCCCGCCGGCGTCCAGGTGCCCCCTCGCCCTGAAGGCTCGACCAAACCGTACTTGGCGAGCAGTTCAACGGCTTCCTCCCCCTCGCTCAAACACAGATGGTCAAGCGTATCCGTGCCCTCGCTGAGATATTGTTCGCACAGCCGTTCCACCCGCTGCCTTAGCCGCTGCGCCCGTCGCCACAGTCCATCCGCCACCTTGTCCCACGCCTTCTTGACCGTGTCGTAGGAGCCTGTTTAAAAGCCATAAGAAGGCCCTTGGCTTTCGTAATCCAGTTGCCGCACGGGTTTTTAGGGCAATCGGTTTATGAAAGGCCGAAAGCCGCACGCTCACGTCATCGTTGTAATTACCTACAGAACCGAGGGTTTCTCAAAGTAGATATCGCAAATCAGGCACTTGCGTCTAAGCGTGAATCCATGTTCTAGTAATTCACGGGAGCCTGATTAGATGTAATTAGAGAACGTTAATACGCGGTTTACGGTCCCGACATAGGAATAAGTAATGGAGGAATAAAACTCTCCAGAATCTTGCGTAAGCAAAGCTTCCTTTCTAACCGTCCGTCATTAAATAAGTGGAAGTTCTGCCTTCCACTTCACCAAGGCATTTCCAGCGGCAGGGGATCTAACCCGCATCCTGTTGCCGGGGATCGCTGTAGCGATACGTCTACCAATGCTGTCGCGCTTGCATGACGGTCATTTCAAACGGACGCGAGGGAGCAGAACGTCCGCTTCCCACCCATCCTGCCTAGATACGGCCGTTCCGCTTCTCACCAATTCAGCTCTTGAGCCACACCCGGTTCCCCGGCACATGCCTGTGCCAAGCGTCGCAGGAACTCGTCACGGCCATATTCGAGCACGATCGCTTCCGTGATGACGGCGCCTAGCTTCGTCATACGCTGCCCGAGCCAGGCGGGCACACGCCCGCCATGCAGGGGCATGTCGGCGCTGCCGGCGCGGCGCTCCATCAGACGGTGCCCGCCATCTACGGCGCTTCACCGAACAAAGGCAGAAGCGACTCCGCGACGACGGATCGGTCGAAGTTCGAGACTGTGACTCCGACCAGCCGAATGCCCTTCTCTGTCGGCAATACCGACCGGACCAGACGAAGGCTCGTGTCGCGCAGCCCGGTTTGGGTTTTGACAGCGGTCGGACGTGTCCGACTGCGCGTGATCATCTGGAAGTCCGCGTATTTGATCTTGACCGTGACGGTGCGACCGAAGGCCCCTGCCCTCGCGCACCACTGCCAGACGTCGTCCGCCTGACCAAGCACGCCTGCCTCGATCTCGGCGGCCGCCGTCAGGTCCCGATCGAAGGTTATCTCCGAGCCCGATGATTTCCGCTGGCGGTTCGGATTGACCGGCCGATCATCGATCCCGCGTGCGATCCGGAAATACCAGTCGGCCGAGTTGCCGAAATGCTCCTGCAGGAAGGCAAGTGGCTTGGCGCGCAGATCGGATCCGGTCTCGATCCCGAGGCGCTGCATCTTTGCCGCCGTGACCGGCCCCACACCGTGGAAGCGCGCCACCGGCAAGGTCTGGACCCAATCGGCACCCATGTCCGGCGTCACCGCGAATTGTCCGTTCGGCTTGCGATGATCCGAAGCGAGCTTGGCGAGGAATTTGTTGAAGGAGATGCCGGCGGAGGCCGTCAGGCCGGTTTCCTCGAGAATTCGCGCCCGGATCTCCTTCGCGGTCGACCAAGCGGTCGGCAGTCCGCGGCGATTGTCGGTCACGTCGAGATAGGCTTCGTCCAGCGAGAGCGGCTGAATGAGGTCGGAGAACTCGGCGAAGATAGCGTGGATCTGTCGCGAAACCGCCTTGTACACGTCAAAGCGTGGCGGCATGAACACGAGATCCGGACACCGTCGCGCCGCGGTAACCGAGGGGAGCGCCGAGCGCACTCCGAAGACACGAGCCTCATAACTTGCCGCGGCCACCACACCGCGCGCGGCCGCATGGCCGACCGCTACCGGACGACCGCGAAGCGATGGGTCATCTCGTTGCTCAACCGACGCGAAGAACGCGTCCATGTCGACGTGGATAATCTTCCTGATGCCTAGACTGTCCATTTTCCCACCTTACCGTTCTTCGAACAAAGTGGGAACGGATTACGGTTTGCCGCAGGAGCGATCTAAGGGAGCCGCACGCCGCCTCGTGGGCGGGTTCGCCCCTCCTGTCACGAGAGGCCGTTGATGCTACCGTGCCGGCATGAGCCTTGTACCGTCCCCTTTCGATTCGAGTGATTACGTCCAGCTTCTAGACGCATTGAAGGAGCGCATCCGGGGATCGCGTCTTCGGGCGGCGTTGGCGGTCAACGAAGAGCTGGTGCTGCTGTATTGGGGTGTCGGCCGCGATATCCTTGAGCGACAGGACAGCGCCGGATGGGGCGCCAAGATCGTCGATCGCCTCGCCGCGGACCTGAAGCGCGACTTCCCAGAGATGACGGGCTTCTCGCCGAGAAACCTCAAATATATGCGGGCGCTGGCGGAGGCGTTCCCCGATCGCGAAATCGTGCAACAGGTTATTGCACAATTGCCGTGGGGCCATGCGATCAGCCTGCTCGAGACGGTCAAGGATCCCGCCCAGCGTATCTGGTACGGCGAGCAAGCGCGGGAACACGGGTGGAGCCGCAAGGTTCTAGCCCATCAGATCGGCAGCGACCTCTTCGCGCGCCAAGGCAAGGCGATTACAAATTTCGCTCGTACCTTGCCCGCCCCGCAATCCGACCTCGCCCAAGCGTTGATCAAGGATCCCTACAGCTTCGATTTCCTTGGTTTGGGACCTGATATCTCGGAGCGCGAGTTAGAGCGCAGCCTGCTCGATCACCTGCGATCGCTGATCCTCGAATTAGGCAAAGGCTTCGCCTTTGTCGGCAACCAGTACCATCTTGAGGTAGGCGGGCAGGATTATTACCTAGACCTGCTCTTCTATCACCTGCAACTGCGCTGCTTCGTCGTCGTCGAGCTGAAGATCGAGGACTTCAAGCCAGAGTTCGCCGGCAAGATGAACTTCTATTTATCGGCGATCGACGATCTGCTGCGCCATGCCGATGATGCGCCGACAATCGGCATCATCCTATGCCAGGGCAAGAACGCTGTCGTGGTCGAATATGCGCTACGCGATTCCGCGAAACCGATGGGCGTTGCCGAATACAAGCTTTCCGGGGCCCTTCCGATCTCGCTGCAGGCGGCGCTACCGACCGCGGACGACCTGGCTCGCGAATTCCCGCTGATGTCGCTCGTAAGGCTCCGGATCGATATCGAGCGCGAGCTACGCTCACTAGCACAGGACGAGGGCATCACATCGGACCGCCCATTGCCGCTCAACGAACTCGTACAACAAAGCAAAGCCGTGCGATCCCTGCCGTCGGCTAGGGATTTTATGCGGATCGTCAGAAGCCTGCACAGCGCTGCGCACGGCGTGGATGTGGCACCCGACGAGGCTGAGCTTGCCAACGAGGCCGGGGCACGCTTCCTGGCGGAAATCAGGGACTATCGGGCAAACCGCTGATCATCCCCTATGTGAGCGCCGGGAATCATCGTCACCGGAAGGTGACCGGATCGAGGACCTCGACAGCCTGGCCTTTGAACACATGGAAGACCGGCGCGTCTTTGCTGAGTTCTTGACCAACCTGCCGCGTGTCGGGGCGGGTTTGAAGGCGGTGGATCCGTGACGCGTCACTGGACATGGCCACCGGTCGATCAGCGATCCTGCTCGACTTCGGCAGCTATCGATCGGTCGTTTGCGCGAGCCGGACGAACGTCGGCTAGTGACGGGCGATTACCTGCCTCCACACGGGTTGCCAGTTCTCGATGAAGTGCGACCAGCTCGGGCGAGGTGCAGTCCTCTGAAGTGGGTCCAGCTTGACGCTCGGCCAGCGCAAACAAGTCGAGCGCACCGGCGAGTTCGGGTTCAGCGTACAGAGCAGTGCTCTCACCGGCGCGCCATAGCTGCGCGAGTTCCTGCGAGCGAATGACGCAGGCGGCAGCGGAACGGTCGGCTGGGATGATGGTGGAGGGCGGTGTCGGCGGTGTGGCTCCCCTACCCGTGATTGTGGCTCGCGTGATGGCAGCAAGCCTGTAACGCAGCACGCGGGTCTCGCGCGTGTCTGTTGGTGACGGTTGGTATTGCTTCTTCAGTATCGCGATCAGCTCGGTCGTGCCTGCGGCTGTTGCCGCGTTACGCCAACGGACTAGGGCTCGCTCGCTCGACACCAGGTCGGCGGGCTGAGCGAGTAGGTACATTTCCAGGAGAGGATCGTCTTCCACATCGACGGGCAGAGATCCGCGATGTCCGCTGGCGGCCGCATAGCTGAAAGCGGCCAAGCTACTGACCTTTTTGAAGCCGGCTCGGCTCATCTTCCGATCCTCGACCTGGTTCGCGAGGATTTGCGTCAATGCTGGACCAAGGCGGGGCGGCTCGTCGCTATCCGCCCGAGTGTTCGCGATTGTTAGCTCCAAGAGCTTCTCTACGCCCGAAGCGAGAGGGCCGATCGCAGCTTCGATCGCGGCACGATCCGCGCCAGCGCTAGTAACGATCGCCTCCAGCACCGTCACGATCGTCGTTATTTCCTCGCGCGCTTCCCGGTGCCCATCGGCGAGGGCTGCCAACACCTTCACGACGCTCTCGTAGCCGGCGTCCGTCCGCTGACGATCGTCGACCACACGTCCGAGGATCGTCTCGAGGATAGAGAGGATATCGGCAACGGCAACCTGCCCGGCATCGATCGTGTCGATACGATCGAGGATCACGCGCTGCGTCTCCTCGATGCGGGAGTTGCTTTGGGCAAGTGCCGCGATCTGCCCCTGGAGGAGGGAAACCCCGTCGAACAGTGCGGCAAGAACCACGGTGCTCCCCTCTGTACTCATCGGCGCGGTCCGTCCTTATCGCGCGTTCGGTCACGGTCTTGCTCAGCCCGTTCGCGGTCCTGGACTCGGCGGAGGATTTCGTCAGCACGGTCCGTTTCGAGCGGCTCAACCGGCTTCCTGGCCTCGTCCATGAGCGCTCGCAGTCGTTCGGCTTCAGCATCGGGCGGCTCGGCCCCATTGGTCCGGTCGGTAAGCCCGTTCGCTTTCTCTATGAGCGCCTGGATCCGATCGGACACCTCTGTCCGACGATCTGGGTTGGGGCGGGTCGGTCGGCGTAGCGCGATGTCGGGTGCATCATCGCCTTGCACCGTTTTGGCGCGAAGGGCCTTCAGCCGTGCCAGCGTGCTGAGGGGCTCTGCCCCTTTAGGGTCATCGGCTCCGCGTTCGAGCGTTGGCGCGAAGGGATCTCGAACATGGCCCTTCTCTTCCGCCTCTCGCATCGCCCTAGCTGAATTGGCCTCGGGTGTCGGCAACGACGAGACGAACTTTCCAAGGCTCTGCGCGACCACCTGATCGGCAAAGGATGGGGATGCTGAGAGCTCCGCGATCAAGCGCATGTAGGTTGCCTGGACAGTATCACGGCGGCTTCGGAGGATGGCATCAACCGGGTCCGCAACGCCTCGATCACGAAGGCGCTGCGCGCGATCGGCACGGCTTACATCGATGCGCGGGACCTGCCCTTTATCCCGCATCTTCTGCACCGCGATATGTTCATGAGTCGGGTCAATTCCGCGGGCACGCGTCGGTGTCGCGTTCGCCTCGATGCCTCGGTCGCGCAGCTTCTCGGCGAACCGCTGACGCCAGCGGAAGAGATCGTCTTGGTCCGGATGGAAGCGCCGACCATCGAGATCCCGGCGCGCGATCGTGATGTGGACGTGCGGATGATCGCGATCGACATGGAGGCCGGCGACCCACGATCGGTTGGCGAACTCTTCCCTGGCGAAGTCGACGGCCGCAGCCTTCAGCTTCTCCGGATCGGTCCCTGTTGGCATCGATAGGATCATCGATATCGAGGTTGCTCCCTTGCGCCGAGCATCCCCATCCATCTCCCATTCGTGCCAGTCCTGCGCGAGAATCTGCATGTCGAGACCGTCGCGAAGAACCTCGCCGTCACTCGTCTCAAGCCCTAGTTCCTTCTCCGGTCCGTGCCCCAAGCGGCTGATATAAGCAAAGTTGGCAAGGACGTGACCACCGCCATGCTGGCGGCCGGTGATGCGGACCATCACCTCGGGCACGCGGCGCGACGTGCGGTCCATCGTCATCACGGCGCGGCCGCTCATCCGAGCCTGTGTGCCACCCCCGAAGGCATGTTTTGCCTGGCCACTCGGCCGCGATGCAGCTGCCGAAGAAGACGGTTTCGGGAACATCGAGGCGACCGCGATGCCGAGCATTGTGCCCCCGGCCTTGGGCGCCTTTGGCGATCCACCACCCGACCCAAGCCGGTACCTTTTGGGGGGCGCAAAGACCCCGGCCATGGAGTCCATCGTACCAGAAGAGAACCGGAAGCTCATCCTTCGCGACCCTCATGATTTGACGTCCAGTAACCAACCTCTGCACCTACAGAAGACGAAAACGAGCGGCGTGCCTCGAACAGCTTGGCCTTGAAGTCGCCGCACATCTCGATGAATGATCCGGCGATCCGCGCGATGTCGAGCGAGCTGCCCGGCATGTTGGCGGCGTTCATCGCGTGAACCGCTTGGTTGACGTTATCGCTCATCTTCATGACGAGCTTACGGGCTTTTCCGAGTTCGCTCGCGGTCGCAGGTGCGAGCCGAAGGACGGCCGCCTTGTCCCAGAGCTGCCAGCGGATCGTACGCTTGATCCACTCATTGCGCGATAGCCCCAAGCAGGCACCAACCGTTTCGATCCCCTCAATCTCGCTTCGATGAAGCCGGATGGTCACGCGGATCAGGTCGTCGGGATGGCCCCTCCCCTCAAGCGGCAAATTGGGAAGGTCGTCATTGGAGGGTGACACGACGGCACGAGCGATTGCGTTAGCGATCCAGCTACTGCGCGTCTGCCCATTCGAGGCTGCGATGCGATCGACCTCGGCGACCAGCTCATCCTTGAGGCGCAGCCCTACGTTCATCTTAAAAGCCCCGTGCAGCGGTGCCAGACAAACCAATGTTTAACATTGGTGCCGTTTGGCATATCCTGCCATACCTAATCTATCATCCTAATACCTCCAGTACCTCTCTCCCACAACCATCCCCAGCTCATTCGACGCGGAGGAGGTCGTGGGTTGGGGCATTCCCCTGCCTGAACCAACGGCATCGCGCTTGGTTAGCTTGGCTATCGTCGGCGCCGCGTTCTCTAAGGGTGGCGATCGGTTTAAAGGTGAACGAGCCCCGCCAGCTGGAACGGACTAGCAATCTCCGAGCGGTTTCGACATTGTGGACGTCCCATACCACCCTCCACAGCGGAGCCCGCAATGCCGAGAGCCTCCTTTAAATCGATCGACCTGTCGTCCATCGAGGCTCGCCGAGAAGCCCTTCAAGCCGAACTTGCCGCACTCGATGAACAGGCCAAGGCAGCAGAACTAGCCGCCCGAGATGCTGGCCGCCCCGTCCTCTTGGCTGCGCTCGACGCATCAAGATCGCGACGATGGCGAAGGCGGACGCAAAGGCCATCGCGTTGGCGATTGGACTTCATGGCGGCGAGGCTGTTGCGCAGCATTTGGCGTCACTCCCGAGCACCTGACGAAAACCCGCATACTTCCAGCACGCTGAGCATTCACTCAACGGGCCGAATAGTTTCGTCCCCAGCATACCGTTCCTGCGCCTCCTTGATACAGTCTGCTGTCCGACCGGAGCCACGAGCAGGCGCAAGCCAGCCCCCCCCGTTCCGAGTGTTCGGCCGGCCGTTCATGGGCGCGTTGGGGTATGGCGATCATCATGACTCCGGGTATTTCCAAGTTCATCGTTGGCATCAAAAACCACCGCCCGATCGGTGTCAGACAGATCGCAATCGTTCGGCACCAAGGCTACGCTTTGAAGCCTGGGATCGATGCACGGATCCGATTGACCAGTCCGACGTAATGGCTGGCTGAACAAGAGGCGCTCCTGATCATGCCGTCAGGGGCGCAGAGCAAGCTGAGCGGCGCCAGGTGCGTCGGCCGTTTAGAGTAAGCGATCTTGGTGCGGGTTCAGGAAGCCTGTGTTCCGATGATGTCCCTCGAAAACAGTTCGGGCATCTCGATGTGGCTCGCGACCGTCCCGCCATGTTGCCGGTTGTCCTGGTGACGAGCCAATGAATGCCTTCGCCCATGGACGTGGTTCATCGCCGCGATGCTATCGGCGCCCTCGCCACCTTCAGCACCAGTGGTAGCGAAAGGAACCTCGGAGCCGGGGGTAACAACACGCTCCCCCTTCCCCCGGCGGCCTCACCCGTTTGTGTCGGCGGGCGTGGCGCATCGTTTCGCGTTGCACGGTCAGTCCCCTCAGATCGCTTGCGGTTAGAACTCCATGCTGGATGCGCCGGGCAACCGCCCCGCCCTCCCCTGCCCTTGCCAGGCAAGCGTTGGCTTCCAACAGGTCCGGTCGCGATGCAGGCCCTCTCGCCGGGAGCCGCTCTGCTCATGGCAACGCCTCGCCGATCACGCTCTTACCCGTCGCCCTTCATATTACGCTGCTCTTCCGCTTCCAGAAGATCGAGCATGAGGCCAAAGACTTCGCCTTTCGCCATTCGGTGCCGGTAGGCATATTCGTCGAGGCGTTCACGATCGCCGTCGCGAAGTCGCAAATTGTAGTGATCCGGATATTGCGACGGCTGACGTGCCCGTTTCTTGGGAGCGACGGGCGCAGCAGCCTGCGTTGGCTTGTCCGATTGAAAGCCGAGCAGCTCCCCCCCGGCTTTGGCCTTGTCGCGGATCTCACGGGGCGGCGGTGCGATATAGTCGCTGTCGTCGAGCCCGAAGCTGGTCACGCCTGCGAGCTTCGCCGCAGGCTTTGCAGTCTTGTCGTTCATGCGTTCGACCTCGCTGTGTTCAACGCTTCAAGGACATCGTGCGCGAAGGCAGCGGCATTGACGCGTGCGCTTTCTATCGATGCGCTTGGCGTACCTTCCAGCTCTGCCAGCGTTCCCCCTTGAGCAAATAGGCTTCGATAGACGGTACGCTCAGCAATCGATGTTGGCAGGGTTGTGATCCCCGCCTCTTCGACGCCATCGGCGATCTGCTGCGAAACTCGCGATCGGATGCGCGAACTGGCCGGCGTACGCGTGAATACGCCGACGAAGGCAATGTCCCGTCGTGCGGCTGTCGAGGCGCGCCGAATGCTCTGGAAAGCACGGGCAGCCTGGTCACTATCGAGGACCGATCCCTGCATCGGCACGATCGCCAAATGGGTCATCAAGAGCGCGTTGGTCACACGCGCAGAGGCCCTGCCCTCAAGGTCGACTATGACGAACCTCGCACGCTTTTGCGCCTCGTCGATAGTGTCGATGATGGCGTCTTCGTCGACCTCCTGGACGACCTCAATGTTCTCCGGCTTGCCCGGCAAGCCTGCCCATTTGACGAGCGGAAAGTTCGGATCGGCGTCGACGATTACGACCGACGCACCGCCGTCCGAGAGCTCAAGCGCAAGGAGCAAGGCAGCGGTTGTCTTTCCAACCCCTCCCTTGGGTGAGAGCAAGGTTATAACCGGCATCGGACCCCCTAGTCGTTGTGTTAACGGTATTACCGACTGCGGCGCTGGCCAATTATCGGTAATACAACGAGAGGCTGCTATCATACCGGTAATCGTTATAATAGCGGTAATCTGGGCAGTGTGGATATTCTCGGCAGTGCCGGTAATGACAACATTGCAGGTGTTCGCGGTGCTCTCTGCAATCGTGGCACCACTTGTAGTCCGGGAATTACCCGTAATTCGCCCCCTACCCGCATTCGGTGTATTACCGCTATCGATGCTCGCCCCCCATGCTCAAGGTCGGAGCACCGTACTTCGTCCAACGGCTTGGTCTGATGAACCTCCGGTGCCGCGACCACCCGCAGTGAACAGTTGCGGAGAAGAACTATTTCAATCGAGGCTACCTGTAGCACCGGTAATCGGGCAATTGCCGGTAGGTGTCGTAATACACGTAATAGCTTTCAGAGCTGTTGGTTGTGGGTCACGACTGAGAAATCGCCAGCGCACAACCTCACCGGATTTTTGATGTAAAAAGGCGCAGCGAGTGGCGGAGGACGACACGACTCGTTAGCCATTTTCTGCATTATCGATAATAGCCGTAGTACCTGTGCTTATGGGATTACAGGAAGTCTCGGTATTATCGGTAACCTTATCGACATTAGCTTGCGTTCGCTGCGCCCTAGCGGATGGTTTTGGGGCTGTATCGCCGGTGGTGGTGTTTGACTGAGGATATTGGAAGGAACCTCAGCCATCGCTGTCTGTATCACGGGCAATCGCTGCAATGCGTGCATTCGCCCGATTATTTATATTCGCGGGTATTACCGCTAATACCTACCGCCTCGGTGACCAGGCGTATCCTGACGCAGCCTGACGCTACGCACTAACCCTCGGGCCGCTCAGTCGATAGCGGACAGTACCGACCAGCGGGAGGAGGGGAGGGAGCTACGTTGCTCGTCCACATCCTGGGGGCTGACCGGCAATGCTTGTAGTCCGTGCATTGCCGGTATTCGCTGTAATCTCTTCAACGCCGTCATGGGATTTGCGCCCTCAACGCGCCAGCAACCGCCTGCAGCGTCCGTCAAGACTTCACCCTTACGAAGGACCGAAGGTTTGGGCCTGAAGTACCCGTGGCGGCCTATTCGTACATTAGCTATAATTCATGTATTTACCGCAATACCGGTGCTAGCTGTATTACTGCTAACCGGTACATTTGGAACTGGCGCTCAACGCCCGGCAGAATGCCTTCCAACCTGCAGCACCAGGGGTCATTATATCAGCAGCGTGGACGTCCGGCCGCGACGAGGAGATCCTCTGCCTTCCAGAAACGCGCACCGTTGATGCTAGATGGATGACCGGACTGCTAGCCAGCCGTTCCAGATGCACCTGGCCATGACCTCGTGTTTGTACCGCTTGGAATCGACGACGAGCCAAACCGATCAATATCGAACAACGGATAGGGCGAAAGGATCATATTCGTTGACGACGACGAGCGTGCTGTCGTGATCTTCGGCGGTGATGACGCTGTACCCCGTGCCCACGGCGATGACCATGGTTGCCACCATCAGGGTCCGTGCGAGGCTCATGGCGTTTTTGCGGGCGATCCAGATATCGTTGAACATGTCCGAGGCTCCTGTGAAGCCGGCGGGGTTCATCCCCGCTCGACAGGCGCCCGACAGGGACGGGGAGGGGCCGCGATCACTTTTTTCGCGTGCGAAAAAAGCCGTAGCGAAGCGCCCGGACCCCTTGCGGGTTGATCGTATAAGGCCCCGAGCCGTCCCAAGGATTGCGCCTCAAAGAGCGGGGTGAAGCTCGCTGGCCGGAGCGTCGCGGCGCAGCGCTGGGTCGCCAGTGACGCACCCCCTCGCTAAGGGACGGCGGCCGCCTACCTCGCGTATCCGCACTCTGCGTCCTCTGATCGATCGAATAGTTCGCTCGCGCGCAAAGAGTGCCTGCCTGGTCTCGGGCGGGAACACGTTGCCGCTTTTCGAAAATGCGTTTCCTGTGCGCGGCGCGCGCCCGTCAGTTGATCGTTACCCGAATGGGCCGAGACCCGAAGGGACTCGGTGGAGCGCCAGCGGAATAGAGCGACGGTCCCGGCGCAGCCGGAGACGCCCCACGCCCTGTTGGAAACCGATCGCTAAATCATGGGTTTGACCCTGATGGATGTATCGACTGCCCCTTACGCTCTGGTCGTCGACGACGATCCCCTGATCCTCATGGATGCGCGCGACATTCTGGAAGAGGCAGGATTTCGGTGCCATGACAGAGACACGGGGGCGGAGGCGATCGAGCTTCTCGAGACTCATGCCGAGGGCGTTGTCCTGGTATTCTCCGATGTGGAGATGCCGGGCGATGTGGACGGTTTCGCGCTCGCCAGACATGTCTGTGAGCATTGGCCGTGGATCGAGATCGTGATCGCAAGCGGGCGCATTAAGCCACAGCCAGGTGACATGCCGGACAAGCCGACCTTCATCGGCAAACCGTTCAACCAGCGCTTCGTCCACGATCATCTGAGCGAGAAGCTGCCTGAAGAGAAGAAGCCGGAGCCGCTCAAGCACGCGGTCTGACGCAAAGCGGCAACGTAGCAAGGCGAACCTCGTCCGCGAAGCGGACGTCTTCGAGCTGAGCGGCGAACACGAAGAGAGGCCCGGAGCCGTAGCTCCGGGCCGTTCCCGCCCCGGTTCAGAAGGGGACGTCGTCGTCATCCAGACCGCCGTGATCCTGCGTGTGGCCTTGGCTCTGGCGACCCCGGCTGAGGAAGGTCACTTCGTCGGCGATGATCTCGACGCCGTAGCGCTCGATGTTCTCGCTGTCCGTCCAGCGGGTGTAGTGGATGCGACCCCGGACCATGACCTTCTGGCCCTTCTCGACATACTGGGCGACGGTCTTGCCGACGCCGTTGAAGCAGGTGATCCGGTGCCATTCGGTGTCCTCAACCCGGCGACCGCTGTCGTCCTTCATGATCTTGCCCTCGCTGTCGCGCTTGGGGCGCGAGGTGGCGAGGCTGAACTGGGTGATCTTGGTGCCGCCCTGGGTGGAGCGGGTCTCGGGCGTGGCGCCGACGTTGCCGGCGAGGATGACGAGGTTCTGCATTTCGAGGTTCCTTTTTTGCTTCGCCGGGGGTTCGTCCCCTCGACTGAACACCAAAAAAGACGGCCAGGACGGCCTCTCCACCGGAGCGCAAAGACGCGGAGGGGAACCCCGATCAGAGGGGTGGTGCGGGCAGCCGCGTAAGCGGCAACTCGGCCCGAAGGACCGCGGGTTGGGGAGGGTGGACGGCCGGCTTAGGTCGTTCAGGAAAGAGAGGGGATGAACCTTTCGGCGACGCAAACGCCAAGGATCCGAAGAGCAGGACACCCTTGTCGCTATCCTCGTCCGGCATTGCCATTCCGCCTGATCCCTCGACTGAGGGCGGCTTAGATTGCCGTGTCGTCATGTCCTTCCGTTGGGCACGCGAGGCTTCATGGAGGATGACAGCACCCCTTACGAGAACGACGCACCGGCCTTCCTGCTTGCGGCGCGCGCGCCGTGCCCGATGTCGATCGGCCGACAGGTTGGTCGCACGCGATCCGCGCCGCTGGACGGCCAGGACAGAGTGCAGCCGTCGTGATGGCGTTTTGAGGCTTCCACACGGGCGCGAGCTGAGGCACCGCTGCGATCGCTATGCGATGACGCGCTCCCCCTGATGGGGCGGACAGGCGGAGCCGTCTCCCGCGCCTTTTCACCAGAGGACCGATCCGCGTCTCAGATCCGTGGAGCGTGTCGCGCCCGAGACCCAGCAGCGTTTGGCGATTCCTAGCTGCGACGATGAGCGTGCCGACGTCGGCGCGTAACCATACCCGCTCAAGGCCATGAAGGTCGCCGATCGGTGATGACCGTCGCCTACAAGCGCATGACGACGTGCGCGAACGCGGCCGCGTTTGCGCACGTCGGCTCGAACCAACGTAGAGGGGCAGGGGAGGGATTGGTTACGCCGACTTTCGGACGGGTATTTCAGACAGAACGAGAAGAGCGAAACCCGTTCATCTGGTTGTCATGTCCGAAACCGATCTGTTTCGGACAGAGCGTGGATTTCTACGCTCGCCGGCGAACAGAAGGGTACACACCCGGGCAGACTGGTGTTCCATATTCTCGGGTCGCTCGCGAAAATGTAGCGCGAGTTGATACGCGAACAAACGATGGCCGGGCTGACGGCGCGTGGGAAGGCTGGCAAGGGCGGGGCCGCAAATCTGTGCTTACACTCCGAAGAGGGACATAGCCGTCAAGTTACTCGCTGCCGGCGATTGATCAAAAACGTGGCGAAAACAATCGGCATCTCGTTCTCGACGTTCTACCGGCATTTCTAAGCCAGTGGTAGGAGCTAGGCGCATGCGAAATGGCGCTGACAGGTTATGCCATTTAGCTTTTTATCTACAGGGCAGCGCAGAGCCGAATTCGTTCTTTGTTCAATCTCAAATGTCTCAACCGTTCATTGACCACAACAAAAGTCGATTATGGTAAAACACGGTCAACCGACCAAACTGGCTATCGCGGTTAGCAGCGCCTTATTGCCGACGTTGCGGAACGAAACCTTGTCGCCGTGTTGTTCCGCCTGCTGCAGCATAAGGCTAGCCGAAGTCGGAACATCGAGCAGCAGCGCTTTACCGTGCCAGCCATTTGCGCGCATTTGCCGAAGGAGTTCGAGACCATCGATGTGCCCCATCTCGAAGTCGAGGATAATGCACGGATAATCCCGCGCTCGAGGGTCCGCCAGAAGGGCTGCGCAAGTGGCATAGGACCGTACGTTATAGCCCTCCGACAAAAGCATAAGCTGTCGGGCGTGACGAACGGCTGAATCCCCATCGACGAGCGAAACGCCAATGCCCGGCTGGAAAGATCTTTCTTTGAATTGGAACATAGCACGTATCCCCGGTATTGCCCGAGTATCGCACGTTGGTAAGGGCCAAGTCTGTACGTAGAAGGCGAGGGTCGTTAGGTCACGACTCATTGATCAGAGCCAGAAGATGACGGTGGCGGCGAGCGCGATAGCGGAAAAGAAGACGGTCGGGCATCGATCGTAGCGGGTAGCGACGCGGCGCCAGTCCTTCAGACGACCGAACATAATCTCGATACGGCTCCGGCTTCGGTAGCGGCGCTTGTCATATTTGACGGGGATGATCCGGGACTTTCGCCCCGGAATGCAAGGTGTTATGCCCTTTGCCTGAAGGGCGTCTCTGTACCAGTCTGCGTCATAGCCGCGGTCGCCCAGCATCCACTGCGCCTTGGGTAGATCGTCGAGCAGCGCGGCAGCGCCGGTGTAGTCGCTGACTTGGCCCGCGGTCATGAAGAAGCTGAGCGGTCTGCCTTCTGCATCGGTGACGGCGTGCAGCTTCGTATTCATACCGCCTTTGGTGCGACCGATGAGGCGCCCAAGGCCCCCTTTTTAACCCGCAAGCTGGACGCCGTGCGGTGCGCCTTCAGATAGGTCGCGTCGATCATGATCGTCTTGGGCGTGGCGCTCGCGGCGGCCAGCCCTTCCATCATGCGCAGGAACACGCCCCTTTCGCCCCACCGCTTCCATCGGTTGTAGAGCGTCTTGTGTGGGCCATACTCCCGAGGGGCATCGCACCAGCGCAGCCCGTTGCGGTTGACGAACACGATACCGCTCAACACCCGCCGGTCATCAACCCGTGGCTTGCCATGGCTCTTGGGAAAATACGGCTCGAGCCGCGCCATCTGCTCGTCGGTCAGCCAGTACAGGTCGCTCATCCTCGGTCTCCTCACGGAGCCTGAATCAGATCGAGCCGCTTAGATCAATGGGTCCTGACCCTAGCGTATATCTGGGTCCGTTCAACGAATGACCCCGGTACTGCAGCGTTATGCCGCCTGGGTCTCAAGACGAGCAATGGGTGCTCGGTTCCGCGGGGTCAGAACTACGACAGTGTCAAGCTTCGTCACCCGGCGACCGCGCGTATCGAGCCGTGGTTCGCTAGGCACGACGTCCTTAAGCGAGAGCTTGTACTCCGGGAGATCATCGCGGGCTTCGACTGCTTTTAGGTGCTGCTTGAATTTAGACGCTTCCGCAGTCGATCCAACCTTGCGCGACAACAGCTCGATCGGCAATTCGATCTCTTCGCCTTCGCAGTGGCAGTGGGCAATCTCGTAAAGACGCCGTTCGATCGTGCCGAGCCGGAAATAGTCGTGATGATAGTGGTAGATATGGCCGTCGAGCTGGATAGCCCGGTGAAGCCACGGGCACAGCCGGACCTTCACAACCCTGAGCTGCTGCTCGCCGTTGGGAAGAACGGCATACTCGGCCGTGGCTTCCGACAGCCACGAAAACCAACCCTTTTCGATCTTGGAACCGGTCTGGATATTGGTCTTGATCTGCGTGCCCTGCAGGCGCTCCAGAGCATCGGTGAAGCGATCGTAGTCGCGCTTGGATGGACGCGCGACGCCGGTGATGCGGAAGAAATCATGGGCGGTGAAGGTGAAGTTCTGATCCACTTCCTCGCCCCGGCTGATCGCCTGGGCCATCAGCGATGCGACGTAGAGGATGATCTCCTTATCGTACATCGTCGCGATGCCGGTCGCGCTCGGCCTGATCTGGATGCTCAGCTTGCCGATCTTGAACTCGAGCTCTTTGTCGACCGGCACCTTGGAGAGCGCGAAGAAGGGAAAGTCCATGACGCTGCGCTCTCCGCGAACCTTGCCGTGCAGCGGGCTATCGGGTTCGAACAGATTGCCTTGGCGCGTGACGATGGCTTGCTTGCTCATGGCGGTCCCTCGGGCCCTGATTCTTATTCGCCAATCCTAACGTCATTTCGGACTCGATGCATCGGCTAAGCTCGACGATCTGCCCGAAAGCACGAGTCGAGCGGCAGCGTCGCGAGGTTATCCGGCCAAACGTAGCGTATCGAACAATCCGACAGGGCGGGTGGGCTCGTGCTTTCGGGCAGATCGTCCCGAACGCGTTCATCTCGGTCCCGGCTAACCGGATCATGACGATCTGCCCGAAAGCACGAACTGGCTCATGGCACGACGGGCGATGTCGCCCACCGAGCGCGGGTCCCCTCCAGCCTGCATGGTCCGCATCGCACCCGCCTGCCGAAGATCCTTCAGGCCGTGAAAGGTCCGCCCGAGATTAAGTTCGCCCTTGGCGGCACGCCCACTCATTCCGCGCAGATACGCACCGGGCCGCTCCACTTCGCCGGCCTGGTATTTGCGAACGATGGCAATGACCGAGGCGGCAGCGCCCCGCTGCCCCATGATGCGACAGGCTTCGTGCCAAGCATGGCGATGAATATGGTTCTGGTCGGCGAGCTGCTCGGCAAGCTGGACAAGCTCTCCCCACCCACGCCGGCCCAACCTGAGCGAGCCACACAGCTCGGGCGTCACGGATTCGATGAAATCCGGATCGACGCCGTGTTTTTCCAGGTCCTCCTCGACCTCGGATTGGGGCAGGGCCGACCTCACATCATAATCCCCGCTACTTCTTTCCGCTAAGCGACTACTTGTAACTGCTTTAGCAGTTTGGGGTTGAATTGTAGTTGTAGAGTGGATGCATTCGTTCACACCCATGGGTGCAATATCATTGGATTCGGCAGAATGGTTGACCGCTTCGCGCTGGAGAAGAAAAGCGGCGACTTTGCCCTCCAAATCCCGTCCGCGCTGCTCGATCTGCTCGACACACCCAGTCAGCAAAGAGATGTCGCGGACGTTGCGCATCTGCCGAGCAGCACTCTGCGCTAACGCCAATTCCTCCTCTGCACCAGTGCCGACCACCATGCCATCCAGTGCGGCCTGGGCTAGGCTCGCCGTGCGCCGGCGAGCGGCCGTCAACCGACGTTTAAGGGCGTCGATCTCATCATCTTCGCGCGCTCCCCGTGCCGCGATCGCCTTGAACTCCTCCAGACGGGTGCCGATCGGGCTGAGCACGATGCCGTAAGCCCATTTGATCGTACCATCGGGCGCCCTGACGCCGCCGCGGTGCCCGTTCGGACTGTCCTTATGGCTGATGAGGCGGAGAGCGATCGCCCGGTCGAGCAAATTCTGTACCTGCCGCACCTTCAGCCCCAGCTTGCGCGCAAGCTTGTCATTGCGCGGCCATACGACCGGTGTCGAAGCCGACCGCCAATCTTCGGGCTTTGTCCAAGCAAACAGGACATCGACGAGTTGCACGACGCTCGGGGGAATCGCGAGATAGGCTGCCGCGCGCTTGAAGGCAGCGAGCGCATGTCCCGGGCCGCTGCCCTCGGGCAGGCCGCGAAACGCCTGGGCAAGCTGGTCGGCGGAGGCTGCTGCATTGTCGAAGCGGCGGAACCCTGCGCCGGGATGATAGGCATAGGTCATCGTTCGGAAACTCCCCCTTTGGAGCCCGTGCGGACACACAATTACGTGGCGCAGAACGCGCATTTCGCTTGTGGATTTGGGGGCAATCGCTAGGAAGTGACTTCCACCTCGCTCCTAGTGAGCACCCCGAAAAGCCCGGCCTCGCGCCGGGTTTTTCATGTCAGCACGGCTTCTCCCTGGCACTTCGATGGCACCGGCTGGGCGTGCGTTATCTGCCGGCGACGCGGGGCACTCGCATCGCGCCGGACCCAGTTGGGCCGAATCGAGGAGTGTTGCGCAATTCGATTGTTACGGGTGAGAAAGCGAACCGGCGCGTGCGCATCCTCGTGCTATCGGGCAGAACGCCGCGGAAATCCTCGTGCTTTCGAGCAGTCCGTCTATCGTGCTGCGAAGGACGCTACCGCATGGACTCGTGCTTTCGGGCAGATCGTCTCAAAAGTCGTGTGACCTAAGCCGGAGTCGCGGCGCCGGCGCACCGTAAGCGCATTTCGAATGCGCATTTAGACGCTTCGGTGTAAGGAACGGCGTAGCACACGCGCGTTCCGCCAAGCCCTACCTTATATGAGAAATGTTCAATGTCCAAAAGTCTCCATCTCGAGGAGATTGCACAGCCTGCTGCGGTTCTGTTTGGCGCGCGGCTGAGGAAGCGCCGGAAGGAGCTGGGGCTAACCCAGGCTCAATTATTCGAAAAGACCGGCATCGCGCCCGGTTATGTGTCATTCATCGAGAACGGCCGTGCCAACCCGACAATCGACATGATGGTGAAACTGGCCGAGACTGTCGGTTTGGAAATCTGGGACATGCTGCGCCCAGACGCCAAACAAAGCGCCATCCAGATGGGACCGATACCGGATGTTGCGGAATGACACCCTAACCGGCGGTGTCTTTCTGCATGCATATCCTGCGGTGCGGAGCTTGTGCGCCCACTCCGTCGTAGGTCTGCCCACCCCATGTGACCGTCAGTCGAATTCGTCGAACGTATTTGGAAATAGGTTGACGATGTTCGTGTCACCGGAATCCCGAATAAAACTCGTTGGTTCGATAAAAGTATCGGCGAAGCAAGGGTGGGCCGTTCGATCAAAACATTCACGAAGCCAGCGGACTGTTGCTAGGATAGCTGGTGAGGGTTTTGCCTTAGAACGATATACGAGACGAAGTTCCCGTCGTATCCTCAGTTCTGGTGGGACTGGAGCCACAGCATTTGTAATTTCGCTGACAAAAGTAGGCAGGGCACCGATACCAACCCCCTTCGCGACAGACCAAAGCTGAGATAGCGAAGAGTTGGTTCGCATGGCGATGAGGCCTTGAGGGCGTTCCGTACCGATCAGAAAGTCGAGTTGCTCCGAGCATACGCCGGGGCCGACATGCTCAACGATCCGATGATCCTTGAGCGAGTCCACGGTTGATGGGACGCCATGGCGTTGGATGTAGCTCGCGCTCGCATATACAGCGAAATGAATGGTAGCCAATTTCGAGGTAATAAGATCGGACTCCGCTGGCCGTTCGTACGTCAGCCAGATGTCAGTTTCGTGCGTTCGGTCGCGACCGAGATTGTAATCGAAATCCAAGCCGATGGCCTTGTCCGGGAGGGCTGCCTGGAGCCGCGACATCCTCGGCGTCAGCCACAAGGTTCCAATACCTTCCGTACAGGCTATGGTGATCTGTCCCGGCTTCACGAGAACGTCTTTGGTGCCTTCTGAGGCATCCCACTCTGCGGCGTCGCTCATCGCCTGGCCAATTCGAAGAAGCTTCTCTCCGTCTTCAGTTAGCACGATCCCGTTGACGCTACGACGTGCGAGATGCAGGCCGAGCCGTGTCTCGACGCGCTCTATTCTCCGACGGATCGTGTTGACCACAACCCCATGATCTGACGCGACCTTTCGCATGCTGCCCAGGCGTTGAATGGCGCGGAACAGCCTTACGTCGTCCCAATGCAGATCCGCGAAGTCGACCTGTTCGTCAGTGTTCACCCCTGGAACACGAGGTTCAACTTTTGTGAGCCTGCCGGCCGGGCGCCTTCGCAATATCACCTCCCGCTACGACGCCGTTCGCACGACCGCCCCGGGAGTTATCAAATGTTTCAAAAAGTTGGCAATCCGCTTGGCTCCCAACCGACCTATTTTTGGGATGGTTGCTTCAACAAGCGCATGGATACGCTCATCGCGCGTAATCACCCTCGGCAAGTCCGGCTGCAGCGCCTGTCTTCCGGAGGCACCATGAAGATTATCGATGACGTGCGCGATCTGCTTCCATTGGCGGACCGCATCCATGTCGCCCGAATGCTCGAGAAAAACCCCGATGTCGTCCGATCCGTAACGGTGCCCGGGAAAAGCGGGACCGCGGGCATCTTCGCCTACCTGCCGCTCAATGCGTACGGAGCTTGGGCGCTGATGACCGGCCGGTATGATGGCAGTAAGCCCGACCCAGCCTGGATCTGCTCGGCAGGCGAAAAACCGTCGGCTATCGCTATCTGGCTGATCGTAGCGCCAGGGCTGCTTCTCCGCCTGTTCGAGCCCATCGCTCGGCTCTTCCGTGAGCTTTGTCCGGAGGGCTGCGCCATATTCTCGTACGGAGCGACGGATGCTTCGGCGAGCATCCAACGTGCGGTCGGTTTTCGTCCGGCCCGGGAGATGTTTCCCGGCGCTTCCGCTCACCTGGTCGCGGCTTGCCCGGACAATGCCGTGCCGATCGACATCGCCCGCAGCATCGAACGGGCACGTCGGGCGCATGTGCACGTCAGCGTCGCCCGTTCAATTGAGGACATGGCCAGGGTCTTCTCCGTTCGCTCCGCCACTTTTCAGGCTGAACAGGCATGCCCTTACGAGGAGGAGTTCGACGGAAACGACTTTTGTGCGACGCAGCTTTTGGCGTATGTAGGGGCCGATCCGGCTGCATGCATCCGCATCCGCTATTTTGGTGAATTTGCGAAGCTAGAGCGCCTTGCCGTTCGCCGCGAATACAGGAGCCGACGTCTCTCGCGTCCGTTGGTCGAAGCGGCGCTAGCGCACTGCGCACGTAAAGGCTTTCGCCGGATTTACGGACATTCACGGGCCGATCTTGTGGAATTTTGGCAACGTCTAGGCTTTGATGTCATTCCGGAGCGCTCACCATTTTGGTTTTCCGACGTTGAATATGTCGAGATTTCTGCGGAGCTGACCGCAGACCCACTTGAGATTCGGTTCGGGATCGACCCGATGATGGCGATCAGGCCTGAGGGCAGCTGGGACGAACCCGGCCCACTCGATATGTCCCTTGTCCGTTGTTCGCTAGCGGCATGACTAGGTTGCCATCACGCCGTCATCCGGAACCGCCCGTCCATAGCTTGCAATGGCGGTCCCGGGTTGCGGACCAAATTCGATCGTTGCTTCGAGCAAAGGGGCTATCCGCACAGGATCTGACGGAACGCGTCAGACTTCCTGCCAAGCAGGTCGAGGCGATCTTAGACGCTCGCGTTGTCAGCGTCAGGGCCCGCGACCTCGACCTCATCGCAGCCGTCCTTGGAACGGCTGCCTTCGCCCTTTTTCTGCCGGTTGACGCGCCGATCGAGATCGTGCCGTTCGAGGTAGTTGAAAAGGGTGGATCGGGCGACGCCAAGCGATAGCGCAACATCCGTGGTCGTTGCGCCCGGTTCGTTCAGTTTCGCACGGATCTCGGGAAGCATGTCCGGATCGAGAAGGCGCTTGCGGCCCGCTTGCGCCATTTCACGAGGGTGCGTCTTGATCCCATGGATATGTCGGTAGTGCGTGTCCAGGGCGTCGAGCAAGGTGTGCAATCGGTCGGTACCGTTGGGTTCTATGACGATCGCGGGGGAGCATAATTCAAGACTGACTCCTCCTTTGAGCAGCTTTGCGACTGCCCGAATGAGCATCGGAGTCGTCAGGGAGAGGCACGAGAGATCGTAGACCTTGACGCGGTCGCCGGCCGTAAGCGGGATACCCATGCGGGCAAGAATACCGCCGAGTTGGCTGAACGTCTTTCGCCCGGCAAACACCTGGATGTCATCAGCTTTGAGACAAGTTTGTTGATCTCTGACGGAGGCCGAGCCTGGAGTTTCGGCGAGAAAAGCGATCGTCCTTGTCAACCTTGTGCCCTTTGCCGGAGACGCCTCATCCTGAGAGCGCGGTCACACCGCGCCGGTCTCCCTTAAAGCGACATTTTCTATGCGACACAGGCAGGTTGGGCAACACGTGTCCGCCCCCCATTCCGGGCGACCGCATAGCGGCAGCAGATCGATATTCATACCGACACAATCCGAATGAGGTTGCTGTCCTTGTCATTATCGATTATATTACATTATCGAACAGAATGACAGGAGGGCAGTCATGCTCCCAGTTGGTCTAATGGCGAAAGCGATTCAGCTCTGCGCAGCAGGGGTTGGAGGCGCTGTGAGCCCGTCGCCCACGGCTTATGCGATCGCGGTTCATACCGGCGCGACGTTGCACCATGAGCCTGTCAATGCGGCCGACGCGGAGGCGACGGTGCGTGATCTGATGGCGCGAGGCGCCGAATTTAACGCTGGTCTGTTAGAGATCGCGGGCCGCGACTTCGCGACCTACGGCGTCACGCCTGCGTCCGTGTTTGATGCATGTGCACTCGCGCACATCGGTGATGGGCAAATGCCTATTGGCCCTACGGGCGCGCCATCTGTATCTAATGTGGCAGCGCTCGTCCGTCGCGCCTTCGGCGCGCGGGTTACCGACACGATCCGGCCGATGAACGCGAGCTACGGCGCGCGGTATAGCTGGCACAAGTACGGCCAAGCGGTCGACTTCGTGCCCGCTGGCGGGGTTAATTCTGTCACCCGCGACCAGATACGCGCGCTCATGGGGCAGAGCGGCATTCGCTTGATCGAGCTGCTGGGGCCGGGCGATCGTGGCCACTCAAATCATTGGCATGTCGCCTTTGCGCGGCCCGGGCAGGTCATCGACCGGACCCGGCCGATCGAAGAGGACGAGGACTGGATCGTCAACGTCGCACAAGCTGACGTGCCGTCCTCGCCGACACCCCTGGATCCTGAGGCGCCCCTGCGCCCGCCTCGGCTCTCGTCTCCGCTGTGAAGGCGCCCCCGAGGTGGGACGTGTTCGGACGCGAGGAGTGGCGCAGAGCTCATGGAGGTGGCTCATGATCGGACGTCTGATGAACAAGCTGGGAGGCGGCACGGGCGCGCTCGCGCTTTGCGCAGCCGGCGTAGTCACGGTTGCGGCACCTGAGCCCGCCTACGCCTCGGACTGGGGGTGCCAGGTAGTGCTCTGCCTCGCGACGCCGGGATCACCGACCAAGTACGCGGAGTGCGTGCCTCCGATCACGAAACTCTGGAACGCGCTGGCGACGGGCGGTGGGTTTGCCTCCTGCACGGGGGTCGGCATCAAAACCAAGTCGGCAAAGCACGGGTACACCATGACCGTGACACAGACCGACGGCACCACGTCGCGCTATTCGCTCGATACGCGTTACCAGACGGTCACGCAGCAATGATCCACGCTGTCGCCGCCATCACTGCGCTCGCGCAGCAATGCGCGCCTGAAGTCGCAACCGAGGTGGTCGTTCCGCTGGTTATGACCGAGAGTGGCGGCGACGGTCTGTCGATCAACGTCAATCGCGGGCCGCGCGTACGCGCCAGCACGGTCGCCGAAGGCGCCGCGTTGGTGCGCCGCTACATGGCAGCCGGCTACACGGTCGACGTGGGGCTGGCCCAGGTGAACTCGGCCAACTTCGCGCGTCTCGGCGTCACGGTCGAGCAGGCGTTCGAGCCCTGCACGAACCTGCGGCTCGCCTCGTCGATGCTGCAGGAGGGTTATGGGCTGGCGAGCCGGCACTACAGCGGGTTGGACGCAATCTCGGCGACCTATTCGCTCTACAACACCGGCACGCTGACGCGCGGCTTCCGCAACGGCTATGTTGGCAGGGTCTGGTCGGCCGCGAGCGGCATGGGCTCGATTGCCGCGCCGCCCCCGATCCCGGCGTCGCCGAGCGGCGTTGCGAATGCCGTTCCATCCAAAGCACCCGTGCAAGGCGATAGCTGGGTGGTCGGGCAGATCGCCTCCAACGGTGTCGAGGTGTTCAAGTGAGCGCCGAGAACACCGCAACGCGGGGTGGCCGCGATCCGGAGGCGACTGCCGAGCAGCCGTCCAATTTCCAACTGCCGCCCGATCTGGCGTCCCAGTACCAAGTGCGTGTGATCGAGCCGACCGACGGCAGCGAGCGTCGCGTCGGGATGTTCCTGCCCAAGGATCGCGACATTCCGTCAATCGAGATCGGCGGAAACGGCGACCGGATCATTGCGCGCAACGAGGACCCCGAGACGATCACCGCGCTGGTGAGGATCGCCAAGCACAATGGCTGGCAGGGGATCGACGTCGAGGGCTCGCCCGAGTTTCGCAAGGCTGTGTGGGCAGCCGGGTCGCGCGAGGGCTTGACCGTCCGGGGCTATGAGCCGGAGTTTGGCGAGCAGGCCCGCATGGAGGATCTGCGCCGCTCCGACGCGTCGCGTCGCGATCGCGGAGCACCTGAAGCGCCGACCCCGGCGCCCGAACAAGTTGCACCGGCGCCCACGCCTGAGCAAGCGATGCCGAAACCTGCGGTCGAGGTTGGTGAACCGACCGTTGCTGAAAGTCCGATCGATTCTGGTCGCGTTGCCGCGGCCGAGCGTCGGCATGAGAGCGAAGAGTTAGCGGAGCTGTTTCTACATGGAGCGGCCGAGCGGATCTCGGCCGAGCCGAGGCTCGCCAGTGCGCTTGAGGCACAGGCGACCATGGAAAAGCACCTCAGTCAGGCCTTCGATGGTGATGCGAGCCGCGTGACGGCCGCCACCCTCGAGAGCCGTCAAATGATCTCGGACGTGCTCCGGCGCGGTCTTGATGTCTCGGTGCGTGAGCCGACGCCAGTTCGGCAGCTCGAACCACCCCAGCGCACCCCCGACCTGGAGAGGTAACTCAAGCCATGGAGAGTCGTATGAAGTTCACTACGAATATGGGCCGGCTGATGTCGGACGCCCGAGCTCGGCAGGTTGTCGGTTTCGCCGGTGCGCTTGCTCTGATCGCGATCGCGCAGCCCGCTCTTGCACAGACGTCCATCGAGACTGGCCTTGGCACGATCAAGACCTGGATGACCACGGTCGCCTCGGTTGTGGGTGTGATCGCGATCATGGCGGTCGGCTACGCCAAGCTGACGGGCCGGATGGATTGGGGTCGCGCGGTGACGGTCCTGATCGGCATCGGCATCATCTTCTCGGCGACCACCATCATCACCTGGATGGGCGGAACGGGTAGCTAAGATGGAAGACAGGCTCGCTGAGGATAAGGTCTTCCTCGCTCTGACCAGGCCGTCGGTGTTCATGGGATTGCCGCTCGAGGCAATCCTGCCGATCATCATGGTCTGCATGGTGTTCTGGGGGGTGATGCATAATCCCTTCTACCCCCTGGCCCTGTTCGGGGCGCTCTACTTCCCGGCGCGCATGATCGCTCACTACGACTTCAATGCGTTCCGGCTGTGGGGCCTGTGGTTCCAGACCGGCTTCCTGTCCAAAAATCGCAAGTTCTGGGGAGGCGGGAGCTACTCTCCCGTTCGCCTCGCCAAAGGCGTGAAGCGGAAGCAGTTCGGCAATGACTGAGTTCAAGCTGAAGCATAAAAAGATCGCGGTTCGCGAGGCAGATGACATCAAGTTTATCCCGTACACGCGGCACGTCGACGACACGCTTGTCGCTCTCGAAGACGGCTCGGTCATGCGCATGTACCGGGTCGATGGGCGGCCGTTCGAGACCAGCGACATTGCCGACCTCAACACTTGGCATAACAAGCTCAACATCGCGTGGCGCTCGATCGGAGATGATCGCGTTGCGCTCTGGACCCATCTGGTCCGGACGGCGACCGATCCGATCCTCGAAGGGGAGTTTCACTCCGATTTCGCGCGCGGCTTGCAGCAGCGCTACGCCGAGACGCTGAAGGACAAGGTCCTTTACCACAACGAGTTTTACGTCACGATCCTCGTGCGGCCGTCGCAGATGGCCGGCGACCAGTTGCTGAAGTCTTCACGAAGCGCAGCGCGAGCGGCGAGATCGACGATCGCGCGCTGACGATCATGGCGGACAAGTGCCGCGACTTCGAATCCCTCCTCGCCGATGTTTCGCCCGAGCCGCTGTCGCTTTATGAGCATAATGGCGTGATGTTTTCACGTCCGATGGAGGTGCTGCACTTCATCCTGACCGGCGACCGCATCCGCGTGCCGCTGCTCGATGGCCGGTTGGGTCAGGCACTCTACACGTCGCGGGTGGTGTTCGGGCGCGAGGCGGCGGAGATCCGGCTGCCCCACAAGTCGCATTACCTCGGCATGTTCGGTGTGCGCGAGTATGTCGCGTCAACGCGGACCGGGCAATTTAACAGCCTGCTGACGCTCGATTTCCCGTTTGTGCTGACGCAAAGTTTCGCGCCCTTGGTAAAGTCGGTCGCGAGCGAGCGATTCACCAAGAAGTATAAGCAGATGGTGTCGTCCGACGACGCCGGCGTCAGCCAGGCCGAAGAGCTGCTCGACGGCGTGGACGATCTGATGGCGAACCGCTTCGCGATGGGTGAGCATCACCTGTCGATCGCGGTGATCGACGAGAACCCGAAGCGGTTGCTGGAGCGCCTGTCCATTGCGCGATCGGCCGCGGCCGATACCGGCATGGTTATGGCGCGCGAGGACGTGGCGCTGGAAGCCGCGTTCTGGGCGCAGCTTCCCGGCAACTTCAAGATGCGGGCGCGCCCGGCGGTTATCAACACGCGCAATTTCGCGGCGCTGAGCCCGTTCTACACCTTCCCTGCAGGGCGTAAGTCCGGGAACCATTGGGGCGAGGCGGTCACGCTGCTCAAGACGCGCGCCGGCTCCTCCTTCTGGTTCAATTTCCACCGCGCCGACATCGGCCACACGCTCATCATCGGACCGACGGGCGGCGGCAAGACCGTGCTGCAGAACTTTCTGCAGGCGCAGCTTGAGAAGACCGGCGCCAAGCAGGTCTTCTTCGACAAAGACCGCGGCGCGGAGATTTTCGTGCGCGCCTGCGGCGGGACCTACCTCGCGTTGCGAAACGGCGAGCCGACCGGATTTGCGCCGCTGAAGGGTCTCTCGCCTACCCCCGCCAACATCGCCTTCCTCCGGCAGTTCATCCGCGTGCTGGTGCGGCGGGAACACCGGCCGTTGAGCGTCGCCGAGGAGAGGATGATCGACGAGGGTATCGAGGCGGTGATGCGCCTGCCGGCGCCGTCGCGGTCGTTCAGTGCGCTGCGCGAAATGCTGGGCTATTCTGATGCCGAGGGCGTCGGTGCGCGTCTCGAACGCTGGTGTCTGGGCGGGCCGCTTGGTTGGGCGTTCGATGGCCCTGCAGACGAGGTGTCGATGGCGGCGCGATTCGTGGGCTTCGACATGACGGATTTCCTGGAGAACCCGGAGATCCGTACACCCACGATGCTCTACCTCTTCCACCGCGTCGACGAGCTGCTGAACGGCCAGCGTGTCGTGGTCGACGTCGACGAGTTCTGGAAGGCGTTGGAGGACGAGGCTTTCCGCGCCTTCGCGCAGGACGGGCTCAAGACCTTCCGTAAGCGCAACGCCTTCATGGTCTTCGGGACGCAGTCGCCGGCTGACGCGCTGCGCTCGCCGATCGCGCACTCGATTATCGAACAGTCGGCGACCAAGATCCTCCTGCCAAACTCGGAAGCCAAGCGGTCGGATTATTGCGATGGGCTTGGTCTGACGGACGCCGAGTACCGGCTGATCCGTGAGGATCTGACGCCGGAAAGCCGGACGTTTCTGGTGAAGCAGGGCCACACGTCGATCGTCGCCAAGCTCGACCTCGGCGAGATGCCCAACGAGTTGAAAGTGCTTTCTGGCCGCGAGGAAACGCTCGTCGCCATGGAGGAGGCCATTGCCCGTGCGGGCAGCGATCCCGCGGCGTGGCTGCCGCACTTCTACGCCAACCAAAGGAGAAGCTGACATGTCGCTAAAGCGCCTAATCATGTTTGCAGCCGCGCCGGTCGCACTGGCTGCATTCGCATCGCCGGCCGCTGCGCAGGGCATCCCTGTGTTCGACACCTCGACCTACGTGCAAGCGCTCGCTCAGGTCCAGAACACGATGAAGATGATCCAGCAGGGTGAGCAGCAGATTTCGACGGCTACCAGCCAGCTTAACTCGCTTCAGAAGGTGACCAACGTCAACAGCATCGCGTCCCAGTTGCTCAATTCGCAGGTGCGCAACATCCTGCCTAACACGTCGATCGATGCGTCGGCGCTGCTGAGCGGCGACCTGTCGAAAACTGGTTCGCTGGGGACACTCGCGTCTCAGATCCAATCTAAGTACACGATTTCGCCATCGTCATCGTCGAGCGCCGATGCGGCTTACGCCCAGGCTTTGAAAGACTCGACCGGCCAAGCTGCGACCATGGCGGCCCTTGGCGATAACACGCTCAGCATCTCTCAGACCCGTATGCAGGGTCTCGACCAGCTCCGGGCACAGCTCGATGCGGCCAAGGATCCCAAGGACGTCATGGATCTCCAAGCTCGGATTTCCGTCGAGCAGGCCCAGCTTCAGAACGACATGATTAAGATGCAGGCGATCCAGATGTCGCAGGCAGGTCGGGCGTCCCTCTCGCTGGCTGCTACCCAGACGGCAGCAGCTCGCGATGCCGATGCCGCCTTTGATGAAGCTATTTTGAGGAAATGATCGTGCACAAAACCGTAGTTATTTGGGTGCTTTTAGCCGTGGCGGGTTGCTCCGAGCCTGTGCAGGTTCCGACCGAGGCGGCATTCGAGCGCGACCCGGCAATGCTCAAGACATGGATCGAGAAGTGCCGAAGCGGCGAATACTCCAGCCTCGGCGCTGACGAAAAACTTCGGAAGTGCGGATCGGCCGAGTCCGCAGCAGGGGTGATGACTCAGAAGCAGGCGGGCAAGGATGCCGACGACGCTTTCTCGAACGCCATCCTCAGAAAATAGTCTGCCGTGACGGCGATGTTGAAGGTCATTATGCATGAGCCTCACGCACCCATTCGCAGCGATGTACGCATACATTGCGTCTGCAATAGATGCGGCTGTCGCAGGCTTTGGATCAGGCCTAGTGGCATTCGTCGCTGCTCCTCTCGCCATCGCCGCGACTATTTACTTCCTCCTGCTCGGCTTTGCCGTGCTGCGTGGCGCGATCCAGGCGCCTCTGCGTGAGCTGGTGTTCCAAGCGGGCAAAGTCGGGTTTGCAATCGCTGCTGCGAGTGCGATCGGTTATTCTACATTCGTCGTCAACGTCGTGACGGGCCTGCCTGACGAGATCATCTCCGCAGGCACTGGCACACCGGTGACTAATCCCGGCACGACCTTCGACAACTACGTCTCTGATGCAAATAAGATGACGAAGGTGCTTTGGGCTGCGGACCAGAAGGTTCAAAGCCAACCCAGTGGCATTACTGATGTTTCGCTAGCGATCGCCAAGCTCGAATATTTCATACTGACCCTAATAGCTCTGGTCATCATATACGTGTTTGCGGCGATGTCGGCGGCTGTTGGCTTTTGCATCGTCATCTTCGCCAAACTGTCTGTCGCGATATGCGTCGCTCTCGCACCCCTCGCGCTGGCGTGTTTGCTTTTCAACTCATCACGTTGGTTGTTCGATGGCTGGCTGAAACAGACCGCGAACTTCATTCTTTTGATGGTCGTGATGGCGATCATGACAAAGTTTATTACCGGTCTTCAGGTCGCTGTGATGAACGACATCATGGCGGGCGTTGGTGACGGCACGATATTCCTTTCAACCTCGACCGATGGGATCGCGCTTAACGCTGCAAGAGTCCTCATCGCGGTAGTGGCAGTGCTGTTGATTTACGTTGTCGGCACGATCTTCTTTTTCCAGTCGCCGGCGATCGCCGCAGGCATCGCGGGCGGCGCATCCTCGGGCGGACACGGCTTCCTGCAAACAGGCGCGAACATGTTGACGAACCGTCTCATGTTCCGCCGCGCGACCCAGCAACCCCGGCAGCCTACGAATTCCGGAACCACCGGGGGCTCGGCGTCACGCTCGGGCCGAGGAGCCTGAGCAACGTCTTTGAACCATCAACTTCCGAAGCCGCCAACGCGGAACGATACGAACGGAGACCGTATGAAAAGGCTTACTCTCGTAGCGTTAGGTGCGCTCGCACTTAGCGGCTGCGCCGGGACTCACATCAAGCCGCCTGCTGTCTGTGATGGCAAGCACCGGCGTCCGGCGAACCTTTACGGCTCGATCCTTCCGAGCCTGCCGGTGCCATTGCCGGCATCTCAGCAAGGCGCGGGGCAGTCGATGGTAGCTCCGCCAACAGGCGCGGTGGCTCCGGCGCCCGCGCCGTCGCCTGCTCCTGTCCCCAGCGCCGGGAGCACCGGCCCGGCGCCATCGGGACCGGGTGCCATGAACGTGCCGCGATCGGCACCGCGCACGTCCCTACGGGACGCTGCGCCTACCTACTTCTCGTGCTGAAGGGATCGACGCAATGGGCGCGGTGAAGGTCGAAGATAGAGAGAAATACTTCGAGACGTCTCGGACGTGGGAATACGACCGGATGCGTGCGGCGATCCAGTCAAAGCGACTCGCCTGGGGCATTGCCACGGGCGCCTGCGCTCTTGCGGTGGTTTCGGTCGGCGCGGTCGCAATGTTGGCGCCGCTAAAGACCGTCGAGCCCTATGTGATCCGGGTCGATAAGACTTCGGGCGAAACAGAAGTCGTGACAGCCCTGAAAGGGCCGCAGCCGCGTACCTACGAGGATGCGGTCAATCGCTACTTTATCTCGCAATATGTGCGGCTGCGCGAGGGCTGGCTAAACGATGCCGCCCGCGAGAACGCCTACGCGGTGATGCTGATGAGCGATCAGCTCGAGAGCGGTCGCTACCTGAACAGCGTCCAGTCGGGCAACAAGAACGCGCCATCCAACATCTACAGCGACAAAGGCTACGTATCGATCGCGATCCGATCGATCAGCTTCCTCAGTCCGACGGTCGCGCAGGTCCGCTACACCAAGATCATCAACTTCGGTCAAAACACCCCGGTCGCGCAAAATTGGAACGCGATCATGACCTTCAAATACACCACGGCGCCGGAGCATGAGAAGGATCGGAACATCAATCCGCTCGGCTTCCAGGTCGTCAACTACCGCTCTGACCCGGAGGCGTGACATGAGCAATCAGCCGAACACCTCGGACGATGAAGATCGTGTCGTCGTCCCTTTCATGCCCGCCCTTCGCAAGAAGCTAAACGTACATCTGTCACCGCCGGCGACCAAGCTGGTGGTGACGGACAGCGGCTCAAAAAGCCACTTCTGGCGCGCGGTTGGTGCGATCTGGCACCGGCTTGTCGCCTTCTCGGTTGTCGGGGCCGCGGCGATCACGCTGATACCCCATCCGGCAATCGCTTCCGAGACGCCCGTGTCGGGCGGCAAGGATGTGAGGGTTCGCAACGTCAACTACGATCCCGACCAGGTGGTGACGATCGTGGGCAGTTTCCGCCACGCGATCGAGATCCAATTCGGCCCGGGCGAGACGGTTACGCAAGCGGCCTTGGGCGATACCGTGTCGTGGCAGATTGCCCCGGTCGGCAATATCGTCTTCCTGAAGCCGCGCGAGCGCGCGGGCGGGACAAATCTGATCGTTGTCACGAACGCGGGCGGAGCACCGCGGACCTACCACTTCAGTCTCACCCTCGGCACCGGCCAGCAGATGTACGGTGTCCGATTCCGCTATCCTCGCGAGGAACGCGCGATGTTGGCGCTGCAGGTGCAGAACGCCCAAGCCCAGACCGCTAAGGCGATCGAGACCAACGTCGCACAAGCCGCGCTCGATCATGCCGTGATCGAGGGAACGCGGAACAAGAAATACACGGTGCAGGGCGATTCCTCGCTCCAGCCGACCGAGATCTCCGACAACGGCGAGTTCACGGTGCTGCGCTATCCCGGGCACGCCGACATTCCGTCGATCTTCGCGGTCGACGTCGACGGGACCGAGACGATTGTTCCTTACGACGTGCGTGAGGAATTCGTGGTGATCCATGCCGTCTATCGTCAGCTCCGCCTCAGGCGCGGGACGACCGTCCTATGCGTCTACAACGAAGCGCCTTTGCGCAACGATCGCGGGGACCGGACAGGCACCGTTTCCAATGTCGTGACCCGCAAAGTGAAGGGGCAGTAAGATGGTCGGCAATGTGATTGACCGGGGCGGCGATGTCGCCATCGACGCCGTTCCCCCCGGCGAGCAGGATACCGTAGTCGCGCGCAGCGGCGGTTGGGGCAATATCGCCTTCATCGGCGCCGGCATCGGCCTCTTGGGCGCGATGGGCGGCATCGTGATCGGCTATAGCGCGTTTCACCACAGTCCCAGCGCCACGGCAGCGACGCAGCCCGCCAAGGCGAGCGAGCGGTCGGTTGACGATGTGATGGGCTCGCAGAATGCCCAGCGGGCGGCGCTGGCAGGGCAGCTTGGCCAGCCGGGCGTCCAGACTGATATTTTCGGTCGACCCATCGCGCCGACGCCGGGTCAGCCGACCGTTGCGGCTGATGGGAGCACCGTGCCGGCTACGGCGACGCCGACGCCGACTCCCACGAACGGTCAGCAGTCTCCTGAGCAGCGGCGCGCCGAGGCGGCGCGCACGATGGCGGATGCCGCGCGCCGCTCGCCGATCATGGCGTTCGGCACCACAGGCACGGCCGCAGCAGCGCTTCCAGGCACGTCGATGGCTGAGGGGCAACCCCAGGCCCAGGAAGAAGGCCAGTCCCGATCTGGCGGTCAGACGACCGCTGGACGGCAGGGCTTGGAGGCGAGTGGCTTTGGCGCTCCCAATGAGGGAGCCGGACCGACGGGCAAGGGTACGACCGATTTCAGCGATCAGCTCGGCCATGCATCGATCCAGACGGTGCGGGCGACGATGGTCGCCGATCGCAATCTCCTCCTGAGCGCAGGCACGGTCATCCCCTGCACGCTCCAGACGGCGATCAATTCGACGCAAGCGGGCTTCGTGTCGTGCGTCATCAATCACGACGTCTATTCCGAGAACGGTCGCATCGTCCTCCTCGACAAGGGGACGAAGGTGCTCGGCCAATATTCGGGCGGTATCACGCAGGGTCAGGCGCGGCTTTTCGTCCTGTGGACGCGCGCGCTGACGCCTCGCGGAGTGGCGATCGATCTCGGGTCGCCCGCGGCCGATAGCCTCGGCCGCGCCGGCCTGCCGGGCGGCGTCGATACGCAGTTCTGGGCACGGTTCGGTGTCGGGCTGGTGATCTCGGTGTTGGAGGATGCCTCGCAGATCGCAAGCCGGTCGCTGGCCGGTGAAGGCAGCAACACCACCCAGGTTCCGAGCAACACGGGATCGACGGTCCTCAACCAGACGATGCAGATCAGGCCGATCCTCAAGAAGAACCAGGGTGACACGGCCGCGATCTTTGTCGCCAAAGACTTCGATTTCCGCTCGGTCTATAACGTGGGATTGAGGCGCTAAGCGATGGCTTCCAATGTCACGTCGCTAATCTACGAGCATAATGCGGCCCCGATCCAGCGGCACCTCGAACGCGACGACGTGACTGAGTTGGTCATCAATGGGCCGGGTATGATCGGCCTCGAGACCCGTGAGGGATGGGAGTGGCACGAGGAGCCGGCGTTGGACAACGCCGCGCTGATGACGCTGGCGAAGCTGATCGCGGGTCTGACCAAGCAGGACATCAACTCGGAGTATCCGATCTGTTCGTCGGTCCTGCCGGGTGGCGAGCGCGCGCAGGTCGTGGTGCCTCCGGCCGTCGAGCAAGGCTTCATCTCGATCACTATCCGCAAAGCGTCAGGCGTGACGATGAACATCGACGATTTCGAGCGCGCGGGCCTCTTCAGCGAGGTTCGCGCGCATGGCCTGCACGCGGACGTCGATGGGGAGTTGCTGAGGTATCGCGACGCCGGCGACTGGAAGGCGTCCTTCAAGCTCGCGGTCGAGGCTCGCAAGAACATCCTGATCTCGGGCGCCACAGGGTCGGGCAAGACGAGCTTCTCCAAGGGGCTCATCAAGCTGATCCCCGACTACGAGCGGATCCTCACGATCGAGGACACGCGCGAGCTCGTCGTGCCCCAGCGCAATCACGTCCACATGATGTACGCCAAGGACGGAAAGAGCCTCCAGAAGGCCGGTGCGAAGGAGTTGCTGGAATCGGCACTGCGTATGCGGCCCGATCGCATCCTCCTCCAGGAATTGCGCGACGGCACAGCCTTTTTCTACCTGCGCAACGTCAACAGCGGCCATCCCGGGTCGATCACGACGGTCCACGCCAACACGGCCGAGGGCGCGCTCGAACAGCTCACGCTGCTGGTCAAGGAGTCGGAAGGCGGCAACGACCTCGACCGCCACGACGTTCGCGCGTTGCTCCGCTCGCTGGTCGATATTGTCGTGCAGATGCACCGGCTCCCTCCCGGCGACGGACGGCCAGCCCGCTATCGCATGACTGAAGTCTGGTTCGATCCAGCGAGCAAGCCGAACGACTGAGAGGATGCCACTATGAGCGGTAAGTGGGTTCGTAGCGACGAGGGATCGCACCCGGGCGCTATCGTGTTCCTGGCCCTGATCGGCCTAGCGGTAAGCGCGGCGATCGGCGCGATCGCCGTGCTGTGGAGTTCGCACCTCCTCAGCGTCCATACCCCGTGGCGCAAGGTGCCGGCCGCCCTTTGGGCGATGAAGGGCTACCCGATCGTCTATAAGCCCTTCATGGTCGGGTTCGGGATCGGCCTGGTCCTGACCGTCATCACCATCATCTCGACGCTGTTCCAGCGGCAGAAGCTCCACGGCGAAGCGCGCTTTGCACGTGTGGGCGAAGTCCGCAGGGGCAAGATGCTGGCGCCTGCCGGCATTGTTCTGGGCAAGTTCGGGGGTAAGGTCATGCGATTTGGCGGACCCGAGCATGTCATGCTCGAGGCGCCGACCCGCGCCGGTAAGGGCGTCGGCGTCATCATCCCTAATCTGCTAGACTGGCCTGACTCCCTCGTTGTCCTCGACATCAAGCAGGAGAATTACGACAACACGGCCGGCTATCGGCTGCAGGTGCTCCGGCAGCAGGTCCTGCTCTTCAACCCGCTCGATGCCAGCGGCCGAACGGTGCGGTGGAACCCGCTGAGCTATATTAACCGGCGCGATCCCGTTGAGGTCATCAACGAGCTGCAGAAGATCGCAGCGATGCTCTATCCCGATCCACTGACGGGCGAGAAGTTCTGGGCCGAGGGTGCGCGAACGGCGTTCCTTGGCATTACCGCGTATATCGCGGCGACGGTCGACGACGGTGAGGACGCGCTCCCCTTCACGCTGGGCGAAGTCTATCGTCAGTTCGCGGCCGGCGATGCCCAGCGGCGTTTCCCGAAGATCATCGCCGATCGCAAAAAGGCCGGGAAGCCCCTGTCGGAAGGGTGCGTCTCGGCGATCAAGGATTATACCGGCTCGTCCGCGAACACGTTCTCTGGGTTGCGCCAATCCGTGACGTCGAAGATCAACGGCTGGCTGAACCCCTATGTTGATGCAGCAACGTCAGAAAGTGATTTCGATCTTAGCGATTTTCGCGACAAACGGATCTCACTCTACCTCGGTGTGTCACCTGACGACCTGGACCGGGTTGCACCGATCTATGGCTTGCTGTTCCAGCAGCTCATCGACCGCAACGTGCGCGAGTTGCCGAAGGGCGAGAAGCACCAGATCAAGGTTCTGCTGGCACTCGACGAGTTTGCCAGCCTCGGCAAATGCACGGTGCTGGCGAACGCCTTCAGCTATGTCGCCGGCTACGGGCTGCGCATGCTGCCGGCGTTCCAGTCGCTCGAGCAGATCCAGGGCGTCTATGGCGATAAGGTCGCGGCCGACATCGAGCGAAATTGCGCGGTGCGCCTCGTCCTCCGACCTGCCGGTTTGGCGGAGGCCAAGAAAATCTCCGACCAGCTCGGAAGCTACACGTTTCGCGCGCGCTCGCGCTCCATGGGGACGTGGGGTGGCGGTGGCGGCTCCACATCCGATTCCGATCAGCGCCGGCCGCTGATGCTGCCGCAGGAGGTCGAGCTGCTGCCGGAGAACGACCTGATCGTCTTTCGGCGTGGCATGTACGCGACCTATGGCCAGAAGGTCCGTTACTATGCCGAGAAAAAGCTTGCCGAGCGGACTAAGATTCCAGCGCCAGAGATGCCGCCGATCCGCATCGACCCTGCGATCGCCGCTAACAGCCTCCGCGTCATCGAGGCGTCTTCTGCCGATGGTAACTCAAACATGCCGGCGCCGGCCTCAGCTTCTGATACTGCAAACGCGCGAGGCGTCGGAGCACGGCCTTTGATTCGGTTGAACGATAGTGCAATTGCGGCGGCTAAGTCGGTTCCCGTGAACGAGCGCATGGGCGTTCTCTTCGATCAGCTTCTTTTCATCGGAGATACAGAGGCAGCGTAGGTACGGTCTGCTAACGGGCAACACATGTAGCATGCCGTTCAGGAACCGCCGGTTGTCGTCGGATGAACGGGCTTTGGGCCGCTCTGAAGGCAGCCGCGCAGCGATCATCAGCGGGGCAAGTCGGCCCATTATCATGCATTCCATGTCGTACGAAGCCTAAGCCTGTTATTAGAGCCCGGCGCGGGGGGCGGCTAAGCCGCAAGCCTGCGAGCCGCGACGATCGCGCCACCCTGGCCCTGCTGCAACAGCACGGCACTGCTCAGTCCGCCCTCATTTGCAGACGGTAGCGGAAATTTCCCCGCCGGCCCGCGTCAGGCGCCAAGCCGCACCAACTCGCGCACGATGTCACGGTGCAGTAGCGTCCGCCCTCCATTCTCTCCTGCGCTGATTGGCACCTCGCGTGAACGCGGGTCGTAACGGACCACCCACAAGGTTACCGGGGCCGAGGGAGCGGCGGCGGCGGAGAGATGCACGCGGCCACTTTCCTCAATTATCTCTGGGCCGCCGCGCGCCGGTCCCTGCCTGGCAAGAAGCGCGTCAAGCTGCGCGCGATTGCTGCCGACAATGGTCGGTCCGCCATTGACGATCACGTGCGGTGTGGCGACCTGCCCGCGTCCGCCTGCGCGGGCGTATTCACACTAGCGCGCAGTCCAGCGCGGCGAACCTAAAGTGTCCTTCCAGCCAAGCTGGCCCCAATAGGTAACGGCGAACGACAACGCGAGCACGTCCGGTCGGTCGGCCAGAGCGTTGACGTCGGCGTTAGCGGGCGGGCACGACGAGCACCCTTGGCGCTGGAATGTGGATAAGCGTCGAAGCGATGGATGAGTTCGCCAAATTTCGATCGCCCCGCCTAATAAAAGTCGGAGGGGTCGACCTAAAGCTCGATGAGATTGGGCACGCAGGATTGGGACCATGCGGGTCGCGAAGTGAAAGTTTATGCTGCTAGGCTGGTCAGACCGGGTTCTTCCGCAGATTTCACGGGCTCGTGCGTAAATTCCGAGGCTGCCCCCAAGGGAGTCCCCGGTCCTAGACAGAGGTGCCAAAACGTTGCTTCGACGCCATGGTGCTGGCGACCGTTCAGGTCACCCGATCCTCGCACCTGAGAGACTCCGCATGGTCCAATTGCAGCTTCATCGCATCTGGCGCTTTGCCGATCACCGCCCGGCGGTCGCGGTCAGCGTTTTGTCGGCGATATTGGCAATCCAGTCGGTCGTTGCTTACGGCCAGCACATCCTTTGACGGCGACGGCGCCGCTACGCGAACAGCTCGCATAGTTCCCAAATCTTCCCGACCGCGCGTGTAACGCCGACAAGGGCCGCCTCCTAAAATCGAAAAGGCGTCTCGTGCAGTACAAGACCTTGATGGTTCATCTCGACGCCGGCCAGTCCAATGATGGCGTGCTCGCCGTCACCGCCGTGCTGGCCGAACGCTATGGTGCGGGCGTGATTGGCATCGCGGCCTGCGAGCCGGTCCAGATCGGTTACCCGGAAGGCGACTTTTCTGGTGCCCTGGCGGTGACCGAACGCCAAGTGGTCGACGACGAGCTGAAAACGGTCGCCGCGGAGTTCCACGCTTGCCCGACGATCCGGGGCCGTGTGCTCGACTGGCGCAGCATTCCGACGCTTGAGCCGGTATCACACTTCGTCGCGTTAGAAGCGCGGTGCGCGGACTTGCTCATTACAGGTGCCGCCACCGGAAGCCTGAACTCGACGCGTCACGCCGATACCGGCGAGCTCGTCCTCAACGCCGGGCGACCCGTACTTATTGTTCCTCGGCATGCGACGACCGCAGCTTTCGCGACGGTCATGGTGGCCTGGTCAGATACCCGTGAGTGTCGCCGAGCGATCGTCGATGCCTTGCCGTTGCTGATGGACGCCGATCGCGTCGTCCTCGCCGGGGTCGGCTCGGATCTTCCAGGCATTCGCGCGCGGATCGAAGACGTACGCGACTGGCTGAGCCGACATAGCGTCGACGCCGACGTCATTGTCGCGCATGCTCTAGCGGGGGACGCCGCCACCCTGGTGAGGATCGCCGACGAGAACGCCGTCGATCTGGTCGTCGCCGGGGCCTATGGCCATCATCGGCTTGCCGAATGGGCATTCGGCGGCGTCACACGCAGCTTGCTGATGGGCAGCGATCGCTGCGCGCTGCTGTCGCACTGACATGAACCGGCGCAACGTCTTGATCGATGGCGGCGTCGCCAGCGTGGCCGTCGCGGGGGCCGGGTGGACGGTCTGCACGGCATGGGATCGATGTCGGCTTATGACGCGTCGGTCGGCGCATCGCGGGCAGCGTTCGGTGCCAATCCCGACTACCGTAACCTCCTGCGCTTCGCGTCGCTCGCGCCGAACGGGCACAATACGCAGCCGTGGCGGTTCCGGATCGCAGCGTGTCGCATCACGGTGGTGCCCGATTTCACGCGGCGGACACCTGTCGTCGATCCCGATGACCATTACATCTTCGTCAGTCTGGACTGCGCGGCCGAGGATTTGATGCTGGCCGCCGTCGCCAGCGGGCATGCGGCGAGCCCGAGTTCATCGGCGAAAGTGGTGGCGCGATCGATCTTCGATTTCGCCCCGCCAAACCGATCAACAGCGCGCTGTGCCACGCCATCCCGTACCGACAATCGACTCGCGGGGACCTATGACGGGAAGTCCTCTTGGCCGCCGAATTGCATATGCTTGCGACCGCTGTCGAAGCGCCGGGGGTCGAGAGCGTCCTGATCACGGAGCGCGCCGACATCGATCGCGTCCGCGATCTGATGCTCGCAGGCAACACCGCGCAGATGGCCGACGGCGAATTCATGTGCGAGTTGAGACAGTGGCTGCGCTATGACCCGCATTACGCGATGCGCAGCGGCGATGGGCTGTTCAGCGTTGCCAGCGGCAATCCGTCGCTTCCCTCCCCGGCGGGGCCGCTGCTGTTCGACCGGATGGTGGCGGTGCATTCCGAAAACGACCATTACGCCCGCCAGCAGCGCTCCTCCCCCGGCGTCGCGATTTTTTCTGGGTGCATCGGCCGATCAAGCGCCTTAGGAGCGTGTTGGGCGAGCTGGCCGGCGTTTCGCGCTCCCGTCGACCGCGCTCGGGCGCAAATGCGCCTTCGTCAATCAACCGGTCGAAGTGCCCGGGTTGCGTTCCGAACTGGCTTCCCTGAACGGCGCGTCGGGGCAGCGACCGGACATCGTGATCCGCTTCGGCCTTGGTCCTGCTTTGCCGTTCTTGACGCTTCGACCGGTTTCCACAGTCTTAGCGGAAACCCGGCGCAAAGCGCGTACGCTCGAAATACCGAACTACGTAGTTTCCGGCCGTCGATGCCCTTCGAGCGGCGGGGTACCAAAATTGAGTGCTTTCAATCACGTCGCTGATTTCAGCAGCGCCGCCCACGTCATGAGGACGCCCCGCAATGTATACCGACTGTGCCCAAGCTGCTTATTGCAGGGCCAGGATCGAACAATCGACGACCTCGGCGATCTCATCGAGCGGAAGCTGCGCGCGTGCATCGCACGAAACCATGGCTGCGCTGTATGAGGAGCGCCTCGCTGGTCTGACACGAGCAGCGCAGCCCGCTATGTTCGTCGCGGGGAAATGACAGATTCCTTCCTGCTGCAGCTCGGCATGGCGTCGATCATGGTGGGTCTGAGCGTAATCGTGCACTTCGCCGGCTTGTCGGTGCTGCTGGCGCTGGTGCGGCGGCACCGGCGCGGCACCGACCGCGTGCTGACGTTCATCGCGAACGGCGCGGTCATTGCCGGCGCGGCGTTGGGACTGTTCGCGCTGCACGGCATCGAGATTTGGGGTTACGCTCTCCTTTATCGGACCATGGGCTGGTTCGCGACATTCGAGCAAGCGCTGTATTTCTCCACATCGACCTATGCGACGATCGGATATGGCGACGTGGTCCTGCTCGTCAGCAGCCGTCTGCTCGGCGCGATCGAGGGGGTGAACGGCGTCATCCTGCTCGGATGGTCGACCGCCTTCTTCTTCACCATCGTCCATCGCATGACGTCGATCGAGCGCGATTTAGGCCGGGGGCCGGCGCCGCTACAACCCGACCCGGTTCAACCGCAATGTGTTCGCCACGACGATGACAATGACGGTGCCAAACCACGGTGATGCCGGTTACTGCGACCCTATGTTCAGATGATCAACCGTCAGCGTACCGATCGAAAGCGTTTCGATCCGCGCTTCCAGGATTTTCAGGCGCCTGACGGTCAAGAACCCAATCGCGACCGCGCCGATCGCCAGCGCACCGCAGGCGAGCGCGCCTGAGGCGATTGCTTCAACCGCTATGTGGCGGGTCTTGAGCTTCACGATCTTCATGATTGCGGGACAGTTCTTTCCGACGAAGGCGACCCCGTCCGCCCCAAACGCGGCGGGCGGGGTCATCCACAGATTATGCGATGATGAGGTCGTTCTCGACTTCGGTCGCGCCAGCCGCGCCCCACGCAGTGGCGCCTGCAGTGTAACGGTCGGCCGGCGTCTCGACCGAGCCGGTCAGCGTGACTTTGCCGCCTTGCGTGGTGACCGTGATCGTCTTGGGATCGAACCACGAGCGATGCAGCGCGAGATCGATCTTGTTGCCGATATTGATCGCGTCCGCGCGCGGCTTAATCGTGGTCTCGTTGAACACACCGACCACGCCATACAGCCCATGGACCACGCGCTCGGCGGCGTCCTTCTGGAAATGCCACTCGACCTGGCCGCTAAGCGTGACCCAGCCCTTCTCGACCCTAATCTTGACGGCGTCTCGCGGCACGCTGACTTCCCATTCGAGCCGCATGGCGGCGGCTTGCGCAATGTCCTCGTCGCTGCGCTCCATGCTAGAGTGCAGCTGCACCTTCAGCTCCTCGACCACTGCCTTGACGCCCTTGACGCGCGCAGCCGCGTGTTCAGCCGCACGCTTTTCAAGGAAATTCTCGACATGGCCGGAAAGCGTGACGATGCCGTTCTTGGCGGTAACGCCGATATGCGCTGCGGTGACGCTTGGCTCCCAAGCGAATTCGGCGAGTACGGCTTCCTGAAGCAGACGATCCTGAGACATGATAACTCCTGACGTTGAGCAACGAAGGCGATCGGGCATGCCCGAGGTCCGCTGCGAGGCATCGCGAGCGACCCTCTCCAAGCACGACGCGTGCTTTGAAATGCTCGTTCCGACCTGTTCTTCATGAAACCGATGCGCGGCAGCGGGCAGCGTCGGAAACTACGCGGGTCGCTTAGGGCGGAGTCACGGAACGAGCACGGCGGCACCGTCGAATCGCCCCGCGCGGAGATCGGCAAGCGCTTGATTGGCTTGATCGAGCGGGTAGCGCGTCGTCTGCGTCACAATGCCCATAGCTGGGACCAAGCGGAGAAATTCGAGACCGTCCTCGCGCGTTAGGTTGGCCACCGACACCAGTTCACGTTCCTCCCACAGCAGCGCATAAGGGAAGCTCGGCACATCGCTCATGTGAATGCCGGCGCACACGACTCGACCGCCCTTGCGGACCGCCTTCAGCGCCACTGGCACGAGCTCGCCGAGGGTCGCGTAGATGATGGCGACGTCGAGCGGTTCGGGCGGCGCCTCGTCGGACCCACCTGCCCAGGACACGCCCAGCCGCCGCGCGAAATCCTGCTTCGTCAGGTCGCCGGGGCGCGTGAAGGCGAACACCTCGCGGCCCTGCCATGCGGCGACCTGCGCGACGATGTGGCCGGCGGCCCCAAACCCATAAATCCCGAGTTTCTTGCCCGCGCCAGCGATTTTTAGTGACCGCCAGCCAATGAGTCCGGCGCAAAGCAGTGGCGCGAGAGAGATGTCGTCGCCCGCTTCGCCGAGCGGAAAGGCGAAGCGCGCGTCGGCGATCGTCGCAGTGGCGAAGCCGCCGTCGCGGGTGTAGCCAGTGAACAGCGGATCATCGCACAGGTTCTCGCGCTGCTCGCGGCAGTACGGGCAGACCCCGCAGGTGTGCCCCAGCCACGGAATGCCGACGCGCTCGCCGATCGTCAGTCCGGCCACGCCGTCCCCAATCGCATCAATCCGCCCGACGATCTCATGCCCGGGGATGATCGGAGATTTGGGGGCGGTCAGTTCGCCGTCGACGACATGCAGATCGGTCCGGCAAACGCCGCACGCCAGCACTTCCACGCGGATCTGCCCCGGGCCGGGAAGCCGGTCGGGCATCTCGGTCATCACGAGCGACGTTTGCGGCTGGTGCAGGACCATGGCCCTCATAGAAATACCTCGGCGGTGTGTGCTGTAACGCGATCTACGAGCGAGCGTCGTGTCGCGGCAGCATCGGAAACTACGCGGCCCGGGGCGCCCGCACCGTAATTCCCGAGGCTGCCGGGCGATCGTAACTCCGGTCTAGCATGGACATCGCGAGCCGCACCGCCGCGCGACAGGGGAACCTTCATGAAGCTCTATACGATGCCAAACACATGCGCGCTGGCAGCGCACATCGTCATCAAAATGGGCCGAGCTGCCGATCGCGGTCGAGATGATGCCCGCCGGCGGCAGCCGCCTCCCGGCCTATCTGTCAATCAATCCCCACGGCAAGGTGCCGGCGCTGCAGCTGGCCGACCCGTTGCGCATCCTGACCGAGGCAATCGCGATCCTGCCCTATCTCGCAGAACTGGCACCTGCGGCCCGGCTTGGCGGCATGAATGCCATCGAACACGCCCGTGTGGCGGAAGCGCTCGGCTTCATGATCGGCGAAGTCCATTCCGACTGGGGCCCGCATTTCGCGCCGCAGCGCTTCCTGCTCGATCCCTCCGGATATGCCGAGCTGGAACGGGTCACGTTCGAACGGCTTAAGCCGCAATATGCCTTTCTCGACGGCATGATCGGGACTGCGCCATGGCTGTTGTTTGGCCGGCGCACGATCGCCGATGCCTATCTCTACATGCTAACACGCACCGCGGGTTTGATGCCAGGCGCACTGAAGCCGTTCACGAACCTCGCCGCCTTCCGCGCTCGCATGGAGCGCGACCCCGGTGTGATCGCGGCACTTGCCGAGCAGGCGGCTATATCCTGCTCCGCGGGCGAGGTGGTGCTCGCGGATAATGCGTAGTTTCCGAGGCTGACCGAGCCGGGCCGCTGGCTTCTAAACAAGCGGCGGCAGACGATCGGCCTAGACGCTACACGCACCGCGTCGTCGCGGCATCTGCGGAGGATACGACATGAAGCTTCTCGTCATCGGTGCGACTGGCGGCACGGGCCGGGAAGTGGTCCGCCAAGCATTGGACAAAAACTATCAAGTGAACGCTTTGACGCGCTCGGCTGCGGAAGCGGCACCGCTCCTTCCCGGTGCCAACATCATCGAAGGCGACGCTCTTGATGGCGGTGCCGTCGCGAAGGCGCTTGCCGGATGCGGTGGCGTAATCAGCGCCTTAGGTTCGAAAATGGCGCTGCTCGATGAAGAGACGCTTCTTTCGGCCGCGACGCACATCCTAATCGAAGAAATGCAGAAGGAGGGGATCACGCGGTTGGTGTGCGTCACCGGCATCGGCGCGGGCGATAGTCGCGGACACGGCGGCTTCCTGTACGATCGCATCGTCCAGCCGTTGCTGCTCAATTCGACCTATCACGACAAGGATCGGCAAGAGGACGAGATACGCGCGAGCGCGCTGGACTGGACGATCATCCGGCCGACGACGCTGACCAACGGTCCGGCTACGGGCAGCATCCGTGCCCTCACCGATTTGACGGATTTCCACGGTGGCAGCATCGCGCGCGCCGATGTCGCCGACTTCCTCATCACTGAGTTCGAAGAGCGACGCTGGGTCGGCAAATCCCCGGTGATCACGTCCGAAGCTCCCCGCGATTAGCCTCACATCCCTTTCGAAAGGCCCTTTCCATGACGTACCAAAGCCTCAGCCCGTTCGACGGGAAGCTCCTCGAAAGCTTCGACGAGATCACCGACGCTTCGCTCGAAACCAAGCTAGCGACGGCGCAAAGCTGCTTCGAGATCTGGCGCGACACCAGCTATGCCAAGCGCGCCGCCATCATCGACAAGGCGGCGCATCTGCTTCGCGATCAGGCCGATGCCCTCGCACGCATCATGACACTTGAGATGGGCAAACGTATCGGCGAAGCGCGGGCCGAAGTCGAATTCAGCGCGCGAATCCTGCGCTATTACGCAGAGAACGCCGAGCGCTTCCTTGCGCCCGTCAAGCTCGATCCGGTGCACGGCGAAGCGCATATGGAAAGCGGCCCGATCGGCGTGATCTTTTGCGTCGAGCCGTGGAATTTTCCATATTATCAGCTGGCGCGCATCGCCGGCCCGCATCTGATGGCGGGCAACACGCTGGTCGTGAAGCACTCCGAGATCGTGCCGGGTTGCGCCGTCGCGTTCGAGAAGGTGCTGACCGAGGCGGGTGCGCCGGCAGGGCTTTACACAAACTTGCTGGTTTCGCACGAACAGTCGGCCCAGATTATCGACGATCCTCGCGTGAAGGGCGTCGCGCTGACCGGCAGCGTCGCCGCGGGCCAGAGTATTGCGGCGCGCGCAGGGCGCAACCTCAAGGTCTCCTCGATGGAATTGGGCGGCAGCGACGCGTTCATCGTGCTCGACGACGCCGACCTAGACCACACCGTGCCGTGGGCAGTGTGGGGGCGAATGTATAATACCGGCCAGACGTGCTGCGCGGCCAAGCGTTTCATCGTCGTGGAGTCGGTGTACGACGTCTTCCTCGCGAAATTCCGCGCTGGGCTCGAAGCGCTCGAGGTCGGCGACCCGCTCGACAGTGCGACCACACTCGGGCCTTTGTCGAGCGAGCCGGCGCTGGTACAATTGGTCGGCCAAGTCGACGCAGCGGTTTCCGGCGGCGCGAAGGTCCTGATCGGCGGCAAGCGGATCGACCGGCTGGGTTCGTTCATGCAGCCGACCATCCTGACCGACGTCGCGCCCGACAACCCCGCCTTCCGTGGCGAATTTTTCGGCCCCGTCGCGATGGTATTCCGCGTGAAGAACGAGGCGGCAGCGATCGCACTCGCCAATGATTCCGACTTCGGGCTCGGCGGATCGGTATGGACGCGCGACACCGCGCGCGGCGCGCGCGTCGCCAGCCGAGTGGAGACCGGCATGATGTTCGTCAACAACATCGACTGGTCCGATGCCGAGCTGCCATTCGGCGGCATCAAGAACTCGGGTTACGGCCGCGAGCTCGGCGACATGGGCATCCAGCAATTCGTCAACAAGAAGCTGGTGCGCACCGCGTCGATGGCGGCTCCTGCCTGACCCAGGTCGAAACGGCAGCGCCGATCGACATTCGAATCTCACGAAGGAATTCGCTCATGGCCAAGACAATGCAGGCGGCCGTCGTCACGGCATTCGGACAGCCACTGATGCTACAGGAACTGGCGATCCCCACGCCCGGCCCGGGCCAAATCTTGGTTAAGACCGAGGCGTGCGGGGTGTGCCACACCGATCTCCACGCTGCCAAGGGCGATTGGCCGGTCAAGCCCAACCCGCCCTTCATCCCTGGCCATGAAGCGATCGGCATCGTCGTCGCGCTCGGCGCCGGGGTGACCGCGGTCAAGGAAGGCGACCGGGTCGGTGTGCCGTGGCTCTATTCCGCTTGCGGCCACTGCGAACATTGCTTGTCGGCTTGGGAAACGGTGTGCGGCGAAGCAAAGTTCGGCGGTTATACGCAAAATGGCGGTTTCGCCGACTATCTCCTCGCCGACCCCGACTATGTCGCGCACATCCCCGCCGGGCTGAGCGCCTTCGAGGCAGCCCCTTTGATCTGCGCCGGGATCACCACCTACAAGGGGCTGAAGGAAACGCAGGCCAGGCCGGGCGAATGGATGGCGATCTCGGGCTGCGGCGGGCTCGGCCATATGGCGATCCAATACGCCAAGGCGATGGGATTGAAGGTCGCTGGGATCGACATCGACGAGGGCAAGCTGGCACACGCGACCAGGCTCGGTGCCGACCTGGTGATAAACGCCAGGACGCACGATCCGGCGGAAATGCTGAACAAGCAAACCAGCGGCGGGGCGCACGGCGTGCTGATCACTGCGCCGTCGCTAGGCGCGTTCAAGCAGGGCGTTGCGATGACGCGCAAGCGCGGCACGTGCGTGCTCGTTGGCCTTCCACCAGGCGAGTTTCCGGTGCCGTTGTTCGACGTCGTCGCCAAATGCATTACTGTGCGCGGATCGTTCGTCGGCACGCGCCAGGATATGGTCGAGTGCCTGGCTTTCGCCGCCGACGGCAAGGTGAAGGCGGACGTCGAGTTGCAGCCGCTTGCAGCGATCAACACGGTGTTCCACCGGCTCGAACGCGGCGACGTGCCGTCGCGCGTGGTTCTCGATTTCTCGGACGTTGTCGAGACGGCTAAGTCGGCAAGATCAGCTGCGCTGGTCGATGCCTGACTCGCCGGTGTTGGCGGTGCCGGCTAGGTAGTTTCCGTTTCTGGCGCAGGCCTCGCGGGGCTGCAATGGTGGCCTTGCGATGTCCGCAAAGGGCCTCACTCCCGCGCGAAAGGTCGCCCGATGAACAAGCCAAGCCAGCAGCTTTCCACCCGCACCGGGTTCACCTTCCATGTTCGCCCGGCACGGCCGGCCGACGACGGCACGGTCGCCGACTTCTTCACCCACGTGACGCACGAGGACTTGCGCTTTCGCTTCCTGACCGGATTGAACGAAGTGGGGCCGGCGCAGATCGCCGCGCTCACCCATGTCGATCACCGTTGGTCCGAGAATTTTCTGGCCTTCACGAGCGATGGGTCGATGATGATCGCGACCGCCATGCTTGCATGCGATCCGGGCTTCGACCGCGGCGAGGTGGCGATCGCGATCCGCAAGGACTTCAAGCTTCACGGCCTCGGCTGGGCGCTACTGGCCCACATCGCGCGCTTCGCCGATGCCAAAGGCGTCAAGGTGCTCGAAGCGATCGAAAGCCGCGACAATCACGCTGCGATCGAAGTGGAGCGCGAGATGGGCTTCACGGTGACGGGCTATGCTGGCGACAGCAGTTTGCTGCGCGTGACGCGCGAACTGGGCCGCGACGGATTGCCCGCCGCCATCCTCGGCCGGCCGATGTGACGGTCTGAACCGCCGCTCGGAAGGAAAAGACGATGCGTTCGAGAATCGGTGCCAACCTACGTGATCGCGTGATGAGCGCGAATGCCGCCGCCGCCATGATTGCCTCGGGTAGTACGGTCGGCTTGAGCGGGTTCACCGGCTCGGGCTATCCCAAGGCGGTGCCGCTGGCGCTCGCGGCACGGATCGAGGCTGAACACGCACGCGGCAATCCCTTTCGCGTCCGCGTGTAGACCGGGGCCTCGACCGGGCCCGAGCTCGACGGCGCGCTCGCCAAGGCCGACGGCATCGAGTTTCGCCTGCCCTATAATTCCGATCCCATCGCGCGCGAGAAGATCAACCGCGGCGAGATGGAATATTTCGACATGCATTTGAGCCAGGTCGCGCCGATGGCGTGGCAGGGCTTTCTCGGGCCGCTCGACACCGCGGTGATCGAAGTCTCGGGCATCCGCAGCGACAGATCGCTGATCCCGTCTTCATCAGTCGGCAACAACAAAACCTGGCTCGACCGCGCCGACCAGATCATCCTCGAAGTCAATCGCTGGCAGAACCCGGCGCTAGAGGGGATGCACGACATCTATTACGGCACCGCGCTGCCCCCGCACCGCGTGCCGATCCCGCTGGTCCGCGCCGACGATCGCATCGGCGAGGCGTATTTTCGCGTCGACCCCGCCAAGATTGTCGCGATCGTCGAGACCGAAGCGCCCGATCGCAACTTGCCGTTCGCTGCGCCCGATGCCGCCGCGCATGCGATTGCCGGACATTTGATCGAGTTCTTCCGCCACGAGGTCGCGCGCGGGCGCTTGCCGGCGTCGCTGCTGCCGCTCCAGTCGGGCGTGGGCAACATCGCTAACGCTGTGCTGACCGGCCTTGTCTCGGGGCCGTTCGAGGACATGACCTCCTACACCGAAGTCATCCAGGACGGGATGCTCGATTTGCTCGACTCGGGTAAGCTGCGCATGGCGTCGGCGACGGCCTTCTCGCTCAGTCCCGAAGCCGCCGCCCGCCTCAACGCGAACATGAGCACGTATCGCGCCAGAATGATTCTGCGCCCGCAGGAGATCAGCAATCATCCTGAATTAATCCGCCGCCTTGGCTGTCTCGCGATGAACGGGCTGATCGAGGCCGATATCTACGGCAACGTCAATTCGACGCACATCATGGGCTCTCGCATCCAGAACGGCATCGGCGGATCGGGCGATTTTGCGCGCAACGCCTATGTCTCGATCTTCATGACGCCGTCGACCGCCAAAGACGGCAAGATCTCGGCGATCGTGCCGCAAGCGAGCCATGTCGATCACATCAGCCAGGACGTGCAAGTGCTCGTTACCGAACAAGGCTTGGCCGATCTGCGCGGGCTCAGCCCCAAGCAGCGCGCCGTCGCGATCATCGAGCAGTGCGCGCACCCGGACTATCGCCCGGCGCTCGCCGACTATTATCGGCGCGCGCGGGCGGGCTCCTATGGGCAACAGACGCCGACCTTGCCGGGCGAAGCGCTGTCGTGGCACCAGCGCTTCCTCGACACCGGCACGATGCGGATGTGAGGCTCGCGGCCCCGCTTCGTATGGCATTTCTGCCGGATCGACGTCGGCCTGAAACCGGGAACCTTTCGCAAAAAGCTGCCAGTTCTTAGAGGGAAAACTCGCGCATCAACTGCCTGAGGCGCCTGGCGGCGAGTGGCAGCTCAATGCCGGTTCGCTCTTCAAACACCTTAGTGATGTGACGTTCGACGAAATTGACTCGGCCAAAATACGCCATGCTCCATTGCGCAAAACGGCGTTCAAGGGTGGGACTTCGATCAGCGATAAAAACGTCCTTGTGCCGAGGATCGGAAGCTATCGCTGCTATCATAGTTTCGACCGCATCGGTCGGTCCTTCCAGGATCTGAGCAAAGCTCGCTCCGGTGAAGATCAGTGCGCCCGTCAGGCCACGTGGCGGATTCACTCGTTGTGCCGTCTCCACGATTTCCGCGATGGTCGCTTGGGCTTCTCCGGCATCGATGGTGCTTCGGCTGACATAAAGCAGGGACATTAGGGTCATCGGATCACGCACTTGTGGGGGTTCACAGGGTCTTTGAACGCGTCGCCTCTGCGCGCGGTCAGGCGTAGTAAGCGTGCAGCAACCGCTCGTAATCGCCATCGACCATTTGCTTCGCGCTCCAGGGCGGGCTGGATTTGACCCGCTCCCGGTCGATGTCAATACCGACGCGGCGGCGGGGCCAGTCCACGTCTTTCACGATGGCCGGCGAGATCAGCACCTGCTGCCCGAACCACCAGTTCGACCTGTCAACGACGATATACCGCACGTGCCAGCCGGTCATGTCGACGAGAAGGTCCGCGACATGCCCGATTTCGCCGTCGGTCGCCTCGACATGGTAGCCTTTGACCTCCTTGAAGCTGCGAAGATGGGGGTCACCCGCAACACGGTGAGACTGCTCGCCACCGGCGTCATGTTCAGCTTCCAGCGCGGCGGCGGCGCCGAAGAGAGCAGGGGCCGATACCGGGGAGGTGATCGCCGCCATCGCACCATACATGCCGCCGCCAAACATCCCCTCACCCCACAGCGGATCCCAGCCGTAATAGCCGTAGATCGCGTTCTGGAGCTGTTGCGAGATCGGGCGGTCCGTGGCGACGTCCGGGCTTTCCTCGACTTGCGCCTTCGTCAGCGCAACGCTGATGGCCCCCGCCTCGGCATCGGCCGAGGTCACCGCCGAAGGGTGGATCAGGATTGTGCGCCCGATCAGCCATCCGCCCGTGTCGACCACCATCCAGCGGACTTTCCAGGTCGCATCATCAAGCAGGAAGTCGCTGATCGTCCCGAGGACGCCATCGGTCGCCTGGAGGTTCAAGCCACGGAGCGACGATAGGGCGTTCAGCATGACACATTCCTTTGGCTGCAGTCATTGACGATCCGGCGGGGCGTGCGCTCAAGCGGCAGCGATATCGGACTTTACTTCGAGATATTGATCGCGTGTGAGCTCGCCGGCGGCGTACCGCTCGTTCAGGATGGCACCCGCATCGCGGCGCGGCGAACCATCGACCTTACGATGTGCGCGATAGGCATAGCCCCAATTGCCGATGCTCGAAAACATCAGGAAGATGAAGCCCATCCACAAGATCCAGCCCCAGCCGAAATAATCGTAATTCGAATTGATATCTTGCATGGGGAATTCCTCGTCTTTTCGCCGAAGCTATCATCTGTCCGAGATCGATCATAGCGATCTGCGCCGCGCCTGAATGATGCTCCTTGCTCGGCCTGACGAGCGCCGGGAACTACGTAGGCTCCTGTGATCGTCGCGGCTTAACGCGTCGCCTGCGTAGTTTCCGAACCTGCCGTGGAGACTGCTGACGCCCTATTTGCATGGCCGTCCCAAAACCCCGCTGCCAGTAAAGGTCCGCCTCGGAGCCGGCGCACGATCTGATGGCATCACCCTAAGCTTCATCCGTGTTCCCCCGTTTCGCCTACACGCTCATCGAAAGGACCGAGCCATGTTCACAGCACAACAGATCAAACCCGATATGAACGTCGCCGATAGCGAAGGACGGCACCTCGGCGCCGTCGACTATGTCGAGGACGACTTCGTCGTGCTGAAGGGCGAAGGCTTTGCCGATGATCTCCACCACTTCGTATCTCTTGCCGCCGTGCGCAACATCGACGGCGACGGCCTCATCGTCGAGCCGGGGCAGGCCACCACGATCGAAGCGGTCGCGGGCGCGATGCGCTATGCCCAGCGACAGGCACCGGCGGCGACGGCGCTGTTCGGTACGAGCGGACATGCCACCGCGGACGGTGGTGGCGAGGGTCTCGGCTATTGAGGGCGCCGCAGCCGGTGTGAGGCCCATCGATGCTTTGCCCATTTTCCTACCGTCGCGCCGCCGCCAACCAGAATCGGGCTCGCCAAGGGCTTGAGGAGAAAAAGTTGCAGCGCACAGCCCGAAACGCCGACCATGTCCCACGACGCCCCGACGCTTGATCGCGACCTAGCTGCTGGCATCTCCGACATGCATGAGCGCGCGCTGGAGAAGGTGTTTCAGAATCCGTTGACGCACAATCTCAAGATGCGCGAGGTGACTCATTTGTTCGAGACGATCGGCTCGGCCGAGCAGCAGCACAATGGCGATATGATGCTGCGTCTCGGCAACGAACATCTTTCGCTGAAGTCGGCGCGCGGCAAAGACCTGGACGCGGCGTCGGTCATGGATCTGCGGCACTTGCTGGTGCGGGCCGGATGGTCGAACAAGGATATCGAGCCGGCGACGCAAGCTGCGCCCGACCTGATGCCCGATTTGATGCCCGATTTGATGATCGTGATCGACCATGCCGGCGCGCGGCTCTATCCGCTCCATGCCGATAGCCCGAAGATGGCCGTCGAAGAGTCGCTTCACGTGCTGCACGAGAATATCGACGGTGAGGAGCATGATGCCGACCTGGGCGAGAAATACCCGGCCGACACGCGCTTTTTCGAAGCCGTCGCGGCAGCGGTGCCGACCGTAGGCCGGATCGTGATAGTGAGCCACGGAAAGGGACAGAGCAACGAGGGCGCGCATTTGATCGCCTATCTGGGCTTGCACCACCACAACATCGATGCCCGTATCGTCGGCACGCTGGTGGCCGACCTGCCGCATAGGACGGTGCCGCAACTGGTGCAGCTGGCCCGCGATGCGCTTGGCACCATGCCGACCGGGCCCATCGACGATGCGGGGTGATGCGCGGCGGGGTGATGCGGGGTCGACGACGGTGCGGGATCGGCATAGCGCATGCCGATCCGCGACCCTGAGGAACTTTACGGAGTCGTCAGGGTCGGTGGCGGCGGCAGCATGGCGGTGTGTCTTGTCCTCGCTGGCGAACGCGCCAAGGATGCAGTCGCGATGACGAATGACGCGCACCCTGCAGCAGCTGCAGCAACCTGGACGTGCCCGATGCACCCGGAGATCCGGCGAGTCGGTCCCGGCAGCTGTCCAATCTGCGGCATGGGGCTCGAACTCGAGCAGCCGTCGCTCGATGACACGCCGAACCCGGAGTTGGTCGATTTCACGCGGCGACTGTGGATCGCCGGCGCGTTGGCGGTCCCGCTGCTGGTTGTATCGATGGGTGCCGAAATGTTCGGCTGGCGCTTCTTCACTGCGCAGACATCGGCCTGGGTGCAACTCGCGCTGACCGCGCCGATCGTGCTGTGGGCGGGCGCGCCGTTTTTCGCCCGCGGCTGGACATCGCTCCTAACTCGGCGGCTCAACATGTTCACACTGATCGCGATCGGCGTCGGGGCAGCGTTCGCGTACAGCCTTGCCGCGACCTTGGTGCCGGGCATCTTTCCCGCCGGCTTCCGGGTGCACGGCGGCGTGCCAGTCTATTACGAAGCGGCTGGAGTGGTGGTCACGCTTGTATTGGTCGGCCAAGTGCTCGAACTGCGCGCGCGCGCCGCGACCGGCAAGGCGATCCGCGCGTTGCTGGATCTAGCGCCCAAGACCGCGCATCTGGTCACCGCCGACGGCAGCGAAATCGTGGTGCCGCTGGCCGACATTCGCGCTGGCGACCGGCTGCGGATCAAGCCCGGCGAAGCGATCCCGGTCGATGGCGTCGTCCTCGACGGTCATTCCTCAATCGACGAGTCGATGCTGACTGGCGAGCCCGCGCCGGTCGAGAAGTCCGTGCATGCGGCACTCACGGGCGGCACGGTCAACGGCACCGGCAGCCTGGTTATGGAGGCGCGCGCGGTCGGCGGTGACACGATGCTGGCGCGGATCGTGCGGATGGTCGCCGATGCGCAGCGCAGCCGCGCGCCGATCCAGGCGGTCGCCGACCGCGTCTCGGGGTGGTTTGTGCCCGGCGTGGTACTGGCGTCGGTCGTCACGTTCATCGTGTGGAGCTTGGTCGGGCCTGAGCCCCGGCTGGGGCATGCACTGCTTAACGCGATCACGGTGCTGATCATCGCGTGTCCCTGCGCGCTTGGCCTTGCCACGCCGATGTCGATCATGGTCGCTACGGGTAGGGGCGCTCGGGCCGGTGTATTGATCAAGAATGCCGAAGCGCTGCAGGCGTTCGCCGCGATCGACACGCTGCTGGTCGACAAGACCGGCACGCTCACCGAAGGCAAGCCCAAGCTCGTCGCGACTATGCCGATCCACGGTTTTAGCGAAGCTGCGGTGCTTGCGGCGGCTGCCGCGGTCGAGGCGCGGTCGGAGCATCCGCTTGCGCAAGCGATCGTTGCGGCGGCGAAGGACCGCGATCTATCTCTCGGTGCGGTTGCCGACTTCGGCTCGCAGACAGGCCTCGGCATCAGCGGCACGGTCGACGGGCATGCCGTGGTCATCGGCAATGCCGCGCAATGAAGCGCGTTGGTGTCGATCCGGCACCGCTGGAAGCCGCCGCCGACGCGCAGCGCAAGACCGGGGCGGGAACGATATTTGTCGTGATCGACCGACGGCTCGCAGGCGCGCTTGCCGTAGCCGACCCAGTCCGCGCCAACGTGCGCGAGGCGCTGGCCGCATTACGCGCCGATGGCCTGCGCGTGATTATGCTGACCGGGGACAACGCCACGACCGCCAATGCCGTCGCCGCAGCGGTCGGCGGGCTCGACGACGTGCGCGCCGGGCTCAAACCCCACGACAAAGCGCGCATCGTCGGGGAATTGAAGGCGGCCGGGGCCAAGGTCGCGATGGCGGGGGACGGGATCAACGACGCTCCCGCGCTCGCCGCAGCCAATGTCGGGCTGGCGATGGGGACGGGCACCGACGTCGCTATCCAAAGCGCGGGCATTACCCTCACCAAGGGCGACATCTCGGCGATCGTTCGCGCACGCACCCTGTCCACCGCGACGATGCACAATATCCGCCAGAATCTGTTCTTTTCTTTTCTATTCAACGGGATCGGCGTTCCCGTGGCGGCGGGTGTGCTCTATCCGGTCGCGGGTATCCTGTTGTCGCCGATGGTCGCGGGCGCGGCGATGGCGGTATCGTCTCTGACGGTCGTACTCAACGCGCTGCGCTTGAACCGCGTAAAGCTTTGAGGCGGCGCTAGCCGGCGGATCGGCCGCGTGCGATCTCGACGATCGCATCGAAATCTGTCGCCCGCAGGCTGGCACCCCCGATCAGCAAGCCATCGACACCTGGCGTATCCAGAATCGCGAGCGCGTTCGCGGCTTTGACGGAGCCGCCATAGAGGATGTGTATCAGTCCCGCAGCGTTGCCGAAGCGCGAGTAGAGTGCCGCGCGGACATGGCCAAGCACCGCGGCGATTTGCTCGCGCGTCGGCATCGTGCCCGATCCGATCGCCCATAAAGGCTCGTACGCAATCGAGGCGCGGGCGCCGGGCGGCAGATCGGGCAAGCTCGCCGCGAGCTGGTCGCCGCAGACTTTCAGCGCGTTGCCCGCGCTGCGCTGCGCCTCGGTCTCACCGATGCAGACGATCGTCGCCAGACCATTTTGCCACGCCGCCTCGACCTTTGCGGCCACGACCACGTCGGTCTCGTGGTGCTTCTGGCGGCGCTCGGAATGGCCGAGATGACACTCGTCGCCCCTGCGTCGCGTAGCATGGCGGCATCGATATCGCCGGTGAAGGGACCCGCTTTCGCGGCGCTGCAATCTTCCCCGCCGATCTGCAACGCGCCGCCAGCGGCTTGCACCGCGCCAGCGATCAGTGTTGCTGGAACGCACACGAGCACATCGATGGCGCTCGGATTGGCGGCAATCGAGTGGGCCATCGCGCCGATCTCGCCGAGCTGCGCCTGCAGCCCGTGCATCTTCCAGTTGCCCGCGATCAGGGTGCGCATCGGTGCTCGTCTCCTCATTCCATCGCCGCCAGCAGCGCGTCGATCGAAACGCTGGCGAAGGTCGTGAAGCTGTCGGCGATGGCATAGGGCAGCAGCAACGTACGCTGGTGGACCATTGCACCGCAGCTGTCGAGCACGTTCGGCACATAGCCGTCATGGTCGCCGGGATCGGGACGGATCAGCGGCTCGCCCAGCCGCGCGAGCAATTTCGACGGGTCCTGCTTGTCGAGCAAGCACGCGCCAAGGCAATAATTGCGAACCGCGCCGACGCCGTGAGTAATCACCAGCCAGCCCTCGTCGAGCTCGATCGGCGAGCCGCAATTGCCGATCTGAACGATCTCCCAGGAGAAGCAAGGCGCTACGATCTTTACACCGGCATCCCAATTATAGAGATCGTCCGAGCGCTGTAGCCAGATATTCTCGTGATCCTGCCGGCCGAGCATGGCGTAACGCCCATCGATCTTGCGCGGGAACAGCGCCATGCCCTTGTTGTCGGTGCCGGGGCCACGCAGCGCGGTGAGGTCGACGGTCTTGAAGTCAGTGGTACGGAGGATTTCCTGCCGGATTTCGGCCCCACTGAACGCGGTATAGGTGCCGAGATAGGTCGCGTTCCCATCGTCATCGACGAAGCGGACGAGGCGGAGGTCCTCGATGCCGTGTCGCTGCGCCGGGGTGATCGGGATATGACGATTTCGGACGGGTCGCGGGCGTCTTCGCAGAACAGCCGGACACCGGGATCGTCAGGCTCGCCGCCCGGGATCAGCTTAATGCGCGGCGATATCGCCTGTTCGCTTGGCGGATCGAGCGTGACCATATCGTCCTTCACCCACAGGCCGGCGCGGAAGGTCACCGAGGAAATGTTTCCCTCACCAACGCCGCGCAACGACAGCAGAATGCGTACGTCGCCGTCGGCGACACCCGTCTGATCGGGATGCGGCACGATGCTGGGGTTGAACAGCGCCGCCGCCTCGAATGCATATTCCTCGCTGAAATAGGCACCGATCAGCAGCGCGCGGTCTGCGTCGATCGAACCGGGGTCAATAACCAGCCCGTTGATCTCGTGAAAGCGCCGCGAGAGGACATCGGAAACGTCACGATGATGCTTCGACAGCCTGGCGGTGAACGTCGCGAGTTCTTCCTTCGCATCGACGCTGTCCAAGCGAAGGATGCGCTCGGTGATGCGTTGCGCCCGCGATCTGGTCGGACAAACGAACGGCGGCTGGTCGTCGGCCGGGATGAACGGCCGGATGACCACGCGTGACGGGTCCGGGCGGAGCACCAAGGGAAGTCGCGCTGCGAGGTTAGCTCGGGGCATGTCGGCTCCCATTCGCGGATTCGCGGGGGGCGGCAGACGGTCCTGCGTTCCACTGGCATATCGCCGGCAAGTGCGGGTGGCCCGGCTTGGGACCAAGGATGCTGACCGAGGCGGGAGCAAGCGCGAAATGAACCGCCTCGGCGATGTCCAGTCCGATCCAGCGTGCCGCCAGCACGGCACCGAACTGACCGTGCGAGAAGAGCGCGATGGTCCCCTCGACGGCGCGGACTCCGGCGATGAGCCGATCCGCTCGCTCGGACACTTGCTTCGGTGTCTCGCCGCCCGGGCAGCCGTCGCGGCACACGCTCCAACCGGGACGTTCGACGCTGATCTCGGCGCTGGTGCGGCCTTCATAGGTGCCGTAATCCCACTCCGACAGATCGGCCGCGATTTGCGCTTGCGCGCCGAGCCCCGCGAGATCGCAGGTTTCGCGCGCCCGCAGCAGCGGGCTGGTCAGCACCAGCGCAAAGGATGTGCTAGCCAAATAGGGTTGCAGCGCGCGCGCCGTCGTGATGCCGTGGTCGGTCAAGGGGAGGTCGGTCTTGCCGGTGTGCTGGCCGGAGAGCGACCATGCGGTTTCGCCGTGCCGGATAAGGCATAGCTGTGGCAGGCCAAGCGTCACTGTGCCGAGACCGTTCGTGGAAACGTCGCCGAATCCATCGTAGGATCATATGTGCCCTTGCGTGCGGCGCGATCGCACCGCGCGCGGTGGGCGAGTGCATGTTGCGATGCCTCCCGTTGCCCATCATCGCCACCCCAGATCGCCAGCGCCGGCTGCTGGATTGCGCGGGCGAAGGAGAAGCCAAGCTCCCACGGCATTCGCCCTCTGAACCGGACATTCATGGCGTTGAGCCGCGCCGACGCCAGCTCGCCCGCCTGGCCGCCGGACAGGAAAGTGATCGCGGGAACTGCGGCGGGGACCGCGTGACGCAAGGTGCTCACCGTCGCGTCGGCGATCGTGGCGAGGTCCGATTGGTTCGGGCAGGTCGTGCCGGGCAGCACCATGTTTGCCTTGAGGATCATCGCCTCGAGCACGACGCCCTGTTCGTCCGCGTGGCGGAAAAAGGCGTGCAGCACCGCCGCGGTTACGGCAGCGCAGCGGGCGAGATCGTGCGGGCCATCCATCAGCACTTCAGGCTCGACCACCGGCAACACGCCGACTTGCTGACAGACAGCTGCATAGCGCGCGAGCGTCTGCGCGTTGGCTTCGATGCAGCCGCGTGAGGGGAAGCCGGTGTCGATCGTGATTACGCCGCGCCATTTGGCGAAGCGCGCGCCCATCGCGACGAAGCCATTCAGCCGCCCGCTCAGTTCATCGAGTCCCTCAGTGATCCTCTCAGGGGCATGTCCGGCAAGGTCGATCGTCCCGGCATCGACCTTCACACCCGGGACGATCCCCGCCTCGACCACGGCTGTCGCAAACGGCGTGCCCGACACAGTCGTCTGGCCGATCGTTTCCTCGTTCAGGATGATCGCACCGATCGACTCGGCGAGGCCGGGCGTCGTAACGATCAGGTCGCGCCAGGCGCGGCGACGATCGACGGTCTGCGCGATGCCAAGTGCGGCAAAGCGGCGGTTGCACGTGCCGATGCTCTCGTCGATCGCCAGCAGCCCCTTGCCTTGTGCGACCATTTGCGCGGCAAGAGCGGGAAGGGCTGGGGTACTCATGCCGGGTCCTGCCATTTCCAGTTGCGGATTTCAGGCAAATCCTCGCCGTGGAGATCGATAAATCTCTTATGTTCGACAAGCTTGTCGCGCATCGCCTGCTGCAGATACGCTCCCCGGCTGCCGGTCTGCGGCAACCGATCGATCGCGTCGATCACCAGATGGAAGCGATCGAGACCATTCTGCACGCGGATGTCGAACGGCGTCGTGATCGTACCTTCCTCGCGGTAGCCGTGGACGTGCAGACCGCGATTGGTACGGTGATAGGTGAGCTGGTGGATCAGCCCGACATAGCCGTGAAAGGCGAAGATTACCGGCTTGTCGCGCGTGAACAGCGAATCGAAGGCGCGCTCGCTGAGGCCGTGGGGGTGCTCGTCGCATGGCTGGAGCTTCATCAAATCCACCACGTTGACGACCCGGACCTTCAGCTCGGGCAGATACGCGCGAAGGATCGAGGTCGCCGCCATGCTTTCGAGCGTCGGCGTGTCGCCGCAGCTCGCCATCACGAGATCGGGCTCGCAATCCTGATCGTTGCTCGCCCAGCCCCAAATGCCGATACCTTGCGTGCAATGCGTGACCGCCTCGTCGATCGACAGCCATTGCGGCAGCGCGTGCTTGCCCGCGACGACAACGTTCACATAGTCGCGGCTGCGCAAACAGTGATCGACCACCGACAGCAGGCAATTGGCGTCCGCGGGCAAATAGACGCGGACGATATCGGCCTTTTTGCTTACGACATGGTCCAGAAAGCCCGGGTCTTGATGCGTGAAGCCATTATGGTCCTGTTGCCAGACGTGGCTGGCGAGCAGAATGTTGAGCGAGGCGATGTCGCGCCGCCAAGGGATTTCCTTGCAAACCTTCATCCATTTGGCGTGCTGCCCGACCATTGAGTCAACGATGCGGATGAAGGCTTCGTAGCTATTGAACAGGCCGTGGCGACCGGTGAGCAAATACCCTTCGAGCCAGCCTTCACATTGGTGCTCGCTCAGCATCGAGTCGATCACGCGGCCGGCGGGCGCGAGGAATTCGTCATTGGGCTCCGTCGCGGCATCCCATTGGCGATTGGTCACGTCGAACACCGCGCCGAGCAGGTTCGACAGCGTCTCATCGGGGCCGAACAGGCGAAAATTGTCGGGATTTGCCGTCACGACGTCGCGCAGGAATTCACCGAGAACGGGTGTATCGCCGGAAATTACCGCGCCTGGAGCTGGCACCGTTACGGCATGCGCGCGGAAATCTGGCATGCGCAGGTTACGCAGCAGAATACCGCCATTGGCGTGCGGGTTGGCGCCCATCCGCTGCGTGCCGGTGGGGGCGAGCGCGGCCAATTCCGCGATCAGCCGACCATCGCCATCGAACAGCTCTTCGGCGCGATAACTTTTCATCCAGCTTTCGAGCTGGGCGACATGCTCGGGGTGGGCTTCGTTCACTAGCAGCGGAACTTGATGCGAGCGGAACGTACCCTCGACTTGCAGCCCGTCGACCATCTTTGGGCCGGTCCAGCCCTTGGGCGAACGTAGCACGATCATCGGCCAGCGCGGACGATCGGTATCACCAGTGATGCGCGCCTTGTGCTGGATCGCATGGATGTCGGCGATCACAGTCTCCATCGTCAGCGCCATTGCTTCGTGCATGGTGTCGGGATCGTCGCCTTCGACGAAGTGCGGCGCCCAGCCGTTGCCGCGGAAGAACTGGTCCAGCTCCTCATGGCTGATCCGTGCGAGGATCGTCGGGTTGCTAATCTTATAGCCGTTGAGGTGGAGGATCGGCAGCACTGCGCCATCGGTGACCGGGTCGATGAACTTGTTGGATTGCCACGCGGTCGCCAGCGGCCCCGTCTCGGCCTCCCCGTCGCCCACGACGCAAGCGACGATCAGATCGGGATTGTCGAGCACCGCGCCGAACGCATGGCTCAGCGAATAGCCGAGCTCTCCGCCTTCGTGAATCGACCCGGGCGTGGTCGGCGCGACATGGCTCGAAATGCCGCCGGGAAACGAGAATTGCGTGAACAGCCGCTTGAGTCCGGCTTCGTCTTGCGTGACGTTGGGGAAGAACTCGCTGTAGGTGCCTTCGAGATATGTGTTGCCGACCAGCGCCGGCCCACCGTGTCCGGGACCGGCGATATAGATCATGTCGAGATCGTGTGCGCAGATCGCGCGGTTGAGGTGGACGTAGATGAAGTTCTGCCCCGGCGTGGTGCCCCAATGGCCGACCACGAGCGGCTTGACGTGCGCGAGCGTCAGCGGCTCGCGCAGCAGCGGATTGTCGTAGAGATAGAGCTGGCCGACCGAGATATAATTGGCGGCTCGCCAATAGGCGTCGGTCAGGCGGAGTTCCTCCGCTCCGAGGCAACGCTTGGCTGGCGCTATCGATAGGTCGGGGCGGGGTGCCGCCTCCCGTGTGAGAACAGATGCATCCATGAGATTGTGGCTCCACGCATTGCAGGATCGCTTGCGGCGATCGTTCGGGGCGATGCACATGCCCCGTAGGGGTCGAGCGCTCGACCTTCCAAAATGACATAGCCCGGTTGCCCCGAGCACAGCAGGTTCGGGAACTACCTACCCGGTTGTGGCTTCCCCGACTTAGGTAGTTCCCGAGGGTGCCGTGCAACCCGGCCGACTGCCATTGCCCTAGCAGCGCGTGCCCTCCGGCTTCTTAATAGCGGAGTCTGCCGCGCCGCATGGAGACACCGTTGCCTCAATCGAGTTCCACGCCGAAGGCGCCCGACGGAATCGTGATCGCAGTGCGCGGCGCGGTCGTCGACGTGTCCTTTGCGGGGGCAGAATTGCCAGCGATCGACACTGCGTTAATCGTCGACTGGGATCGGCCGGAGACGCTCGTCCTCGAAGTCCACAGCCATGTCGATCCGCAGACGGTCCGCGCGATCGCGCTGCAGGCGACGATGGGTCTTGCCCGCCAGACCGGGGTCCGGGCGACGAGGGCGCCGGTCGCGGTGCCGGTCGGCGATGCGGTGCTCGGGCGATTGCTCGACGTGGTCGGCACGGTCGCGACAATGGCCCCGCGCTCCCGAAGAACACGCCTCTTCGCAGTATCCACCAAAAGCCACCCGCGCTCGAGGACGAGACCTCGTCGACCGACATTTTCGAGACCGGCATCAAGGTGATCGACTTGCTGGCGCCGCTCGCACAGGGCGGCAAGGCGGCGATGTTCGGTGGGGCAGGGGTCGGCAAGACCGTGCTGGTGATGGAGCTGATCCACGCCATGGGCACGAAATACCAGGGGCTCTCGGTGTTCGCGGGCGTCGGCGAGCGCTCGCGCGAGGGGCATGAATTGCTCACCGACATGCAGAGCTCAGGCGTGCTCGAGCGCACCGTGCTGGTTTATGGTCAAATGAACGAGCCGCCGGGCGCGCGCTGGCGCGTGCCGCTGACCGCGCTGACGATCGCCGAATATTTTCGCGACGAGAAGCACCAGAACGTGTTGCTGTTGATGGATAACGTTTTCCGCTTCGTTCAGGCCGGCAGCGAATTGTCGAGCCTGCTTGGGCGGTTGCCGTCGCGCGTTGGCTACCAGTCGACGCTGGCGAGCGAAGTCGCCGCACTCGAAGAACGGATCGCCTCCATACCGGGTGCTTCTGTGACTGCGATCCAGGCGGTCTATGTCCCGGCGGACGATTTCACCGACCCGGCGGTGACGGCCATCTCGAGCCACATGGACAGCATCATCATGCTGTCGCGCAAGCTCGCGGCCGAAGCCTTTTACCCGGCGATCGATCCGCTGGCCTCGTCTTCGGTGCTGCTCGATCCGCTGGTGGTGGGCGAAGAACATTATGCGCTCGCCGAGAGGGCGCGCGAGGCGCTCGCGCGGTTCGAGGAGTTGCGCGACATCATTGCGCTACTCGGCGTCGAGGAACTCGGGGCCGACGACCGGCTGATCGTCAAGCGCGCACGCCGCCTGGAGCGCTTCCTTAGTCAGCCATTCGTCGTCACCGAAGCCTTTACCGGCACGCCCGGCGAGAGCGTCAGCCGTGCCGATACGCTCGCCGGCTGCAAGGCGATCCTCGATGGCGAAGCCGACGATTGGGCGGAAAGCTCGCTCTACATGGTCGGCACGCTCGACCAGGCGCGCGCCAAGGAAGCGGCCTCGACCAAGCAGAACGCCCACAAGGATACTAAGCCATGAGGCTGCGCATCGTCACCCCGCTTTCGGTGGTCGTCGACGAGGAAGCACTCGCGGTGCGCGCCGAAGACGATAGCGGCAGCTTCGGCATCCTGCCCGGCCATGCCGATTTCCTGACGAGCCTCGCGATCTCGGTCGTCGGGTGGAAGCGGATCGACGGCTCGCGGCGATATTGCGCGGTGCGCCGCGGGATGCTGTCGATCTCCGGCGGGAAGGACGTGGCCGTCGCGACGCGCGAGGCGATTGCGGGCGACGATCTCGCAACGCTCGATGCGACTGTACTCGACCGATTCCGCGCCGATATCGAGCAAGAGCGCAGCGACCGCTTCGAAAACAACCAGCTCCAGCTCAATGCAATCCGCCGGATTGTCAGCCAGCTTGGATCGAGTGGCGGGACGACCTTCGCATGAGCGCCCTCCAAACGCCGCCCGAAGATCCGCTGATCGCCAGCGTCCGGCTGCGCGGCGCACGCCGAGCGCGCTGGCTGCGCGATGGCGAGGATTCGGTGGCGCGGCGCCTCGCACAAATCGGCGTGCTCGGCTGGATCACAGTGGTCCCGATGCTGGCCGGCATTTTCGCCGGGCGTTGGCTCGACCGGACGTATCATAGCGGCATTTTCTGGACCGCGCCGCTGCTGATGCTCGGCGCAGGCCTCGGCTGCTGGTCCGCGTGGCGCTGGATCAAAAGCGCGTGATGCAAAATCTTTTCCTCGCGCTTTGGCTGGCCGCCGGTATCCTCGCCGGTATCCTCTATTTCATGAGCATTTGGTGGAGCGCGCAGCGTTTCGCCAACGATGGCGGTCTGGCGACGACGCTCGCCGTAGCGGTGTTGCGGCTGGCCACACTTGGCGGGTTGCTCGTGCTCGCCAGCTTCCAAGGCGCGGGGCCGTTGCTGGCGATGGCGCTGGGCGTCGTGCTCGCGCGCTTCGGTGTGATGCGGCGATTTCGCACAGTCGCATCATGATCTCGCCGCTTGCCAGCGTGACGCTGTTCCACATCGGCCCGGTGCTGATCTCGCAAGCGGTCGTCACCACATGGGTGATCATGGCCGTGCTGACCGGCGGTGCGATCCTCGTGTCGCGCACGCTGAAAGCGGCACCGTCGAAGACGCAAGCGCTGTTCGAGCTGATCGTCGATACCGTCGATGGCGAGATCCGCAACACGATGCAGGCCGAACCGGGCCCGTACCGGGCGTTCATCGGCACGCTGTTCGCGTTCATTTTCGTGGCGAACTGGTCGACGCTCATCCCCGGCGTCGCGCCCCCGACCGCGCGGCTCGAGACCGATGCTGCGCTTGCCATGCTGGTCTTCGTGGCGGTGATCTGGTTCGGCATTCGTGCAGACGGGCTTGGCGGCTATCTGTCAACCTTCGCTTCGCCTTCGCCGTTGATGATTCCGCTCAACCTGATCGAAAGCGTCACGCGCGCCTTTTCGATGTTCGTGCGCCTGTTCGGCAATGTGATGAGCGGCGTGTTCGTGATCGGCATCGTGCTGTCGCTCGCCGGGCTGCTCGTGCCAATCCCGCTGATGGCGCTCGATCTGCTGACCGGCGTGGTTCAGGCCTACATCTTCGCGGTGCTGGCGATGGTGTTCATCAGCAGCGGCCTGCCGGCCAAGCCCATTCCTAAAACTCCCCAAGAAAGGACGGCACCATGAACTGGTTGGCCCTTTGCAGTATATTTTCCGCAGCTATGGCGGTGTCGTTCGGCGCGATCGGGCCAGCGCTCGCAGAAGGGCGCGCGGTCGCAGCGGCGATGGACGCAATCGCGCGCCAGCCCGAATCGGCCAGCACGATTTCGCGGACCTTGTTCGTCGGGCTGGCAATGATTGAGACGATGGCGATCTATTGTCTGGTCATCGCGCTGTTGCTGCTGTTCGCCAACCCGTTGCTGAAGTGATGCAATGACCATCGACTGGTGGACACTGGGCTTTCAGATCGTCAACGTCACGGTCCTGATCTGGCTGCTCGGCCATTTTTTTTGGAAGCCGGTGGCGGCGATGATCGCAGCGCGTCGCGCTGCGACGCAGAAGTCGATCGACGATGCCAAAACGGCAAGCGACACGGCAGCAGCCGCACTGGCCGACGTCGAGAAGACGCGCGCTGGCTTCGCCAAGGAACGGGAGACGATTCTGGGCGACGCGCACAAGGCGGCCGATGCCGCGCGCGCGGTGGTGCTGGCGAAGGCCAAGAGCGATGCGGAAGCGCTGCAGACCGCCGCGAAGGCCGACATCGCTAAGGACGCCAAAGCGCAGGAGGGCGCCTGGGCCCAGCGGTCGGCCGACCTTGCGGTAGATATTGCCGGGCGGCTGGCGGGGCGGCTCGATGGCGACGCGGTGCAGGCTTGCTTTCGGCAATGGCTGATCGAAGAGATCGGCAAGCTTCCCGCGCAGGCCCGGAAGGCCGCCGCAGCAAAGGAAATGAAGCTTATGCTTGCGAGCGCCGTAACGCTTGATGCGGGGACTCAGCAGAGCTGTGCGAAGGCGATCGGTGAGGCTCTCGGCGGCGATCCCCAGATTGCGTTCACCACCGATGCTACGTTGATCGCTGGCTTTGAGCTGAGCGGAGAGCATCTGATCGTGCGCAGCAGCTGGCAAGCCGATCTGGTGACGATCCGGGCCGATCTGGCGAAATGAACGCTTCCGACACTTGGCTGAAGGACGCGCAGGCTCGACTCGGCGGCACCACCCTCGGCGCGCAGGCCGAGCAAATCGGGCGGGTCGAGGAGGTCGGTGATGGCATCGCTTTGGTGTCAGGGCTGCCGAATGTCCGGCTCGACGAATTGCTCCGCTTCGAGAAAGGCCAGTTCGGCTTTGCGCAAATGCTCGATGAGGATCGCATCGGCTGCGTGCTGCTCGACGACGTCGACGGGGTCGAGGCGGGCGACAGCGTGCGCGGCACCGGCGATGTCGTGCGCGTCCCCGTCGGGCGAGGGCTGCTCGGCCGCGTGGTCGATCCGCTTGGCCGCCCGCTCGACAGCAAAGGGCCGATCGCCAGCGACACGCGGCATCCGATCGAACGGCCCGCCCCAGCGATCATCGACCGCGATCTGGTGGTCGACCCGGTACAGACCGGGCTGGTGGTGGTCGACGCCTTGTTTGCGCTCGGCCGAGGGCAGCGCGAACTCATCATTGGTGACCGCGCGATCGGAAAGACGAAGATCGCGATCGACACGATCATCAACCAGAAGGATAGCGATATCGTCTGCGTCTATGTCGCGGTCGGGCAAAAGAGTTCGAGCGTGCGGCGCGCAATCGACGCGATCGAGGGCAGCGCCGCGCCCGAACGCTGCATCGTCGTCGTCGCCGGTGCAGCGAGTTCGCCTGGGCTGCAATGGATCGCGCCCTTCGCGGGCATGACGATGGCCGAATATTTCCGCGATTCGGGCGGCCACGCGCTGATCGTGATCGACGATTTGACCAAGCATGCCGCCACCCACCGCGAAATCGCGTTGCTGACGCGCCAGTCGCCGGGGCGTGAGGCCTATCCCGGCGATGTGTTCTACGTCCATGCCCGGCTGCTCGAACGCGCGTCGAAATTGTCGAAGGACAAAGGCGGCGGATCGCTGACCGCGTTGCCGATCGCCGAGACCGACGCAGGCAATCTCAGCGCCTATATCCCGACCAACCTCATTTCGATCACCGACGGCCAGATCGTGCTTGATGCGAAGCTGTTCTACCAAGGGCAGAAGCCGGCGGTCGATGTCGGCACCAGCGTCAGCCGTGTCGGCGGAAAGACGCAGGCACATGCCTTGCGCGAAGCGGCGCAAACGCTACGGCTCGATTATGCGCAGTTCCTCGAGCTCGAGAGCTTCACGCGCTTCGGTGGCATGCCCGACACGCGCGTCCGCCAGCAATTGACCCGCGGTGCGCGGATCCGCGCGATCCTCGATCAGATTCAGCACGCGCCGCTCAGGCTTGCGGACGAGGTCGCCCTGGTGCTCGCGTTGCAAGGCGGGCTCCTCGACGCGCTTCCGCTGCCCGCGATCCCGGGGTTCCGCAAGGGCTTGGCCGAGATGATCGATCGCGACGCGGCCGATGCCGTCGCGATGATGCAGAAGGACGGCACGCTCGACGACGACGCGAAAAAGGCGCTGCTCGGCGCGCTGGAGAAGTATGCGACCAGCTTCGCGCCCGAACTCGCGGCCGCGCCCGTCGATCCTGCGACGTGACGCTTCGCCTTGCCGATATCGACGCGCGGATCGATGGCGTCGAACAGCTCGGCGCGGTGGTCAATGCGATGCGTGGCATCGCCGCAGCGCGCGCGCAGCAGGCGCGCACGCAGGTCAAGGCGGTAGACAGCTATGCCGCGACGATCGCCGCTGCGATCGGCCGCGCGCTCACGCTGATGCCGTCGATTCCGCACAAGGATCGAGCGGCTGACACGCATCCTGCTTTGGTGGTATTTGCGGCGGAGCAAGGCTTTGCCGGTGCGTTCAGCGAACACGTCTTCGCATCGCTCGGTGACGACTTGGCAGGATCGCCGATCTTCCTAATCGGCACGCGCGGTGCCACCGTTCTTGCCGAACGCGGGATCGACCCGGCATGGCTCGGCGCGATGCCGTCGCACTCGGCGGGTATTCCCAAGCTGGCCGATCAGGTCGCGGAGGCGCTTTATAGCGGGCTGGCGAAGGGGGAGATTGTCGCGCTGGACGTCGTCTTCAGCCAGCGAGATCCGGGGCACGACGCTAGGATCGAGCGGATCACGCTGCTCCCGCTCGATCTGAGTCGATTTCCCGCATCCGCGCTCGGTCCCCCGCTGCACAACCTCGCGCCGGCGGAACTGCTCGCCGGGCTGACCGCTGACTATTTCCACGCTCAGTTGTGCCACGCAGCGCTCCACGCCTTCGCCGCCGAGAACGAAGCGCGGATGGAAGCGATGGCGGCGGCGCGCGATCAATCCACGCGCCAGCTGGTCGATCTGCAGGCCCAAGCGCGGCTTGTGCGACAGGAAGAGATCACCGCGGAGGTCATCGAACTCGCTGCAGGAGCGGCAGCGAGTCAAGCGCGCGCTAGGTAGATTCCGACCCGCGAGGCGGCCTGGCGATCAAGCTATGACAATACTATCGCTGATCCGGCATTGCGCCGGGAGGCGGTCAAGACTTGCGTCAATCCGTAAAGGACACACTCATGATCGCCACGACACCCCAAATTCTGTACACGCAGACTCGTCTCGGCCAGACGCTTTTGCAGGCGGACGCCGCGACAGAGGGCTGCGCCCGGGCCTCACACCTCGGGCTGGCCGATCTGTATAGAACGGACCTCTCTAGGCTGAACGCTGCGATGCTCGACATCGCACCGGAAGCCGGCGATCCTGACGTGATTTTCCTGCTGAACGACGTGACAGTTGATGACAGGCGCGCGCCGGGCGAAGTCTGTGCGAGACTTGTCAGCGGGTTCGAGTGATGAACGATCGCACCTCGCGGGACCGCCAGTCTTCGTCAGCTGGCCCGGTCGATCGGCCGGGCTTCGATCTCGGCGGATCGACGGGCGAGACTACCGCGTGCTTGGGGCTCAGACTAGGCTTGAACTCCGGCGACACGCCTTTGGAGCGAAGTCTCCCGGGACGCCGGATCGTCGGCAAGCTTGGCATTCCGCGCTGGCGCGGTCCTGATATCGAGACCGTCCTGACGCTGAAAGATGGCCCGGGAGGTCGGTAAAAGGTCGATCGAAAGTCGCGGAACGGCTGAGTGAGCGCGATGCACCGCCACGCGTGGTAGTTTCGCGAGGAAGTTTCATTGTCACTGCCGTAGCCGCGCGCCGCCCCTTCCGCATCGTCGCCAAAATGGGTCAAGCTAGTCGCCTGTTAAGGCCGCCGCCCTGTGGTCACGCGATTTGCCACCGGATCAGATAAGTCCAGCCGCGCCACCGCGCCTAGCGTATCGTCCGAAGAATGCTTGTAAGCCCAAGCTCGAAGCGCAGCGAGCCGCTGCGTCCCACTATTGTCTGGTGATGGAGGCGATGTCGTAAATTGCTCCGGAAGGCTCATTGAGACGCCGGATCGTGCAGCTCCGTGGCCGTTCTCGACGGACGAATTCATCAAGCACTGCGCCAAAGCTATGATGGGCAGGGACAGACGATTGGGCCAGTCTGCTGGCCGATCATGTCCAGCGCCGGCCCGAACTTCATCGGGACATGTCGCCATCCGCTTCGCCTATCGATCTTTGGCATGACGCCTGCACAACCGGGCCGCGATGATGCGCGCTTGCTTGGTGAAGAGTTGGCTTTGCTGATCGACGGTGCGACCAATTACGCGATCTACATGCTCGATCCGCGCGGACATGTAACGATCTGGAATCGCGGCGCCGAGCGGATCAAGGGCTGGACGCAGCTCGAAGTTCTTGGTCAGAACGCTGCATTATTCTACATCCCGAAGATGTGCTGGCCGGCAAGCCGCACGCCGATCTCGCGCGCGCCAGCGCTGAGGGCCGCTTGGAGGAGGACAGCTGGAGGCTGCGGAAGGATGGGTCGGAGTTTCTTGCCAGCGTGACGATCACGGCCTTGTACGACGAGGCAGGCGCATTGCGCGGGTTCGGCAAGGTCGTGCGCGACATCACCGACCAGAAGGCGGCCGAAACTGCGCTGATGCGGCGTGAGCAGCATTTGCACTCGATCCTGGCGACGGTGCCCGATGCGATGATCGTGATCGACGAGCAGGGGCGGATCGCGTCGTTCAGCTCAGCGGCGGAACGCATTTTTGGTTATGCCGAGAACGAGGTGCTTGGCCGCAACGTCGACCTGCTGATGCCCGAACCCGATCGGCAGCGGCATGACGGCTACCTTGCCGCCTATCTTGCGGGGGGCGCGCGCACGGTGATCGGGGCGGTCCGTGCCGTCACCGGCGTGCGCAAGAACTGTGCGACTTTTCCTGCGGAGCTGGCCGTCGGCGAGACGCTCAGTGGTGGACAGCGCATCTTCACAGGCTTCGTGCGCGACTTGTCGGAGCGGGAGCGCACCGAACTTCTCGTGCGCGAGCTGCAATCCGAGCTCATCCACGTCTCGCGTTTGAGTGCGATGGGGACGATGGCGTCAACACTGGCGCACGAGCTCAACCAGCCTCTGACCGCGATCACTAATTACCTCGAAACGACGCGCGACTTGCTAGTCGACCCATCTGCGGAGACCGTCAAGCTGGTGCGCGAAGCGTTGCACGAAGCGGCCGGCCAGTCGATCCGCGCGGGGCAGATCGTCCGTCGCTTGCGCGACTTCGTCGCGCGCGGTGACGTTGAGCAATGTGCCGAACCGCTCAATGCTCTGGTACGCGAGGCAGCTAACCTCGGCCTGATCGGCGCCGAGCAAGCAGGCGTGGAGACCGTGCTGGCGTTCGCGTCTGATGGCGAGCTGGTTCATGCCGATCGCGTTCAAATCCAGCAAGTGCTGGTCAATCTGATCCGCAACGCCCTCCAGGCTATGACAGCGACGCCTCGCCGGATCCTGACGATCACGACCGCAGTTGAATCCAACGCCTGCATGCAAATCACGATCGCCGACAGCGGCGACGGCATCGCGCCGGACATTGCCGATCGCCTGTTCCAGGCGTTCGCCTCGACCAAGCCCGACGGCATGGGGCTCGGCCTGTCGATCTGTCGCACGATCGTCGAGGCGCATCATGGGCGAATCTGGGCGGATTCAGTGCCGGGCGGCGGGACAGCGTTCCACTTCACCTTGCTGCGGGACCGAGCCGATGTCGGATAAGCGGACCGTCCATCTGGTCGACGACGAAGACGCAATCCGACGCTCGGCCGGCTTCTTGTTGCGCTCTTCCGGGTTCGACGTCGTCACCTATGCGTCGGGCACCGAGTTTCTCGCGAGCGCGAGCCAAGCGGCCCCCGGCTGTATCCTGCTCGACATCCGCATGCCGGGAATCGACGGGCTTGAGGTACAGCGCACGCTCGGCGAACGCGGCATCGGGTTTCCTGTCATAGTGCTGACCGGCCACGGCGACATCACGCTGTCAGTCCGCGCGATCAAGGCGGGGGCGGTCGATTTCCTTGAAAAGCCATTCGAGAAAGCGGCGTTGCTGCTCGCGATCGAGGAAGCGTTCGAACGGTTGGCCGACACGCAGGCACAGCGGCTCGATGCGAGCGACGCGACGGTGCGCCTGGCCGCGCTCACCCCGCGTGAGCGCGATGTGCTGGAAGGATTGGTCGCGGGCCAGCCGAACAAGATCACCGCTTACAAGCTCGGCATTTCGACACGCACGGTCGAGGCGCACCGCGCCAATCTGACCCACAAGCTTGGCGTGCGCTCGATCTCGGATGTGCTGCGGCTGGCGTTCGCCGCCAATCTCGGCGCGCCACCTGTCGGGTGACGCCGAACGCCGGGCAAGTCTTCAGTTTCTACGTACAGACCCCGCGCTCGTATTCGTCGATGGTGCGACAATGGATCAGACCCGCACGATAGATTTCCCGCGATGAAGGGGCTGCGTATCGCCTTGATCGCTGGGGCGCCGGCGGTTCGGCATGCGCGCCAGTTGATGCTGCGCGGCGAAGGGTTCGACGTGCGCGCGTATGGCAGCGCCGCTCCCTTGCTCGCCGACCCGCTTGCGTTGGCGAGTAGCTGCATTGTTGCTGAGGTGGCGATGCCCGAGATCGCGGGCGTTGCACTGGTGCAAGCGATGCGCGGGCAGGGGTTGCAGGGAGCCGCGATCCTGCTTGCGGGCGTCGTTTCCCCCGCGCTGGCGGCGCTCGCAACCGAGCAGGATTTCACCGTGATGGTCCCGACCGAATTGGCCGACGGTCTGTTGCTGGCAGGGATTCGCACGGCGATCGCCGAGCACTCACGCTAACCCAAGAGCCGCCCGACATGCCGCGCGATCTGCGCGCCATCCTGCAATGGCAACATCCGCACAGCGACCGACCCAGCAAAGGCGAGATCGCCGCATATTGCCGCGCGTACCTCCGCGTCGTGCTCGCCGATGCCGTCGGTAAAGACGATGAGATCAGCACCACCCAATACCGCGAGCATGCCAGCGATCTGCTTGGCAACCGAGCGGCAGAACATGCGGATGGCGAGTGTGGCGGCGGGGTCGTCACTGGCATGCAGCACGCGCAGGTCGGCCGACAGACCCGACACCTTGAGCAGGCCTGAGCCGCGGTCGATGAGATCCTCGACCGCGGCGGCATTGAACCCGCGGGTGCGCAGCCTCTCGATGCTTGCGGTAACCGTGGTCCGCTACAGCTAGGATTTTGCGCATTCCGCGGTTGCGACCACCCGGGCCTTCTCCTGCTCGCTCCAGCATTCCTCGATGAACGTTTCAATCAATTCCCGCTGGAGCAGCTTCTCCGTCAGCGCTCCAAGCACGCGATGCTCGAGCTGCAGCATGTTGATTGGCTCGGCAGATCAGAGCCAGAAGATGACGGTGGCGCCGAGGGCGATAGCGGAGAAGAAGACGGTCGGGCATCGATCGTAGCGAGTGGCGACGCGGCGCCAGTCCTTCCGGCGGCCGAACATAATTTCGATACGGCTCCGGCTTCGGTAGCGGCGCTTGTCGTATTTGACGGGGGTGATCCGGGATTTTCGGCCCGGAATGCAGGGCGTTATGCTCTTTGCTTGAAGGGCGTCCCTGTACCAGTCTGCGTCATAGCCGCGGTCGCCCAGCATCCACTGCGCCTTGGGTAGATCGTCAAGCAGCGCGGCAGCGCCGGTGTAGTCGCTGACCTGGCCAGCGGTCATGAAAAAGCTGAGCGGTCTACCTTTTGCATCGGTCACGGCGTGCAGCTTCGTATTCATACCGCCTTTGGTGCGACCGATGAGGCGCCCAAGGCCCCCTTTTTAACCCGCAGGCTCGACGCCGTACGGTGCGCTTTCAGGTAAGTCGCGTCGATCATGATCGTCTTCGGCGTGGCGCTAGCGGCCGCCAGTCTTTCCATTATGCGGAGGAAGACACCCCTTTCGCCCCATCGCTTCCACCGGTTACAGAGCGTCTTGTGTGGACTGTACTCCCGAGGGGCATCCCACCAGCGCAGCCCGTTGCGGTTGACGAAAACGATGCCGCTCAACACCCGCCGATCATCAACCCGTGGCTTGCCGTGCCTCTTAGGAAAATACGGCTCGAGCCGAGCCATCTGCTCGGCGGTCAGCCAGTAAAGGTCGCTCATCCTCGGTCTCCTTGCGGAGCCTGAATCAGATCGCGACGCTCATATAAATGGGTCCTGACCCTAGGGACGATCAGCTTCGTCACGCGCCGGTTGATGCCATCGCAACTGTGTCGGTCGCCTCGGCATGGAAGAGGTTGGACCGCCCGAACACCTCGCATGCGCCAGCCATGCGATTGATCGTCCGTTATTCTTCCTGCCGAAGAAGAGCCTTCCGGGCTTCGAAAGCGTGTTACGAACCTCCGCCATTATACCAAGACTCTCTGATCAGGACCGATGGGCCCACGACCGCAGTCCGATGGACATGATGCGCCACGGCTGATCGGTGAGGCGGTTCCAGGCGAAGCAGCAATGGTCGAGGATGTCGTCGTAGGATTTGAAGATGCGGTTCGACAGCCAGTTGTCGCGCATGAACTGCCAGACGTTTTCGACCGGGTTGAGCTCGGGGCATTTTGCCGGCAGCGGCAGCAGCGTGATGTTGGCCGGGACGATCAGCCCCGCCGAGAGATGCCAGCCTGCCTGGTCAAGTATCAGCACGGCATGGGCGCCGGGCGTCACGGCGGCGGATATCTCGGCGAGGTGCAGCGTCATCCCTTCGGTATTGCAGCGCGGGAGCACCAGGGCCGCTCCCTTGCCCTCGGCTGGGCAGATGGCGCCGTAGATGTAGGCCGAGGTGGTACGTTGGTCCTTGTGAGACTGCCAAGGCACACAGGGGATAGG
>NZ_AIDW01000053.1 GCF_000251145.1 Sphingomonas sp. PAMC 26621 | reverse complement strand
CTACAATCGGCCGATACGCCGTAGGGCATTCTGCCGGCACAACAACGCTGGAGGCAATCGACCAGTTTAGGGCGGAACGCCAGTGCCCCCGAATAGTGGAGCTTGGGGTCCCCCGACCCGATGGGGTTGCCGCCGTTTCCGGACCGGACTTTCCGATACGTTCCGCGTCGCGGCATGCCGGCGCGGAAGGAGACCATTGCTGATCTAACTCGCCTCCCGCAACCTGCGTGTCTGGCTCATGGACGTGCTGAAATGGCAGACCACCAGCCGAGCCGAGCTTGATCGGCTGCGCGCGGCCGCGCCGGACACGCTGACCAACCTCGAGCGCGCTGCGCGATTTCTCATCTTCAGCGCCTATCGTTGGCGGCAAGGTCGATGGCAAGTCTTCCGGCGTCCATCGGTGCACTCCAACGTTCCTGGACGTCACGAAGCCGGGATCATTGCTCACCCGAGTATTCAGGTTGCCAAAATTGCGACCCGATCGCCAACCTTCATCTGCCCGTACAGAAGCCGTGCGAAATCGAGCGGCACGCCGATGCACCCGTGGGTCGCCGAACCCTCACGAACGGTACTGGCGTGGATCGCAACCCCGTCGCCAGTCAGCTGCAACATGAAGGGCATCTCGGCGTCGTACAGCGACGACCGGTGCGTTTCGGCCTTCGCCAACACTGGATAGACGCCTCTTGGGGTTGGTTTTCCGTCGGCGCCAAACAGCACCACGGTCGTACCGATCTCGTTCCCTCCGCGAAACACCGACAGCGTCTGGCGCGACAGGTCGACCCGTACCCATACCGGACCGTCAGGGACGCCCGCATCGTTCCAGATATAGTCCCCGAACCGTATCGGTCGCTGGCTGTTCAACAAGCTCTTGATCCGTTCGCTCTTGCCATCCGGCAGGACGAGGGCGGGATACCCATTCGCGGGATAGGTAATCCGGTCGCCGCTGGAGATCGGCGCCACCGGTCCCGCGGGACTCGCCCCGTGGGGTGGCCCGAAAGCCGGGACAAGAAACGATACGGCGACCAGGGTTGCGACACCCATTACGGCCAGAACGATACGCATTGTCTGCAAGTGCGTCAGCGCACGGTATTGGCAGCGGGGGGTACTGTAGACGCGCTTTTGCGGCGACGCCGATACAAGATGCCGACCAAGAAATATCCCGTCAGCATCAGGGCCCAGGTCGAGGGTTCAGGAACGGCGGAGGGGACCGAGGGAACACCACCTCCGTTACCCCCGCCGCCGCCGCCAGGGGCGCCTCCGACACCGGCACCCGTTCCCTGGAAGCCGCCCCCGCCGATACCGCTGCCAGTCGCTGGCAAGCCGGCGGGAAAGGCCGTGACGGCATCATCGGGAATGATCAAATCGCCGACCGGTACACCCGGGATCAACCCAGTCTCTGTTAGCGGCACAGCAACAGGTGGACGCGTCCGCACATTTGAAAGAACGCGTTCGGAAGGAGCTGCCGGGCCGATGGACTTGTCGCTCGTCCGATCGCGCGCATACGCGTGCTTCGATTGCAGGAGCGCACCACTTGACCGCGCCCCCGGCGATCGCCCCGAGAGAATCGCAAGCGGATCGGCCAAGAGCGCTGCGGTCGCGGGGCTGAGCTGCCCTCCACCGATCAAGAACTGCAAAGCTAGAATGGAACAGGCCACGGCAATCGTCGCCCCTATCGAACGAACATGTGACCTAGCCCAAAAAGCAGTTTTATAGTTCATTTCGATAAGATCCCCGTACAAAACATACACAATCTTTTGAGATTCGTTGCATGTTTGTTGCGTCGGACGTGTACCATATCGGGGTACCCGGCGATCCAGCTTCCCTTTAGTACGTCATTGTACTTAGTCGATCACCGCGACAAAGTCGGCGACGCGTTTCCGCAAGTCCTTTCCTGGCACGAAATGCGGAAGCCGCTTGGCATCGACCTCTATCCGTTCACCGGTCCGCGGGTTGCGAGCAGCGCGAGCGACGCGGTCGCGAGTGCTGAAACATCCGAAGCCCCGGATCTCGACACGCCCGCCGTCGACCAAGCGCGCAGTGATCGTGTCGAAGAAAGCCGATACGATCGCTTCGATTTCGCGAGTCGGGAGGTCGGGATGTTGGGCTCCCAGTAGTGTTACGAGGTCCGCACGAACCATATCCACCTCCGCTTTGATCAGCCCGAAGGTTATCGGTGCCTCGCTACAGCCGGTATTGCAATCTGGAACGCGAATCGAGCACTCAAACGTCGTCACTGCCACGAGCGATCGCGCAGAACCGCACGCGGTCATAACGGCATGTGGTAGCAAGTGTGGGAGCGATCCGGCACGCCAGAACGATTACTGTAGCGATTACAAGCGCTTGCAAGTTATCCGTGTCCTTTGACACCAAAACCCGACCGCTAGCAGCCGAGGCACCTCGCCGCGGGTCATCATTCTGTGACAGGAGTTTGACCCAGAACGCAGCATTTTGACACTACCTGGTCTCCGTCCCTCGCGCGCTAGGCTTGCTTTCTCGAAAAGGATCGAGTTTCGAGAATCCAAGCTGGCACGGGCCGCGTCGCAAAAGGGGTCCCTTCTGCGACGGCAGCTTTTGGGTGGGGAAGCGGACAGTCAGCAGTCGGCCAATTGCGGACTTTGAGTCGTGTGTTAACAAGCCATATGCCGGTCGCATCACCCCCAATGCCTCCCAGAACTCCAGCGCCTTTGTCGCAGTGGGAAATCAAGTTTGTCAAGGAAACGGTGCAGCGCTTCTATGGAGCAGAGGCAGTTATTCGCAATTTCGGCCCTGACCCTAGTCGCATAGACATTCACGTCGAGACTGACGCGGAACATGACATGCGGAAGTACGACTGCCTTGGAGTATTACTTACCCGCCTTGATCGAGCGCGGATTAGCCTCGAAGTCACAAAGCGCGGCGAGAAAGTGCGTGGATCTGCGAAGCTGGCATATCGTCAAGGTGTCATCCTTTAACGTCTGCTTCCCACCAGGTAGCGACGTCTAGACCCTTTGTGGGCGTCCATCGTGACCGAAAGCCGGCCGGCAGCTATCGGGCGCGAAAGCGCTCGGTCTCAAACCGGCCACAAGCGGACATTGGCAGCCTGCACTATCCTAGTCATATCAGCCTATGGATACCACGACTCAACCGAACGAAGCCGCGTTGCCCTCCATTGTTTTTGCACC
>NZ_AIDW01000054.1 GCF_000251145.1 Sphingomonas sp. PAMC 26621 | reverse complement strand
GTGCGTCGCGTTCAGGAGCGGCAGCTTGCCCCGGTCGCCCTTTTGTCGATCAGCCCCTCAGGCCCCGTCGCGTTGAACTTCACCACCCAGTCCCGCACGATCTGCACCGTGACGCTCCCGAGCCGCGCGGCCTCCGTCCGGCTCGCCCCCTCATAGATCGCCGCCAACGCGAGCAAGCGCCGCGCCTGGGCGCCATCCTTCGCGTTACGAGCGGCCGACCGTACCATGACAGCGTCGAAGTCGGTGCGAAGTGCGATCGGCATGGCAAACTCCTGTCCGTTTGCCATGTTGAATCAAACCAAGCCGCCGCGGGCAACCCCTTCCGAGTCACGATCATCGGATCCTGGTATAACGTACCATTTAGATGTGGATGATCGCGCGAAACCGAACGTGCAATCAATAGAGAAGGTTGATGGTAGCGGTCAGTCGGATTCCGTTTGTCTTTCTCCCCGACCTGGAAGCGGTCGCTTTAGCCCAGACTTTGTCATTCGCGGCCGCCACAATTTTCCTCAAAGCCGCCATAGCCGATGTTTCAAAAGGGGTCCCTTCTGCGACGGCAGCTTTTGGGTGGGGAAGCGGACAGTCGGCAGTCGCCCACTTCCAGCCATTCCAGACTTAGGGTGTTGTGCTACGATGACAGCATGACAAACCATACGCGCTCAGCTCAGGACGTCGTCAACAGGCTCTTGGTGCCGTCCAGTTTTGTGCCGATCGTCCTGACGGTCGTAGCAATTAATCTGGTCGTTCAAGTATGTTATTCAATCGGGATCTTCGCACACTACGATGGCGAAAAAGCCTCTTACATCATCTCGCTTGGCTATCTGATTGCTGTAGCAAAGGAAGCGATCGCGATCATTCGGGGGCGTTGATCCGGCGGTTGTGGAGGTCTGCTATCCACCAGGTCGCGACGTTCAAGCACGGTCGGCGCGCCGGCTGTTCTGCAAAGGCGACTGGCAGCTTTCGGACAGCTAATCGGACAGACCGGAAACGCCCAATTGCAGACATCTACCTGTCGCGCCGGGGCGGAGGCCGTGTTCGATCCCACTCGGCAAAACTATACTCCACACACACCTGATTCCGTCCGCAATGCAGACGTGCGACAATCAGTTTCCGGATCACCGCGACTTCAGCGCAAGTTGCGTCCGGATAAATCACCAGAACCATACCCGGCCGGGGATCGAAGCGACGCACATTGACGAGCAGGCGAGAAACGCTCTGTTCAGTAGCAGGGAAGCCGTTCCAGCGAAGTCGTCGCTGACGAGCCTCAAGTACGTTAACTTGCACTAGTTCGCCAAATTCGCTGCCCTGCCGTTGCCACCCGTGGGGAGCGGGCCGACATTTATTCGTGCTGTAGCTGGGTGCCTTTGGCGCTGCGAGGGGTGAAGCGCTGCCGGGGCAGACCGCCATTACCGCGGCCGCCCCCAACGTCATCGATCGCGGTGACTTCAGCATGCCGCAGCGTACCACGCGAACGGCAGCTTGCCACCAAACCCGGTCATTCCTGATGCAAAAATCAAAAGTTTTGCATCAGCACGAATTGACAGCAGATCGCCCGGGAGCGCGTAGTAGCAATCATCGGCTGGACAGCTTGTCGCCGTTACCTCCAGTAATGAGCTATCACCATACCAATTCCAACAGCTCCAAAGATTATTCCGCTAACGGAATGTCTTACTTTCTCTAAAGATAATCGTTCTGTATCTATTAAATATGCTATAGTAGGTACTTTGCCTGCTTTAACCCACGGATGGCGGCCCGCCAAAGATTTAGCTAAATTGCGTGTTGTATCTGAACCTCTGCGCCATTTTTTGTATTGTTTTAATAGACTAGTTGCTGTTGTTTTTACATTTTCTTTCCAGATCAATGGGTCCATTAAATAGCTTTTGATCGCTTGTAGATTTTTATCAGTCTCAAACGTGATATTATCGTAACCGGCCTGTATTCCAATAGCAGCCAGAATCTGAATTAGAGCCGGGTGGCGATATAGTTCAGGGCTCAAAGCTGGATGAACGGCACAGGCGAGCCTAACGCCATAATCCTGCTCACCCTTGCTGTTCGAATAACTGATTACGATTCCGTCTTTTTCGATAGCTGCCTGCGTATTATAACCGAGAATTCCGTCGGATTGGACCAGCGACCAGCCTTGGCCAGATACCAGCACGGCCATCGGAGGACAGACATGACTCAGCGGAAGCGCTTTTGATTCAACCATTGCGCCCGTTTGTCAGATGCTAATTGCAAACTTCTAAATGTCAGCCACCCGACCGGGCGTGATGCGAAACTCACGGGTTTTGCATCATGCCTGGAACGGCGGGAATCTTGGCATTGTGGTGATGCAGAAAACCGATGCGCTGCCGATCGCGGATGTCAGGGTCTGGTGGAGGCTGTGTGAGAACGGTGACGAAGCGTCGCTGATTGAGACGCGCGCGAACGCAGGGTTCAGGCCTGCATCGCTGCCATCAGCCCCGGCACACCGACCAGAGCGATGGCGCGCTTGATGTTGTATGCAAGGATGTGAAGGCTCATCTCGGTTCTGACGTTCCTGAGCGTTCGCGTCTTGAAGTGGCTTCGCCCCATCCAGTCCTTGAGAGTGCCGAAGACGTGCTCGACCGTACGTCGTCTGACCCGCATTGCACTCGGCATCCGGTCGAGCCGGGCCTGCATTGCTTCGATCACCTCTTCATGTTCCCACCGCTTGATACGGCGTTCGATGCTGGTGGTGCAGTTCGCCTTCACGCCGCAGCGATAGCGACAGGCCGGCGTGGCATAGGCGTGTAGCGTCATGCCATGCTCGATATTGGAGAAGCGCCGCGTCATCGTTTCGCCGGCCGGGCATCGGTAGGTGTCGTTCTCGGGCACATAGACGAAGTCCTGCTTGCCCCAGCGGCCATCGGCCTTGGCTCCGGAGGTGAGCGGCTTGGGGCAGATCGGCGTGATGCCGGCCGCTTCGCACGCGAGGATCTCGGGGCCCGAGAAGTAGCCGCGATCGGCCAGCACGGTGAGCGCATCCGCGCCCGTCGCCGCACGGGCTTGCTCGCTCATATTCGCAAGAGACGTACGGTCGTGGCCAAGATTGATGACTTCGTGCGCGACGATGATGTGGCTGTCGGTATCGACCGCCGCCTGAAGGTTGTAGCCGACTTGGCCCGTGCCGGTTCCCGCCGACGCCATCGCGCGCGCGTCCGGGTCGGTGAGCGAGATCTGCCGATCAGGCGATGCGGCGACCGCCTGCTCCATGGCTTCGAGTTCACGCATCTGCCGCCGCAACTCGCCGAGCCGTGTCGTCAGCCGCGTCGTGCGAAGTTCGGCAGCTTCACCGTCCTGCCGGTCAGCGGTGTCGAGCATGCCTAGATAGCGCTGGATGCTGGCATCCACCTGCTCCATCCGGCGCCGGATCGTCACGGCTGTGAAGTTCTTGTCGCGGGCGTTGACCGCCCGCATACGGCTGCCGTCCACCGCCACTGTGCCGCCCGCAATGAGCCCGAGGTTGCGACAGAGCAGGACGAACCGGCGACACGCCGCCTGGATCGCTGCGCCATGATCGCGACGGAAGTCGGCGATGGTCTTGAAGTCGGGCGCGAGCTTGCCCGTCAGCCACATCAGCTCGACGTTGCGGCCCGCTTCGCGCTCCAGCCGCCGGCTCGACTGCACCTGGTTCAGATAGCCGTAGATGTAGAGCTTGAGCAGCATCGCCGGATGGTAGCCGGGCCGTCCGGTCGCCGCTGCATCCGCGAAACCCAGCGCCGACAGATCCAGTTCGTCGACGAACACATCGACGATCCGCACCGGGCTGTCCTCGGCTACGTAATCGTCCACGCAATCAGGCAGGAAAAGCTGCTGCCGCCGATCGCACCCCGCTATGAAACGCCCCATCACCGGCCTCCCAAATCAGACCCTGATCATAGCATATCAGCACGTTTTCACACAGCCTCGGTGGGTAGCCGACATTCGCCTGCTCAATCGTACAGGTCTTCACCAATCTCTTGAACAGGCCGGGGTCTGCCACCGATTCCCGTCATCGCGTGCTTTGTCCAGACGATGGACAATCGGCGGACCATTCTCTTGCCGTCGTCTTTAGTGGGGCGGGTCGTCACCGTAATCAGCGCATTATTGCGCAGATTGCAGTCGATCGACACGCGGTCCAGATAGCCGAAGTCAGTCAAAGCGGCGTTAAGCGCAGCACGCTCCAGTGGAGAGATGTGGTGTGAGAGCCCTCGTATGTCGATCACGCGCACGATGCCGTTCTGATACTGGAATTTGGCTGAAACCGCCCCGTAGCTCCGACAGGATACGGTGTCTTCTTTCGAAAACCAGATCGGCTGCAAGGAGCGCCAGTATTCTGGGCCCTCGCCCGATGTAGGGTCCGGTAGAAGGAGCAGTGGAGGCGGCGGGGGTCGGGTCTTGAACGCAGCGCCATTCTGTGACGCCAGAGCACCGAATACCGGCAACAGGCTCCAAATCGACATGCAACCGTCCCCACCGAGAAGTCCACCTCCTCGCACCCATAGACCTTGATGGCAACGTCGGCTTTTGGGGCGCTTTCTACCGTCCCTTTTGTTGCGAAAGGGTTCCCTTTTGCGACGCCAGGTAGCGCCCAATGCGGACACCGCGCCAAGCCCGCAGTGGGTTAACTCCCGGCCTGCTTCACAAAAACGTGGTCGGCGCTGTCATCTAGTCCGACGATGTGGATCGATTTCGCTTCGCCAGTTGCGGGCCTTGCCATGCTGTCGTTGTTGAAATGAACAAACACGAAAGTGCTGCTAAATTCCACTCGCGTGCCCCGCACACCGATCCCAGCAGCTACGTTGATTTGCTTCCCAAACTTACCTTCATCGACAACATAGCGTGTTGTCTTATCGGCAAACTTTAGCGTGCCATCGCGCAGAACTAGCGGCTTGCAGCAGGCATTATTGTAGGTGCCGTTCGCCCACGACTGCGGTGGCGGGATATGGCGGGGCGAAACGATGTAGATCAGCCCAAATACGAAAAGCATTCCGGGAATTAGCACTAAGCTGCTCCACCCCACCAGGGATGATTGCATCGCTTCATCAGCGGCTCGGTCGGTAGGGATCATACGCGAAAGCTGACGGAAATTGGTGGACAGAGCAATGTCCGCTTCCCCCAGAGCCGGGCCATACAGCGGTCCCTTCGGTACAGCCGGGATATTGTCGCCTGATCGACACCAAGTAGAGCGGCGACAGTGCGCTGCGTATCGCCAGCGGCGAGCCGTTGGAGCGCCTCAGCCTGCTGGTGAGGGGTAAGAGCAGCGCGCCGGCCGAACTTTACGCCACGGGCCTTGGCCTGGACCCTGCCGGCAGTCGTGCGTTCGGTGATCCGATGGCGCTCGTAGCTTGCCGCCACACCCAGCACGGCGATGATGACCTCGGCGAACTGCGAGGTGGTATCCACCATCGGCTCCGCGATCGAGCGGAAGCCGGCACCGGCTTCCTTCACCGCATAGAGGATGTTCAACAGGTCACGGGTGTTGCGGGCAAGGCGGTCGGTGGACGTCACCATCAACACGTCGCCGGCATCGAGCGAGCTGATCGCGCGCTTGAGCTGGGGCCGCTCGGCCGTCGCGGCACTAACCTTCTCGCGGTAGATCTTCGTACAGCCCGCCGCGTCTAGCTGAGCGAGCTGCTGCGCCAGATCCTGGCCGGTAGATGAAACACGTGCGTAGCCATAAATCATGTCCCCAATGTGCATCGGATTTATGCATCGCGGAAGTGCCGGACTTCGTACACTTTTTCATCTGATGCAAAACTTGTGAGTTTCGGACGTCGCGGTGTCTGTCTATTTACTACCCCTGGCAACAGCGGTATGGGCAGTGGCCTGCCCTCAATCCGACAGCTGGATGCGTTATAATTGCACCATGCAGTACCGCGTCCAGATCATACCGCGGCCATTCGTCATAGACGCCGATGGCCTTCCTGTCCCAAACTCACACGTGATTGAGATCGCATTTCCAGGCGACACAATTGAAACAGCGCTAGGCAGCGCAAACACCATCATTGGTCCTGGCGTTGCCAAGATCCTGGTTGGTGAGCTGACGATCCGCGGTGTTGCACTGTGCTAGGCTCACCCTCACCACCCCCTCTGCGTGCGTGCAACATCATCACTGGAGCGAGCAAAGCCGGCCTCGTTGCGCGGGTGGATGGCGTGCCCCGCGACATGCCATGGACCACGATCACGGGGATCGCAGCCGGCCTAATACAACAGGCCGAGATCGAGCAGTTCGTGCTCGCACTAACGGTCGAGGATAGCAGCGGCAGCAGAAGCTTTCTCGTGGCGGAGTCAGAGCCTGTCTGGGTTGAATTGACCAGCGTGCTGCACCTCGGCCTACCTGATGTCGCACCCTATACGGAATGGGGAGCCGCTCTGGCTGCCTCTCCCACAGTAATCGATCTCTTCGAGTGGCCAAAATCGTCATGATTGGCCGGTCAACTTTGGATTAAACGTGTGTGCTGCATGTCACACAACTATGACAGACTGTGTGAAAATCGGTGTGAGGATTCCCGCGGATCGCTGCGATGGTACATTTCTGGCATGGCGCATCTGTCTGGAACGGACCGCTCGCAGCTCCTGTTGCTGCCCGAGGCGGTTGATGATTATGTCGGACCGGATAATCCGGTCAGGTTCATCGAGGCCTTTGTCGACGGGTTCGACCTTGGCGCGGCCGGGTTTGTCCGGGCGCAACCCAAGGCGACGGGGCGGCCGGGCTACGATCCGGCAGATCTGTTCAAGCTCTACATCTATGGCTACCTGAACCGGATCCGTTCGAGCCGACGCCTGGAAGCCGAGACGCACCGCAATATCGAAGTCATCTGGCTGCTGCGGCATCTCAAGCCGGATTTCAAAACCATCGGCCCGACTTCCGCCGCGACCAACCGTGCCGCCTTTAAGGCGGTGTTCCGCGAGTACGTGGTGCTGTGTCGTCAACTCGATCTGTTCGGACGCGAGCTCGTGGCGGTGGACGGCACGCGCATCAAGGCGGTCAACAACAGGACCCGAAACTTCACTCGGGCATCGCTCGCTAAGTTCATCCAGGACGCCGACGAGAAGCTCGCCAGCTACATGAAACGGCTCGACGAAGGGGATGCCGACGAAGACCGCACGCCGGGCGGCGGTTCCGGCCCGCGCGACGGCAAGCTGGCCGAGAAGATCGCTGCCATCCAGGGCAAGCGCGCCGTCACAAGGAGATGGATTGCCGAACTGGATCGCACCGGCGCTGACCAGATCTCGCTTACCGATCCGGACGCCCGCGCGATGGCGCGCATGACCAAAGTGGGGATCGGCTACAACATCCAGCTTGCGGTCGACGTGAGCACAAGCTGATCGCCGAGCAGGCGGTGAGCAACCAGGTCCTTGACCTGGGCCTGCTCGCGCAGACCGCAACAGCGGCAATGGAGGCACTGGGCGTCGAGCGGATCGATGCGGTGGCCGACCGCGGCTACTTCAAGATCGAAGACATCGAGGCCTGCGAGGCGGCAGGCATCACCCCGTATGTGCCCAAGCCGCTCCGCGGCTCTGCCGTACGGGAGGGCTTTTCAGCAAGGAAGTCTTTCGCTACGAGCCGGACCAGGATGT
>NZ_AIDW01000055.1 GCF_000251145.1 Sphingomonas sp. PAMC 26621 | reverse complement strand
CGCTGCCGCGCTGCTCGACGATCTACCCAAGGCGCAGTGGATGCTGGGCGACCGCGGCTATGACGCAGACTGGTACAGGGACGCCCTTCAGGCAAAGGGCATAACACCTTGCATTCCGGGGCGAAAGTCCCGGATCATCCCCGTCAAATATGACAAGCGCCGCTACCGAAGCCGGAGCCGTATCGAGATTATGTTCGGTCGTCTGAAGGACTGGCGCCGCGTCGCTACCCGCTACGATCGATGCCCGACCGTCTTCTTTTCCGCTATCGCGCTCGCCGCCACCGTCATCTTCTGGCTCTGATCAATGAGTCGTGACCCTAGTCACAAGTTTGTTGTTTGGGGGCATTTGAAATGAAGCATGTTTTAATTACGAGCATTGCTCTCGCTGCTTGTCTGCCCTCAATCGCGGTTGCACAATATAACGTACAGTGGGCAGCGCCGGCTTCAAATGTCGGTCCTATGGCTTCTTTTCCAATGGGTACGCCATTGCAGCTCGCCACCCGGACCGAGCTTAATACCAAGGACTGTCACGCGGGCGATCGCTTCTATCTGGAAGTGGCGGAACCCCTCATGTATCGTGGCCAAGTTGTTGTTCCGGTCGGATCGATTGCGGTCGGCGAAGTTATGCGTTCGGAGCGTAATGGCCATTTTGGAAAACGCGGTCAGCTCGATATCCGAATTAATTATGTAGAGACGCCGAGCGGGCCTGTCCGCCTCTCAGGGCGCACGGGACGCCATGGTTATGGACAGGAACTATTGTCTATTGGAGGGGCGTTGCTTGTCTCGTGGCCGATGATCTTTATTCACGGGACTAGCGGTAGGCTTCCGGCAGAAACTTCCGTGACCGCCTATCTCGCAGACGATCTACGCTTCAACCTTCAGCCTATTTCAACCCAAGCTGTAGCGGCGATGCCCGATAGCGAGGGGCAGACGCACCGCCCCCTGCCAGCAAACTTTGATCCGTCAGTTTTCTCGTCAACTGGATCGTGACTCGATAAGAGCCGTTCGACTGCGGCCTCCCAAAACAGCATCGTTTCCGGTAAGGGCGGGTGCAAACTTACGGTCGCAATTGCCACCTGCTGGCCCGGCCGTGGGCCACCACTTTTCGCGTCGCGATGCGAAATTCACAAGTTTTGCATCACGCTTGAAACGGCAGGAAACTTGGCCTTGCGGTGATACAAAAGTCCGATGCGCCAATCGCGGATGTCAGGATCTGGTGGAGAGCAGTCGTTCACATGCCTCGCTTGCGATCAAAGTCCGTTAGTTGCTGAGCGGTCATAGATTGGAACGAACCGCCGAAGTATCGAATGGCCCGCAGCGTCGGTGCCTTGCCGTCAGGGGTTTCGATCCGTGCCTCGATCTCCATACGCGTTACGCCGAGTCGAGGTCCGATTGCACGGAACCGACTCAGCATACGGTCGCCGTCAATCGTCTGGCCTGTGACTTTCAGTTCTCCGCCACGAGGGCAGTGCTCATCCATCATCATAAAGCCGTGCTCGAAACTGCCATTGACTGTGCCTCTCAGACGCAGAGTTGGGCCACCCCAGCCCCGTAGTCCTACGGGCATATTACATAGGTCGGGCGAGGGCTGCTCGACCGCGCAGCCAGCAAGGGCGAGCGCGACAATGAGGACTGGAACGCGGGCCATGGAAAGATTGTGACACGATCCGGCCACGTCCGCTATTGCACGCTTTCTGCCGTCCCTATTGTTGCGAAAGGGTTCCCTTTTGCGACGGCAGGAAACGCCCACTTGCAGACGTTCAGCGCGCCGCTAATCTTGCCGAATGAGATACCGGCGGTCAATTATCGCAGCAGGTGCGTTGCTGGTTGGCGGATGCAATATGATCCGCGCCATGCCCCCGCCTCAGGGTACTAACTCGGCCGATGCGCGGGCTGCGTTAGCCAGTTGCGGCATCACGCCAGACAGCATCGCTTGGTCGGTCAGCCCTGAAGGCACCTTCGTATTTGGCCGGAAGAGCGCCGACGCTCCGCCACTGCCTGAAAAGCAGAGCGAGTGCCTCATGCGATGGATCGAGAAGGGCGGGATCAAGGTTGGTGTCATCGGCTGGGAGACCGGCCCTCGCTAACGTCCGCTTGCCACCAGGTTGCGACATTCAGGCGCTACTAGCGTGCCAACCATCCCTGAAAGCCGACCGGCAGCTTTCGGGCGGTGAAGCGGACGGACCAGAAACGCCCAAATTACGTCGTTCGCTGCTTTTCAAATATCCCCCGAAAGCGGACATAGCCGACGTGCGAAAGGGGTTTCCTTTGCAACGGTAGCGAACGGCTTATATACGTTTCAGCCACTCGGTTGTTGTCGCGTCCGCCATCTTAGCGGTTTGAGGAACCACAGTTTTAGCGATGGCTCGGTCGTGACCAAGCGCGGCCAGTATCGTGGCCAACGTCGCCTGCGGGTCATCCGCAAGCTTCTCATACGTCAAACGCAAAGGCTGAATGCCACACTGCTCGAAAAATGAGGACCACCCCGCATCGTCGGTCGCCAGCGCGTCCCGCGCTTTGGTAATCTGATCAGCATCGAAAACGGGTACTCGCGCGGGCGCGGTCCTTTCACGTTCCGATCCGTCAGCGGCCATATGCCATAGCCCCGTTTGCGTAGCGCGCACCAACGACGCGGCCTGCGCCACTTTGTCCCGTCTGGAGAGGTGAATAAAAAGCGTCGAGCCGAACGCTTGCTCGAACCGGTTTGCGAGGTCGGCCTCACCGCCCAAAGTCATATTAAACCGCTCGGTCGCTTCGCCGACGCTTTGCCACATCAACCGAAGTCCGAATACGCCAGTGTCCGCCGTCCCGGCCCGTATCATCGCCGTTAAGTAAGCTTGGTTGAACACCGAATTGGCAGCCGTCGCCGGTTCGCCTACCCCCCACAGCCCGGCCCAATAGCTAATATCTTGAGACCGCAGATACGAGTGGGGCTGACCCGCCACTCTGCTAGCAGTTAGCAGATCACAAAGCATCGTGCTTCCCGATCGTGGGGTTGCACAGATTATATAAGCCGTGAAAGCCATTCATGCTTTTAAAGCGAAGCTGACCATCCCTCAACGCTGTTATGACGGCTCCTGCAGACCAATCGTTGCGAGTCCGGCCGGTCTAAAAGCGGATGCACCGGAAACGATCAATTGCGGAAATTCCTAGCATTTGGCATGATTGCGAGATGCTGATCCTGATAAGCATGCTTATTGCGTTGACCGCGCTGCCAGCACTGACCGTTACGGCAGTAATTGCAATCATTCTAAGATGGCGACATATTTCAATCGGACGGCCCGCTGTTTCAGCAGCTCTGGTCGGCACCATGGTTCCGTTTCTGATGCTGTCGTATGGCCTATATCGCTCTTGGCCATGGCCTTGGTTCCCCCTTGAATTTAAGTACGACGGCCTTGGACAGCCGGGTGCATGGCTTGTTGTTAGCGCCGCACCGGTATGGGTAGCGTGCTTTGCTGTCAGTTGGCTCGTCCTTGGACGACAAAGCTGGAAAGTCCGCTAACCGCCAGACCAGGTCATTCCTGATGCAAAAAACAAAAGTTTTGCGTCAACGTAGAGGGCGCAGCAGCTGGTCGGCTGTCACCCAATTGCGAACACCCTGAGAGGTGATACCCTCAACAGATGAACCCAGTTTTCCTCGCCCTTTCGCTACTATCTTCTAGCACACCCGCCGCGTCACCGGTCGCGACTTTGCGAGTAGACGGGGACGAATCCACGTTCATGGTGGAAGTGACCGGAGGACTTCCCGCTGGCTACCAAATTGCAATTGATTGCACCAAGAAATGCGCAAAGCCGGTTCATTATCAAGAAGCCACGAGCGACGCCCCCTTGGGCCTATTTTCTCGTGATCAGAACGATTTGATATTCTCCACGTGGTCTGGTGGGTCAGCCTATCGCGTGAGGGTCTGGTCCGTGGCTGGCAACACCGTGCGGAAAGTCGTGGAACTGTCGAGCCGAGGCACCCCCGACTTTTTGTCGGATTCTCATGGAAGGCCGATGATAGAAACCTACGAGGGCGATAGCGTCGCCGTCCGATTGAGCCGCGTGCGCTGGATTTTCGTCAACGGCCACTTTGTCCGTTCCAAACCGAATGACCACTAACCGCCACTTTTCGAATTCGTGATGCGAAAATCACACAGACCGTGTGGAAAGTCGTGAACAGCGCGGTCGGCGTCAGCGATTTCCCATCTCAAGCGTTCGAAAGCCAAATAAGCCCGAAGGTGCTTTTTGAGGGCCGTGAAGCGGCGAGAGACGGCCTGTTTGAGGTCCGGGCTGGCGTTCGAGGCGCGAGACGGCCGGTTTTACGCCCTTGCCGCTGCAATCAGACCCGGCACCCCGACCAGGGTGATGGCCCGTCTGATGTTGTAGGCGAGCGCGGTCAGGCTGAACTCGCCCCGTACGTTCTCGAGCCGGCGCATCAGGAACGCGCCCTGGCCCATCCACTGCTTGATGGTGCCGAAGGGATGCTCGACGCTGTTTCGCCGGTGGTCCAGCACGTCAGGTCTGGCTGCCAACCGCGCCGCCATGCGGTCGAGAATGGCTTCGTTCTCCAGACGCGAGACGCGGCGGAATGACCGGGTGCAGCGCGATCTCAGCGCGCACGCCTTGCAGGCATCGCGGTTGGCGTAGTCGATCTTCACATTGTCGCGCGACTTGCCGCGGTAGCGCGGCGAGAGCGCTGCCCCGGTCGGGCAGATAAAGACATCTTGGTCCGGCTCGTAGCGGAACACCTCCTTTCCGAAGAAGCCCTCACGCACAGCGGAGCCGCGGATTGGCTTGGGCACGTAAGCCGTGACGCCGGCCGCTTCGCAGGCTTCGATGTCCTCGATCTTGAAATAGCCGCGGTCGGCCACCGCTTCGATCCGCTCGACGCCAAGCGCCTCCATGGCCGCTGTCGCGGTGTGAGCGAGCAGTCCCAGGTCGAGGACCTGGTTGCTCACCGCCTGCTCGGCGATCAGCTTGTGCTTACGTCGACGGCGAGCTGATGTTGTACCGACCCCACTTTGGTCATGCGCGCCATCGCGCGGGCGTCCGGTTCGGGAAGCGAAATCTGGTCGGCGCCGGTGCGATCCAGTTCGGCCACCATCTCCTTGTGACGATCGCGCGTGCCCTGGATAACGGCGACCTTCTCCGCCAGTTTGCCGTCACCCTTGCCGGAACCGCCGCCCGCCGTGGGGTCTTCGTCGGCATCCCCCTCATCAAGCCGTTTCATGTAGCCGGCGAGCTTCTCGTCCGCGTCCTGGAGGAACTTGGCGAGGGACGTACGGGCGAAGTTTCGGGTCTTGTTGTTGACGGCCTTGATACGCGTGCCGTCCACCGCCACGAGCTCACGACCGAAGAGGTCGAGCTGACGACATAGCACCACGAACTCGTGGAACACCGCCTTGAAGGCGACACGGTTGTCGCGACGGAAGTCGGCGATGGTCTTGAGGTCCGGCTTGAGGTGCCGCAGCAGCCAGATCGCTTCAATATTGCGGTGCGTCTCGGCTTCTAGGCGACGGCTCGACCGGACCCGGTTCAGGTAGCCATAGATGTAGAGCTTGAGCAGATCCGCGGGATCGTAGCCCGGGCGGCCGATTGCCTTTGGCCGTACGCGGAGGAACCGGCCGCGCCAAGGTCGAGCCCGTCGACAAAGGCTTCAATGGACCTGACCGGTTTGTCCGGTCCGACATAATCATCTACCGCCTCAGGCAGCAGCAAGAGCTGCGAGCGGTCCGTTCCAACCAGATGCGCCATGGCAAAAACATACCACGGGCCAGGATCCCAGGGAATCCTCAGACGGGGTTTTCACACGGTCTGTTTGATTTGCATCAGGAATGACCGGGTTCAGTGGAGCTCGGGTCCGGCAGCTTTAGGCATTGGACCAGCGAAAGCCGTCATTCCTTTTTCCCGGTTCTGGCACCAAATCTCTCGGGTGCCGCCTACAATGCAAGATACGGGGCAACGGGACCGCCCGACCAGGGATGGGGGGGCATAGCGTGCTCACTGAGTTGCAGCGGCTTCATGCAGGCATACTAGCGGGGCTCGACGAGTTGGACGCGCTAACTGCGCAGCCCGATCCGCCCATGGATCGCATACCGGCGGTCAGGCTTGCCATAACCCGTGCGAGCAGGGCCCGCACCATGCTTCTTGAGCGTATCTATGATCAGTTGGTCACCCGCGCCCCACTGGAGCAGAAGGCACGCATCTTAGTGCTGAAGGAGGAAGGTAAAGACAATCTCGCCGCCTCAACGGGGCACATTGGCATCTGGACGTTGCGCGAAATCGCAGGGCGGTGGCACGACTACCGCGCAGCCTCGAACACAATGCGATACGCGATGCGCCGGAGAATCAAAAATGAAGCAGAGCTGATATACCCATTACTGTCCGATCACAGCCTGTGACTTTAAGCTGCCTGAGCCGGGGTCATCCGATTGTTTACGCGTGAAAGGAGCCCGCTCTCCACAAGGTGAAGCCATTTGCCGAGATGTTGCAGAAAGGACCATTTTCGCAATGCCAGCACGTCCGCTTTCAGGTGCGACACAAATAGGCCGAATGTCGTAGTTTGAGGCCCGAGATATGCGCCTACGCTCTTGGATTTGGCAAAGCGTCCCGGGTCATCTACTATCGATGCGAAGGCCAGCGCAACGATTGCCCTACGCCGGGAAATAACTGCGCCGTTCGCTGACACCGTGGGACGCCTGACCCTCGCAGACCTCGAGCAGCGCGCGTGAGGCCGCAATTCTGAACCTGGTAGGGGAACTCGCCGACCGCCCTACATGATGCATAGGTTCGATTTCGTTGCCTTCTGACGCACAATCGACTGACTGCTCTGTTCGATCAGAGCACCCTCGATTAGATTTCCTTGCGCTGCTACCAATGGCTGCGGATGGATAGGAATCGGACTGATGAGCGGCTGGCATCCGGACCAAGACAAGGCTTCGAACGGTGAGGTGCCGCCGAAGAACAATGCTCAGGGTTCCGACAGCTGGCCGACGCAGAATGGTTAGCCGCCCTTAGCGAGCCGTTGCCGCAGCGTCGCACGCCGCGAGAGCGCTCTGCGATGCGCTGGGACGAGATGGCGGAGGCGGCTGAAAGCCTTGCGATCAAGGCAGCCATCAACGCGCGCGACAAGGTATCCCGTTCTGGCTAGGGGGTGGTAGCGGATGATGCAGGTGACGTGATCGTATCGGAGATATCGCCTGCGTGAATCACCCACCCAAGACTGATTCAAATTCCCGGTTGGACGCCGTCGCCTGTCCGCTGCCATGTTCCCCTCATGTTCGAATATCCCACTCAGATGATCGACCACCGCTGCGAGCTGGAAGCGGTCGACGAACGCCGTAACATCGCGCGGGCCTACCAGATCGACGCAACGCGAGATTTGTTCGGCTATGTCATCGTAGCGCTGCGATGGGGCCGCATTGGTAGACGGCTTGCAGGTTTGACTGTCTCCTTCGAGAGCGAGGCCGCGGCATCGCAGTTTATCCAGCGCGCGCTTGCAAAGCGGGCGAGTGCGCCGCGACGGATCGGCGTTGGCTATTGTCGCGTCGACAGCGACGATACCTTGCCGGGTCAGCCGATCGCCGCCAACGACTTCAGGTAGCGATGCGGGCGAGCAGCCGATTGATCTCGGCCATGCTCGCGTCGAGATCCGAGACCGCGTTGGCAAGCGGGACTTGATCGATCGGCGCCGGCGAAACAGGCGCAGCCGCCGAGAGTGCCCTCCAACTAATTTGACCGACCGCACCAAGCGCGACGAGTCCCGCATCGGCAAGCACATGCGCTTGAATATCCCCGCCAGCTCGCGACAATCCCAGCACCCGTCGCAGCTGGGTGCGCGTACATGCACCAAGCCCAGCCACCAGCAGCCAAGCTTCCCGTGCACGGGCGTTCCGCGACAAGTGAGCCAGCGCGTCGTGCCCCCGAGCGATGTGTTCATTCATCCGGCATAGGGTCGCATAGGTCCGGTCGCACGCCGCCCCCGCGGTCTCGATCAGCCTTACCTCGATCTCGCCTGCCTCGAGATCAGCCCGAAACAGGGCCCGCGAAATCAGGCCAACCGACGGCAGGGCGAGCGGTGGCTGAACGCCGGCGCTCAGTAGCGCAAGATTGAGGGCCCAGCAGCCGCCCGGCTCAGCGGCAACATAATGGTTGAGGGTGCCGCGCGGGAGTGCGTGATGGACAACGCCACCTTGCCCTTCGAGGAAATCGGCGTCGCCGCGTAGTCGCTCGATCGCCATCACTAGCGGCGCCAAGGGAGGCGTGGCCGGTTCATCGACCTCAGGTTCATTGGCAGACACGCTGGCGATCGCCTCAACGAGTGCGGCGCGGGCGCGCGCTAGCAGGTCGAGCTGTTCGGTGCCGAACCGATGCGTCGCACCGACCATCGTCGCGATCGTGCCGGCGGCCTCGGCGATAGGTGCCGCGCCGTGGTCGGCCAGCCACAATAGCACGGCGTCGCGACGGGCATCCTGGGTGAGTAACAGCGGCATGTCGGTCGCTGTTGTCTGGTGGGCGGGACCGATGTCGCCGACGCCGGCGTCGCGACGAAACATTTCCCAGGCCGCCGATACAGCAGCCAGCGCTGCGGCTTTCTGCAAGCGCCGCGAGGCAAATTGCCAGCCCGCCTCGGTGCGTCCGAGCGCCTGCCCATAGCGGTAGAGATAGGTAAAATCATCCATCGGCACGAAGTATAAGCTAGCGATCCACAAATCGCTAGGCACCCCCCTACCCGCTTAAAACGCACTTTCCATAATGGGACATTATGGTAACAACAGAAGCTGGAAATGGAGGCTGCGTGGTTCTCGGCCAGCAGCGCGAATGAAAGCTCGCAGGATGGCAAATGACAACACTGGTGAGATCGTCATCCATCAGCTCGACGGGAACGCATTGCCGCAGCGCCGCGCGCGCGGCTCAGCCGAGCTCGTCGACGCACGGCTGCTGCGCACGATCGCGGCTGCGCTCCCGGCTGATATGCCGCCAGTAAGCGCACTCGGCGTCGAAACCGCCCTTGAGGCAATGTCCGACGCCACGAAGGCGGCGATCGCCGCAGACCTCGATTGTTTCGTTGGCTGGTGCGTGGAGGAGCGGCGATCCCCCTTCCCCGCCGATCCCGAGGATCTCGTCCGCTACCTACGCCACCTCGAGGCGCAGGGAAAGAAGCCGGCGACGCTATCGCGGCGTATGGCAACGCTCGCTAGCGCCCATCGTTTGGTTGGCATCGGCGACAAGGATGGCCTGCCGACCGACCACCCGATGGTCCGCAACGCGCTGCGCGCTAATCGTCGACGCAAAGGTGCTGTCCAGCGTCAGGCAGCCCCACTCCGCTATGGGGGTGCGCTCGATGAGCTTGGCGAGGTTAAAGGGTTCACGATCACCGCACTGCTCGATGCTTGCGGTGGCGATCCGCAGGGTCTGCGCGACGCGGGCCTCCTCTCGGTCGGTTACGATGCCGGGCTACGCGTCAGTGAGCTCACTGCCGCCGCGGTAAAGCAGCTCGAGCCACAGGCTGATGGCTCGGGGCTGCTTGCGATCCCCCGATCCAAGACCGACCAGGAGGGACAAGGCAGCTGGGCGTGGCTCTCGCCCGAGACGATGCGGCGCGTACAGGCCTGGCTGGTGCAGAGCAGCATCGAGGATGGCCCTTTGTTCCGGAGGGTCGGGATCGATCGACGTCGTGCGCGCGCTGCGGTGCCCCCGCAGTCCTATCAGTCCATCCCAGGAAATACCCGCCACTGGCAGGAGCGGCTGAGTGGAGCGCCAGCGGTGCAGGCTCAGGTGACCTACACGATCGGCGAGACCCCCCTTACACGCCAGGGCGTGTGTGCGATCTACCGGCGGATCGCGCTAGCGGTGGCGGACGCAGGGCTGGTCGATATCGCGGGGGATAAGCTGTCCGAGGCGCTTGCGGCGTTGTCGACGCACTCGCTTCGGGTTGGACTGACCCAGGACCTGTTCGCCGCCGGCGAGGACGGGGCGGGGATTGCGCTGACCCTTCGCTGGTCATCCCCCGCGACCGCTCTTCGGTATGGGCGCAAACTAGCCGTGCGAAGCAATGCTGCCTCACGGGTGTTAGGCACCGTTCGAAGATAGCGGACGCCTGCAGCCGCTCGATAAAGGGCTTACGCCGAAATTTAGCTCCAGTCTAAGGCGGCCATGCCGACTCAATCGCGGACGCTCAGCGCCCTCCTTGTGCTTCCTAACTGCGGATATTCATACATGTCGATTCTTCGGCCGCATCAATCGAGTGCCAATATTTAGTGGATCCGGCGCAGGGTGGACTTATACCAAGATTCACTGATCAGAACTCCTGAGCCCACTTCCGCATCCCAATCGACATGATTTTCCAGGGCTGATCGACCAGCTTGTTCCAGGCGTCGCAGCAGTGATCGACGATGTCGTCGTAGGAGCCGAACACGCGGTTCGAGAGCCAGTTGTCGCGCATGAACTGCCAGATGTTTTCCTGGGGATTGAGCTCGGGACATTTCGACGGGATCGCGACGATGAGACTGCCAAGGCACACAGGGGATAGG
>NZ_AIDW01000056.1 GCF_000251145.1 Sphingomonas sp. PAMC 26621 | reverse complement strand
CGCTGCACCTCGCCGAGATATCCGCCGCCGTGACGCCCGGCGCCCATGCCGTGCTGATACTTGACCAGGCAGGCTGGCATCTCTCGGCGGGGCTGATCGTCCCGGCCAACATCACGCTGCTGCCGCTGCCGGCAAAATGCCCCGAGCTCAACCCGGTCGAAAACGTCTGGCAGTTCATGCGCGACAACTGGCTGTCGAACCGCATCTTCAAATCCTACGACGACATCCTCGACCATTGCTGCTTCGCCTGGAACCGCCTCACCGATCAGCCGTGGCGCATCATGTCCATCGGACTGCGGTCGTGGGCCCATCGGTCCTGATCAGAGAGTCTTGGTATTATCAGATAATTTTGAGCAACAATACGCTCCGTTTGCGAGCAGCGGCTGCTACGAATGCAAGCACCTACAGGTAGGGTCCAGGCTAAGGCTCGTGGCGTGAAGTTCGGCCGGCGTGCTGCCCTTCCCTTCACCAGCAGGCCGAGGCCCTGCGACGGCTCGCAGCTGGCGATACGCAGCGCACTGTCGCCGCCTTGCTGGGTGTCGACCAGGCGACCATATTGAGATTGTCTCGAAAGCAGAACTGAACGTCTAGAGTTGGTGGAACTCGGTCCGGCAGCTTTAGGCATTGGACAGCGAAAGCCGTCATTCCTTTTTTTCGGTTCTGGCACCAAATCCCTCGGGTGCCGCCTACAATGCAAGATACGGGGCAACGGGACCGCCCTACCGAGGATGCCGCCAATGTCGTTTTATACGCTGGTGTACGAAAGCACCGCGACCCCATCGGTTGCCGCTACGATGTCGGCCGAAATCGAAAGCATGCTGGCAACCGCGAGGCGTCGGAACCCCGCAGTCGGAATCGGCGGCGCACTGCTTGTTACCGAAGGCCGCTTCGTACAGGCGCTTGAAGGAAAACAGAGCGACGTCCAAGCGACGTTCGACCGCATCTCGTTGGACCCGCGGCACAGCGATATTGAAATACTCTGCGCGCAATCCTCCACCAGGCGCCGCTTTACCGAATGGTCGATGGCATTCGTAGGCGACACGGCCGCGCTTCGCAGCCGCTATGCCGACGAGCCGCTCGCATCGCTTGTGCACAAGCGTTCGGGCGACTCACTCGTCGACTTCATGCGTGAGATCGCGATGAGTGACGAAGATGACTGAAGTCGTTGCTTCCGTTAAAAAGGCGCGGAATGTAGACATCGACTCAGCCATTGATCATTCTTCATTCCAGGTGCCGGTATTCGTGGCGCTGAGCGCCGAGGGGGGAGAAGCGCAGGTCATCAAGACCTTCGGCACTGCACGCGATGTATTTGAGCATGTCTTTTCGGTCATGCTCGACCGCCTCCGGCAGCGCCGTGCAGTCGAAAAAGTCGAGAATCTTGTGCCGGCATCGGCACATCTGAAAAACTCGGAAAATACAGAGTACGTCCTGTTTGTTCGAGGCCGGGCGATCTTCTGGTTTAGCAGTGCGGCAGCAAAGCGGTCCGCTGGACGGCGGCTGCTCATGGAGCATGCGCGCGCGCTGGCAGATGCCGAGCAAGCGCCATTTTACGTGCTTAGTACGCGTGCCAGAAAAATTCGGGCGGCAACCATTGCCCTGAGTCTTGTCGTGGCCACGGTAATCGCCGTTCTGGCCTACCAGCTTTCCGTTTTCCACGAGTTTCCCTTCCAACGACCCGTCGCCCAGCAGGCGTTGCCATCGTGGAATAGTTCGTCATATGTAAACGATTGGCGTTTTTCGGCGAGTTACGTTGCCAAGGATACGCCGCGGAACGCTCGCGAGCCGATCACCGACTTTAATAGAGCGGTCGGCGATGCGCTGCCGGACGAAGCGTTTCCTGTCCCCGCCATTGGTCCAGACATCCCGTCTCATCGAACGTTGTCCACCTCCGCGTGGCTGCGCGGTGCCACCCGAACGACCAAAAATGCTAACAACCGCCGGACGCAAAAACCGACGGGTCAACTGCCGCGTACGCGGTTTCCGGAGGGTATCCCCGTCGAGCCAATCTCGCCAACCGGTCAGATAATAGTCGCTGCGCCACCGCCTCGGCGGGGGCAAGCAGGGGCTGTCCCTGCGCCGTCAGTGTCTCTTGGTCCCGCCCCGTCAACTCTACCAATCACGCGCGTCAAAATCCCCGTCAGATAATCGGGCGTTGAACGAAGTCGGTCTCGCCTAGGCTTGTCCTAGTCGAGGGTTTCGACAACGGCGGTTCGTATGTAGTTTGCCGTCGGAGTTTGTTGCGTGTTGAACGACTGGTTTTGGCATAGGCCAAGTTGCCCGTGAGTGTCCGAGATTGGTCGGTTTGCGACCGTCCGCTTCCCCAATAGCTGCCGCTGCAAAAGGGTACCGTTTTGCAACAATTGGGACGGCAGAAAGCGACCGAGGACGTTTAAAAACGCTTTGGCACGGCATGATCGGGGCGTCGTCCTAGGTGTTTAGTCCCGGCATCTGGTGGATCGGAACGACGATGAACCTATCCGGCTCTGACGTCCAGATTTTGGCGATGTAGTCGTAAGGCGTGAGGCCACTGAGCGTCTTGAGCCGACGGGCGAAATTGTAGGCCGCCATGAAGTCGGCGAGGTGCACCCGCAACTGCTCGTGGCTCTCGTAGTGAAAGCGTTTGACGGTCGCTTCCTTGATGGTGCGGTTCATCCGCTCGACCTAACCGTTGGTCCAGGGATGGTTCGGCTGGGTAAGCCGGTGCTCAATGTCATTGGCTTCGCAGATCATGTCGAAGCGCATCTGACGCGACCAGGTGGTGTTGCGGTTGCGCGGTTGCTCGGCGAACTGGATGCCGTTGTCGGTCAGGATCGTGTGAATGCGGTAGGGCACGGCTTTCAGCAGAAGTTCGAGGAACTCCCAAGCCGTCCGTCTGTCAGCCTTGTCGACGAGCTGGGTGACCGCAAACTTGCTGGTGCGGTCGATGCCGACGAACAGGTAGAGCTTGCCTTCGGCAGTCTGAACCTCGGCGATATCCATGTGAAAGAAGCCGATCGGGTAGCGCTTGAAGCGCTGTCGCTTAGGCTTGTCGCCCTCGATATCTGGCAGACGGGATATGCCGTGCCGCTGCAGGCAGCGGTGCAGGGCTGACCGCGTCAGATGCGGGATCGACGGCTGCAACGCATAGAGGCAATCGTCGAGCGGCAGGAGTGTGTGGCGTCGGAATGCGACGACCGCTGCCTCCTCGGCTTCGGTCAAGGTCGTGGAGTGAGGGGCCTTCGGCCCGGTCTTCAAATCCTCAACCGTCGCTTGCTTACGCCACTTCGCCACCGTCTTCGGGTTGATCCCGAGCTCTCGGCTCAGCGTCGAGAGCGAAGCTTGCGATCGCTGTATTGCTGCTCTGACGGCGTGCGTGGTCGTGGCGCTCCCGTGACGTACCTGTCCCATATGCTTCCTTCCATTCTAACGAAAGGATCGCACCATCAAACCGCGGGATCAAAC
>NZ_AIDW01000057.1 GCF_000251145.1 Sphingomonas sp. PAMC 26621 | reverse complement strand
CTAGTCGACACAGCTTTGCGTCCGTTCGAAGTGGTCGATGGGCATCGTGAGCGTTTCACGGTCGCTGGCGACAATGTACATCTGTCGCCAAGGGCGACGCTTTCGCTCGCGATCGCACTGCACGACCGCCGTCTAGGGTCAGGACTCATAACCACCAGGTGATGGCGGCTACGAGGTATATCGCGCCGAGGAAGTTGGTGGCGAGTTTGTCGTAGCGGGTGGCGATGCGGCGATAATCCTTGAGGCGGCAGAACATGCGCTCGACGGCGTTTCGACCCTTGTAGAGCGTGCGCGAGAAGCAGCTTTTCCAGCGGCGGTTGGCCTTTGATGGGATGTTGGGCACCGCGCCCTGACATTCGATCAGGTCGCGGATCGCGTTGGTGTCATATGCCTTGTCGGCCAGCACGATGGTACGCGGCGCAAGATCATCGAGCAGGACATCGGCGGCACGGCAGTCGGCGACGTTGCCGCCGGTCAGCAGGAAGCGTAGCGGGCGACCTTGGCCGTCGGTGAGCGCGTGGAGCTTGCTGTTTCGGCCACCTCGGCTGATCCCGATCGCCTGGACGAGCGCCCCCCTTTTCCGCCGCCTGCCGAGCGGTGGGCTTTCATGTGCGTGCTATCGATCAGGACTTCGGCAGGCGGCCCGCCCGCTGCTGCCAGCGTGACGAACATCTCCTGCCAGATGCCTTTTGCCGCCCACCGCACAACGATTGTAGAGCGTCTTTCTGGACCGTAGCAGGCGGGGGCTCTACCCACCGACCACCCGACTTCACCACATGGATATGCCGCTGATCACCCGCCGGTCATCGACCCGCGCCACGCCTCGGACCTTGTTCGGCAGCAACGGACGAAGCCGCTCGAACTGCTCTTCGCTAAACCAGAACTCGCTCAAATTCAGGCTCCTGCTGTTGCCGAGCCTGAATCACATTCGCGCCGCCAAGGGAATCCCGGTTATGGGTCCTGACCCTAGTCCTGCGCCGCTCTGGCCGTTCGGAAACTGCCGCGGCGCTTCCAAGCGCCGCAGCGGTTCGTGTTTGCAGCGCTTCGCGGTGAAGCCCAGGCGGGGTCAGCCGGCGATTCCCGTCCCCGAGAGACCGTCGATAATGTCGCGATTGACTGCGATCAGATCATCGATCGACTCGTGTCCGGCAACGACATCGCTGGTGAACTGGTCGACCCATAATGCGAGAGAGATAATGCCAGCCCGCGCGGTCGCGGGCAATTGATTGCCGGCCGTCCCACACACGGCAGAGAAGGTGTTCCACACCTCGCGGTTGCGATGCAGCGCTGGCATGAGTGCGCCGCGCACATGCCCGGCATCGCGTGCGTTGATCATTTCACCGGTAATTTCGCACATCAGCCGGCGCTCGGCCTGGCGGGGTGTTTCGACGATGGTGCGGGCACGGTGATAAGCGGTGAGCGACATGCAAGTTCCTCTAGCTGATCCCCCATTTTAGATGGTTTGGGGCAAAAGGGGCGGCAACCGGCCACGGCTATTCTATCCGATAGTTTACTGCACGCCACGCCTTTGGGTAAACGACATTCATGAAGACCTCGCGTGAAGGACAAAATTCTCGACGATAAGCTGGCGACGAAGCGACCGCTCGCCTTTGCGTATATTCCGGCGGTGTTCGGGCTGGGCATTCTGTTCGACGTCCAGGCGGCCTGGAACGCCAACGTCGCCGCAATGGTCGCGCCGCTCCATGACAATCGGCTGTTTGCGGCAATCGAGCATAACCGGCCGCGCAATTACCTCAAGGTTATCTAGTAGCAGGACCAAGCAGGTCGCGAAAACTGCCGGTAGCGCGCAGAAATTACGGGGCTTCCACCCCCCAAGGTCGCGCCTCTCCTATAATCCATTATGCCCCCTAATGCGGAGAACAGAGCGCGTCATGTTGAACGGTGTCGGATTCCTACTCATTCTCGGATGCGTCTTCGGCAGCTTCCTGATGTCGGGCGGCAAGATGGCGGTCATCTTCGAGGCGTTGCCGCATGAGCTCCTGGCAATCGTCGGAGCCGCGATCGGCGCGTTCGTCGTCGGCAACTCGTCGCGACCGTCAAGAACGCTGGCAAGGGCATCATACGCTCGTTTAAGGGCCCGCGCTGGAAGGACAGCGACTTTCGCGACCTACTGACGCTGATGTTCCGGCTGCTCAGCACCTTCAAGAAGGGGGGCGCGACCGGCATCGAGCCGCACCTCGACGACCCCGCGGCGAGCAAGCTGTTCGCGCCTTATCCGCGCCTGCTCGCCGACCACCATCTGATCGATTTCATCTGCGATTACCTACGGATGATGACGATCAGTTTTGAGGATCCCCATCAGCTAGCCGAGGCGATGGAAAACGACATCGACAAGCATCATGCCGAGGAACTGATGCCGCAAATGGCATTGCAGACCATGGCCGACGGCTTGCCCGCGATCGGCATTGTCGCCGCAGTCCTTGGCGTCATCAAGACGATGGCGTCGATTGACCAGCCGGTCGAAGTGCTCGGCGCGATGATCGGCGGGGCTCTGGTCGGCACCTTTCTCGGCGTGCTGCTGGCCTATTGCCTGGTCGGCCCGCTCGCTTCGAAGCTGCTGTCGATCGTCGAGGACGATTGCAAGCCGTTCATCATCGCCAAGACCGCGATCCTGGGACACGCGCACGGCTTGCCCACCCAGGTTGCCATTGAAATCGCGCGCCGAATGATCCCGTCGAGCTTCGCTCCTTCCTTCCAGCAACTCGAGACCACACTCGATGAGGCGAAAAATGACCTTAACGCTCTCCCCGCCTGACCACGAACCCGATTTCGGCGCGATCCGCCTAAACGGACATGGCACCACCGTCACCGCCGAAGACCTGCGCACGCAGCTCGTCGTCGCGTTCGACCTTTGCGACGCGACGACGATCGATGCGTCCGAATCGCTAAGTGTGGGACAAGCGGTGCTGCAATTGCTGATTGCGGCGCGAAACGAAGCCACGACGACCGCGCGCGACTTTAGCTTCGTTGGCGCAAGTGCCGCATTTTCGGACCGCGTGGTGAGCTGTCAGCTCGCCAACGCGATCGGCCTAGAGATTGCAAAGGACATTTCTCAGTGAGCAAGCTTATCCTTACCGTCGATGACTCGGCGAGCATGCGAATGCTGCTCAAAACGTCGCTGACCGCACAGGGTTTCCGCATCGAGAGCGCCAATGACGGCGCGCACGGGCTCGATCGGATGCACGAAGTCGTTCCCGATCTTTTGATCACCGACATCAACATGCCCAAGATGGACGGGTTCGAGCTGATCGAGGCGGTCCGCGCGGTCGCGCAGTTCCGCGGTACGCCGATCCTGGTGCTGTCGACCGAATTCTCCGACGAGAAGAAGACGCGCGCAAGGTCCGCCGGGGCGACCGGCTGGATCACCAAGCCGTTCGACGCCGCAAAGCTGGGGGCGGCTATTCGCCGCGTCTGCCCGTGAGCGACGAACTCGACGAAATCCAGGCGATCTTTTTTGAAGAATGCGCCGAGGGACTGGCCGTTGCCGAACAGGGCTTGTCGGTCATGGCCGCAGGCGACGCTTCGAAAGAGGTGATCGCCGGCGTGTTCCGCGCAGTGCATTCCATCAAGGGCGGCTCGGGCGCGTTCGGCCATGCCGCGCTGCTCGCTTTCTCGCATTGCTTCGAGAATGTGCTCGATGAAGTGCGCGGCGGCAAGATCGCGCCGACGCCCGAGGTCACCAAGGTGATGCTGACCGCGTTCGATATTCTGGCCGACCATGTCGCCGCCGCGCAAGGCGTCGCAGCACTACCAGCAGACGGGGCGGCGCTCGCCGCGCTCGAGGAGGTTCTGGCGAGCAAGGGCGCGACCGCTGTTGCGGCGGTCGTCGTAGCGGTGGAACCAGCCGCCGCCGCCGCCGAAGACCAGTTCGGTTTCACGCCGGTCGTGGCAATGGTTGAGGAATTCGACCCGTTCGGTTTCGAACCGGTCGGTGTCGCGCTTGACGATCTCGATACGGTCGAACCAATGCCGTGGATGGTGCGCTTCGGCCCCTCGCGCGCCGCTCTCGCCAATGGCGCAGAGCCGCTACTGAGCGTGCGCGAGGTCGAACGTCTGGGCGGGACGATAATCTCGGTCGACAGTTCGGCGCTCCCACCGCTGCGCGATCTCGACCCGGAGGAGAGCTACCTGATCTGGGTGCTGTCGGTCCCGGCAACGATCGAGGAGAGTGCGATCGCCGAATGCTTCGACTTCGTCGCGCCTGATTCGCTGATCGAAATTTCGCGCACCGTGGCGCCGGAAGCGCCGGTCACGGTCGTTGTACCGTCGATTGTTACACCGTCGATCGTTGCAACCTCCATCGTTGGCCCGCCGACGCTGGTGCTGGTCGAAAAGGTCGAACTTCCCTTCGCTAAGCCCGGCACGGTGGCACCGCCCGAAGCTCGCGCGATGGAGCCGGTGCAGCAAACGATCCGCGTCGATCTTACCAAGCTCGACATGTTGCTCAATCTGGTCGGCGAGCTCGTCATTCGTGGCTCGATCCTGTCGGATCGGCTGTCGCCGGTCGACCAGGAACGCGTCGAATTGCCTGAGCTCGCGCGCCTCACGCGCGAGATCCAGGACAATGTCATGTCGCTGCGCGCGCAGCCGATCCGCCAGGCGTTCTCGCGCGTGCCGCGAATGTTGCGCGATCTCAGTGTGGAGACCGGCAAGCAGGTGATCCTTGAGGTCAGCGGCGAAACCACCGAAGTCGACAAGGGCGTAATCGAGAAGATCGGCGATCCGCTGACGCACATGATCCGCAATGCGGTCGATCACGGCGTCGAAAGCGTTGCCGAGCGGCTCGCTGCGGGCAAGCCCGCCGAAGGGCTGATCAAGCTATCCGCCGAACAGAAAGGCGCACGCATCTTCGTGCGGGTGAGCGACGACGGCAAGGGCATCGACCGACCCCGCGTACTCGCCAAGGCGATCGAAAAAGGCATCGTTTCCCCCGATGCGGTGCTGACCGACGAGGAGATCGACCAGTTGATCTGCGCGCCGGGATTCTCGACTGCCGATACGATCTCTAGCATCTCGGGTCGTGGGGTCGGCATGGATGTCGTGCGTTCGAACGTCGAGGCGCTTGGTGGCCGGGTCGATATCACTTCGACGCCCGGGGTAGGTACGACGTTCACGATGATCCTACCGCTCACGCTCGCCATTCTCGACGGGATGATCGTGCGGTTGTCTGGCCAACGCTTCGTGCTGCCGCTCGCTAATGTGATCGAGACCGTCCGACCCGAGCCGGGCCAAGTGCGGCCGATGACGCCGACCAGCGAAGTAATCGAACTGCGCGGGCAATATCTGCCGGTAAAGCGCCTCACCGACCTGTTCGGCTTCCATTCCCAGGCCCGCCGAAACCCCGAGGAATCGCTCGTCATCATCGTCGAAAGCGAAACCGCCGGCAATGTTGGGTTGATGGTCGATACGATCGACGACCGCCGCGAGGTGGTGATCAAGAGCCTCGACCAGAACCTCCATCCGATCCGCGGGCTCGGCGGCGCCACCATCTTGGGTGACGGCTCGATCGCGCTGATCCTGGACATCGACGCCTTGGTCTCATCCACGGGCCAACTTCTTCAGAAATTCCCTCTCAAAGGATTGGCAGCATGAGCGCGCTCAACACCCCCGGCGAACGCAAGATCGTTACTTTCTCGCTCGGCGAGCAGATGTTTGGCATCGATATGAAGGCGCTGATCGAAATCCGCGAATGGGAAGACCCCACGCCACTGCCGAGCGTACCGGCCTATATCAAGGGCGTCACCAATTTGCGCGGGACGGTCGTTCCGGTTGTCGGCTTGTCCGAGCGATTGGGCTGGACGCCGAGCATCTTGCATGCGCGCTCCTGCATCCTGGTCGTGACGATTGCGGGCAAGCAGGCCGGTTTCCTGGTCGACGAAGTCGCCGACATCATTCTGATCAACGAAGATGAGATCCAGCCCGCACCCGAGGTCGAGATTGGCGAGCAGAGCGTCATTGCCGGGCTCGTCCAGGTTGCGCCGCGCGCGCAGGAAGGCGTGGCCGCCGGCACCGCTTCGACGATGGTGCTGCTGCTCGACCTCGACGCACTGAGCCTGACCCAGCACCTCGATCTCGCGGCATGATGCACGACGTTATCGCTGGCCGGAGGCCGGACAGCGCGGAGGCGTTGAAGGCGGCGGTCAGCGCCGAGCTTGGCAGCGCCGAGTTCGCGGCGATCGCCGAGATCATGCAGCGCGATGCGCGGATCCATCTCACCACGGGCAAGATCACGCTGGTTCAGTCGCGGCTCAGCCGGCGTTTGCGCGCGCACGGGCTCGCCTCCTTCCGGGATTATGTCCGGCTGGTCGCGACCGATGCCGAGGAACGCTCGGCGATGATTGTCGCGCTCACCACCAACCACACGCATTTCTTTCGCGAAAACCACCATTTCGACCATCTCCGGCACACCACCTTGCCGTGGTTGCAGGACCGGGCGCATCACCAGCCGGTGCGGATCTGGTCGGCCGGCTGCTCGAGCGGCGAGGAAGTCTATACGATCGCGATGTGCCTGCTCGGCGAGAACAATCAGTCGGCAGCGTGGCTGCGCCACGGCGACGTCAAACTGCTGGCGACCGATCTTGCCCCGCATGTCGTCGACAGTACGCGGCGCGGCCTCTATTCTGCCGAAACCGTGGAGCCGATCCCTGCCGCCTATCGCGACACCTGGATGCAGCAGCTCGGACCCGATTTCCAGATGGTCGCCGAAGCGCGCGCGCTGGTCACGGCACGGGTGCTCAACCTGTTCGAAGCCTGGCCGATGCGCCAGCTCTATGACGTTATCTTCTGCCGCAACGTGATGATCTATTTCGACGATGTTGCGAAGGCCGAGCTTGAAGCTCGTTTCGTCAAGATGCTGGCACCCGGCGGCTATCTCTATATCGGCCATTCGGAGAGACTGATCGGCGCCGCGGCGAACGAGATGATCAATTGCGGACAGACGATCTACGTCAAGCCCGGCGGTGGCGCATGAGTGGCCCCCCGGTCCGCGTGCTGATCGTCGACGATAGTGCATCGATGCGCGCCGTGCTCAAGCGCACGCTTTCGGCGGATCCCGACATCGAAGTCGTCGGCGTCGCGCCCGAGCCCGATGTTGCGCGCGCGATGATCAAGGAGCTCAATCCCCACGTCATTACGCTCGATATCGAGATGCCCGGCATGGATGGGCTGTCGTTCCTGGAGCGCATCATGCGGTTGCGGCCGATGCCGGTGGTGATGTGCTCGACGCTCACCGCGCGCGGTGCCGAGGCGACTATCGAGGCGCTGCGTCTCGGCGCGGTCGACTGTATCGCCAAGCCGACCGGCAACCCGCTCGATATCGCGAACAGTTCGGTGCAACTGTGCGCGACGGTCAAGAGCGCGGCGCGATCGACCGTGCGGCGTACGCCGGAGATCTCGGCGCCGCTCAAGCCGCTGCCGCCGGGTGCCTTGCGCGACGTGGTGGTCGCGATCGGCGCTTCGACCGGGGGCGTCGAAGCCTTGTTCCTGGTGCTCAAGGCGTTGCCGATCGACTGTCCGCCGGTGCTGATCGTTCAGCATATGCCAGCCGCGTTTACCCCGGGCTTTGCCGCCCGCCTCAATAGCGAATGCGCGTTGCGCGTGGTTGAAGCGCAGGATGGAACGCCGATCGAGGCTGGAACCGTCTATATTGCACCAGGCGGGCAAACGCACATGGAACTGGCAGGCGGCCTTCACGGCCGGATCAAGCTCCGCGCGACTCCGCCGCATGGCGGGCACCGTCCGGCGGTGGACGTGCTGTTCGAATCGGTTGCACCGCTCGGGTCTGCGGCGGTCGGCGTGATGCTGACCGGCATGGGGTCTGATGGTGCCGCGGGCTTGCTCGCAATGCGCCGCGCCGGCGCCCGGACGCTCGGCCAGAGCCAAGAGACTTGTGTCGTTTACGGCATGCCGCGCGCAGCGTTTGCGCTCGGCGCTGTCGAGCGCGAAGTCGCCTTAACCGCAATGCCCGGGGCTATCCTCGGCGCTTGCCGCAAATGATGTTTGGGAGCGATTGATGCCAGCCGCAGCCGCAATTAAGGTGATGGTGGTCGATGACCAGACCAGCATGCGCGCGATGATCCGCCGGACCCTTCAGGATCTCGGCTTCAAGGACATCCGCGACAAAGCAGGGCCGGTTGAGGCACTCGGCGCGATCCGTTCGGATCGCGTCCATCTGATCATATCTGATTACAATATGCCCGACATGGACGGGCTGCAATTCCTCGAGGAAGTGCGCAAAGACGCTGTGATCGGGAAGACCGTGTTCATCATGCTCACCGGCTCGGCCGATCGCGAGATCGTCCAGAAAGCCGCCGCGCTGGGCGTGAACAATTATGTGGTGAAGCCGTTCTCCGCTGCCGCGCTGAAGGAAAAGATCGAGCGCGTCTTTGGCGAGTTGACTTGATCCGATGCGCCGCGTTTCCATCATCCAGGGTGAAAGCCACGTGTCCGGCGAGCCCGACGTCGTGATCTCGACGCTGTTGGGATCGTGCGTGGCGGTATGCCTGCAAGATCCCGATGGCCGGGTCGGGGGCATGAACCACTTCCTTCTCGGTGAACCTGGCAAGGACGACAATATCCGTCAGGCGGACATGCAACGCTACGGCGTCCATGCCATGGAACTGCTGATCAATGCGCTGATGAGCAAGGGCGCGGTACGCTCGAGGATGCGCGCACATCTGTATGGCGGCGCCAATATTATTGCCGGTTTGGGGTCGATCGGCAGCAGCAATGCCGCGTTCGCACGCCGATTCATGGAAACCGAGGGGATTGCGATCGGCCACTGTGATCTCGGCGGTACCCATGCGCGCAAGGTCGAATTTATTCCCTACGAAGGCAAGGCGCGATCCCGTCCCCTGGCACAGCCGCCGCCCGTCATCCGCGCACCGGTCGCGCTTCCGGCAAGCGACGGCGACCTGGAACTGTTCTGATCGCCTCTTTCTTCCCGTCAGCACTCCCAAACAGGCTCTAGCGCAATGGCACATATCGATCATCTCGCCGCATCGCTTTACGCCGCCATCGCGACCGAAATCCGCGAGGTGCGCGTATTGATCGAGCATCTCGCGGACACGTTGGTGTCCGACGAGGCGTTCGCCATGACCTATATGGAACAGCTCCAGACGTTCGACTTGGTGATCCAACGCGCCGACGAGAGCGCCGACTTGCTCGATCGCATGGCGAGCGGGTCGCGATCGCTGGATGCGATCAGCAAGGTTCGGCTGAGCGTTGTCCAGGATCGCCTGCGCTCCGCGCTGTCCGTGGCGGCCTGATCCGTCATGGCTCTCGCCCCCAAGGTGAACCAGCGGCCGATTGTGATCCGCAAGGTCAAGAAGGGCGGCCATACAGCGCATCACGGCGGCGCCTGGAAGGTTGCCTATGCCGATTTCGTGACGGCGATGATGGCGTTCTTCATGCTGTTGTGGTTGCTCGCCAACCCAGACAAGGAACGGTTGAAGGGCCTGGCCGAATATTTCTCGCCGGCGTCACAAAGTTCGTCGACGTCCTCAACTCTGACGACCAACCCGGGCGATCAGCCAGGGCTGGGCGGGCGCACCCGCCGTGCGCAGGCCGACAGCAAGATCGCGACCGGCCAGCCGGCGGCGGAATCCGCCAAGAACGGTAGTGCGCGTGGCGGGACAGCGAACGTGCCCGACGCGTCGATGCGCGTCATGGCCCAGGAAATGCGGGTCACGCTCGAAGCGGGGGAGGACGCCAAGAACAGCGTCAAGATCGAGCCCGATCGCAACGGCGTGCGGATCAGCCTGATGGATACTGCGAGCCGATCGATGTTCATCGCCGGGACGGCCGAGCTCAATCCGTTCGCGCGCGCGCTGCTCGCCACGGTCGCGCGCAAGTTGGCAAAATCCGGCGCGCAGATCGCGATCGAGGGGCATACCGACGCCGTCGGCGGCCAAAGCGACGCGAATTGGCGCCTGTCGAGCGACCGTGCGCTGGCGGCCCGCTCCGCTATGATCGCCGCCGGCCTTACGGCGGATCGATTTTCCGAAGTGGTTGCTCTGGCCGGAACGCAACCGGTCTATCCCGGCCAGCCGGCACGCCCCGAAAACCGCCGGATAACGATCGTCGCGCTGGGCGAAGCGCCGACGCTGCCCAGCGACGTTAGCTTCAAATTCTGAGATCGGAAGCGCGATGAAACCTCTCCTTCTCATACCGATCCTGCTGCTGGCAGGCCTCGGCGTCGGCGGTGGCGCGGCGTTTGGCGTGCGGACCTTGCTGCCGCCGGCAACGGCCAAGCCGCCCCCGGCCCCGGCAGCGGATACGATCTTTACTCCGGCGGGCAAGATTCTCGCGCCGCTAGTGTTTGCGGACGGGCGGTTATCGGGCTATGTCGTGTTCGACGTGCAACTAGAAACGAGCGCTGCCGATGTCGCGTTCGTGACGCCGCGGCTTCCGGTGCTGCTGAACGCGATCAACATGCGCACCTTCCGTGCGCCGATGGCGAGCGGTCCCGATGGAATGCTCCCCAATCTCGACGTTTTCCGAAAGGTCGTGCAGGAATCGTCGAACGAGGCGTTCGGTCCGCATATCGTGCGTCGCGCCGCCATCACCCAAGCCGCGCCGGTATGAGCGCGGGCTTGCGGCGGAGCAGTTGCACATCGGGCTAGCAGGGGTCGGTCCATAGAGCATTGGGTAATCGCGGACCGCGTTGGGTATACCCGTACGACTTCGAGGACCGATGTCGTGACACCAACATTCGGCGTTATGATCAAGCGCTGGTTGGGGCCTGGCGCGACAATGTGTTCGTCGAACGCCTGTGGCGCTCCGTGAAATATAAGGAAGTCGACCTTCGGACCGATGGCTGGGTCAGCGAGGCCCGTGCCTCGATCGGCCGCTATCTGGCCTTTTACAACGGACGGCGCCCGCACTCATCGCTTGACCGCAGAACGCCCGATCACAGCTGCTTCTCGCAGCGGCATGAAACCGGCGGACGCTCCACTTAGCATTCGCGCCGAAGTCTTTGAATGAACCAAGCCACCTCTTAAGCCAGAGCGGTTATTTCGACTCTAAGGACCTTCCGGCCAGCGGTTGGCAACGCGATGGACATGGTGATGCTCGCGTATACCTTCGGAAGGCGACAGCACGGAGAACACCGACGAAGACTTCCGGTCGATCCGCCTCCCAATCGAGCTCATCGACTCGCCCCAGCGCCATCGCTCCCAAATCTCTGCACGCTGCGCTGTCGAGTGATAGATCTGCTGCCGCTGTCTCATCGCTCACACCCCTTCTCACCTCGAGAATGATTCGTTGCGACCACCATTTGAACCCACCCGCACAGCTGGGCGATTGCGCCAAACATCATCGACCAGGATTTCACAGCGACGGCACCCAACCAGAAATGGGGTGTGGACATCTCTTATGTCGGGACGCGGGAGGGATGGCTCTATCTGGCAGTGGTCATCTACCTATTGTCACGGCGTGTGATCGGTTGGGTCGTTGGCGATAGGCTACACCGCGATCTGGCGCTCGCTGCCCTGCGCAAGGCCCTCGTCATGCGGCGCCGGCCCGAAGGGCTCATTCACCATTCGGACCGCGGCATCCAATACTGCTCCGTAGACTACCAGGCCGAACTGCGCCGCTATGGCATCCGTATCTCCATTTTAGGCGAGGGAAATTGCTACGATAACGCGATGGTCGAGACGTCCTTCAAGACGATCAAGTGCGAGCTCGTCTGGCGTACCGTTTTCTATACCCGCGACGAAGCAGCGCACGCAATCGACCGCTATATCGACGGCTTTTACAACCCCGTCCGGCGCTACTCTGCGCTCGACTACAGCAGCCCCGCGTAGTTCGAACGACCTGCGCCACGCTGAGCAAATGCCTCTCCACTTAAGCGGGGCAAGTCCAGATCACCTCGGGCGAGAAGTTGAAATAACGAAACGGACCCTGCGGTTTGCCTCTCGATTTACGGCACATTTGGGGGCACTAGCACCACATCACTAGCGCTATTTTGGCTTACCCGCCATGATGCGCGCCGCCATCGTCGCCCAAGGTTCAGAGAACCATCTGCCAGGATCTTCCGCGATTACCGTGGTTCCGTCGGCGAGGCCCTCGACCAAGATGACGTCCTGATGGCGGATGAAGCGCGTATCAACCGTGGAATAGAAAGTGCGAAAGACCGGGCCCATGCAATTATGGTTGTGCGGCAGCGTGATTGCAAGGCGATCGCCCTTGATGCGGACAAGCTTGCCCGCCGGATAGACGCCGATGCTGCCCATGAACCGGAACAACAGCGCGCGATCGAACTGTCCGTCCGCCGACTCCATCTCCGTGACGGCTTCCAGGGGCGATTTGCTAGTTGTATACGGGCGGATCGACGTCATGGCATCGTAGACGTCGCAGATGCTGGCTATTCGCGTCGCGGGGCTGATTGCCTCGGCTTTCAGGCCGAACGGATATCCTAAGCCGTCGAGACGCTCGTGATGGTGTAGGCAGACGTCCAGCGCCACCGTCGGCACCCCGGGGGTGGCCGAGAGGATGTCGTGGCCCTGGGCTGGATGGCGGCGCATCTCGATCGTCTCCGCCTCGTTCAACGGGCCGGTCTTGAGCAGGATGTCCGGGGAGATCGTCGACTTGCCGATGTCGTGGAGCAGCCCCGCCATCCCGAGGTTGCGCACGGCGGCGGTAGGATAACCGAGCACGCGGGCAAGGCTGATCATCAAGGCGCAGACGGCGACAGAGTGGGTATAAGTCTGATCGTCCTTCGCTTTTAGCCGCGTGACGCTGATGAAGGCGGCCATGTTGTTGAGCGAGTTCGCAATGTCGTCGACTATCGCCAGGATATCGGCGGTAGACACGCCCTTGCCGAGCCGGCAGTCGGCAAACATCGCGTCGACGATGGTCTTGGAGCGTTGCGCCAGTTCGGCTGCTCGCGCCTGATCCGCCCGGCCGAACCGCCCGGAAGCCCGCATGGAATCAGGGCTAACCGGCGCCCGGATGGGTCGGATCGTCGCGATGTCGCGCCCCTTGGCCGTATCGATGACGATCTCGGAATTGCGTGAGCGGATAAGTACAAGTTCTTCGTCCGACGATATCAGAAGCTGCGACCGCCACAGGGGATGGGAAAGCCAGCCACCCGCGAACGAGTGGACGTACATACCTAGTGTAGCCTGCTCCGCTCGTATTGATTTTAGCAAGGACGTTCTCATACGGCAGGGTTGAAGCGAATTACCGATACCAGCGCGCCACGGCTCACATATCGTCGGACGGGAATTGGCGGCTCAATCTATTATAGATGACCAATGCTGTTACTGATGGATCGCCGACGCCCGGATGTGGGTAACACTCATTATAGGTGTGTCCGATGAAATGCAGCGCGATTTGAAAGGCTAATTTCGGGATCGCGTGCGGATCGAACGAACGAACGACAGACTCTGAGGCGGTTTGCTGGCGTGGTAACCAATATTGCGCAAGGCGGTGCGCAAGTCTTGGTGGAGCGCGTGGCCACGGTCGGTGATCAGCTTGACCTGACTAGCACAGGTTTGAGCGTGCGCCGCGCGGCGATCCGTTGGCAAGGAGCGAAGTCCTCGGCATATCGTTCGTCGAAAAGATCGGCTTTGCCGAACTGTCGCTGGCCGGTCCCGATCGCTTCACCCCTGAGCCCGCAGTGTTCCTCAGCCCGATCCGCCAAAGCTCCTGATCAGAGATCCTGCGACCAGCGCCCAGCCATCGACCAATACGAAGAAGATGATTTTCATCGGCAAGGCGATTGTCGGCGGCGGCAGCATCATCATCCCCATCGCCATCAGCACGGCCGACACGGCGAGATCAATGATGAGGAAGGGGAGCAGCAACAGAAAGCCGATCTCGAACGCTCGGCGCAGTTCCGAGATCATGAAGGCCGGCATCAGCGTCGTCAGCGGCATGTCGGCACGCGCGACGGGCGGCTTGTTCGATAGCTCGGAGAAAAGCTGGAGATCGTCGGTGCGGACATGTTTCAGCATAAATTGCCGGAACGGTTCGGCGGTCTTTACGAACGCCTGTTGCTCAGTGAGCTTGCCCGCGCTGTAGGGATTGATGCCCTGTTCCCACGCTGTTTGAAACGTCGGCGCCATCACGAAGAAGGACAGAAACAATGCCAGGCTGATGATCACCGGATTGGGCGGCACGCCCTGCGCGCCGATCCCGGTACGCAGCAGCGACAGCGCGACGACGATGCGCGTGAACGATGTCACCGTCATCAGGATCCCGGGGGCGAGGCTAAGCACGGTGAGCATAACGACAAGCATGATCGCGCGACTGGAGACCGAACCAGAGCCCATGTTGACCGTCGCAGTCTGCGCCAAAGCAACCGAAGGGATCGCGACGGCGAGCGCGAACAGGACGAGGACACGCTTACGCATCGGATGTCTCCCGCTGTGGGGCCCGGCGTTTGCGAACCAGTTTGGCGGTGGCGGCGTCCGCGCATTCGGCAGGTACCGCCAGAGGCATGGAAGCGGGCGGGGGCGCGGGCGCGGAAGTAGCTGGCGTGGCGCGATCAAGCACCGCCCTGAGCGCCCGTACGCCAGGCACGGTCCGTGCGCGGACCCGGTCCACCAGGACGGCGAAGCTCTCACTTGCGATCTGTGCGGCGGCTTGGCGCTGCACTTCGCGCAACGATGCCGCCGCTTCGCGCGCTGCCCGGCGCGTATCGGTGGCGGCGCGGTCGGCCGCGTCGGGCACTACGCCGCTTTCCAGGATAAGATGACCCTCGGGCGCGATCAGCACGAGATGTTCGCGCCCGTCGCGCCGCAACAAAGCGACCATGCGACGGCCATCAATCGGCAACGTCTCGATTAGCTCAAGCCGGCGATCGCGCGCGCCGATCGCGCGACCAGGCAGGCGCAGGTCGTAGCGGCGCACCAGCCATAGCGCCCCGGCTAGGATGCCGAGCACGACGCCTAGACCACCTAGCGTGCGTAACAGCGACAGCAGATCCATCAGCCACGCGCCCGCTGAACGACTTCACTGATTTCCAGCGACATCTGGTCGCCATCTACCAGCACGCGGCCCTTGGCGACGAGTTCGCCATTTACATAGACCAATGTCGGGTCCTCATGCCCGCAATCAAGCGGGATCATGGCGCCGCGCCCCATCTTGAGGATCTGGCGGATCGGCACTTGTGCCGATCCCAGTACGATCGACATGTCCACGAAAATATCATCGAGTACGCTCATCGCGGCGATCTCCTTCTCCTCAATTATAGGAAAAACTTTCCGCTAACCGGTCGGGCTAGGCAAATTTTGCCTATAACGTTCTGGACGGCCGAGCGGGCCGACGGAGACCGGACATGGATTTGAAGACGTCGCTGCAGGTTTCCGCATCGGGGCTGCGCGCGCAGTCTCTACGGATGCGCGTAATCGCCGAAAACCTCGCCAATGCGGATTCGGTATCGCGCACCGCCGGGGGTGATCCCTATCGCAGGCGGCTTCCGAGCTTCAAGTCGGAGGTCGACCGCGACACCGGCGCGGCGGGCGTCGCGATCGACTCGATCCAGAGCGACAAGAGCGCATTCCAGCGCGTCTATCAGCCGGGCAGCCCAGCTGCCGACGCCACCGGCTATGTCAAGATGCCCAACGTTAATGCGCTGGTCGAGGCTGCCGACATGAAAGCGGCGCAGCGCTCGTACGAAGCCAATCTCAGCGCGATCGAGGCCGCCAAGAGCCTGACGATGCGCACCATCGACCTCCTCAAATAAGGACCGCATTCATGTCGATCGGAACATTTGACGCCGTCTCGGCCTATGGCCGCGTCCTCAGCGCCAGCAAGCTGCCCAAGATCGCCGAAGCCGAAGGTAATTCGGATACCGCCGGCGGCTTTGGCAGCATGGTCGAGAAACTCGTCGGCGAGGCCGCTACAAACATGCGCAGCGCCGAAACCGCCAGCGCCAAGCAAGTCGCGGGCAAGGGCGACCTGATCGACGTGGTGACCGCCGTCGGTGCGGCGGAGACCGCGCTCGACACTGTCGTCGCGGTACGCGACCGGATGGTGAACGCCTATTCCGAAATCATGCGCATGCAGATCTGAGTGCTATGACGCCGTTCGTCGCAATGGAATTGGCCAAGGCCGCGATGATCCTGGTTCTGACGATCGTCGGCCCGATGCTGCTCACCTCGCTCGTGGTCGGTGTCGTGGTCGGGCTGTTCCAGGCACTGACGCAGGTACAGGAAATGACGCTGACCTTCGTGCCCAAGCTGTTGGCGATCGGGATCGTGATGCTGTTGTGCTTGCCGATGATCGGTCATGCGCTGGCGAGCTTCATGGCCGTCATCAGCGATCATATTGTGCGCGGCTGAGCGCGTGCAAGCGCTGCCTGGCGAGGCCACCACGTTCCTCATCCTGTTCGCGCGCGTCGGCGCGGTGCTGATGCTGCTGCCGGTCTTTTCCGAAGATGCGGTGCCGGGCAAGATCCGGCTAATGCTCGCGCTCGGGATGACAGCGGGCCTGTGGGGGCTGATCGGCGCGCGCATCGCGCCGGTTGCCGCAGACAGTGCCGCGCTGCCGGGCATCCTTATCGCCGAGATCCTCACCGGGTTGGCGATCGGCATGATCATTAAGATTATGTTCCTCGCCGCCGCGATGGCTGGCTCGATCATCAGCATGCAGATCGGCCTGTCCTCCGCGCTGGTCAACGACAGCGCACAAAGCGGGCAGGCGGCCGTGCTGTCAAAGCTGGTCAGCGTCGCTGCGGCGGTGGTCTGTATGGGGATGGGGCTGCACCATCTGTGGATCGCCGCAATCGTCCATTCCTATGCGATGTTCCCGGTCGGCGCCTTGCCGCCCGCCGCCGATTTTGCTCAGCTTGCAATCCTGACGATCGGCAAGGCGATGAGCCTGTCGATTAGCCTCGCGGCGCCCCTCTTGGTTTATGGCATCGTGTTCAACATGGCGCTTGGCCTGTCGACACGGCTGGCCCCTGCGATCCAAGTGTTCTTCCTTGTCCAGCCACTCAATCTGCTGCTCGGCCTCGCACTGTTCGCCAGCCTGTTCGGCGGGATTCTCACCGCGTTCTCCGCCGCCATGACGGCGTGGTTGCAGACGAACTGGACATGAGCGAATGGCTGACAAGGACCAGAAGACTCACGATCCGACCGACAAGAAGCTCAGCGACGCCCGCGCCAAGGGCGACATCGCAACCGCCACCGAGATGCGCCACGCAGTGATGTTCGGGGCGGCGATCATTGTCGCGGGTGGGATGGGCAGCTGGACGCTGGCGCGGGTCGGGCCAATGCTGGTGCGCCTGTGGGGCAGCGCCGACGATTACCGGCTCGAGCCCGACGGCGCGCAGGCTTTCGCCACCGGTGTCCTTGCCAATCTGGCGATCACAATGGCGCCACTCCTCGGGCTGCTGTTCGGCTGTGCGATGCTGATCCTGTTCGTCCAGGGACGGCCGACGCTTTCATGGTCGCGCGTGAAACCCAATTTCTCCAAACTCTCGCCAGTCGCGGGGGCCGGCAGGATCTTTGGCAAGCGGGCGATGGTCGAATTCGTCAAGACGATTGCCAAATGCGGCGTGGTCATCACGATCGCCACGATGGTGATAGCACCGCGCATGGTCGGGCTCGACCAACTGATCGATTCCGAACCGCGCGCGATCGCACAGGCCGCGGGTGGCCTAGTGCGGAGCCTTATCGAGGCGGTGGCGATCCTGGTCGGCTGTATCGCCGCGTTCGATTTCCTCTATCAGCGTCATGCCTATCACCAGCGCATGATGATGTCGCTGCAGGAGGTGAAGGACGAGCATAAGCAAAGCGAAGGCGACCCGAAGATTAAGGCCAAGATCCGTGCGATCGGCATGCAGCGTTCGCGCCGCCGGATGATGGCCGCAGTGCCAACCGCCAGCGTGATCGTCACCAACCCGACGCATTATGCGGTCGCGCTGAAATACGATCACGGCGACATGGCCGCACCGGTGGTGGTGGCCAAGGGGATGGACGAGGTCGCGCTCAAGATCCGCGAGATCGCCAAGGCGGCGGGCGTGCCGATTGTTGAAAGCCCGCCGCTGGCGCGCGCGCTTTATGCAAGCGCGGCGATCGACCGGCCGATCCCGACCGAGCATTTCAAGGCGGTCGCCGAGATAATCGGCTATGTCATGCGGCTGGCGAAACGCCGGGGCTGAACTTCGTCAAGCGATGATGTTGTGCTTGGCCAGTTCAACACGCATGCGCAATTCGATTTCCTGGAGCAGGACGGCGAGCGCGGGATCCTGCGGTTCGCCGAGCGACGGCGTCAGCGCGGCAAGTTCCTGCAGGCGCTCCACCGCGGGCAGGCCCGCGAGCATATCGGCATCGAGCCGCTCGAGTGCGCGTAGGCCGCGGTCGGCCTGGATCGCCACGCGGCGGCGGCGGTCGATCGGCGATTCCGAGGCCGCGAGCGCGACCAGCATCTCGACGCTGACAGGCTGGCCAAGCGGAGCCGTAGGCGGCGCGTTCGGCGTTTTCGGCTCCGCTGCTGCCGTAAACGCGGCGCCGACCTTGGGCAGGGCGGCAAGCAGGATGGTCTGCAGCGGGGCGGCAAGGCCGGTGATGCGCAAGGATTTGCTCTCCGGGGCGCGGATCGGGGCCCATCTCTCCTATAAGAAAGTAATCTCGAAAAATCCACGAACCCCGGGAATTCCATGCAGTTTCTACGTCGCGCCCTGGCCCTGTTGATCGCACCCGCGGTGGCGCTCGCGCCGTTGCCGGCGCTGGCGGGCCCGCGCATCAAGGATATCGTCGACATCGAGAACGTCCGCCCCAACCAATTGGTCGGCTATGGCCTGGTCGTTGGCCTAGCGGGCACCGGCGACCGCTTACGCAACGCGCCCTTCACTGAGGAATCGATCCTTTCGATGCTCGAGCGGATGGGGGTGAGCGTACGCGGCACGCAGATGCAGACCCAGAACGTCGCCGCGGTCTCGATCTCCGCCACCATGCCGCCGTTCGCACGCGCAGGGTCGCAGATCGATGTGCAGATCTCCTCGCTCGGCGATGCGACCAGCCTGCAGGGCGGCACGTTGCTCGTCTCCTCGCTGCGTGCGCTCGACGGCGAAATCTATGCCGTGGCGCAGGGGCCCGTCGCGCTCTCGGGCTTCAAGGCGCAGGGCGCAGGCGCGAGCGTCACGCGCGGCGTGTCGACCTCGGCGCGGATCGCCGGCGGTGCGATCGTCGAGCGCGAGGTGAACTTCGCGTTCAAATCGGCGAGCAGCCTCAAGCTTGCGCTCAAGAACCCCGATTTCACCACCGCGCAGCACGTCGCGGCGGTCATCAACGGTCGCTTTTCCGGCACCGCCGAGGTGCTCGATCCTGCCACAGTCGAGATTGCCGCACGCGGCGCATTCACGGGCTCGCTGATCAGCCTAATCTCTGAGGTGGAAAATCTTGAAGTAGCGGTCGATCAGCCGGCGCGGATCGTCATCAACGAAGCCTCGGGCACGGTGGTGATGGGCAGCGACGTGCAGATCAGCCCGGTCGCGATCGCGCAAGGGGGCCTCACCATCAGCGTCACTGAGACGCCGGTCGCCTCGCAACCCGCGCCGCTTTCGGGGGGTACCACCGCGGTTTTGCCGCGCACGCAGATCAGCGTCGATGACGGTAGCGGCAAGTCGCTCGCTTTGCTCAAGGGCGGCTCATCGCTTAAGTCGCTGGTGAGCGGGCTCAATACGCTCGGCGTCAGCCCGCGCGACCTGATCACTATCCTTCAGGCGGTCAAAAGCGCGGGCGCGCTCCAGGCCGAGATCGTAGTCCAGTGACGCTTCGTCCAGTGGCGCTTGGTCCCGTAAGGAGCCCCTTCACCGCCGCCCCGCCCGCCTCACAGCCTGCCGCGCCCGTTTCGCCAAAAGTCGCTGGGGCGAAGCAGACCGCCGAGAAGTTCGAGGCCGTCTTTCTTGGCCAGATGACGCAGCTAATGATGGAAAGCGTCGATGTCGGCGACCAATTCTCGGGCGGGCACGGCGAAGATATGTTCCGCGGCGTGCTCGCCGAAAAGCTCGGTACCGCCATGGCGGCGAAGGGCGGCATCGGCCTTGCCCCCACGGTCATGGCGCAGATCATTAAGATGCAGGGGACAGACAATGGCCAGTGAGTTCATCGATATCATCACGTCGCTGACCGCGATCATGGAGGAGGAGACCGTGCGACTCCTCGCACCAGGGCGGCACGCCGATTTTGCGGAGATGGCGGCGGCCAAGATCAAGCTGGTCTCGGCGATCGAACTCAAAACCTCCGAACATGCTCGCACGCGCGCTGAATGGCTTTCCACGCTCGATGAGGAGACGCGTGGCAGGCTGACGGGCGCGATCCGCCATCTCGGTGCAGCGGCGCAGGTCAATGCCCGTGTGCTCGAGCGCCAGATCGACCTGTCGACCGAGATGATGGAAGCGGTCGCGGCCGAGGCGCGCCGCCTTTCGGGAATGCGCGGCGCGACCTATGGCGCGAGCGGCGTGCTGTGCCGGACCGAACTCGCCACGCCGATCTCGGTGAATGCGAGTCTGTAGGGCGGAGCGCCGGTCGTCGCGCCGGCCCCAACATTTTCTACCAGAATATCTTCTGGGGATAGTAAAGTCCCGTCCGCGGACCACCATTTTTCCCTATGATAGCTAGGGTCAGGACCCATAAACCGGATTCCCTCGGCGGCGCGAATGTGATTCAGGCTCGGCGACAGCAGGAGCGTGGATTTGAGCGAGTTCTGGTTGAGCGAGGAGCAGTTCGAGCGGCTTCGGCCGTTGCTGCCGGACAAGGTTCGAGGAGTTGCGCGGGTCGATGACCGTCGGGTGATCAGCGGCATCATCCACGTGGTGAAATCGGGCGGTCGCTGGGTCGATTCACCGGCCTGCTATGGTCCGAGAAAGACGCTGTACAACCGGTTCGTCCGGTGGGCGGCGAAAGGCATCTGGCAAGAGATGTTCGTCACGCTGGCGGCAGCGGGCGGACCGCCCGCCGAGGTCCTGATCGACAGCACGCACATGAAGGCGCACCGCTCGGCGGGCGGCGGAAAAGGGGGGCGTTCGTCCAGGCGATCGGGATCAGCCGAGGTGGTCGTAACAGCAAGCTCCAAGCACTTACCGACGGCGAAGGTCGCCCGCTCCGCTTCCTGCTGACCGGCGGTAACGTCGCCGACTGCCGTGCTGCTGATGTCCTGCTCGACGATCTCGCGCCGCGCATCATCGTCTTGGCGGACAAGGCATATGACAGTAACGCGATCCGCGACCTGATCGAGCGCCAGGGTACCGTGCCCAACATCCCCTCAAAGGCCAACCGGCGCTGGAAAAGCTGCTTCTCGCGCTCGCTCTACAAAGGCCGAAACGCGGTCGAGCGCATGTTCTGCCGCCTGAAGGATTATCGCCGCATCGCTACCGCTACGACAAGCTCGCTACTAACTTCCTCGGCGCGATCTACCTCGTGGCAGCCGTCACCTGGTGGTTATGAGTCCTGACCCTAATACTAGTTTTGATGTCCCGCACAACAGGTTGGCGCGGAATTGCTCGATCACGCCAACCCAATCGACGAGTCCCGTTGTGACTCGTGCGTGACGTTTTCCCCATCGACCCGCGCACTCCAAGAAAAGCATCATGAGCACCACCAAGCGCCTCGCGGCACTGGGCCTTTCGGCCAAAATCGTGATCATGGCCGTCGGTGCGATGATTGCGCTGGCAGCAGCCATCGTGATTGGCGCTGGCGCCTTCTTGCACGCAACAGCGGTCCAACAGGCTAGCTAGCGGCAGGGCAGCGACATGCGTGTGGCCAAGGCGACCATCGCCCGGCTGGGCAGCGGCTTCCGCTTAAAGGGCGACCGCCTGCTCGCCGGCAATGTGGTATTGGACGGCAACAGCGCCGTTGTCGATGAAATCAAGCGCCAGGTGGGGGGCGTCGCCACCGTCTTTCGTGGCGCCATACGCGTTGCTACCAACGTGCTCAAGCCGGACGGGAGCCGGGCCGTCGGCACACCGCTCAAGCCCGGCGCCGCGCACGATGCGCTGTTCGTCGCGGGCACCTCGTATCGTGGCATCATGGATGTGCTCGGTATTCCCCATTTCGTGGACTATGAACCAATCCACGATTCCAGCGGCAAGATCATCGGGGCGGTGTTCGTCGGGATTCCTACGGCGGAATTTCTGGCGCCCATCACCGCGGCGAGCGGCAAAATGATCTTGATCGCGATCGTCGCGACGCTGGCCGCCGCAATCGCCGCTACCGCGCTGACCCGCCGCATGTTCAATCCATTGTCCAGCATGCGTAGCAAAATGCAGGCGATTGCATCGGGCAACTACGACGGCACCGTGCCCGGCATCGAACGTTACGACGAGGTCGGTGCGATGGCCCAAGCGGTCGCGGTGTTCCTCGACAACGCCGTAGCCAAACAGGCAGCAGATGCGGCGAAGGCGCGTGCGGAGTCCGAGCAGAAGGGGGTCGTCGACACGCTGTCGAGGCATCTGGCGCAGCTGGCGGCCGGCGATTTGACCGTGACGATCACGAGCGCCTTCCCAGAGGAATTTGCGTTGCTCAAGCGCAATTTCAACGAAACGCTGAAGGAGCTGCGCATGTTGATCGGATCGGTCAGTGAGAGCACTGCGACGTTACACACGGGCTCCGGCGAGATCGCGCTCGCCTCCGAGGATCTCGCCCGCCGGACCGAAGGCAATGCCGCGACACTGGAGCAGGCGGCCGCTTCGCTCATCCAAATGGACATTCGCCTCAGGGCTACCGCAACGGCCGCCGGCCAAACCGTCGAGCGCGCTGACCAAGCCATCATGACGGTCGGCGGAGGTCGCGCGGTGGCGGATGAAGCCGTGCAGGCGATGGTCCGCGTGTCGACGAGTGCGAAGGGCATCGACAGCGTCATCGAAGGACTCGACAAGATCGCATTCCAAACCCGCGTGCTCGCAATGAATGCCGCGGTCGAGGCGGGGCGCGCTGGTGATGCCGGACGCAGCTTTGCCGTCGTCGCCGATCTCGTCTCTGCGCTCGCGATGCGCGCTGAGGAAGAGGCTAAGCGCGCGCGCGACCAACTCAGCGTAACTCAGATCGAGATCGTCACTGCCGTCGAGGCGGTGCAGAAGGTGGATGGTGCTTTCACTGGCATTTCGGGCGACGTGGGCGCAGTGCATCGGTTGCTGGCCGGCATCGCGGCCGACAATGTAGCGCAATCGTCGGCAGTGTCCGCGATAACCGCGGCAGTCGGCAATATGGACTCGGTGACCCAGCAGAATGCCGCGATGGTCGAGCAAACTTCTGCCGCGGCGCGCAACCTAACCAGCGAGGTTGCAGCCCTTGCGGAGCAGGCGTCGCGATTCCGCTTGAACCCCGCAGTGTCGCCGAAGCGCGGCGCTCGGCTCCAAGATCTGGCGATGGTCTGAGCTTGCCGTCAAGTGCTCTGCAGGATGTCGCTGGCGACATCCTGCTCGACCGGGTTCAGACCGGCCGCCTAGAGCATCGAGCGGATCGTGCGTGCAGCGGACCGTGTCCTTCTCTAGCTGTAGGCCGACATAAGGCTGCCAGGCGGCGGTTTCGTATTCTCTGCGGAGGAAGTTAGGATATCACGCTGCGTCGCATAGGGTTACGAGAATGTTCGCGTCTTTCGAGGGGCTACTGACCCCGCCCGATCGCGCTCTTCAGCAGCCCCATCTGCTTGCGATACAGACTCGTCATCGTTGCGAAATCGGCCTGGATTTCGCCCATCTTGAGCAACTGGTCTTCCAGAGCGACATTGTTGCCGTCAGGCTTGGTCTCGCTGGTCGCGGTGTCGAGGACGATGTTTCCCGTCATCGGCTGGCGCGCGCCGAGAGCGGTCATGCCGCTGGTCAGTGCGACGCGGGGCCGCGCTACCGAGGGCTTGCCGCCGTCCTGCGGCAACAGATCGGAAAAGTTCGGTTCGTTCACCTCGCGCGCCTTGAAGCCCGGCGTTTCGCTATTGGCGATGTTCTGCGCGATCACGCGCTGGCGCTCGGACAGATGCTTCATCGACAGGCCGATGCCGGCAAGAAGCGACGGGGTCGGCATGCTCAGACTCCTGTGAGGTAGGTGCTGACGGTGGTGTCGGCGGCCGGTGTCAGCCGCGCGAGCGCCGACTGGTAGCTGGCGAGCTGTGCCGCTTGTGCCGGCGTCAGCGCGGTGCTGGCGCTCGATCCATCGGTCAGCGCAGCCTTGGTGGCGTCCCAATAGAGCGAGCGATAGGCGGTCTGCGTAGTCGAGATCGCGTTCTTGAGCACGCTAAGCGTCGCGGCGGCATCCTTGGCAGTCGAGACGTTAAGCGCCTCTGTCAAGGCGAGTCCGAAATTGCCGCCCGGATGGATTTTCGGCGCGCCGTTGGCGACGACTACCGGCACCGACAGCCGCGACGGGTCGAGCCCGAGCTTGGCCAGCGCGTCCTTACCCGAAGCGCCGGCGACCAAGGCGATCTTCGATCCGGCCTTGGCGTCGATGCTGAGGCTCAACGTTCCCTTAGTCGTTGATACGGTGACGGTGGCCTTGGCGCCGGTGATCCGGCGGATGCGGTCGCCCAGCGTCTTGAGCGTGTCGTCGGCCAGGATGACAATCTTCTTGGGCGCGCCGCCATTGATACGAAGCGAGAATTCATCGCCGGCGCGCAGGCTGGTCTGCGCGACCAAGCTGGTCGAAGCGGGCGGGTTGAGCACGCCGCGATGCAGTCCCAGTGCGCCGAGCACGGTGTCGCCGCCGGTCGTCGCGGCAATGCGGACCGGCTCGGTGCGCAGCGCTACTTGGCCGAACTGCGTGATGTCTTGCACCGCGCCGCTGGTCGCGTCGAGCCGGCTGACGAACCCGTCTATGGGACCGCGCCGCGCGCCGCCAAGATCACCGGTGGTACGCCCGCCGACATAGAGCGCGCCGTTCATGAAGGCGACGCTATCGACCTGATCGTCGCCCGCAGTTGTGAGATAGGTGGTGGTTACGCTCGTGAGTGCGGCGTTGATCCGCGTGACGAAGCCGTCGCGCCCGCTGCCCATCGCATTGGCCTGGGTGCCGCCAAGCGCGCTGTTGGTGGCGCCTGCCACCGCGATCGAGCCGTCGCTCGCCACTGCGAGCGCGCGTGCATCGGCATGGCCGAGCGCCAAGCTGCTGAGATCGGTGGAGAGGTCGGACGCGCTGATCTCGCGCAGCTTTGCATCGCCACTTTCGTTGGTGAGCGCCAGCACATTGCCGTCCTGCCCGATCGCCAGCGCGGTCACCGATTGACTGTCGGCGCCGTCGATCGTGCGGCGCTCCTTGAGCTTGCCGGTCGCGTCGAGCCGCGCGAGGAATGCGTCGCCGCCATTGCTCGCAGACTTGCCGCCGACATAGATCGATCCGTCGGTGCCCACCGCGATCGCGTGCGCGGTATCGGCGCCGAGCTCGTGGACGACGGTAGTGAAGCTCTCATCACCTTGTGCGGTGTAGCGCGCGACCAGCATGTCGCCATCGCTGCTGCTGCCATCGAATGACCCACTGACCGTGCCGGCGACGGTGATGTCACCATTCGCGCCGACACTGATCGCAGCGCCTTGTGCCTCACCCGACGCGCCGAGGCTGCGCTGCCACACTACTGCGCCTTCGCTGTCGAGCTTGGTCAGGAACAGGTCGGAACTGCCGTTCGAGCGATTGGATTGCAGGTCGCCAGTGGTGGTGCCGACGACGTAGCTGGAACCGGTCCGATCGGTCGCGATCGCCTGCGTTGTTGTCGTTGCCTGAATGACGACCGGCGCGGCGGTGACGCCCTTGGCAGGCGCGGCCGCGGTGAGTTTTGCGCGTGCCGTAGCGGCGCTGTCGATCGCAGCGATCGTGTTTTCGGACGTTCGCGTCATTGCGCCCGCGGCATCGTTGAACCGCAGGATCTGCGTGGTCGTCGGCGCGTCAAGGGCGGCTCGGCCGGTGGCGACGACTAGCGCGTCGCCGCCACCGACCTGGTCGATCGAGACTTGCTCGGTGCCGTTGGGCGCCTGTACCGAAAAGCCCCATCTCCCTGAGCTCTTGTCGGGCACGAAATGCACCAGCCAGCGCGGCTTGGTATTACCAGTATTGTCGAGCGCGACAGAGCCGTCGGGATTGCGCGCCGGGATCGCGGTGATCGCCGCGTTGATCGCATTCGATACCGAATCGAGCGTCGGCGGCTGCACGGTCTTCGAGAGGTCGATCGTCAGCGTGTCGCTGGCGCTAGGCTTGTTGAGCGACACCTGGAAGGTCTCGGTCCCGGTCAGCCCCGGCAGCGGCGTGTCGCGTGCGTCCAGAATGCCGGTGCCGGTGAATTTCAGCGGGTCGGACGCGGCAAACGACACCGTCCCAGCGTGGCGCGTCGATTGCGCGAACGACAGTTCGACCTTGTCGGCTGGCGCCTGGCCGAGATAGGTCTGGAGGTCGGCGAGCCCCTTGGCGAAGGTCGCCTGCAGTGCGACGCGTGCCGCCGGGGTGGCGGTCGTGTGCGTAGCGGCGGTCGCAAGCAGATTGAGCTTGTCGAGCGCCTTGTAGGCAGTGAAGGCGGTCTGAACGTCGGCCGACCCGGCATTCGGCGTGGAAACGTTGGTGTCGACAATCGACTTCATCAGCTTGATCGCAGAAATCTGAATGGATTCCGGCGTCGTGCTGGCGGCTTGCTTCCACGGCGGGGTGGTTGCCGCCAGCGTGAACTGCGCCTTGGCGGTGCGTACCGCACGCGAGTCCAGCGCAGGTTCTGCGCTATAATCGTTGAAGCTGTTAGCGTTCGAAAGCATCGAAAGGGCGGCGAGGCTATTGGACATATTAATCGTCATCGCATGTCGCTCCCGCTACGTTGCCTCGCTACCCTCCTATAATAGAGCGATACAGAGCCAGGGTCGCGCGACGGCCCACAATATATGTCTGGATGCCGATGAACATGATGGCGCTCACCGTTCAGCCGCCCGAGCTCAAGAAATTTTCCGGCCTCGAGCGCGCGGCCGCGATGATGCTCGCGCTCGGAAAGGAACATGGCGCGCCGATCTGGGACTTGCTCTCCAACGATGAAGTGCGCGAGCTCTCGGCGTGCATCGCGCAATTGGGTCGCGTGCCTTCGGCGGTGGTCGAGCATCTGCTGATCCAGTTTTCGGGCGAAGTGTCGAGCATGGCCTCGCTGCACGGCTCGTTCGAGACGACCGAGCGGCTGCTCGACGGCATATTGGACGAGGAACGCGTCAGGGAGATCATGGAGGATATTCGTGGGCCGTCCGGCCGCACGATGTGGGACAAGCTGTCCAATGTCAGCGAGACGATCCTGGCGACCTATCTCAAGAACGAATATCCGCAAACCGTCGCGGTCATACTGAGCAAGCTCAAGCCCGATCACGGTGCACGCGTCCTCGCCGAACTTCCACGCGAGTTGTCGGTCGATGTAATCATGCGGATGCTGCGGATGGAGACGGTACAGAAAGAAGTGCTGATCCAGGTCGAGCAGACGCTGAAGAGCGAGTTCATGAGCAACCTCTCGCGCTCGCAGCGACGCGACCCGCACGAAACTATGGCGGAGGTCTTCAACGCACTCGACCGCGCGACCGAGGAAGCGATGTTGACGGCTCTCGACGAGCGCGCGCCCGAGGCGGCCGAGCGCATCCGCGCGTTAATGTTCACCTTCGAGGATCTCGGCAATCTGATGCCGCCGGCGATCGCGACTATCGTGCGCAACGCCGATAAGCGCGAGATGGCGATCGCGCTGAAGGGGGCTCCTCCCGAGATCCGCCAATTGTTCTTCGGCGGGATGACGGAGCGCTCCGCCAAGCTGATGAAGGAAGATATGGCGGGGATGGGCCCGATCCGCACGCGCGAATGCGAGGAAGCGCAGAGCGCATTGGTGCGGCTCGCTAAGACGCTCGCCGATCGCGGCGACATCATACTGGTCGATCCCAAAAATGACGATGCGATGATTCAATGAGCGCGCTCCACGGAGGTCGGGAATAGCCGATGGACATGTCTTTCAGTGCCAAGCCGTTCGCGTTCGATCGTGTCTTCATGCTCCCCAAAGCAGGGGAGGGCGAGCGCGACCAGTCGCCCGAGATGATCGTCCTGCGTGACGAACTAGAGTTGCTTAGGATGCAACTCGAGACGGGCATCGCAGTCGCGCGCGCCGACGGTTTTGAGGCCGGCTTGGTGCAAGCCCGCGGCGAAACCGCGGCGGCATTGCTTGTCGCGACCGATGCGCTGCACGTTTCGATCGAGGCGGTCGAGGATGAATATGCGGCGATCGAGCAACGCTTGTCCAAGGCGGCGGCGGACCTTGCGATGGCGGCGGCCGAGGGTCTTGCGGCGCAGGCGCTCGCGCTAGATCCGACGTGCGCGATCGATCAGGCGATCGGGCGCGTGCTGCTTCAAGTCGCGCGCGGACAGGAGTTGCAGATCTACGTTCACCCTGCGCTGATCGAACAGATGGAAGCGCTGATCGCCACTCGGCAGGGCCGCGATCGTCGTCGACTGTCTTTGTCGCTGCTCCCCGACCCGGCGCTCGCCGTCGGGGATGCGCTAATCTCGTGGGATCAGGGCGGCCTCGCGCTCGACGCGGCGGCGCGCCATGCGGCTATCCTCGCCGAACTCGGTTTGAATGCCGGGAACCGCGAAACGCCTGTACTTCCCGCCTAACCGGGGATCGGTGGAAGGATGTTTGAGAACGTACGGTCTGATGACTGCGATCTGAGACGCTTACCGAGTTTGCTCCCCCGCTGGCGCTGACGCCAGCGACTGTTCGAACTTTGGCGGGCGTGCCGCGGACTCCTGATCGACGACGATTGATCAAGCTCTCATCCGCGGATTGGTCACCGCATTTCCCGTATCCGTCGTTGGCCTATCCTTCGTCTAAGTTCGGGCGTCGGCGAACCTGCTCCACCATACACCGTGGATTGCCCCTCACAGTCGGGTGCCCGTGGCACGCCTGCTAGCACTACTTTGGCAAAAATATAATTTTGGGGATTCCCTGCGCGGGGGATGCGTGATTCATAGGGAACCAGCTTTGAAGGAGGCTGGCGATGGAACAGGATTGGCAGGGCGATCTCGAGCGGTGGCTTGAGCCGTATCTGCAGGATCTGGGCAACAAGACGCGACGGCGGATGTGCCCGGCCTACATCGCTGGCCTGATCGGCCCGGGCGATCGCAAGAGCATTCAGCCGATTGCAGCGCGCGGGGACGCGGTCAGCTATGACCGGCTGCACCATTTCATCGGCGCGGGGATCTGGGACAGTGCGCCGCTGGAAGCGCGCCTTTGGCGGCAAGCGGATGCTTTGGTCGGAGGCGACAAGACCTGGCTGATCATCGACGACACGGCGCTTCCCAAGAAGGGCAAGGCCTCGGTCGGTGTCGCGCCGCAATACGCCACGGTGCTAGGCAAGAACGCGAACTGCCAGACGCTGGTCTCGGTGACGCTGGCTTCGGGAGAAGTTCCGGTGATGCTGGGTCTGCGGCTATTCCTGCCGGAAAGCTGGACCAGCGATACCGCGCGGATGTCTAGGGCCGCCGTGCCCGAAGCTTTTCAAGCGTATCGAACGAAGCCCGACATCGCCATTGCTGAGATCGACCGCGTCATCGCGGCCGGTGTGCGCTTCGGCTGCGTCCTAGCCGATGCCGGTTATGGCCTGTCGGCACCGTTCCGGCAGGCGCTCAGCGCACGCGGATTGTGCTGGGCGGTCGGCATTCCCCGCCACCAGAAGGTGTATCCCGCCGACGTACAGCTGACCTTCCCGGTGGCGGGGCGTGGCCGACCACGAGTTCGGCACGTGCCCGACGTCAAATCACGAGCAGCCCATGCCATGCTCGAAGAGGCGAAATGGCGGCAGGTCAGTTGGCGCCGGGGAACCAAGGGCCGCTTGACGGCCCGCTTCGCCGCCATGCGCGTACGCATCGCC
>NZ_AIDW01000058.1 GCF_000251145.1 Sphingomonas sp. PAMC 26621 | reverse complement strand
CCTATCCCCTGTGTGCCTTGGCAGTCTACCGAGGTGACCTCGCTCGCCGAGCAGGCGGCGATGTTCAAGACCGAGGATGCGGCGCCCGTGCGCCGCACGGCGCCCGCGCGGTCAATATCGGCACCGCCCAAGGCGACCAAGGCGAAGGCACCGGCCTCAGCCTACCGTTCGCCCGTCACGGCGTTGCCAGCCAAGGCCGCCGCCGGTGGTGATGCGTCGGACGACTGGAACGCCTTCTGATGTCAATCAGATATCTTTTAGGCAAAAGTTTGGAGCAAAATGATGAACTGGTTCAAGAGCATTGCGCCAATTAGATTAAAGCTTCTGTTGAGCTTTGGCTCGCTAACCTGTCTGACGGCGGTCGTTGCTATTTCAGGCATATTTATCGCTGGACCCAATGTAATATTTATTGCCATTTCTCTGGTCTGTATGCTCGGTGCGGCTGCGCTGAGTCTATGCTTTCGAGAAGCGATCTCTGGCCCCTATATTGCGACCGTTGTCCGCATGGAGGCGCTTGCTGACAACGATCTGACAAGCCCTATCGAGTTCGCTGACTATCATGACTGCGTCGGCAGGATGACCAAGGCGATGGTTATTTTCAAGGACGCGGCGGCGATGCAAATCAAGTTGGGTGCCGAAGCCGAGTCCAACGCGGACAGTGTTCGGTCGATGTCGGACAATATGAAGAGCCTGGCCAACGGAGATTTAACTGCCGAAATCAACTGCGAGTTTCCGTCGGCATTCGCCTCGCTCAAGTCCAGCTTCAATGAGGCGCTGACCAATTTGCGCGGCTTGATCAGCGGTGTGACCGAGAGCGCGGAGGGGATCCGTACCGGCTCGTACGAGATCGCGCAGGCGTCCGAAGACTTGGCGCGCCGCACCGAAGGCAGTGCCGCCAGTCTCGAAGAAACCAGCGCTGCATTGGTGCAGATCGACACGCGGCTGAAGGCGACGGCCTTGTCGTCGGGTCAGACGGTGTCGCGAGCTGATCAGGCGATCGCAACGGTTGGCGGCGGTCGCGCGACCGCCGAGGAGGCGGTGCAGGCGATGGGCCGTGTCAGCGACAGCGCCAAGGGCATCGACAGCGTGATCGAGGGGCTCGATAAGATCGCGTTCCAGACGCGCGTTCTCGCAATGAACGCCGCGGTCGAGGCGGGCCGGGCGGGCGATGCGGGCCGCGGGTTTGCGGTCGTCGCCGATCTCGTTTCCGCGCTCGCAATGCGCGCGGAGGAGGAGGCTAAGCGCGCGCGCGACCAGCTGACACTCACCCAGACCGATATCGTCACCGCAGTGCAGGCCGTACAGAAGGTCGACGGCGCACTCGCCAACATCTCGAGCGACGTGAGCGAGGTGCATAAGCTGCTCGGCACGATGGCGGACGATGCCACGGCGCAATCCACCGCGATCACGCAGATCACCGCGGCGATCAGCGCGATGGACCAATCGACCCAGCAGAATGCCGCGATGGTCGAAGAAACATCGGCCGCAGCCCGCAACCTCACCACAGAGGTGACCTCGCTCGCCAAGCAGGCGGCGATGTTCAAGACCGAGGATGCGACCCCGGTGCGCCGCGTGCCGCGCGCTGCCGCGCCTGCGCAGAAGAAGGCGGCGCCGCCGTATCGCTCGCCGGTCAAGGCACTGCCGGCGATGGCGCTTGCCGACGGTGCCGGACAGGACAATTGGAACGCCTTCTGATGAAGGTGCGTGCACGCTCCAGAATATGGCAGCCGGTAGTGCAAGTGTCGCTGATCATGCTTGGGATGGGCGCGACGCTGGTGCCGCCGGCGAGCGGCGCGATCGCGATCCTGCCCGTCATTCCGGGCAACGCCGCGACCACCTTTCGCTGGGCGTTCGAAGCCGGCGCCTTGCCCGTCGCGCGAGGGCCGTATCCCGGCTCGATCGTCGTGAAAGGGTCGCTTTGGACTCTCCTGCTGCCTGCTGTTTCTCACGGCGCCCTTCTGATCGCGGCGCGCTCTGCCGGTTGTGGACGCCAGACACCTTAAGGAATGACGATGAAGTCCATTAATCTTTCGCAGCTTCGATTGGTCGGTATTCGGCTGCTTGCCGGGCTGACGGTCACTCTCGCCCTAACGATCGTCGTGGCCGTGTTGTTTGCCACGATCCCGGGCAAGCTGCCGGCCGCAGTCATCGCAGTCGGGCTGGCTATCCTGCCGAGCATGTTGGCCCTGCAACGCCGCACCGATGCGCAGGCGCGGATGCTGGCCAGCATAACCGTCGTCGTTATGCCGGCGCTTCTGCTGTTCGCGGTCGAAGGGCGCACTTGGCAGGTCGATCTGCATATGATCTTCTTCGCCTTGCTCGCGGTCATCTCGATCCTGTGCGACTGGAAGGCGATCTGCGCTGCTGCTGCGGTAATCGCGGTACATCATATCGGACTCGGCTTGTTGCTGCCCGACTGGATCTTCACCGGCGGCGGCTCGATCGGTCGCATCGCGCTGCACGCAGTGGTGCTGATCATCGAGGGCGCCACCCTGATGTGGGTCGCCGAACGCGTCGTCGCGCTAATCGCCGCGATCGAGGCGCAGGACGTCGAGCGGCAACGCGCCGAAGCAGCGCTCGCGGCCGAGCGTACACTTCAGGCCGAGGCGGTCATCGTGGTGACCACCTCGCTCGGCGAGGCGCTCGCCGCGTTGACCGAAGGCGATCTCACCGCCGACATAACGACCCACTATCCAGGCAGTTACGGCGTCTTGCGGACCAACTTCAACGAAGCCTTGCGCGGTCTGCGTCGCTTGATCGGCTCGGTCAGCGACAGCGCGGCGGGGATCAAGGGAACTTCGGCCGAAATCGCACAGGCCTCGGAAGATCTCGCCCGGCGCACCGAAAGCAATGCTGCAAGCCTCGAAGAGACATCGGCGGCATTGTTTCAGGTCGACGCGCGCATCAAGGCCACCACCGTGGCGGCGACCAACACGGTTGCATGCGCCGACCAGGCGATCGCCACGGTCGCCGGAGGGCGCGCTACCGCCGATGAAGCCGTGCAGGCGATGAGCCGCGTCAGCGAGAGTGCAAGAGGCATAGACAGCGTGATCGAGGGGCTCGACAAGATTGCCTTCCAGACGCGTGTCCTTGCCATGAACGCGGCGGTCGAAGCTGGTCGTGCTGGCGATGCCGGTCGAGGTTTCGCGGTCGTGGCGGATCTTGTCTCGGCACTGGCCATGCGCGCTGAGGAAGAGGCCAAACGCGCCCGGGGTCAGCTCGGCGTCACGCAGCTCGAAATCATCACCGCGGTCAAGGCGGTGCGCAAGGTCGATGAAACCCTGCAGAACATCTCCACCGACGTAGACGGCGTGCACGATCTACTGGCCGGCATGGCAACCGACAATGCCGCGCAATCACAGGCCGTCACCGAGATCAGCGCGGCATTGGGGGCGATGGATAAGGCGACGCAGCAAAATGCGGCGATGGTCGAGGAAACCTCGGCTGCGGCGCGCAATTTGACCGCTGAAGTGAGCGCATTGGCGGATGAGGCAGGCCTGTTCCGGATCGACAGGGGGCGGATCGAACCGGTGCATTTCCGGCCTTCCCCCGAAACGCTCGCAGCGCAGGCGCTGAACGGCAAAGGAGGCGCCAAGCAACGCACCGTCTAGGGTCAGGACTCATAACCACCAGGTGATGGCGGCTACGAGGTATATCGCGCCGAGGAAGTTGGTGGCGAGTTTGTCGTAGCGGGTGGCGATGCGGCG
>NZ_AIDW01000059.1 GCF_000251145.1 Sphingomonas sp. PAMC 26621 | reverse complement strand
TTCATTGGTTCGCTGTCCTCGCATAAGATCGGCTTTGCAGATGGACAGTCCTTTGGCCGCCCTTATGCCGAAACACTGACGATACTCACTATACTTGCCGTCGTCGTCGCGATCGCGCATCGGCGGGGACGGAGCTTCAGCCGTGCGGTAGCCGCGTTTGCCACCCTGGCTTTGGGCGTTTCGTTGATGTCGGCGATTGTCGCCGCGTTGGAAATCGCGTCCGAGGGTGATGACGATCATTTTTTCTTGCCATCGTTGCCGGCCACCGCTCAGGCTATCGCTATCGCTATCGCTATCGCTATCGCTATCGCTATCGCTATCGCTATCGCTATCGCTATCGCTATCGCTATCGCTATCGCTATCGCTATCTCCGCGGCGCTGCTCGCATGGTAGGGCGGCCGAAATGGGAGAAGATTCCCGGCCGTGGAACCCAGCGGGGTAAGATCCTGCGTCGCGCTTTCCCGGTATTCGCGCTTGTCCTGGCGTTCGACGCACTGGCCGAAATCCTGATCGGCGAGGCGGATGCAATCGCCTCACTCGTGGTCCACGTCATCGTCACGGGCGTAAATATCGCGGTTTTCGCAGCGGTGATCTTCTGGTCGGTTACACGCCTCGCGGCGGAATACGCTGTGTTTTTGGAGATAACTTATGCAATGGAGTCGGTACCGATCGCGCTCACGACGGTTTCCGGGACGATTCGGCATTGGTCGCGAGGGTGTGAGGAGCTTTACGGCTGGAGCGCAGAGCAAGCCGTCGGCCGATCGAAATATGATCTGATGCAGTCACGCAATGCGGATCCGATGCGCATCGGGCCGGTGCCCGGGGGTTCGGATAGCCAGCAGCAAGAACTAATCGAACAGCGCTGCGACGGGACAGAGGTGCATGTCATCGAACGGGTGCGGCTCGTACAAGCCCCGGGGCGAACCGCCGTGCAAGTCCACGAGATGACCGACATCACCGAGCGGGTTCGGATCGAGGTCGCGTTGAAGGAAAGCGACGCCAATTTGTCGCTTGCGCTTGAGGCGCAGAAGATTGGCACTTTTGAATTGAACGTGGCGACAGGGGAGGTTGCGGTGTCGCCGGCCATGGAACAACGTCTGGGGCTAAAACCGGGTGAGTTGGGAACGATCGGGGCATGGGCCGAGCGGATCGAACCCGTCGACATGGCTGCAATCCGGGCAAAGATCGAAGATGCTGCAATACGGCATGCCGAGCGATACAGTTTTCAGTACCGGCTCACCGTGCCTAATGACGGAGTGCGCGTCATCGAAGGTGTGGGTCGCCTGATCTACGATGCGAAGAACAAGTTGAGCAAAGTTTTCGGCATTCTTGTCGACGTTACTGACCGGAACCGGCGCGAAGTGGCATTGCTGGTTGAGCAGGAGCAGTTCCGCTTGGTCCTAAAAACCGTTCCTTCGGCGATGGTAATCTTCGACGATCGCAACATCATTAAAGCGTTCAGCGCCTCGGCCGAACAGCTGTTCGGCTATGCTGCGCACGAGGTGATCGGTTGTAACGTTGAAATCCTCGCGGTTACCCCGAATATCCACAAGGCTAACTCGTTCGTCAACCGTTACCTCAAGGACGGGAAGAGCTACGTTTCCGAAGGCACGCCGGTGACGTATGCGAGCCGCCGCGATGGTAGCGCGGTACCGATCGAATTGTGGATGGGCGACATGGGGGCCGGATCGAAGCGATTGTTCACCGCCTTTGCCCGCGACCTGACCGAGCGGCTTCATTCAGAAAAGCGCCTGTCGGAAATGAGCGACGAGTTGTTGCACGCGTCGCGCCTCAGCGCGATGGGAGAGATGGCCGCTGGCCTTGCCCATGAACTCAACCAGCCATTGGCCGCGGCGGCCTATTTCCTCGGCGCAGCGGATCTGATCCTGGTGGAGGATGCCAATCGCGAGGAGGGCAGGTCGCTGTTGCGGCTCGGCATTGAGCAGGCGCTACGGGCCGGAGAGATCATTCGGCGAATACGAGATTTCGCGACGCGTGAAAGCGTCGATATGCAGGTCGGCCCGATCCGCACTATCATCTCGGATGCCGTTTCCTTGGCGTTCATCGGCGCGACACGCTACGATATCGAACTTGTCTATAATTTGGATCCCTCGGCCGAAATGGTGCTGGCCGACCGAGTCCAGATCGCGCAGGTGTTCGTCAATCTGCTGCGCAATGCGACAGAAGCGATGCGGAAATGCCCGCTCGCCGGGCGGCGGATTACCATAAGGACGAAGGCACATGCCGATGAAATGGTTGAGGTAAGCGTGGCCGATACCGGTCCGGGTATCGACCCGTCGATGCTCGACCAGCTCTACATGCCGTTCGTGTCGACCAAGCGCGACAAGGGAATGGGCGTGGGCCTGTCAATCTGCCGCCGGATCATCGAGACGCATGGTGGCACGTTCGACGCGGTGAACAGTCCGGCCGGCGGCGCCGTGTTCTGCTTTACACTCCAGAATCCCTGTCTGACATCGGAGATCGACGAATGACCACGCGTAGGATCTATGTCGTCGACGACGACCAGTCGGTGCGATCCGCGCTGCAAAGTCTGCTCTCGACCCGTCCAAATCTGATGGTGTTCGGCTATAGATCGGGCGACGACTTCCTCGCCCAGATCGACACTCTCGAGCCGGGCTGCGTCTTGCTCGATTATGACATGCCGGGGTACAACGGCCTTGAGGTGTTGCGCAAGATTGTCGGCTTGCCGCGCAAATTCGGCGTGATTATCCTGACCGGGCAAGGCGCCACGTCGATTGCAGTCCAGGCCTGGAAGCTCGGTGCGCTCGACTTTTTGGAAAAACCTTGTGACCCGTCGATACTGCTAGACGTCGTCGAAACCGCTTTTTCCACGATCGAACAGGACCACAAGGCGGTATCGCTGTCGGAACACGCCCGAACCGCGATCGCGACCCTGACCGCGCGGGAAAAGGATGTCCTAATCGGCTTGGTCGAGGGACGCGCAAATAAGGTCATCGCCTACGAACTGAGTCTCAGTTCTAGGACTGTAGAGATCTACCGCGCCAAGTTGATGACGAAGCTTAACGTGCGAAGTCTCTCCGAGGCGCTGCGAATTGCGTTTGCCGCTGGGCTTATTCCAAACGACTGATTGCCACGGTCGCCTGGGACTGCCACGCATGCACCAAAGTCAGTACCGCAGCACCGGCATCGCGTCGATCGACTAGCATCACCTTATCGTCTTGCTGGATCTGATCGTCCTTGGCATTGACGATAACGATGATCTGCCCCATCCAACACTGGTTGCGGAGCGTTTCCGCCCAGTCGACCACAGGTGGCGCGATCAGCGCTTCCTCGATGATCAGCAACGCGGTCGCTCGAATATGCTCACTGAGTGTCGGGTCGAGGTGATCAACGGTCGAGATCGGCATATGCCCCGCCATGCCGAGTTGCGCTGCAAGAATGCTACGCAACCCGGTGTCGACAATCGCCAGAATAAGCCGACCTTGGGTAGCACTCATTATACCGTATCCTAGATAGCGCTCGCGGCTCGTATGACGACTTTGATACCCTCACAGGTCGCCGTATACCTTAAGGGGGTGTCCGTATTGACTGAATGTCCGTTATAGATTTGTGCCATTTTTGTCGTGCTTAAAACTGCCCCGAAACGTCGAAATAGACGTAGCGCGTGTTGCCGGTCGCAGGCGCATTGGGCGCGGCCTGGAGAAAGAGCGCCTTGACCAGATAGGCGGAGCCCAGTTCGACCCGCACCTCCTTGGGAATGACCCAGTATCGAACGCGCCCCTCGAACTGCGCGCCTGCATAGCTGCCGGACCTACCCGACCGATCGCGAACCCCGGTGGACGAAAAGCTGTCGGCAGTATGCTCCAGCCACAGGCCACGCGCCATCACGAAGCCATCGAGCTTGGGCCAAGGTTTCACTTCGATCCGCACGCCGGGCGACACGAGATTGGCCCGGCCGATCGGACCGTAGAGGGCGGTTGGGCCGAAGTCGGTGCGCCGGGCGCCGAACAGTGAGTCGAACCGACCATAATGTCCTGGCGTTCCAGAGTCGCCGCTCGCGATGTCGCCGTGCAGCGAAAGCCTCGGCGCCCACGGCAGCGCGAGTTCCTTGCCGATCTCAGCGTGCGCGAAATAGGCCGAGACCTTAAGATCGGCATGGTCGCTCGCGGCGACGGTAGCGCGGATTTTGCCGAACTGATACGCGCCTTCTGCTTCGAAATCGATGCGCTTGCCGGAGCTGCGCAACAGCCGTGTGCCGACCGTCGACAGGCGCCGATTGCGGGTGGCAATCGAGGCGGAATCGCGTTCGGCCAAGCGATAGCCATAGACTTCCGCGCTAACACTGGACGTGATCTTGGCCTTCGTGAAGCTGGCGCCATAAAATTGCAACTCCGGGCTTTCGCGGTCCCAATTCACAGCGTTGTGGTGGACCCCGCGATCATCGACCGGCCCCTTGAGCGCTGGCATCGTCCAGAAGCCGATGAAGTGGTCTTTGCCGGCTCCGCTCCATTCGAAGTTTAACCCGGTGAAGGAATTGACCGTATTAGGAAAATCGGTCCGGCCGACCAACCGGCTCGAACCAATGTTGAGGGCAAAGCGACCTGCTGTCAGCGCCGCCGTGGATCCCTTGCCAAACCGGTTGTTCACATCGAGCGCGACGTAGCCCTGTGCCAGCTCGACCGCGTCGACTTCGCCGGTACCCACCGAAGATTTGACGTTTTCGCCATATCCGCGCGCATCAATCACTTCACCGCCGATGCGCAGCGGACCCTGCTTATATTCGGCGAACAGCGTCGTGCGCAGCGACCATAGACGATCGTCCGCCGGGCGCGGCGGCGGGCGGAATTGTCCGTCGATCGCTTCGACCCGCGAGCGCAGCGTCAATTTGATCGTCAACCTGTCCGGAGCGCCGAGCGCCTTGTAAAGAGGGCCGGCTTCCGCATCTTTGGCGATCGCCTGACCGACCGAAGCTGTGCCCAGCGCCGCGCCCATCGATAAGCGTAGCACTGCCCGGATCACTCGGTTGCGTTGAACTCGGCTCGATGGGGTCATGGTGGCGCCTGATCTGTGAGGGGAGCCGATATTATAGGATAGTCGGTAACGGTGCTGGTCCGTTAGGTGTTTTCCGAATTTGGTACGCGAAGCCATGTTGCAAAAGCTGGAAATTATTGCGGTACGCGCGAGCACGAGAATATTGTCCTATATAATTGAATAATCTGCGCCGTATTGCGACAGCGTGTGCAACGCTGTCGGTTAAAGATCCGCCTTTTGAAACGGAACCTCCCGATGCTGACTAAGCTGAACAACTGGACGCTTTCGAAAAAGCTGCTGACCGCGTTCGTCATAATCGGGACTTTGATGGGCGCACTTGGCATCACCGGTCTGCTCGCCAATCGAGAGCTGTCGGCCACCGCCGACCGCCACGTTTCACGCGGCGTGGCAAGTGTAACGGCGCTTTCAGACGTTCTCGGGCAGATCCGCGAGGAGCGGATCATCGTCTATTCGCACATGACTGCGACCAAGCCCGAAGAGATCGCAAAGCTGGAAGATCGCTTTGCTACGGCGAGCAAGAAGCTCAGTGCAGCGGTCGATGGGTACGCCAAGGTTGGCGGCGAGGATTTAAAGGTCGATATCAACAAACTAAAGGGGCTTTCCGCCAGTCTGATCGCGGTGAACGCGCAGATCCTCGCTTCCAAGCATTCGGCCCCCGGCACGACCTTCGCGCTTATTAAGGGCGCGGGCAAGGACATGTCGCACGACACGATCGCTCAGGCCGACCTGCTTCAGGCGAAAACGCTCGGACGGTCGTATAAGGCGGTTGCGGCGGCGCATGCGTTTACTGCCGGAATCTTGGCCCTGACCATTGCCCTCGAGGTTCTTTCACTGGCCGGCTTGGCCGCGATTTGGTATCTGCTCGCCACGACGGTCGCAAAGCCGATGGCCGAGCTGGCGACGGTCACCACCATGCTTGCCGCCGGAGACAGCGTCGCCGTGCCGCATCTCGGCCGGGCCGACGAACTCGGTGCAATTGCCGAAGCTGTAGAGCAGTTCCGCAGCGCGGCAGAAATCCGCGCCGATGCCGATGTCGAGGGTACAAGGGAGCAGCAGGCGGTGAAGTCCGCGCTCGCCGATGCGCTCGCCGCGCTGACCGCCGGTGACCTCACCGCCGACATCACCGCCGCTTTCCCCGCCAGCTATGCCATCCTCAAGACAGATTTCAACTCGGCTCTGTCGAGCTTGCGCGGCCTGATCGGCGGGGTAACCAAGAGCGCCGACGGCATCCGCACCGGCTCGCAAGAAATCGCGCAGGCGTCAGAAGATCTGGCGCGCCGCACCGAAGGCAATGCCGCCAGCCTCGAGGAGACGAGCGCGGCATTGGTGCAGATCGACACCCGGCTGAAGGCTACGGCCTTGTCGTCGGTCCAGACTGTGACGCGCGCCGATCAGGCGATAGCCACGGTCGGCGGTGGCCGCGCAACCGCCGAGGAGGCGGTGCAGGCGATGGGCCGGGTCAGCGACAGCGCCAAGGGTATCGACAGCGTGATCGAAGGGCTCGATAAGATCGCCTTCCAGACTCGCGTGCTGGCGATGAACGCCGCGGTCGAGGCGGGGCGTGCGGGCGATGCGGGCCGAGGTTTCGCGGTCGTCGCCGATCTCGTCTCGGCCTTGGCAATGCGCGCGGAGGAGGAAGCAAAGCGTGCGCGCGACCAGCTCACGTTGACGCAGACCGACATCGTCACCGCGGTGCAGGCGGTGCAGAAGGTCGATGGCGCGCTGGCCAATATCTCGAGCGACGTCGGCGAGGTGCACAAGCTGCTTGGCACGATGGCCGACGACGCCACCGCGCAATCTCGGCGATCACGCAGATCACCGCGGCGATCAGCGCGATGGACCAGTCGACCCAACAGAATGCGGCGATGGTCGAAGAAACATCGGCCGCAGCCCGTAACCTCAC
>NZ_AIDW01000060.1 GCF_000251145.1 Sphingomonas sp. PAMC 26621 | reverse complement strand
TGATCGACGACGACAACGATATGAAGATGGCCCCGATCGGGGCCATCTTCATATCGTCAGGACCGCATCAACAATGGCCTGCTTTTACTCCGCCCCGCTGGCCTGGAATCCGACCGGCGTTGACAATCTCGGCAAGACCTGCTGCCACTTGAATTAATGGTAGGTTTCGGGAAGCTGACATTGGCGACGAATGTCGCTTTGTGGGTCAACCCCCGTCATCTCAGAGTAGTGAGGGCTGGACGTCGGCTTTCGCCGGGATCGCGCTATGGGTTCCGCGACGCCGCTGTTCGGTTTCTGCGCTGAAGCGGACATCTATGTCACGATCCCTCGCGTAGCCCTCGAGCGCGTCGTTCCCCAGTTCGCCCCAAGGCCGCTTTCGGTCCGGGCCAGAGGGGACGCGCGGCAGAAGGCCGGGCTGCTCGCTCCACATCAGCAGTTGCTCCAGGGAAGAAGCATTCAGCATATCGCGCAAGTGATGCGCAGTAACGTAGGCATCCGGCATCGCACGATGCGCTGGAAGGCCCGTCGCACGATCGAGGCCAGTCGGCATGCGCTCATAGCGCAAACCCTGATTGGAGAAACTGGGAAGGTCGGGCCATGTACGAAGCGCGCATTTCCATGTGCAAATCCAGCGAGCACCGCCTGAAAGCCTGGGCGAGCAGAAACGCTGCTCAAACGTTGCCCGATGCGCAGCCAATGCGACCACTCCGCCGGTCGGTCGCAGGACCGGCGGTGCCACATCTTTCCAGAATGGCGCTTCTGCTACGTCTGCGTCGACGATATGGTGGATGGCCATTGTCTGTGTTGAGATCGGCCCGCCCGGGTTGACGAACCATGCACCACGTTCTTCGTTGACCTCCCAGCGACCATCGATCTCTTGGACGACGTCTTGCCAACCAATCTCACACACGCTGTGGGACTTGGAGCCAGCCGTCTCCAGATCAATGACCCGGATGCGCCTACGCTCGGAATTGAAAGAGGTCGTCATGTCCGTAAAGGATATCGCAGGAGTGAAGTTCCGACAATGTTCTTCGGCCGCATGTCATAGGCGGGGGATTGATCCACCGCTCTGACTCATGCCAGCGACCCGAATAGTTTCACTCAGATAAGCTGACCTTCGGTGTCTAGCCAACGAGCTCCGTCCCAGTTTTGGCTTTTCGAGGCTAGCTTTGGTGGCCGGTAGATTGACCGTCAGGCTAAGATTAACGAATGTCTGAAATTGGGAATGCCGGGGAGGGCGTTAAACGGCGACTTATGGGTCGAGACGGACAGCTAAGATCATCGATCAAGCGCGGCCGATTACCGCGATTAGCGGGTCGCTTGCACTTCCATCAGCCAAGACCTCGAATGCAACCTCAGCGAAGCCGGCACGCTGCAGGTAGAGCCGGACCAGTGCCGCATGACCGTTGGTATCGAGCGAGCGCCAGATTGCCACTGCTTTCATCGGGAAGCAGCGGTTCGAGAAGCTGACCACGAACGGCGCGCCGGCGACCAGCACGCGGCGGACTTCGGCGAACACCGCTACAGGCCGTTGCAGATATTGAGCACCGACGCAGCACAACCCAGCATCGAAGGTGCCCTCATCGAGGGGCAGTGTTGCCTCGCGGTTGAGATCCCACACGAACCAGCTGTCCAGGCGCGGGTTGGCGGCGAGCTCGTTGGCGTTCATGCCGTGGCCCACGATCTCGGCATACTCGATATCGTCGGGCAGATGACTGATCCAGCTCGACATCAGATCGAGAACGCGGCCGCCGTCGGGGAGCGCGGCGCGGTAGAAGCCGGTCAGCGCCGCGATAGCACCCGCATCGATGTGGGTGACCAGTCGCGCCGGCGCGTAGAAGGCAAGATCATCGCCCGCATCTTGCTTGTTAGGGTCAGAACTTCTGTGGTTGCCGCCCGTGATGCAAGAGGTTTCTGACCGTGTGGGTTAGTGATCGAGTGCGGTCTTCTGTAAGGCCTTTTGAGACGGCATTCAGAAGCCGCTGGCCGGTATGGTGATCCGCGGATCAGATCCAAATCTCTTGGCGAGCTTAGCGCTCTGAGTCCTGAACTGGTTTTTCTGATCCAGATCTGTTCGATCGTTTTGCCCATTCGGGTCGTCGCCTTCTCACACTCCCGTTTATCCGGCCTCAAGCAGAATTTGCAGCATAATGTTATGCTGCTCCTGCCTGTGCCGGAACTCGATAATCCTCATTTTTCGTCAGCATCGCCCACATCGTCCGTGCCATTTTGTTGGCTAAGGCGATCGCCACGAGCATCCGCGGCTTCCGCGATGTAATTCGTGCTAGCCACGAGTCTTCTGGAATGGATTTGCGTCCCATCCAGTTCAACCGCGACATTGCACCGATAATCAGCAATCGGCGGATATCGGCCTGTCCTGCCTTTAAAGTGCGACCGAGCCGCTCTTTGCCGCCTGAGGAGAACTGGCGCGGAACAAGGCCTAGCCAGGCTGTAAAAGCGCGGCCGCAATTGAAACTCTCCATCGGTGGCGCAAATGCCTCGACCGCCAGAGCCGTCATCGGGCCGACCCCGGGGATCGTTTGCAAGCGACGGGCGGTGTCAGCCTCGGCCGCTAGAGCTTTGATCTTTTCCGTCCGCGCATTGATACGGACCGTCTGTTCCGCGATCTGTTCCAGCAGATCGCGGCATTCGTCCCGCATCAGATCAGGCAAGTCACTGTGTGGCGCCTCAAGGATCTCCTCGATCCGTCCGATCTGACGGATGCCTTGCGGCACGACATGGCCGTATTCGTAAAGGGCTGCCCTGAGTGCGTTGATGAGCTCGGTACGCTGGTGGACGAGCCGTTCGCGAGCGCGAAACAGGATCGCTCGACTTTGTTGCTCGGCACCTTTGGGCTCGACGAAGCGCATTTCGGGCTGCCGAGCCGCGATCACGATGGCCTCCGCATCGGCAGCATCGTTCTTCTGTCGCTTTACGAACGGTTTCACATAGCGCGGCGCAATCAGCTTCACCTCATGACCAAGCCTGATCATCTCTCGAGCCCAGTGATGAGCGCTGCCACAAGCTTCCATCACGACCAAAGCGGGAGGCTGCTTGGCCATGAACGAACTCGGAGAAGCTTTGGCGTGACAGCTTTTTGCGGAACCTTGGTTCCCCGGTCATCGATGCCCCGTGAACCTGAAAGACAGCCTTTGCCAGATCCACGCCAATCATCGTCTCGTTCATCATGGTCGCCGTCCTCTCCGCTAAGCTTGAGCACTTCCTGGCATAATGCGATGCCGTCCGGGAGGGCGGCAACCACCCCATCTCGTTGATCAGAGCCAGAAGATGACGGTGGCGGCGAGGGCGATAGCGGAAAAGAAGACGGTCGGGCATCGATCGTAGCGAGTGGCGACGCGGCGCCAGTCCTTCAGGCGGCCGAACATAATTTCGATACGGCTCCGGCTTCGGTAGCGGCGCTTGTCGTATTTGACGGGGGTGATCCGGGATTTTCGGCCCGGAATGCAGGGC
>NZ_AIDW01000061.1 GCF_000251145.1 Sphingomonas sp. PAMC 26621 | reverse complement strand
GGATCATCGACCTGGGCGCAGATGCTGTGGGACGATTTCTCCGTGTCGGTTTCGAGGCCGACGCTGAGCCGGGAGCTTCGTGCGCTGGGCTATCGGAAATTATCCGCTCGACCCAAGCACCATGCGCAGGATCCCGAGGCGATCGCAGCCTTCAAAAAGGGGGCTTTGCCGCTGAGCTGGACACGGTCAAAGCCACGCTCGCGCGCGGTACACCGATAGAGATCTGGTTCCAGGACGAGGCCAGGGTCGGACAAAAGAACAAGATCACGCGACGATGGGCCAAGCGCGGGACGCGGCCCTCGGCGCCGCATGATCAACGCACCAAATCGGCCTATATCTTCGGCGCAATCTGCCCGCAGGAGGGCAAGGAGGCCGGCCTCGTCCTGCCGTTCTGCAATACCGAGACGATGAGCCTGCATCTGGCCGAGATATCCCTGCATGTCGCGCCAGGCGCCCACGCCGTGGTGCTGATGGACCAGGCTGGCTGGCACATGACGCCGAAGCTCGAGCTTCCCTTCAACATTTCCATCGTCGCGATCCCGTCGAAATGTCCCGAGCTCAACCATCCGCACCGCTCGCTCGCGGACTTCGGGCGCAAACTTGTTGGTCGTCTTGCTCGTCATGGCTCCACCTTCTCAGGAGTTGGAGCCTCCGACAAACCCGGGGCGGTTCACTATGCCGGACCAGGTTGAATTGCTTAAGAATTCCATGTGGGACAAGTCCCTTGCGGACGGAAGGTCTAGTACAGCGATGCTCGCGCTACTCAACCGTCTGCGAGAAATGCGCGCAGCGGGGATGCAGATTCAAATCTACGCCACGCAGCCGGATGCCGCGTTTACGATGGATTAGCATTATTACGAACTGATGATGGCGTCCGAATGGACCAGGATTGCGTCAGCTAATCCGACCGCGTGTGTCCTCATTCTGGTGGGCAACATCCACGCTAAACTGCGACGCCCTACTAATCTGCCGTTTGCTCCCGCAGCAACATTCCTGATCGAGAGCGATACGCTATCGCTCAACGCTGAGACATCTGGGGGTAGTGCCTGGAATTGTCAGAAGGATGGGTGTGGCGCGCATCCGCTTCAGGGCTTGGTTCATAAGCCAGTCTATGTTGGACTTCAGCCAAGTTCCGCTGACGGCTACAACGGGACGTACTCGATCGGCATCCGTTTTACCGCTTCTCCCCCAGCCAGGCCTGATGCCCCATAAGAAAGTTAATAGCGCCGCTCCCGGCCAGACCCTGTGAGTTAGGTGTAACGGTTAGCGCGATCGGCCGACCGCATGTCTGCTTGTGAGCAGGAGCCGGACGACAGCTTTTCCTTCCGACAACAGTCATTGCGGTTGTCCGCTTTTTCTAAGCTTTAGGGCCTGGCACGGCGAAAATGAGCGATCTTCCCGCGCCATGTTCCCAATCGGGTAGACGCTGGCCGCGCCGATCGTGTCCCGATCAGAACTCGCAGACTGTATACAAGTATACGGAGGGACATCGATGTGCCCGTGCCGGGTCGCGCTCCATCTCCGCTTCGCTTCAGTCGAGCCGCCGATCGGCGTCTCGCCCCTACGGGTATACCGTGCGGACCGCCCGGAAATGGCTGGAGACGATCGGTGGTCCGCTTTGCCCGACCGTGGGCCATGGCGCGATGCGGCACGAACCTCTGGAAGATAGCGAAGGCGATCCGGAGCAGTGAAACCTTCCTTTCCCGGCCAATCATATTTATGTATACACGTATAGGACTATACTCCTAGGAGCATATAATGAAGGTTCTAGCCATCCTGTCGCAGAAGGGCGGTGTCGGTAAAACGACGCTAGCGACGTGCCTTGCCGTGGCGGCCGAGCAGGCCGGCAAGGAAACCGCGATCATCGACCTCGACCCGCAGGCAACGGCGTCGTTCTGGAAGGACGTGCGCCAGCTCGACACGCCCGCTGTCGCTTCAATCCAGCCGGTACGACTGGCAACCATGCTCAAAGCCTGTGCCGACGCCGGCACTGATCTTGTTGTGATCGACGGGGCGGCGGTGGCACGTGACGTTGCTTATGAAGCCGCACGCCATGCGGACTTTATCCTTGTGCCGACCAAGACCGCCGTTTTCGACACCATGAGCATGACGCACACGCTCGACGTGGTGCGCCAGCTCGATCGTGCCTTCGCCGTCGTACTGACATTCGTGCCGCCCCAAGGCCAAGAGACGGGCGATGCGATGAAAGCCGTGGAGGAGTTGGGAGCCTCGATCTGCCCAGTGACGATCGGCAACCGCAAAGCGTTCTTCCGCGCGCAAGCCTTAGGACAAGCGGTGCAAGAGTTTGAGCCGAACGGACCGGCCGCAGCAGAAATCAACAGACTATACGAGTATACAGCTATACGCCTATACGATAAAGCGAAGGTGGCATGATGGCGAAGCCCAACGCACTTCAGGCCGTCCTCGATCGCGCCAAGGCCGGCGGCGATGCGCCAGCAACGCCGCGACCTGAAACAGCGGCGCCGGTGGCCAAGCCGGCCAACAGCGGCCGACAGGGCACTAAACTAATTGGCGGCCACTTTGCGCCCGAGGTCAGCACACAGCTTCGCATCATTGCAGCTGAGGAAGAGACGACGGTGCAGAAGCTACTCGCCGAAGCGTTGGATGACCTATTCGTGAAGAAGGGCAGGGGACGATTCGCGCGTACTGTATAGGCTTATAGGCTTATAGGCGTATAGCCGTATACGGGCTGGACGGCAGGGCGGCGATGGACGGTCAGGCAACTTCTGGAGGTCGTGGCGGTGCCGGGACGGCAGAGCACCGATCTTCCCCGGTGCTGGACGCTCTTAAGGTGAGTTTTGGGGTAGGGGCTCACCTTTGGGGCGGTGCACCGAAATCCACAAGAACGGGCAGTTCGGGAATGCCGCCGCGGAGCTTGGCGCGGCGCACGATGCTGTGCTGGTCGATCAGGTTTTGCGCATCGCGCTTGCCGGTGGAGGTTTTTGGAAACCAGTGGAGTGCGACCCGCTCGACCTTGCGTCCGTTCTTGATCGGCGTGAACTCCACATAGAAGGGGCAGAGCTTGTTGATTTCCTCGACTGCAACCTTGAGGCAATATTTGTTAAGGTCGGCAAAGCGCTCCAGCTTTCCCACCGGTACGTTGAGTAGGCCGCGCAGCTCCTCGATAGTGAACTCTTCCCGCTGTTTATATTCGAGTCCGATACGACGTTCGATCATCTCATAGAGGCACAGGGCGTATTTCGACTCGAAGCAATACATCACCTGAGTCTTGAGGCGCGCATAGACCTCGCTGTTGCGTAGTATTTCAATCAGTTCTTCGGGAATGCGATAGTGAAGGAAACCGTCCTTTTCGAGGCTTTCGTCGCTTGGGCCGAGGAGCTGGACGCGGCGCTTGAAAGCCTTGCCCCCTTTGCGGATCGTAACGATGGCGATCGTACCCATCAGGCGTAGCAGCGAACTCTCTATCCGCTCGTTACCCTGGTGCGTGCCTTTCAGGGCCGTCTTGGGGATGCGATGGACGATCGGCTCGCCGATCCGCTCCCATGCATTGGCGATAAGCAAATTATAGATGCGGCGATCGGCGAGGGTGAGCGGGCTTAGCTCGACAATGTCGACCAACTCGCCGGGTTTGACGATCTCGCCGTAATTGGCGGGATCGAACGGATTGCCGCGGCCCTTCTGCGTCAACGTGCGGAAGGTCAGATCGACCGTGGTGGGTTGTGACGACATAGATGTGTCCGGTGAGGAGGAGCAGGGTACAAGCTCACATTACCGCGAATTGTGAGTTAAGCAAATCCTCTAGCTCGCCGTACGCAGGGTGAGGGGCTACCCCAAAACTCACCGTCTCCTGGTCCAAGGCCGATGCCATACCCAAACGCTCACCCGACTCTTCCCCAAACCTCACTTTAACCGACCCCAACGCTCACCTCAGGCTACCCTGAAACTCACGCGAATCGACCCCAACGCTCACTTTTCAAGCCTGCTTTCCGCGGTTTTCTGCGGGTTGCGGACCCCTGAATCTTGAATCTAAGAAGAATTATTGAATTAGAACGGAAACGGTGAGCTTTGGGGTAGTGCAACCTGTGGGTAACTTACCTTCAGAGCGGGAGAGTACCGACTGATGCTGCAAGGGTCGAAAAACGGAAAATGGAAACTTCCGTTGGCCGCTGAGCTTTTTGTAAATCGTCGATTTCGACGCCAAGTGGCTTGGAAAAAGGGCGAACCTGGCCAGATCCACTAGCGCCAAGATCACATGCCCAATGGCTTTTCGACAAATCCAGGTACGACCGGCAGCACATCACAAAGCCGACATCATCCGGAACAGGCCAAAACGACCGATTTCCAGCCCATAGAATATCAAAACAAGGTGAGAAGGCTCCCAAGAGCCTTAGGGTGAGGACTCATAATCACCAGGTGATGGCGGCTACGAGGTAGATCGCGCTAAGGAAGTTGGTGGCGGGCTTGTCGTAGCGAGTGGCGATGCGGCGATAATCCTTGAGGCGGCAGAACATTCGCTCGACCGCGTTTCGACCTTTGTAGAGCGAGCGCGAGAAACAGCTTTTCCAGGACCGGTTCGCCTTAGAGGGGATGTTGGGCACGGCACCCTGCCGCTCGATCAGGTCGCGGATCGCGTTGGTGTCGTAGGGCTTGTCGGCTAGCACGACGGTACGTGGCGCAAGATCGTCGAGCAGGGTTTCGGCGGCCTGACAGTCGGCAACGTTGCCACCGGTCAGCAGGAAGCGGAGCGGGCGGCCTTCACCGTCGATAAGTGCGTGGAGCTTACTGTTGCGAACGCCTCGGCTGATCCCAATCGCCTGGACGAGCGCCCCCCTTTTCCGCCGCCTGCCGATCGGTGCGCCTTCATATGGGTGCTGTCGATCAAGACTTCGGCAGGCGGCCCGTCCGCTGCCGCCAGTGTGACGAACATCTCCTGCCAGACGCCTTTGGCCGCCCATCGCACGAACCGATTGTAGAACGTCTTCCTCGGACCGTAGCAGGCTGGTGCATCGACCCAGCGACCGCCCGATTTTACGACATGGATGATGCCGCTGATCACGCGCCGGTCGTCGACCCGCGCAACCCCTCGAACCTTGTCGGGCAGCAACGGACGAAGCCGCTCGAACTGCTCTCCACTCAACCATAACTCGCTTAAATCCACGCTCCTGCTGTCGCCAAGCCTGAAATCAACCCCCCACGTCAAAAGTGAGCCGATACCCCAAAACTCACTTTTCAGCGCTGCGACAGAGCGGGCGCGGTGTATACGCCTATACGGGCCTTACTTTTTGACTCTGGAGCGATGACCCATGCCTCTCGACGCCTAGCCTCAAAAACCATTAATCGAGGTTCGCATTCCTCACGCCGGATCGAACTGGCCAGCGAACTCGCGATCAGCGTAGTAGCTCAACTTCGCGGCAAAGACCGGCCGCTGTCCGGCCACGAACAGAAGCTGGCGGTCAAGGTTCAGTGTGCAGACCTCGTTGGGAGTAAGCAGCGGGCGGCCGACATGCTGCTGCCCGAAGATGATCCCGCTCGCCTCCGCGTCTAGGGCGCGGCTCATCGACTCGAACACGACCGTCTCCTAGTCGAGCAGGTCGGAAATGAGCTGCGCGCTCTGCTGATCGTTGACGCCAAACGCCTGCAGGACGCCTGTGTTGGGCAGGAGGGTGCCGGCGCGCTGGTCGTAGAGCGCCCGGAGCTGGTGTATGTCCTGCAGGATCGGCCAGAGCTGAATTCCGTAGCCTGCCATCAGCCCCATCTCCCGCTCGACCGCTTCGAGGTGACCCAACGCCGCAAACTCGTCGCGCAGGAACAGCCAGCGGGCAAAGGTATCGAGCCGGTCCGGCGGCAGAACGAGGAAGATGCCTACTTGTAGGGGCTCGCAATGATGATCGCCCAGAACTGCAATAAGGGTAACCGCATCACCGGACCCGCTGCATCTTGCTCGCATTGCCCCGAAAAGGGGATGAACTGTTGCGCCCGAGCAGGGAAGGATTATCCCGGTGCATCTTTACGGGGAGATCTTTGATGAAGCTGGACGATCTTGTAAAAGGCATTGCTGAGGGAAGCGATCTGAGTGCCGCGAAGGCTCGAGCGCTGATTGGCCGCGTGTTCGGCGATATCGGTGCTGCGGTCGCGCGGGGCGAGGACGTGTCGCTGCCCGGGTTCGGCAAGTTCTCCAGCAAGGCCAGAGCCGCCCGGGCTGGTCGCAATCCGCGGACCGGCGAGGCGATGGAGATCGCTGCGTCGACCAAGGTGGTGTTCACACCGGCCAAAATGCTTAAGGACAAGATTTCCTCGTGACGACAGAAACAGAGGCCAGCCCCAATGCGATCGAACTCGCAGCAGCGCTGACGATCGCGTGGCTAAGCAATCCCAACACGCGCGCCGCGGCTGGGGACGTGCCGGTATTTCTCAGCCGGATGCGCGACAGCGTCGCGGGATTGATCGACCAACCAAACACGTCGGCTGCGGAGGCTGCGCCCAAGCAGTTCACGCCTGCGGTGACAGTGCGTAAATCGCTGGCGTCGAAGGATCACATCATCTCCTTGATCGATGGCAAGCCTTATAAGATGCTGCGGCGCCATCTGAGCGGACATGAGCTCACACCCGAGCAATATCGGGACCGCTACAACCTCAAGGCCGATTACCCGATGGTGGCCGAGAGTTATTCAGAAACGCGGCGCGCCATGGCGAAAAGAATTGGGCTGGGCCGGAAGCCCGGGCCACGAGCGACGGCGCAGGAGCCGGGCCCGCCGCAGCGGCGCAAATTGAAGTTGCCGTCGATCACCGAATAAGCTGACATTGCCGTTACTCGTTCCGCGCGACTGACCCGGACAGAGCAATCTGGGCGGCGCGCAGGGCGAGCAGCTTTTCGGTATCGGTGGGTGCAAGACGACCCCAGCGGAACGCCGAACGGTCGGCAGCGCCATCCGACCAGATGCGCTGCGCGACACGAAACAGTTCCTGGACGCTCGGCTGCCGATCGGTCGCTACGCAATCGATCACCATTCTCGAACAAGGGATTTATCGAGCGCATCGGCTGATCCTCCTGACCCGTGTCTACGCCGTTTTCATGACGTGACAATGGCGGTTTTTATGGCCGGCCACTGGCACTGGTCACAGCCATGGGCATGATCTCCAATGTTCGATCTGCGTTGGGATGATTGAGCAGCCGGAGGAAGATTTGCGACACGAGGGGAGAGGACACCCCTTTATCCAGCATCATGGCCCCTGTACATTATGGGGACACAGATTCCGGTAGGCTTTCGTAAATCAGACACTTGCGTCTAAGCGTAAATCCATGTCCCCATAATGTACGGGAGCCTTGTTGCGTGTTGGCTATCGCCGTCACAAGGTGGCCTAGCCGCCCCTAGCTATCGAGAAAGAAAGTGAAGGTCAGTTGTCCATCAAGGCAGGCGTCGACCCCATCCAGCGATAGCGACGAACAACGCAGCGCCCCAGCGAGCGACAAAGGCAACGGGCCGTATCAGGAACTCCACGGCCATGAACCCCATCAGCCGGCCGAGGATCAGGCCGACGACGATCGCGACCAGAACGATCCAGATCATGCCCGTGGACCAACGTGATAGGGATTGGGGTCGAAGTGTCCGCGATATTCGGCGTCGGTGCGATAATCGATCCGGTCGAGCAGCCAAGCCGGTTCGCTGGCCACGAACACGATCGCGCGCTGCTCGCGCATGACCTCATCCGGCGTCAGCAGCTCGCGCCCGGCAAATTGCTGGCTGGCCCCGGTGGACTTACCCCGGTTCATGCTGTGGCTGCCGGTGCCGAGATTGGTGCCGCCACTCTTGCCACGGTTGGCCGTCTCGTACTCGATCGTCGCTTTGCCCAGCATGTCGGAAACGTACTTCGCCGTTTCCAGATCATTGGTGTTGAAAAACTGACCGGTGGCGTTTGCGAGGAAGCTGCCCTTTTTCGGGTAGATTTTGAGCTGGTCCATGTCCTGGAGGAACAGCCACAGCGCCACCCCGAACCCGCGTACCAAGCTGATCGCATCCTCAATCGCGGTCATGCGTCCGAGCTGGGCAAACTCGTCGAGCAGGAAGGCGACCTTGTGGAACGGCGTCACCGTGTCCGCCATAACCCCGGCGAGCGCGTCGTTGACCAGCCCGCGCACGAACCGGGCATTGCCGCCCCGTAGCTTGTCGGCCGGCAGCACGACGTAGACCGTCATCGGTGTGTGCTTGAGATCGCGCAGGGCAAAGTCCGAGCGCGCCAGCGTGCGGGCGATGCGAGGATCATCAAGGAAGGCGGTGTGGCGTCTGGCGCTCGACAGCACCGAACCGCGCTCGCGATCGGCCATGCCGGAGAAGGTGTTGGCGGCGCGCGCAACGATCCCGAACGCGGCATCGCTGACCATCATCGCGGCAAGCGTATCGTCCAACTCCTCGGCACCGGAGGCTAGCAGCCGGCGAACCTCGCCCATGTTCCGCTTATCTGCGTCCATGCCGGCGACGTGCAGCACGACGCCCCGGATCAGGTCACGGGCGGTATCGTCCCAATGATCGTCGCCGCCCTTGTCGGCCGGGATCACGCAAGCGTCCGCAATCGTCATCGCCTGCGCCAGGCAATCCTCGCTTTCGAGATCAATGCGATCGAGCCAGTTGAAGCCATGGGCACGATCGCCCGTTACCCCGTAGGGATCGAGCAGCCAGACCGCCTGACCCATGGCGCGGCGCGCGCGAGCAGTGACGGCGTAGTTTTCGCCTTTCACGTCCAGCACCAGCGCAGAGCCGGGGTATTCGAGCAGGGTGGGGATCACGAGCCCTGTGCCCTTGCCAGAGCCGGTGGGTGCGAACGTGATGACATGGCCGTTCTGGCGGAAACGGTTGTCGCCGGGCAGCCGATCTGTCGCCCGACCGAGCGCAAAGCCAGCAGGGGAGGGGGTATTGGCGGCGGGAAGGTGCCGCAGCGCTCGCATCTGGGCCGTGGAGCCCCAATAAGCGCTACCATGGGTGTCTTGACCATCGGAGGGACCTGTCAGCCCCACAGGGGCTCCCACGGCCGTCGGAGCAGTCTCCTGCGACCCAAACGGGGCCCTGCCGGTGTAGAGCACGCGAAAGCGTTCGGTGTAGCCCCACAGCGCCGCCAGCACGACAAGCGCGCCGACATCGAGTGCCCACCACGGTATGATGGGCAGGAAGCCGTGGATCAGGAGCATGGGCAGGAAGATTGCCGGTGTGAGGGCGACCAGCTTCCAGGCGATGCGACGGCGTTTCATCCGCAGGGCGATGATCGAGCCAACGATCGCGGCGATCAGCATCCATGAGAACAACGCCGGCCAGTGACCGAGACGCTGGCCGATACCGGTCCAATAGCCGGTCGCAGTGGTCGGGTTCTCGCGTTCGGCGTAGACGTCACTCAGCTTCGTATTGAGCTCTTCCTGCCGATGCCGTTCCTGCCGCGCCGCCTCATCCGAGAAGACCCCGGCGAGATCGTCAGCGTTGCCGGCCAGGTCCATGACGAGCACATAGGCCGTGGTCGCGAGCTGTCCGCTGCCGCGTGTCCGCAGTGCCCGTGACAGATCGGCAAGTCCGGCGTGGAGCGATGCTGGCGGGGGTAGGCCAGCCTGGACCAGCCGCGTGCGGTAGCCATCTGTTGCGAGGCGCAGAAAGCCTTCGAGGCGGGTTTCAACCGGCTCCTGGACGTTATGCGGTTGCGCAGTATCGGCCTTGGCCTGCGTCACCATCTGGTCGAGTAGGGGAGTGGCGCGATCGAGGCCATCAGCGACCCCGGTCCAATTCTTTGCATTGGCGGCAGCGATCATGCCCGTGGCGTTGAGATGGAGATCAGAAACGACGCGGCTCCAGCGATCCGTACTGGCATCCTGCGCGGCGCAAATGGCGCGGGCGTATTCGTCGTAGCGAGCCTTTACGTCCGGCTCGCTACCCTGAAACAGATGCGCTCGTGTCAGGGCAAGGTCGCAGCGAGGAACGTCGGCGTGAGCGGCCGACAGGGACGAGAGGGCGATCCCTCCCGCCAGCAGGAGAAATCGCGCCCGGATCATTGTTCGTCCGATCCAATATCGGCCGCGCACCACGCGGCGGCTTGGTCAGGCCATCAGGGCGGGGTGGCAGATCGAACAGTGACCGGTCGCGGGAGGCGAAAAGTTCGCGGTTGAGGATCGTCATGAGCTGCTCTTCGGAAAACTTACCCCGCTTGATCGAGGCATTGACCGCACCGCCGATAAGAATCTTGCGACGGGTATCTGTTTTACGTTCCGTCGATTTCTCGCGAGCGTTGAGGGCAGCGATCTTGGCAGCAAGCTGGCGTTGCTGTTCGAGAAGCTTTTCGCGCTGTGACGGTTTGGGATCGGCCATGACGTAGCTCCCGCAGACAGAAGAAAAAGAATAGGCAGAAGGCATAACAAGAAGCAAGGCAACAGCAAGAAAACAGGATATAAGGAAGTAGAAGAGAACCCATACCGCAATCAGTGCCCACATCCGGACCGAACCCCAAGCACCAGCCGGTATCGAAAGATAACGGCGCACTTATGCAAACTTGCAGTTTGCGTACGGCAGGGTCATACCCTGCACCCATGTCGCTGACGCGACAGCGGGGTGGACCACCACCCCACACCCCCGGCCTGCATCGTGCCGCTGGACCTCGTGTGAAGAAGGCAGTAAGCAGAAGGGACGGAAGAAGAAGTGCCGCTTGCCCCGTATCACATGAGCGTGAAAACGATCGGGCGCTCGCAGGGCCGCAGCGCAACAGCAGCGTGTGCGTACCGGTCGGGTGAACGCATCGAGGACCAGCGCACGGGACAGGTATTCGACTATTCGCGGCGTGGTGGCGTGGAACGGCCACAGTGCGCGATCTTCGCGCCGGCCGATGCACCGGCATGGGTGCAGGACCGTCCTGCCTTGTGGAATGCGGTGGAAGCCGCCGAGACGCGCAAGAACAGTACCGTCGCGCGAGAGTTCGAGATCGCGTTGCCGGCGGACCTCGACAGTGAAGCGCGGCAAGCACTGGTGGCGCAGTTCGCGACGGCGCTGGTTGAACGCCACGGAATGGTGGTGGATGCCTCGATTCACGGTCCCGACCCGGACGCTGCCCACGGACAGGGCAACCGCAATCATCACGCGCATGTGTTGTGTTCGACGCGGCGGATTGAGCCGGACGGCTTCGGGGCCAAGGTGCGCGAATTGGACGATCAGCGATCGGGCGAGGTCGAGCATTGGCGGACGGAGTTTGCAGCCATGTGCGGCGATGCATTGGAGCGAGCGGGATACCCTGAGCAGGCGGCGCGCTGGCGGGCAGGGCACATGCACAAGGCCGGCCAGATCGAGGCGGCCCGTGAGCGTGGCGACGTAGCGTTTGTCGCCGAGAACGAGAACCGGGTGCCGGGATGGCATTACGGTCCCAACGTTATCCAGATCGAGCGCAAGGGCCGTAGTACCGATCAGGGTGACAAGGTCCGGGCGCGCGAGGGTTTGAACGCCGAGGTGATCGATCTCGCGCAAGCCCGCGAGCGACTGGCGGCCGAGCGTGTAATGCCGGCACCGGCTGAGCCGGAGCGGCGATACGGGCTGCTCGAAGCGGCGCGGGAGATGCGCCGTGCCGACGTACAGCAGGGCCGCGACCGGTGGTTGCTGGACGTGCCGGTAGCGGCGCCCGTGGTACGTCCCCCCGAAATCGTTTTGCGCGAGTGGAAAGCGGAAACCGATCGTCAGTTTCAGGGCTTCCAGGACAAGGCTAGCCAAGTCGATGGCTATGCCCGCAAGCTACTCAGCGTGCATGAGCGGCGGCAGGAAGCCCACCGCCGGCAGCGCCCCCAGGCACCGGCCGGTTTGTTCGCGGCGGTGAAGCGTACCACCTACGAAGCGGCGGCTAAGGCATGGGAGCAGACCCGCGCCGCGATCCAGAAGCGGATCGAACGGCTGTCCGGCCAGATCGACAAACTGGCGGGATATATGCGGCGTGCGTTCTCGTGGGAGGCCGAGCCGTCAGCCGGCGAGAGGCTGGCGGAGCGCAAGGCGGGGCTGGCGCAACCTGCGTTGGCAGCCGAATATGAACGGGTAAAACAGGAGGCTGGTCCTATGGTCGATATCGCCAATCCGGGCGAGAGCGCGGCCCGGCGTCGTGCTGGCGCGCTGGTCGGGCATGAGCGTGCGGAGCGTGACGGCAAGCTCGCCGCGAAACTGGACGCCGGTATTGAGGCACTATCCGCGTCACCGGCGCTGGACGGCCGGGCGATGGCGGATCGCATGGCGGGCAAGGCCGGTGTCGATGGCAAGCCACCCCAGACCGAACAGGAGAAGCGCGTCGCCGAGGCGCGCGAGAAGATCAGGGCCAGCCGTGACAAGGAGCGTCAGGAGCGCGAGCAGGGCAAGGATCGTGGCCGAGGACGGTAGACGGGATCAACCGGCAGAGGGGATGGGACGATGGCCAACAGGCTTTGGAAGGTGACCGTGAGCAGCCTCTTTCCTAACGATAACAGGGTTGAGAGCATCTATGAGGGGCATCACGCCGACGATGCGTCGGCGCGCGATGCGGCGCTACACAAGGAGGCGATCAACAACGGCGGGTCTACGATCGCCCGTGTCGTGGCTGTCGAAGAGGTCGGATAACGTGCCGTTCGCGGTGCAGCGAACCGTGCGGGATCGTCGTCAGGTCAGTGTCGGGCGTCCGCTATGGCGTTCCGTTCCGTCTGCACTTCCAGCATGCGTTGGCTGACCACGGGCTTGAACCGGGTGTCGCAATGATCGCGCAGTGCCTTTTGCGCGCTATCCCGTTCCTCGACCGACGTGGCGGCATCGATGAGGACGCTTAGGCAGCCATATTCGATCGCCCATGGGTTCTTCTGGCGGCCGGCGAAATGATCGATCATGTTCCAGCTCCCTGGTATCTCCCTTTGGATCGTCAGGTTGGGCCTGTCAGATCAGCGTAACGCGACCCGTTTCTGTGCATTTCCCAATGATCGGGGGCGGGCATTGGCATCCGGCTGGCCGACCTGGAAGTAGACCCGGTCGGCATGGCTCAGATAGGCAGGAGCATCCGACCAGCATCGGTCGCAGCGAGATAAGGTAAAAGGTCTACCTTTCGGCGTGGCAGATCAAGCTGAGGCTCATCGATGTTAGCCGGTTCGGTTGGTGGTTGCGGCGGTCCTGTTAGAACCGCCGCAATCGTCTTAGTAGCGCGTTGCTGCGGTCGTGTAGGTCGACCGCTCGCGGGTCACCTCGTCAGGTGTATAGTCGGCCGCATCGGGGTCGAATGTGTTCCAGCCACTCTGGCGATAGGCAGCGCCACGGGTAGATGCATCGACCGACCGATTGGCATCAAGGATGGACTCGGCCTGAGCCGCTTCCATGTCGTCGGTGCGCACGCTGACCAGCGTTCCGCCACGACGGACGCCCTCGGAATAGACGTTTGCCTCTTCCTCAGTGTGACCGGACTCCTTTAGTGCCCCCACAATACCGCCGGTAGCAGCGCCACCTGCCGCACCAATACCGGCGCCAACGGCAGTCGCCGCCAGCCAGCCTGCTGCAACGATAGGGCCAAGACCCGGGATAGCGAGCAGGCCTAGACCGGCGAGCAGGCCGCCAGCGCCGCCCAGCACTGCGCCGGTCGAAGTGCCTCGGCTCACATCGCCATGGTCGTCCACGCCTTGATGATCGCCGACAGCATGTTCACCGTGAGTGTTGTTGGAGACGATACTGATGTCGGCATGCGGGATGCCATGTGCTTCTAAGGCGTCAACAGCGGCCTTGGCGTCGGCATAATCGTCGAACAGACGGGTAATGGTTTTGGTCATGTCATTCTCCAAAAAATGTCGGTGCGACGTAGCGATCAATGAACGGTGACGTTGCCTTTGTAGTCGAGCGCAACATTGACCTTGGAGCCGCCCTTCATGGCCGTGCCCTGCCAGACGCCATTCCCGTTCTTCGCCAGACCGCTCACGTTAGTGAAGCCGGCTTTGCCGATGCGGACCTGCGCCTGATGTTCGGTGAAGGAGTTGCGGCCCTTGGCCGCTGCTGCGGTCGTGCGCGGCGTGTTGTTTTTGATGGCCGGGTTGTGCGATCCGGTGGTGTCCGACTGGGCATTCGCAGCACCGGCGAAAGCAACACCCGCGAGCGCGGCAAACAACATCATCTTCATTCCTGAACCCTCTTCCTGGTTATCGGTAAAAAAGGCTGTCCACGGGCACGCCGCGGTCAGCCTTCAATCTCGTTGCTGGCTTAAATGTCGTCGCCGAGAGCGCCCTTGACGCTGCCCTTGACGTCTTGCCCGGTGCCCTTGAGCTGCTGAGCTTTGCCTTCGGCTTCCAGCTTGTCGTTTCCGGCCGCCTTACCAGCGGCTTCCTTGACGTTGCCGGCAATCTTGTTGCCTGCGGCGTCGAGCTTGTCGGTAAACTCACCCATGCGAAATCCTCGGCGATGAGGCTCCCAATCAAGCCACTGATATCGCAAACGATGCAACCGACGTTATAATTGAATGGTTCCTTCGACCCAATGGGCCGTAACGCAACGGAGGTTGCGCACCGCGCGTATCGTGGAGGGCGGATTGCCGAAGCGTTGCGTCAGGGATCGGCGCGATCACCGAGTGGAAGCGCTTAACCAATAGCCCCGCGTCGTCCGCTCGCACTGCCTTGGAGATTGGTGTCACAAACGCTTGAGACTGTTGAAAAACGGCGGCTTGCGATGGTGACGAGGGCGTGATTCACTCCTGCAAGGCGGTAGGGGGATCACGGACATGATGGGTCGGCAGGTGGCACAGGGCGCGCTGTTCTATGGTTTCCGGCTCGATGAGCATGTGCCGGTCCGAACGGCACTCCAACATCGACGTCAGCGCAACGCTTTTAGGGGAGCTCGTCGACGCCGATCGGGGGTTCCTGTTCAACGCCCATTTACAGTTGGGAAAACGCCATTCAGGTGGATACCAATGGGTAGGGAGCTTTGCTTATCGTTGCGATGAGGCTTGCAAAACTAGCGCGATTGAGGGGGCGGCTGATAAGATAGCCCTGGATCGTGTCGCAGCCAGCCGCGATCGAGAAGTTTAACTGTTCTGACGTCTCGACGCCTTCGACCGTCGTTGACATACCAAGGCACTTGGCCATCGTGATGATAGCCCGAACGATCGCCGCGCTCTCTGCGTCATGAGGCAATTGCCGCACAAAAGACTGGTCGATCTTGATCTTGTCGAAAGGGAATTTACGCAAGTAGCTCAGTGACGAATAACCAGTTCCAAAGTCGTCCATGGAGACGTGCACGCCTAGTGCTCTGAGCTCGTTCAACGTCTCGAGCGTCCCACCTTCGTCTGACAGCAAAACGCCTTCGGTAATCTCTAGCTCAAGGCGTCCAGGAGACAGCCCGGTAGAATGAAGGGTTGTCACGATTAAGGAAACTAGCGACCGATCGCGGAACTGAGCGGGTGACAAGTTAACCGCGACTCGCATTCCTTCCGGCCATGTCGCAGCCTCTGCACATGCCGTGTTCAAGACCCAAGCCCCAAGCGGCACGATGAGACCTGTCTCTTCGGCAATGCCAATGAAGTCCAACGGTGGCACCAAACCGCGGTCAGGGTGGTTCCAGCGCACGAGAGCCTCGACAGATGTAATGCGTCCGCTCATGGCGTCCGCCAACGGCTGATAATGCAGCTCCATCTGCCCTTCAGCAAGCGCAAGCCGCAACCCTGCTTCAATCGCGCGACGCTCACGCATCTTCTCGTCGAGCGAGACATCGTAGCGGCGGAATGTCCCTCTGCCATCTGCCTTGGCGGCATAAAGGGCGAGGTCTGCGTTGTGCATCAACTCCGCCGGATCCTCGCCGTCGTCCGGAGCAATTGCGATACCAATGCTGGCGCCAAGATGGATCGGTTGGCCATCAAGCAGGAAGGGGCTCCCAGCGATGATCTTGACGATGCGTGCTGCCAACGCTGCTGCTGCATCTGCTTCTTCGGCAGATGTCTGCAGAACCGCAAACTCGTCGCCACCCAGACGAGCGAGGACATCGTCCACGCGCAAGGTAGATCGCAAGCGATCAGCGACCATCCGAAGCACAATGTCCCCCGCGGCGTGGCCGAGCATATCGTTGACCGCTTTGAAGCGATCAAGATCGAGTATCAGTATCGCACTTGCCTGGTCACGCTCGCGGCGCGACGCTGTGTGAACGGCGAGAAGATCGAAAAACCGTGTTCTGTTGGCGAGGCCGGTTAAGGGATCGCTAAACGCGAGCAGCCGCATCTTCGCTTCCGTCTTTATACGCTCGCGTTGATCCCTAACCGCGATCACAGTCTGGATTTTGTGCCCAAGGGCTACCTCACGTCGCAGGACGCGAACCGGAACTTCAAGCCCGTCGGCGCCAATGAGATTCATCTCCCGCTCTTCGCGTTCTGGCAGGCTTGAGACATCGAGCCCGGGTAGGAGGGAACTAATAAAGTAGCCCGATAACGAGCCTGGCGCGTGGCCGGACAGAAGCTCGACACTGTCGTTGGCCGTCACAACGACATCGTCCTGGCAAATTAGCAGCCCTTCGAGTGCGACGTCGGCAAGCTCGCGAAGGCGCTGTCTGTCCTGTCGCAGGTTGGCCTTTGCCGCAAGATCGAACCTCCAACCGATTACGGCAAGTAGGATAAGGGCGAGTGACACCCCGGCAACAACCGGTGTAATCGCGTGCGGAGATATGGCGTTGTCCGGAAAGCGCTTCGCTGCATCAAAATGGAGGGTCATTGCGGCCATGCCGCAGAAGTGTAGCAATGCGATCGAGACGAACAGCCAAGGCGCTGCAGTTGCTCGGACTCGCCGGTTGCGGCTTGCTACAGCCACCATCGCTATCCCCGAAAGAGGCAGGCTGGCAATGATGGATGGCAGGACAAGCCTTAGGTTCCACGCGACGGTACCCTGTACGAGGTACGCCGCCTGACCGATATAGTGGAGACCGGTCACTCCCACACCGACAATCAGCCCTGCCACGAAGCGCTGCCAGCGCTGACGCGCCCAAATAGAGATTAAAACGCCGACGCCGATTCCTACGATAGCGCATGTCAGCGATATGGCGGTCAGTACCGGTTCGAAAGCGGCTGGCATGCCTGGCTTGAACGCGAGCAGGACGATGAAGTGGGTAGCCCAAGCCGTACTGGCGCTCGCGACGATGCTAACGATACCCCAGCGGGTCCGGGCGGATCCCTTAGCTCGAGCCGCGTGATTACCGATCGCGAAGGCGGCGTAGATCCCAATCGCGCAGACTACGCCGGCGAGGATCATCAGCCGGGCATCGTGCATGGCACGGATGCACTCGATTACAGATGAGAGTGAGGCGATCATCTATAACTTATAGGTTGCACTTGGAACCTAAGCTGACGGACTGCGATAAATAGTGATGAACATCCGGCAAATTTGGCGAGCGGCTAGGACTAGCTGTCGTCCACACGGCTTGACTCTTTTGGGTCCAATAAATTGTCTGATCCCACGATTTGATGGTGCGAATCCTTCCATTCTAACGAACTGATCGCACCATCAAATCGTGGGATCAAACACTAGTGCGTGGACCAATCCGCGGTTGAAAGCTTGATCAATCGTTGTCGATCAGGAGTCCGCGCCACACCTGCCAAGGCTCAAGCTGTCGCTGGCGTCGGCGCCAGCGGAGCGGTAAATTCGGCCAGCGTCTCAGATGGCAGTCATCAGACCGTACGTTCTCGAACATCCTCTTACCGATCCCTGACCGGCAAAAATTACCTACCGGCAAATTATTCCCTGCCCCTCGTCCTATAATGAAAGGAAGGGGCAGAACCCCGATTGCAATAGCGGGGCCGATCTTGAACGGATTGCGGAACTTTATCGTACAACTCGGCACGCGCCGGTTGATGATCATGGCCGGAGTGGCCCTGGCGCTGCTGGGTGTGCTTGCCGCCGTGGCGCTCCGCGGCACATCTAGCGAAATGGGGTTTCTCTACACCGATCTCGAGCCGTCGGTCGCGCAGTCGATCAGCGCCAAGCTTACTGCGCAGAACGTGCCGTTCCAGCTTTCCGCCGACGGCACGTCGATCATGGCGCCGCAGGAAAAATTGGCGCAACTGCGAATGGCTATGGCCGGAGACAAATTGAGCGGCAAGGTCGGCTATGACGTGCTCGATGCAGAGGAACCGTTTGGCGTCTCGTCGTCGCGCGCCCGGATGAACGAGACACGCGCGATTGAGGGCGAACTTGAAAAGTCGATCCAGAGCCTCGATTCCGTCGCCCGCGCCCGCGTCCATATCGTCATGCCAGAGCGCGCGATGTTCTCAGCAGAATCGCGCAAAGCGACTGCTGGCGTTACGATCAAGACCAAGGGTCGCCTCCCGGCGAGCGCGGTGCAGGCTATCCGCTATCTGGTCGCGTCATCGGTACCGGAATTGTCCCCCGAACAGGTATCGATCGTCGACCAGACCGGCGCGCTGCTCGCGCGCGCGGGCGAAGCGGATGACGCCAGCGCCGGGCAGGCGGACGACCGCGAAACCGGCATCGAAGGGCGACTGCGATCGCAGATCGAGGCAATGCTCGAGCCGATCGTGGGTGCTGGCAGGGTCCGCGCCGAAGTTTCGGCACAGGTTGGCCGCGACCAGACGCGCGAGGAAACCAGCGTGTTCGACCCCGACAAGCAGGTGATCGGCCATCAGACTACCGTAGAAAGCGGCGACCAGAGCAACGAGAATGCGGCGGCGGCCGTGGGCGCATCGGTCGGCGCGCAGCTGCCGGAAGCACAAGGGCTCGGCGCAAACGGCGCACCAAGTGGTGACACTCGCAAATCGGCGCGTAACGAAACGTCGGAGGACACGACGTACGAGAACAGTCAGACCCACACCGTCACGGTGCGAGCGCCCGGTAAGCTTGCGCGGTTGACCGTCGCTGTGATGGTCGATGGCGGGAAGAAGGGCGTGCCCGCGCCCGAAATCGCGCGGCTGACACGGCTGGTGCAGAATGCGGTCGGTTTCGACGCCTCGCGAGGCGATAGCGTAATCGTGGAAAGCATGGCATTCGCCACCGCCGACCCACTCGCCGACAACAAGCCGGGCTGGTTCGCCTGGGCGTCGGGCGATCAGTTGTTCGGCCTGCTCAAACTGATAGTGATCGCAGGCGTCGGACTGATAGCGTTGAAGTTGTTGCGCCCCAAGGTCACCTTTGCGCAACAGGCCGAAGAAGCGCGCTCGCTGATCGCGCAGACGAGCGAAGCTCAGACGCTGGCCGCGCGAGCCGCGAGCGGCGACCCCGAGGCGCTGCTGCAGATCGACGCGATGCGCGAAGCTGGCGACGATACGGCCTTGCTCGACCAGGAGATCGCACTCGCGCAGGTCGACGGTCGGATCAAGATGTCGTCGCTCAAAAAGATCGGTGAAGCGATTTCGGAAAGCCCGGCCGAATCCGCTTCGGTGATCCGGCAATGGATGAACTCATGATGGAAGACTCGCCCATGGATATCGTAGCGCGTGACCTAATTCAGGCAAGCGAAGCCCCGGTAACGGAACATTTTCCCGAACTCGAGGACTTCGACAGCATCGCTGAGCCGGTTACGACAGCCGAGGCGGTCTCGAGCCTGCAGGCGGTCCATGACGTTCCCGTCACGGTGCAGGCTGTGCTGGGTCGCGCGCGGATCGCGATCGGCGCGTTAATGCAGCTCAAAGCCAATGCCGTGATCGAGTTGGATCGCCGGGTGGGTGAGCCAGTCGACATTTTCGTCAACAACCGCCTGATCGCGCGCGGCGAGGTTGTCCTGATCGAGAATGCGCTCGGCGTGACCTTGACCGAAATCGTCCGGCAGGAGCGCTGACGCGATGTACCCGACCGGAACTGTTCATCTTCTGCTGGTCGGCGCGCCAAACGGTGCGTTCCAGCTTGCTGCCGCAATGGCGCGCGACCTGGGCGCGCATGTCGTGCTCGCCGACAGCGCTGGCGATGCGCTTGCGGTGCTGCGCAATATCGGTTGCGATATCGTGATGATCGATGTCAATCAGGACGTCGCCGGGTTCATCACGCGATTGCGCTCGGAACGGATCGCGTTGCCGGTGCTGGCATGCGGGATCGACGCCTCGGCCGACCGCGCGGTAGCGGCGATTCGCGCTGGCGCACGCGACTATGTGCCCCTGCCGCCGCAAGCCGAGCTGATTGCGGCGGCGATCTTATCGGTTGTCCATTATGGTACGCGCATGGTCGGCAGCGATCCGGCCTTCGCGCGCGCCACCGCGCTCGGGCTCGCGATGGCGCCGTCGAGTGCGCCGTTTCTGATCGTCGGGCCCCCCGGCTCTGGCAAGGAGATGTTGGCGCGCACCGTGCACGGCGCATCGGGCCGGCCGGGGCGCTGTCTCGTCGTCAATTGTGCCAGTGGTACCGACGACATGCTCGAATCTGAACTGTTCGGCCATGCGCCAGGCGCGTTTGTCGGCGCAATCGCGCGACGGCGCGGCCGTATCGAGGAGGCAAGCGCCGGCACAATCGTGTTGCGCGACGTCGAGGCACTGTCCACCGCGCTACAGGTGCGCTTGCTGAGCTTGTTGCAGCATACGAGTAACGCGAGCGGCACTTCGGACTGCGCGCCCCTTGGCGCGCGCATAGTTGCTGCAACGCATACCGATCTTGACCTTGCGGTCGCTACGGGACGCTTCAACCCGCATCTTCTCGCGCGAATTGGGCTGGTGCGCGTCGTTGTGCCGCCTCTGCATGCGCGGACCGGCGACATCGTGCCGCTCGCGCACTATTTCGGCGAGCGCTTCGCGCTGGCCAACGCCCTGCCAGTGCGCGCGTTCGATGCCGCTGCCAACGCCATGCTGCAGCGGCACGCCTGGCCCGGCAACGTGCGCGAGTTGGAGGATACGATCCACCGAGCCGTCCTGCTCAATCGCCAAGAGTCGATCGGCGCGGAGGCGATCGTCACGGCGGACGGGAGTAGCCTTGCGGGCGATGCAGCGGCCGGCGCGAGTGAGGGGGAGGGGGATGGCGGACCGTTCGTCGCGCGCACGGTTGAGGATGTCGAGCGCGACCTGATTCTCAATACGCTCCGGCATTGTCGCGGCAACCGCACCTCCGCCTCGACCATCCTCGGCATTTCGGTGCGGACGATGCGCAACAAACTGCGCATCTTCATCGAGGCGGGCATCCCCGTCTCGCCGGCCGCGTGATCGGGCAGCGGCGATGACATTCAGCCTCGATGATCTCATGAAGCGCTTCGGCTTCGGCCGTGATCTCGCGCTGGCAGGAAGTGTCATCGCGATCATCGCGATGCTGATCCTGCCCCTGCCGGCATGGATGCTTGACATGGGGCTTGCCCTGTCGATCACCTTGTCGGTGATGATCCTGATGACCTCGCTGTTCATCGAGAAGCCGCTCGAGCTCTCCGCCTTTCCGACCATTCTGTTGATTGCGACGATGCTGCGGCTAGGTCTCAACCTTGCCTCGACCCGGCTGATCCTGTCGCATGGCCATGAGGGCGCGCAGGCAGCGGGCGGCGTAATCGGCGCGTTCGGTGAATTCCTGATGGGCGGCGAGCCGGTGATCGGCCTGACGATCTTCGCGATCCTGGTAGTGATCAATTTCGTTGTGATCACCAAGGGCGCGGGCCGCATCGCCGAGGTAGCCGCGCGCTTCAGCCTCGACGCGATGCCCGGCAAGCAGATGGCGATCGACGCCGATCTGTCGGCGGGCATGATCACCGAAATACAGGCGCGCGAACGCCGCAGCGAAATCGAAGCGGAGAGCGGCTTTTACGGCGCGATGGACGGCGCTTCGAAATTCGTGAAGGGCGACGCGGTCGCCGGCTTGCTGATCACCGGCATCAACATCGTCGTCGGGCTGATCATCGGCGTGGTGATCCACGGCGTGCCGATCGGCCAGGCATTCCATACCTATACGATCCTGACGGTCGGCGATGGGCTGGTCAGCCAAATCCCGGCGCTGATCGTCTCTACCGCGGCCGGCCTGCTCGTTTCGAAGGGCGGCATTGCGGGCAAGACCGGCAATGCGCTGGGTGTACAGCTCGGACGCTATCCTAAGGCGTTCGGCATGGTCGCGATCCTGATGGGGGGGCTCGCCATCATGCCGGGCCTGCCGTTCGTCCCGTTCGCCGCTTTTTCGGGCCTGAGCGGGTGGCTCGCCTGGAAGATGAGCAAGCAGGCCGACACCGCCGCCATCGCCGAGCGGATCGCTGACGCCGCCGCCGAGCGCCTTGCGCAACCGACCGACGAGCCGGTGTCGCGCACGCTGGCGATCGACGCGGTGCGGCTCGAGATCGGTTACGCGTTGCTGCCGCTGATCAACGATTCCAACGCCGAGCCGCGACTTGACGACCAGGTCCGCGCTCTGCGCCGGCAGATGGCGCTCGACTTCGGTTTTGTGCTGCCGTCGGTGCGCATCATCGACAATATGGCGCTTAAGGCCAACGAATATATCGTCTATATAAAGGAGACAGAGGCTGCGCGCGGCGAGATCCGGCTCGACAAATTGCTGGTGGTCAATGCCGGGGGCGGCAATCTCGGCATCGTTGGCGAGGAAACGCGGGAGCCCGTTTTCAATCTGCCAGCTTTGTGGATCGATCGCGCGCTGCGCGACGAGGCTGGGGTGCGCGGGCTGACAGTGGTCGATTGCGGCACGATCATCACGACCCACCTGACTGAGCTAGTGAAGGACAATATCGCGGACCTGCTGTCGTTCACCGAAACGCACAAATTGATCACCGAAATCCACAAGGATTCGGAGAAGCTGGTGGCGGAGATCGTGCCGTCGAAGATCTCAATCTCCGGGGTGCAGCGCATCCTGCAGAATTTGTTGTCGGAGGGCATTTCGATCCGCGACATCCCGACCATCATGGAGGGAATCGCCGAGGCGGCGCCGCTGAGCAGCAACATCGTCCAAATGACCGAGCATGTCCGCAGCCGGCTGGCACGGCAGATCTCAGCTCAGCAGACTAATGCCGGCGCGATCCCGATTCTGACGCTGTCTCCGCATTGGGACGCCGAATTCGCGCAGAGCATCATCGGTGTAGGCGACGACCGTCACCTAGCGATGGCGCCGTCGAGCCTGCAGGCGTTCATTGCTGCGGTGCGCGAAACCTATGATCGCCTCGCGGCGGGCGGGGAGATTCCGTGCATGCTAACTAATCCGGCGATTCGCCCGTTCGTCCGCTCGATCATCGAGCGCGTGCGTCCCGCGACGGTCGTGCTGTCGCAGAACGAAATCCACGCGCGCGCGCGAATTCGTGCGCTGGGAACGATCGGATGACCACGGGCTGTCCGCAACTCTACTATAATGCAGGGGTCGGGCCACGTGTCCGACGGAAAGGCTCTGCATGAACTGCGCCGTTGCCACGGGATCGCAATTAATATCCTACCCGCAAAGCGTCTTTGACGCGCCGGGAGCTTCCGGGTCGGGCAACTTCGCTTTGGCTGTCGATGCGGAGATGTCGACGTTCGTCGCTGCGGTGCCAGCTAGGGCTGTTAGCGCTGGCGCCTCCGAGCGCCTCGCGACGGTTGCGACGACTGCATTAGCTGGAATTACGCTTGCGCTAGACGACGTTGCGGTGCGATTGCCTGGAGCGGCCCCGGTCGCAACCGTGCTGGCTAATGCTGCTCCGCAAGGCACGGGTCGGATCCGGACATTTCGCGATGCGTCGGGTGCAAGCCCGACGCCTGTTGCCGTCCGTCCAGCCTTTGTTGCGGAGGCGACAGACACAGCGCTTTCCAATGTGAATCAGGCAGTTTCAAACCCCGCTTCTGCCGCAGAGAGCGGCCTCAAACGCGACTCTGTGGATGCGCCCGCAACATCGCGGTGGGATGGCACCACACCGCGCGGCGACGCAGCGCAGGTAGATCGAGACATGACCATGGCGCGGCCAATGGCACATCCGACGAAGAACAAGGCTCCGTCGCCCGGCTCGCAAACGCTGGTCCTTAATCCGGATGCCGCACTTGCCGAGTCAAGTGTGCTACCTGGGGTCCTTGCCGTGCAAATGGTTGCAACACCGCAAACGCGCGGGCGCGGTGCTATCGACGCGCCGTCGCGCACACCGCCATCGCCGATGCCCCAGGACGAACCCTCGCGCATGGCCGATGCCGTCGCGGCCCCGCTGGCCAAAGCTGCCGCTCCAGCGCTTTTGCATCCATTGATGTTGCAGCTTACGCAATTGCCGTCGCAGCAGCCCGCAGCGATGCCGGTGCAAACTACTTTGGCTACGGAATCGACCCATCCGGCGCACGTAGCGACCAAAGCCGCCGATGATGGCGCGATCAACGAGCAGGACGGCGCGCCCGATCCGGTCTCGCGCGATGCCGAGGCCGAGACGGGGGCGCTCGAACTGCCCCTAGCGCCGGCGCTCGCCGCTGCGTCGACAGCGGCAATAAGCGCCGCCGACGCTACTACGCCTCCGCTCGAACGGGCACTCATTGCTACGCCGCAACAGGCCGAGCGCCCCGACGGCCGACGCGAAGTCGTTGGTGCCAAAACCCCGTCGCGCGCAAGTACTGCCTCACAGGATCGCAAGCCGAGGGCCGCCATCGATCGCGTGGCAGCCGACACGGTGACGGACGCCAAAACGTTTAAAGCTCTCCCGGCTGATAGTGCCGACATCGATCCCGCGCCTGCGTTGTCGATCTCGACTACCGCCCCTGCGCCCTCTGACACGTCATTGCCAAAGGCGATCATGCACGACGCGACGCCCGGTGCGAAACAGCTCGCGACCGGACCGGCGGCGGAGCCGCTGGTCGTGGCCCGTCCGGGACTGATCGGCCACCAGGTCGGCGTGGAGATCGCGCGGTGCGTTTCAGCCGGTGGCGACGAACTCGTCGTTCGTCTGATCCCCGCCGAACTTGGCCGGATCGAGGTTCGCATGTCGTTCGACGAACGCGGCGGCCTGCGCGCGGTGATAGCCGCCGATAGTCCGGCGGCGCTCGAAATACTGCGCCGCGACAGCGCCGATCTTAGCCGCTCGCTGAGCGATGCGGGGGTGCGCAGCGACTCGCAGAGCCTGCATTTTCAGACCGACGGCGGCAATGGCGGCACCAACCATCAGCGCAGTCCGTGGCTCAATGCTAACCTGCGGACCGCGCGTGGAGCGAGCATCGGCACCACGGACGATATAGATCTTACGCCTTACCAACAGCTGCGCACCAGCGGCCGTTACGACCTCTTGGCATAGGAGCCCCTCAGCATGTCGATCCTTCCTATCACCACGACCGCCGCGACCCAGCCAATCCTCACCACGAAGGCGGCAACCGCGACGACGGCGACCGGCGCCGACTTCAACATGTTCCTCAAGCTGCTGACCACGCAAATGCAGAACCAAGATCCGCTGAGCCCGATGGACAGCACACAATATACCCAGCAGCTCGCGCAATATTCGCAGGTCGAGCAGACTGTCCAGCAGACTGGTACACTCAAGGATATCCTCGCACGTCTGTCGACGCAGGATATGTCGCAAGCTGCCGGCTTCATCGGTAAGGATGCGGTGTTTGCCTCCGCGATCTCTGGGCTCGGCACCACGGCAGCCAGTTGGAGTTTCGTAACCGACCGCGCGATGACTTCGGGCACTGCTACGGTCGCCGACGCATCAGGCGCGACAGTGCTCACGCGCGCGCTCGATGCGTCGGGCGGGACGGGAAGTTTTAACTGGAACGGCACGCTGGCCGATGGCAGCAAGGCGGCGGCTGGGGCCTATACGCTGTCGATCAAAGGCGTCGACGCGGCCGGTGCGCCTATGGCCGCGACGATCAACAGCACCGGTACCGTCAGTGACGTCACTGCCAAGAACGGCGTCCTGTCGCTCGGCGTCAACGGCGTACCGATGTCTATCGACACGCTGGTCCGGCTCGCTGCCGGGGCTTGATGCGGCGCGAACGGGCTGAAACAACTTTTGTATCTGCACCGCTCGACGAAGAAACTTTCTATAATGAAATAGGCACGAAGCGCTCCCCTCGCTTCGTGCCGACCAGCCAATGGTTGTGTAGTGTCCGGACAGGAAGAGCAGGCGATGATCGTTTTCTCTTCCTGTTTCGTTTTCTGCCCCTGCGCCTCAGCTTAGCAGGCTGATGCAAAAGGCCACGGTTTGGCTATGAAGGAGGTGTACTAGCCATTGTCGTAGGCGGTTTCGCCTTCGAGCCAGACATCGTCGCGCAGGTCGGCCGAGCCGGGAATGGTCACCATATCGCCTTCATCCGTACCATTCCAGTCGAAGTCCACCCCGTTGGGGGTGAATCGGCCGTCGATCGATACGCAGAGCGTCCCGAACGCCATTTCGCCGGTGTCATGGGCGTCGATGCGCAGGAAAGCCGGCCCGTACAGACCCAGATGGTCACCCGACCATGTTCCGCTCGCCACGATCAGCCATGTGCCGGCGAGGACGGCGCTGGCGATCATCACCCTGTCTCCAGTTTGGGACGGCTTACCAGGTTGTAGGCAGCGATCGTCAACGTGAAGGTAAAGCGCACGCGGGCCAGATCGCGGAACCGTGTCTTGCCCTATCCGGCTGCGGATTTAACCTAACACTTCTTCGATCCGTTTGCGGATACAAATACTTGGGTATATTCTGGATGCCGTCGTGCGACCGTCGATCGCGCAGCGCCGACCGCTCACATTCTGGGCAACATGCGGGGTGACGCAACGCTGCTAAGTTTTGGCGATGAAGTTGCGGGTGTCGTACGTGCGGCCGGCCGCCAGCGTAATCCGGCTGGCATCCAGGCGATCGACGTCGTCGAGCATCGCCACCACGGTCAACCGCTAAGCAAAGCTGGCGCTCGCGTCGTCTTCGCATCGACTGCGAGCTTGTTAAGGTTCTCCATCAAAAGGTGCCCATGTAAGCAAAGCCTGTCGCCTGCCCCTGGGCTCTTGCGATACGCATGCGCGTCCGGATCGGTGGTCGAGGCATGGGTGTCGTTGCTGCGCCTGGTGCCGCGGAAGTCGACCTCGAAATTGTGTCCGCCTGGGTCGTCCACGCGTGGTTGATCGGCGCCAGCATATTTCTGGGGACGAAAGCTCTTCATGCTGCAGCATCCCTCGATCAGCGTGCCGTCGACCGAGAAATGCTTGGACGACAGCAGCCCTCACCTGCGGGCGTGCCAAGATCATCAATAGGAAGCAGGCTGGGATCTCGCCCTCCAGCAACCGTTCGCGGTTCTTCGATAAGGTCGACCCACCCTACACCGGTCTATCGATGCCGAACCCGACGAACCAGCGGAACGACAGGTCGAAATCCAGCCGCTCCATCATCTACCGCTTCGAGCGGATCCTGTGGAAAAGCTGCAACAGCAGCGTGCACCACAACTTATCGGGCGCGATCGATTGCCGACCAATCCGCGAATACACCGCCTTCAGATCCGACCTGACGTCGGCCAACGCTTCGTTCATCAGACCACTGATCGCGCGAAGCAGATGACTTGCTGGCATCCGTTGCTCAGATCGACGTGAGAAAACAGCTTGCCGGATCGTTCGTCCGTCCCGCAAATCCATTTGCCCCTTTGACCGCGTCCTGCAACGATAAGTTATCTCACGCTGAGATAGCCAAACCCTTTTTCTATGGCTTCCTAGCCCAGGGTTGCGCAACCGCTGGTCACTCAGACGCGCTTCACTTCGTCCGGGTAAGGTGGTCTTTGTCATCGTGCCGAGCGTCTTAAGATTTGACGCGAGTGTAAATGTTCCGCGTCGCCAGCTTCGGTAGCGGTCAAGGCGCTTTGTCACTATCGTAACCGGGGGGCATTATGCACAAAGAGAGATGCGGCGGCTTACCGCTTGTCAGTGCCGTGCGGCGCTGCCCTTTGCCTGTCTGCGCCAATCTGTAGCCTAGTACGGCCGTCGCAACCTCAATCTTAGGCGGTGGGCTACGGAGGCTGTCGATCCAGAAATCGTCCATGATGCAGCCGGGCAGCGCGATCGGCGCGGTCATCGTTGCGATGCACTCGGTAATCGACGGATCCTCGCGCGATCCGATCACGTCGAGCGCATCGTTAAGTGTCATACCGGGGGCCGACAGCAGCCTCGCTGCCGCCGCGGCCCAAAGCGCCTGTGGGTCGGCAACCGCGATTGTATGATTAACGCGGTATTCCGGCTGTGACTGGTCCGCCAAACCGAAGGCCCGGTACGCTTCAGGCTCGTTGCCTTGTTCGAAGTCCATGCCAATCTCCCTTTTTATACAGCGCCAGCAGACCGGCCGCTTGATACCGGGGGCAATGCACAGCTTTGGGGGGCGTCAACCAGTAAGGAAAACCCCTTATTCAAGGCCTTATCCGAAGGCGACATCTTATTGCAGCTGATATGTCGACCGGCGGCCAAGTTCACGGGAATGCGCGATCACGACGGATAATTCCGCGTAAAGGCGATCCCAAAACTGAGGTGGAATTTCGAAGCGGGCGCGCGCGCCGGTCTGCGTCAGGACGAGCGACACGACGTCCCTATGACTCAGGCTGAAACGCGACGCGAACGCGCCATCGACGATTTCGTCGGGAATCGGATTTGGTAATGCTAGGCGTGCCGCCATGATATATCCGCACAGCACTTCCGCGCCATATCCGTCTAGCGCCGCTTGCGGATAGCGCGCCCGATCGGGGCGGTCGAACAGCACAATTGCTCCCGATGGGTGCGGTTCGACGCTGATTCGCAGGCGACAGCCGCCGGCATCGATAATTTCGCGAATTCTAGGAAACACCGCGCACTCCTCGAGCGAAATCTAGCTGCGCTCCTGTCGAGAGACGGAAAAGGCCGGGATGAACCCATCCCGGCCTTCCCATTGACCGCCCCGATACGCTGGGGCTGTCGCCAGTCCTTAACGGAAGAGCGACGTGATCGTCTGCGGCGCCTGGTTGGCGATCGACAGGGCCTGCACGCCAAGCTGCTGCTTGACCTGGAGAGCCTGAAGCTTCGCCGATTCCTTGGCCAAATCGGCATCGACAAGATTGCCGATACCCGAATCGATCGCGTCCGACAGCTTGCTGACGAACGAGGTCTGACCATCGATCTGACGCGATGCCGAGCCCAACGTGCTCAGTTTGGTCGCAATCGAGTCGGAATAGGCGCCAAGGGCGGTAGCGAGCGTCGCAGCGGTAGCTGCGCCGGTCGCGCCGGACAGGTCGAGCTTGGTGTCGTCAGGGGTAGCGCCAGAGGCACCAAACGCAGTGGTAGCGCCGCTTTCCAAATCGATGTTGGCAACATCGAGGGTCTGCGTCGTGTCAGTCGACAGCAGCGCCGATACCTTGCCGGTCGAAGCAGCATCGGTCTTAAGCAGGTTCGTACCGTTGAAATCCGAAGATTGAACGATCGAATTGATCTGCTTCTTCAGCGCTACAAGGTCGCTTCCGATTGCCGTCCGGCTCTTTACATCGATACCGGTGTCAGAAGCTTCGGTGGCCTTCGCCTTCATTTGGTTGACGAGGTCAGAAACCTGCTCCGCGCCGGTAACTGCAACGTCCACCGTGCTCTTTGCGCGGCCCAGCGACGACGTAACCGCTGACAGGCTACCCAGATCGCCACGCAGCTTTTGAGCCGTCGTGTATTTTGCCGAATCGTCCTTGGTCGATGACACGTTCAAGCCGGTAGTGATCCGGTTCGAAGTTGTGCTGAGTGCCTTGGCCGTTGCGTTCAGGCTCTGGAGTGCAGCCATTGCGCCATTGTTGGTGTTTACCGAAAGGCTCATGATAATTTCCTTCTTGGATATGAGACCGCTTCTGCGACCTGAGCCAGAAGCGCTGGCCCGCGGCGTCCCGGACTTCGTTCCGGCCCACACTCCATTGTGGAAAGAAATATTGGAGTAGCAAAACGGTCAAAGCACTTTATTGATGGTTCACGCGCGTTAACTATTGAAAAGCATGATGATCCTCAGAACGGGAAGAGGGCATCGTAGATTTGCTGCCCCCAGCGCGCCTGCTGCGCATCGGTCAGCTGCCCGCGGCCGCCATAGCTGATCCGTGCCTCGGCGATCTGGCTGTGCCGGATGCTGTTGTCGCGCGCGATGTCCTCGGGGCGCACCATGCCCGACACGACTAGTTCCCGCAGTTCAAAATTGACGCGGACTTCCTGCTTGCCGCGGATCAGGAGATTGCCGTTGGGCATGACCCCGACCACGGTGGCCGCGATCGTCATGTTGATCGTCTCGCTGCGGCTGGTGTTACCGGCACCGTTCGCGGTGGATGTCGAGCTGGTGTCGACCAGTTTAGCGGGATCGACCGCGCCGGGCAGCAACTTAGCAAGCGGCGCTTGCAGTCCCAGCAATGCCGCGACTCCCGATTTTTCGGTCCCGGCGCGGCTTCGCGTGGTGGTGTTGTCGACCGCCGCCTTGTCGGCGATGTTGATCTTTACGGTCAGGATATCCCCCACGCGCCCAGCACGCTGGTCGCGAAAGAAGGCGCCGCTGCCGGTGCGGAACAGCGACGCGCTGGGCGGCGGCGGCGGGGCGACCACCCCGGCGGCTGGACCCGCGCGATAGGCGGCACCTTGCAGCCCGAGCGAGGACTCGACCGACGGCGCGGCGATCTCCTCGGCCGGGGACAGTTTCGGCGCCTTTCCGACCGCCTTTAAATGGCCGACCGCGCCGCAGCCGGACAGCGTGGCTGCGACGAGCGCGAGAGGAACGATGATCTTCATGGGAATTTCCTCGGATTGGCGCTCAATGCGGTGCGACGCGAACTGTGCCGGTGCTTTCGACCACACCGTCGAGCGTGCGGTTGGTCGACAGGCTGACGATACGGACGAAGTCGCCGGCAGCGCCGCTTCCGAGCGCGCGGCCGGCGGTGGTGATGGCAAGGCCGCCGTCGCGCAGCGCGATCGTGATGGGCTCGCCGCGACGGACTAATTGCGGGCGGATCAGGTCGGAACTGCGCACGAGCGTGCCGGCGGAAAGAGCGCGGGCGGCCTCCATGCCGACCATCTCCTTGAGGCGGGGCGCGGCACGCGCCTGCAAGAGCGGCAAGTCCTGCGTGACGAAGTCGTAGGTAGTGAGCAGGTCACCCTTAGCGACGGCGTGGTCGAGCACCGGTACAGCCAGCGAAGCGGGCGCCGGAACGACGGCTTGGGTCCAGGCCGGCGCCGGGACGAACGCCACGGCGATCAGCACATGCACGATCAGCGGGCGCACGTCAGCGCAACTGGCTGGTGGTAGCGAGCATCTCGTCTGCAGTCTTCACGACGCGGCTGTTCATCTCATACGCACGCTGCGCGGTGATCAACGCGGTGATCTCGCTGACCGGATTGACGTTCGACGTCTCGATGAACCCTTGCGTCAGTGTACCGAACCCGGGCTCGCCCGGCGAGGCGACCGTGGCCTGGCCCGACGCTGCGGTCTCAAGGAAGTTGTTGCCGCCGAGCGCCTCGAGCCCGGCTTCGTTGACGAAGGTGGCGAGCTGCAACTGACCAATCGTTTGGGGTGCCGGGGTGCCTGACAGCGTGACCTGTACCTCGCCGGTTTTGGACACCGTCACCGCGACTGCGCCTTGTGGCACGGTGATGCCGGGCTGGACCGGATAGCCATCGGCGGTGACCAGCTCTCCCTGGTCGGACAGCTGAAACGAGCCGTCGCGGGTGTAGCCGGTGACGCCGCCGGGCATGGTGATCTGAAAGAAGCCCTTGCCCTGCATCGCCAAGTCGTAGGGATTGCCGGTCTGCGATAAGGCGCCCTGCTCAGCGATGCGATAGACCCCGCCGGTCTTGACGCCCGCGCCGATCTGAATGCCGGTCGGGAGCTTGGAATCGCTGCCAGATGCGGCGCCGGCGCGCGACACCGACTGGTAGAGCAGGTCCTGGAATTCGGCGCGCTGTCGCTTGAACGCGGTGGTGCTCATATTGGCGATGTTGTTCGAGATGACGTCGACATTGGTCTGCTGGGCTAGCATGCCGGTCGAGGCGATGGAGAGAGAGCGCATGGGATACCTTTCAAAGGAATAACGACGTCGAAGGAATGACGAGGTGGAAGAAATGATGGGAGAATCAGGGATCAGGTGAAACGTCCGAGCCGATCGATTGCGTTCTTGCGCATGTCGTCCATCGCCTGCGACAAGCGCTGGCTCGATTGGTAGGAGCGCAGGATCTCGACCATTGCCGTTGTTTCGACGATCGGCTGGACGTTCGATCCCTCGACCCCGCCGGACGTCAGCTTGGTGTCGACGGCTGCGAGAATCGCGCCGCCGCTCGCGGCCATCAGGCCGTCGCCGCGCGGCGTGACACCGCCTTCATCGGCAAAGACTGTCAGCGCGAGCCGGCCGAGCACGCCCTGTGGTCCCGAAATCGAGCCGTCGCTGGCGATGCTGAGATTGGACAATTGATCGGGTGGAACGTTGATCGGCTTGCCGGTGGCATCGAGCAGGCGCTGGCCGCCTGCGGTGGCGAGATCACCCGAGGGCAACACCTTGACGAACCCGGCGCGCGTATAAGCGGTGCCCCCGCCCGGCGCCTCGACCGCGAGATAACCGGGGCCGTTGATCATCACGTCGAGCGGATTTCCGGTCGCCTGGAAGGCACCCATCCCGGTGTCGTGGATCGCGCCATAATCGAGCACGTACGACGTTGAACTGGCCGAGCGCACCGACGTGTCTCCGCTTTGCTCGACATATTCGTGGAATACCGGCTGTTCGCGCTTGAAGCCAACGGTGCTGGTATTGGCCATATTGTTGGCGGTTACGTCGAGCCTGCGCTGCAGCGCCTGCTCGTGGCTCAACAGGACATAGGAGGAGATATCCATCCGTGATCGCTTCCAAAATTAATCGTCGCTTCCTGCGCACTAGGCAGAAGTTGCCGCCTGCTTGTCCTATATTAGAGGGGAAACGCAGCGACGACGTACCGAGCGTGCAATTTGCCGCATCGTACCCGAGCGAAAGGGAAGCCAGTGTCCGAAGCCGAGTCTGCAAGCGAGATCGTCGAGGAAGGCGCGACGCCGCGGATGGTGAAGACGCCACGCTTCAGCAAACGCCTGCTGATCATCGTGGGCGGCGCGATCGTGCTGCTGCTGATCGTGGTAGGGGTAGCCTTCTTCCTGCTGCGGCCAGCCGGTGGCGCCACGGTGCCCGCCGCCGACGCCAAGGCCGAGAGCCATGACGAAGACGGCGCCACCTATATCGATGCGCCCGCGATGGTGGTCAATCTGCGCGGTGCCGATGGGACTGCGCGCTTCCTCAAAATCCGCTTCACCTTCGTGCCCGCCTCGGCTGCGAAGGGTGCTTTGATCAAGTCCAAGCTACCGCTGATCGTCGACGCGTTCGAGCCCTTCCTGCGCGAGTTGCGGCCCGAGGATCTGGCTGGTTCGGCCGCAGTGTTCCGTATCAAGGAAGAAATGCTGGTGCGGGCGACCGGGGCGATGGGGCCGGGGGTGGTCAAGGACATCCTTATCCAGGATCTGATTCAGCAATGAGCGACGATGATTTCATGGATTTCGAGGTCGCCGCGCCCAACATGACGCTCGGCGACGGGGATGCCTTCGATCAGGCGAGCATTGATGCGATGTTCGGCGGCAACGAGCCGGTCGCAAAGAAGAGCGGGCTGAAGGCGGTGATCGAATCGCGCGTCATCAGCCATGAACGGCTGCCGATGCTCGAGGTGGTATGCGAACATATGGTGCGCAGCTTCGCCACCAGCATGCGCAACCTGACCTCCGACGCGATCGACGTCAGCCTAGACGAAATCACCTCAATCCGTTTTGGCGAATTCATGGGACGGCTGGCGTTGCCCGCGATGATCGGCGTGTTCAACGTGGTCGAGTGGGACAATTACGGCGTTATCACAGTCGAGTCGAGCCTGATCTACGCGGTGGTCGATGCGCTACTCGGAGGGCGGCGCGGTGGCGGGCCGATGCGCATCGAGGGGCGCGCGTTCACCACGATCGAGACGACCCTGGTGTCGAAGATGCTCGAACTGGCGCTGGCCGATTTCGCCGCCGCATTCGAGCCGATCGACCAGATCGGTATCGCGCTCGAGCGTGTCGAGACCAACCCGCGGTTCGCCGCGATCGCCGGCCCGACCAATATCGCCGCGGTCGCGACGTTCCGCGTTGATATGGAGGGCAGGGGCGGCAAGTTCAGCATTCTGCTTCCCTATGCGACGATCGAGCCGGTGCGTGAAAAGCTGCTCCAGCGCTTCATGGGCCAGAAGGTCGGGCGCGGTAATATCTGGGAAGAGCATATGGCGACCGAATTACTCAAGACCGAGGTGTCGGTCGATGTCGTGCTCGGCGAGAAGGTGATGCGGCTCGAGGATGTTCGCGGCTTTGCCGTCGGACAGACCATCGCGCTCAACACTGCGCCCGACGATGCGCTCGCAATCCAGTCCGGCGGGGTGCCGATGGGGCGCGCCCAGATCGGGCAGCGCCGCCATAATGTCGCGGTCCGCTTGCTTTCCGACATGTTCAAGGACCTACCGCAATGACCTTCTCGACCCTTACAGATGTCGTCACCATCCTGTTTTGCAGCGCCGTACTGGTGCAGAGCGTTCGGCTGATCCGCTGTTTGCAGGCGGTGAAGGGCGCCGGGTTCGCCGATATGGTCGCCGCGCTCGACACGTCGACCATCCAGGCTAAGCGCGTGCTGGCCGACCTGCGCGATACACTTCACATCGATTGCGTGGCCAATGCCCGCGTCATCGCGAGCGGCGAGGCGATGCGCGAAGAACTCACCGTGATGGCGGGGATCGCTGACGCGGTTGCGGAACGGATCGTCGACGCGGTCGGCAAGAGCAACGCCCAATCCCACCCCGAGGTCGCGTCCGCGCCCGTTGCCCCGCCCCCGCCCCCGCCCAGGGCGGCGACCAAGCCGGCGGCAAAGCGTAAAGGCGGACCACGAGCGACCGCGCCGGAAGCTGTGGCATGAGCGGCAAGCCCTCGCTGCTGGCATTCACCGCGATCGCCGCGATGCTCTCCACGGTAGCGCACGCTATGACCGCGGCGTCACCCGACGTGCCGGCGACACGGCTGGGCACTGCGATCCAGCAGGACATGGCGACCCGCGACCAGTCGTCCGCGCGCCGCAACCGTGCGCTGGCGCTGCGCGAACAGGTCGCCAAAGCAGCCGAGGAGCGCATCAAGGCTGATCTGCGCGCGCGTCAGGAACAGGCCGATGTCGCGGCGACGGCGACGACAACGCCTGGCCGCACGGCGGAAGGCGCGCAATACGACAACCTCGCGCGGATCTATCAGGCGATGAAGCCGGCCAAGGCGGCGGTCGTGCTGGAACAGCTCGATATGGATGTGCAGATGAAGGTGGCGCAGCGCATGCGCGAGCGCTCTACCGCCATGATCCTCGCTGCGATGACGCCGAGCGGCGCGGCCGACCTTAGCATGTCGCTGGCGCGCAAGGCGCCGAAGAAGAAGGACGTGCCAGTGTTGCCGGCGCGGTCCGCCGCGGGAGCACTCGCGGCCAAGCCGACGTCGCGCTCTGCTCCTTAGTCTACCGCGGAAACCTCGACGATAAGAATTTCGGCAATTCCGGCATCCTCTGCACGCAGAGCCGTCGTCAGGGCGGCGCGCAGTCGAACGGCATCTACGGGGGTGCGCGTCGAGGCGTAGAGCCGCGAGAATTCGATCGCGCCCGCCACCGATACCGCACGCAATGCCGGAGCGCGCTTCGTCAGCCGCGCCAAAGCGGTCGCATCGGCGGCGGCGAGCACGAGCTTGAGGTGGAGCGCGCCATCGAGCCGATCCGAACCGACAATCGGCACGATGATCGGCGCCATCGCAACGAGTTGTGGCGTCCCTTGGGGCGAGAGAGTGCTATTGGCGGCGCTTGCGGTCCACGCCATCGCCGCAAGCGGCAGCAACGCGAGGCGCTTCGAGAGGATATGCGCGATGACGAAACTCCATACGTCCGCGCCGGCCAATCGCGCGGCGCTCATCCTATAATAGAGGGCAAGGCCCGATACTTCAGGAACTATGGATGAGCAGAGACCAAAAACCGCGCCGTTCCGTAATGGTCGAGTCCGCGCCCGACCTGCCCAACACGGGCGCCGGAGTCACCGGCGCCACCGGCGTTGAAGCCACCGGCGCGCTGGCGCCGCCCGACGAACCCAAGCTGCACGTGTTGCTTTTCTCTATCGTGTTCCTGCTGGCTTGCGTCGCAGGCGCGTTCGCAATCGCGCTGGTTCCGATCGGCGGGATGTTTTGACACGCGTACGCATTGTGCTGGCGGCGTTCGCGCTGCTGGCCACCGCCTCTGCGCCGAGCGCGCCGCCGGCCGGCGCCGAACCGGCGAGTGTGGACGATGCCGGCGATGCCACGGCCGACGCGGATGCGGCAGCAACCGACGTCGCCCCGCCGCGGGTGCGGGCGACGTCCGGACTGCCGCGTTTTGCCCCGCAACTTGCCAATTTGCCCACCATTACCGGCCTCAACGGATGGCGTTTTACCGGGCAGGTCGAGGGCTGGGCCGGCCTGATCGCCGCACGGCCAGTCACGCGGCAGGCGGCGCGCTGGGCCTATGCGACCCACCAGGTCGCGCTTGGCCGTGGAGCGGAGGCGGTCGGTGCGCTGGAGGTTATGCGGCAGGACGATCCTGACCTCGCTCTGGTGCCCTCCTATCAGCTTGCGCTTGGCGCCACGCTGACGCTGCTGAACCGGCCGGCGGCTGCGGTGGCAGCCCTGGCGGGCGAGGGCCTGCAATCTAACCCCGAGGCGTGCGCCTGGCGGATGCGTGCGCTGGAGCAAGCCGGTCTCGGCGGGCTGGCGCTCGCCCAGTTCCGCTGCGCGCTCCCGGCGCTGAACGGTCGTGCGGTCAAGGAACGCGCGCCGTTCCTGCTCGCCGCCGCGCGCGGCGCGATCGCTGTCGGGCACCCGGCCCTGGTCGGGCAATTGCTCGGCACCCTCCCCCAGGCCGACCCCGCCGCCACCGTGCTGCGAGGCCGCGCCTTCTTTTTGCTGGGACAACGCCCGCAAGGTCAGTTACTGCTCAAGCAAGCGCGCCAGACTGGCAATCGCGCGCAACGCCTCGACGCCGAACTCACTTTGATCGAGGACCGCGCGCAAAACGGCACCCTCGCTGCATCAGATACCGCGCGCTTGCGGCAGATCCGTTTCATTTGGCGAGGCGACGCTATCGAGATGCGCGCGCTGCAACTGAGCTATGCCGTAGCGCTACGCACCCATGATGTACTCGCGACGCTCGAAGCGGGCGCGACGATTTTCCGCTATTTCAACGGGGGCTCCGACCGCGCGGCGCTGACTGCGGCGCTGCAGCAAACGCTGACCGCCGCGCTCGCGCCGGACAATGTGATGCCGCTGGACCGCGTTGCCGGCATGTACTGGGAGTATCGCGACCTGTCGCCGGCCGGTGCTGCGGGTGACTTACTCGTGGTGCAGCTTGCCGACCGGTTACAATCCGCCGGCCTGTACGAACGCGGTGCCGAACTGCTCGACCATCAGTTGCGCGTGCGCACGCGCGACGTGGCGCAGGGGCCGTTATCGGCGCGGGTCGCGTCGTTGTTCATTCTGGCGGGCACGCCGGCGCGCGCGCTTGCGGCTATCCGCGATACTGAGGCGAACGCCTATCCCGACGACATGCTGTGGGCGCGTCATCGCGTCGAAGCGGTTGCGCTCGATCAGTTGGGTCGCACCAACGAGGCGCTCGCCGTGCTGCAGGACGTGCCCGATGGCGAGGCGATCCGCGGCGAGCTCAACTGGCGTCGGCACGACTGGAAGGCACTCGCCGCCGCCATGCCGCCCGCGCCGGGCGGCGCGCTGACCGATGTCGCGCAGGCGCGGATCCTGCGGCTCGCCGTCGCGCTTGCGATGCTGGGGCGCGAGGGCGACCTTGCACGCCTGCGCGTGCAATATGGGGCGGCCTTCGCCAAGCTACCCACTGCGCCCGCTTTTGCGGCGCTGACTGCCTCGGTCGGTTCGGTCGACCCGGCCACGGTCAGCGCGGCGATGGCGGCGATTCCGTCCGCCAGCCCGGCCGGCGGTATTGCCGACCTGATCGATACCGCGCCGCAGGTGGCGGAGACGGCAAGCAGTTCCTGAGGAATTGAGGACGTGTGGCACCGCGAACTTAAACCGGGTGATGATCGCCCGGCCCGCGCCTCAGTGCAGATAAGTTACTAGGCTCAGTCCGGAGAGCTGTGAAAACACAGAATAGCTCGCCTGTAGCATCGTCTTCTGCTGCGCCAGATCGATCGCGACCTGGCCGAGATCGGCATCCTCGTTGCCCGAGATGATGCCCTGCAACAGGACCGAACGATCGGTCGCGCGCGTGCCTAGCGTTTCAACCTCGGCTTGCTTGCGGCCGTTTTCGGCGTTGACGCTGCGCAGGCCGGTGAGGCCGGTGTCGATCTGTGCCGCGGCCTGTGACAGGATATCGAGCTGCGCCGGGGTGGGCGGATTGCCGATCGTCCCGGCGCCCGCGAGCGTTTGGAACGCGGCGTAGAGGCCGGAGCCAACGTCGCTTGCGGTCACGCCATATTGCACGTCGACATTGTCCGACAGCCGCGCCGAGGCCTTCACGTCGTCATTGGCAAAGGCTGCCGATGCGGGAACGCCGATCGTGCCGGCGAGCGTGTTCGGAAGAAACGGCGGTCCGTCGGTGCGCGATCCGCCGAACAGGGATCCATCGCCACCCGAGGCGTTGAGCGAGGCCCGAAACTGGTTGAACGCGGAGGTGATTGCCTCGTTGACGCCAACACCCGTGCCGGTTCCGATGGCGGTCAGCAGGCCTTGCTTCAGCGACATCGCGCTAGTGTCGATCGCGCCCATATTGGCATCGTTGAGCGTCAGCGTGGTGCCGATCCGCGAGGACACGTTGGCATAGGCGTCCTGGCGCGCCTGTAGCGAATGGGTCGACAGATTGCGCACCGCCTCGGTGCCGAGCGCGGCATAGTCATTAGCCTTCTTTTCGGTCGCGAGTTGCTGCTGCGTCTTCGCGAGCGCTTCCTGCGAACGCTGGATCGCGGCGGACATGGTGCGCTGAAGCGGAATGGTGGCGACGCGGGACATAGATGTTCCTTATTTGATCATCGCCAGCAGGGTGTCATACATCTGGCCGGCGGTGGTGATGACGCGTGCCGAAGCAGAATAGCTGTTCTGCAGCACGACCATGTTCGACAATTCCTCGTCGATATTGACGCCTGAAAAACTGTCGCGGCGGTTGACCGCATCGTCGCGACGCGCGGTGGCGTCGGCGAGCGCCGAGGCGGCTTGCGACGCTGCGGTGCCGGCGTTGCCTAGCAGTGAGGCGGTGCGCGCGGCGGTGGTTGTGACGCCGTCCTTGCCGAGATCGACGGTGGCGGTTAGCTGATCGACAAAGGCGGTAGCGCCGCGATTGTCGCCGACGCCTAACGCCTTTGCGCCGACCGCGACGCCTATCTGCAGCCGAGCGAGACCGAGTTTGCCGGGGCTGGCAAGGATGTCGGGGCGCACCCCGGCGGTGGAGACACCACTCGTCGCGCCGGTCAGTTGGACGATGCTAGAAAAGGACTGGCCCGTCCCCAGGCGATCGGTCGAATCTCCCGGGATTGACAACGTCGCGCCGGGCAGGTTGGCGTTGGCAGCGAACTGGATCCGTCCCTTGTCGTCCATCGCGAAACTGCCGAACTTGCCGATCGGACTGGCATTGAGCTCGGTGACCAGATCGCCGAAGGTCGGCCCGACCGAGCCGGTCATGGTGTAGCTGGTCAGAGCCCGGCCCGATGTGTCGCGCAGCACGATGTCAGTCGTCTGCCCGGCAGCAAAGCCGTGCGAATCCGACGCGATGAAGCCCGAGGGCACCAGAGGGCTGGTCGCACTGCGCACGATGTCGTTCATGCCAAAATATTGTGAGAAGCCTACCCCGCCGCGGTCGCTCGGATTGGTCGGGTCCTGCGCTATGACCAAACCGTTGCCGGTACCGTTTGCCTTTATCGAAAGCACGCCGCTGGTGAACGAAGCAGTCGCGCTGCTGCCCAGTCCCGCATTGATCGCCGCGACCGTATCGTCGACCGTGGCGGTCGCGCCTAGCGCGGAGAAATCGACCGTCGTCGAGGCTACTAGCTCGCCGGTCGATTTGGTGACCGCAAAGGTCGCCGAGCCGGTGAAGCCGGCGCGATCGCTGCTGGTCAACGCGCCTGGCCGGCCGACCAGCTGGGCCGGCGCGGGGACCGTCGTGCTCGCGTTTGACACCGCGTTGAGCGTTTGCGACAGGCCGGTGAACAGGACGCCCAGCTTCTCGGTAAAGGCGGGCAGCGCGCGATCACGCAGATCGATCAGGCCGCCGAGCTTTCCGCCGACCGACGCCGAATCGAGCTTGTCGCCCGTCGCGGTCCCAGTGCTGCCCTTGCTGTCGGCGAAGCGCATCGTAATGACCGGGTAGCTGGTCTGCGCCGTGCCCCCCGTGGATGCGGGCAGCGAGAGCTGGCGCAACCGATTGTCGAGCAACGGGATGCCCGAGGCGGTGTCGATCGACACGCGGCCATCGGGCTGTTCGCGGACGGTGACCTTCATCAAACCGCTCAGTTCCTCGATCGCGGACATGCGCTGGTCGGCGACGCCAGCCGAGCTCTTGCCACTGCCGTCGAGTCGTGCGACGCTGACATTGAGATCGTTGATCCTCACCAAGAGCGTGTTGACCCGGTCGACGCTTTCGCCGACCTCCGACTGGACGTCCGATTTCAGCGAGGAGACGTCTGCGCCCAGTTGGTTAATCGAGGAAATCGCGTCCTGCACATTGGCAGTGAAACCCGCGACGTTTTGCGGCGAGGCCTGGGTACCGGTCAGCGCCACCGCCGAGGAGTCGATCGCGTCGAGCCGCGCTGGAAGGCCATATTCCGCACCAGGGGCGCCCAGCAGCGATTGCAATCGATCAAGATAGGAAGATGTAACGTCGGCCGAGCCCATGTCGCCGGCGCGCCGGTAGACCGTCGCTTCCAGGAAACGATCGGCGATCCGCGCCGGCTCGCCGACGCTAACGCCGTTCACGAGGCCCGCCGTGACGCCGGTAGTCTGCGTGACGGCCTCGCGTGCATAACCGGGCGTGCCTACATTGGCGATATTGTTCGAGACCGAGCGTAGGCCCGCCTGCGAAGCCGCCAGGCCGGACATTGCCGATGCCATGATTTCGTTGAGCGACACGCCGGCAATCCTCATTCTTCGGAGTGTAGCCGGGCGGGACCGTTTCCCGCGCCGGCTCAAATTACGGCATCATCGCTTCAGGTTGCTGACTTCCTGCAGCATCTCGTCGACCGTCGTGATGATCTTCGACGATGCACTATAGGCGCGCTGGAAGCGGATCATGTTGGTGAATTCCGATGCGAGATCGACAGTCGAGGCCTCGAGCGAACTCGCCGCGATACTGCCGGCGCCAAGCGAACCCGGCGCGTTGATCGCGACGCTGCCCGACTGATCCGAGACGCTATAGGCATTGCCAGGCAGGCGCGTCAGGCCATCGGGATTCTGGAAGCTGGCGAGTGGCAATTGATACACTGCCCGCGACGTCCCGTCGTCGAACACAGCGCTCACGAGCCCCGCGTCGGAGATCCGCACCGACGCGACGCTGCCGAGCAGCCCACCATCGACAGTAGAGGAAATCTTCGCGGAGGCGCCGCCGAACTGCGTCAGCCCATCGAGCCCGCCATCACTGCCGAGGCCGAGAGTGATCGGCCCGGTGCCGGCGCCGTTTGTCCATGCGGGCGTGAGCGTGGCGAACATGCCCGGATCGGAGCCCGCGCGGTTGAGACTGCCATCTGCGTTGAACGCGATCTTGCCGCTGGCGAGCAGGCCGCCCGTTGCGGTCACGTCGCTTGCCGGCTGCGCGTAAATCTCCCCGACCCAGGCATTGGAGCCGGTCTTGAGGAAGGCCAGCGTCACCGCGTGACTGCCGCCCTGCGCATCAGTGAGATCGAACGAGCGCTTGAACTGTTCAGGCGTCGTGCCGGCGGCGAGGTCGCCTGCCGTGTAGGCCCCGGTAAAGGCAGCTGCGGTCGAATCGAGGTTCGCGCGCATCTGCAGCTTGGTGGTTGCGGCGGCGGTGCCGGTCAGTTGGCTGACGCGGACCGGAGCCAGGGCACCGAGGTTGCCGTTATTAACGTAGCTGCCCTGCGCGTTGAGCGGCCAGCCCTGTAAGTAATAGCCGCCCGAATTTGTCAGATAGCCAGCTTTGTCGGGGGTGAACGAGCCCGCCCGCGTATAGGCGACGTTGGCGTCGGTGCCGACGCCGTCGCGCGTCACGAAGAAGCCCGCGCCATCGATCGAGATGTCGGTCGGGCTGGCCGATGCCAGTGGCGCGCCCTGCTTGGTCACCAGCGAACGGGTCACTGCCGCGACGCCACCGGCCGAATAGGACGAGCCACCGCGCCCGTCCGACACCATCGTGCGGAACTGCGTATCGGCATTCTTGTAGCCGACCGTATTAATGTTGGTGATGTTGTCGGCGACGCTGGCCATGGCACTGGATTGCGCGGTCAGGCCGGAAACGCCGGCATACAGGGCTGAGTACAGACTCAAGGGTAATCTCCACAAATCGCACCAATGGCGAGGCGTACCTTTGATTGTAGGATAACAATCGCCGTGCGTGTCAAAACGGGGGTATTTTGTTGTTTCCGACACGAACTAGGCAATTTCTTCCTATAAGAATGAAAACGAATAGGAGCCCCACGATGACGCTTCGAATTTCCCTCCGCGACGGCGAGCAGATGATCGTCAACGGCGCACTGTTGCGCTCTGTCGGCCGAACCGACCTGTGTGTCGAAAATAGCGTGACGGTGCTTCGTGGGCGCGAAGTGATGACCCCCGAGGACGCCACGACGCCGGCACGAAGGCTTTATTACGCCTGCATGCTCGCTTATATCGATCCTGCCGGGGCCGGTGCGCACCATGACGAGATCATCTGCTATCTTAGCGGTTTGATCGGTGCGCTGGAATCTCACGAGGCGAAGGCTGCCTGCGCTGCCTTTGCGCGCAAAGTTGCCGCCGGCGACTTCTATCGGGCGCTCGCCGATTGTAGAATGTTGATCACCTATGAGACGGTGGCGTTTGCCCGCGCCGAATGCGATGCCGCCTGAGCGCGGCGCATGAAGACGCTCGCCGCCGCGGCGCGGGCGGTGCGCGAGCTGTCCCTCGACCAGCGTTATGGTCGGGTTATCGGCGTGCGCGGCACGCTGATCGAGGTCGAGGGGCTTGACGGCGCGGCGCGGATCGGCTCGCACATCACGGTCAACGCGGCGGAAGGTGAAGTCGCCGCCGAAGTGACCGGGCTCGACCGAAGCGTCGCGCATTGCCTGCCGTTCAGTGACCCGCAGGGGATCGCCTCGGGCTCGCGCGCGACGCTTGTGGCTGGACGCTTCGTCGTCCGCCCGTGCGATGCGTGGCTTGGGCGGATGGTCGATGGCCTCGGTGTCGCGATCGACGGCAAAGGGCCGCTGCCGCTCGGTATCGATCCGCGCCCGATCAAGGCACCGCCACCGCCCGCCGCCGAGCGCACGCGCGTCGGCGCGCGAATCGGCACGGGCGTGCGAGCGCTCGACATCTTCGCACCGCTCTGCACCGGGCAACGGCTCGGCCTGTTCGCCGGCTCGGGCGTCGGCAAATCCGTACTGCTGTCGATGCTAGCGCGCTGGACCGCGTGCGATGTCGCGGTGATCGGGCTGATCGGCGAGCGCGGCCGCGAAGTGCAGGAATTCGTCGAGGATGATCTCGGCCCCGACGGCCTCGCCCGCAGCGTGGTGGTCGTTGCGACTTCGGACGAGCCCGCGCTGATGCGCCGTCAAGCGGCTTGGACCACGCTCGCCATAGCCGAACATTTTCGTGACCAAGGGCTCAACGTGCTGTGTCTGATGGATTCAGTGACGCGCTTCGCCATGGCGCAGCGCGAGATCGGCCTCGCCAGCGGCGAGCCGGCGGCGACCAAGGGCTATACGCCCACAGTGTTCGCCGAGTTGCCACGGCTGCTCGAACGCGCCGGCCCAGGGCGGCCGGGGCAGGGGACGATCACCGGGCTGTTCACCGTGCTAGTCGATGGCGACGACCATAATGAGCCGGTCGCCGATGCGGTGCGCGGTATCCTTGACGGCCATGTCGTGATCACGCGGCGGATCGCCGAGCGCGGCCGCTATCCGGCGATCGACATCCTTAAATCGGTGTCACGCACGCTTCCGGGCGCGCTAAATGACGATCAGAACGCACTGCGCCTCGCGGCGCGGTCGGTGTTGTCAACCTATGGCGATATGGAGGAAATCGTCCGGCTCGGTGCCTACAAGGCCGGCTCCAATCCCGAAGTCGATCGCGCGATCCGGCTTGCGCCGCAGATCGAGGCGCTGCTGAAGCAGACCAAGCTGGACCGAGGAGACCTTGCCGACAGCTTCGCCGCGCTAGGCGCTATCCTCGAGGATGCGGCATGAACACGCCCTATGACGCGGCCCTGCGGCTGCGGCAGCGCGAGATCGACGATATGCGTGTGTTGATCACGGTCGAGGTGAACCAGATGGCACTGCTCGACGGGCACCGCGCGGCGATCGACACTTCGGTGCGTGCCGAGGTCGAGATCGCCGGCAGCCAGCACACCTTTTCGGCCGATGCCTATGTTGCGCGGATGCGCGCCGAACGGGAGGTTGTGTGCCATGAGCGCTCGGTCAGCGACGCGCGGCTGACAGCGCTCCGCGCGCAAGCGGTCGAGGCCTATGGCTCGCTCAGCGCGATCGGCGCGGCGGCGGATCGGTACAGCGCCGAGACGCTGCGTATGGCGGCAATCGCCGAACAGGGGCAGGTCGACGACTTCTCGGCAGCGCGCTTCACGCGCGCGCTCACCGCGGCGCAGCGGTTGCGTGAAGAACACTGCCCGTGATCGTCTCGAGCGACCTAAGCCGGCTCGTGCCGAGCGAAAAGGCCGCGCTAATCTACGCGCAGGCGCATGGCGATGTCACGACGCGCTTGTGGCGCGCGGCGTTGGGCAGCAGCGACACCGCCGACGACCAGCATGGCGCGGCACAAAGAGCCGAAAATGCTGAATTCAATCTTGATTCGCTGCTCGCGCTGTTTACCCCGAAAGGCGACGCGGCCACTGCCGCAGGGACCCCGATTCCGATCCAGGCCGCAGGGCGATTGCCCGCCGCCTCGCCGGTTAGCGCACTGACTAGCGTCGCTGGTTCCGTGACGAGCCTCCTCACCGGGCTCGGCGCAAATGCGCGGTTCGGACAAGCGTTCGTCGCTGCCGCCGCGCGGACCGGGGTGCCGGCGGCGGCGCTCGCCGCGATCGTCGATGCCGAAGCCGCCAAGACTGGCGACGGGGGGTGGAAAACGACCTCGCGTAACCCGCGCTCAAGTGCCGCTGGGCTTGGCCAGTTTCTCGGTGGCACGTGGCAAAGTGAGGCCGAGCGCGCGGGCACTTGGCTGCACGCGACCGCGGTGACCAATGGCTGGCTTGGCGACGACGGTCGGGTGCATCCCAACGCGCGTTCGGCCTTGCTGGCGTTGCGTTATGATGCCACCGCCTCGATCAACGCGACCGCCGATTATGCCAGCCGAAGCGTCGCGCAACTAAAGCGGGCGGGGGTCGCGGTCGGCGAGGACCTGACGACGATCGCGCGCGCGGCTTATCTCGGGCACCATCTTGGCACCGCCGACGCGGTTCGGTTTCTCACAGGCAGCCTGGACAGCGGGCGGGCGCGGCGCCTGCTCGATGCGCAGGTCGGCAGGGCAGCTGCCAGTCATCGTATCACGCAGGCCAGAAGCGCCGCGAGCGCGCATCGCTCGTGGCTGCTCGATTTCGTCAGTCGCCACGTCATGCCGGCGCGCTTCAGCGACGCGGTGAAGGCCATCGCAACCCAGATCGAGCCGCTCCAAACAATCAACGGCTAGGTCGTCCAATATATTGGAAGGTAAGAATCCATTATAGATTTGAACCCTAAGAGAGTGGTGAGGGACGGCTGACGAAGGCCGGTCGGGCTACTTTCAGGGGAATGGAAATGTCGAAGACCACGATCGCTTTGGAAGCCGCCGTTGCCGCCGTCATCGCGCAGATGCCTAAAGCAGAATGCGTGTCTACCGCGCGGCAGCGCCGCAATGTAGACGTTGCGTTCGGCGCGATCCTTAAGCTGATCGCCCCGCGCATTCGCCACTTCATCCGACAATACGGTCTCGGATCGCACTGGGAGGATGCGGAGCAGTGCTGTGCGATCGCCGTCCATCGCGCGATCATAGGATATGACCCGACTAAGGCGCAATTCACCACTTTCATCAGTTGGCAAATCCGCGGCGAACTGCAAAGCTTGCGCTTCCGCCTGATGACTGACCAGCGCCCTTCGGCCAAAAAGGTCGATGCGATCACCGTGTCGCTGCATGCGCTAACCTCTAACAGCGACGGCGATGAAGCGACGCTGGAATCGGTGATCGAGGATGAATGCGCTTTGGCGCGTACCGAGGCGGGCGCCTCGAACTATCTGGCGCTGGCTGCGACCGCGTCGTTAATAGATGGATATGTTGATCAGCAGCGCGCCGCCGGGATCGAACAGTTGCGCAAGCGTCCGCGGTCCAAGCGTGCCCTGCACGCCGGACCGGTCGACCAAGCCGGAACGATGCCGCGGCAGTCGCGCACCCGTGGCCTGTGCCCGGTGGAATTGGAGAAGCTCGAACAGAAGCTCGCGCGTGACAAGGAAATCGTCGAGCGCCGCGTATTCGACGTCGCCACGCTCGATGAACTCGGTACCGACACTGGTGTAACCAAGGAGCGTGTGCGGCAGATCACCAAGCGCGCAACGCGCAGCATTGTAGAGCTGGCCGCCGCGCATCCGCGCTTCGCCATGATGGCGGAATATCGCGAGACCGAGGCACCCACCGTGCGCGCTCGCACGGCGACTACGGTAACGACAACGTCGATCCTGCCGGCGCTCGGCCAGCCGCACAACTTACTGTCGCAGGTCGTAGCGATCGTTCCGCTCGTGGGTCTGCCGGCCATCTCGCTGCGTCAGGACGCATTCCCGCAGGACGTTCTTCCCAATTCGATGTCGGCATACACCGGGCGTACCAAAGGCAATGCGTCGGGCAATCGGACGCGGTAACAAGCGCGACGCCCGAGTGAACAGACTGTGCTAGTTCAACCGGCCGCCCGGGCGGCCGGTTGAAAAATCGCGTTAAAGAAAAATTGTGTCATTGTCCGCCATCCTATATAGCTGAAGGCGGGTAACAGAACCACGTCGCCCGCGGATGACGAAAGTTCCTATGGTGCGCATGCCATCGCTCACGACTATGCCTAAGCGCATAGCCGATCTTCCAGCCCGGGCAGAGGTGATCCCGGATCTCTACCGTACGTTCGTATTTCCCAATCGCATACGCGAGCAGCGCCGGCATCGCGGGTTGCAGAAACTGATGGCACTGAGCGTGCGCTTGCCCGACATCCCCTATATTCGCCTGTCCAAAATCGAACGCGGCGAAGTTGTCGCACGAGCGGACGAGATAAAGCGGATCGCGCGCGAGCTCGATTTAGCACCGGCCGACTTGCTGACCGACGTCACTGACCCGGAGTTCGACATAGCGCGCTGGGCACAACCTTTTCAGGACGGGCGCCCTGTATCCGCGGAAGAGGAGCGTTTCGCGATTCTGCTGGCGGCCGCACTGCGGGTGCTTCGCAACGGCGATGCCACGCTGACAATTGCGGCGCTCGACCAAGAATATGCGCTGCCGCCCGTGATTCTGTCGCGCTTGGAGAATGCCCACAAGACATTCGATCGCTGGAATGATGCAACGGCGGCGGCCGTGTGCCGGCTGTTCGGCGTCGCGGATGAAAGCGCGCTACGCAAGATCGTGCAGGATCGCTATCGAAGCGGCGAGCTCGACGCCGTTGTTTGGCGAGTCGCCGATCCGGACACGCGTGCGCTGCGATCACGGGAGCGCATTGCCGCTTTGTCCGCGGAACTGGCCCTTTCGACGCGGCCAGCGCGACGGGCAAGTGGCCCTCCCACTGGGACTAAGCGCGGAGCTCAGCCGGAATTGGTCTCGCTCGAGGCCGCTCCGTCGCTTCAGGCTTCTTCTGGACAGGCTGCGTTACGTGAGCTTACCGTTTTTGGCACGCCGTTTACGGGCGGCATTATCGCCTTCACGCCGACTGAGGACGTGGTCGAGGCGCCACGTCGCGCTGGAGCACGCGCGTTTGCTTTGCGCGTGTGCCGCGCGACGCTGGGTGCCGGCTTGCCCGCCAGTGCGATCGTCATCGCCGATCCCGATCACCGAGTGACCGTAGGAGGGCTCGCCGCGGTCCGTACCGCAGAGGGGTATCGCCTTGTTTCGGTGACCTTCGACCGCACCGGCGCGACCAAGGGCTACAGCGTCGCCCCAGATCTCGAACTAGATTTGGACGCACTCGACCCCGCCGACGTTGTTGCCGTTATTGAGGCAGTTTACCCTTGAAATAGGCTTTGTTGCAAAACTGACGCTGGGGATTCCCCAAGGGAATCGAGCGAGATAGATGGGCGCGATGCCCAAACCTGCCGCACCGAAATATCGCACGACGAACTGGCCGGAGTATAATGCAGCGCTAAAGCGGCGCGGGTCACTGGAAATATGGTTTGATCCGCAGATGCACTGGTTGTCGAAGCCGTGCGGTCGTCCTGGTCGGCCGATGCGGTTTTCGGACAGCGCGATTGAGCTCTGCCTGACGCTGAAATCGCTATTCAATCTGCCATTGCGGCAAGTGACAGGGTTGGTAGCGAGCCTGATCAAACTTGCCGGGCTGGACTGGCCGGTGCCGGATTATACGACGCTATGCCGACGGCAGAAGACGTTGGTCGTCGAGCTTGGCGGGCGGCCCAGCTCAGGCGGCCTGCGCCTTCTGGTCGACAGCACGGGCATTAAGATGACGGGTGAAGGTGAGTGGAAGACACGCAAGCATGGCGCCTCCTACCGCCGCCAGTGGCGCAAGGTGCATCTGGGGATCGACGCGGCAACGCTGGATATCCGGGCCATCGAAGTCACGACGAATGCCATCGGCGATGCGCCGACCTTGCCCGATCTGCTGGCGCAGATCCCGCAGGACGAGCAGATACTCAGCGTCGGCGGAGACGGCGCTTACGATACCAGGGCGTGCCATGCTGCCATTGCCGAACGTGGTGCAGAGGCGGTCATCCCGGTCCGTCGCAACGGCCAACCATGGACGAAAGACGGTCCCGGCGTCGATGCTGGCAATGAAGCGCTACGCGCTACAAAGCGCCTTGGCCGCGCGATCTGGAAGAAGTGGAGCGGCTATCATCGCCGCAGTCTGGTCGAGACCAAAATGCACTGCTTCAAGCTTCTGAGCCAACGCGTTGTGGCTCGTACCTTCGATCGTCAGATCACCGAGCTCAAAGTCCGTGCTGCAATCCTCAATCGCTTCTCCAAAATGGGAACGCCGATCACTGTCCGCATCGCATAATATCTTTAAGTAAAAGGGCGGTTATGCTCTCGAGGCGTTATGCAACAAAGCCCTTGAAATAGCATCCTTCTCCTTTCGGGCTAATAACCCGAATGCGGTCAGGGTTAGTGATCGACAAAGTTGAGTTTGCGGCCGGGCAGATATTGATCACAGGGAGATCTCGATCGTTGGTCACGATCTGCCCGAACTGCTGCCGTCCATCGACATGTGTTCATAGCCGCTATATCGTACACTCGCTGATTTGCCCTTTCATGGCCGCCCGGTTCGGATCACTCGCGCAGCCCGGCGGTTTCGCTGCGCCACCTCCTGCTGCGCCACGCGTATTTGCGTTGAACGTTTCCCTCCGGAAGTGACTGCGGCCTTTGCCCGGCGGACGACCCGCCTGGATTCGATCGTGCATCATCTTGGGCTCGCACTGGGTGGACGGCCGGCGGCCAGCCTGCTGCGCCGCCTCCTGATGCCGGTCAGTACGGATACGTTGCTTCGAACGGTGCGGCGTCGCTTCGGTCATGTTCAGGTATTCGGTGCATGAACGACCGCTTTGTCCTGAAAATGCTGAGTTTCGGACGTGCGTACGTCGCCGCTCTGGCGAAACCGCCATTTCCGAACCTGGTGGATATGACTAGCTTTTCACATTCGCCAGTCGATCCATTCGCCATAAGCGTGACAAGTTGCTAACAGGCAGGTCTGGCCTCCGGGCCAGCAAGTCAGGCATAACTGCACTTCGTCGCGTATTGCCGTCCATTCGAAGCTGATCCACGCCAGTGGCCTGCCGGCGGTGGCACGCGCACCGGCTTGGCGGATCGTACTGGTGATGGTATGCCGGTTGTGCTCGGTGAGATATTGCAGCACCATCGAGTGGAAAATCACACGACACTGCCCCGCGGCTTGAACGTCTTTAAGTCTTGCCGAAAGCCAGGTGACGGCATCCGCATGGTCGATATGCGGCGGATGGCGAAGCGCCAACGCTAAGGCGGATTCCAGTCGCCGCGCACGATGCGGTTGATCGGCCCACACATAGGACAACAACCGATCCCGCGTGCGCGGGTCGTCAGCGTTGAGCGGATTGAGGTCGGTTCCCCGGGCAGCGACGACTTCGATCGGTGCCCGAGGCGGGCTCCCGCCCGACCATGTCGGCGCAATCTGTACGGATGAGCCGATGACTCCGGCAGAAACGCCGCCCAGTTCATACTCATAATGGCCAAGATTGAGGTTTAGCCCACAGCTTGATCCGATCTCGAGCAGCTCGAACGGTAAGCCGAACTGGTGCCGTGCAACCATCAGGGCAGCGGCGATCGCCGCTGATCGGCCGACTTCGTTGGTCTGTGGCGCATCGCGCATCGACAGCGCGATGACGTCGTCCTGCTCCGACATCGCGCCGCCAATCGCGCCGTCAAAATCTTCATGCCGGTTGGCGTAAAGTGCGCTGAGCGCCGGCAGTCGCCCGTGCCGGGCAAGCGAATGGAGCGCAGCGTTGAAGCGCATCGCAACCGCGTCCTGACTAGTATCGCCGGGCCAGTTGCGGATGAGCGCCGCTGTGCGCGGTGCGCGCGCCAACTGGCGCTCGCCGGCTTCAAGCACTGCCGCCACGAACGGCGATCCCAAAGCACGCGCCACTTTGGCATGGCGCCACAGTTCTCCGCGTTCCGGCGCGCACGTAACCATGTTCACATCGTTTTCCCAGCGCTGCTGCAGTCCAGTCGAAACAAAGGCATCCTGCTGCGGCTAGAAGGACTGCCAGTCATCCGCATCAGCCGCCGGACGGACCAGCCTGGCTACCGCCGCAGCCGGAAGCTGCTTCACCGGCCCGGAGAAGCGCGCCTGGCTCGAGCGGGGGGCAGCACCCGCCGGACCACCGACGTTGAACTTGGCAGCGTGTTCGGACAAGCCATTGACTTCGGTAGCGAGGTTGCGCGCCGCGGCCGACGTCTCCTCGACCATCGCCGCATTTTGCTGGGTGGCTTGGTCCATCGTCGAGATCGCCGCGCTGATTTGCGTGATCGCACTCGACTGCGCTTGGTTGTCCGTCGCGATCGCGCCAAGCAACTGGTTCACGTCGCTGACGCCAGTCGTGATATCGGCCAACGCGGCATCGACCTTGTGCACCGCCTCGACGGCGGTGACGATGTCGGTCTGGGTCGCGCTCAACTGATCGCGCGCGCGACCCGCTTCCTCCTCGGCGCGCATCGCGAGCGCCGAAACGAGATCGGCGACGACCGCGAAACCCCGACCGGCATCACCCGCACGCCCGGCCTCGACCGCCGCGTTCATCGCCAGCACGCGGGTCTGGAACGCGATCTTGTCGAGTCCTTCGATCACACTGTCGATCCCCTTGGCGCTATCGGAAACCCGGCTCATCGCCTGTACCGCCTGGTCCGCCGTGGAGCGTCCGTCGGCCACAGTGGCCATCGTGCCGTTGGCGCGCTCGGCAGTGCGGTTGGCAGCTTCGGCGGTATTCTTCAGGCGGCCGTCCATCTGGATGACGGCGGCCGACGTTTCTTCGAGATTCGACGCGTTGCTTTCGGTCCGGCGTGCCAGATCCTCCGATGCCTGGGCGATCTCGACCGACCCGGTACGGATCGATACGGTCGACTCTCGCACCGAAGAGATCAGCTCCCGCAAGGAGATCACCGCCGCGTTAAAATTGGTCTTTACCGCGGCATAGGTGCTGGGGAAGTCACGGGTGATCTCGGCGGTGAGATTACCCTCGGCTACCTTCGACAGATGCAGCGAGACGGTATCGACCACCATCTGCTGCTCGGCCTCGGCCCGTGCCGCACCCCGGTCCGCTGCTTCCTTGGCGACGGCGGCATCGCGAAATATCAGAACCGCACGTGCCATGTTGCCGATTTCGTCGCCGCGATCGAGATCGGGGACCGTGAGATGGTTCTTGCCCGCGGCGAGATCGCCCATTGTCTTAGTCAGGCGCGACACCGGCTGGGCGATCAATCGACTGAGCACGAAAGCGAGCGCAACGGCGATCGCGATCAACGCGATCCCGCCAATGATCAACACCGTGACCGCAGCCGCGATCGCAGCCTGCTGGCTGGCGGAGTTCTTGTCGATGAGCGCGACTTCGGCGTCGCGGATATCGCGCAGCGGCAGGACGGCGGCACTAGTAAGCACTGCCTTGCCAGCTGCGCGGACCTCGGCCTCCGCGCTCTCGCGTTGGCCTGCCTTGACGCGCTCGATCAGGCGGTCGCCCCAGGCCTTGCGCCAATCGAGCGTCGCCGCGCGCGATTTGAGCAGCGCGGCACGCAGCGACGGTTCGGTCAGCAACGTTTCAAGCTCGCCCGACGCAGCGTCATAATCGCTTTGGGCTTCGGTATAAGATTTAAGATAGGTCGGATCAGCTGTAACGAGAAAACCGCGCATCTGACTGTTCTGGCGCAGCAGCGAGGTTTCCAGCGTTAGCGTCTTGGCATGAATATCCTGGCTAAGATTGTTGCCGTCGGATGCGTTGCGGATTGCCGTGATGTTCGTGAAGAACACCCCCATCATCGCCGCCGCCGAGACGCAAATGATCAAAAACGAGAGCGCCAGCTTTCTCGGGATCTTCATGGATTTGAACATCACGCTTCTTTCAATCGACATTCATGGGCGGAGACGCGCTGGCCGGACACTTCAGAACGAGTAGCGTGCTGTCGCAGAGACGGTGCGGCCGGTGTAGGCGCGCCCTAGCACGATGCCACTGGCGGGGATCGTGCCTTGCGTGATTTCGGCAAGGGCAAGCTTGTCGAACAGGTTGTTGACGTTCACCATCAGCTGAACGTGAGCGATTGGCCGGACTTGCAGAAAGGCGTTGACCAAGGTGTATGCGGGCAGCTTGAGCTGGTTGACGTCCTGAGCAAAGCTGCTCGTCGTGCCGATGAAATTGGCGCCGACGGTGACATGTTCGGTGTCGATCTGCGGCGTGGCTTCGAAGAGGAAGCGTGCCTGGTGTCGCGGTTTATTGCCTATAAGCTCGGGATGGCTGGCGTCGCTGGCGATCTTGGCGCTGGTATAGGTTCCGCCCGCCGTGACGCTGAAGACGCCCCGCCGCACGCCGGCCTCGATCTCGACACCCTTGGCGCTGTAGCCGCGAACGATGTCCTCGATCTGGGTCGAACCATCGGACCTGGTGTTGATCTGGGCGTTGCGGTCACTTGTCGTCGCCGAGAATCCGGTGATGTTGAGCGTCACGCCCGACTGGCGGAATTTGAGGCCGAGTTCGCTCTGCTTGACCGTATCGAAGCCGCTGGTGGGATCGACCAGCAGGCCGCTCGCCGCGCTGATCGCTGGCGTGAACAATATCCGGTCGGCAGCGGCGCGGGCACCGCGGCTATGGCGGACGAACACCGCCAGCGGCTCGGCGATGCGAAAATTCACACCGCCCGAATAGCTCAGATAATGATAGTTGTAGTCGACCTTGCCCGGATTGCCGAGCGGAAGGACGGCGGTCTTGCTCTCCGCGATAGAAATCTTGCCATCGCCATTGATATCCACCGCTGCGACACCGACGCGCCCGCCGCCAAGCTCGGAGCCGGACACGGTGCCGTTAACATGCCCGCTATCATACCGCAGACTCCCGCCGACCGCCAATTTGCCGATATGGTAGTTGATCGACCCATAAGGCGCATCGATTGCGTAGTTCACTTGATACTGCCGGTGAAGGCGACCGCCCAGATACCCGAAGCTTATGTAACCATCCTGCGTCGCCTTGACGCCGGAACCCGTCGTGACGTCAATCAGCGCGGCATCACCGCCGCCGCGGACATCGGACAGGATATTGAGGATCGACACGTCGATATCGTAGTTCTGCGATGATTTATAGAAGCCCGCCGTCGTCGTCAGATCGCCCTTGCCGATCTTCCAGACCCGGCTGACACGCATGTCGTTGCTGACGTTTTGCAAGCTGTTGGCCACGCTGTCGAAGAACAGCGACGATGCCAGCAAGCCATTGCCGTTGAGGGTCGACGGGCTGGAAATTGCCTGCCCGGTGAGCGGTCCGGTCGCATAGATCAGGGTTGCCCCGGCACCGCCGATAGCGCCGCGAAGCGCCGTTGCCGGCGCAATACCGAGCGGCACGTTCTGCATATTGCGGCCGGTAATATCGGAGAAGCGGAACTTCTCACTGAACGACCAACCACCGAAATCGAACTGGGCATCGAATCCGGCCGACTTGACGACGGCGTGCTGGCCATCGCGAGCGCTGTCGCGCTTGATCGCGTTGGAGCCATCCAGCGTCAAGACGGTGTCGACGTGGGGCGAAAGCAGCGAGCCAGTTTTGATGTCGATGCCCGGGACATCGGTAAAGACCGGGCTGGCATTCGTCCCGCTGACCTTCAGCGGTATCGGCTGATAGGACGGGGTTCGATCGTCGAGATACTTGCCATAGACCCGGATTAGGCCGTTGGGGAACGTCTTGGTGACGTTGAATTTGATCTGTCCGCCCTTGTAGGCGTCATAGCCGACATCGCGCGGGCCTTCGCCCTGCCGATAGAAACCGCCGACATGGAAGCGTAGCGTGTCGCTGAGCTTGTGGCCATAATCAGCGTCGATGCGATGCTCGCCATAGTTGAGGCCAAGCGTCGTCTGAACCGCCCCGCCCTCGACATCGCCGGTCCTGGACAAAAGATTGATGACGCCACCCGGCGAATTCGACGCGAAAGTCGATGCCGAACCGCCGCGAATGGCCTCGACCTGCGCCACGTTAAGGTCGAAGCGCATGAACATGTCGCTCGTAAATAGCTGCATGTCCCCAAATTCGAGGACGGGCATGCCGTCTTCCTGGAGCTGCATGAATTTTGACCCCGTCGAGGCAAGCGGCAGGCCGCGGATCGAGTAGCTCGCATTGCCTTCGCCGCCGGCATATTCGGCGCGGATACCAGGAATGTTGCGCAACACTTCGCCGAGCGAGCGAGCGCCGTACTTCTCGATCTCGTCAGCCTTGAGCGCGCTTGTCGAAGTCGCGCTGTCGAGCCGATCCCGACCCTTGGCTACGCCGGTTGAGAAGACCTCCTCGGCGGCAACCTTTTTGGCCGGTGCCTCCTCGACGGGGGCGACAAGCGCACCCGGCTTGGCAACCGCAGCTTCCGGACCGGAAGGCGCTGCATGGGCGAACGCAGGAAGCATCAACGCCAGGGGCGCGACGGTAAACAGCAGGCGATTGTTCTTCAAACTAATATCCATTTCGATGGCAAGCGCCCGCTCAGCCCGCCCGCGATGGCAGATTAAGACGCGTTTGTGATGTGACTGACCGATATTCGAAGACTTGCGGAGTAGAACTGGAGTGCCCGTCAATTAATTATAGAGAGAAGTGATAGCCTGAGGTTGTTTTGCCCAGAACTTTTTCAGGTGTTTCTGCACTGCACTGCACTGCACTGAATTGCACGGCACTGTCGGCTTGGCGTACCGCGACAACGGGCGCACGCAGCGCAGATTGGTTCGCGGGGCTGTCGGTAAGCGTCTGACTCTGGATCGGCGCGATGCGTCATCGTGGCGCAAGACAGATCGCGACCGCGTGCGAACGTGTTTCCGCTTTCAAAACTGGTGCTTGCGCGGCTGGCTGTCTAGTGTTGTCGATCCGGCAGTTGCCTGAGCATCATGAAGGACCGCCTCTATGTCCTCGTCAGAAGCGCGACCGCAAGGTTACGCCATAGGTTCGCGGCTCGGCCAAGAACGACGAGAAGAGCGTGTTGGCCGTCGCAAAGCTCGGTGAACCGAATGTCTGGACCTGCGCCTGGCTACCTGCGCCCTGGAACGGGGCGGAGAACGCCACCTGCTGGTAGTTGGTGTCGAACAGATTCTGTCCCCAGAACTCGATCGCCCAACGCTGGTCGCGGCCCCGCATGCCGACCCGCGCGTTGACCAGCACGAAGCCGTCCTGCGCCTTTTCCACGAACAGGTCCGACCCCGTATTATAGTCGCTGGTCATACGGTCATCGATATAGAACAGACCGGTCAGCCCCGACGAGCCGATCGGTGGCGACCATGTCAGCGAACTGGTGACGGTGTGACGCGGCGCGTTGGACATCTGGCTGCCCGGCAGAAGGAAAAGCGCGGCATTAAGCGGTTCGCCGGCGTCGCTGCCGACCAAGTCCCTGGCGTATTTCGCCACGGCGAGCGTATAGCCCATGTTCACGGTCACATCGCGCGCCGGATACATGCCGACCTCGATTTCGACGCCCTGGGTAACCACGCCCTTCTTGACCGTGCCGGTGCATGCGCCCGTCGTCGATGAATTGTCGCTATCCGCACCGTTCAGCCCGACGCCGCATGCTCCGATATTCTGAACGATGTAGTTGGTGCCGTTGAAGGTATTGAGCTGGAAGTTCTTGAACTCCGAACGATAGACAGCGGCGTTCGCGGTGAACTCGCGGGAGGTGTATTTAACGCCGACTTCATATGCGTTCACCGTTTCGGCGTCGAACCGCAGGTTGCTCGCAGCGGCAGCGGTCGGCGTCGCGAACACCGTCGCGCTCAGGTCGGATCGATCGAGGTTGAACCCGCCCGCCTTGTAGCCGCGCGCATAGGATGCATACACCAAGGTGCTACGGAACGGCTTCCACGAGATGACGCCGGTGCCGGTCAACTGACCTTCCTTGATCTTGTCGCTGATCGGCACACCGGTCAGCGCCGAGGTCGAATTACCGGTGCAGGTCAGCGTGATGATTCCGCCCGCGAGTGGCGCGAGCGCGGCATTGGCCAGCAGGGGGCGCAACGCGGCCTGCTGCGCCGGACACACTGTGTTGTTGTTATGGATGCGGGCATTCAGCGTCTTGCTTTCATGCGTATAGCGCAAGCCCGCGGTGAGACTCAGCGTGTCGGTCATCTTCCATATGTTGTGCGTGAATAGCGCGAAGTTCCGGCTTGCATGATCATATTCATCGCGGATACTGCCGACATTGTTAACGGTGCTGAGGCGGTCGAGTCCGGCAATGATCTGCGGCCCCACAGCGCGGGCAAGCGTGGCGCGCCCTGCCGCACTCAGGCATCCCGGGTCGGCGGGAGCGCGGAGCGCCGCGGCAGGATTGATCGTCGCGACCATGCGGCAAGCGGCGAACGCGCCATATTGCGTGCCGAACTTCAGATTGTCCACGACCGTGAGGTCTTCGTGCGCGTAATAGCCGCCCACCAGCCAGTCGACGCGATTGTCGAACAGCGAACCGCTCGCCCGGGTTTCGTTGCTGAACGTGTGAAACTGGCGATAGGCGTTGCCGTCATCGGGACGATAGGCGATGTCGACATTGCCGTAATCGACGTCCGCCGCACCGAACGCCTTATATTCGCGGTACGCGCTGACCGAAATGAGCTGCGTGCTGCCGATATTCCACCCGACCCGCGCCGACACGCCGTAATCGGTCGTGCGGTTCCCATAGGCGCGGGCGGCGGTATTCGCGATCCGACGGTTGTAGGGGTCGCTGGCGCTCGGCAGCACCCCGCCTATGCTCTGCAGGATCGATACGACCCGATTGCCCGCCGGGTTGATTGCGAAGTCGCCTGGCACGCTCGGTGTGGGATCGGTCTTTTCGCGCGTCTCGATATATACCGCGCCGCAGCACTTCTCGGTACGCGTGGTATAGTCCCCGATCAGCCGGACCGATAAATCCGCAGTGGGTTTGAACAACAGCTGGCCGCGAACGAAATAGCGATCACGGTCATTATAGTCGATTTTGTTGACAACGTCGTAATAGAAGCCGTCGCGCTTGCCGAATACACCGTCAATACGGAATGCGAGCTTGTCGGCGACGATCGGCCCGGTCAGCGCGCCAGCCAGGCGAACGGCGTTGTAATTGCCGTAAGACGCTTCGCCATAGCCACTGAATTTGAATTCGGGATATTTTGTGTAAATGCTGATTGCGCCCGCCGAGGAATTGCGTCCCGACAGCGTACCCTGGGGTCCGCGCAACACCTCGATCCGTTCGACCTCACCCAGGTCGTTGAGGCCCGATCCGGTACGGCTGCGATAGACCCCGTCTATGAACACCGCAACCGAGCTTTCCAGACCCGGATTATCGCCGACTGTGCCGACGCCGCGAATGCGCGCCGTTGCATTGGCCTCGGACCCGGTCGACGACACCAGCAGCGAGGGTGCGATCTGCGTCATCTGGCGGATGTCGGTCGCACCCGAATTCCGAAGCGCGGCGGCACCAAACGCGGATACCGCGATCGGCACGCTGGAAAGCCGCTCAGACCGGCGGGTTGCCGTGACGACGATGTCGGCGGTGTTTTCGGTGGCGGCGCCGACGGCGGGGTTCTGGACGGGGGGCGTACTGGCTTCGGCACTCCGCAAGCCCTGTGCGCCTGCGGAAGTTGCGATCGTGGCGGCCGCGGCGGACAGCAAGTAAAAGCCTTTAGGCATTTTAGACGTATCCCGACTTTGTATTCTTTAGTTGATATAGTTCCTTATAGGAGGTTCTAATGCGGCGCGGTTGCGTGCGGCGGAGAATTACATCGCGGGCGGATGACGGGCTGCCGGACCGTCGCATCCACACTCCGAAGCCGTCAGAAAATCAGTAGCCTTGCCGAGAGCTGAGAGCCGTACGGCGAGCGCATTATTAGCGGATGTGAGGTTGCAGGCTTGGTGAAGGGTCTGTGCCGCAAACGCGCCGACGATCGTCAACAGGTTCTTTATGCGATGGCCAAGTTCGCCATTGAGGAGCCGCATCCATTGGTCCTGCTCAAACAGCGAAGCAATCGTTCTGGTTTGCTCGTTTGCTTGGAAAGCCAACCGTTGGAAAGCGGTGTGAAGCTCCACCGCGATCGTCACTATGTCGAAGGACACAGCCATGAATGCGGCACTGGCACCGGTAAGCCAAAAGTAATCTCCAGGTTTCCAATCCTCAATGCGGCGAGCGAAGCCGATAGGAACGTTGCATGGATGCCGGGTCCCTTGCCCAGGACCTGAGACTCGCGGGTTGATTCAAGGCTGCCTTTTGGAGGCGGCTTTGGGTGAGCGGATCGGGGTATCGGACGACGAGTGGGCGCTGATCGGGGCGTTGCTTCCGCCCGAACACGGCCGCGGATGTCGGCCTGCAGGCGACAACCGGCGCTATTTCGAAGGCATGATGTGGATGGCGCGGTCGGGGGCGCAGTGGCGACTGCTACCTGACGATTATGGCAAGTGGAACAGCGTCTTTCGGCGCTACCGGCGCTGGGTAGAGATGGGTGTGTTTGACGCCCTGCTGGAGACGCTGGCCGAGATGGTGGCGCGCGATACCAGCGCCGACATGATCGACAGCACGGTGGTCCGGGCGCATCATTGCGCCGTCGGACTAAAAAAGGGGATCAAGAGGCCCAGGGGCTTGGCCGGTCGCGCGGGGGCTTCACCACCAAGCTCCACGCCCGCTGCGATGGACACGGGCGACCGCTTGGCTTCGTCCTGACGCCGGGCCAGACGCGCGATGTGAAAGGCTTCGGTCCGCTGTTCCGAATGCTCGATGAACGCATCGACGCGCTGCTCGCTGACAAGGGTTACGACGCAGATACCATCCGCGCAGAGCTGTCCGCAGCCGGTGTTGAAGCCGTCATCCCCACCAAGAGCAATCGCCGCGTCCCCATCCCGCATGATCGCGAGAAATACCGCTGGCGGAATCTCGTCGAGCGCCTGTTCAGCAAGCTCAAGAACTGGCGGCGGGTTGCCACACGATACGACAAAACCAAAGAATCCTACCTCGGCTTCGTCGCAATCGCTTCAATCAAACTGTGGATACCCTTTGTCCACGACACCTAGCACTACTTTGGCAGAAATGCGGGATGCGGGGCTGATAGCGTTTCACCGCAATGAGGACAATGGCGCTGGGGCGGGCGCAACAGGCGATCAATGATGGCCTGACGAACAGCCGGCAGGCTCGGTTGAGGCGGTGGTCCCAAGCCGCTTTTTTTTCCGGCCCGCCTGAGCGAGCCTTCGCGTTTGCAGGAAGGCGTAGGCGATCATCGTCATGAGCACGTGACGATGCAGCCCGGTCCAAGATCGGCCTTCAAAGTGGTCGAGGCCGAGTTCTTCCTTGAGCTGCTGATGCGCCTGTTCACAGATCCAGCGGGCCTTGATAGCTCCAGCGACGTCCTTGATCGGGGTGTCGGCGGGAATATTGGAGAGATAGTACTTCCGCTCGCCGTTGGAGCGATGCTCGCCCACCAGCCAGGCTTCTTCGCCCGGCATATGCTGTGCGCCGGCCGCCCCGATCCGCTGTGGCGCGCCATCGGCGATGCGTACGCGCATGGCGGCGAAGCGGGCCGTCAAGCGGCCCTTGGTTCCCCGGCGCCAACTGACCTGCCGCCATTTCGCCTCACCGGCGATGATCTTGGTGAAGTCTATCGTTTCAGGACTTCCCCAAGCTTCTCGAGTTGCTCTTTGAATTTCTGAGGTTGTTCCGCTCGAAGGCGTTCAAGGTTCTGAAGCTTCCATTGTGCCGCTGGCAGTCTGGCGACATCGCTCGGTAGGTTCAGGACGGACCAGTCTGGCTCGAGGGCAAAGAAGGAGCGCAGGAATGCGGATGGCCCAGCTTTCCGAACACGCACCTGGATGTCGCCCAAGAGCCGGTCTCGGGCTTCGCGCAGCGCTTCGAGAGGAACCGGTTCAACTGTCATCCCGGTGAACTCGCCGGAATATTGAGGAGCCAAGTCGAGCATATGCGGCGCCAGCAGCTCATTTGGCGGACGGTTATGGCTGATCAGGTAGATCAGGAAGGCCGAGAAGATGTCGTCGGTTATACCTTCGTTCGCATAGAGATGGAGGATGTCGAACAGGTCGCGAGGGTGCTGGCGGTCCAATGCAGCCGCGATCTTCCCCGCATAGAGGTCGGGCAGGGCGACCACCTTCATTTCGGCATATCCGAACCGATCTTCGACCGAGGGGCTTACGGAGCGCAGCTCCGGCTCGAACACCGTGCCTCGAAGGACCGGGCTGATTTCGATCTTGATCTGGGTGTTGGCGGACCGCACGATGAGCTTTGCGCCGTCGCCGGAATTTTGTTCGGCGACCTTTGCGCTCAGGCGTTTACGAAGGCTTGTAGCGATTCGCGAAAAGGCTTCGCGGATCGCGGCAAGGGACTCATCTCTATCCGCGATTGGCAGATAGACCAGGTCGATATCGACGGAGAGCCGAGGCAGATCGCGGACGAACAGATTGATCGCGGTGCCGCCCTTCAGCGCAAACGCCTCTTCATGTGCGATTTCAGGGATGGCCCGGACGAGCAGTTCTGCCTGTCGGGTGTAGAGTTCGGTCGACATTAGCTGGCTCTGGTTGTTCTCTTTGGCCGCTTGGTTCTCGGTACGGTGATTTGGAATACGGGGTCATATTCCCCGCCAGGCACGATCTGGCGCTTGCCTGAGCCAAGGTCGAAATCCTCGGCTCGCAGCTTTCGTGACCAGGCATGGCGGTGCTGGCTCGCGAAATATAGAAAGAGCCGCTTTGCCTTCACGCTTTTGCAGGCGGCAAGGAGCGGCGCCATCAGCCGAGGCCGCAGGGTGGTGAGGCCCTCAAACAGTTCAGCCCCATGTTCGAAGCTGAAAGTGCGCGGAACCTCTTCGAGCACTTCAAGGATGGCGCGCTCAAGGCTGGAGACGCGGATCTGCTGCTTGCGGACCAGACCGGCCTCTCCGTGGAGGACGGCTGATCCCAGGGTGGAGGTCACCAGGTCAATCGTTCTGGTTTCGATACCCAGATCCGGATCGTCATCGTCGAAGAGTTTGCGTGACTTGAGCTCGATAACGGCATCCAGCTCGAGCCGGCGTAGATAAGAGCGAGCGGCGGCTGCGTCGCTGTAGAGCCACACACGCCTGCGACCCATGGATGCATATTGCCAATAGCCGGCGAGTTCGAGCGCGGTCATCCCTCCAACATGCGCGGGCACGCGCAGGAGCGCTTGCAAGGAGAGCGTGGCGATCTCCCAGCGGATCGTTCCGGCTCCATCTTGGATGGGGCGCCGATAGAGGCGCGTGCCCACTCGTTCCAGCCAGCCTCGTTCGACATAGTCGCGCACGGAGGATGCGGAGAGCCCTATCGAGGTCAACCAAGCGGTATCAACTACGTAAAGCTCAGGGAGCTCATGGACTAATCGGTTTAAGAGAGATGCTCTTTTTGCGCGCATGACGCATTATATATCGAATTAGTAAACCCAATACCAGGCCTGGTTTAAGTTCCAATGCTTTTAGGGGCCATAGGCGCGGGAAGAGTCGCTATCTTAAACCCGGGTAAGAGCGACGCACCAATTTCATGCATTAGGCAGGGCATAGCGAAATCGGGTTGGGGCGTTAGCGGTCATCCGCGCTAGCCGGTTCTGCAACCGCAGCTATTGCCGCTTCATTCCCCAAGAGCGGACGGTCGGCTTACGGCCCAATCTCCGTCGGTCTGCGGTGCAGGTCGGGTAAGCGCCCGACGTCGGCTTCTGGCCACACCTGCCGTCCAACACGTGGCCACGGAACGACCGAAAAGTCCCAACCTTCCCCATCCCCGCGGCGCTGGGGTTGCTCGCGGACCGATGAATAAATGTCCGAAGTTGGGAAGGCGAAAACGCGCCGTGAACGTCGGGCATTGGGTCTTGACGATAGCAAACCGACTACAGGCGGCTAGGCGGGCTTCTGTCGAACCCAACTAGCTCGCTCGACGAACATCGCCTGCGTTTCCGCCCGACGCGGCGCTTGCAGCGGCCAATCCTTCCATCATGCGCAGTAAGACGCTCGTATCGGTTAACGCTTCAAACCATTTCTCAAGGTCTTGAGCGGCAATTTTCAATGTTCGCTGCGCGTTAGCTTACCGCCCTTTCCCCTCCAGGCCAGCGACTGCGCGTTAAGGGCAATTAAGTCAGCCGTTCCGGCTAGCAGCGCCTCGCCGGTGGCGATCGCACGGGCCAGCACCGCGTCGGGCGCGTTTGCGTAAGCGGGTCTACCTACAATGTGGTCGTACCAACATCCGCCACAGGCGTCGTCGAGCAGTATACGCTGGAAACAGTGATCAAGCCGCAACGACCATCGCGCTTCGATTGCGCGCTTGGGAAGGCGTATGCGGGTGAGATCCAACCATTGTTGCTCGATTACTGATCGCGCGATTTCCGTCACTGATAACCTCCGTGGCCCACCCAACATGCCTGCATCAGTGAGTACTACTAGTCCGCAGTGGCTAGATCTCGTGGATGCGCCGGTGACAAAGCAGGCCATCGGAACGCCGGCGCGGTGCTGAGCGTGGCGGAGTAAAATCCGGCCGTTGGTAAGGTTGCTTCTTTTGGGAGCGGCCGGGGATGTTTGCCGTGGAGAGCTATGCCG
>NZ_AIDW01000062.1 GCF_000251145.1 Sphingomonas sp. PAMC 26621 | reverse complement strand
GGTGCTCAATGTCATTGGCTTCGCAGATCATGTCGAAGCGCATCTGACGCGACCAGGTGGTGTTGCGGTTGCGCGGTTGCTCGGCGAACTGGATGCCGTTGTCGGTCAGGATCGTGTGAATGCGGTAGGGCACGGCTTTCAGCAGAAGTTCGAGGAACTCCCAAGCCGTCCGTCTGTCAGCCTTGTCGACGAGCTGGGTGACCGCAAACTTGCTGGTGCGGTCGATGCCGACGAACAGGTAGAGCTTGCCTTCGGCAGTCTGAACCTCGGCGATATCCATGTGAAAGAAGCCGATCGGGTAGCGCTTGAAGCGCTGTCGCTTAGGCTTGTCGCCCTCGATATCTGGCAGACGGGATATGCCGTGCCGCTGCAGGCAGCGGTGCAGGGCTGACCGCGTCAGATGCGGGATCGACGGCTGCAACGCATAGAGGCAATCGTCGAGCGGCAGGAGTGTGTGGCGTCGGAACGCCACGACCGCCGCCTCCTCGGCTTCGCTGAGAGTGGTAGAATGAGGGGCCTTCGGCCCGGTCTTTAGATCCTCGACCGTCGCCCGCTTCCGCCACTTCGCCACCGTCTTGGCGTTGATCCCAAGCTCTCGGCTCAGCGTCGAGAGCGAAGCTTGCGATCGCTGTATTGCTGCTCTGACGGCGTGCGTGGTCGTGGCGCTCCCGTGACGTACCTGTCCATATAGCTTCCTTCCATTCTAACGAAAGGATCGCGCCATCAAACCGTGGGATCAAACAGGATGTTGGGCACGGCACCCTGGCGCTCGATCAGGTCGCGGATCGCGTTGCTGTCATATGCCTTGTCCGCCAAGACGATGGTGCGCGGCGCGAGATCGTCGAGCAGGACATCGGCAGCACGGCAGTCGGCGACGTTACCGCCGGTCAGCAGGAAGCGGAGAGGGCCACCTTCGCCGTCGGTAAGGGCATGGAGCTTGCTGTTGCGACCGCCTCGACTGATCCCGATCGCTTGGACGAGCGCCCCCCTTTTCCTCCGCCCGCCGAGCGATGCGCCTTCATATGTGTGCTGTCGATCAGGACTTCGGCGGGTGGTCCATGCGTGCGGAGTTCGTGAACCAATCGGGCATGATCGCCACCACGCGGCCGTTCGGGCGGACGCGCCGGATTGCTGCGTGGAGATGTCGAAACGCGGCGAGCAAGTCCGTGCCATGGCCGATTGAGCGGGAGAATGCGAGCTCATGGCGATCAGGGTCGGGCGTGTCGACGCTGCCATCGCGCTTCCGATGGTTGCGCCGTCATGAGCCGAGACTGGCGCTCCTGGAAAACCGCCTGCAGCCGGGCGCGTCGGGCCGGGTCGATCTCGTTTAGCTGGAGCGCCGCGACGACAGGAAGCTGGGCCACCAGCAAGTCGTTCCCGGCACTCGGCTCGAGGACGATGTCCGAGGGGATAGGAGCCGCCAGCATCAGGGCGACAGCAGCCAAGTCGAGTGGTGTCGAGAACTGTTGCCATTCGATGTGCTCCTTGCTTCTCACGGTCTGCGTCGGAAGCCGATCGAGCAGCACTGCAGCTTGCAGTACGTCATCATGTGCAACGTGCTCGCGATCTGTACTGCGACTCCGCATTACAAGCGCAAGTGCAAGCTTCAGTACCTCGAAGCTCTCGCGCTGGGTCCAGCGGCCGTCGGCGTCTGAACCACCGAAGGCGGTCGTCATCGCCTCGTTGAGCAAGGCGCGCGTGATCTTGTCCTGGCCCTTAAGGCTGGGAACGAGCCGCATCGCCGCAGCGGTGCAACATGACGCACGATCGCGTGCGGCGTCGAACAGGTCGTTCATGGGGGTCTCCTGGCTCTGTGGCTGCACGACGTAGCTGACCAGACCAGTCCCCCTCGCCTCTATGCTTGGGCTCTGACGTCGGCCCAGTCGCCGAACTGTCTCGGGGGCGGCATTCGCCGGAGCTCCAAGCCACGCGGACGGTAGCTCCCACGCCTTCCGACGGGCGCGGCGTCCCTCAGGATCGTTATCCTCGGCGATGATCAACGTCCTGACCGAGTTCGGGATGTGGACGCCGTCGAGCCTCGCGGCGCCGAGCGTTGCCCAGCACGGGATGCCGTTATGCTGGGTGAACATAGTTGCCGTCTCAAAACCCTCGGCAAGCGCCAGCGTGTCCGTCACGCGCTGCCCTGCCAGCTCGCGCCAGTCGGCGTCCCCAGCGTCACCCTCTCGAGATACCCGCTGTGTTCGAGGTCGAGGAAGACCCGCTGAACGGTGCGTAGGGCTCGCCCTTCTTTGGCGGCGACGATCAGGGCGGGGGGAACAGGGTGGTGGGCTTCGGTCCCCAAGGGCATCGGGGGTGAAACCGGAAGTCGTCCGCGTCGCAGCTTGCGAAGCAGTGAACGGGAATCCCTTTATGGCCCTGCCGGACCGAGAGGCTCGGCGTCTTGTCCTGGTGGGCCGGGCAGCGGCACGTCGCGAGGTAGCCGCGCCAGGTCCCGCCCAGGGCACCTACGATATCGACTACCTGCTGCGTGGGTTTGAGGGCGACTAGGGTCATGGTGCATCCTTTCTCATGATGCACCCCGCCCCCTACCCTCCTACTGCTTGGCACCTTCAGCCCGCGCCAGAAGACGGTCGAGCGCGTCAGGGTAGGAGAGCTGCTCGCGGTCGCAATAGTCGTTGAAGCGGGTGTAGGTGGTTGGGGTGATCCTCATGGTCACCGACTTGCTCTTCGTCTCGCGCACCCTGCGGCGTCGCGCCGTCGGCGCCGACTGGTACTCGTCGGGCAGCTCCATCGGGGCAGCGCTCGGGCGCGGGGCGGGGGTAGGGCGCACCTCGGAAAGATCGAGACCGCTTGCAGCGGGCTGCCGGGCGGCGCGGCCGAACTTCTTGGGTTCTGGTGCTTCGCTCATGCTTTGACCTCGGACGTGATGATGGCAACGATCTCCCGAAGGAGACTCTGGACGTACTGCCGGGGGCGCTCGGTCCGCGCGAGGTTGTGGGCATCCAGTTCCTCCAGGGTCATTCGGTAGAGAAACATCGCGCGATAGGCGTCGCCCAGGAACAACTCTGATGAGAAGACCGGCGCCGCCTCGCGCGTCTGTTCCATGATCTCGCGCTCGGCTCGCGAGGTGATCGCGGTCGTGCGCTGGGTGAACAGGATGCGGTAGGGGAGGGGCCTCTGCCGGGCACGCTCGATGAACTCGAGCCGGTCCAGGAACTCGATCGATCGCTCAAGGTCCGCGGCCGACGCGCGCTGAGGGATGATGAGCATGTTCGCCTGTAGGGTGGCGTACATTACCTGCTCGTTGATCGCCCCTTTCACGTCGAGGATCACGAAGGGGTAATCCTGCGATGCGTCGTAAACGGCTGTCTCAAGCTGCTTTTGCGTCATCTTGTGGCCGTCCTCGACCACGATCCCATCCTTCAGCTTCCAGTCCTCATACCAGCGATACAGGGAGAGCTGGGGATCCGTGTCGATGACGTAGACCGTCTGCCCCGCCGACCTGATCTCGGAGGCTAGCGCGAGCGCAGTGGTGGACTTGCCGACCCCGCCTTTGATGGATCCTACCAGAATGACAGCCATGACGGTCCCCTTGTACTGCTAATCAGCATTACAGTGCAATGCACCTCGTATGCGTCTTTGCATCTAAGTGGCAAAGCGAGCTGCACCTTGCAAGCGCAATCGCGCTACACTGCGCGTTGCGCCGCGCTATGTAATGCGCCCTGCACTGCGGTAGCGTAAAAATGTTCCACGTTGTCAGGCCCGAAGGCGTGTGGTCCTTTGCTCGCTATGGCGATGAGGATGATCCTGAATGCGAAGACGCTGATCGGCGTTGCTGCCGGCGCAGCGGCGATCACCAGCGCTTCCGCTCAACAGGTCGAGCTGGTGCCGTTCAGAAGCGTCGACGATGGTGTCGTGATTGAAGTGGGCAAGAAACCCGTCGCGAACGAAATTCCGCCTGTTCTTCCGACCGATGCGACGCTGATCTCGACCGTCGCTTGCGAGGCAGGCGTACCCGTCGGGCTGTTTGATGCGCTCGTTGCGCAGGAGAGCCAGTATAATCCGCTGATCGTGTCGCCGAAGGTGCGGTGGGCCTCACGCAGCTGATGCCGGGCACCGCGGCTTGTCGCACGAAGCGGCGGCTGAATGGCCAGACGTCAAACCGCTTGTGCGTTCAGGTACGATGCGATGTTGCTCTACTTCGCAGCACCCATGGCGGCAGCGCGCGAGCTTACCGTCTGACCTTCGATGGCACCCGGGCAGCCACCCGACTCTTGCCTTGAAGCTGTCGTCCATACCGTAACGCGGTGGAGGGCGAGGACCAGGGGAGCGTTAGAGCAATCCCGGAACCGTCCTCACCGGCCGCGAACAGATCCTGGGTCAGCCCAACGCGCAAGCTATGAGTCGACAGCGCCGCGATCGCCGCGTCGAGCTCGCCCGCGGGCAGTTCCACTAGTCCAGCTGCTGCGGCGGCGAGCGCGATGCGCCGGTAGATCCCGGTAACGCCCTGGCGGGTGAGCGGGAGAGCGCCGACCGTATAGGTCACGAGCAACGCCGCGCCGTCCGCAGCCAACGATCCCGCTAGTTCAGAGGCACCTAGAGTGTCTTTCCGGTCGGCAGCCCCAGGCTTATGTAGGTTTTCTGTTCCGTTGCTACTCAACCCCAGAGAGCGCGACTTATACCAGGATCCGATGATCGTGACTCGGAAGGGGTTGCCCGCGGCGGCTTGGTTTGATTCAACATGGCAAACGGACAGGAGTTTGCCATGCCGATCGCACTTCGCACCGACTTCGACGCTGTCATGGTACGGTCGGCCGCTCGTAACGCGAAGG
>NZ_AIDW01000063.1 GCF_000251145.1 Sphingomonas sp. PAMC 26621 | reverse complement strand
AGCAATGGCATCCAGTTCGCCTAGCAGCCGCGCAACCGCAACACCGCCTGGTCGCGGCAGATGCGCTTCGACATGATCTGTGAGGCGCACGATATCGAGCACCGGCTCACCAAGCCGAACCACCCCTGGACCAATGGTCAGGTCGAGCGGATGAACCGCACTATAAGGAGGCGACCGTCAAACGCTTCCACTATGAGAGCCATGAACAGCTACGGACGCACCTCGCCGACTTATGGCTGCCTATAACTTCCCGCCGGCTAAGACGCTTAGCGGCCTCACACCCTACGAATACATCGCCAAAATCTGGACTTCAGAACCAGACCGGTTCATTGTTAATCCGATCCACCAAATGCCGGGACTAAACACCTAGCGTATGGAGTTCCATGATCTCCCGAGCGAGATTCTCGTTCAGTCCGCGCTTACGGTCGGGTTGGCGTGCGGCGGCTTGGCTTTCGGGACCGATCGACCGGAACTGGTTGAGATAGATCAGCATCGCTGGATGCTGTTCGGCGGCCAATACCATGTCCGAGAATTTGCCCAGCACGTGCGGCCGGATCGCATCGCGCTCGAAAGCGCCGGCGAACGCGGTGACCTGCGCGTTGTCGACCGAAATGCAAAAATGGTTCGACCAGAAATTCGCCATGCGTTCGACGAACGGCGCTTCGGTCGCGAGCGCACTGTCGGCGCGAGCTTGTACGCCGGCGCGGTAAAGCGCCTGAACGTCCTGTCGGAAATCCTGGCGTCCGGCTTTTAGATCGATCTTGGCGTCGGTGGCGCCCTCCTGCTTGGCCATGCGCCGGTTGGCCTGTTGCTGCCCGCGGTATCGTTCGACTACAGCGCCCGCATCACCGAGCGACGCGAAGCCCGTGGGGCGTACCTCGAACCGCGAGAACTGGTCGAGGAGCCAACGCTTGGGATCGCCGGGTGCTACGTCGTCCGGTCGGGCACCCAGACCGAACCGGTTCAGCGCGATCGCGGCAGGCGAGAGGGAAGCGAACTGGACGGACAATGGTCTTACCTCGGTGGTGATCCACTGTCCCTTCAACGCGACCAGACGGGATTTCCGTCGGAGATCATTCGGGAGCGGGCGGAATCCTGTCGGAGCGCCGCTTCATGGCGTCGGCGAGCTTTGCCCGATCAGCTGGTGGGAGCGTAGCGGCGTAGGCGACCGCGCGTCGCTCGACCGCAGCCCGAACCGCCTGATCGGCCGCACGAGCCCGGTCGAGGGCGGTCAGGACTGCCGCTTGATCGACCGTTGGCTGCCGCAGCAGCACAGCCGCCTCCGCCTTCGCCTTGCGTGCTTCAACGATTGTCGGACGCAGCTCCTGCCGGGCTCTGCGCAGCGCTGCCCGGAACGGTCGCCGCTCGAAACGGGGCAATTCGGCGCCTGCTATCCGCAGGGAGCCGGCGTTGATCATCCGCCCTCCGGTCCGCAGAGACACCACGCCGGCGACGAGCGCACCGGCGAGGAACAGGTTCAGGACGACCGATACGATCAGGGCGATGCGAATCTTACCCATCAGTTATCCTGTGCACCGATGTCACCAAACGATGTGCCGCTGTCCCCCGTGGAATCGATCGGGGCGACCATTGCGACTGCGGCTGTTCCGGACGCGGCGCCAGCTAGCGCTGCTGCGACGCCGACGGCAGACCACCAAAGCCGGGCGCGCATCCCAACGGTTTTCTTTTGCGCAAGGGCGCTCCCAACCACGTCATTGCGCAGTTCAACGGAAGGCGATGGCACCCGCCAAACATCGAGGGTTTCATCGATCGTCGAGGCATATGCGAGAATTTTACGTGCGCAGGGGCGCACCGCCATCAGCGCTGCGGCATCACGGTGCTGTTCGGGCCAGCGCGCAATAGCGCCGCCATACGCGTCCGCCAAATCTCGAAAGCGGTCGAGGGTCATTGGTTCACTCATGCGTCACCCTCCACCGGCTCGGCGAGCTGCGCGCGCAGCGTGCGCCGACCTCGCGCCAACAATGACTCCAGCGCTTCGACGCTGACATCCAACGCCACGGCCGCCTCGGCACCCGAAAGATCCTGATAGTGGACCAGCAAAATCGCCTCGCGCTGACGTTCGGGTAATGCTGCAATGGCGTTCGCAACCGAACCGCTGCGTTCCGCTTCCAGCAATCCGGCTTCCGCATCCGGTGTTGGGTCGACGGCGTCCGGTATCGTGTCGCTTCCAACCTCTCGCCGCCGCCGCAGGCGGTCGCGACACAGATTCAGTACGACCATATGCAACCACGTGTCGAAGCGGGCACGGCCGGGCTGCCACTTGGCCGCGTTTCGCCAGACCCTGACGAACGCCTCTTGTGCCACGTCTTCCGCTTCCGTCGTGTTGCGCAGGATGCGCGTCGCGAGACCAAGGATACGGGGAAGCTTCGCTGCGACCAGCGTTCGCGTTGCGGCCGGCTCGCCGCGGCTGACGCGCTCGAGCAAACTCGAGTCGGGGTCCTGATCGCTCAAGCGCCGTGGTTCCTATGCCCATCCCGGTTGATCCAGCATCAGGATTCCGTTTCATCGCCCGCAGCGTCGATGCTTTTGGGGCGCGCGCCTGCCCGTTCTGTCGGGCTCGCCACGCCGTCCCCGTTCGCATCGAGGCGCTTGAAGCGACGGGAGAGCATCGCATCGATCTCCGACTTGTCGAGCATGCCACTGCCGTCTCGATCCAACCTTGCGAACCGCTTCGCTGGATCGGTTTTGCCAGCTTTCGCGCCGGCGAGGTACTCGGACCTGCTGACCTTGCCGTCTCCGTCGGTATCTAGGGCCAGTTGCCTTTTCTCACGCCGTTCGATGAAAGCCTGCAATGATACGCCCTTTGCGGACGTCTTCGCTTCACTCTGTGAATGCTCCTGATCGACGGGCTGCGCACAGGCTATGGCGGGGGAAAGCATCAGCAAAGCCGTGAGGGTCCGCGCCACTGTCAATAGGGTCATCATATTCATGCTAGTGCCTCTATTGCTTTCGGATCATGGCTCTCGCTTCATCGATTACCGGACAGGAATAGCAGGAGCGCCGGTGCGCGACGCTCCTGCTGGCCTCAAAGCCTAGCGATAGCGCCAACCGCCGTGATACCGATACCGATGGTCACAATACCGCCTGCCATCCCAATATCCTCGGCCTCCATAAAATCCGCCGATGCGAAGCCTCGGGGCCACGACCACACGTCCGCGATTAGGGCGGCAATAGCCGCCAGGGCCACGATGCGCGCCAACGCCGCAGCCCTGCCGCGCCTCGGCGGGCGCAACGACGGTGAAGGCTGCTCCGGCCGCGATCGCGGCAAGCAGGATTTTCCTCATGATGCTCTCCTTGCACATAATACCCGGCACCCCTTCGGAGGCACCCAAGTAGTCATTGAACGCAGCTCAGCGGCAATTCCGTCGCGCATCGTGAATGGGCGCCACAATCGGGTCGGGTAAGGGTTGCTCAGCGTTCGCTAAGCAGCTCGCGTTGCGCTTTTTCAATCAATCGAATTTCGGAATGAGCGAAATGGGGAGTAAGCGGACCGACCGCTTTCGGGCGACGTTTGGCAATAGCCGCCGTTGCGCCACCGCCGACTCGCTCGGATCCTGGTAAGGCAGGTCGTGCTGATTCTAGCGCTTACAACTAAGATGAAATTAGGATTAAAACTTCGAGTGTCGGTCGTCACGAGAATGACACACGGGTTACTAAATGACGGGCTAGCGGTCCCCCTAGAGATATAGAGCCTCAAGGGTGTATCAATGACTTACTGATCATCTACTCGCGCTTGCATACTTGCATACTTGCATACTTGCATACTTGCATACTTGCATACTTGCATACTTGCAGGCGTCGCCTTCGCAAGCATGACTGCTGCATGTGCCGCGAGCGGCCAAGCTCCGGCTGGCGCGGCTGCATCGGCGCCAGAAACCATGCAGGTCCAGCCGCAGGCCAATTCGACCGACGCGTCGGATCCTAGCCAGTTGGAGGGCAGAGCGTTGAAAGCCCGCTAAACAACGCTAACCGAGAACATTCCATGAAAACGCGTATTTGAGATGTCGCCGCCGACCTGACTTTCCGAGCCAATCGGAATCATGCTAACCAGGCGGAGTGTCCGCAACCGCCCGAGGCTGTATAAAAACGCCTTGCCGCACCCGAAACAAGCAATATCGCAGTCGGAAAGGATATCTTAACCTCATAGCAGAATCCCGGCGCGCCCAGTCTTGAATGAATATTCCGCAGCAAGCCGCCGAACCTGCGTTTTACACGGGCTGGCCATTAGCAGACACGTACTATGTGCGGAGCACCGCGAAAACTATCTACAGGACAATCCGGTAGAGTAGCCCTTCGCCGCCGCCATAGGCACCGTCCCTAGTGAACGAGCCAATGAGATTACCGCCAGCCCGTTCAATGCTGCGTTGCGAGGCAATATTCTTTGGGTTGGCCGCGAGGTCCACATGCGCCAGGCCAAGAGCCCGGGCATCTGGCAACAGCGCAAGAACTGCCTTCGCTGCATAACCGTGTCCGCGCTTGCGCGGTATCACACTAAAACCAACATGACCGAGCACATGGGAGGGAAGACTGGCCGTACCCTTTTGCCAACGAAAGGCTATGCTTCCACAAAATTCCCCATCCCAAAGCCAGCGTTGATAGCTGGGCAGGCGCTTTCGCGTCGTGCCGTCAGGCATCAGGATTGGTTCACCGATAGCTTCCCGGTCCTCCAGCGACGCGAGGAATGCGCAGCGATCATCAGCGATCGAGCCCAACTCTTTTCGGGCGGCCGCGCCCCCGTTTAAATTGTCGGGCGACCATCCATCCTCAAGCGCAGCACGGTAAGCGGGGAGGTATATGAGCGCCGGGATTACCAAAGATAGCGATTCAGACATAAGGCCGGTGTTTTTGCTGGAGCAACGCGCAGCGTCAAGCGTTTGCTCGTCCCGTCCTAATTCAGAAGCCGAACAGCAGCTAACCACCCCTTTTCAGCCGATCACTCAGGCCGCCCAATGCCCATTCGTCGCATCTCGCGGTAGATCGTAGAACGTCCAATCCCGAGCTGCCGGGTACTTTCCGCTGGCGACACTCGCGCCTCGACGAGTTTGATCGCGGCGTCGATCTTGGCCATGTCGAGCGGCTGCCGGCCGGGCAGCTTACCCTTGGCGCGCGCCGCCGCAATGCCGTCCTTGGTGCGTTCCGAGATCAGCCGTCGCTCGAAATGCGCGATGGCACCGAAGACGTGGAAGATGAGCTCACCGGCAGCAGATGAGGTGTCGATCTTCTCTTCGAGGCTGAGCAGGGCGATCCCGTTGTCACGCAGCTTTGAGACCGTCGCCAATAGGTCGGCAAGCGACCGCGCGAGCCGGTCGAGCCGCACCACCGCCAGCGTGTCGCCTTTGCGCGCATAGGCGAGAAGCTCGGCAAGGCCCGGCCGGTCCATGCTCTTGCCCGACATGACATCGGTGAACACCTTGATCGCGCCCGCCTGCTTGAGGCGCATGGTCTGCCCCGCGACGTCCTGGTCGCCGGTGCTGACGCGGGCATATCCCAGAATGTCGCTCAAGCTCCGTCTCCCATACGAACGATTTATGGACACCCCGATCTCAGGGCGCAAACACGCGGAAAACCCGTCCACAGAATTCGTCCCAGAATGCTGGATCGTCCATAAAACACTCAGTCATTTTGTGGACGGGCTTATCGTTGCTTAGCGTAGGATCAGCGCTCCGCCCTCAATGACGAGGGATAGCGTCGCGCCCCGGCGACCGACCATGACCGCGGCCGGGGAACCCGGTTCAAGCATGGAGCGGCCGTTCCGCCCGATCACCGCCCGCCCGTAAGGACGGACTGCATCAGCCTAGTCGATCGTTACCCGTATGTGTAGCCGCACCTTCGGCATCGGAACAGGAAGCGATCAGCGTGGAAGAGCAAAGCACCGTCGCCCGAGGTTGGTTCGTCAGCGTCCCCAAAATTTACCGACAATGGAATGCGCGGTTTACCTAAAGTTTGATCACTTTACCTATAACTCAATATTGAGCGTTTTGGATTTTTGCGATGCGCAGGGAGGGATTGAAAGTCACGAGGCATAGCTCAAAGGTTGTGGCCGATTAAACGTATCTCCCATTTTCATCGTCCTTGCGGGAAGATGGCGCACTGTCCCAAAAGTAGCGACATTCGAGACGTCCGGAACTTAGTAGATTTGCGACACGCCCGTGGATCGGCAGAATTACAAGACCGCGTGGCCAAGCTGGAGAAGGCCATCTCGATGGGGTTGAAGTCGGGGCTGTAGGGCGGAAGGAACAGGAGTCTGGCACCCGCGGCTTCGATGGCGGCACGCACGGCTGGGCCCTATGACTCGATAAGTTGTCCATGATGACGACGTTGCCGGGCGAAAGTTCGGGCACGAGGACGCGGGTCACGTAGGTGGTGAAGGCTTCACCGTTCATCGCTCCGTCGAGCACCCAGGGCGCGATCATGCCGGTGCGGCTCAGACCCGCGACGAAGGTAGTGGTTTTCCAGTGCCCGTGCGGCACACCGGCCCGCAGTCGTTCGCCGCGTGGCGCTCGGCCGTAGCGACGTGCCATGTTCGTTGATGCCCACGTCTCGTCGATGAAGATGAGCTGCTCGGGATCGAGATCAAGCTGGCCGTCGAACCATTCCTCTCGTCGTTTTAGGATGGCCGGGCGATCCTGCTCGGTCGCGTGCGCTGTCTTTTTTTGCGCGTGATCCCGCGCCGCGCGAAGAACCGCCATATCGTGCCGAGTGCGACCTCGGTGCCGTGATCGGCCAGAAGTGCCTGCAACTCGGCCAGGGTGATGTCGGGCGTCGCCATATAAGCCTCCAGGATCAACTCGGCATGCGCCTCGATCCTCATCGAACGTCGATCGCCACCCTGCTGCTGTGGCGTCGGCGTTCCGTGCTGGTTTGCAAGCTGCTGCCACCGGACAGCGCTCGCGGCGCTGACACCGAACCGTACCGCCGCCTGTCGACGCGACAGACCGCTCGCGATCGCCGCCACAACCTTGTCTCGAAGATCCACTGACAATGCTCGCGCCATCAATGCCAGCCTCCTGCACCGGCAGGATTTATGAATCAGAAAACCGCAGCGACGGGAATTCCTCTATGATTCAGCACGGTGAGAAACCGCTTATCTTATGAAGGTGGCGGTCTTTCTGGCAAGAAAGGCCGTCGCCGACGAGCCGCAAACTCGTCGGCGACGGGAAGGGACGGATCGCAAAACCGCAGGCCGTAATGGGCCGAGTTAGAGATTGATCGCCCTTCTCTTTTCCCGCGGCCTGAACGGATACGTGGGCCTTGGCCCGCATGACAAGCAGAGGACCTGGAAAAGATGGAGACCATCATAGCGCAGAATGTTGGTGTCGATATCTCCAAAGCGACACTCGACGTGCATCTTCACCCGGCGGGCATCGCCCGCCAGTTCGCCAACGACGCCAGTGGCATCAAGGCGTTGCTCGGTTGGCTTGGCGACCGTGACATCGTCCGTATCGTCTTCGAACCGACTGGCCCATACCATCATCGGCTCGAGCGGCGACTGGGCGACGCAGGGCTCCCCTTGGCGAAGGTCAATCCGCTACAGGCGCGGCGCTTTGCACAAGCCGCCGGCGCACACGCCAAAACCGATGCGATCGATGCCGCTATGCTGGCCCGCATGGGCGCACTTCTGACACCGCCAATACGGCCGATTACCAGCGAAGCTATCGATGAAATGAGGGAGCTTCACATCGCCCGGCTCGCTTTGGTCAAGGATCGTACCGCTGCCAGGAACCGTCAGCATGCGTGTCGGTCGCCATTGCTGAAGCGACATGCTGCGCAACGGCTAGCACAGATCGATCGTTAGATCGCCGCCATCGACGCTGCCCTGAACGCGCGTTTGCAGACCGATCCTGAGCTGGTGGCGCGCTTCGAGATACTCGTCTCAATTCCTGGCGTTGGTGCACTCACCGCTATCACTATGCTCATCGAAATGCCTGAGCTCGGTCAACTCGAGAGCAAGCAGGTCGCCAGTCTCGCTGGTCTCGCCCCACAAGCCCGCGACAGCGGGCAGTATCGCGGAAAACGCCACATCCGCGGTGGGCGCGCCGTTCTCAGGCAAGCGCTCTACATGCCGGCCCTCGTCGCAACGCGGTTCAACGTCGATCTGAAAGCTAAATATCAGGCGATGGTCACCGCGGGGAAGCCTCCCAAGGTCGCCATCACCGCGATCATGCGGAAGCTCATCATCCTGGCAAATACGTTGCTCAAAGCCGACCGCAAATGGATCGATAAGCCCGCTTGATCACAACGGATACTCTAATCGCATGCCAGGATGTGCCGCGAGCCTGGTCAAGATGTTGTTGCAGACATCCGCATGATGAGGGGCAAGAAGACCGGCGGAGACGTAGACTAAACGATCGCTCGGCGAACGGGTCACCCTACGACCGTGTTCTTCGGGCGAATGTGACGCCGAATTCACTTTCAAATTCGAAGACATTTCGCAAGAAATCACTGCATGCCCGATGAACCTGAGCGCGATACCGTAACTGAAGCCTCGGCGCTGATGCGAGAGGCGCTTCGCCTGCTGGACGCCGCGGGCGTGGCGCTCGCGGCGTTGCATCTCGAGCAGGCGCTTAATCTGGTTCAGGACGAGTTGGCGGTCCGCTAGACGTTCGACGTTCAGTCCGGCGGAAATTCGACCTTGGCTCTGCCCACGTCTTCTTCCACGGTCGCACGGAGGGAAACGCGCGGCTGAAGCCGTCGTGTCGCGTACGCGTGTCGTTCACATAACGAGGAACGGACTCTACAAATTCGATTACGGCCTACCGACTGGACCGGAGCAGCGAGCGTGTTGAAAAGTGATCGGCGCTGGCTAATACGCCATAGGGACATTCGGGGGACGGCCATCCATGCATGAAGCGATCGATGTGGAAGGCCGATCGCTTCAGATCACGGTGGGGCAGGTCTCGAAGACCATGTGGACGGTGAGCGGAACGGTCGCCGGCTCGCCAATCACTGTCAGCGCAGCGAGCAGACGAACGGCGGTAAACCGTTGGCGCAAGGCTGCGGAGATGAGGATCTAAGATCGACGTCGAGGAGAGCATCTCCTTACCGCGAGACCACGGACCTTGACGGTCAACCGCCGCGTATTATCTCCCGCGGTTGGGCGGGCGGTCACGATTTCGTAGCGGCTCGCCCCCTGCGCACGCCATCGTGCTGTCGGTCGACGCGAAAAGCCAGATCCAGGCGCTCGGCCGCACTCAGCCGGGACTGCTGCTCAACTGCGGCCGTGGCGCCACCATGACGCACGACTACAAGCGCAACGGTACGACGACGCGACGATGCTGTTTGCGGCCCTGAACGTCCTCGATGGCTCGGTAATCGGCCGCAATATGCAGCGTCACTGGCATAAGGAGTTCATCCGCTTCCTGAACGCCGTCGAGGCAGAGCTGCCGCACGACAAAGCCGTCCACGTCATCCTCGATAACTATGCCTCCCATACACGACCAGCTGAGACCCAGCGTTCCTAAACTCGTAAAGCTGATGGATACGGCGGAGGAAGACGTGCTCGCGTACATGTCGTTCCCGCCGCAGCATCGCACCAAGCTGCACAGCACCAATCCACTCGAACGTCTCAACGGCGAGATCAAGCGGCGCACCAATGTCGTCGGTATCTTCCCCAACGAGGATGCCATCACACGCCTCGTCGGCGCCTTGCTGCTCGAGCAATACGACGAGTGGGCAGTCCAGCGGGGCCGCTACATGACGCTGGAAAGCGTGACGCAACTGAGCGATGATACCACCGTCACGTTGTCGTCCATGGCGGCGTGATCGATCCGGCCCTGCCCGGAGATCAAAGCGGCTACGCCGCTGAAGCTACACCACGCGGTGGGACACGATCTTCGGGATGAGCACATTGGATCGAGCCAGGAGTGCCCCGTTTTCCGATGTCGCCCGGGCGCATCTCGCGGCCACGCTGCTTGCGGTGGCCGGTGAGGACCGCGCCGCGTTCAAGGAACTCTATCGCCTGACGAGCGCGAAGCTGTTCGGCATATGTCTGCGCATCTGCGGCAATCATCAGAACGCGGAGGACGTACTACACGAGGTGTCCCTTCTCATCTGGCGGCGTGCCGGGGCCTTGGCGCCGGGAAAGGCCAGCCCGATCAGTTGGCTTGCCGTCATCGCACGGAACCGCTCCATCGACTGGCTTCGTGCGCAGACATCCCGACCGACCGCATCGCTCGACGAAGTACCGGACATCCTGGATTGGCAACCGGACGCGGAAACGATCCTGATCGCCAAAGGAGAGTGCATCAGGTTGGTTGAATGCCTGAACGAACTGGATTCTCGTCAGCGATATGCGATCGTCACAGCATTCTTCGATGGCGCAACATATGCGGAGGTCGCCGTCCGCGCGTGCCGACGAGTACCGCGAAAAGCTGGGTTCGTCGCGGGCTCCAGCAGCTACAGACTCGCCTTGGTGTCGACTAGGCGACGATATCACTGGCTGGCACTGGGAAGGATCAGGGAGCAGCGCGATCGAAAGCGTGGGCGAGACGATCGTGGCCGGGGGCGTTAGGTGATCTCGCTAAAGCTCCAATGGCAAAGCCAGAAAACCACGCCACGCATGCGTCATACTCGTGGATCGGCCATGGGCATTCCAAAGGCGTCGCCTCTGCCGATTTCCCTGCCTGCAAGCCCTGCGTATGCGCGAGAGCAATCGGGTGAGATAATTCAGTCATTGGAAAATCATTGAGCATTTAGCCAATGATTTCAACGAAAGACTGACCGCTAGCACGGTCACGTCAGTTCCGTCATCATTGATGCAGAAATCAAACAGACCGTGTGAAAAGTCGTGAGCAGCGGCGTAGACGGTGACGGGTAGGCGCGTGCGACCCGCTCCTGCCCGGTCGACTGCGGGAACAGCGCCTTGCGGTATTGCGAGCCCTGGTCGGGGCCTTGCGCGTTCAGCGTGGTCGGATCCGCGACGACGGAGAAATAGACGCGCAGCAGATCTGCGTAGCTGACCTTGGCAGGGTCAAGGACGACACGGACCGCTTCCGCATGACCGGTGGTCCCGGTCGACACCGTCTCTTAGCGGGACGAGCCCGCGCTGCCCCCGGCATAGCCGGAGGTCGCGGCGAGAACGCCCTTCATGTGGGAGAACACGCCTTCGACGCCCCAGAAGCATCCACCGGCGAAGATCGCCGTCTCGGTCTTGCCCGGCGCCAGTGCGGTGACACGCGGTTGGGGTGCGTTAACGAAGGTTTTGGCCGACGCATTTCCGACGACCGCCGAGGCCATGACGGTTGAGAGCGCGAAGGCGCCGCCGAACCCGAGATGATAACCTATTCGCATTTTGGAACTCCTTTGATTGCTAAGACATACGCAGCAGGTCGCTCCGAACTTACGACGTAACCGCACCAGGCGATCGCACGTATGTCTGTCCATGACCCACAATCACTATCGCCGACGCTTCCTGACCACCAGCGCGCTGATGCTCGCCGGGGCCGTGGCAACGGGCTATGCCCTCCCCGCTCTTGCAACCGCCCCCCAACCACTGCGCCTGACCGACGCCGAGTGGCGGCGGCACCTGTCACCACAGGCATATGCCGTGCTCCGGCAGGCTGCGACGGAGCGGCCGTTCTCCAGCCCCCTCAATGCGGAGCATCGCCGCGGCACCTTTCTGTGTGCTGGTTGCGCCCTGCCGTTGTTCGCGGCGCAGTCGAAATTCGACAGCGGCACCGGCTGGCCAAGCTTCTGGACCCACCTCGACGACGCCGTTTCCGAACACCGCGACGTCACCCTTGGCATGGCCCGTGTCGAGGTGCGCTGCGCCCGTTGCGACGGCCATCTCGGCCACGTCTTCGACGATGGCCCGCAGCCGACCGGACTACGCTACTGCATGAACGGCGCCGCAATGCACTTCGTCCCTGCCCCTCAGGCATAGCGGCGATGGTGTGGCGGCCGTGATCTTCACAGGGCGGAATGATTACGCGCCGCTTCCTCCGTGGCCGATTTGGTCGGGCGCAGCGCATCATCGACGGCGCCGGGATCGGTCCGGTTCAATTCGATCATGGCATGCCGATCGGGGCCACCGCGCACCACCTCAAGGCGATTATGGAGAATTGCGGCAACGACGTCCTGCGCCACCGCGGACGCCGTCTCGCGACCGCCGAACCGGCCGAGGCCCGACGTCGCCATCATCGGTGTGTCGGTTGCCGTGGGATACACCGTCAGGACACGGACCCCTTCCCCGTCCAGCTCCCGGCGAAGCGCCTCGCCGAAATGCGCGATCCCGGCCTTGACCGCCGCATAGGGCGAGTAGAACGCCATGCCGACGAGCGCGATCCCCGAACTGACGTTCACCACCAGCGCGTCCCCGCTCTCCCTGAGCAGGGGAAGCGCCGCGCGGGTCAGCAGGATCGGGCCGGTCAAGTTTACCTCGACCATCCGGCGGATCTCGTCCTCTTCGATCGCTTCGATCCGGCCCGCCCGGACGCCGCCGGCATTGTTCACCAGGATGTCGAGTCCGCCGAGCGACCGCGTCGCCAGATCGAGCGTTTGCGCCCGGCCTTCCGGTGTAGCTACATCCGCTGAAACGCCGCTGATCGCGCCCAGGCCCTCTAGGGTACGGACGGCTAGGTCGATGGCATCTTGCCTGCGGCCGGTAATCGCAACATTCGCGCCGGCGCGCAGCAGCTCGCGGGCGATTTCGAGGCCGATGCCGCTCGATCCGCCGGTTACCAGCGCGCGCTTTCCCGTGACGTTCATAGTTCAATTCCCGTGCAATATGTGGTGAAAACGGAAGGCATTTCTTTCTATGCTGCGGTCGACCATTCGGTGATCTGGTCGGGCAGATGATCGAGCGCGAATGCCTCGATCCTTCGATCGATGCCGGTCAGTATGAAGAGGCCGATAACGAGCAGCAGCGCGCCAAGTATGGCTTTTCCGCGTCCGCCAGCCATCATGAGGCGACCGCGCCACCGGGCGAGCGCGCCGCGCGCTGCAAAGGCGATCACGACCAGCACCGTGGAGATACCAAGTCCAAACGCGATCATGACCAGCGCCACGTCGCCGAGGTCCTTGCCTTCGGCCGCCAGCGCGACCGCGGCGCCCAATGTCGGTCCGACGCAGGGTGCCCAAACGATACCCAGCAACGCTCCGATCAACGCTTGCCCCCAGAGTCCGGCTTTATCGTCGAGTGCCGATTGACGGCTACTGGCCCATGCTGCGAGCGGCGTCGCGACACGGGTCAATCCGTCCTGCAGTCTCGGCATGAGGAGCACCACGCCAGCCAGGCAGAGGACCACGGCCCCGGCCGCACGAACGACCAACGTATCGATCCCGAGCGCCTGACCAAAAGCGGCCACGATAAAGCCAGTGGCGGTGAACGCCACCACCAGACCTGCCGCCAGCGCCAACGGTGCAAAGCGGTGCCGCTGCGCTGCTGACGAAAGCACGATCGGCACCAGCGGCAAGACGCAAGGCGAAAGGATGGTAAGCGCGCCCGCCACATAGGCGAGCGCGGGATTTAGTGCTGACGACATTCCCGGATCAGGCGATCGCGCTGCGAATTACCGCGGAAACCTTGCCGTCGTCTGTCTCATGCGCGATCCGCGCGGTCTCCCGCTTGCCGTGGAACGCGATTACCGTCGATTGCATCGTGGCGCCGAACTTCTGCCATAGGGCCTTCTGCGTGTCATAGTCGACGCGGAAGACTTGCATGTCGCGATAGGCCGGCTCGGCCGTCACCCGAGCAATCGTCTTGGCTTGCTGACGGCAGACCGGGCACCACGGTGCATGAACCCATACCACGATCGGCTTGCCCGCCTTCTGAGCGGCATCGAAGGCTGCCTGATCGAACGGCTGCACCGTGGGCGCGGCGGCGCTCGCCGGCGCCGCAACCATGATCGCTGGAACGCCGGCGGCAAAGGCGGCAAGAACGGCGAGTGAAGAAGCGTGGCGCATGGGAATCTCCTGGGGATGATCGTGCTTCTCGTTCGCGCCGAGGCGGCGCTTGGTTACACGTCGGATTTCCAACGCATGCGGCAGGTTCGCCGTGCGTTTGGAAAATGTGCCCTGCTCGCGGCACCAAGACCCAGCGGCCGGGATACCGAAGGGGCATAGCTCTGCACTTAGGACGGACGGCTGGGCAGGCCGACCGGCACCGAGGATCGTCCTCGCCGACCGAGCCGTGGCCAGTGGCAACGCCATGTTCACATCACGATTTGCGCCAGTCGCTCGCGCAGCCGCGGCGAGGCAAAGTCGATGAAGGCGCGAAGCTTGAGCGGGCGCGCCTGGCTGTCGTAGAGCAGATGGACGGGCACCGGAGCCGGTTCGAAGGCGTCCAGCACGATCACCAGAGTCTCCCGCCGGAGTTGTTCCGCGACCTGATAGGAGAGCACGCGGATCAATCCCATGCCGCTGAGCGCCGCATCGATTGCGGCTTCGACACTGTTGACGGCGATGCGCGCGCGCATCGCCGTCGCAACTTCCCTATCCGCGACCGCGAAGCGCCAGACGTCGGGTGATGAACCGGCTTCCAACGAAATGGCGACATACCCGGCCAAATCCTGTGGCGTCGCAGGGACGCCGCGTTCGGCAAGATATGCGGGACTGGCGCACACCACGCGCCGCACCGATCCGAGACAGGCGGCGGTTAACCCACTGTCGGGCAAGTCGCCGATCCGGAGCGCGATGTCGATATGGTCGTCAACCAGATGCACGATGCGGTCACTGAGCGTCAGCGAAACGCCGACGTCGGGGTAAGCGCGCAGAAAGTCGATTATCACCGGCAGTGTATGGATCCGCCCGAACATCACCGGCGCGGTAATCGCGAGTTCGCCGCGCGGCGCAACATATTCGCCGGCTGCGGCACGCTCTGCTTCGTTCACTTGTTCGAGAATGGCCTTGGCGGCGGCCACATATGATCGCCCCGTAGGCGTGGGCACGAGACCCTTCGATGAGCGGATGACCAGGATTGCGCCGAGATGCGCCTCCAGTTCCGACACCTTGTGGCTGACCGTCGCGAGCGGCAGGCCGAGTTCGCGGGCCGCCTTCGACAGGCTCCCGGCGTCAAGCGCGTGAAGCAGCAGCGTCATTGCCTCGATTCTATCCAAGTATCAAACCTTCCGAATTTCAGGAGGGTAGCTTCCGATTATCGCCGCTACCAATATTTTATGGAAGGGGCCAAATACATGCTCGCAAACAAAAAGAATCGTCATGTCCCGCCTTTCCATTCCTGAGACCATCGACGCTGCCCCTGCCGCCGCCCAGCCGTTGCTGGAAGGGGTCGAGAAGAAGTTCGGCTCGGTCCCCAATCTATTCCGACTTGTCGGCACCAGCCCGGCTGCGCTCGAGGGGTATCTCGCTTTGTCGGGCGCGTTGGGTAAGGGGTCGATCCCCGCGGCCACCGCCGAGCGGGTCGCTCTCGCCGTTGCCGAGATCAACGGCTGCGATTACTGCCTGTCGGCACATACGTTTATCGGCAAGAACCTCATCAAGCTAGACGACGCCGAGATCGCTGCAAATCGCGCCGGCGGATCGAACGACGCGACGGCCGACGCGGCAGTGCGATTCGCTGCCAAGATCGTCCGCGAACGCGGACACGTCGACGATGCCGACCTCGCCTCGCTCAACGCTGCCGGTTACGACGACGCGCAAGTGGTCGAGATCGTGCTCCACGTCGCGCTCAGCACCTTCACCAACTACATGAACGAAGTCGCCAAGACCGACATCGACTTCCCATAGCGAGCGCTCGCCAGCCGGCGTGAGCCGCTTGACCAGCCCCGACCTCGACCTTCGGAAAGGAGCGCGATCATGGCCTATGACTTTCTTGATCGTCTCGCGACGCCGGCCGTCGAGGCGGCGCGCGTCGCGAATGGCGCGGGCGGGCTGTGGGAGACACTGGGCGGCGATCACGCGTCGGCGGCGTTCACCGACCTTGAGGCCGCATTCATCGCGGCGCGCGACAGCTTTTATCTGGCGAGCGTTTCCCAGACCGGCTGGCCGTACATCCAGCATCGCGGCGGGCCGCCCGGCTTCCTGCGGGTGCTGGACGACACGACGCTCGGGTTCGCCGACTATCGCGGCAACCGGCAGTATCTCACGCTGGGGGCGGTCGCCGACGACGATCGCGTCGCGCTGTTCCTAATCGACTATCCCCACCGCCGCCGGCTCAAGATCCTGGCGCACACGACTGCGCACGACCTGAATGCCGAACCCGATTTGGCTGGCCGATTGGCAAACCCGGAATATCGCGCCGTGGCCGAGCGCGCGTTCACGCTGCGGCTGGCCGCGTTTGACTGGAATTGCTCCCAGCACATCATGCCGCGCTTCACGCCCGCGGAGATCGAGGCTGCGAGCGCGCCGCTGCACGAGCGGATCGCCGCGCTGGAGGCGGAGAATGCGCGATTGCGTGCGCGGGAGCAGCAATCATGACCGACGACGGACGTCCGCCGTTACCCCCCTTCACGCCTCAAACTGCCACATGGAAGGCAAGGATGGCGGAGGACGCCTGGAACAGCCGCGACCCGGCTAGGGTGTCGCTCGCCTATACGCCCGACAGCCGTTGGCGGAACCGCGCCGAGTTCTTGGTCGGCCGCGCGGCGATCGAGCATTTCCTCACGCGCAAGTGGGCGGCGGAGCACGACTATCGGTTGATCAAGGAGGTGTGGGACTTTCACGCCAACCGGATCGCCGTGCGGTTCGCCTATGAATCTCACAACGAGCACGGCGAATGGCACCGATCGTTCGGCAACGAGCTGTGGGAGTTCGACACCCGGGGGCTGATGGCGCACCGCATCGCCAGCATCAACGACCTGCCGATCGGGGAGGGCGAACGCCTGTTCCACTGGCCGCTCGGGCGCCGGCCCGATGATCATCCGGGCCTCAGCGATCTCAACCTTTGAGGAGCATCTCGATGAAGACCATCGTTACCGCCGCGCTCGCACTCATGGCGAGCGCCACCCAGGCTCAGCCTTCGCCGTCGACCTCCGCCACGACTACTTATCACACGGTCAAGGTCGATAGCCTGAACATCTTCTACCGCGAGGCCGGCCCCAAGGACGCGCCGACCATCCTGATGCTCCACGGCTATCCGTCGTCGTCGCGCATGTTCGCGACGCTGATCCCGCTGCTCGCCGACCGCTACCACCTCGTCGCGCCAGACTATCCCGGATTCGGCCAAAGCGACGCGCCGCCCGATTCGCAGTTCCGTTACACCTTCGATCAACTTGCCCAGGTGGTCGACCACTTCACGCAGGCCGTGGGGCTGAAGACCTACGCCCTCTACCAGCAGGATTATGGCGGACCGGTCGGCATGCGGCTTGCGATCGCGCACCCGGAGCGGGTGCGCGCGATCATCGTTCAGAATGCGGTCGCACACGAGGCGGGGCTGGGAGCCGGCTGGGAACTGAGGCGCGCCTTCTGGCGCGACCGCGCTGCGAACGAAGCCAAGGTCATTGCACCCTTCGTCTCGCTAGAAGGTGCCAAGGCCCGCCACCTCGGGTCGAGCCCGGACCCCCAACGCTACGACCCTGAGACGTGGCAGGATGAGTACGCCCTGCTGTCCCGGCCGGGACAGCGCCAGATCCAGTCGGCCCTGTTCTTCGACTATCAGACTAACGTTGCTGCCTATCCCCGGTGGCAGGCCTGGCTCCGCGAGCATCGGCCGCCGCTGCTGGTGCTGTGGGGCAAGTACGACCCCTCTTTCGCGGTGGCGGGAGCGCGGGCCTATAAGCGCGACGTGCCGGCCGCCGAGGTCCACATCCTCGATGCCGGCCATTTCGCGCTGGACGAGAAGGTCGATGAAATGGCCGCGCTGATCCGATCCTTTCTCGGCCGCCTCAACCCATAATCAGGAGCAAGATCACCATGCCCCCCATCTCACGCCGTCAATCGCTTGCCGGACTGTCGCTTGCTCTCGGGCTTGGCGTGTCCGGTCAGGCCGAGGCCGCTTTTTCTCGCGCGTCGCAGGATCGGCGTCGCACCCCCGAATCACGCAGCGCGGGGTCTGATATGACCGTCGCTTACAAGACGCAGAAAGTCGGCCCCGTCGAGGTCTTCTACCGCGATGCGGGACCAAAGGACGCGCCCGTCATCCTGCTGCTCCACGGCTATCCGACGACCAGCCACATGTTCCGCAACCTGCTACCGCAATTGGCGACGCGCTACCGCGTCATCGCCCCCGACCTACCCGGCTTCGGGCTGACCAAGGCGCCCCCGCGCGGACGATTCGACTATACCTTCGAAAACCTGACCAGGGCGATGGAGGGCTTCACCGAGGCGCTGGGATTGAAGCGCTACGCGCTTTACGTTTTCGATTACGGCGCGCCGACCGGCTTCCGCCTTGCCGCTCTGCACCCCGAGCGCGTCACCGCGATCGTCAGCCAGAACGGCAACGCCTATGTTGAGGGACTGAGCGGGGCGTGGGCTCCATATCAGGCCTATTGGAAGAACCCGTCCGACGCGACGCGCAATGCCTGCCGCGCAGCGCTGACTCCGCAGGCGATCCGCGCGCAATATGTGACCGGCGCGAACGAGGCGCACGTCGCGCCCGACGGCTACACGCTCGACATCGCCTATTTCGCGCGACCTGGGACCGACGAGATCCAGCTCGACCTGATCTACGACTATCGTACCAACGTCGCGCTCTACGACGCATGGCAGGCGTATTTCCGCGAACATAAGCCGCCGCTGCTCGCGGTATGGGGCGAAAAGGACATCTATTTCCTGCCGCCCGGTGCCACGGCGTTCAAGCGTGACATTCCCGACGCCGAGCTCCATTTCTACGACACCGGCCACTTCGCGCTTGAGACGCACGGTGCGGAAATCGGCGAAGCGATGCTCGACTTCCTCGACCGCAAGATGCGCGGCTGACTGGTGAGAACGGAACAACAGCCATGACCAATCGAACGATCGAGCCCCAGGGCATGTATTCCCCCGCCGGTGCATACAGCCATGCGGTGGAAATCCGCGGTGCGGGACGGACGCTCTACATTTCCGGGCAGTTGGGCGTCGATCCCGACGGCAAGACACCCGACACCTTTGCCGCGCAGGCAATGCTATGTTGGCGCAATGTCGTCGCGATCCTTGCCGCCGCCGAAATGACCGTCCACGATCTGGTCAAGGTGACGACGTTCCTGACCGACATCGGCGATGCGCGGGCGCTGACGGCCATCCGTGAGCCGTTTCTGGAGGGCGCGCGCCCCGCGTCGACACTGGTCGCGGCAGCGGCGCTGGTCATGCCCGAATGGAAGATCGAGGTGGAGGCCATCGCCTTTAAAACCGGCGACGGCTGACGGGCGGCGAACGATTACGCCGGACCGAGAACGGTTATGATGGTGTCGTAGGTCCGCCGACGCGGTGTAGGAAGTCCAGCACCGCTGCCCAGTTCGCCGCTGCGCCCGCCGCATTCTTCGCTGGAATGAGCGTGGAAGAGCCATGGACCCCGGCACGTGGCAGGTACTGACGCTTCAGCGCGGCCGGCGAGGCCGCAAGGATGGCGCGCGCCGCCGCGATCTCGCCCGCGTCGTCCGCGGACGTGACGAACACGGGCACGCGGACCGCCGCCGCGGCGTGCGCCACCGCCTGCTTGTCGTCGAGATATTCGCCCGGCGAAAAGGCCAGCACTGCCGCCACGCCCTGCGGGTGCGCCGCCGCGACGCGGAACACCAACGCGGCGGAATAGCTGCTGCCCCACAGGATGATCGGCAGGCCTTGGGCACGTCCCCAGGCCAGCGCCGCCTCCAGGTCGCGCTGCGCTTCCGGATAGTCCGCTGGGCGGCCGAGCCGCGCCGCGGTGGCATTGACGCCGAACAGCGGTCCGCCCGCGCGCTGGTCGATCGCCAGCGAGCTGTAGCCCGCCGCCGCCAGACGCGGGGCGATGGTGGCATACTCGCCCTTGCCGGACCCCGCCTGATGGAACAACAGGATCAACGCCCTAGGGCTCGTCGCCCGGCGATAGTCACCGTCGATCCGCACGCCATCGGTGGCAGTCAGTGTTACTGGTGACGCGACTACACCGGGAACCGTCACCCGTTGGCTTGTTACCTGCGGCTCGCTGGACGCTCCGCAGGCGGAGACCGCCAAGGCCAGAGCCAAATACGGCGCATGGGGTTTCTCCGTTGATTGTTGGTCAGGCGCCCTGCCCGACGAGTAGCGACAGGCCGCCGTCGATCGTGATCGACGTGCCCGTTATGTAAGCGGCGTCGGGCGACGCCAGAAAAGCCGCGAGCCGCGCCACTTCCTCCGGCCGGCCGGCGCGACCGACGGGGATGTTGCGCTCGATCTTGCGGAGATACTCCGGATCGTCTTGGGCCTGCTTGTTCAGCGGCGTCAGGATCATGCCCGGCGCGATCGAATTGACCGTGATCCCAAGCCGCGCGACCTCCAGCGCCAGCGTGGCACCCAAGTTAGCCTGCCCTCCTTTCGCGGCAGTGTAATCCGCCCCGCCCGCCCGCATGGCAAAGGCATGGATGGAGGTGATGTTGACGATCGCACCACCCCGTCCCACCCGCTTCAGGTCGCGAACGAACCGGCGCGAGGTAAGAAACGTGCCGGTCAGGTCGGTGTCGATCAGCCGTCGCCACTGCTCCAGCGGCATGTCGGCCACGTCGACGTCCGACATGTTCAGTCCGGCCGAATTAACCAGGATGTCGGGTACGCCGAGCACCGCTGCGACCCGATCGAACGCGGTGTCGACCGCCGCCTCGTCGGCCACGTCGAGCGACACCGCGACGGCCCGCCCGCCCGCCGCCTCGATCGCGGCGACACGCTCGCTCACGTCCTCGTTGCCGACGATGCCGATGGCGACGGCCGCACCGCGCTCGGCAAGCGCCTGAACGCAGGCTTCGCCGATGCCCGAGCCGCCGCCGGTGACGATCCCAACCCGGCCCGCAAGGATGCCGGTGCCGCTCACAGCCGGCGCAGCCTTGCGCGGAACAGATCCTTGTCGGACAGCGAGTAATAGAGCCAGATATGATCCTCGTCCTCGATCGCTGAGGCGGCGAAGGCGATGTCGGTGGCGCCTGACGCCAGTGCCTCGGGCGCGATCAGCGGGCCGTCGCATCGTGCGACCACCTGTCCCAGACCCGCGTCCAGCGCGGCCCAGCCGATCCGCCAGTGCGCGTCATGCGTGGCGCCGTTGTAGAACATCACCGGCTGCTTGGAACCCGCACCGATCACCGGCCCGGTCGACAGGTGCCAATTGTCCCAATGGTCGGGCCTGGCAGCGAGCAAGGGTCCGATCACCTCCCAGGGGCCATGCAGGTCGGGGGCGGCAGCGGCACCGATCTTGGAATGCTCGTCCTCGGCATATTCGAACAGCAACCGCCACGATCCGTCGGCAGCGGGGGCGACCGTCGCTTCCTTGGGGTTGGCGTAGGGCGGGCGGGAATCGAGCACACGGCGCTGCTTGTTCAGGCTGCGCGCGTCCGGTCCCGCCGCATACATCAGCCGCCCGGTTCGCTGAGCCTGGTTCCAGCCAGTGTACCAGCAATGCACGCGTCCCTCCGAGACGATCACCGTCGGGTCCTCGCAGCCGTCGAGATCCTCCAGGCCGGGCCCGGGAAAGAGGACAGGCGCCTCGTCCATCTCGAAATGCAGGCCGTTGGATGATGTCCCGTACCAGATTTCCGCCATCTTTAGCCGCGGTTCGTCGTCGCGTCGCGGCACCGCCCGGACGAGAAGTTCATAGCTATCACCGGTCCGCCAGATGAACGGGCTCAGCACATACATGTCGACCAACCGGCTTTGACGGCCGAGCGTTACGGGTTCGATTGCCTCGACTATGAAGCCCTTCACAACGCTTCCCCCTGATGTGATCCATCCACGAGTGTGGCCGCTCGGCGGGCATAAGCGGCGGCAAGCGCGAGATGCGCCAGCTTGGCCGACGGGCACGTCGCCTGCGAACCGCGCCCCGCCTCCTCCGCACTGCGTTTGCGCATATAGTCCTGCTCGTGCCTCATGGCGTTCGCCTCATCGTTGGTAGGGTAAGACATTATCGGTCGAATGCGGTCATGCGATCGCCCTCCATGTCCGGCCGTCGCGTGCCATCAGCGCCCCCGACCCCGCGGGGCCCGTCGTGCCGGCAGCGTAATCCTCCGGCTCGCCTTGCCGCCAAGCTTCGATCAGGGGCGCCACCGCCGTCCAGCAGGCCTCGACCATGTCCGCGCGCTGGAACAGCGTCTGGTCGCCGATCAGCAGGTCATAGATCAGCGTCTCATAACCGGTCGGCCGACCGAGCCCGAAAGCCTCGGCATAGCAAAAGTCGAGCGCGACGGATGCCGTGGTCAGTGTAGGTCCCGGCCGCTTCACAACGATGCCAAGATGGAGGCCTTCGCGCGGCTGGATCTGGATCACCAGCTCGTTGGCGGGGCGTTCGCCTTCGATGCCCTCGAACGGTGCGGCGGGGACGTCGCGAAACCGGATCACGATTTCGCTGTCGCGCGCGGCTAGCGCCTTGCCGGTACGCAGGTAAAAGGGCACGCCCGCCCAACGGAACGTGTCGATCGCTACCTTGGCCGCGACGAAGGTTTCGGTGCGGCTATCCGCCGCAACGTTCTGTTCGGCGCGGTAGTCGACGACGGGTTGGCCGCCAGCCTCACCCGCCGCATAGCGGCCGCGCACCGTGTCCTCCGGCCGAACCGGATGCACGGCTTTCAGCACGCGCGCCTTTTCGTCGCGGATCGTTTCTGCATCAAAGCGGTTTGGCGGCTCCATCGCCACCATCGCGAGCAGTTGGAACAGGTGATTGGCGACCATGTCGCGCAACGCGCCGGTCGCGTCGTAAAAGGCGCCACGGCTGCCAACCGCGACGGTCTCGGCGACGGTGATCTGGACATGGTCGATATGGCGGTTGTTCCACACCGCCCCGGTCAGCGCGTTGCCGAAGCGCGCCACCATGATGTTCTGCACCGTTTCCTTGCCCAGGAAATGATCGACCCGAAAAATCTGCGTCTCCGCCGCTCGCCCCAGCAACCGCGCGTTGAGCGCACAGGCGGAAGCAAGGTCGGTACCGAACGGTTTTTCAACCGCGATCCGGCGAAAGCCATCGGCCTCGTCCAGCAACCCGGCGTCGCCCAGCGCGTCGACCAGCGGGCCGAAGAACGACGGCGCCGTCGCGAGGTAGAAGATCACGGCGCCGTTCAGCTCGGCGGTCAGCGCGCTGAACAGCGCCGGGTTCGCGAAATCGCCCGACCGGTAGCTGATCCGATGGCGCAGGGCGCTCCAGCCGTGCTGGTCGCCTTCCTCCTCCAGCGTGCCGTTTTCGCGGAGGAACTTCTCGAGCGAGTCGCACAGCATCGCGTCGTCGCCCATCTCCCGGGCTACGCCGAGAATCTTGAATCCGTCGTCGAGCAACCCGTCGCGCATCAAATGTACCAGCGCGGGGGCGATCAGTCGCCGCGTCAGGTCGCCCGTCGCGCCGAAGATCACGAGCGTCGCGGCGGGCGCGCGGTCGATCATTGCGGCATCTCGACATGCCCGCCGAATCCGAAGCGCATCGCTGATAGCAGCTTGTCCCCGAAAGTCGTGTCGACGCGACTGCGATAGCGCGCGAACAGCGCCGCCGAGAGGACGTGAATTGGCACCGCCTGCTCCATCGCGGCGTCGATCGTCCACTGGCCTTCGCCGGAATCGCTAACCCTGCCGGAGAAGTCGGCAAGCTGGTTATCCTTGGCGAGCGCGGTGGCGCACCAGTCGAGCAGCCATGAGGAGATCACCGAACCGCGCCGCCATACCTCGGCCACATCGGTCAGGTTGATCTCGAAGCGCTCGCCCTTGGGCACGCGCTCGCAATTGCCGCGGCTCTTCAGGATGTCGAACCCTTCAGCATAGGCCTGCATGATCCCGTATTCGATGCCGTTATGGACCATCTTCACGAAATGGCCCGCCCCCGGCGTGCCGGCGTGGATGTAGCCGCGCTCGGCGCGGTCGTCGGTCGTGTCGCGACCTTCCGTCCGGTCGATGGTGCCGGTGCCCGGTGCGAGCGTCGCGAGCACGGGATCGAGCAGTTCGAGCGCCGCCTCGTCCCCACCGACCATCATGCAATAGCCGCGCTCCAGGCCCCATACGCCACCCGACACGCCGACATGGACATAGTGGACCTTCTTCAGCCGGCAGTCCTGCGAACGACGGATATCGTCGCGGTAGTAGCTGTTACCGCCGTCGACGACAACGTCGCCTTCGTCGCCGAGCGCGACCAGCGCCTGGATCGTCTCCTCCGTGGGATCGCCGGCGGGCAGCATCACCCACAGCACGCGCGGCGGCTCCAGCGCGGCAACGACCTCCTCGAGCGATTTAGCAGGCGTCGCGCCGTCCTTGGCAAGCTCCGCCACCGCCGAAGCGTCACGGTCGAAGGCGACGACCTCATGTCCGTCGCGCAACAGTCTTCGCGCCATGTTGCCGCCCATGCAGCCGAGGCCGACCATTGCGATCTTCATGCTGGTGTCACTCCTTTAGAATGGGTCTTTAACGACCAGGAGGTGTGCCAAGTGGCGCACCTCCTGGTCGGCGGATTGGCAGCTAGAGTCGCGTTGCTGCAACGATCGCGCCGCCTTTACCGCTTTGAACCAGTATCGCGGTACGCAGGATCGGATTGGGGTTGGGAGGCAGCGTGAAGCTGGCCGCACTTCCCGACCATGTCCCGACGGCATCCAGCTGGCGGACGATGTTGCGGTGGGGCAGCGTGCGCCCGCCATTTTCACCTGCCCGTATCGGCACATTGTTGCTGCGTGGATCGTACCGGACGACCCAGACCGTGGCTGGCTTCACACCACTCGCTGCTCCGACCGTGATCCGGTTGCCCGCAACCACGATCGAGGGACCGCCAGTGTGCCGGGCAGAACGGATCGCCGCCTCGAGCTGCTGCCGATTGTTGCCCACCACCGTCTTGTGCCCCCCATTGATGACGATCTGGGGCGTCGCCACCTCCAAACGGCCGGCGCTGCGCGCATAATCCCACTGCCGCGCGGTGAATTGCGGCGGGCAAACGTGTCCTTCCAGCCGAGCTGATCCCAGTAAGTTACACCGAACGATAACGGGATGACGTCCGCCCGGTCGGCGATCGCATTGAGGTTGGCATTTGCCGGGGGACAGGAGGAGCAACCCTGGCTCTGAAAGAGCTCGACCACGACCGGCGCCACGGTCGCTGCCTTGGCGGCAGCAGAAGGCGAGCCCGGCGCGGCGAGCAGGCCCGCCGCACCGATCGCCGCTATGCCAAAGGCGCTCGGCACCCAGAAAATGGCCTTCATCGTACTTCTCCTTACGCTTTATTCCGTGGCGAGGACGACTGTCCGCTTGACCATCATACGCAGCCGATCCGGCTGCGGTTACGCCCCTCGGCACGGGCTTGGCAGCTGGCAGACGGACGTAACCAGCGCAGGTGTTGACCGTATTGATCTTGCGACATCGGTCAGCTGCTACACGGAGAAAGAAATGCGCCTGTCTCAACTCGGCTCGCTGCTCTTCGGGCGATCCCCGCCGGGCGGCACCATGTTGCTTCATCATCACGATGCCATGCTGAAACCCGACCCGTCGCGCACCGTGATCCGGCCCTTCGAACCAGGGTATCCCGGCGGGCATGACGACGGGCCGTCGCGTCTTCAGGTCATCGCCGAGCGCGTCATCGGGTTCGATGATCGGCAGGTCGACCGCTTGTTGAGCGAAGTGACTTCCGCCCTCGATGACCGTCATCGTAATGTCGATGCGACCTTTCGTCGTCGCTTCGACGATCTACGCCCCATGCTCGTCGGCATCGATGGCGTCGATGCACCCCGCCGGGAATTGATCGGTGCTCTTTTCATGGAGGAATATGCGTTCGAGGCGGCCGCCCTGTTCAACCCCAGCGCCGTTCCGCATCCTGACCAGGACGACGTTCCGGCAGGCAGTCTCCGCTTCGTCATGTCGCTCAGGGGCATCGGTGAAGGCCATGTTTCGTCCGTAAGTTTCCGCACCGGCATCTGGACGTTTGGTGGCGGTGTCGAAATTGATCCGGTCGGACCCACAACCCAGCCACCGGTCATCGACGCCGCGGCAGTCCGCGCGGAAATGCCGCGTCTGGAACTGCATTGTGGCGGCAGCCGCGTCATATCTGAGACGGTGCTGTTCCCGGTCCTTCCCACCCAGCGTCAGGGGATTGAAGACGTGCGCCTGGTTCGGTTCGTCGAGGATGACGGGCAAGTCACGTATTACGGCACCTATACCGCCTTCGACGGCATGCACGCGCGCTCCGAGATGTTGGTCGGCACCGATTTCCGCTCCTGGGAAATGCGGCAACTCGCCGGCGATGCCGTAGGAGCGAAAGGCATGGCGCTGTTCCCACGGCGCATCGACGGTCGCTATTTCATGCTCGGGCGGCAGGACAATGAGAGCATCTGGCTGTTGTCCTCCGACGATCTTTTCACCTGGAATGGTGGCGCCAAGCTGATCGAGCCGCGCTTCCCCTGGGAAGCAGTGCAGATGGGTAATTGCGGTTCGCCGATCGAGATCGACGAAGGATGGCTCGTCCTGACGCACGGTGTCGGCGCCGTGCGCAACTATTCGATCGGCGCCTGCCTTCTCGACCGCGACGACCCTTCGCGCGTCCTCGCACGCACCCCGGAGCCGATCCTGTCGCCAAGTCCCGAGGAGCGGGACGGCTATGTCCCCAATGTCGTCTACAGCTGCGGTGCCATGGTGCACGATCGCGAGCTGCTTATCCCGTACGGAGTGGCCGACAGCTTCACGGCGTTCGCGACCGCGCGTGTCGATGATTTCCTCGCGGCGATGGTGTGAGGTTGCGGGCATCGGACAAGGTCGAGGCTGCCGATAACCGCGCGCGGGCTTCCGAATGGCAAAAAAGTGAGAGTGATCTGTAACCGAACGCTGCCCGCTTACGCATGACCCTAGGATGCGGTTTGCTTTCGCCCTCCCCCTCCCCGAAGGCAGACCGCTTCTTCACGCTAACGCTGGCCGCTGCGGTGGATGTCCTACCGGGGCCGGCGAAACAGGAGAATACCCATGCGTTCCATGACCTTGATCGCGCTTTCCGCGCTTGCCCTCAGCGCCGCCGCTCCCGCCTTCGCCCAGGATGCGATGGCGTCCCACGACCAGATGAAGAGCGGCGACAAGATGGCCACCACCAAAAAGCCGATGGCCAGCAACATGAAGTCGCACGACGCCATGTCGACAGGCAAGAAGAAGCACGCCAAGCCGGCTAAAAAGGCGCATTCCGACATGATGAGCCATGACGCAATGAAGCACGGCAACTGAACGGAGTCGGGGGCGCGTGAAGCGTCCCCCTTTCCTTTTTCCGGGGGTTTTCATGGCTTCACGCGCTAGCACATCCGAACCGACGGGCGGCGATCTCGTCTACCGCCAAAGGCGCCCGATACGGCTCTGGCATTGGCTGAACGCGCTGTCCGTCGTCATCATGCTGATGAGCGGCCTGATGATCTTCAACGCGCATCCTCAGCTATATTGGGGTCAGTATGGCACCAATCACGAAAGGCCTTGGCTGGAGATCGGCAGCACCGACGACCGCGGCTTCCTACGCCTCGGACCGGTCACGATCCCGACGACGGGGGTGCTTGGCATCTCCAACGGACAGCAGAATGCCTTTCCATCGCTGGTGACGATCCCGTCGAGCTACAATCTCGCCGGCGCACGCCAGTGGCACTTCTTCTTCGCTTGGCTGCTGGTCGTACCCGGACTGCTGTTCTGGCTATGGGGGTTCGCAACCCGTCATGTGCAACGCGATCTCGCGCCTACCGGCGATGAACTTCGTCCCCATAACCTGTGGCAGGACGTCAAGGATCATGCCCGCCTGCGCTTCCACACTGGCGAGGCGGCAAGGCGCTACAACGTACTTCAGAAGCTCAGTTACGTCGGTGTGATCTTCGGATTGTTGCCGGCGATGGTCTTGACCGGGCTTACCATGTCGCCCGCCATCGATGCGGCTTGGCCTTGGCTGCTGGACCTGTTCGGCGGCCGGCAGTCGGCACGCTCGATCCACTTTATCTGTGCAGCTCTGCTGTTCGGGTTCATCCTTGTGCATCTGCTGATGGTCGTGCTTGCTGGGCCGCTCAACGAACTGCGCTCGATCGTGACCGGCTGGTATCGCCTGCCCAAGGAGCGCGAAGAATGACGTTGTTGACCCGTCGCGGCCTGATCGGCTCGCTTGGTGCCGGCGCCGGTGGCCTGCTGCTCTCGGGGTGCGACCGGATCGCGGCTGCCCCCAAGGTCCAGGAGGTGCTGAGCCTCGGCGAGGGCCTGACGATGCGCGCGCAACGGCTCGTCACCGACCGAACCGCGCTTGCCCGCGAGTTCCCTGCCTCGGACATGTCTCCGGTGTTTCGTACCAACGGCAACGACATGCCGGACAACACCGATTATCAGGCGCACATGGCCAATCATTTTGCCGACTGGCGTCTTGTCGTCGACGGGATGGTGCGGCGGCCGCTGAAGCTATCGCTCGCGCAGATCAGAGCCATGCCCGCCCGCACCCAGATCACCCGCCATGACTGCGTCGAAGGCTGGAGCGCGATCGGCAAGTGGCACGGCCTGCCGCTCAAGTTGGCGCTCGATGCCGCGGGCGTCTTGCCGTCCGCCCGCTATCTCGTCTTTCACTGCGCCGACGACTTCGACGGCGATCCCTATTATGAGAGCATCGACCTGATCGACGCATACCATCCCCAGACGATCCTCGCCTGGGGCATGAACGACCAAATGCTTTCGGTCGGACACGGTGCGCCGCTTCGGCTCAGGGTCGAGCGTCAGCTCGGCTACAAGCAGGCAAAGTACGTCATGCGCGTGGAGGCAGTCGACAGCCTGGCCAAAATCGGCGCCGGCAAGGGTGGCTATTGGGAAGATTCCTCCGACTACCAATGGTATGCTGGTATTTGAGCAGCCCGGCGGGTCATGGTAGCCGGGATTGAGAGCCGCTTGCGACAGGATGCACACGCGATGGCCCTCACCCTTTACGCTGCGACGATACCCTCCTACCTGCAGATCCTGTCCTCGGTGTCGCGCCTGATCGACAAAGCGGAGAGTTTCTGCAGCGAGCGTAGCCTCGCACCGGATCGCCTGATTCAGGCACGTCTGACCGCGGACATGATGCCCTTCGCCTATCAGGTGAAGTCGACCATTGTCCATTCGCTAGGCGCCATTGAGGCTCTTAGAGTGGGCTGCTTCTCGCCCGACAACACGGCTCTCCCTGCCACGTTCGACGCATTGCAAGAACGGCTTGGCACAACGCTGGCCACCCTGGAAGCGACCGATCCGAGCGAGATCGAGTCCTATGTCGGTAAGGATATGCGCTTTAAAGACGGTGAAATGCATATCAATTTTTTAGCCGAAGATTTTCTGCTCTCTTTTTCGCAGCCTAACTTCTATTTTCATGCAGCGACGGCGTATGACATTCTCCGCGCGGAAGGTTTGCCGCTCACCAAGCGCGATTTTAACGGACGGGTCAGGAAGAAGCCGTCGAGTATTTAATTGGCACGGCGATCGACGTCACAAATTCTTTTCACGGTGCGCCTGAAACATCACTGACCGACTTGTCGTCGCCGTCGTCCCGCAGGCGCCAGTGTTCCTCGATTTGGCGGCATCCACCGCGCTAGCCGAAGAAATAATCATTCGGCTTGCGCGCGAAGGGGCTGGTTTGGTGGTTTTTCCCGAAACCTGGCTACCTGGCTAGGTGTTTAGTCCCGGCATCTGATGGATCGGATCGACGATGAACCTGTCCGGCTCTGAACTCCAGATTTTAGCGATGTATTCGTAAGGCGTGAGGCCACTGAGCGTTTTGAGCCGACGGGCGAAATTGTAAGCCGCCATGAAGTCGGCGAGGTGCACCCGTAACTGCTCGTGGCTTTCATAGTGGAAGCGTTTGACAGTCGCCTCCTTGATGGTTCGGTTCATCCGCTCGACCTGACCATTAGTCCACGGGTGGTTCGGCTTGGTCAGCCGGTGCTCGATGTCGTTTGCTTCGCAGATCATGTCGAAGCGCATCTGACGCGACCAGGCGGTGTTCCGGTTACGCGGCTGCTCGGCGAACTGGATGCCATTGTCGGTCAAGATCGTGTGGATGCGGTAGGGCACCGCTTTCAGCAAGTGTTCAAGGAACTCCCAAGCCGTCCGCCTGTCAGCCTTGTCGACGAGCTGGGTGACCGCAAACTTGCTGGTTCGATCGATGCCGACGAACAGGTAAAGTTTGCCTTCGGCAGTCTGAACCTCGGCAATATCCACGTGGAAGAAGCCGATCGGGTAGCGCTGGAAGCGCTGTCGCTTCGGCTTGTCCCCCTCGATGTCCGGCAGACGGGATATGCCGTGCCGCTGCAGGCAGCGGTGCAGCGCCGACCGTGTCAGATGCGGGATCGACGGCTGCAACGCGTAGAGGCAATCGTCGAGCGGCAGTAATGTGTGACGCCGGAATGCAACGACCGCCGCCTCTTCGGCTTCGGTAAGGGTTGTGGAATGAGGGGCCTTCGGCCCGGTCTTTTGATCCTCGACCGTCGCCCGCTTACGCCACTTCGCTACCGTCTTAGGGTTGATCCCAAGCTCTCGGCTCAGCGCCGAGAGCGAAGCTTGCGATCGCTGTATTGCTGCTCTGACGGCGTGCGTGGTCGTGGCGCTCCCGTGACGTACCTGTCCCATATGGCTTCCTTCCATTCCAACGAAAAGATCGCACCATCAAACCGTGGGATCAAACAGTTTCTTACATCGAGATCGGACTCGCTCTAATTCCGGGCCTTACCGGCATCTGGCTTCTAACGCTGCCACCCACTAATAAGGTTCTGATGCTGATATTCTACATACCGGCAATGAGCTTTAGTCTTTGTATTTGGGGTCTGCTGTTCATTTGCGGCGCGTTCGGAGCATGCTTATGACAGCTCCATTTCGTACTCTTCTGGCATCATCGTTTTAAAAGCTGCCCGTCGCCTATCCACCAGGCCATGACATCCGCGATCGGCAGCGCATCGGATTTCCGCATCACCGCAATGCCGAGTTTCCGCCGTTCCAAGCCTGATGCAAAATTTGTGAGTTTTTCATCACGAATAGTTGCCAAAACGCCTAATAAGGATATCGCGCTTGACGATCGCGCCAATGCACGTGAGCTATTCGAAACATTTTAGGGGAACGCTTGTGCGTAATCGATTGGCCGTGTCCGCGGCTGTAGCAATTTTTGTCGCGGCAAGCCCTGCCTTGGCCGAGTGTTCCGTATCGTCTGATGCTGGAGCTATCGCAAAACCAATCGATATGACTGTTCAAACAGACGCAAACATCGTCGCTTCTATGAGCTTGCTGCCAAAGCTGATGCACATCGACTATTCGAGTGCGGCCGGGGGAAAGCCGTCATGCGACCTGGGCCAGTTCACTGCTGGTGCGGCGTCATACGAGCTCTATGGCGATGACAAGGCTGGTCGACGACGGACGGCCAAGCCGGCTCGAAAGGGTGATCCCATCGCTCAGATCGTCCCAGTGACGGACATCATAAAGGCGATCAACGCATCGAAACAGGGTAAGTCGGCCACTGTAGAAGGCTACCTCCTCGCCACGGTGAGCAAGACCGAGTTTACTGGATGGCGATACTACACAGGCATGCCCGATACCGCGACATTGAAGCGCGACATGGCTGAGGCCTTGGGTGGCAGCACCGCTCCAATTTTCCGTAACGGAGCGGATGGCAAAACGGAGATATTTGTACCCAAGCGGTGATCCACCCTCAACTTATGGTCGTGAGTAAGTATCGCCGCGATGCAAAAATGTTGACTTTTGCATCATGGAAGGCCTTCGGTTGGCTCCATTTTCGAGAACTGCTTTAAGGGGCTTGCATCAATTTTTTCGCAAGCGCAACATGACGACGCCTTTCAGGCAACCTCTGTTGATAACTTCGGGGCCGGCTCACGCTGGCCCATTTTTTTGCCTGATGAAGATAGCTTTATCGTCGCAAAAGGGACCCCTTTTGCAACGGGAGCGCGTACCCCTCCGGGCACGGCAGAATACCCGAGCGGCAGTAGGTTAATGCTTCAGCTGATGAAGAAGGCGAAATGTCGGCGGTCGCGATGGCCTTTCCGGAAACCTGTTAGACCACCCGCCACCTGACATTCACCTTCGCGAACGGCGCAGACCTCTTCTTGTATCCAGATCAGCCACGAGTTTTGGGAACACGCTGGCGTTCTCAAATCTCGATACTTTTCGAGAAAGGAGCTGGCAGCAGCGGTATGCGTAAAACGGCCGGGGCTGTTGAAAAATGCCGATCGCCTCGCCTGCCTGTGTCAGAAGGGATGGCTGATTGGGACGCAGCGGCCATCACTCTCGCCGAACCATAGCTTTCTTGAACTTCCAGTTTAACTTTTTCGCCCCACGGATAACGCTTCAGTACGCTCGGCGCGGCAAGCCATTTCGTCCCATCGTTCAGCAGACCGAAGTGCTCGATCTCGAACATTGGGTAACACAGCTGTACTTGCCTCCACGCGCTCGGCCGCCGCACGCTCCCTGAACAATTTTGCGTCGTCCGCCATGGTGTCTTTGGTATACAGTTTCGCCAGCCATATGGAGCGCTTTATGTCCGAAGAAACCTACCAGCCCAATGCGGTCGAACTCGCTACCGAGTTAACGATCGCCTGGCTGAGCAACCCCAATACCCGCACGTCTGCCGATGACGTCCCAGCATTTCTTTCGCAGATGCACACCAGTGTTCAGTCGCTTGTCGGCGGTTCGCGGACATCGGAAGCTCCCGTCGAAGAGCCCAAGCAGTATGTCGGCGCGGTCACTGCCCGGAAATCCCTTGCAAGCCCCGATCATATCATCAGCATGATCGATGGAAAATCGTACAAGACACTCCGGCGTCACCTCGCAACCAACGGCATGACACCTGCGGAGTACCGCGAGCGCTACAACCTCAAGGCCGATTATCCGATGGTCGCTGCAACATATTCGGAAAGCCGTCGCGCGATGGCGAAAAAGATCGGCCTCGGCCGCAAGCCGGGTCAGACAAACGCTGCCAAGGCAGGAGTTGCAAAATCAGCGCCGCGTAAGCGCAAGGCTGACGACGCAGCAGCAGGGTAATATCGGGGCTGGCTTTCAAGGGGGAGGCCAGCCACCCCATTTCGAAATTCCTTCTCGATTAGGATCGCAAAACGGGAATGCCTGGATCACACGGCCTCCAGTCGAGCGATACCCTGAAGCGCCTCCACCAAGCCGTCGAACACCACCCGGTAGCGGGCGTTGGTCTTCAAGTCTTCGTGCATCACGATCCATAGCGGTAGCGCGAATGATACGGCGTCCAACACGCGCGCCAGCACCGGATCGGCCTGTGCCATCGTCACATGGCACAGGCCGATGCCGAACCCGGCGCGGATGGCGGCGAGTTGCGCCAGGTTGCTGTCCGTGCGCAGCGCGAAGCTGCTCCGGTCAAGCCCGGGCAAGTGAGTAAGCATCGCCCGCAACGCAGGCGTCTCGGCGTCAAAACCGATCAGATCATGCCCCGAAAGGTCCGCGAGCGTGGTCGGCACGCCGCGACGCTCGAAATAATCCCGGTGCCCGTGGAAGCCGAGATCGACGGGGGCCAAGCGTTGGGCGACCAATGCGCCTTGGGTCGGTTCGGTGTTGCGCACGGCGATATCCGCCTCGCGCTGGAGCAGATCGTCCACGCGGTCGGTTAGCGTAAGTTCGATCACGAGTTGCGGATGCTCGCGTCGTAACAGAGTGAGAATCGGCGGCAGATATTCGACGCCGATGACCTCGCTGGCGCTGATGCGCACGGTGCCCGCCACGGTGCCCGCCGCCCCGCTCGCGGTGCGGAGCAGCGCGGCGGCTGTAGACCCCATGATTTCGGCATGAGGTCGCAGCGCCAGCGCCAGGTCGGTCGGCGCAAGTCCGCGCTGGGAGCGGACGAACAGGTCGGAGCCCAGAGCCGCTTCCAACGCATCGACATGGCGTGCGACGGTCGGCTGGGTCAGGCCGAGGCGCCTGGCGGCGCCCGACAACGAGCCGTCCTTGAGCACGGCCAGCAGCGTCCGGTACAGCGCCCAATCGGGGTCGGCGGTCATACATTCCCGTATAGCAGGCCAACACAATACGGCAATTTCCGCGCAGGCCTGGGCACGTCATCTTCTCCTTATTGAAAAGGAGATACGGCATGAACGGATTGACGGTAGTGTTTGGCAGCGGCGCGGTGGGGCGCCCGATCATCGAGACGCTCGCGGCCCGAGGCGACCGGGTCCGGGTCGCGCAGCGCGGCACGCCCCAAGCGTTGCCGGCCAGCGTCGAGCATGTCGCCTGCGACGTGCTCGACGCAGACGCGGTGGCCCGCGCGGTCGAGGGGGCAGCCCAGGTCGTGCTGGCGGTCGTCTTCCCCTATGATGCGCGGGTCTGGCGCACGGCATGGCCGCAGGCGATGGCCAACATGCTCGCCGCCTGCGCCGCGTCGGGCGCGCGGCTGGTGTTCATCGACAATCTCTACCAGCTCGGACCACAGAACGAACCGCGCCACGAGGACATGGCGCTGAGCGAGATCGGCGAGAAGCCGGCCATCCTCACTGCGGTCACGCGGATGTGGCTGGCGGCGCGCGACCGGGTGCGGGTGGCGGCGCTGCGCTGTCCCGATTTCTACGGGCCCGGTGTCGGCCACTCGCATCTCGGCGCGTTCGCGCTTGGCGAACTGGCCAAGGGCAAGCCTGCGCAGCTGCTGGTGCCGCCTGACACAAAGCACGACTTTGCCTATGTGCCCGATATCGCTCGCGCCGCGGTGACGCTGCTCGATGCGCCCGACGATGCCTTTGGCCGGGCCTGGAACATGCCATGTGCCCCGATCCGCTCGCCGCGCGAACTGCTCGCGATCGGTGCGGATTCGCTCGGGCAGCGGGCAAGGATATGGGCGGTGCCGCTATGGCTGATGCGGCCGCTAGGCCTTGTCTACCGGATGGCGAAGGAGGTGGTCGATGTCGGCTTCACCTGGGATCGTCCCTACGCCGTCGACTCGGGCGCCTTCACGCGCCGTTTCGGCTTCGCCCCTACATCCTTCGCTGTCGGCATCCCCGCCAGCGCGCTCTCCTTCGTTGCAAAGGACCGCTGACATGACCGATCTTCAGGAAATCGCGATACGCTGGCTGGCGCTGTGGAACGGCGACATGGCCTTGCTCGATAGGCTCGTCGCCGAGAGCGTCGTCACGCACGCCGTACTGGTCGGCCAGCTGACGGAGGAGCCGATGGTCGGGCGCGACGCGCTCGCTGCATGGATCGCGCAGATGCAGGCGGGGATGCCGAGGGTGCACTTTTCGGTCGAGGTCGGGCCGCTGGTCGACGGCGATCTGATCGCGCTGCGCTGGCGGGTCGAGGGGCAGCATGGCTCGGCCTCGGTCAGCTTCACCGGAACCGACATCCTGCGTGTCGCGGAGGAGCGGATTGTCGAATACTGGGTCAATAGCGACACCTCGCTGATGATGGCGCAAATTCAGCGTGCCGCGCTGCCCTGACAAGTCGAGCGCCGACAGCACCAAACGTCGTCGTCGGATCAAACTGCCCGCAAAGGAACGGCGCTTGAGACGGCTGCGGCTTTCCCAAAAGGATGGTTGATCGGGAAAGGGATGGCTTCCCAAAACGCCGCAGGCCGCGACAATAGTGAGAGGCGCGTACCGCCTACTTGCGTATTGATCGGTAGAAGTCCACCAAGTCGCGAAGCGACGGGGCACCTGCCGCTTACCGGCGCTGAACCGCCTGCGAGCCGACCGATCGCGTCCCGATCAGCAACCGCGTAATCATAGAACCGCCGGTGTGTAGGCGACAAGTTCCCCCCTCACTATGCTGGTACCCGGCGGGAAACTGCCCAAACAGGAGGTTGCGTGAGCGCGGCCACCTTCCGCTGATATCGAGGCGGAGGCGGTCGCCCCGGCGAAAGCGAGTGGCGTGCGGGCGCAAAGACAACACGATCGGCACGATTTCGCCGGGGGCGGCGGGCTCCGCACGGTCATGGCGATGCACCGGCTCCAAGGGCGTGCTGAGGTCGGAGTCAAGCATCCGGTGCGCGACCCGCTGCCAGCCCTTGGACACGCTGTCGGCACCGTAGCCGTATGAGCCCTCGAACGTCACCTCGCGCCCGGCCACGATCTTGCGGGCGGTGACGAACAGGTTGAGGTCGTCCACACCCACTAGTTCGACCGCGATCGACAGCGCCATCGGCCCGATTACGTCCATATCCTCGGGTACGGTCCAGACGAACGACGCGACACCGTTTGGGGCATCAAACGAGGCGACCGCTTCGGCGACGCCCTGCTCCGTCTCGCCAAGTGTCCCGTGTGCAGCGTCGAGGTTAAGCGAACGCCAGCGCAGATCGCAGGGCGGCCATGCATCCTCCCGCGTCACAGCCGCCGGCTCCGCGCCGGCCTCGTAGATCGCGAGACGGACGGGCGGCTCCTCCCCCCAGCCGTTGTCCGCGCTTTTCAGGAAATAGTCGAAAAAGCGTAGCCGCGTGCGGGTCGCCTCCTCGCCATAATAGGCCGCCCACTTGCCGTCACGGTGCGTGTAGAGCCACTTCTGCTCCGAACCAGCGCGACGAAACAGCTCGAACGATCCACGCGTGTGAAGCAGATGATCGGAGAAGCTGCCGCACACAAGAATCGGCACTGCGATATCCTCAATCCGGGGCGTCGCCGCGACGTACCAGCCGTCACGTTCGGGCCGGGCGACGATCTCGTCGTTTAGGGAGCCCGATACCCGCGCCTCCCGCGCGGTGTTGTTCGACCATAATTTGCTGAATCCGTCCTCGCGCACACCGCCTGGCCGGGCGAAATCGCGGTAGAGGTCGGTCAGCCCCTCCCAGGGGCAGATCGCGGCGAGGCCTGGCGGGTGAAGCGCCGCGACCTTGTACTGGCTGATCGCGAGATACGAAACGCCATCGAGCCCGATCCGTCCGCTCGACCAGGGCTGTGCGACGGCCCATTTGATCAGGTCGTAATAGTCCTCAGCTTCCTGGTCGGAGATCAACTCGGCAGTGCCCTCGGACGTGCCGCCACCACGCAGGTCGGCGTTGACGACGACGTAGCCGTTCGAGGCCCAAAAAACGGGGTCGGGCGCTTCCCAGCTCGTCCATTCCGAATAGCGGATCGGGCGCGGCTGAGACAGGACACGCGCCTGGAACGGCAGGCCACGACCGCTACGGGTTTTCGCGGGGATTTGATCCTTGCCGTAAGGGTGCGCGGACATGATGACCGGGTAGCCGCCGGGTGCGGCAGGTCGGAAGACGTTGACCCGAACCATGGTGCCGTCACGCACGCGCACCGGCACGTTCCACTCGGCGGTGAGGTCGCTTGGAGCGGGCGTCACTATTACGTTGGGTGAGAAGGCGTTGCGGAGAAAACGCCGTGCCAACGCCCAGCGGGACCAGCGGCCATCGTTCGGATCGTTCGTCATCGTTGCTCCCCTTCGTTCGACGGCCGGTTAGCGGACGCTAGAAACCGCGATGCGGTCGCTGCCCGCCGGCAGGTCGATCGTCATCCCCTCCGCACCCAGCCGCCATCCTGCCGCCGGCCGCGTCACCGCCACCCCGCGCAGGAAGATCGATCGCGTCAGCAGGTTGTCGGGTGGGATCGGGCCCAGGTGGTTGAACACCAGCAGCCGCACCCGCGCGTCTTCGGCGATGCGCGCCGCCTGGACAGGCGTGGTGTGATAGCGTGCGATCTCGCGCATCTGCCCGGCAAGCCTCGCCTTGCCGGCATTACCCAGCCCTTGGACAACCGAACCGAGCAACTCATCGCTCTGCGCCTCATGCACGAGCAGATCGGCACCATGCGCCATCGCGACCACGTCAAGTGAGGGTGCGGTATCGCCTGACAACACCACCGATCGGCCCTTGTAGTCGAAACGGTAGCCGACCGCTGGATAAACCGGCTCGTGATCGACCTGGAACGCGGTGATCCGCAACGCCCCATCATTGAGGATTACGCGACGCGCCATGTGCGTTCGCCGCTCGGCCGCGTCCGCCAGCCCGAACGGCCGTGCGGTCAACGGCGCGGTTGCGAGCGATCCGTCATCCAGGGCGACGCGGTACTCATCGTCCTGCGCGAAGGCTGTGTTGAACCCAGCGACCACCTTCACCACCCCGTCCGGACCGAAAACGGGCAGCGTCTCGTGCCGGCCGCCGGTCCACGAAAGTCGGCGGAACTCGCCGAGGTCGCCGATATAATCGGAATGGAAGTGGGTGAGCAGGATCGCCGATATCCGCCCCATCGGGAAATGCCACTGGTCGAGATTGTTTGCCGATCCTGTACCGGCATCAACGACGAAGATGCGCTGGCCGGCGATCACCGCCGTACAGGTGCGCGCGTGCGGGCTAGGCGCGGGCGGTGCAATCCCGCACAGGATCACCCGCAGGCCGTCCGCCGATAGTGCCGCCGGGTCTCGACCTACCTGCCGCGTTACAAAGAACGCGACCAGCCGATCCTGGACGACAGGCAGCGTCGCGACGCCGATCGTCGCCAGCGCGGCGATACTGCCGACGATGCTGAGCATCCGACCTGTTCGCGTCACCCTCCGCATCCGCTGCTCCATCCGCTCGGCCCGTCCGACCACCTCCGCGATCGACCGGATCAACGGGCGCGACGGCCCAAGGTGTAGCTGAGCGCCAGCCCGCCGGATGCCTGGTCGCGCGACCCGAATGCCCGCACGACGGGCGAGCGACCTGCATCGTCGACCAGCCGGTTGTAGCCGGCATAGGCGTAAATGCCGAACGGCCCGGCGATGATGCGGTAAAGGCCGAGGTTCACGCCAACCGATTCCAGACCGCCATCGGGCCGATAGGCTGCAAGCCCGGAGGTTGCGGCCTCCGCCTGGGTGACGCCGAAATAGGCCCGGTTGAACTTGCTCTCGGTGAAGGTGGCGCGCGGACCGATGAAAACGGACGACCGGTCGCCATCGGCGACGATGTAGTCCGAGCCGATCGTGCCGATCCATGCTTTGTGCCCGTTCACGCCGTGGCGGACCTCCGCCGTTAGCCGGAACGAGGGCAGGACGCGGTAGCTTGCGAACCCGCCCAATTCGACGGTCGATCCCACCCGCGCGAGCTTGTCGTGGGTGTCGCTCGCCGATCGGCTACCCTGGAAGGCGACGGACGGCCCCAAGGCAAAGCCACCGCCATGAAAAAGCGTGGGTTCCAGCGTGCCGTCCGGCGTCGCGAAGTCGAACGGCGCGTCGCCGCTCGCCCGCGCAATCGAGCCGAACGGGCGCGCGCTGACGTGGTCGGCACCCGGATAGCTGGGTGCCACCTGCACGCCGGCGGCGACGCGCGTTACGGCGCCTTCGCCGCTATCCTGTGCCCATACCGCAGCGGGGATCGCGGCGCCGGCCAGGACGATTGCGAAGAGGCTCCGGGGAGCCAACTTTCGCAGCAGGGTGGGGGTAGGTCGTAGCATCGTGTCGCGCCTTAATACCAAGTCGATATATAAACGCGTTTACATTCTTACCGGGTACTGCACAACCCGCCCTTCCCGAAATATGTCAATGCGTTTACGTCGTACGCGATGAAGGCCCAGCCGCACGATATCGTCGACCTCATCGACACAGCCTCCTCAGGCTCGCCGCGCAACTCGGTCGGGTTCATGCTGTGGCGGATCACTCACCGTTATCAGCGCGACGTGGACCGGGCGCTCAAGACGCAGCAGCTCACCCACCTGCAATTTGTAACCCTGACGCTCGCCGCCTGGCTCGGCCGCGACGGGGAACCGGTGAATCAGGCGCAGCTAGGCCGGTTCGGCAGCATCCACCCCATGCAGGTCTCCACCGTCGTCAAGGCGCTGGAGGAGAAGGGGCTGATCGTCCGCGAACCTGCTGCGGTCGGACCGGCTAAGGCAATCGGCATGACGCTGCAGGGGGTGGCGGCGCTGAGAGCCGCGCTGCCGCTAGTAAAGCAGGTCCAGCGCGACACCTTCGGCGATGCAGGCCGCACCGGGGGGGAGCTGTTCGATGCTCTCGCGCAGATTGATTTGGAGGGTGATTGAAGCCTTCCCACAAAGGAACGGCCAGTAAGACGGACAGGACGTTCTCAATTGGGATCTTGTTTCGAGAAGCGCTTAAGCTGACACCTTGCCGATGTTATGACACCCGCTTGCAGTTTGGCGTGTCGATGCTCGTTGCGCCCCTTGGGTCGAACCACACCGTTCCGTTCGACACCATCGCCAATCCGTCATGAACGAACATCTCATGCGGAACGGCCAGCTTCAAACGTGATAGGAGGCATGGTGTAAATATCTCATCCCAGCGTCGGAACAGCTCTTGTCTGGTGCGGACGAGACCCCGGCGGCTACCGATGTTCAAGGGAAATGAAGTCGCCGATGCCGCTTCAGTTTTGTTGCCGGACAGGGCACCGTCTATGAAGTGTCGCGCTCTCGCCTCGAACACGTTCGCCGATTCCTTCGTCACATCCTCGTACCGGCTGGCCCCTTGCGGCCCACCGATGAGATCCATTCCGAGCGTTACCGGCAGCGTCGTTGTGCCCTTCGTCCATGTTCCTACAAGCGACGTCGAATTATAGAATGTCAGAGGCGGTTTCGATGCCGGGCTGACGGTCTCGAAGTGTAGATTGAACGTTGAACCGTCATCACCATGCAGGACAAGATGATCCCCATTCATCCCGCCGGTGAGTCCTATGTCGATGGGGTTCCGTGCGTAGAAGTAGTGGCCGGCGACGAACTCGGTGTGGTTCCTCACCGTCATGTGTGCGCCGACGCCATACGGGCCAATGGACCCGTCCAGGCCCTCCTCCTCGACACCGGGGACCGCAGCGCCATGCTTGATCGCCGTGCTGGAAGTGTCGGTCATCTGACCGGCATCCTCCACTATGATCTGTTTCCCGGCGATAGCTTGCAGCCTCACAGCCGGTGAAACAGTCGGATTATCCGGGTAGCTATGCCCGTCATAGCGCAAGCGCGCCTCATATCCGCGAACGATGCCTCCACCAGCGACCATCACTCCCAGATCACGCCACCCATGCGTAGTTGTCGCCAGAACGCGCACGGGGGGGCGGGCGACGGAGATATCGGTGATTTCCCGGTAGCCGGTCGGCGTCATGGCCAGCACGTAAAGATCGCATCCCCCGCTGCCGCAAAGGTCGGCTTTGCCGCCACCTTCAGACGTGGCCATTGCGTAGATCAGCGCCTCCGGCTTATTGTCCCCGTCCAGGTCCGCCAGCGCGACGGTGTAGCGCGTCAGCTTGTGATCCCGAATGAAGGCCGCGACCCCGGAGGGCGCTGTTGGAGCTGCCATGCCTGCGGCCGTAATCAGGCCGGCGATTATAGCTGCGGAATAAACGGCCAGACGCTTCAAGACAGCCTCCACCACGAAATGTCGCGACGCGTTTGTGCGCCAATCGTCTTACCCTGCCTCTGCGTTCCCGTAAACGAACGGCGATCGAGAAGGCCAGGGCGTTCCCAAAAGGATCAGATTTTGGGAAAACATCATGGGACAGGCTATTCCCGCTGCCGACCGGAAAGGTCGTCACCGAACACCCATCTGACGAACAGCGGCTGCAAGTCCCGACCGCTTGACGCTTCCATTGCCCGTTCCAGATCGATGCTGGTGACCGTGCCGCCCGCATGTTCACGGGTGTAGCGACGCAGGCCCGACCAGAACGCGGTATCGCCTAGCGTGGCCCGCAGCTGCGCCATGAATAGCGCGCCCTTGCTATATTGGATTGCTCGCCGGGCGCTTAGTGTTGGGTAGGTGCCGTCCCAGGCCAGCGGCTTGTCGAAGCCCAGCGCCTGCGCCTTTTTAAGCCGGCGTCTCGCAACTTCGAGTTCGGCGTCGTAGGCGACGCGGCCGTAGCGGTGCTCTTTCCAGGCCGCCGTCATGAAGGTTGTGATACCCTCGTTCAGCCAGAAGTCCCTGAGCGTCTCACACGTGATTAAATTGCCCCACCATTGATGGGTAAGCTCATGCGCGATGGCCCAATCCTCCGACGGATCATCTGGCTTCGTCGGCAGCGCATCAGTGCCGAGGACCGAGTACGTTGCCGCCTCCTGTGCCTCATCGCCTTTGACGAGAAGCTGGCCGTAGTCGGCGACGGGAAGCGGCACGCCTGCCTTGGCAGAAAGAAAGGCGACCATCTCCTTTGTCTTCGCAAACCGTCGTTTTAACTCGTCCGCGTCGGTGGTGTCGCTCAGGTAGGTGAGCCTTTTTGATCCGGCCCGTTCGCTAACTCGCGTAAATCGCCCGACCCCAAAGCCGTAAAGGTACGCTGAGTAAGGCCGGGGCGCCTTCCAGCTATGGATCTCGCTACCGTCCGGTCCCGGACGCCGCGCGATCATACTACCAATCGACAGGCTGGTCATCCCGGCCGGGACGCGCAGATCAAGGAAGAACGCCGCCTTCTCGCCAAACTTGTTCTGGGAACAGACCATCCAGTCGCACGCGAAATAGCTAGTGTAGAGCGTTGTCGCGGAGCCTGCGAACCCACGGGCGGGGCGGCCATGATATGACAACTCCAGCTTTACGGTGCGCCCGCGTTGAATCGGCCGGGGCAGGTCAAAGCCGAGCACATCGCCTTCCACGGTGTGGGCGAGCGCCACGCCATCGAGAGCCGCACTGTCGATGCTGAGAGCATTGGCAGAGAAGGTCAGGCGCTGGACGCCCTCCATCGTCGCGCGTAGTGTGATCACCTCACGCCCTTCAACAGTCTTGTTCTGAATGTCAGGGGTAAGCGAAAGCCTGTAGCTCGCCACTTCGAAACCATCGCCAGGCCCGTTGGCGGCGAGCGCAGGGCTGCACTGTACCCCTAGAACCGTTCCTGCCAGCGCTAGCACCAAAATTCTGCGGATCACTGACGCCTCTCCATACGGCTTGGCCAACGAGCCAACCCATGGCTTCTATCGATGGGGGCCAACCTAGAAGCGGTCGCGTAGTCCCTCCTGCAAACGATCCTTTTCGAGAAGGGCAGCTATCGCCAACTGCCTCCTGAAAGCTGCCTGTCCGTTCCCCACCAGACCCGGTCGTTCCTGATGCAAAAATCAAAAGTTTTGCATCAGGGCAACAGGGTTAAGCAGCCGATCGACCAACCCCAAAACTTTACCATCCGTGGAGCTTGTCTGCTTCCCAAATTCCGTCATCGACTGGTGTAGGAGGGCAGACGCTGGCCGCCATCGCTGTGAATCTGTTTACCCTAAACGATAAGCATTTATAGATTTATGGAAATTACATAGGGTCAGGACCCATTGATCTGAGCGGCTCGATCTGATTCAGGCTCCGTGAGGAGACCGAGGATGAGCGACCTGTACTGGCTGACCGACGAGCAGATGGCGCGGCTCGAGCCGTATTTTCCCAAGAGCCATGGCAAGCCACGGGTTGATGACCGGCGGGTGTTGAGCGGTATCGTGTTCGTCAACCGCAACGGGCTGCGCTGGTGCGATGCCCCTCGGGAGTATGGCCCACACAAGACGCTCTACAACCGATGGAAGCGGTGGGGCGAAAGGGGCGTGTTCCTGCGCATGATGGAAGGGCTGGCCGCCGCGAGCGCCACGCCCAAGACGATCATGATCGACGCGACCTAT
>NZ_AIDW01000064.1 GCF_000251145.1 Sphingomonas sp. PAMC 26621 | reverse complement strand
CTCGCCGAGATATCCGCCGCCGTGACGCCCGGCGCCCATGCCGTGCTGATACTTGACCAGGCAGGCTGGCATCTCTCGGCGGGGCTGATCGTCCCGGCCAACATCACGCTGCTGCCGCTGCCGGCAAAATGCCCCGAGCTCAACCCGGTCGAAAACGTCTGGCAGTTCATGCGCGACAACTGGCTGTCGAACCGCATCTTCAAATCCTACGACGACATCCTCGACCATTGCTGCTTCGCCTGGAACCGCCTCACCGATCAGCCGTGGCGCATCATGTCCATCGGACTGCGGTCGTGGGCCCATCGGTCCTGATCAGAGAGTCTTGGTATGACAGGTAGGCGGGCCGTCCGTTGATGTAGAAGGCGTCCACCCGTGCGGTATCGAAACCGTATGCGATCAGCTCGCCGATGCGTTTCTGAAAATACTCCAGTAGGGCATGGACGCCCTGATCGATCTGCTCGCTTCCGATCTGTCGGCTGACCAGGACCCACCCGTCACGCTGATAGCGGATCGCGTCTTTTTCCGCGAGCGTCTGGCAATGCCGGTATACCGTTCCATAGCTCAGACCGGTAAGGCGGGCGATCGTCCGTGCCGTGATAGGTCGACGTAGCTCGTCCGGGGTAAAATTGTAGGCGTACCGCTCGCTCAGTTCTGGATCGACGGTGATGTGCCGGACATTGGCACAGATAATGACAATCCAGACGAGCTTGCTCGTCCAGTTGGTGATTGGCTCGGCCGCATATTCGAACGGCACCAGCCAGATATCGAGCGCTGTCGTCACCGTGCGCCATCGAAGATTGGATGCTGAAGTGCGATCGGGCGTAGCGAACGGCAGGTCCCGGCTGAAATCTTCGGCCAGGCGCACGATGCTGTCATGGGCGAAGACCATCATATCGATGATCCGTCGCTCGACCTTCGGATCGGTAGAGACAGCGACGCCCTGCTCCCCCCATTCGACCCATCCGAGATCAATCAGGCGCATGACGTGGCGGTGAGTGGTCGCATAAGGCTTGTGCAGGGAAGCCGCGAGCGCGTTGATTGAAGCCGACTGGACGACCTCGCTCGGACGGCGAAAGCATTCGCCCCTGATCCAGTCACTGGCACACCGACGCAGCAGCAGGATCAGGACAACGGCGGACTCGAAATGCCCCGGCACCAGTTCGGCGGTCGCGATCGACGAACCTAGATGGAGTTCGTTACCCAGCCGGGAGAGTTTCCTGACGGCGATATCGTTCAAGATCGCTTTCCTATTTACCGGCCCACCAGATCACGCGGTCGAGGCTCGTTTAGTCAATCGGCGTGCGTCCCGATATGGGGCGCGATCCATAGCGGATATGCGGCTTGTTGCACGTCGATTAACAATGGGTAAATCCACGGGCAGCGGGGAAGAGCCGGTCACAACGGCGCAAGGCGGGGTCGTCGGCGTCACCTATGGGGTAAAGCGTATGAAGATGATTAAGGGTTTGCTCGCTGGCGCGTGCCTGACGGGATTGGTCGCGACGGCGCCTGCTTCAGCGGCTACGCAGATCGTCAATAGCAGTGGCGTTCTTACCGGTGCGACTGGGGTTCTAATCAGCGGCGTCAGTTACGATGTTGCGTTCCTCGACGGCACATGCGCTAGCGTTTTCGGTGCTTGCACAGTCAGCAACTTCGCATTCAAAACGCAGGCGAACGCCATATTGGCGGCTAGGGCACTGTTGGATCAAGTCTTTGTCAATACAGACCTCGGCATGTTTGATAGTAATCCAGCGCTTACAAACGGATGCGCCGATACAGTCTTATGCCGGACAAATATACCATACGCGTTGACGGCGGTCTCTACAGTTACAATCGTAGCGCAGAATAATGGCGGCAATAGTTTTGATTTTGACAATCCTAATGAATTGGTAGGTAAAGATTCATCAACTTTACCGCTTGATACATTTGCTCGCTTTGCGCTTTCGCCGGTTGTAGCCGCCGTTCCCGAACCAGCAACCTGGGCAATGATGATCGCCGGCTTTGGCCTCGTCGGTGGCGCGATGCGACGTCGCAAGATTACCGTCGCGACCCGCATCCGGTTCGCCTAATCTTGCCGACATCTATCTAACGGGCCGTCGACCGTCATGTCGGCGGCCCCTTTTGTCGATCGAGGCTTTACGCTCAGTTGCGAACGATCTGAATGGCAGGTTTCGGTCTGACAAATATATTGAGTGAACGTCCGCAACTGGGCGCTAGCCGCCCGGCTTCTTTTGCGGCTGACCTGAGTTGGAACTGATTCACATTTCGATAATTCTCTGATCCAGATCAACCAAATGGGCCATGGGATATGTTTTCCTTCATTGAGAAGCCCGCTGCGGCGCTTGGGCAAAAGCTCTGCGGTTCAGGAATGATCTCCCATGACGAGGTGGACGCTCTCCAATCACTACCTCTACGCACACTGCGGCTGAAGGCGGGGGCGTGGGTCGTCACCGAGGGCCAGCTGGTGTCAGAATGCGGCGTCCTCATCTCGGGCTACGCCTGCCGACACAAGGTGGCAAAGGATGGGGGGCGTCAGATCGTCTCGTTCCACGTCGCAGGCGACTTCCTGGACGTGCAGCATCTCTGGCTCGAGAACGCCGACCACAACGTGCAGCTTATCACAGACGCCAACGTGGCGTTCGTGCCGGTCACGGCGCTGCGGCAACTGGTCGAAGAGCATCCCGCCATTGGCGTCGCGCTCTGGCGCGACAGCCTCCTGGACGCATCGGTCTTTCGAGAATGGGTGCTTAACGTTGGCCGCCGCGGCGCGAAGACCCGGATCGCCCACATGCTCTGCGAGTTCGTGACAAGGTCGGAAGCCGCCGGACTGGGTAGCCCGAGCGAGCAAGTGATACCAATGACTCAGGAGCACATTGGCGACGCCACCGGTCTCACGTCGGTGCACGTCAACCGGATGCTGCGGACACTCAGGGAGGATGGTGCCTTGCAAGGCTCCGGTCGCGACCTGCAGGTCGCGGACTGGAAACGCCTGAAGCAGATCGCAGAGTTTCGGGCGGACTACCTCCACCTTGCTGCCTAAGGCGATGGTTCGTGAGAATTCGCTTCCTTCGATGTCAGCACAGGATGACTAACGCCGTGGTAGCGGCTCCACTGGACCGGCCGGCCATGACCAAAGTCGCGAGATGACTTTACGCGGTGGGCGGCGAGATCGCGACTGCCTCAGCAAACCGCAGTGACATGACCTCGGCACCACCGGCGTCGACGACCTGGATCTTCCCGTCCAGATAGAGGTGTCCCTCGCAGACCTGAGCCGCCATAAGCCCCCGCGCGCCTTTCAGGCCGAAGTGCCGGACCTGGGCTAGATCAGCTAGCTCCGAGCCCTCCTCGTCCAGTGTCACGCTGCCGCTTTCGTGCAGATGGAAGAAGTAACGCGACATCACGTACCTCGAGGTCAATAAGCTGTCTCAACGCGCAGAAAGCGGATTGGTGCGTAAGCTCATAGAAAAAACGTCTTTGGTTCAATCTCTAGCCCCACCGCCGCTACTTCTGCGCCCTATGCCCGCAACGAAACACTGAGGGATTGTGGCAAAACGCCGCGAAACTAAAGGGCGAGGGCAACTCGGGGTGGGTTACGGCTGAGGGCGGAATGACACCCTAAACTAAATGGCAAAAAGTGGTGGATTGCCGAGCGACCGCTGTCGGGTCGCAAAGACCGGACAGCGGACGTAAAGACGTTGGATGGTAGTAGAGACTATAATCCGGGACGCTTGAAAGATCTCCCATGTGGTGCTTCAGAGTCGACGCGTTAGTCAAATGCTGTCGCTTTTGAGCGAGATTGGCGGCACAGTGATCAGTCATGTTCTGATGAAAAAGGCGCAGATCGCGGGTGGCTTGGTTTTGATCAAACTCTTAATCAGCGGTCATTCGCCTCTTACATCGTCGGCGCGAATGACAATCGGTGGTAGGTTTGTTTTAAACGCCTGTCTTTGACGCTGCGCGATGTGGTGAATGTAACGCTCAAACTTCTTAAATATATCCATACACTGTTGCGTGTTGAAACTAATCTCGCCGTCGTTTGACAATTCAGCGATTGCGGCTGGGGTAATTAGATATTTGATAGGTCCGCCAGGGCCAGACGCTTCGAACACGATGCCATTCCGTATTTCGTCTCAATGGAAGCGCCCGGAGACGAACGTCAAAAGCGGTATCCCTTTTGCAATAGGATCAGTGGTGGCAGGTCGGACGTTAGCGTGTGAACCCGTTGCCAAAAAAGATTAAAATGTACTCGCACTTGGTCACATGCGTGAGATAACAATCGGTCTATATGCGCTTTATACATTTCGACTGGATCGTTTTTGCGACGATGCAACATATTCCATAATCCGATTTCTCGATCGGAAATAATACGATCCATAATTATTTCGATGGAGTGGTGACGGTCGTCTTTCATAATTCTTTGCAAGCAAGGTTCGACGCTTACCCCCGAACCTTCCAACACCTGTATGAAGCATTTGCCATCTGAAAATAGCAAACCCGTAACCCCGTCCAGTGCGTTGTTATGGCGCGACTGATTGAGTATTCTCGTGAGGTCAGCGCCATCACCCGGAACCGTGCTTGTACTGACATACAGTATCTGGCGCATTGTTCACCCCAAACCGAGTGACCATAGGTCTGACCGAGAGGCCAGATTGCTGTCAACAACATGCGTTATTGAGGGCGCTCGAAAAGGCGGAAGCCGAGGCTAAACGAGCGACCGATTTCGGGAAGCACCCAAGCAGCGCTAAATGTCCGAAATTGGGCGATTTCGTTGAAGAAGTCGGGTTTGGGCTGCGGGTGGAAGCTGCTTCTGTATCGCGTGAGCGATGTCCGCCGTTCAGGCGGGTGCCATTTGCACCGGCATCGGGATGAGCTTGGCCATCTTGCGAAGGTTCTGAGCGGTGGCGGCCAGGAGGAACTCATCTTTGGCGCCGTTTGGTCCTCGCAGGCGCAATCGGTCGAGCTTCAGGATGCGTTTGAGGTGCGCGAACAGCATTTCGACCTTCTTTCGTTCGCGTCGTGACGTGACATAGGCGTCGGTCGTGGCGATGTCGCGGGCGCCCTCATGGATGGAGTGCAGGATCTTGCGGTGCGAGCCGTTGGGGCAGCATCGTGGCCGCAGGCTGCAGGCGTCGCACGCCGCCTTGCGGGCGCGGTATCGGTAGAGGCCGTCGATCGGTGGTGTTCCTTGGCGGCGCGGCCCTCCTGCCAGTGGCGGCGCAACTCCTCGCCCGTCGGACACGTGTAAACATCACGCGCGATGTCGTAGCGGAAGTCGGTGTGTTCGAACGTGCCGTCACGGCGGGCGGACTTGTCGAACACCGGGATATGCGGTTCGATGTCGCGCTCGTGGACGAGCCAAGCGAGCATCTCGGCCGAGCCGTAGCCGGTGTCCGCCGCCAGCCGCTGCGGCCAGATGCCAAACCGGTCCTGCACCCGCGCGATCATCCGCTTGCACGCCGTGACCTCGGCCTGCCGGATCGCGGTGCTCGCCTCAACGTCTAGGATGACGGCATGGTCGAGATCGATGAGGTAGTTAGTCGAGTAGGCGTAAAAGGCCTGTCCGCCATGCGCGCAGGTCCAGCGCGATGCCGGATCAGCGGGTGCCAGGAACTTGGGCACCACCGGTGTTGCCGCTCCGAACGCGGCATCGTCGAGGACTGCGAGATATTAGCGCACGGCGCGGTTGTCGGCGTCGGGCGGCAAGCCGTCGCTTCCCGGGCCGCCGGTTTGGCGGTTGGCATCGGCCCGGATCAGGCTGGCATCGACCGCAAAGCCTTCGCCACCGACCAGTCCCTCGGCCATGCAGCGCGCGACCGTCGTCTTGAACAATCCGCGCAGCAGATCGCTGTCGCGGAAGCGGCCATGGCGGTTTTTCGAGAAGGTCGAGTGGTCGGGCACGTCGCCCTCCAGACCCAGCCGGCAGAACCAGCGATACGCCAGGTTCAAGTGCACTTCGTCGCACAGCCGCCGCTTCGAGCGGATCCCCATGCAATAGCCGACGATCAGCATCCGGATCATCAACTCGGGATCGATCGAGGGCCGTCCCGTCTTGCTATAGAAAGGCTTCAGGTGCTCACGGATGCCCGACAGGTCGACGAACCGGTCAATCGAACGCAGCATGTAGTCCGACGGCACGTGCCGCTTCATGTTAAAGCCGTAAAACAGTGCCTCTTGCGCCACCGTCCGCTCGCCCATCATCGGCCGCCTCCGCTTATCTTGCGACGAGTGAATCAGACCGACGCCTCTACTGCAAGCGCGAGTTTTTCAACAGAATCGGGCGTTTCGGGTCCGTCCGCTTTACCGGCCGAAAGCTGCAAGTCGGCTTTCAGGAACGGCCGGAACGCCAGTAGCGCCTGACCGTCACGATCTGGTGGAAATTGTACGTTCAGTGCGACACGTGGTCGCCAACCTAACTGAAAATCAACGCGCTTCTGGCCGGTCACGCTGTTCGAACGGCGCTGAACGCGCTTGATCCTGCCCGGAGGAAAGCTCGAGAGCATGAAGGATGGACCGCCAAGTCTCAGAAACGGTGCCGCTCGAACTCTCAGATTGGTTACGAGCTACTTCCTCAGCCCTCGCGCCGAATTGACGTCGCATGCTAACGACGAAGGCCGACAAATCATGTTCCATGAGATGATCCTACCTCCTGACCCAAATCCGCGAAACAACATATGCTATTTCTCAGAAAGGCGCTCTTTGTCGATATCCGCGATGTGCGATCGCACGACGGCCGCCAGCGTGATGGGGTCAAAGGGCTTCGTGATCACTCCCAGGACGCCAGGCTTGTCGTATCGGCTACGGCGAATAGTATCCGCCGTGAGGAAAATCACTGGGGTAGGTGGCGACCCATCAGTTTTCGTTATGTTTTCCAGCAATTTCAATCCACTTGCCTCTTCCACCAATGCATCGAGAAGCACCAAATCGAACGTCTGCTCAGATAATGCCGACATTGCCTCCGCAGCGCCGCCGACCGAAACAGCGGCAAAGTGTGGGTCGAGATTCAGGGAAAGTTCTACAATCAGCCGGATGTCAGGATTATCGTCCACGCAGAGAATGCGCAACGTGCGTGTGCTATCCACAGCAGCAAGCCCTTCCTCGACTACCGAACCCAAACTTTTTGAGTCGCGCTTTTAGCATGACCGACGAACAGGAAACAACGGGTTGGTCGCCAGAGCTTGTCGATGCTGCGGCAAGGCATCATCAAGTCAGCCTTAACGAGCAAGCGGTCAGAATCGACAATGTCCGAAATTGCGCGGAATCGGCCGGCAGCCTTCGGCGGCGGAGACGACCCATAATCCGCCATTCTGCGCTTAGTTGGTGCCTCCCAGTTTCAGACACTTGTTCATTTTGGAAGAACGACAATTTGACGTTGCATAGTGACGCGCAGCCACACCGCTGAGTTGAAAGAGCTGGGGCGAGCCTGGGTCCTTGTCATCAGCGCCGGAAAAGGCGTGTCGACTACATACGCTTGGAACGGCATGCGCTACATTGCGCGCCCCAGAACGTTAGAACCGAAGTCAGGGCATGCAGGGCTTCACCGATCGCATCCAGCCAGGCAGTCGCCAGTCCTACTTCCTCAGTCAGTCGAGCCGCAAAAGCCCGACCGCGAGGGCGTCGAACACGACCCGGTACCGTGCACTTGTCTTCAGGTCCTCGTGCATGACGATCCAGAATGGCAGCGGCAGCGTGATCTCAGGAAGTATGCGAACTAGTATCGGGTCGCGGCTGGCGATCGCGACCTGACATATGCCAATGCCGAACCCGCCCCGGATGGCTGCCAACTGCGCGAGGTTGCTGTCGGTCCGTAATGCGAAGCCCCGCCGGTCAAGAGGGGCTAGACGGGTCGCCATCGTCCGGAGGGCAGGCGTCTCCTCATCGTACCCGATCACATCGTACCGCGAGAGGTCAGCGAGTGTCGTCGGCGTTCCAACCCTCCCGATATAGTCGGCATGGGCATGGAAGCCGAGCTCGACCGGCGGCAGTCGCCGCGCCAGCAAGGCGCCCTGGGTCGGCTCGGTCATGCGCACCGCGATGTCGACTGCGCGACCTAGCAGGTCATCTACGCGGTCCGTAAGGACGAGCTCGACCACCAGCGCAGGGTGTTCGCGGCGAAGCCGGGCGAGGATCGTTGGCAAGTACTCGACGCCAATGACTTCGCTCGCGCTGATCCGCACCGTCCCCTCGACTGCGCCGGGCGCGCCGCTTGCGGTGCGCAATAGCGTGGCGGCGGCGGTGGCCATGATCTCGGCGTGTGGGCGCAGCGTCCGCGCCAGATCGGTCGGCTCGAGCCCGCGCTGCGATCGCAGGAACAGGTCCGCGCCAAGTTTCGCCTCAAGCGCGTCGATGTGACGCGCCACTGTTGGCTGTGTATATGCGAGGCGACGTGCCGCTCCAGAAAGCGACCCCTCGTCCAGGACTGCCAATAGCGTCCGGTATAAAGCCCAGTCTGGATCAGCGCTCATCGTTTCTCGTATAGCAGGTGCACGCGCTTCGGCAATTTCCGTCGTACGCCAAAGGGTCCATCTCCGTCTTACCAACGGGAAGGAATGAGCGATGACACAGCAGATCACGGTATTTGGATTCGGCGCGGTCGGGCGCCGAATCGTCGAGATACTCGCCGCACGCGGTGACCGCGTCAGGGTCGCGACCCGGAACCTGCCGGCCGATCTACCTTACGGAGTCGAGCACATGGCGTGCGACGTGCTGGACGCTGCGGATGTGCGACGTGCACTCGCCGGATCGGCGCAGGCGATGCTCGCGGTCGGCTTCGCCTATGACTCACGCCTATGGAAGACGGTGTGGCCGACGACGATGACCAACCTGGTCGAGGGCTGTGCCGACGCCGGTACGCGGCTGGTGCTCATCGACAATCTCTACCAGCTAGGTGCCAAGACGAAGTCGCGCACGGAGGACATGGCCCTAACGCCGACCGGGAAAAAGAGCGCGATTCTCGCAGACGTCAGCCGCATCTGGCAAGCAGCAGCGGACCGCGTGCGGGTAGCGGCCCTGCGCTGCACCGACTTCTACGGACCAGGGGTCGCCGTATCGCACCTCGGCGCGTCGGCATTCGGCGAGCAGGCGAAAGGCAAGCCCGCGCAGCTGCTGGTTCCGGCGACCATTCCTCACGACTTCGCCTACGTGCCGGACATTGCGCGCGCGGCGGTGGTTTTGCTCGACGCCGACGATGCCGATTTCGGACAGGTCTGGAACATGCCATGCGCACCGACACGCACTCCACGCGAGCTGCTCACAATAGGCGCTGCAACACTGGGAGAGCGCCTCCGGGTGTGGGCCGTGCCACCAGGGCTGCTTCGGCCGCTCGGCCTTTTTTATCGCTTCGCCAAGGAGGTCGCCGATGTTGGCTTCACATGGATCGGCCATATATCGTGGACGGTAGTAAGTTCACGCGCCGCTTTGGCTTCGCGCCAACACCGTTCGAGGTTGGCGTCCCCGCCACCGTTCGCGCCTTTGCGGGCCATCGTTGAAATGGCTGGCACCCGCCACGTGCGGCCGGAGAGGCCAGACCTCCGCAACGTCGTTCTGGCGGTGCTGACCGCCTTGGTAGGTGGAGACGTCGTCGATCAAGCCATTCTCGTCGGCAGGTCGATGACGCATTGCTGGACGATGACGTGCACGCCATAGTTGCGCGCGCCGCCCAACCGAGCTGACCGCAAGTCGTCGAACCTATGGAATAAATGCGGCAATCGCCGTGATATCCGTAGCTGCTTTGAGCGCACCTATGCGCTTAGGCAGATCGTTACTACACCCACCGCTGCAAGCAGCGAGGTTTGAGGAGAACGTGATGCTTCATTGGGCTTTGTCGGCGGCGGCCGGAGTTACCAACGTCACCTCTGGTATAACGAGCCCACCGCAATGCGTGCGTTCAGGCATCTACGTCCTAGACCGTGAACGGAGCGACGACATCCAACAGGCGATCACGCGCGCTGTTGCCGGTCTTCCCAACACCGACTACTTCTCCCGAAGGCTGCGGAAGGCAAACACGCCTGGAGATGAAATTAGAACTTCAAATTTACCAAGTCGGTTCTCAATCAAGTACGAAACCAGACCGCAGCTTCTTCTTTTGAAAGGCGGTGAGCCGACGCAGTGGAAGCTCAACGACGGGCAGGTCTTCGATGTATTGGCAAAAGCGAACGGTGAAGCGGTTTTGCTGACGTTCCATGCCTTCGACAACGAACGGACCACAGTGTATCGAATCGTTGGCCCCCAGTTTGTGGAAGAGACTACGATCACCAGTCCGCGGCTCTCCACACCGATCCGGTATCGGCTCATCTATAACCAAGCGACCTGCTAGGATACTTGCCTAAGCAAGGCCGCTAGTGACAAACACTGCTTGACCGATTGGCGTACGGGCCCGACTCAGTCTGAATGACCGATCCGAAGGCGGCGACATCGGCCCTGCACGAGCGCCGCGCACCGGGCGCGACGATATGCCCGAGCGAGGTGGCCCGCTTGATCGCACAGGACTGGCGCAGCGCGATGCCTGCGGTCCACGAAGCGATAGACGAGCTGTTCAGCGACGGGCTGGTACGGCTAACGTCGAAGGGACAGCTGCTTGGAACGCGATCAGGACCGTACAGGATCCACCGTTTTGGCGACGATTGAGGCTGGGGCTCACCCTGCACTCTTCGCTCATTCCAGTATGAGACCAATCCTGCCAATCTGCTCAAAATTGTGAGAGTCTGCAGCTGCGGCTGGGGTGACCCAGGTGTGGACGTTCGAGCGCCCTTCCCCGCCTGCCAACTTCAGACACTCATTCATCTCCGCGCTGACAGCATATTAGGCATCGCTTTCCAAATATGTCCGGCGGTAAGCTTATACCAAGTCCCTCGGAGCCTGACTCAGCGCCGGGGATTCCCAAGTCGGTCATGATCTGATTCAACATCGCAAACGGTGGGAGGTTGGCGGTGGCATCAGCGGTTGGGCTAAGGGACGATTTCGACGGGTCTGGTCTTCGAAGGTTGGCGCGTTTGAGCGGTGACGCCAATCAGGTCCGGCGGCTGCTGGCGCTGGCGGTGATTTACGATGGTGGTGCGCGGCACGCGGCGGCACAGGTCGGCGGCGTTGGTTTGCAGACGGTTCGAGACTGGGTGCTGCGCTTCAATACCAGCGGGCCCGACGGCTTGCTCGACGGCAAAGCCCCCGGTCCCCGTCCAGTGCTTGGCCCAGAGCATAAGCGGGCGCTTGCCGAGATCATCGAACAGGGCCCGGTCCCGGCGTCGCATGGCGTGGTGCGCTGGCGGATCGTCGATTTGATCCAGTGGCTGTTCGACGAATATGGTGTGTCGGTCAGCAAGCAGACGCTGAGCCGCGACCTGCGCGCCATGGGCTACAGGAAGCTGACGGCACGACCGAGGCATCATGCGCAGGCGGCTGACGCCATCGACGTTTTTAAAAAGGCTTCCCCGCCCAAGTGGCAGCGATCCGGGCAGCGCTCCCTGGCGGTACACCTATAGAACTGTGGTGGCAGGATGAGGCGCGGGTCGGCCAGAAGAACGGCATCACCCGGCGCTGGGCCAAGCGCGGGACACGTCCGTCAGCGCCGAAGGACCAACGTACCACCTCGGCCTACATCTACGGCGCCATCTGCCCAGCCGAGGGCAAGGGAGCGGCCCTGGTGCTCCCGCGCTGCAATACCGAAGGGATGACGCTGCACCTCGCCGAGATATCCGCCGCCGTGACGCCCGGCGCCCATGCCGTGCTGATACTTGACCAGGCAGGCTGGCATCTCTCGGCGGGGCTGATCGTCCCGGCCAACATCACGCTGCTGCCGCTGCCGGCAAAATGCCCCGAGCTCAACCCGGTCGAAAACGTCTGGCAGTTCATGCGCGACAACTGGCTGTCGAACCGCATCTTCAAATCCTACGACGACATCCTCGACCATTGCTGCTTCGCCTGGAACCGCCTCACCGATCAGCCGTGGCGCATCATGTCCATCGGACTGCGGTCGTGGGCCCATCGGTCCTGATCAGAGAGTCTTGGTATTAGTGGCGTCCCGAAAACCTCCCCGGCCAATTACTGTCTTTCCGTAAATTTATGATGTAGAACAAAGTCAATGCGGGTTACGCATTATCACGCATATGACGGTCTTTTCTAACAACGCCGGACGTGCGCGATTTATTGGAGTGGGCTACGACAACATTTGGATTAACGGGCAATGTCGATCAAATGTCCATAACTGACCGAATAGTTTTACGATTATGCTGCTGTGGAAGCGCAATTTGAATAGACTCGAGGGCGGCATTGGCCACTAACCCTCTTTTCTGGCATTCTCGTCCATCACTTTGTTGATCAGCGAAGCGGCTCCAGCCTCGCCCAGCATCCGACCCATTTTGATCGCTACCGCGGGGGTCATTGAGACGATTTCTCCGTCGTGGCCCTCGACAAAGACATGTCCATCTTCGACCCATACCTGTCTGGGATCGCCGTACTTTTTCGCGCTAGCTAAATGACTGACAATTAGATCAATCTCATCCGAGTTTAGCAAATTTGTTGGTTTATCGAGGTCCATGGCAATCCAAACAGTCGGAATGAGCTGATGGCAAATCTACCATTCCGTATATCGGCCGCAATAGGCTTTAACAGTCCGATTCCGTCACCTTCTTACATTCGCAAATTGGGCGATCCCTGGGAAAAGCAGCCGGGGCTAACTGCAAGACGGCTAATGGCCAAATTTGCTTTCCCAATACAGGTTCCTGATTACTCCGTCCCGAGATTACAGCTCGGAGGAGGCGAATGATTGCGCCGGCCAAGCGGCTGCTTTCGGGGATTGGGTTTATCACCTGAGCGTCCGGGTCTGGGCGGAACTGCCCAGGAACAGGCAAGCAAGACCCAATTATGGACGCACAGCGCCCTTCTTGCGCTTCCTAACTCCGGACATTCATTCATCGGTTCGCGATCGTCCTGTAGCCGCGCTGAAATGGCGAACTTTGGGACAATTTTGCCGTTCACCAGCGACCTTTCGAACGGCAGGTCTTGTCAGGAGCCGACATTCGTCGGGTGCGGGACCGGTATCGCAGAATGACAAAAGGTGGGCCGGTTCTCGAAACGGCAGGTTCCAGACTGAGAAAATGGGATAACTGCCTTCCGTCATCCAGGCCCACAAAAGTTACGTGCAATCGATATAACCTCGTCTGAGGCTTCCGAACCGCGCTAGACGTCCGGTACGTCCTCGGCGACGAAATGCTCGAACAATGTATTCGAGCCGGGCGTCAGAGCGTCAGGGCCTGGGGAGCGCCATCAACGTTGCGGCGCATGATTTTTCCGGGGTAGTCACGCGGCGGCGACCGCAATCACGGCTGCCCGGATTAGGCAGCAAGCGCACTCGGCCGCGCAAATCGCCCAAGGTTTGTGTCGCCCCAATGCTTGAGCGCCAGCAGTACCGGGGTCAGTGTCAGACCAAGCTCGGATATGCTGTACTCAACCTTCGGCGGCACTTCGGCGTAGACCTTGCGGACGATCAGACCGTCGGTTTCCAGTTCGCGGAGCTGGTTGGTCAGCGTGCGCTGCGTCGCGCCGGGGATGTGACGCCGCAGTTCGTTGAAGCGACACGTGCCCTCGAGCAGGTGGAAGAGGATCACGCCTTTCCACTTGCCGTCGATCAGGCTGATGGCCGCTTCGACGGGACAGCCTGGCGCGCACTCGAAGCTGGAATGACGAGGCTTCACCACGATCGGTATCCTTTTTGACACTACGATAGAATTTTGTGCGTATTACGCGTTCGGTCTATACTCACTAGATGCGGTTCCAGCAAGCTGGAGGCAAGCATGAAAGCCATAGGATATAAGATCGCCGGCCCGATCACTGACGCCGCGTCGCTCGTCGATATCGAGCTGCCTGTGCCGGTGCCGACTAGCCGGGACATTCTCGTCGAGGTGAAGGCGATCTCGGTGAACCCGGTCGACTATAAGGTCCGTCGCAGCACCGCACCGCAAGACGGCGATTGGAAGATTCTCGGCTGGGACGCCGCCGGAATCGTCAGCGCCGTGGGGCCGGACGTGACGCTGTTCGAGGTGGGCGACGCGGTCTTCTACGCCGGCTCGATCACTCGAACGGGCACCAATGCCGAATACCATCTGGTCGACGAGCGCATCGTCGGCCGCAAACCCGAGACGCTCGATTGGGCTCAGGCGGCGGCGCTTCCGCTCACCTCGCTCACCGCGTGGGAGAGTCTGTTCGACCGGCTGGACGTGATCCGCTCGATTCCGGGCGCGGCACCGGCGATCCTCATCATCGGCGGGGCAGGCGGCGTCGGCTCGATCGCCGTTCAGCTTGCCCGTCGGCGCACCGATTTGACCGTGATTGCCACGGCGTCTCGTGCCGAAACGCAGGACTGGATCCGCACGCTCGGCGCGAATCATGTGATCGATCATGCGCAGCCGTTGGCGGCGCAGGTCGCCGCGCTCGGCATCGGCGCGCCCGCCTTCGTCTTCTCGACCACGCAAACACAGCAACATGTCGCCGAGATCGCCGAGCTGATCGCGCCGCAGGGACGGTTCGGGCTGATCGATGACCCGCAGGGCTTCGACGTGATGCTGTTCAAGCGCAAGGCGGTGTCGATCCATCACGAGCTCATGTTCACCCGCTCGATCTACGAGACACCGGACATGAGCGAGCAGGGCAAGATCCTCGACGCCGTCGCCGCGCTTGTCGACGCGGGCGAAATCGTCACGACGCTGACCGAGCGCCTCTCGCCGATCAACGCCGCCAATCTCAAACGAGCGCACGCGCGGCTCGAGAGCGGCACTGCAAGAGGCAAGATCGTCCTCGAAGGCTTCTGACCGCAGATCACCGCTACCCCCTGATACATATCGCAACACAGGCCGGGCCAACATCAGTCCCGACAAAGGAGATCCCATGACCGACAAGTCGATCGCTACCGCTTCCATCAACCGCGCGGCAGCCGTCGCGCTGATCGAGGCCGCGCTTGCAGCGGCGCGCGAAATCGGCATTCCAGCCGCCGTCGCCGTGGTTGACGCCACGGGCAATTTGCGCGCCTTCGAGCGCACTGACGATGCTCCGTTTCTCACCGTCGACGTCGCCATCGACAAAGCCTGGAGCTCTGCCTCGTTCGGTTTCCCCACCCATGTCTGGAACGACTATGTGTCGAACGATCCCAAGGTCGCGCCGCTTGCTTATCGTCCGCGGATGGTGGCGGTCGGCGGTGGCTATCCCATTCTGGAAGACGGAAAGCTGATCGGGGGCATCGGCATCTCGGGCGGAACCTACGGCCAGGATCAGAACGCCTGCGTGGCGGCGTTGACCAAATTGGCGTTTGAACTTCCTGCGTGAAGCGTTCGATATAGGATTAGCCGTTGGGCACCATTCAGGGGCCCAACGGTGGCGACTTCCTCAAGCAGATTTTCCTCAACAGAGGGGAGTTTCGGACGAGAAATCAGCCGCCGGGGCTCGCGTCAAAACGGTATTGATACCACTGTATCTCGCCTATGCTGTCCGTAGTCTGCCGGGACAGTGTGATGAACGACGCACGCAGCAAGCAAGAAGCAAGCAGTTCTAAGATAATCCGTCGGGATCCGCTGCCTTGACGTGCCAGATCCCCCACGCTGAATGACTGGGGCACTTTCCTGCCAGTTAACTACGGAGCGATACATCGGCAGCTTTTGTCAGCGGAAGACGTCCGCGATGGCTGATCTGAACTACCGGCTTTGGTCGGCTCCTGCCGATCGCTCCGCGGCCGTCAAGACCCATAGTCGGCCATTCGACGCTAAGTTGCGGCCTCCCAACTTCAGACATTCGTTCACTTCGATAGAACGGCAATTTGACGTCGCATATTGACGCGCCGCCGCACCGTTGGATGGAAAGAGCTGAGGCAAGCCTAGGTACGTATCGTCAGCGCTTGGAAAGGCGCGTCGACGACGTACGCCTGGAAAGGCATGCGCTACCTTGCGCGCCGTAGAACGTTAGAAACGAAGTCAAAGCATGCAGGGCTTCATCGATCGCATCCAGCAAGGAATGTCGCCAGTCCTGTTCGTTCGGTCAGTCGAGCCGCGAAAGCCCGACCGCGAGGGCGTCGAATACGACCCGGTACCGGGCACTCGTCTTCAGGTCCTCGTGCATGACGATCCAGAATGGCAGCGGCAGTGTCAACGCCGGTCGCATTCCAGGCCAGCGGGGCGGAGTAAAAGCAGGCCATTGTTGATGCGAGGCTGACGATACGAAGAGGGCCCCGATCGGGGCCCTCTTCGTATCGTTGTCCTCGTCTACTAGGCGGCGGTGATCTCGCCGGTTTCGGGGTCGATGATCTCGGTGGCCTGGTTTTGCTCCGCCCTGGCGGCGGAGCGTCGGCGCCCGGCGGACTGCTTCAGCCGATAGCTGTCGCCGTTCATGGTCAGGATGCTGACGTGGTGGGTGAGCCGGTCGAGCAGCGCGCCGGTGAGCCGCTCGCTGCCCAGCACCTGGGTCCAGTCCTCGAACGGCAGGTTGGAGGTGACGATCGTGGAGCCACGCTCGTACCTTTGGGAGAACACCTCGAACAGCAGCTCGGCGCCAGTGGGCGACAGCGGCACATAGCCAAGCTCGTCGATGATCAGCAGCTTCACCGCTGCAAGGTCGCGTTGCATCTTCAGCAGGCGGCGTTCGTCTCGCGCTTCCAGTAGCTGGCTGACCAGCGCGGCCGCGGTCATGAACGTCACGGTAAAGCCCTTCTGGCAGGCGGCCAAGCCGAGGGCGAGCACAACATGCGTCTTGCCCGTGCCGCTGTTGCCCAGCGCGATGATGTTCTCGCGCCGCAGGACATACTCGCAGCGGGCAAGCTCCAGCACGAGCATCTTGTTGAGGCTCGGGATCGCGGTAAACTCGAACGTGTCGAAGCTCTTCACCGCCGGGAACCGTGCCGCCCGGATACGCCGCTGATCGTGCGCCGTTCACGGTCGATCAGCTCGAGCTCGATGAGCCGCAGCAGATAGCGCGGATGGTCGGTGCCATCGCGCGCGCACTCGCGGGCCACCTTGTCATACTCGCGCAGCACGGTGGGCGGCTTCAACTGCTTGAGGTGATGCGCCAGCAGCACCTGCGGTGTGCCGCTCATCGTGCCGACCGGCATCGTATCAGGTGCGCCGCTCATGCCGCCAGCACCGCGTAATCGGCGGCCGAGGTCGTCTTGACCGCCGTTCGCGGCAGGTGCGGATACGCCGCCAGGTCGAGCCGGGCGGGTCGCTGCGCGATGCGCGCCAGCGCGATCAGCTTGATCGCATCGAACCCGACAGCGCCGATCTGGATCGCCTGGGTTACGGCATCCGTGACGGTGTCGAGCGGCAACGCCTCCAGCAGGCGCAGCACTTGGATAAACTCACGCTTGCCGCGGTTGCCCATCCGCGCTTCGAGCAGGTGTCGCAGATGCTGGAACACATCCGGCAACGCCCAGCCCTGCAACGCCGCGGCTTGGTCGAGCGCACCCGGCTTGGTCTCGATCAGCGCCAGATAGTGGAGCGGGTCGGCGACGAACACGCCCTCGCCATAGCACCGCTGGTGGCGGGCGATCTCCTTGCCGCCGCACAGGATCACGACCTCGGCGACGAAGCCCTTCACCACCACGTCCTGGAAGCCATAGGCGGTCGGCACCGAGTAGTCGTTGGTCCGATAGCGCACGAGCGCCATCGACGAGACCCGGCAGCGCGCTTCTCGCAGGGCTCCAACGGCACCGCCGGCAGCGGTCGCAGCGCGGCGCGATCGGCCACCAGCCGCTCGCCGATCGTCTCGGCATGGCGGCCGGCATGATCGCGCTGTCGAGCGCGGCAGCGCTCTTCCAGCACGGCGTTCAGATCGTCGAAGCTGGCGGCGTGCGGGACCGGCACCATGAAGTTGGCGCGTGAGAACTTGACCAGCCCTTCGACCTTGCCCTTGTCGTTGCCCTTGGCCGGCCGGGCGAAGCGATCGCGGAACAGGTAATGGCTGCACAGTTCGGTGAAGGCGCGCGTGCGTTCGCGCTTCCCGTCGCCCAAGATCTTCGCCACCGCGATCGTCGTGTTGTCGTACAGGATCGATAGCGGCACGCCGCCGAAGAACGCGAACGCCGACACATGCCCGTCGAGGAACGCCTCGGTGGTCTCGCGTGGATAGGCCTTAACAAAGCAGGCATCCGACTGCGGCAGGTCCATGCACAGGAAGTGGATCTTCTGGCGCACCCGCCGATCACGCCGACGCCTCGCCAAAATCCACCTGCGCATGACCCGGCGGGTGTGCCAGCGGACGAACGTCTCGCGCCCTCGTGCCCGGCAGAGCCGAACATGATCCTTCACCACGGTATATCCGCCGGCAAAGTCATGCTCATCGCGCAGCCGTTCGAAGATCCGCTTGGCCGTATGCCGCTGCTTCACAGGCGCTGTGGTCCGCTCAGGATCGCATCGATCACCGGCAGCAGCGGCCCCAACTTCGGCTTCGCCGCCGGCTCCTTGCGCGTATATCCCGGTGGCAGCGAAAACCGGCACATCTTGGCCACCGTCTCCCGGTTCAGCCCGAACACCCGCGCCGCCTCGCGACGGCTGTGACCCTCAAACACGAAGCGCCGAACGGCGGCATAGCTCTCCACGGCAAACATCCCCGGCCGCTCCCAAAAAGAAGCAGCCTTACCAACGGCCGGATTTTACTCCGCCACGCTCAGCACCGCGCCGGCGTTCCGATGGCCTGCTTTGTCACCGCCGCATCCATCAGATCGCGGGATTTGCTGGAACACCGGCAGTTGCCGATCCGGGGAACCGCGTGGCGGCGCCATCGGCCGAAGCGATTGCCAACTACATACGACGCGAGCGTATAAAGGCACCGGTCATCATCGGCCATTCGCTGGGTGGCGAGGTCGCGTTGATGCTGGGGGCGCGTCATCCAGGGGAAATCGGCCGACTGCTGATCGTCGACGCTCTGCCTTTCTACAGTTTGCTGTTCAGTCCCACAGCGACCGTCACAGCTGTGACGCCTCGGGCTGTCGCATTCCGGGATGCAATGATGGCTGCGCCGACCGATCAGGCCAATGCTATGCAGAGCGCCGCTATCGCTCGCTTGGTGAAGACCGAAGTGGCGCGCCCCGCCGTGATCGCCGCAGGTGTTCGTTCGGACCGCAAGACCGTGGCCGATGCCACCTACGAGCTGATGACCACCGATCTTCGTTCCGAACTCAAGCGGATCACAGCGCCGGTCGAGGTCATCTATGCCTATGACAAGATGTACGGTGTTCCACCGGCCAGCATCGATACCACGTTCCAGAACGCCTATGCTTCGACGCCGCAGGTCCGCTTCAAACGCATCGACGACAGCTTTCATTTCGTCATGCTGGACCAGCCCGATACCTTCGAGCGTGCCGTCATCGAGTTTGTTGATCAGCGCACACCGGTGCCGACAAACAGGTGATTTCCGTGATGCCGGCCGGCCAGCATAAATCCGGACCGAATTACTGGCATAATATACACGACAAACCCTGTCGCTTTGCCATACTATGCGGAAACGCTATTCTTGGGGTTTGTCGTACATGCTGGTCGGGTACATGCGGGTGTCATCGGCTGATGATCGCCAATCGGTCGACCTTCAGCGCGATGCGTTGATCGCGGCCGGTGTCGATGAGAGGCACATCCATGCCGACAAGGCGTCAGGGGGGCGCGACGATCGTCCTGGCCTGAAGGCATGTCTCGCCTACCTCAAGTCGGGCGATACCCTGGTGGTCTGGAAGCTCGACCGGCTCGGGCGATCGTTGCCGCACCTGCTGTCGATCATCACCGACTTCCGAAAACGCGGCGTCGCGTCCGGTCGCTGACCGAACAGATGGACACGACCACACCGCATGGCGAACTGCTGTTCTCGATGTTCGGCGCGCTCGCGCAGTATGAGCGCGCGCTGACGCGCGAACGAGTGATGGCCGGCCTTGCCGCAGCGAAGCGCCGAGGTCGGCAAGGCGGCAGGCCGTCCGCGATCGATCCCGAGAAAATCGAAGCGATCACCAATGCCCTCGAAGGCGGGGCCAGCAAGGCGGCGGTGTGTCGCAACTTCGGCGTGCCGCGTTCGACGTTGATCGACACCCTTGCCCGGGTCGGCTGGGCCGCACCCACCAAGGCCTGATCCATGCCGCGTCGTTCCGTCCTGACCGAGGCGCAGCGCGCCAACCTCCTCGCTCTGCCCGAAGACGAAGCGGACTTGGTACGATACTGGACGCTGAGTGCAGATGACCTCCGCATCGTCGTCAGCCGGAGGCGTGCCCACAACCGGCTCGGCTTTGCGATCCAGCTTTGCGGTCTGCGCTATCCGGGGCGATTGCTCCGGCCGGGCGAGCTGATCCCCCATGCTCCGCTCGCCTTCGTCGGCGAGCAACTCGGAATCGAGCCACAGACACTGGCCGAATATGCGACGCGGGGACCGACGCGCTACGAGCAACTGGATGCGCTGCGCGACGTGTTCGGCTTCCGGTCATTCTGCCGCCCCGTTCAGGCAGAACTCCAGGCATGGCTGTTGCCGGTCGCCCTCACAACCACCAGCGGGCCAGCCTTGACGCGGATGCTGCTGGACGAGGTTCGCCGGCGTCGCATCATCGTACCGGGCATCACCCCGGTCGAACGGATGGTCGGCAAGGCGTTGCTCGATAGCGAACGGCACGTTGCAGACCTGCTTACCCAAAAACTCACCGTAGCCCAGCGCGACCGGCTCGACGCGCTTCTGCTGAAACATGACGAGCGACCAGTCAGTGTCCTGACATGGGTACGTCAGCCGCCCGGGAAGCCGGGACGGCGCGCCTTCGCCGCGATTCTCGATCGCCTCACGGTATTGCGCGCGATCGAACTGGATGCCGATCTTGTCAGCGCGATCCATCCCGAACGGTTGCGCCGGCTGTGCCAGGAAGGTGCCCGGCTCACCGCGCAGCATCTTACGTCGCTCAACCCGGCAAGACGGCGCGCCGTGCTTGTCGCCGCGGCGATTGAGACGCAGGTGGCGCTGACCGACGATGCGGTGCTGATGTTCGAGCGGCTGTTCGGCCAGCTGTTCCGGCGCGCTGAGCGCCGCGAGGAGGCGGCGCTGAAACGTGACCGGCGCACTATCAATGGCAAGATCCGGTTGCTCGCCCGTCTTGGCGAAGCGATCATCACCGCGCGTGCCAGCGATGCCGACCCTCTTGCCGCCATTGAGGGGATCATCGGCTGGGACGATTTGGCGACCGAAGTGGATGAAGCCCGGCGCCTGGTACGACCTGATCCGCTCGATCCCGTTGAGCTTTCCCGATCGAACGCGCCTATCCTGCGACAGGTCGGGCCGGCGTTCATCACGACCTTCACCTTCGGAGCCGTCCCGGCCTGCGCACCGCTTGCCCGCGCCGTCGCCATAATGCGTGATCTCGGCAGCGGCCGGCTGCGCAAACTGCCGACCGACGTATCGCTCGGCTTCGTCCGAGCGACGTGGCGACGACGAATCGATCGTGCCGGCCTCGATCGCCGGACCTTCGAGTTCTGCGTGCTGGCTGAACTGCGCGATCGGCTGCGGGCCGGCGACATGTGGGTCGAGGGCAGCCGACGCTACCGCGCAGTCGAGCAGCAGCTCATTTCTGCGCCGGTATTTGCCGCGATGCGTGCGGCGGGACCGCTGCCCGTGCCGGTCGGCGATACCGCCGGACCGTGGTTGGCGGAGCGAAGGGCACTACTCGCGCAGAGGGTGGCCGAGGTAGAAGAGAAGGCAAGCGCCAATACCCTGGAAGACGTGTTGCTCGCAGGCGGGCGGCTTCGCATTTCGCCGCTGCGCGCTATCACGCCCGACGAAGCCGAAGGCGCACTATCACCGCTCTACGCGCATCTACCTGCGATCCGGATCACCGATCTGCTCGCTGACGTCGATCGCTGGACCGGCTTCGCCAGCTGCTTCACGCACCTGACGCACGGCAGAGCGCACGACGATCCGCGCGCGGTCCTCACTGCTATTCTCGCCGATGCAACCAACCTTGGTCATGCCCGAATGGCCGAGGCGTGCGGCCTGATGACGGAGCGGCAACTCGGCTGGCTGTCGGCATGGCACCTGCGCGAAGACAGCTATGGAGCGGCGCTCGCCCGGCTGGCCGAGACGCAACACCGGATGCCGCTCGCCGCTCGGTTCGGCGACGGCACCGCGTCCAGTTCCGACGGGCAGAATTTCCCGCTCGACAGGCGGGCGCAGGCGACGGGTGCGATCAACCCGCACAAAAGCAGCGAGCCGGCCGTCTCCTTCTACACCCATGTCTCGGATCGCTATGCGCCACTCCATTCCACGGTCATCTCTGCTGGGGCGAGCGAGGCGGCGCATGTCCTCGACGGCCTGCTCCATCACGGTGCCGACCTCGCGATCGAGTGCCATCATACCGATGGAGGTGGCGTTTCCGATCATGTCTTTTCGCTCTGCCACCTGCTCGGCTTTCGTTTCGCGCCGCGTATTCCCAATATCTCCGCCCGACGCCTGCACCTGTTCGCGGACATGCGGCCGGGACCGGACATTGCGCCGCTTGTCGCGCAGCCGATCGATGAAGGACTGATCGCCGGCCATTGGGATGACGTGATCCGGCTCGCCACCTCGATCCGGACCGGCGTCACCAGCGCGTCGGTGATGCTCGAACGCCTCGGCTCCTATCCGCGCGCGAACGGCCTTGCGCTCGCCTTGCGCGAGATCGGGCGGGTCGAGCGCACGCTGTTCACTCTCGACTGGATCGAGCGCCCCGAGGAGCGGCGTCGTGCAACCCGCGAGTTGAACAAGGGCGAGGCGCAAAACGCCCTGAAACGCGCGATCTTCTTCCATCGCACCGGCCGTATCCGCGACCAGGGTCTGCAAGAACAGACACATCGCGCCAGCGCACTCAATCTGGTCGCTGGTGCCATCGTGCTGTGGAATACGACCTATCTCGAAGCCGTGATGCGTCATCTCGAACAACAGGGTCGGCCTGTGCCGTCGCACTTGCTCCAGCATCTCTCGCCGCTGGGGTGGCAACACATCAACCTGACCGGCGACTATCTCTGGACAGATGCCGACATCCCCGATGGAAAACTGCGCGGCCTGCGTCAGGCGCTCCGCTCGCCGGGCTGACGGTCCTTACCGTATATCTGTGCCCGTTTTATGTAGCGCCCCCTTGCTGATCAAGGCGGAGGGCACCCTCGAACTGCGCCTGCCCCCTGAAATTGACGGATCGCACTGAGGCGTTTTCATGTGCGCAAACGGTCATCGATCCATCGGCGTCAACGAGAAAGGCATTGAGGAAATACGGTGACAGACGCAGCAAGGATCGGAGCCGGTCCAACGCCTCAGCTTGATGGCGCGCGCCAGAACCCTGCATTACCAGCGCGTCTTGAATAGAACGATCGGCAGCTAACGTGCGAAGGTCGATCGAACGATCGTAAAGGGTGCGGGATAGGCTGCCGGCGATGGATTGAGCGAGTTCGCGCAAACGCCCCCCCTCGAACTCCTCAAGCAGCTCGTTGGCGATCGCGGTACCGACCTGAAGACTGTCCGTGATGCCGGCCCGGAAAGCGACGGATGCCTGCCGGGCGCTGCCAGCCAATGACTTCACTTCTGAGGCGACAACTCCGATGCCGCGGCCGGCCTCACCAGCGCGTGCCGCCTCGATAGCCGCGTTAAGTGCCAACAGGTTAGTCTGCGCAGCGATCTCTTGCACCTTGCTGGCATGCACGTCGATGTCGGTGCCAAGCGCAGAGATGAGGGAGCGTAGACGACGAGGCATGATTTTCCGATCGACAACCTGGTTAGTCGAAGATGTTTAAAGTCTCGTTATCTACGGCACTTAGAGTACGCGCAAAGCCATCCGCACGGGCGGTGCAGTGATCGGGTTGGCCGGGTGCCGCGCGACCGCTTCGGCCAGCACCTGGAGAGCAATGTTGATGAGGGAAGTGTCGCGCTTCGTCATGCGCGCGTTGAACACGGGCGGCGGCAATTCGGTTAAAACATAGTTGGAACAGCGGGCGCGGGGTGCTGCAACGAAGTAGCGGACCGGACATGTCAGCCCGGTTGCGGACCGATCTGCTCGTCGGTCGCCGCATCGAGCAAGTCGTTCCAATCGCTCCATACATCGACGCGTATAGAGAGGATCGCTGCCTTCCGAGAATCGCTCAGAGGCCCCTCCTCAAGCCAATGTGCCGGGACCGGTCTGACGGCTTCGAGCATGGCCTCCGTCGGACCGCGCATGACGGAGAGAATCCCTCGGGCGTCTTCAACGTACTGGCCCCAGACTGGCTTTTCAGTTTCACAGAATTGAACCGCCCGCTCGTCTCTCTCTCGTAACGCTCGCGCGATACGCTCTAACATACTCACGCGGGATCTCCAGCGAGACCAATACAACGGTCTGCATAGCATTGGTCCAAGCCATGTCCTGTGAAGCTCATACTCTACGAGTTTATGACGTTTGCGGCCGATTATTTCGCTCCGGATCGGCCGTGGGGGAGGCTACTGGTTCAATATGAGCGGGCTGCAGCTGGAGGGCCCATGCTGAAGCCCTAGCCGCGCATTCTTTGGGGGACAACGCGGTTAATGCCATGGATACGACTTGGCCTGCGAATCATTGCGGTCGGGTGCGATACGCGGTTGGACCCTACTTCGATCGATCTCGGACACGCCGTGTTCCAACCGGTGCCCACTTTCACAGTCTATCCCGGCTGCCCTCAATGTTCGCGGAACGCTCCCCAGAACGCACCAACCAATGGCTCTAATGCATAGCTCAACGCGGTTCGCTTCCGCAGCGGGACCAGCACCTGAACCGGCATCCCCGCGCGGAGTTCGAAATCCTTGCCCCTTACGCCGCGCAACAGCGCGAGCTGCGCGCGCGGCACCGTCACTTCACCGGTGAAATAGGTTGCGCCCGTTTTCTCGTCGGTCAGCGCATCGGCGGAAAGCCGGGTCAGCCTGCCTTCCAGATCGGGCAGGGTCCGTTCGTGCAGGCCGGGGAATTTGACCAGCGTGCGCTGTCCGACGACCAGATCGTCCGCGTCATCGGGCGCAACGCGCGCCTGGATCCTAAGCGGGGTCCGCTCCGGGACAATGTCCATCAGCTTTTGTCCGGGCGAGACGACGCCGCCGGGAGTAAAGACGCTCAACGCGATCACCGCTCCGGTCGCCGGCGCGCGGATGTCGGTCCGACGCAGCTGGTCCCGTGCCGCGGCAAGCTTGGGAAGGACGTCGCCGAGCCGGATTTCGACGTCGCGCAGGTCCGCCGCGGTGCGTTCCCGAAACGTGCGTTCGGCCTCGATCGCGGTGATCTGGCTCTCGCGTGTCGCCCCCTGCGTCTGCGCGACGCTTGCCGAATATTGCCCGCGTTGACCGACCAGTTCGGCGCGCATCCGCTCCAGTTCGCGCAACCGCGTCTGCGAAACGTACCCCTTTTCAGCCAGCGGTGCGAGCGCTTTCAACTGTTCGTCGATGATTCGCAGCTGTTCCTGCGCGGATACCACCTGCGTGTCATAGCCGCGCCCCTGCGCGGTCGACTGTGCCGCCCGCTGCCCCAGCGCGCCGCGCTGCGCCGCGAGCGTTGCGCGCCTTGCCAGCAGCTCGCGTTGTTGAAGCTTGAGCGCAAGCGCCGCAACGTCTCGGTCCTCGGGCGGGAGCGTGGCATATTCGGGCGGCGTCACCACCCCCCCCGTCCCGAGCTCCTCCGCTTCTAGCCGCGCACGCTGGGCGAGCAATCGGATCGCCTGCGCGCTCATCGCGCGTTCCTGCGCGAGCACTTCCGGCGCTGCGAGTCGAACAAGCAATTGCCCGCGCTCGACTCGCTGCCCCTCGTGGACGTAGATCGCACCGACGACGCCGCCATCGCGGTGCTGGACCGTCTGGCGCTGACCCGAGACCTCGAGCACCCCCGGGGCGTAAGCCGCCGCGTCGAGCCGCGCGAAGGCCGTCCAGCCGAGGAACAACCCGAAGAAGGCGAACGCGATCATCACCCCGTTGCGAATGTCGCGCGTTGGATCCGAAAAGCGGTTCCCGTAATCGGCGGGCGTATCCGCCGCGGGCAGCACGCTGAGCGCGGTGCTCATGCCGCACCTCCCTGGGTCGCGGGCAGATCGGCCACGGGCGGGACCATCCGGCGGACATTGGGCGGTGCGATCTTGGCGAGGACCTCGTCGCGCGGGCCGAACAGTTCGGCGCGCCCGTCGCGGAGCACGAGCATCTTGTCGACTACCGGCAGCACGCCGAGCTTGTGCGACACCACGATGATCGTCCGTCCTTCCGCCTTCAACCGCGCGATCGCAGAGTTGAGCGCGGCATCGCCTTCCGAATCGAGATGCGCATTGGGTTCGTCGAGCACATACAGCGCGGGGTTGCCATAGACCGCCCGCGCCAGGGCGACGCGTTGCGCCTGCCCCGCCGAAACCCCGCGCCCGCCGAGCTGAAGCCGGTGCTCGAACCCGCCGTTCAGCCGCAGGATCAACGGCAGCGCGCCGACCCTTTCCGCAGCCGCCACCGCTTCCGCATCGACCGCGGCGGGGTCCGCACCGGCTTCGCTCGCGAACCGGCTGATATTCTCCTTTACTGTACCCTCGAACAGCGCCGCGTCCTGCGGCAGATAGCCGATGTGGCGTGCCAGCAGTTCGGGGTCCCAGTCCGACAGGCTCGCCTCGTCGAGCCGCACCGTCCCGCGATCGAGCGGGAGCGCACCGACGATCGCCCGGACCAGCGTGGATTTACCCGAACCCGACGGCCCGACGATGGCGAGCACCTCCCCCGGTTCGAGCGCGAACGACACCGCGTTGAGCACCGCCGCATCGCGGGTCGGGGTCAGCACCGTGACTCCTTCGAGCTTGAGCGTCCCGGTCGGCGCCGGCAGCCGGGTCGGTGCCGCGTGGAACGGATCGGCGGCGAGCAGCGCGTCGATGTTGCGATAGCCGTCGCGCGCCTGCATCAGCGGCTTCCAGCTGCCGATCAGAAGTTCGATCGGGGCGAGTGCCCGCGCGATCAGGAAGGACGCGGCGAAGATCGCGCCGCCCGATATGAGATTGTCGACCGCTAGCATCGCCCCGAGGCCGAGCGCTAGCGACTGCAAGGCGAGGCGGACGAACTTGGTCGTGGTCAGATAGCCGCTCGCCTGGAACCCGGCCTCGGTCTGGAACGTGAGCATCGCAAGCCGCTGCCGCAACTGTCGCGCGACGAACGCCCGCCGCATCCCGAGCGCCTTGATCCCGTCGGCACCGTTGAGCGCGGCGTCCTGCGCGGCATAAGTGCGTGCGGCGACATCCTGCGCGCGTTGCATCCCGTCGCGAGTGGCGCGTTCGTTTCGCCACGCGATGAACGGCAGGGTCAGGCCGCCGACGAGGGCGACCACGCCGATCCAGGGATGCACGAGGAAACAGACGAGGACGTAGATCGGCGTCCACGGCGCGTCGAACAAGGCAAGGATCCCGGGGCCGGTCAGCGTTCCGCGGATGACGTCGAGCTCGCGTAGCGCCTGCCGCGCGACGGGCGAGTCGGGGCGGCCGAGCGTCGCGTCGAGCAGCGCGGGCGCGACCACCGCATCGAGCAGCACGCCGGCCCGGACAAGCAAGCGGCTGCGGATCCGGTCGAGCAACGCGAGGCAGCCGAGTGCGAACAGCAGAGCCGCGGTCAGGAACCCGAGCGTCTGCAACCCCTTCGTCGGCACGACCCGGTCATAGACCTGCAACATGTACAGCGTCGGTGCGACATACAGCAGGTTGACGAGCGCGCTGAACGCCGCCGCCGCGATGAGGTGGCGGCGGCACAGCCGCAACGCGTCGCGCATGCGCCCGTGGAACGCGGCGTCGGCAGGTGGCAGCGGAGACCATGCCGGTGATGGCGAAGACTGCGGGGATGGCGTCAAGGTGTCGGTCATTCAGGTCAGGCCGTACCCCCCATCCCGTGCGGAATGGGGGGCGCGGTCGTCACACCAGATGAAGGTGGTCGGCGGTGGTGAGCTGGTACAGATGCTCGTGGCCGAAGCTGTCGCCGGGCGAAACGGCATAGTCGCCGGTCCCCTGCCCTGCCACCGCCGCCGCCGTGTCGTGCGCCCAGCCGAACGTGTCGTCCGCCGTCGCGGCGACCCGCGTGGTGTCGAACACAAAGCCCCGCTGCATCCCGCCGTCCTGCCCGGCCGACGCCACAATCGAGCGCGCGACGATGGTGCCGAAGTCGAACACGGCAAGCTGCGGGTCATGATCGGTCGGGCGATCCCCGCCGAACTGCGAGTTGATGTGGACCGCATCATATTGCGCGTTCGCGAGCAGCCCGTCCGAGACGAGGATATGATCGAGTTGCTGCGCATTGCCCTCGAACAGATAGCTGTAGCGTTCCTCGCTCGACAGCAGAGTGGCGAGATCGGTCAGCGCGCCGCCCTTCGCCGGGTCGGTCAGCTGGGTCTGCGCATTTTCCCAGACGAACCCGTTCCAGTCGCCGAGCACCGCGATGTTGAGGTCGGGATTGTCCGCGAGATGCGCGTTGACATACGCCTTGACCCCGGCGGCCTGCGCGGTGCGCGCGGCGTCGCCCGCGTCCGTCGGTGGCTGGGTCGCGCCCCACAAGGGATCGCTGCCGCCGCGCGACGTCAGATGGACGTTGATCGCGGTGACGGTCTCGCCGTGGAACAGGAAGTCCGCGACGAGCGGCTTGCGCGTGTTGTTATAGGCCGCCCCGTCGATCAGCTCGGCGCTGCCCTCGACATAGCTCACGCGATCGAGATTGTAGAGATAGCCACCGCGGATGTTGCCATTGGGTTCGCCGCCGGTGCTGTTGGCGGTATCCGGCGCGATTTCGACATAACCGTAATGCAGGCCCGACGTCGCCGCGATCGCGTCGATCAGCCCCTGCGCGGTCTTGACCCCGGACAGATCGGTGCCGCGGCCCGCGCCATCGGCATCCTGGATTTCCTGGAGCGCGACGATGTCGGGCGCGCGCAGATTGTAGACGATGTTCGACGCCAGCACGTCGTATTTGCCGTCCGAGGCATCGAGATTCTCGACGTTGTAGGTCGCCATCGACAGATGCGTCGCATCGCTGGTCAGCGTCGTCACTTCCTTGGCGAGCGACACGTCCTTGGTCACGGTCACCGCTTCGGTCACCAGCACTTCATACCGTGCGGCGGCATAGTTGACGATGCCGGTCACGCTGCTGAGCTGATCGCCGATCGAATAGCCCGCCGTAAACCCGGCGAAGATCGTGCTGTCGCCCTGAAGCTGGATCTTCTCCGGGTTGAAATCGCCGTCCGAGATCGTGATCCCGCCGCGATCGTTGACCCCGGTCGCACCCTTGCCGAGCGACGCCACGACGTCGGTTTCGGCATAGCTGTCTTCGGTGGTGTTCGACACGACGAGCGGCGTATCGATCGTGACTCGCATCCCCTCGAGCGATTCCCAGAAATCGATCCCGTCGGCGGTCGGATCGAAGCTGGTGAGCCCGTCATTGTCGATCACCTGAGTCGGCGGCGCGATGCCGCCCTGCCCGATCAGGACGGCGTCGGGGAGCTGATAGTCCGACGAAATGAATTCGACCGTCGGCGCGGTGATTTCCGTCACGGTCAGCCCGCCCGTTCCCGCGCGATATTCGCTGACGACGCCCTGCACCGACACCAGATCGCCGAGGAAGAAGTCCTCGGGCGCGGTACCGGTGAAGACGAACACCGCGTCCGATGTGTGGCTGTTCCCGTCGCCCATGTCCTGGATGTAGAAGCCGTTGCTGTCGACCGCGGTGATGATGCCCTGGGTCAAGACGGTCTGGCCCTCGAACGCGGAACGATGCCCTTCGCCCTGGATCTCGCCGATCTGGAGCGGGAGGATGTCGTCGTTGAAGATCGTGCCGGTCGCGGTCGCACGGTCGATCGTCGCGCCGCCGGTCGCGTTCGACAGCGTGATGCTGAACGTCTCGTTCGGCTCGGGCGCATGGTCGCCGAGGACGGGAAGCGAGATCGTCGCGGTGGATTGCCCGTCGGCGAACTTGACGACGCCGGTGAAGGTGGTCGTGCCGAAGTCGCCGGCATCCGCCCCGCCATTGCCGCCGGGCAGCGAGACCGAATAGGTCGCCTCGACCGCACCGCTCGCCCCGCCGATGCGCGAGACGGTGAAGTCGATCATGTGGCTGCCCGCATCGCCCTCGGTCGTACTTGCGTCGGCGATGCTGAGGATGCCGGGAACGACCCCGACGCTGCCGTTGCTGGTGACCTTGATGTCGTCGATCCCGACCCATTCGTCATTGCCGACAGCGTTGGTCGTGAGCACGCGGACCTGCAAGGTCGCCGCGGTGTTGGCGTCGGACGGCAGCGTCACCGAGACGGGAATGTCCGCTCCGTAACTCCCCGGACCCGACGTCGCATCCGCAACATAACCGCCCGGAACGTTCGACCAGGCCCCGGTATCGCCGAGGCGATATTGCACGGCGACCTGCTGGACCGCATTGTCCGCGCCATTCTCGAGATCGCGCAGCGTGAACGACAGCGTGACGCCTTGCCGTCCCGTCGCATCCAGATACAGCGCGAGATAAGGCGCGGCGGCCGTGCCCGATCCGGTCAGCGCGATCGTCGGATTGGCGATCTGGAACTCGGCGGCACCGCCGGTCGTGAAAGTGTTGGGGTTGGTCTGATTGGCGCTAACGCTGACCACAGTGCTGGTGCCGGTGACAGTGCGCGGATCGGCCCCCGTGCCCGAGACGAGGCCGTCGCCGCGGAACGCCATGATCGACGGTACGCCCGACCAGTCGCCATTGGTGGTGATCAACCCGAGGTCCGACCAATCCTGCAAGAGATCGCCACCACCGAGATTCCAGTAATTGGTTGTCAACGCCTTACTCCCTGTCGCCTTACTCTGCCGACCGGCGCGCCCGACTCGTTCGGTGCGACGATCGGCAATTACGCGCTGGGTCGGTCCGCTACGGGGCCGATGTGACACGGATATGAAAAAAGCTTCATAAATCGGATTTTAACTTGTACCAGAAGGACAAGCCTGTGGCGGATGTCCCGCGTCGTGACCGCATGCCCCGGATCGTCCTACTAAGAGCGCATAAGAGCCTGTCGCCGGACAAGTATATCTCGCCCTGCTGTCGCTCAACTGAAACAAAAAGCGGATAGAAGCCCGAACCGTTACAGTATGTATCGCTGTTCAGGGGTTTTTATCATGATTCGTTCGCTTGTTTGTCTTTCCGCCGCGCTCCTCGCCGGTACTGCGACCGCCGCATCCGCGACGACCACTGTGGGTGGTGTTACCGGGGTGCGGACGGGTAATATCCTGAACAACGGAGTCACCATCAATGGTGTCATGGCGATGGGCCAGACGTTCAGCGCGACCGATTCGCTGCTGACCGGTTTCGCGTTCCAGTTCGCGACGAGCGTGCGCGCCAGCACCAGCGCAAGCGTCACTTTCTCGCTCCTCTCCGCGAGCGGCGCGACGCTGGCGAGCAACACGACGCTGCTGACCGGCCTGCAATTCCGGACGAACCCGTCCTTCGCATATTACGACGTCTTCAACGGCAGCGTCGCGCTGACTCCGGGCGAGACCTATAGCGCGGTGGTGACGACGACCGAATCGTACCTCGCGCTGGTGTTCAGCCCCAACTCCGCCGCCGCGAGCAACCCGGCGAACGATCGCGCGAACGACGCTTATGCGGCTGGCGCGGTGATCCGGAACAACGTCGGCGACACGGTCTGCTCGCGCAATATCTGCGACGCGAACTTTCGCTTCACAAGCGCGACGCCACCCGTCGCCGCGGTGCCCGAGAGCGCGACCTGGGTTATGATGCTCGCAGGCTTCGGCCTAGTCGGCGGCGGACTGCGCTATCGCCGTCGCGCGACGGGCGTCCGCTTCGCCTGAACGGACGGTGGGTTTGCTACCCGGGAGGGGCGTGCCGCGGTCATCGCGGCACGCACATTCTTGTGTTCATAGACTTCGACCAAGGATCGTCACCGTCGGGTTCGGTCCCATTGACGTGGTCCCGAAATCTTCATGATCCCGGCCCAGTCGCGCATGATCCGCTAGCTCGACATCCGTGCGGACAGGCACCACCGCCGCGTGGTTTATCTCCCCGGCCGAGGCTTCTGGACGAACGCCCGCTTATGCCGATCGTTCTCGATAGCAGACGGGCAGCGTTCTACCATTACCCCCCCCCTGCCTGCCTTATGAACAAACGGCTGCATAGCGCGATCGCCGCCCGATAGCGGACAGGCCGGTTTCCACCCAAATGACCCTTAAAGCAGCCCGTCCACTCGCAGCAAACTTTACCGTCTTCTCATCGTTAGGGTGGCGGATTCCCTCTGCCATGAATGGTTTGAGGCTATGGCTTGGACGACGGCAAACATGCGAGCCATGTTTGCCGTCTGTCGATTCAAGCCGGCTCTACCGCTTTCGCGGGACGACCGCGCTTTGGTGCTGATACGAGATCCTCTGCATTGCCAGATGCTTTCTTGCCACGCTCTCGGCCGAGACCGATCTTTTTCGCCAAGTCACGGCGCACTGTCGAGTAGGATGGTGCAGTCATGGGATAATCCGCCTTCAAACCATACCGCTCGCGATATTTGGCAGGCGTCAGACCGTGGGTGGAGAGATGCCGCCTCAATGTCTTGTAGGGTTTTCCGTCAATCATCGAGATAATGACATCAGGATTTGCCAACGACTTTCGTGCGGTGACCGCGCCAGTAAACTCGGGGGCAGCTTCCTCGGTGGGAGATTCAACCGGCATAGTCGAAAGACCGATCACTGCGTCATGCATCGACCTCAAGAAGGCCGGGACATCCTCCGCCGAGGTGCGCGTATTGGGATTAGACAGCCATGCCATTGTCAATTCGGTCGCGAGTTCAACGGTATTTGTAGTTTCATCAGTCAATGTGCATCTCCTTTAAGCGGTATGTAGCGAAAGGTTCGTAAACTCACCCTGAACATTCAACGCACCGCGGGGTTGTTTGACCATGGCACTTATTTTAGCCCCCTGAACGCACCGAAGCATTTTTCTGCCAAAAGGCGCAAGTTTAGACGCGATCCAATCCGGCTACTCATTACTGTTTGGCGAGCTCTAGGCCGATCCGGCATCCTCCGGTTTTGGGATGAACCGATATACGGTACCGCGGGAAATGCCGAGCTGACGTGCGATATGGGCAGGCTTCACCCCATCCGCAGCAAGCTTACGGACGGCTTCGGGATCGATGCGAGCCTTACCACCTCTATAGACCCCCCTCGCTTTGGCGGCTTCTATCCCTTCCAACTGACGTTCCCGTCGTAGGTTCGTTTCAAACTCCGCAAATACGCCGAGCATATCGAGAAACGCTTTGCCGGTGGCCGTCCCCGTGTCGATCGGCTGTTCGGTTGCTTTGAGGGCCACCCCCCTGCCCTTTAGTTCATGGACGATGTCCTGCAGATCCTTCATCGATCTGGCGAGCCGGTCGATACGCGTGACGACGAGGGTGTCACCCTCGCGCAGGAAGTCGAGCAGGATTTGCAACTCGGTGCGCGACCCGCGCTCGGCCCCGGACTTTTTCTCGGCGCGGATCGTCTGACATCCGGCAGCGCGTAATGCCGCCTGCTGAATTCCCAGGTCCTGCTCGGAGGTCGATACACGTGCGTAACCGAATAGCGTCATTTGAGCTCCATCTGTTCGATCAGGTTCTAGACCGTCCGCGCGGACTGTTCAATATCCATGATAACGACCCTGATGAGACGTGGGTCGTGTCCCACGTGACGCGATCAACCAGGGTATACCCATATTGAAGCTGCCGGTGAGGAACGTTGAAGATAATGCCAGACTGTCCATTGTGTCACATGGGCAGGAATGCCATAATCAGCGCGTGCTTTGGCTCCAGGAGTGTCACCGTGGCAACACAGTCGATTGATATTAAGGTGGCCAGCAATGGCCGTATGATCCTACCGGCGTCGGTTCGTAAGGCGATGGGGTTGCATGGCGATGCCAAGGTCATCCTGACGGTCGAGAACGACGAGGTTCGATTGTCACCCATCGGCCATGGCGTTTCGCGCGCTCAGGCGATCTACCGGGAGCATGCCAAGCAGGCCCGATCGATCGACGACTTTCTGTCTGACCGCAAGGCTGAAGCTGCCACAGAGGCAGTCGAGGCTTCGCCTTCGGACCAACCGCGAGATCCGGCATGACATCCGTGGTGATGGATGCATCTGCGGTGTTGGCGCTAGTGCGGGACGAACCCGGTGCTGACAAGGTCGGACCTCATGTGGGACGAGCTGCAATCTCAGCCGTCAACCTCCAGGAGGTCATTAAGGAGCTTCTGCTTAGCGGCTTGGATGCTTCTACCATTCGCGAGCTCCTCGACGAGCTTCGTCTCGATGTTCGTCCTCACGACGTGGAGGCCGCGTATGCGGCCGCGGGGTTGCAGGCTCAGACAAAGGAGTTCGGATGCGGCCTCGGTGATCGCTCCTGTCTCGCGCTCGCGTTACAGTTAGGCGTTCCCGCGCTTACCGCCGACCGGGAGTGGAAAAAGGTAAAGGTCAAAGGGCTTAAGGTGGAGCATATTCGCTAACCGCCTATCCTGCCCTGCCGTGCTCCGCGGCATTTATCCCCAAACGAAGCGTCGCAAATGTGCTTTGGAACTGGTTCGTTCTGCAACCGAGTTATGCGACGATCGAGAATCTAAAAGCCGGCGGCTGCCCCAACTGTCGGGAAACTTAGGACATCCGCGACAAATTAGCGGCGAGTATCTGCCCGGCCGGACAGGCTTGCAATCAGGATGCCGGAGCCAACCAATGGTCGATCGTGCCGACGCTGCGTCTCACTACTAACCATTGTTTTGTTAGCAGTGCGATCCGCCCGCCATGCGCCGACAACATGGTTTGATCGGGTTTCGACATTGGCCAATGCAAGGGCAGGCGCGCTAGCTTCCGGTGAAGATGCAGCCGCTTTATAGCGAGCTTGCACTGCTTGGAGAGCGGCGCGTGAGAGTATTTCGACAACTTTACGTCCAGGTTCTGGTGGCAGTGTTCATCGGCGGCTGTATCGGATTTATTGACCCTGCGCTGGGCGTTAGCCTGAAGCCCCTGAGTGATGTTTTCATCAATCTGATCAAGATGGTGCTCCTTCCGATTATTTTCGGAACGGTCGTCCTAGGAATCGCGAAGATGGAAAACATGCGCGAGCTCGGGCGGGTTGGAGTGAAGTCGCTCGCCTATTTTGAGATCGCATCAACGCTCGCATTGCTGGTGGGCATGGCCGTCGTCAATGTTGTACGTCCGGGCGCTGGCCTCAATGCGGATCCAGCGTCGCTCGATGCAGGTGCTGTCGGTCAATATACCAAGGCCGCGTCCGAGCATCACGGTGTCATTGATTTCTTTGTCGGGATCGTCCCGTCGAATGTCGTTGGCAGCTTTGCCACCGGCAACGTCCTTCAGGTCCTGTTCTTCGGCGTCCTTTTCGGGATCGGACTCGCGCAGATCGGCCCCAAGGCAATACCCGCGGTCACGGTGCTGGAGAGCTTCATCGACGGGGTATTCCGCGTCGTGTCGATGGTCATGCGCGTCGCGCCGCTCGGGGCGCTTGGCGCGATGGCGTTCACAATCGCCAAGTACGGTCTGGGCAGCCTGGCATCAATGGGGCTGGTGCTGGTGTGCGTCTATGCCACCTGCATCATCTTTGCGACAGTATTGTTCGGGGTGATCGCGCGACTGGTCGGATTCTCGGCTTTCGCATTTTTAAAGTTTATCCGCGACGAGATTGTCACCGTGTTCGGGACGTGTTCGTCGGAATCGGTCCTGCCGCAGCTAATGACGAAGATGGAGGCAGCCGGTGTACCCAAGACTGTCGTTGGATTGGTGTTGCCAGGCGGACTGACGTTCAATGCGTGCGGCAGTGCGATCTATTTCACGATCGGCGCGATCTTCATCGCCCAGGCGACCAATACGCCACTGACATTGGGCGATCAGGCGGTGATTCTCGGCGTGCTCATGCTGACGAGCAAGGGCTCGGCCGGCGTCGCGGGCGCGGGGTTCGTCACGCTGGCCGCGACGCTGGGCGCTATGCACAAGATCCCAGTCTCCGGGCTGGTACTGCTTCTAGGTGTCGATCGTTTCATGGCGGAGGCGCGATCGGTGACCAACACGATCAGTAATGCGTTCGGTGCCGTCGCCGTGGCGGCGTGGGAAGGCTGCCTCGATCGTGACAAGCTCGCTGCGGCACTACGCGGGGAGGCCGTCATGGAATCAGGCGTCGCGCTAACTGAGAAAGTCGGTGCCGAGCAATCTGCGGTCACCCGCATCGGATGAGGATGACCGTGGCGATGGACGTAGACTGATGGCGCGGATCGATCTTGAAGATGATCGGACCATTCGCACCCTGCTGCACGACCTGTTCGACGCGGCCGTTGCAAGTGCGGATCCCGTCAAAACGCTTGGGCAACACGTTCCTGATCCGCCGCGTGGTCGATGCATCGTGGTCGGTGCAGGCAAGGCCTCCCCGGCGATGGCGGCCGCGCTGGAGGCGGCGTGGCCGGATGTTTCGTTGAGCGGGCTCGTTGTCACGCGGGACGGCCACAGTGTGACAACAAGGCGCATCGAGATCGTCGAGGCGAGCCATCCGGTTCCCGACCATCGCAGTGAGCAGGCTGCCCGGCGGATGCTGTCGCTCGTCACCGGTCTGACGCCGGATGACATGGTCATCGCGCTGATGTCCGGGGGTGGATCGGCAACGCTTGCGATGCCGGCGCCGGGGATCGCCTTCGATGACAAGGTGGCGCTGCACCAGGCGTTGCTTCATTCCGGTGCGACCATCGGCGAGATGAACCTGGTGCGCGGCGCGGTCTCCGCGATCAAGTCGGGTCGCCTTGCTCGGGCAGCTTTCCCAGCGAAGGTGGTCACGCTGGTGATCAGCGACGTGCCAGGAGACCGCCCTGACATGATCGCGTCGGGACCAACCGTTGGCCGGCCGCCGCCTCGTGCTGACGCGCTGGCCATCATTCGGCACTACGGGATCAAGATACCGCCGACGATCGCCGCATTCCTTGGCCAACCGGACTTGAGGGTCGATCAGGTCAATGCACTTGACGACGTCCGCATGATCGCCAGTCCCACGCTGATGCTCCAGGCCGCAAGCGGCTTTGCGCGACAGGTCGGCATTCCGACGCTGACGCTTGGCGACGCGCTCGAAGGGGAAGCGGCGGAGATGGGCACCGTGCTTGCCTCGATTTCAAAGTCGGTGGTGCAGCACGGGCTGCCGGCAAAGGCGCCGCTGATCGTGTTGTCCGGCGGCGAAGGCACGGTGACGATCCGTGACGGCCGGGTCGGCCGCGGTGGGCGTAATACGGAATTCCTGCTCGGCCTCGCCCTTGCACTGCAGGGCGAACGGCGAGTTTGGGCGATTGCCGGCGATACCGACGGCATCGACGGCACTGAGGACGCGGCCGGCGCGATCGTGACGCCCGATACGCTGGTTCGCGCGTACGCTGCCAACCTTGATCCGCGGGGGATGCTTGCCGGACATGACAGTTATTCGCTGTTTGCGACGCTCGGCGATCTTGTGATCACTGGCCCGACCTACACCAACGTCAACGATTTTCGCGCGATTCTGATCGCGTAACCGGAGAGACTTTTATGTCCGCCAAAAGCAATCGCCGCTATCGCATCGCGTCTATCCCTGGTGACGGCATCGGCAAGGAAGTCATTCCCGAAGGGCTCCGCATACTCGAAGCCGCAACCAACCGGTTCGGCTTCGAGCTTGAAATTGATACCTTCGAATTCGCTTCCTGTGACTATTATCTAAAGCACGGGCGAATGATGCCAGAAGATTGGCAGCCGCAGATCGAAGGCCATGATGCGATCTTCTTCGGAGCGGTCGGATGGCCAGCGACCGTGCCGGATCACGTGTCATTATGGGGTTCGCTGATACAATTCCGGCGGGCGTTCGATCAATATGTCGGCCTGCGTCCGGTTCGCCTGATGCCCGGCGTATCGTCGCCGCTGGTCGGACGCAGCGCGGGTGATATCGACTTCGTCGTCGTTCGCGAAAACACTGAAGGAGAATATAGCTCGATCGGAGGTCGCATCTTCGAGGGCACCGACCGAGAAACGGTGATCCAGGAGACTGTAATGACGCGGACCGGCGTCGATCGCATTCTGCGCTATGCTTTCGAGCTCGCCGGTCGCCGCAACCGCGGGCATGTCACGTCGGCGACGAAGTCCAACGGCATCTCGATCTCGATGCCCTATTGGGACGAACGTGTTGCAGCGATGGCGACGCAATTTCCAGACATTACTTGGGACAAGTTTCATATCGATGCCCTTGTCGCGGAATTCGTGCTTCGGCCCGATCGCTTCGATGTGGTGGTGGGATCAAACCTGTTCGGCGATATCCTTTCCGATCTCGGACCGGCGTTGACTGGAACAATCGGCATCGCGCCATCGGGCAATATCAATCCGGAACGCATCCACCCCTCGCTATTCGAACCGGTGCATGGTTCTGCGCCGGACATTGCCGGACGGGGGGTTGCTAACCCGGTCGGCCAGATCTGGGCGGCGGCTTTGATGCTCGATCATCTCGGCGAGGCCGACGCTGCCGCTGCGATCCTGCGTGGTATCGAACATGGCCTGTCGGATCCGCGCCTTCGTACGCGCGACCTCGGGGGAAGCGCTGATACGATCGCGGCTGGCAAGGCGATCGCCGCTACCCTCGGTTAAACGGAGTCAGCGGCGTCCGGCGCTGCCTGCTGGGAGGCCCGCGTCCAGAAGGCTTCGACCGAAGGGCTGCGGCGGGCGCGCAGGCGAAACAAGCGTATCTGGATCGGCACGTCCCAGCTTTCATCACCCGCCCGCACGAGATGCCCGCTGTCGATCGCATCTTTCGCGAGGGTTAGCGGAAGCCAGGCCATGCCGAGTCCGTCTCGTGCCCAACTGAGCAGCATGCTCGCCAGATGCGACCGGAATACCGGCTTCAGCGCCGCGCCGCCATCGATGATACGATTGGACGCGGCGAGGATGCGTCCCATGCCCGATTGTTCGTCGAATTCTAGCAGCGGTAGCGGATCGCTCGCTACGCCCGGAAGCACGTGAAGCGGCCTCCCGTCGTCGGCGACCGGAGATAACGGCACCAGAACATCCGTACCAAGATCAATGGAGATGAACCCCGCCGCATCCAGCCGGTGATTGGCGGAGGGGTGATGATGACACAGAAGCAGATCGGCGCGGCCATCGAGCATCAGGCGTTCGCACCCGACCATATTGTCCGCGACCAGGCTGATCGTGTTGTCGCCGCGCTGCCCTTCGAACCGACGTAGCCAGCCCGGAAAGAACGTCATCGATAGTGCGTGCGTCGAGGCGAAGCGGATGGTGCCGGCTTGTCCCGCATCGATCTCGCGGGCGGCAGCGCGGCCGGCTGCGAGGCGGCGGAGCACGTCCTGTGCGGCCGCGACCAGCGCGTCCCCAGCAGGGGTCATCGCGATCCGGTGCGTGTCCCGGTCCACTAGGGTTGCGTCGGTCCAGTCCTCCAGTCCTTTGATTCGGCGGCTGAAGGCCGGTTGACTAAGATTGCGCGCTCTAGCCGCGCGCGAGAAATTGCCCTCCTCGGCAAGTTTCAGCAGATCCTCGAGCCACGCAGTTTCCATCGATATGTCCTGGCGCATCATTTGATGACGAAGCGGCATTGGCCACGACTGTTGGCCCTTCCTAGAATGATGCTGTATCCAGTTCGAGGCCTTAGATCATGTTTGCTCCGCGTACCCTGTACGACCGCATCGTCGACGAACACCGCGTGATGGCGCTGAACGATGTGGTTGGCCCCGGTGAGCAGATGCTGCTCTATGTCGATCGCACCGTGCTGAACGAGTATACCAGTCCTCAGGCATTTAGCGGGCTGCGCGATGCGGGGCGCCCGGTGTGGCGACCTCAGGCCGCGTTGGGGGTGGTTGATCACGTCAACTCCACTGCGCCTGACCGGAGCAGTGGCGTCGCCGATCCAGACGCGCAGCGGCAAATCGAGTATTTCGCGCAGAACGGCCGCGATTTCGGCATCGAGATGTACGACGTGCTGAGCCCGCGCCAAGGGATCGAACATGTCGTGCTTCCTGAATTGGGCTGGATCATGCCCGGGCTCGTGATCGCAGCGGGTGACAGCCACACGACCACCTATGGCGCGTTCGGGGCAATAGGATTTGGGATCGGAACATCCGATATCGAGCATCTCCTTGCTACCCAGACGTTGCGCTATACCCGGTTGAAGACGATGCGCGCGACAATCGAAGGCGTTCGACCGCCGGGCATCACGCCGAAGGACATCGTGATGGCCCTGATCCGCAAAATCGGAGCCGACGGTGCGGCAGGGCACGCGCTGGAATTTGTGGGCGAAGCGATCGCCGACCTCGAGATCGAGGGGCGGATGACGATCTGCAACATGGCGGTGGAATGTGGTGCGCGCGTAGCGTTCATGGCGCCCGATGTGAAGGTGTTGGCCGCCATCACAGGCAAGCCCAAGGCGCCGAGCGCGACGGTGCTCGAACAGGCATGGGGCAAATGGACGACACTGCGCAGTGATCCTGGCGCGCAGTTCGACGGCGAGGTGAAGCTATGCATCGACGAGATCGCGCCGATGGTGACTTGGGGCACCAGTCCGGATCAGGCCGTAACCATCAACGACACGGTGCCCGATCCTGTTGAGCTCTTCGCCGACGCCCGCGCCGGTGCCGAGCGCGCTATCGCCTATATGGGCCTGAGGCCGGGTATGGCGCTTTCCTCTGTGCCGATCGACCGTGCGTTCATTGGATCATGCACCAACGCCCGGCTTTCTGACCTGCGCGAGGCCGCCGCAATTCTGAAGGGCCGCAGAGTCGCCGCAGGCGTTCGCGCGATGGTATCGCCTGGAAGCAGCACGGTCCGGCGCGAAGCGGAGGCGGCGGGGATCGACCGGATATTTCGCGAGGCCGGTTTCGAATGGCGACAGTCCGGTTGTTCGATGTGCCTGGCGATGAACGATGACGTGCTCGCGCCGGGCGAGCGGTGCGCATCGAGCACCAATCGGAATTTTGAAGGGCGGCAGGGCAAGGGCGGCCGAACCCATCTCATGAGTCCAGCCATGGTCGCTGCCGCCGCAGTGGCGGGGCATCTGGTCGATGTTCGAACCTTCGCAGCGGAGCAGGGGCAATGATCCCGTTCGTTCACGAAAGGGGCGTCGCCGTGGCGATGCCGGCGGCCAATATTGATACCGATGTCATCATGCCTAAGACATTTCTCAAAGGAACCGATCGGTCAGGACTCGATCGCGGGCTGTTCCACGATCTGCGGTTCGACGATGCGGGCGATGTTCGCCAGGACTTTGTCCTGAACCGGCAAAGCAACGTGCGTTTCCTGCTTGTCGGCCCGAACTTCGGATGCGGATCGTCGCGCGAGCATGCGGTCTGGGGCATGTTGCAATATGGCATCCGCGCGATCATCGGCACCAGCTTCGCCGGTATCTTCGCAGACAACGCGAAGAACAACGGGCTGTTGCTCGTGACGCTGACGCCCGAGGCATTGACGCCGCTGGTGGCCAGGGCCCAGGCCGCACCGGCGATCCTCGCAGTCGACCTTGAAAATCGTAAGATCACGATGAGCAACGTTGCGCCGCTGGGCTTCGAGATCGATCCGGCCCGGCAGCGCGCACTCATGCTGGGTCTCGACCAGATTGGCGAGACATTGCAGGAAGCCGAGCATATCTCGCGGTTCCAGGAAATCTACCTAGCGAACAACGCTTGGCTCGTGGAGACTGCGGCATGACGCCAGTCATCGGCCATCCGGACATCCTGCCCGGTTTCACATGGTATGATATCAACGCGAACGGCATCCGCATTCGAGTCGCCACGGCGGGCGAGGGGCCGCCGCTGCTGATGCTGCACGGCCATCCGCAAAACCACCTCACTTGGCACAAGGTCGCACCCAAGCTCGCCCAGCACTTCACGGTCGTCTTGGCTGACCTTCGCGGCTACGGCGATAGCGACAAGCCAGAGGGTGGCGCGGACCACGTCGTTTATTCGAAGCGCGCAATGGCCGCCGACCAGGTCGCGGTGATGAAGGCGCTGGGTCATAACCGCTTTCGCGTCGTCGGCCATGATCGTGGCGGTCGCGTTGCGCACCGAATGGCGCTCGATCATTCAGACGCCGTCGATCGGATCGCTGTCCTAGATATCGCCCCGACGGCGACAATGTATGCGCGTACCGACATGGAATTCGCGCGACGATACTTCTGGTGGTTCTTCCTCATTCAGCCTTACCCGTTGCCCGAGCACCTTATCGCAGCGGATCCAGACTTTTTCCTCGACCGTCATCTGGCCGGTCAATTGAAAATCGCGGGCGCTTCCGACCCGCGGGTGCTCGCCGAATATCGGCGGTGCTACCGAGATCCGGCGACCCGCCATGCGATCTGCGAGGATTACCGCGCCGCTGCGGGTATCGACCTGAGGCATGATGCGGCAGACGCTGAGGCTAGGATCCATGTACCCCTGCTGGCATTGTGGGGCGGTCTCGGTACCGTCGGGGCGCTATACGATGTCTTGGAAACATGGCGTGAGAAAGGGTCGGACGTATCAGGGCATGCGATCGAATGTGGGCACAGCCCTCAGGAGGAGGCGCCGGACGCCTTGATTGCCGCTCTCATGCAATTCTTAAACTGATTCCGACTCAGAAGCTTTTGGTCTGAGGAAGCCGCGCAAGAGTGCTGAGTGACTGGTGAGGGTCCCCCGGTTTCTCATCCAACCTGAAGGTGAGTTTCCGGCGTTCATTCGGCTGCCTTTGCGGCCGCTGCAGCAGCATATTCGACCGGCGTCATCCAGCCAAGCGATGTGTGAGGACGGCTCTCGTTATAGTCCCGTCGCCAGGCCTCGATCTTGGCTCGGGCGTCGGTCATGGACAGGAACCAATGCGCGTTCAGGCACTCGTCGCGAAGGCGGCCGTTGAACGACTCCACGAAGGCATTGTCGGTGGGTTTGCCCGGTCGGCTGAAGTCCAGCGTGACGCCGTTCTCGTACGCCCAGCGGTCGAGCGCCTTCGAGATGAACTCCGGACCATTGTCCACGCGAATGGTCTTGGGCACGCCGCGGATAGACGAAATCCGTGCCATCGCGGCGACGACCTGTTCGCCCTTGATCCCCTGGTCGACGTCAATCGCCAATGCTTCGCGGGTGAAGGTATCGACGACGGTCAACGCTCGTGACCGCCGGCCATCGAACAGGGCGTCCGAGACGAAATCCATCGACCACATCTCGTTCGCCGCCAACGCCGCGGGTTGCCGTTCGCGGTTCGCAGCGCTGACGTTGCGTCTTGGTTTCTTGAGTCGAAGGCTCAGTCCATCATTCCGATATAGTCGATAGACGCGTTTGTGGTTCACGACCCATCCTTCCCTGCGTAGCAGGATGTAGATCCGGAAACAGCCGTAGCGCGTCCGCGTTGCCGCCAGATCACGGATGCGCATCACCAGCGGTGTCTGATCCGGCCTGTGCGAAATGTAGCGCACCGACGACCGCTCGACGCCCAGCGCCGAGCAACTGCGCCGTTCGCTTACAGCATGGGACGCCTGGACGTACGCGACGAGTTCGCGTCGTCGTCCAGGCGTCAGAGCTTGTGGGATGGTCCGCCCCCTTACGGTTTGGACGAGTCGGGTGCATCATAAGCGCCATCATATCGAGGAGGACCGTCATGACAGAAGTAGCAGTGGTCGGCATCGACATTGGCAAGACCTCGTTTCACCTGATCGGCTTGGATGTCGCGGGATCCATCCAGTGGAAGAAGAAGCTTAGCCGATCTCAACTGATGCGACATATGGCGGCGCTGCCAAGATGCTTGGTTGGCATGGAGGCGTGCTGTGGTGCCCATCATCTCGCTCGCGAGCTGTCAGCGCTAGATCATGACGTTCGATTGATGGCGCCTCAGTTCGTGAAGCCGTTCCTCAAATCCAACAAGAACGACTACCTCGATGCCGAGGCGATCGCCGAAGCCGTTCAGCGACCGACTATGCGGTTCGTACCGGCCAAGTCTGTTGAGCAACTCGATTTACAAGCTCTGCACCGGGTACGTGAACGGCTCGTTAGCAGGCGTACCGCAGTCATCAACCAGATCCGCGCCTTCCTGCTCGAGCGAGGCATCGTATTCCGCGCTGGACGTCAGCACATGGCGCGCGAAATGCCCTTGCTGTTCGTGGACGAGCGCTCGACGCTCTCATCGCGCATGCGCACCCTCCTGCAGCGGCTCTGGGAGGAATGGCAGACGCTCGACCAAGATATCGCCGCGGTGACGAAGGATGTGGAAGCGATTGCGAAGACAGATGAGGCATGCCGTCGGCTTCTCGCCATTCCTGGTGTCGGGCCTCTAGTGGCCACAGCGCTCGTCGCGGCCGTGGCCGACGGTACGGGCTTTAAACGGGGGCGTGACCTCGCGGCCTGGCTCGGGCTTGTCCCACGACAACACTCGACCGGCGGAAAGCCGAAGCTGCTCGGCATATCCAAGCGGGGCAACAGCCACCTTCGCCGGCTTTTCATTCACGGTGCTCGGTCGGCGAGCATGCATATGAAACGCGAGCATGGCCTTGGGCCTTGGCTCGACCAACTGGAAACAAGAACACACAAGAATGTCGCGGTCGTCGCGCTGGCTAACAAGATCGTCCGGATCAGTTGGGCAGTGCTGGCACGTCAGGAAGAGTATCGGCCCCCCATGCCGATCGCCGCCTGACGCTCTAACCGCAACACCCAGGTCTGCAGCACGAGGAGTGATGGCAAACAGTCGATGGCGATACGGTCCAAGCCTGAGCAAAAATGCAGCCGTCAAAGGCTGAACCAGCTTGTTAGGACGACCGTGCGCGTATCCCATCATGGCCAGGGATCGAGATGTCCCACAAACAGGCCGGATACATTTACGCAGACTGTGCAGCCTATCGCGTTTCATGCTTGCCAGACGGGGGCGGACCATACATTTTTTGCCAGAACGTCCTGCAGGATGTGCTTGTCCAGGCTCAGGTCGGCAACCAGCTGTTTCAGCTGCCGGTTCTCGTCCTCGAGCTGCTTCAGGCGCCTCAGTTCGCCGACGCCGAGACCGCCGTACACCTTCTTCCAACGGTAGAACGTCTGCTCTGAAATCCCCATCCGCCGGATGACTTCGGCCACCGGCGTACCGGTTTCCGCCTGCTTCAACGCGAAGGCAATCTGCTCGTCTGTGTACCTAGATTTCTTCATTTCCAGCTCCTTGCCCGAAGGCTTCTCAAGGCCGGAAAACTCTCGCTCAAATTGGACTAAAAAACAGGGGGGACGTCAACACTACCGGGGTTGCGGCGGTGCCGACCACAACTCTGCGTCGTCAACGTAAGCGCGCTTAGTGCGTTTGTCATATAGACACAGTTTAGACAGCGAGGAGCCGCGGGTACGATCCGACACAAGCATTGCAACCTTACCAGCCCGATCATCGAACCCTACAATAGTCGAAGCGCGAAAATTACGGATGCCGCTTTCTGCCACACATGCGCGGGTGACTTGTAGGTTGAATGCTCGCCAAGCATTATCGCTCGACGCACTCGCTTGAGTTGCAGACCCCGTCAGCACGAAGCCGACCGAAGCAAAAAGAAAAGCTATTTTCATCGATATATCCTGCCATTCTATCTCGTGACAGTGCCGATATAGGTTCGTACATGAACGAAAGATTGGCTGGATCCTCTGATGCAAAAATTGTGATTTTCGCATCAGGTAAGAGAATCCTGCTGGTCCGACTGCGGTAGCTGAGGTGCCGACAAGGCATGCATGTTCGGGCCGCCTTCGATGGAACGCTGACCATCGGCGTTAACTAATTGCTCGCCGGGTTCTGTCATACCGGCGTGATGCGCTTGGCAACGATCACGAACTGGGCTTACGGCGTGACTGTCGCGCTGACCATCGCCTCCGGCACGATGATGTTGCTGGCATCTTCGGCGCAGCAGGACGAGCGTGCGGCAGTCGGCCAGCGTTACGCACTCGACCACGCGACGGCGGCGGTCGAAGACGATGTGCTGGCGCTCAGTGAACTGGCGCGTCAGTTCGCGATAGGTGGAAATGAAGCGGACCTTCTCGCCTATCAGAGAACCCGTGCCGGCTTGGCCTCCTTGGAGACGCGGACGGGGCATATTCGGGATGCAGGTGCCGGTGAGGACGAGCTTCGCGTGTTGCAGGAAGCGCTGGGCTGGGCGGATGCCCTGCAGGCGCAACAACAACAAGCAGTTGCGTTACGGCACCAGGGAGACCCGAATTCGGCGGTACGCATTCTATTCGCGCCAGAATACGAACGCGAACTTGACCGCTCGCGGGCCGCGGTGGAGCGCTTCCAGTACCGCCTCGACCAACGCACGGGCGATAACCTGCGGGCGGCGGAACGAACCGCTCGGCATTGGCGCACCGCATCTGAGGTAATGCTAGGTGTCACCGGCCTGGTGTTCCTGTTTGTTCTGTATTTCGTGTTTCGCAGGCGGGTGCTGCATCCGGTGGTCAAGCTAAGCGACGTGATCGCCCGCCTCGCCACACAGGATTATGACGCCGAACCACCGCAATACGACCGTATCGACGAGATCGGCGACATGGCCCAGGCCCTGCGTGTGTTCAGAAAGAATGGTATCGAGCGGCAGCGGCTGGAGATCGAGCGTGATGCCGATCGTGCGGTCCGGGACCTCCTGTCCCGCATGACCCAGCGGATGCAGGGATGCGACACCCTTGCCGAGCTTGAGAATGTTGTCAGCCGGTTCGTGCCGGAGGTTGCGCCGAGCCTGGCAGGTCGACTGTACCTGCTCGACATCAAACGCAACGTCTTGGCCGAGAAATGTTCCTGGCGGGATCCAGTTCATTCAGCCGCTGAGTTTTTCCCGCTGGCATGCTGGGGCCTGCGCCGGGGCATAGCACACCGACCAACGGGTGACGCCTTCGACGTACCTTGCGATCACTTGGTAGGCGATCACCTGCCCGACAGCCTGTGCCTTCCATTGACCGGCCAGCAGGGCGTGCTCGGCTTGCTCTACTTCGAACGAAGCACCTCGGCTGTCGATAAGGTTTTGAATGACGCCTATTTACTGATGATCGCCGAGAACGTCAGCCTGGCTTTGGACAACCTCCGTCTTCGTGAGGCGCTTCGTTCGCTCGCCATGGTGGACCCCCTAACCATGCTCTCCAACCGGCGGCACCTGGATGAGGTGCTCGCTCGCGAGTTCGCGGAGGCCTAGCGCAAAGGCACCTCCATCTCATGCGCCATGATCGACATCGATCATTTCAAGCATTTCAACGATGAACACGGACACGATGCCGGAGACGCGGTTTTACGAGCCGTTGGACAGACGCTCAAGGAGGCTGTCCGGGATGCCAATCTAGTGTTTCGCTATGGCGGTGAAGAGTTCTTGATGCTTTTGCCGGGCATGGACGCGGGCCCGGCGTTAGAGCGGGCAGAGGAGATCAGGAGCCGTGTTGCTGCCCTACACGTTCAGCACGAGGGCCGGGACCTTGGTCCGGTCACCGCTTCCATCGGTCTCGCCTGCGCACCCCTGCACACCGAGTGGCAAGCGTTGGTGCAGACGGCCGATGCTGCCTTGCTCCGTGCCAAGCGGGCTGGACGCAATCGAGTGCAGATTGCCGTAGCAAGAAAGAACCAATCTGCGGCATAATCGCGTTCCGGGGAGAGGCGATCCAAACGAGGACAGGCGCTGATCCTACGCTTAACAACGACAAGTTTTTCACGAAAAAGGCGGATGATTCTGGAGATCTTTGCGACAACAGAGCGGTACAGGAAGGCGCTAGCCGCAACTCCCTTTTGCGTTATGACGCGGCAGAATGGCAAGAGAAGGGCGGGTAGCAGCTAGACTTTTCTGCTTACTGCCCTGATGCAAAATATTGATTTCTGCATCAAGATTTATCAGATTTGCTAGATACCTTGGCATTGATTTGGGCACATATCGACTTACCGGCACGAAATCGTACCGCTGCGAACTCCCTCCTTAGAAAATTCTCCCCCGTCCGAGGGTTCCGAGCGGTTCGCTGAGCATGGTGGCTTAGAAAGAAGCGTCCAAAACCGCGTAGTTCAACGTCGCCCCCATCAACAAGGCGCTCCGTAATGGCGTCAAATAGCTTCTCTACCATAGCCCGACATACTGGGCCTAGTAGGTCTGGATTCAGTAAGGCTATGCGTTGAATAAGGTCACTTTTACGCATTCGGCCTCCGCTGCCCACAGAGAGGCAACGTATCGTCCCTGGCAGGGATCGTCACGCCCTAGCTCGCACCATGCATCAGAAGCGGCGTTGCAAAAGGGACCCCTTTTGCAACGCGGCCCGTGTCAGCTTCGATTCTCGAAATAGGATCGATTTGGGAATGCTCCGGGCTTCTCGACCACCCTTCCTAATCGGGAACGATGCTATGGCGAACCGCCATCGCCAGCGCGCGCACGACCGCGCTCGTAGCAAAGTCCGAACAGATCGGTTCCTTTGAAAACCATCGCTGGTAGAACAGCGGACCAACCACCAATGCGGTCATCTCAGCAGGGGTAACCCCGGCCGGGAAATCTCCTCGCGCCTGAGCGCGCTCGGCGACCGTCAGAAATGGCGTCATCAACGCGGCGTGAAGGGTGGCGTGAAGCGTCGCGACTTCAGCGTCGCGCTCCGCCGCGTCCATGATAGAGGGCAAGATAGCGGGCCATTTCGCCGAACGAAGCTGCTCGGCAAGGTCGGTAACAAGCGCGTCGAGGTCTCCCTTGAGGCTGCCTGTGTCTGGGACCTCGGATGGCGAGCCAATCGTCGCACACGCGGTAAGCAACAGCGCCGATCGGGAAGGCCAGTGACGGTAGATCGTCGTCTTCGAGACGCCCGAACGCCGCGATACTTCATCCATGCTGACTCCGCCAATGCCCCCCTCGGATAGCAAGGCGTATGTCGAAGCGAGCACAGCCGCTTTTGACCGCTGAATACGCTTGTCGATCGCCTCCGCCATGTCAGCTGTTCTCCCAATGCGCTTCTACTTGACTCGTAACAGGACTGTACCGTATCGTATTACCAGGCGGAACAGTATCGCTATCCGCAGTTCCAGCGCAACGCGAAAGGCAGCATCCGATGAAGCTCGCATCGACCAGGATAGTCACGAAGGACGTGCCGGGGATGGCCCGGTTTTATGAAACCGTCACCGGCGTTGCTCCGGTTGGGAATGACGATTTTGTCGAGGTTCGCACATCGGGCAGCGTTCTCGCGATCTGTAGCGAGCGCTCGGTTGCAAAGGACAATGCCCGCGCAGCGGTCGCCCAAGAGAACCGTTCGGTGATCCTGGAGTTTGAGGTTGAGGACGTTGACGCCGAACGGGCGCGTCTCCAACCAACTATCGGGGAATGGGTATTGGAGCCGACAACACAGGCATGGGGCAATCGGTCGATGCTGTTCCGCGACCCTGACGGCAATCTAATCAACTTCTACACGCCCCCGAAGCGGAGGTCATCGCATTGAATGTACCGTAAACAACGGTAGCGATCCGGTTTGCGCGAATGACCGTCCACTTGCGACCTGTTAGAAGTATTCGCCTACCATTTTCTCGCTCCTGATCCACAACGCTTTGGCGTGCTCGGGATCAAGAGCGTAGCTTCGGACGCCAAATCCTTCCGTAGGATTGTCGTTCACGTCGGCAACGTGACAGTCTTCACAGTAGCGACCAGCAACCTCATCCGCGGCAGCGATGAGCCCCGCCCAGACAGCTGTCGCCGCGCCTTGCTCGACTGTCTTCCACTGGAAGGCAGTAGCCGCAGCTGGCTGATCCTCGATCATCTTGCGGGTGGTTTCGGTAAGCACGGCGCCAGGGTGGACCGCCGTGGCGCGGACACCCCCGGCCTGGTGACGCCGGTCAAATCCGACCGCGAACAAGATCGTTGCCGTCTTGGATCGGCGATAGGCCACCAAAGGATCGTAGGGCGTACGCTCGAAATTGGGATCGTCGAGGTGGACATCGGCCCCGCGATGACCGGCCGAGGCGACCATGACGAGCCGCCCGCCGGGATTGATCAGGCTCGCAATGCGGTTGATGAAGACGAAATGCCCGAGGTGATTGGTTCCGAACTGCGTCTCGAAGCCGTCGGCGGTCGTCCCTTGCGGCAGCGCCATCACCCCGGCGTTAGCGATGACGACATCGAACTGCTGGTCCGCCTTTATAAGACTGTCGGTGCACGCTCGAATGCTTGCCAAGGAGGCCAGGTCGAGTTCGATCAAATCGAAGCCACCGCCCGGTGTTGTCTGAGCGCGGACCAGCTCGGTCGCTCGCCGCGCCTTGCTCAGGTCACGCGCAGCGCCGACCACATGAGCCCCGTGTGCTACCAGCACACGCGCCGTCTCCACGCCAACTCCGGAAGAAACACCGGTCACCAGCACGCGCCGGCCACGCAGATCGGCTTCCTCCAGCACCTCGTCCGCCGTGGTTGTTGCGCCAAATGATGAGAACATCGAATTTCCTATGATAAACAATGCCGCTAAGGTCCGAGCTGGGCTGATAGCGGGAGGTTATTAGATATCAGAGCCGTCGCATTTCTCCGCCACGACGGACGCCAGCCACTGCCATCTCACGATAGACTGTCGCGCGCCCAAGCCCGAGTTGCCGCGCTGCGTCTGTCGGCGACACCCCGTTTTCTACGAGCTTAAGAGCTGACGCCGCCTTGTCCGGGTCAAGCGGCCGCCGCCCCGGCAGCTTGCTCTTGGCGCGCGCGGCCGCGATGCCGTCCTTGGTGCGCTCGGCGATCAACCGCCGCTCGAAATGCGCGATGGCTCCAAATACGTGGAAGACGAGCTCGCCGGCGGCTGACGACGTATCAATCTTCTCCTCGAGGCTGAGTAGCGCAATATCGCGCTCCTTCAACGCGGTCACGATGGCCAGTAGCTCACCGAGCGAGCGGCCGAGCCGGTCGAGGCGCACGACTGCCAGCGTGTCGCCCGCACGCGCATAAGCGAGCAGTTCGGTCAAGCCGGGACGATCCATCGACTTACCCGAGCGCACGTCGGTGAAGACCTTGATCGCGCCTGCCTGTTCGAGCCGCATCGTCTGCCCGGCGACGTCCTGATCGCCGGTGCTCACCCGCGCATAGCCCAAAATGCCGCTCAACCTGCGTCTCCCAACCGGCCGTTCTGTCGACGCCGGCGTCTTCCGCCATTTCGACCGCCAAACCCGTCCAGCAACTACGTCCCCTTACACTGTCCTGTCCATGATTGACGACAACTTTTTCTAGACGTCAAAGGGGTGAGTCATGGGCCGACGTGATCTGCCGACCGACGACGAGCGCCGCGCGCTTTGACCGTTTTTATCAGCAACGCTGGATAAATATCCGCAATCGGGATGCAGCCAGCCAAACGGGAACGGCCGATTTTGGGTGTTTTTGTCCGATCCGACATTCTCGATATCGATCCAGAGCGTGCGTAAACTCGCGGTCGGTTAGATAATGGGCGCGTGAGCGGCTTCGACGACGAGCTGGGCGCGCATATGCGCCAGATCGAGCCATCAGGCCGATAACGACTGGTAGTGGAGGCGAACGCGGATTTATCGACCGCGCGGAGCGGGTATTCCGAGCGAAATCAGGCCCGAACGGCCCGTATCATCCCCGGCACGCCGATGATGGTGATAGCCCGTCTGAGATTGTAGGCGATCGCGGTCAGGCTGAACTCGGCGCGCACCTTTTCGAGCCCGCGCATCAGGAATGCGCCCTGGTTCATCCATTGTTTGATCAAGCCGAACGGATGCTCGACCGTCTCGCGCCGCACCGCCAGTATATCCGGGCGGGCGGCCAGTCGCTCCGCCATGCGGTCGAGCACCGCCTCGTTCTCCCAGCGGTTGATGCGACGGTAGCGTCCGCCGGTACAGCGGGCCTTGATGGCACAGGCGGCGCAGGCATTCGGGTTGGAGTATTGCACAGTGACATGCCCGCGCACGACGGAGTTGTAGCGGGTGTCGAGACGCTGCCCGCCGGGGCAGCGATACGCGTCTTCTGCGGCATCGTAGTGGAACCGCTCCTTGGGGAAGTGGCCGTTGCTGACTGCGATGCCCCGCTGGGGACGTGCGACGTAAGGCGTGATGCCGTTCTCCTCGCACGCTTCGATGTCCTCGCCCTTATAGTATCCCATGCCTGCCACGGCATCGATACGCTCGACGCCGAGCAAGGCCTTGGCCGCGCCAGCGGTTTGGGCCAGCAGGCCGAGGTCGCTGCCAGCGTTGGTGACGTGCTGCTCGACGATGAGCTTGTGCTTCGCATCGACCGCGACCTGCGCATTGTAGCCGACGGTCGTCTTGCCATGCGTCACCATCGCTCGCGCGTCGGAATCGGTCAGCGAGATCTGGCTCTCGCCGCTGGTCTTCAGCTGGTCCAGCATCGCCTCGCTGACCTGGCGCCGCTCACGCACCTTGGCGATCTTGGCCGCAAGCGCCTCGGCAGGTCCGCTCCCGGCGTCATCCTCGCCGCGGTCGATATCGTCCAGTTGCGTCAGATATCGCTCCAGCCTCTAGTCGGCCGACTTGAGGTACGTCTCCAGTTTCGCCCGTGTGAAGTTGCGGGTCTGGCTGTTTACCGCCTTCAGCCGCGTGCCATCCACCGCCAGCAATTCTCGCCCGAACAGATCTAGCTTGCGGCACAGCGCCACAAACGCACGGAATACCGTCTTGAACGCCGCTCGGTTATCGCGCCGAAAATCAGCGATGGTTTTGAAGTCAGGCCGCAACCCGCGCAGCAGCCAGACCACCTCGAGATTGCGGATCGCCTCTGCCTCCAGGCGCCGGCTCGATCGCACCCGGTTGAGATAGCCGTACAAATACAGCTTGAGCAGATCGCCCGGATCAAAGCCTCGCCGGCCCGTCGCCTTCGGCCGAGATCGAAGGAAACCAGCCTCACCCAGGTCGAGATCGTCAACGAAGGCATCGATGAACCGCACCGGATTGTCCGCCGCCACGTAATCCTCGACCAACGCCGGTAAAAGCAGCGCCTGTTCGCGCGCATGACCCTCGATATCTGCCATCGCCAAAGCATACACCCGTCAGCATACCGAGGGAATCAGGCAAACGAGTTTTCGCACACTCTGGATCGAGTTTCGGGAACGATGTTCAAGTAAGCAACGGGTCCGGCCAAGCGCGCAGCAAGGCATCGGCGACGCCAGAGAGAAGCGCGCGCGAGGCCCCATCCCGGGCCATGACAGACAGGCCCTGCACCATTGTCACGACCAGCGTAGCGAGCGCAGTCGGGTCCGCTTGGTCTGGTAACGTACCGTTCGCCACATCTCGTTCGATGCGGGCTTGCAGACGGTCACAGATCGCGCGCCTATAACCAGCCACGACAGCCTGCACGTCGGACGACGCTGCCGAGCCGCTGGCAGTGGCGCTGGCCAGCAGGCAGCCGGGGGGCGTGGCCTCACCGGTGAAAACGACGACGGCACTCGTCAGCAGCATGGCGGCTGCATCGCGGGCGGTGGCCGCCCCGTCGATCGCCTCCCGGATCGCCTCGGGATCTCCGGCATATCGGCACGCCGCCTCTAGGAAGAGCCGCCGCTTGTCGCCGAAGGCGGTGTAGAGGCTGGGGGCCGTGATCCCCATGGCGCGCGTAAGGTCGCTGATCGAGGTCGTCTCGTAGCCGTGCCGCCAGAACAGCAGCATCGCCTGTTCCAGCGCCGCGTCGCGATCGAACGACAACGGCCGACCGCCCTTGCGCCGCGCCGACGCTTCCATGTCAGTTTCCATAGCGATCGTTCCGAAACATGTTGACCTGACCCGATCACACTAGCATGGGTTCCGTATCGAACGCTACGAAAGAGATGTCATGTCCCTCACCGACTTCCGCACGCTCGGCCGCTCCGGCCTCGTAGTCAGTCCGCTCGCACTCGGCACGATGACCTTCGGACCCGGTGAATGGGGGACGGACAGGGCGACGGCGCGTGCGATCTTCGATGCCTATCGGGATGCGGGCGGCAACTTCATCGACACCGCCGACATTTATTCGGGTGGAGAGAGCGAGAGGCTGGTCGGCGCGTTCATCGCCGAGACGGGCGCGCGCGACGACGTAGTTCTGGCAACCAAATTCGGCTTCAACGGATCCGCAAGCCCGCTTGCAGCCGCGCAAAGCGGAAGGGGTAATCCGAACGCCGGGGGCGCGGGGGCGAAGAATATCCACCGTGCGCTGGATGAGTCCCTAAAACGGCTCGGGACGGACTATATCGACCTGTACTGGATGCACGTCTGGGACGGGGTGACGCCGGTGGAAGAAATCGTCCAGACCCTGGGCGACCTCGTCCGAGTGGGCAAGATCCGCTATTTCGGGCTCTCTGACATGCCCGCCTGGGTAGGTTGCAAGGCGGCGACGATCGCGGCGGAGCGCCGCATCCCCGGCCCGGTCGCGATGCAGCTGGAATATTCACTGGTCGCGCGCGACGTGGAAGCCGAACATTTCCCGGCGGCACGCGAAGGTGGCATGGGCATCATGCCGTGGAGCCCGCTGGCGGGAGGCTTCCTGTCCGGTAAGTACCGGCGTGACGACACGTCGGGCACCGGCCGGCTGAGCGGCGCCAACCCGTTCGGGGACAGCAAGTTCGTCGACCGGAACTGGGACATTCTCGACGCCGCGAAGGCCGTCGCGGCCGAGGTCGGCCGGCCGGTCGCGCAGGTTGCGCTGGCCTGGACCCTAGCCCGGGCGGGCGTCGCCTCGACACTGATAGGGGCAAGCAAGGTCGCGCAGCTCGAAAGCAATATCGCCGCGATCGAGATCCGTCTCGACAACGAACAGCTACGGCGCCTCGATGAGGCAAGCGCACCGGTTCCGGGGTTCAGCGCCTCGCTGACGTCGCGTGGCCTTCGGCGCATGGTTTTCGGAGGTCGTGATGTGACCGGCTGGGGCGAGTAGCATCTACGCCCACCCCATGCGGCGATCGCCATTGAGGCAAGCCAACCTTCTCGATTAGGAACGGCTGAGGAGAAGGCGTCGGAGTTCTCGAGATCGATGATCTTTCGAGACAAGAGCGTCAGCCCTGGACGCGAGTGTCGTAGCTCTGTTGATGTTGCCGTATCTCAGCCATGCTCGCGGTCGTCCACGTGAACAAGGCGGCGAACGGCTCGTGCAGGGAGCGACCGAGCGGTGTCAGCGCATATTCCACCCCCAGCACGCGGCCGTCGATTATAGTGCGGGCGATCATGCCGTTGCGTTCGAGCTTGCGCAGCGTGTGAGTAAGGACACGCTGCGTCACGCCTTCGAGCCGCCGCTTGATGGCGTTGAAGCGCTGCGGCTCGCGGTGAAGAACGGCTAGTACCATCATGGACCATTTGTCAGCGATTTGATCGAGGATGACCCTGCTCGGACAGTCGGACCGGAACTCGAAATATCCGTCGGGAAGTGCGGTATCTTTGACCATACCAAGGATGCTCAATGTGCGTAATTGATGCCAAGTATGGAATGTATACCTTGTGTCAACGCCTGGAGCAAATCGCTCCTCCCATACGCCACAAGGATTCTCATGACAGAGTCGACCTATACCAAGTTGCGCGTCACGCGGCAGGACCGAGTGGCCACCGTCACCATCGACAACCCGCCAGTCAATATTCTTGACGTGACACTTATGGGCGAGGTTCGTCGCTTTCTGGCTTCAATGCACAATGATCCAGACACTCGCGTGATCGTCTTCGAGAGCGCCGATCCCGAGTTCTTCATTGCTCATGTTGATATGACGTTGGGGGAGCAGCCCGAAGCCTTGAATGAGTTGCAACGCGACGTGCCTGAAAACCTCAACCCGTTCCAAGCCTTCGCCGAGGCGCTACGCGCACAGCCGCAGGTGACGATCGTCAAATTGGCCGGTCTTGCGCGCGGGGGCGGTGCGGAGTTCGTCTTGGCAGCCGACATGGCGTTCGCCGCAGAAGAACGCGCTGGGTTAGCGCAATGCGAAGCGCTGATGGGCATCATTCCGGGTGGGGGCGCTACCCAGTATCTGGGCCAGCGAATGACACGCGGCCGTGTGCTCGAAGCGATCCTGGGGGCCGACTTGTTCGACGCCAAGACTGCCGAACGATACGGCTGGATCAATCGCGCGCTGCCGGCCGACGAACTGGACGGCTTCGTCAGCCGCATCGCCGCCAACATCGCGGCGCTGCCAGATGGCATTATCACTGCCGCGAAGCGCGCCGTGCCGCATGCCGCTCCCGGCGACGGCTTCACGCGCGAAAGCGAAGGCTGGATGGCACTTGTTTTCCAGCCGGCGGTCGGCCAACTCATGGCGAACCAGCTTAAGGCGGGTGCGCAAACGCGCGACGGCGAGCGCGACCTCGAAAGCTTGCTGCGCGGCGTGATCGCACGCTCCGCCTGAACCAAATGCCGAGTGGTGCTACGACACCGGTCGGGCCTTCCTGATTGGGAACGGCGATCGAGAAGGCCGGGGCGTTCCCAAAAGGATCCTATTTCGAGAATCGAAGCTGACACGGGCCCCGTTGCAAAAGGGGTCCCTTTTGCGATGCCTGTTGTAGGGTGTAGCGCTAGCGTAGGCGTGACGATTGCCGTCAAGCGCGATAGGATGTCTGTAAGTCGGCGAGGGTCAAAATGCGTAAAAGTGAGCTTATTCAGCGCATTATCAGGCTGAATCCAACCCTCCCAGAACAGTTATGCCGGGCATCGGTAGAGAAGTTCTTTGGCGCTATCACTAATCGCCTCGTGGATGGCGGCAGCATCGAACTACGCGGCATCGGCCGCTTCTTTCTGACACAGTATGCCGAGCGGACCCTTCGCAACCCTCGGACTAGTGGGACCTTCGTGAAGGAGCGGTCTGCAACGATACGATTTCGTGCGGGTAAGCCTATGTGTGCCCGACTAAATGCTGATCGACATAGACCTCTTACTAAACCTGGCCATTCATGATGCAAAGATCTTTTTACTCGGCATTCACACGGTGCCTGCAGATCACTCGTCACAACATCAGCATTTCACCACTTTCTCGCTGTTAAACTTTGACCAGTCCGGACATTGGACGGTCACTCGTCGTCTGGGCGAATAAGCCGCGCCGACACGCTCCGGATCAAGCGCGAGGCTTTCGGCAGCAGCGCCTGCGATAAGCGCGTCAAGGGCGTTGGTCGGCCGTAGGTCACGCGTCTGGTAGAGTTTCGAGGGCGCAAGGCCCGGCCAGTCCGAAACCACTCGGCCGCCCCTGACGGCACCCCCGACCAGCATAGCGACGGATCCTGTGCCGTGGTCGGTGCCTCCGGTGCCATTGACTGCCACGGTGCGCCCGAACTCTGTCGCCACCAACACCGTGGTGTTCGCCCATGCGGGTCCGAGACCGTCGCGCATCGCCGCGAGCATCGCGTCGAGGTTTGTTAGTTGGTTCGCGAGCCGGCCCTTCTGAGCATTGTGAGTGTCCCACCCCAGCGTTTCGAGCATGGCAACCCGGGGACCATTCGGTTTGGTGAGGAAACTGGCCGTAAGGCGACCCAGGCTCGCCGGATCCTGACCGGCACTTGCGTCTGCGGTCAGGCCTTTGGTTTCCAGTGCGGCCGACCAGACCGGGTGAAGCTGCGGATCGGCATCATAGAGGGCAGTGACACGTGTCATCAGATCGTCCGCCGCGTGTGGCAAGGCGGAGGGCGCGAAGGATGCGACCTGCACCGATCCGCGCAACGCGGTCGGCACAGTGGCAGCGATCGCGATCGCCTCGTCGCTCGATCGTGGCAGCATCGTCACCAGCCGATTGAGCCAACCGTCGCGGACGGCGTATGGCTGCGCACCGCCGGTTTCCAGGACGTTCTGTCCGTCGAAATGCGATCGGTCGCAATAGGGCGAGGCGACCGCGTGGACAAAGAGCGCCTGTCCTTGGCCATACATTTTAGCGACTTCGGCGAGTGCCGGGTGCAGCGTGAACATGGTATCCAGCTTGGTGCCTGCGGCATCTCCGATCAGCCCACCACGTAGGCCTGCAAAAGCCGGGTCACCGGTCGGCCGAAGGATGTCGAGACCGTCAGCGGCGCCACGCTGGATGATGAAGACGAAGCGGCGGTCGGTCGGCACGGTCGCAAACGCTACGCCAGGCGCGACGAACACCGCGCCTGCTCCAAGCGCGGCTGTCGACAGAAACTGACGGCGAGCGAGCATCGGATCATCTCCTCAGGAAATCGGGCGAGACCAGCATCAGCGCGAGCGCGCCGGCCGGGCTTTCGGAACGAGCGATCTGGTCAGCCGTCGCCTTGCTGAGCGATGCCGGCATGATCTTCGGCGCCAGGACGCGCGCATCGATGGATTCTGCTAACGGCGCCGCCAGCCGTTGTGCCAGCTCTACCCGGCGCAGAAGGGCATTCGACCCCGCCCAGCTTGCTGCGACATCGTCCCAGCCTGCCGGCGCCCCCGGCTTCCAGACCCGCTGGCCGAGTTGGGTCTGCAAAGCGGCGATCTGCATCTGGCCGACCTCACGACGCCCGACTCCTCGAAGCGACGAGATCGTCCATTCCCAAGGCGTCTTGAACTTGGTCGGCGTCGCGACCCACGCCTCTGGGGAGGCGATCAGGGCGCGATAGACCGTCGGCAGGTCGCCTTTGCTGCTGGTGAAGCTTTCCGCAAGCCGTGCGATCATCGCCACTGGCGGCTCGTCACCGGCGAAGTGGCGCGCCAGCTTTGTGGCTACGTGAGTCGCCGTGGCGGGCGAATGCGCAAAGTCCATTAGCGCCGCGCTCGCTTGCGCCTCGCCGTCCTGCGTGTATCGCTTCCCGAGAATGGTCCGTACACCGGGCTCGTGCTGTGCGGGCCTGAACGCGAAGTTGCCAGGGTCGCCGATTCCAGAAGCGCCGCCCAAGCCACCGACCGTCCATCCCGTCAGCGCGCGCGCGAACTCTGTAACGTCGGCCTGTGTGTAGCCCGAGCGTACGCCTAGCTGTTTGATCCCACGGTTTGATGGTGCGATCCTTTCGTTGGAATGGAAGGAAGCCATATGGGACAGGTACGTCACGGGAGCGCCACGACCACGCACGCCGTCAGAGCAGCAATACAGCGATCGCAAGCTTCGCTCTCGGCGCTGAGCCGAGAGCTTGGAATCAACCCCAAGACGGTAGC
>NZ_AIDW01000065.1 GCF_000251145.1 Sphingomonas sp. PAMC 26621 | reverse complement strand
CGAGCTCAATCCCCAGGAAAACATCTGGCAGTTCATGCGCGACAACTGGCTCTCGAACCGCGTGTTCGGCTCCTACGACGACATCGTCGATTACTGCTGCGACGCCTGGAACAAGCTGGTCGATCAGCCCTGGAAAATCATGTCGATTGGGATGCGGAAGTGGGCTCAGGAGTTCTGATCAGTGAATCTTGGTATAAGCGCACCTCAATCTCGGCGACCGCGCCGCGGTCGCCGCTTTTTTCTGCAATGCGCCAGCCGGCACCGAGAAGGATTGTTCCCAGATAACGATCATCACCGCCGCCCGCGTCATCGTGACATGCCCCGGCCGCAACTTCGTCACGCTCAAGATCGAGACCGACCACGGCGTCTACGGCATCGGCGACGCCACGTTGAACGGACGAGAACTGGCGGTGGCTAGCTATCTCACCGACTACGTCATCCCCTGCCTGATCGGACGCGATGCGCATCGCATCGAAGATATCTGGAACTTCCTTTACAAAGGCGCCTATTGGCGGCGAGGGCCTGTGACCATGTCCGCGATCGCCGCGGTCGACACCGCGCTGTGGGATATCAAGGGCAAGATCGCGGATCTGCCGGTCTATCAATTGCTCGGCGGTGCGTGCCGCGACAATGTGATGGTTTATGGTCACGCAAACGGCGCGACGCTCGAGGATACTATCGAGGCGGCGCTGGTCTACCAGGCGGAAGGCTATAAGGCGATCCGGCTGCAGTCTGGCGTGCCGGGTCTGGCCTCGACCTACGGCGTGTCGAAGGACCGCTATTTCTATGAGCCCGCGGACGGCAATCTGCCAACCGAGAACATCTGGTCGACCGAGAAATATCTGCGCTCGGTTGTACCTCTGTTCGCCTCGGCGCGGGATGCCCTGGGTTGGGACGTGCACCTGCTGCATGATGCGCATCACCGTCTCACCCCGATCGAGGCTGGCCGGCTCGGCCGTGATCTCGAACCGTACCGCCCGTTCTGGCTCGAGGACGCGACCCCGGCGGAGAACCAGGACGCGTTCCGGCTCATCCGGCAACATACCACGACGCCGCTCACGGTCGGTGAGATCTTCAACACGATCTGGGACGCGCGCGAGCTGATCCAGAATCAATTGATCGACTATATTCGCGCGACCGTGGTCCATGCCGGCGGTCTGACTCATTTACGGCGGATCGCAAGCTTCGCCGATCTCTACCAAGTCCGCACCGGTTGCCATGGCGCGACCGATCTGTCGCCGGTGTGCATGGCGGCAGCGCTGCACTTCGATCTAACCGTGCCCAATTTCGGCGTGCAGGAATATATGCGTCACACCAAGGAAACCGATGCGGTCTTCCCCCACAGCTACACTTACCATCGCGGGACGATGCACCCCGGCGAAGCGCCCGGGCTCGGTGTCGACATCGACGAGGCCCTTGCCGCCAAATATCCCTATCAGCGCGCGTATCTTCCGGTGAATCGTCTCGAAGACGGGACGATGTGGAGTTGGTAACGCGGCCCACTGTCTCAGAAGCGCCGTCGCGCGCACCAGCCGGGCGAGTCCGTTGGCTCGTCTGCGCACTGCTCTTCTTCGCGGTGGTGTTGAGCTATGTCGATCGGCTGGTGCTGTCGGTGCTTAAGCCAAGTCTCGCCCACACTTATGGGTGGAGCGAAACCGGCTATGCCGACATCGCCTTTTATTTCCAGCTCGCCTACGGGCTTTCGTACCTCGTCGCAGGCCGTCTCGTCGATCGCTTCGGCGCGCGGCTCGGCTATGCCGCCGCGGTCGGCTTGTGGACGGCGGGTCACATCCTGCACATCGCCTTTACCAGTACGACCGGGATGATCCTGGCGCGTCTTCCGCTCGCGGCGGGCGAAGCGGCGACCTTCCCGGCCGCGCTTGCAGCGGTCGGCGAGTGGTTCCCGCGGCGCGAACGCGCGCTCGCGATCGGCATCTTCAACGCGGGCTCGAACGTCGGCGCGCTCGTCACGCCGTTGCTGGTACCCTATATCGTAGTCACGCTTGATCTGGGATGGCGCGCAGCATTCATCGTAACGGGCGCGCTCTCGCTGGTCTGGCTGGCAGCGTGGCTCGCCTTCTACCGCAAGCCGGCCGACCACCCCCTGGTCACGCCCAAAGAGCGGGCCTGGATCGAAGCCGAGCCGGAAAGCCCGCAGGAGCCGGCCGGCTGGGGCACGCTGCTACGCATGCGCCAGACCTGGGCGTATATCATGGGACGTTTTCTCATCGACCCGGTATGGTGGACCTTCCTGTTCTGGCTGCCGGATTTCTTTGCGCGCCAGTTTCATCTGTCGCTGAAGGAATTCGGGCCACCGCTTGTGGCGGTTTATATCCTGGCAGACATCGGCTCGGTCGCCGGCGGCTGGGCGAGTTCGCGCCTGATTGGCGGAGGCTGGAGCATCAACGCCTCGCGCAAGACGGCGATGTTCGGGGCGGCGCTCTGCGCGGTGCCGATTGCGTTCGCTGCGCGCGCCCCAAGCATGTGGGCTGCAGTCGGGTTGATCGGTCTCGCATGCGCCGGACACCAGGCGTTCTCGGCCAATCTCTACGCTCTGCCCGGCGACCTCTTTCCGCGCCGCATGACGGGCTCGGTCGTGGGACTCGGCGGGCTGGCTGGCGCAGTCGGGGGCATGGCGATGGCGAAGTTCGCAGGCGCCATCCTCCAGACGATCGGCGGTTACGAGCCGATCTTTGTCGACGCTGCGTTCGCCTACCCGTTGCCCTCGCGGTTATTCACGGTATCGCCCCGCGCTACCGACCTGTGACCGATTTGCGCTCCTTCTCGGAGCAATCCGTGTCGTCATAGACCCTTCGTCCCGCCCCGCGAGATTATAGATTCGAAGAGTGGCGCCACGAACTTCGACGACGGCATCACCGACCGGCCAACGGAGAGGATGATCGAGGGGCAACTCAGCGCCATAGCGATCCCGCCCGATGCGATCGCGCGTGGCGTCCATTATGCGATCGTCCGCTTCCGACAGGATCGGACGATCACGGAGCGCGAGATGAATGACTTGGTTTGGTCGAGAGCCGCCCCAGCTGCCAGGCGGGGCAGACCCAAACCCGGACGCTCGGATGGCCCGGTTCGCTTCCCAACTACTGCCATCCATTCATCTTGCTGATCGACAGGGGCTTTGTTGCATAACGCCTCGAGAGCATAACCGCCCTTTTACTTAAAGATATTATGCGATGCGGACAGTGATCGGCGTTCCCATTTTGGAGAAGCGATTGAGGATTGCAGCACGGACTTTGAGCTCGGTGATCTGACGATCGAAGGTACGAGCCACAACGCGTTGGCTCAGAAGCTTGAAGCAGTGCATTTTGGTCTCGACCAGACTGCGGCGATGATAGCCGCTCCACTTCTTCCAGATCGCGCGGCCAAGGCGCTTTGTAGCGCGTAGCGCTTCATTGCGAGCATCGACGCCGGGACCGTCTTTCGTCCATGGTTGGCCGTTGCGACGGACCGGGATGACCGCCTCTGCACCACGTTCGGCAATGGCAGCATGGCACGCCCTGGTATCGTAAGCGCCATCTCCGCCGACGCTGAGTATCTGCTCGTCCTGCGGGATCTGCGCCAGCAGATCGGGCAAGGTCGGCGCATCGCCGATGGCATTCGTCGTGACTTCGATGGCCCGGATATCCAGCGTTGCCGCGTCGATCCCCAGATGCACCTTGCGCCACTGGCGGCGGTAGGAGGCGCCATGCTTGCGTGTCTTCCACTCACCTTCACCCGTCATCTTAATGCCCGTGCTGTCGACCAGAAGGCGCAGGCCGCCTGAGCTGGGCCGCCCGCCAAGCTCGACGACCAACGTCTTCTGCCGTCGGCATAGCGTCGTATAATCCGGCACCGGCCAGTCCAGCCCGGCAAGTTTGATCAGGCTCGCTACCAACCCTGTCACTTGCCGCAATGGCAGATTGAATAGCGATTTCAGCGTCAGGCAGAGCTCAATCGCGCTGTCCGAAAACCGCATCGGCCGACCAGGACGACCGCACGGCTTCGACAACCAGTGCATCTGCGGATCAAACCATATTTCCAGTGACCCGCGCCGCTTTAGCGCTGCATTATACTCCGGCCAGTTCGTCGTGCGATATTTCGGTGCGGCAGGTTTGGGCATCGCGCCCATCTATCTCGCTCGATTCCCTTGGGGAATCCCCAGCGTCAGTTTTGCAACAAAGCCGTTGCGCCGGCTCCGATAGGACATCCACCGTGGCGTCCGGCATTCGCGTAATGATCCACTTCGCCTTCGGGACTGAAGGGCAAAGCCAAGTTGGATCAATTGGTCATGCGTAAGCGCGCGCCGTTCGGTTACAAATGTTGGCATAGTTTTTCTGATCATCCGACGCGCACTGACCCGCGGCTTCGAACTGATCCGCTATTCGTCTATCAGACCATCGCTGCAAGGAGATCATCAACGCGCGCGGTCGCGAACGCTGTGAAGCTGTCCGCCACGCCGTAAGGGATGAGCAACTCGCGACCGTGAACCACTGCGCCGCAGCTGTAGACAACATTGGGAACATAGCCGTCTCGCTCCTCAGGGCTTGGCGACAGGATCGGCTCCGGGGTGCGTGCGATGACTCGGGAAGGATCGTCGCGGTCGAGGAGGCAGGCGCCAATCGAATAGTTGCGTACGGCGCCGACCCCGTGGGTTAGGACGAGCCACCCCTCATCGATCTCGACCGGAGATCCGCAATTGCCCATCTGCACCGCTTCCCAAGGGAAGCGCGGCTCAATCAGTTTGGCTCCGGCGTTCCAGGTGAAAAGATCGTCGGAGGACAAAAGCCAGATGCTCTCGTTGTCCTGCCGCCCCAGCATAAAATAGCGATCGTTGATGCGGCGCGGGAACAGCGCCATGCCCTTTGCGCCAACGGCATCACCTGTAAGCTTTCGCATTTCCCAGGATCGAAAGTCTGTGCCGACGAGCATTTCGGAGCGCGCTTGCATGCCATCGAACGCAGTGTAGGTGCCATAGTACGTGACTTCACCGTTGCCCTCGACGAACCGAACCAATCGAACGTCTTCTATGCCCTGACGCTGGGTGGGCAGAACCGGAAACAACACGGTCTCCGAGATAACATGGCTGCCGCCGCAGTTCAGCTTAAGATGCGGCATCTCCGCGCGGACCGCGGCAGCGTCAATGACCGGTGGTTGGGTTATCGGTCCGACCGGATCAATCTCGACGCCTCCTCCAATCGTCCAGATGCCAGTCCGGAAACTCACCGACGAAACGTGACCTTCGCCTATGCCTCTTAGCGACATTACAAAGCGAAGGCAGCCAGGCGGCACGTCTTGCTGATCGGGATGCAGGACGGCGCTGGGATTGAACAAGGCAGCCGCCTCGAATGCATATTCTTCCATGAAAAGAGCACCGATCAACTCTCGGCGGGGTGCATCGACGCTGTCGATGTCGACTAGCATCGGACGAAGATCCTCGAAGCGACGACGAAAGGTTGCGTCGACGTCGCGATGACGGTCTTTGAGGCCGGAGCTCACCTCGCTTAACAAGCGACCTACCTGCCCCTCATTGAAGGTAAGCACACGCTCGGCAATGACCTGCAGGCGCGACGAACCGTTGTCGTATCCGCTGGGATAGCCGGGTTCGAACGGCCGGATCACCGTACGCGAAGGGTCGGGTTTCAGCATTGCACCGTGATGATGAAGAAGCATGGTGCTGCCCAGCGAGGGACGGCCGAAGAGCAGCGAGCCCAGTTGAGATAAGCGCATTTCTTTTCCCGTGTAGAAGCGACCATTGTCGCAAGATGAGTACGTTTAAAACCTGAGAGCCCGACCGAAAATTGAGTTGAGCGATTTCAGTAGCTTGTGATTCACCGGGGTTTGCGAAGACCACGAGGATCCCATGAGCTGGACTGAAACCGCTCGGCGCGAGCATGACAGAAGCAGGCTGCGCTATGCAAGCGACTGCACCGATGAGGAATGGGCTGTCGTCCGGCCATTATTGAGGCGGACCTCCAGGGTGGGACGCCCGCGCAAGCACAAGGCGCGGACCCTGTGGGATGCGATCCAGTATATCGCATCGACGGGGTGCCAGTGGGCGCAACTGCCGAAAGACTTTCCGCCCTTCACAACGGTGCAGTATCATTTCTACCGCATGCGCGACAACGGCCTGCTCGATGTCATCAATGCGGTGCTGGTCGCATGGGTGCGAGTCTTGGAAGGTCGCACGCCGGCGCCGACCGCGGGCGTCATCGATAGCCAGTCGGTCAAAACCACAGAGGCAGGTGGGCCTCGCGGATACGACGCCGGCAAGAAGATAAAGGGCCGCAAGCGGCACATCGTGACGGACACGCTGGGCAATATGCTCGAAGGCGTGGTGCACGGCGCCGATGTTCAGGACCGCGACGGAGCGCCCGGTCTGATCGAGCGATCCTGCGACGCGTATCCCACGCTCACCAGGCTGTTCGCCGATGGCGGCTATGCCGGCCAGAAGCTCGAAGCCGCGGTCGAGCACATCGATCGGCTGACAATCGAAATCATCAGACGTTCCGACCTGACGGGCTTTGTCATTCTACCCCGGCGTTGGGTCGTCGAACGCACCCTGGCGTGGCTCAACCGATGCCGGCGTCTTGCAAAGGATTGGGAAGCCTCCATCGCATCGTCCGAAGCCTGGATGGTCGTCTCATCCATCAGGCGAATGACGCGCCGTATTGCCAAGCTCGAATTATGAGTCGGGCTCTGAGCTCGGTTACGTCTGTCTGCCAGCTGGCAGGTTCGGTCGTAACCGCGACCTTATCGGCTGCGTATGATGGTCAAGCGGGCAGTCGTCCTCACCTGCATGGTCAGGTTGGACCTTCGCGCCGCCTCGGGATAAACCGTAAGGAGAATTACGATGAAGGCAATTTTTTGGGTGCCAAGCACCTTCGGCATAGCGGCGATCAGCGCGGCTGGCCTGGTTGCCGCGCCGAACCGCCCTCCCGTTGCCGCCAAGGCAGCGAACGTGGCGCCGGTCGTAGTGGAACTCTTTCAGAGCCAGGGTTGCTCCTCTTGCCCCCCGGCAAACGCCAACCTGAACGCGATCGCGGACCGGCCTGACCTCATCCCACTATCGTTCGGCGTGACCTATTGGGATCAGCTCGGGTGGAAGGACACATTCGCCCGACCCCAGTTCACTGCACGTCAGTGGGAGTATGCGCGCAGCGCCGGTCGTTCGCAGGTTGCAACGCCCCAGATCGTCGTCAATGGCGGGCGTCAAACGATCGTGGGCAGCAACCGGCAGCAGCTCGAAGCAGCAATCGGTTCCGCCCGGCATTCCGGCGGTCCCTCAATCACGCTTTCCGGTAACCGTATCGCGGTTGGATCAGCAAGCGGCGTGAAGCCATCGACGGTCTGGGTCGTCCGGTACGATCCACGCAGTAACAACGTGCCGATCCGGGCGGGCGAGAATGGAGGGCGCACGCTGCCCCACCGCAATATCGTCCGCCAGTTGGATGACGTCGGCACATGGTCGGGAAGTGCGGCCAACTTCACGCTGCCGCCGAACCCGAATCCCATCTTCCGAACCGCGGTTTTGGTTCAATCCGGTAAAGGCGGCATGATCGTGGCAGCGACGCGCCTTTAACTCAAAATCCACGGGAGGATGTTTGCCATGTGGTTCACATTGGCTCGTCCGGACAGACGCATTCCACAGGAGTGATACCAGCATGAAAATCGCAATGGTCGACCTCGGCGGCAAAGGCGGTGCGGTCGGTGGAAACGAGGCAGCTCTCGAGATACTCGATCCCGTGCTCGCGAAGGTCACACCGGGCACCGGTGGCATTGCGCGAACGGAGAGCAGCGACACGGCTGACGACCGCACAGAGCGCAGCTCCTCTCACGCGTTTGACCAGAAATATCTGCTTCGGCGTAGCGCGGAGGAAGAGCGGCGTAACGCGCAGGCAACGTGCCCGTCTGCCAAGCTGGCACATAGATTGCTCGCCGCGGCCTACGCCCGCCGAGCGGCCGCTTTCGCGGCCGGATCACACGAAGAGGAAAAATTGTGAAGGGCTTTGTCGTCGAAATGATCGAACCCGTGACGCTCGGTCGTCAAGGTCGCTTGGTCGATATGTATGTGCTGAGCCCGTTCATCTGGCGTACCGGCGACGGCTACGAACTTCTCGTCCGGGCAGTGCCGCGACGGGACGACGAACCGCGGCTAAAGATGGCGGAAATCTGGTACGGCACGTCAGCGGACGGCCTACATTTCGACATGGACGAGGCGCCTGTGATCTTTCCCGGGCCCGGCTTGGAGGATCTCGACGGCTGCGAAGACCCGACGGTGATTGTCGCGGAGGGACGCGTGCATTGTTGGTACACCGGCTGGAACGAGGCCCAGCGAACCGGGCGGCTGATGTATGCGGCGGGACCGGACGCGCGCAGCCTCAACAAGCAACGCCGCGTGCTCGACTCGCGCCCGCCCTACGCCAACCCCAAGGAGGCGACGGTCGCGCCCGCGGCCGACGGATCGTGGCGGTTGTTGTTCGAATATGCCGAGGAGGAGCATTCCAAGATCGGTGTCGCCGCCGCTCCAGACCTCCACGGCCCCTGGGAGGTGATCGGACCCTTGCTCGCTGCCAGGCCCGACCATTGGGACAATTGGCACCTGTCGACCGGGCCGGTGATCGGTGCGGGTTCCAAGCAGCCGGTGATGTTCTACAAGGCGCGACACACGACGCGCACTGGCGGATCGGCTGGGCCGCGCTGGACGCGGGTCTGGGACAGGTGGTCGCACGATGCGACGGCCCGCTGATCGCGCCCGAAGCACTGGCGTCAGGCGCCACCGACATCGCCTTCGCCGCCTCAGCGATCGAGGACGAGGATCATATATGGCTCTATTACTCGCTGTCCGACAAGGATCTGTTCCGCGCAAGGCTGCGCCGGCTGTGAGCGGCGCCGGCATCCTTTCGGGCCGCATTGCGGTTGTCACCGGAGGCGGCTCGGGCATCGGCGAAGCCTGCGTCCAGGTACTTGCCGAGCGCGGTGCGGCCGTCGCCATCGGCATCGTCGGCGAGGAGGACGTGAGCAAGCGTGTCGCCGCGATCGGGGCGGCAGGCGGCCGCGCCGCCGCGGTGCCGCTCGACGTGGCGGACGAGGCCGCGGTCGATACTGCGTTCGATCGAGTCGCAGTGGCGCTCGGCGTACCCGACATCCTGATCAACTCGGCCGGACTGAACATGTCGGGCGTCGAAGTGGCCGACATGCCGCTGGACCAGTGGAGGAGACTGATCGACACTGACCTGACCGGCACGTTTCTTACCTCGCGTCGGTTCGTGCGCGACCTCAAGCGCGTCGGACGGGGCGGCGCGATCGTCAACATCACCTCCATCCACGCGTTTGCCATGCGCGCTGGCGGGGCGGACTACACCGCCGCGAAAGGTGGGCAGTCCAACCTGAGCGCCACGCTGGCGCTAGAGGTCGTGCGGCACGGGATCACGGTCAATGCGATCGCGCCGGGCATGATCCTGACTCCACTGAATAAGCAGGCCCAAGACGATCCTGAGTATCTCCACAAGATCGAGCGCAACATCCCGGTCGGTCGCGCCGGGGGGCCAGAGGAGGTGGCTCAGCTCGCCGCTTTTCTGGCTTCGCCCGACGCTGCCTACATAACAGGCGCGTCAATCACGATCGACGGTGGCCTGTCGCTGCTCGTCGGGCAGGGGGCCTGACCAACAGTCAATGGAGAAACCCCATGCGCGCGTATTTGGCTCTGGCCGAGGCGGTCTCCGCCTGCGGAGCGTCCAGCGAACCACAAATAGCAACCCACCAGGTTACGGTTCCCGTTGTTGTCGCGTCTCCGGTAATGCTGACCGCCACCGACGGGGTGCGGATCAACAGTAACTATCGCCGGGCGACCGCCCCAAAGGCATTGATCCTGTTGTTCAATCAGGCGGGGTCCGGAAGGAGCGAGTATGCCACCATCGCCCTGGGTCTGGCGGCGGCGAGCTACAGCTAGCTTGGACTTGACCAGCGCGCGGCGGATCGCCGTTCGGCGTCAATACCATCGCGACGCGGCACGGGCGCCAGGCCAACTACCTGGAAGCGCAGCGCGACTTGGAGGCGGCGCTGGCCTGGGACGTGCCCAAGGCATGCCGATCATTATGTGGGGCAGCAAATATTTTGCCGCTTTGGTCTTTCGCGTGGCGGCGGCTCACGCCCTGGGCGTGGAGGCGATGCCGGGCGAGTATCTCGACGACAAGCAGGCGGTGGCGCACGCAGCGGCTGCTATCGGTGTGCCGGTATTCAACACGTCCGCCAACGACGCGGGCGAGATCGCGGCGGCGTACGCCATCCTTGCGGCTTCGCCCGCCGCGCTGAAGCATCAGTACCTGCCGCGCGCCCTCCAGGAATGGCTTACGAATTGGTCATGGCTGTTCCCGTACGCGCCGGTCACGGCGATCTTCACAGCCAGTACCCGGCAGGACACCGCTTTGAATTCGAAGCAAGTATGGCGACGCGAACAATCTCCAGTGCAAGTAAGCCTCCCGCCTATTACCCCTCATGTGCCAGCTAGCCCCTGCTGTGTCCCGGTCCATTGGGTCTTAGCGCCCGCGAGCAGGGGCGTACCCCGTACGCACAACGGACCCAGCGGAAGTGTAGCAAAAAGATGTGTAACCAAGCGCGGCGTCGGCGCGAAAGGGAAGCACCATGATCTTTTGGAGATACTCATGCGCCACGTTTCTTCGCTCGCCGTTCTTGCCGTTTTTGCCGCCGGCGTTCCCGCGATCATGGCTGCGGCACCGGCGAGCGCTGCCGCTCCCACGGTGCAGCCGTTCAATCAGGCAGCCTTCGATGCTGCCCAGAAGGCGGGCAAGCCGATCATGGTCTGGGTTCATGCACCGTGGTGCCCGGTCTGCCGTCAGCAAGCGAAAACGATTGCTCGGGTAACCGCCGAGCCGGCCTATCGCGACATGCAGGTCTTCCGCATCGACTATGACACGCAAAAACCCTTGTGGCAGAAGTTCGGCGCGACCATGCAATCGACAGTGATCGCGTTCCACGGCAAGCGTGAAACCGCGCGAGTCTCGCATGAAACGGACGACGCCAAGGTCTCCGCGGTAATCCACAGCGCGATTGCCTGATTCGGGAATGTCAACTGCCCTAAATCCTCTGCTCGCCTATGTGGCGGGCACGCTGACCATTCTTTCGCCTTGCGTCTTGCCGTTGGTGCCGATCGTGCTGTCCTCCGCGGCCCTGCGGCATCGCTTCGCGCCGCTCGCACTGGCGGCAGGTCTGGTGGTCGCGTTCACCGCCACCGGCTTTATTGTGGCCGCTTTCGGTCAGGCTCTGGGGATCGACACGTTGGTAGTTCGTGCGGCCGGGGCCGTAGTGCTCTGCTTGGCTGGCGTGGTGCTCCTCGTGCCGAGACTGCAGGATGGGTTAACCCGTATCGCGACTCCGCTCGCAGCTTGGGCCAGTAGCCGTCAATCGGCACTCGACGATAGAGCCGGGCTGTGGGGGCAAGCGTTTATTGGAGCGCTTCTTGGGATCGTCTGGGCACCCTGCGTCGGACCGACATTGGGCGCCGCGGTTGCGCTGGCGGCTGAAGGCAAGGATCTTGGCGAAGTAGCGCTGGTTATGATCGCGTTCGGACTTGGGATCTCCACGGTGCTGGTCGTGTTCGCCTTTGCAGCGCGCGGCGTACTCGCCCGGTGGCGCGGTCGCCTCATGATGGCTGGCAGACGCGGAAAAGCCATACTTGGCGCACTGCTGCTTGTTATCGGCGTTTGCATACTGACCGGCATCGATCGCAAGATTGAGGCATTCGCGCTCGATCATCTGCCCGACCAGATCACCGAATGGTCGACCGCAGCGTAACAACAGGTTTCCATTTCGCCACACTTACCCACGAGGACTGACTTATGAACGTCAAAGGAAAGCGCGCACTTGTCACCGGTGGGTCAAGCGGCATCGGCCTCGAAATCGCGCGTGAACTGCTGCGCGCAGGGGCAGACGTCGTGATAACCGGCCGTCGGCAAGACGCCGTCAGCCTGGCCGTTCATAGCTTGGAGAGCGTAGGCGCAATCAATGGCGTCTCGGCCGACGTGACGACACCAGAAGGCCGCGCTCGAACGCTCGATCTGGCAACGTCGTCGCTTGGCGGTCTCGACATCCTCGTGAACAATGCTGGCGGCGTCCGGGCAGGCCGGATCGAAGCGATCGAAGAGGAAGAGATCCGTCAAATGGTAGAGGTGAACTTGATAGGACCGATCCTGCTCACTCGTGCGGCGCTCCCCATGCTAAGAAAGAGCGGGGACGCGTTGGTGGTGAACGTCAGTTCGGGTATCGCGCTTGTCGGCATGGCTTTCTACTCGCCCTATGCGGCGGTCAAGGCCGGGATCGCGCACTTTGGCGAGGCGCTTCGCCGGGAGCTGGACGGGGAAGGGGTCCGCGTGTTGACGGTGTATCCCACGGCAACGGACACACCGATGATGGCTACGTCAGGCCTCGGTCGATCCGGGGGGCGCGAGACCGCATCCGCAGTGGCGCACGACGTCATTGCAGCGATTTTTAATGATCGCCTCGAGGTCGTACGCGGCGACCCCGATCGGCTTGCCATGATGAAGCTGAACCGGACCGATCAGGGCACTGTCGATGATGCGCTACGCCCCACAAAAGCAGCGACTGAGGAAGCTGCGCGTAATCATTCTGCCTTGTGAAGATCATTCGGTGCCACAATCGGGGCAAGCAGGTCCTCTACTCGGAGGGTCGAAGATAGTGGCGCAGCATGTTGCCGGCCGAGGGGCGGTAGCCCATTATCGACCGTTCAGCTCCGGCAGGCGCATGGCGTCGTTTGTCGCCAATTGACGTAATATGGCGTTCGCAGTCATGAACGGTGTAACCGATAGCCTGCGAGCGACGTAATACTGACTGGAGTGCGGATGGCAACGACAGAAGCCGAGCTCAAAATGCTGATGATTGGCGGCCTCGACGGCGATGCGGTCGCGCATGGCCTGTTGTTGCGCGCGCTGGTTCCTCTTTTACACTCTTTCTATCGCCGCCGCTTGTCGCATGTCGGAGACGTCGAAGACCTCGTGCAGGATACACTGATAGCCGTGCATACTCGCCGCGAGACTTTCGATCGAGAGCGGCCCTTTACCGCGTGGCTCTATGCAATCGCCCGTTACCGGGCGATTGATCACTTTCGACGCCATCGCCAGACAGTGCCGATCGAAGAAGTCGAATTCCTTCTTATAGCCGAAGGGTTCGAGGACGCCGTTAACGCGCGCATGGACGTCGATAGTCTCTTATCGAAGCTGTCGCCCAAGCAGGCGCGAGCGATCCGCGATACGCATGTTGATGGTAAGAGTGTGTCAGAGGCCGCTGCCGCCGCGGACATTGGAGAATCAGACGTGAAGGTGTCCGTGCATCGTGGCCTGAAGGCGCTAAGCGCCTTGATCAAAGGCTCAGGACGATGAATACTGAAGAGCTTATCGACGCGCTAAGCCGTGATGTCACGCGAGTGTCGCGTCATGCGGTGGCGACCCGTGTTGCGATCGGTATCTTGGCCGGTGGCCTCGTTACGATGTTGCTGGTCACTGCTACGCTAGGGATCCGCCCGGACCTTCGCGTGGCGATGCACGGCTTCTCATTCTGGATGAAGTGGACATACACCATATCGCTCGCGCTTGGTGCGACCTACGCAATCACGCGTATCGCTCGGCCCGGCCCACTATCTCTTCGGGGACTTTGGCTGTTGATCGCTCCGGTCCTGGTCCTTGCCGGTATTGGAGTTGGTGAACTCGCCCAAACGCCGCCGTCGGATTGGCTGCAAATGTGGCTTGGCCGCAGCTGGACGCTATGTCCTTGGTTGGTACTTGTCCTTGCTGCGCCAATCTTTGCAGGGCTCCTCTGGTCGTTCCGTAAGCTCGCGCCCACACAGTTGCGCGCTGCGGGGGCGATTGCTGGTCTCGGCGCTGGAGCATGGGCTGCGACCATCTACTGCCTACACTGCCCCGAGGTCTCCGCAATTTTCGTGCTCACTTGGTACAGCCTGGGGATCCTGCTTGCGGCGGGCATAGGCGGGCTGATTGGTCCTCGAGTTCTACGTTGGTGAAGCCCGCCGAATGCCCACTGTCGGGAATGTTTTCGAATGCTTCGCCATCACCTTCGGCTCGAGGCTATCCCGCTTTTCAACAAGTCGAAAGGGACTACGAACTGTCGGCGCGAATTCGACGATCACCGAACGCTATCGAGGGGCGGAATTAGTGCTTAGACTGGTTCAAGTCTTTTGTTGGACGGCCATGCTGCTCTACCGCCATATTCCTCCTATGTTCGAAACACCGACACTGCTGAGTGACCCCCGCTGCGCGCAAAAAGCAGTGGATGGCAGCCGTAACATCGCGCGCACCTATCGAATACAAATGACCCGCGACCTGTTTCGACACACAATAGTCAACCCGCGGTGGGGTCGGTTTAATCTATGCGGAGCGGGTCTGACTGTCTCTTTTGCCAATCAAGAAGCGGTGCGCCGATTCATTCAGCGCGCGCTTGCCAAGCGAGCACGCGCGCCGCGTCCGATCAGGGTCGCCTATTGCATTGTGCCCAAGCTCACGCACCAAACCTCGACCCTGGTCGCATTGTCAGCCAACGAAGGTTGTTAGCGGGCTGTACGCGCGACCAGTCGATCGGACCCCGTCGAGGCCTCCATCGATACTCGACATGGCGTCGCCGAGGGGCCCGTGATCGAGGGGGTCGGGGACGGTCATGGCCACCGAGCACGTGTCCAAGCGATCTGTCCACCGGCCGAAAGGGTCACGAGTCCGGCGTCGGCAAACGCGCGTACCTGGATTTCCGCGCCGGCGGGTGACAGATCGAGCGCGCGGGCGAATTGGGTGCACGTGCAGGCACCCAACGCCGCGACTAGCAGCCAAGCGGCGCGGTCTCAAGCGAACTCCGGCTCCAGCAGCGAGAACCGGTCGTAGAAGGCACATCAACCCGCGGCTAGGGGCCCCATACTCAGAACGTGAATGCCAGTTCAGTGACTGACATTTAACATAATAACTATTATCGGCCTAGGTAGGCAACATCTCGGTTTGCTCCGCTACCGTACAGAAGCGTGTTGTTTGCTGAGGCGGCGAACCACTGAGACCAGCTTAGCCATTGCAGGATCTCGGATCGGCTCGGCAAGCCGTAGCTCTCGGCTACGGCCGTCGATCGTCAGGCCCACTGTATAGGTTCGGGCATCCGGCCTCGCGGTGTCGTTCGATGCCACGCAGCCGAAAAAGTTTGTCTGATCTGCGAGGCTAGTGATTTCCTGACGCTCCGGGGTGGCAAGATCGTCAAAGGAGACCGTCTGTTGCTTCGCCAACCCGGGAAAATGGGCAAGGCCGCCCTCGATCCGCATGCGGGCCTCGCCCGTAACCGTCTCGTCGCATGCCTTGCCCGTCTGCATTAGATCACTCCAACTGCGCTCCAGGCTTCGGTGACCGCGGTCACCTCGGCACTGCCTGAGCCGTACAAACGCATCGCGACGTCGATGGTGCTGCGGGCGAAGCCGGCGAACTCCGTGTTGGCCCTTGTATTGGGGTCCAGAAGCGCATTGTACCAGATTTGGCCGGCGCGGTCCCATGCATTTCCACCGAGCGCAATCGCCGCAAGATAGAACGCTCGGTTCGGGATGCCGGAGTTGATGTGGACGCCGCCATTGTCCTGATTGGTGCGAACGAAATCGTCCATATGTCCCGGCTGTGGATCCTTGCCGAGCACGGGATCGTCATAGGCGGTGCCGGGGGCCTGCATCGAGCGCAAGGCAACGCCCTTGACCTTGGCGGTCAGAAGCTCGGCGCCGATCAGCCAGTCGGCCCGGTCAGCGGTTTGCCCTAATAGGTGCTGCTTTACGAGGCTGCCGAACACGTCTGAGATGCTCTCGTTGAGCGCTCCCGACTGGTTGAAGTAGACCAAGCCCGCCTCCTTCTCGGTCACGCCGTGGGTCAGCTCGTGGCCGATCACGTCCAGCGAGATGGTGAAGCGGTTGAATAGCTCACCGTCGCCGTCGCCGAACACCATCTGAGTGCCGTCCCAGAAGGCGTTGTCATAGTCCTGGTCGTAGTGAACCGTGGCGTCGAGCGGCATGCCGGCATCGTCGATCGAGTTGCGCTGATAGGCCTCCCAGAACAGCGTGAACGTTGCGCCAAGGCCGTCATAAGCCTCGTTGACCGCGACATCGCCGGTGGGCGCGTCACCTTCGCGTCGGACCACCTTGGCACCCGGCGCCTCAGGTTCGCCGCCCGCGTCTCGGATCGTCCGAAGCGGGCTCGGGGTCAGGATATTTCCCGCTGCGGCGCGACGCCGTGCGATGGTGCCAGTGACGGGGCCAGCGGTGCTGGCGCGCACGATGCGCATGGTCGGATCGATCAGCAGGCTGTGGACAGCCATCGCCCGCAGCTGGGGCGAACCGTTCTCTGCGATCTTCGACAGGATGTATGGCGGTAGGATGCAGTGAAGCGAGTGACGGTGGGTGGAGCTGCACATATCGTATCTCCTTCGGGGGGGTTTAGTTCAGTTGCGAGCGCGGTGAAGGACAAAGGGGACGAGCGCGACCCACATGATGGTGATGAAGGCGAGTACCTGGCTGGTCTGCTCGGGTCCGCCCGACAGGTAGCCAAAGCCACCGAGTGACGCCGCGTAGAGCTCGAACGAGATCACCGAGACGGCGATCGCCGCGACATCGGCATCTCCCCCTCTCTCCTTCTGCGTTCCGAACCAGCGGAGCACGATGATGAAGAGGGTGATGACGGCGATCAGGATCAGGCGGATGACGATGTCGTCGGCTGCAATGCCGATCGCCAGCGGGTAGAGCGTCACCGCCTCAACCGGGAACAGCTTCACGAGGCTGGCATAGTAGGGTTCGGGCTCGGGCGTTGAGCGTCGCCCTCGCCTCACCGATGGAGCGGATTTGCTGCGCAACCGCAGCGTGCCGCGTAAGACAGGCTTCCCTGATGTGCCGCCCTGTTCACCCAGCGCTGCAATCGTGCGCTGCACCGCTTCAGCATAACGCGTCACCGCCGCGTCGCTGGGGGTAAGGGCGTTGCCGATCGCCTTGGCCTGTTCGCAGCGGTCGAGAACCGTCGCGTACACCGGCCGATCATTGTCGTCGCCGCTATGCTGAGCGGCAAACTGGTCGCTGGCGCTACCGAGGGCCGTGCGGAGACCGAAGAAGCTGTCGAAGAAGCGCGGCAGGTAGCGCGGATCCACCGTGAACGCCTGCAGCTGGTCGATCAGGGCATCGGCCGCGTCCATGCCTTGGGTGAAGGTCGTCATCGGAATCCTCCTCAGGCGGGGCTTGCGAGCGAGGCGATGAGGCCAAGCGCGCGAGTGATGCGGTTAATGTTGAGGAGAGCCGCAGCGCGGCGCTGCGCCGGTGTCAGCCGGCTTGCGAGCGCATCGCGAAGGCTTGCCTGTGCTTTGGTGGCGAGGTCGATCGCATCGGCGACCTGTGCAGCGCGGGCCGGTCCATCCTTCGCGGCTTCGCGAGCGGCAAACACCCGGCCGGCGAGCTGCTCGCGCTGCTCGGGTGACAGGCTCGCCCGGTTGCGGATGTACGTCCGGAACAGGGCATTGCCGTAGAGGTCGTCGGCGTTGCGCGCCGCCCCCCTGCCCCAGGTCGTAACCTGCGCCGAGAGCGATGCGAGCGTGCGGTCGACAACGGCCCCGCGCTCGACAACGAGAGCACACACGTCGCGCGTCTGCCGCGCTTCACGTGCGAGCTCGCCGGCAAAGGCGATCAGCGCGACAAGACTCCGGCCTTGCTCACTGGCAAACGCCGCGTTGACGTTGGGCAAGTCCGTGCCGGCGACGAAGTTGCTGAAGCGGGCAAGGCGGTCTGCCTGGTCGGCGAAGGCGGTTACCTCGGCCGAGACGTCCGTCTTGGGCGCGTTGAGGATTGCCGCCAGTGCATCGGCATAATCGCTGATCAAAACGATAAGCGCGATGCGCGGCTCTAGCACGGCGCGCGGACTGCTTCCGATGTCGATCTCGAACGCTGTGTAGCCCGGCGATTGTGCTTCGCCGGACAGGCACAGCGGCGCTGTCGGGGCCGATGACGTGATAGGCACCTGGATTCGCAGCGGTGTGGCTGGCAGGCAACTCGGATCGCTCGCGACTAGTGCCGCTGCAGCCTCGCGGCGACGTTGCTCGATCGCATCGAAGTAGCTGGCGGTTGCCGTCACGGCTTCGCGACTTCGGGTTTGCACTGCCCCTCCTGCCTCCAGCCTGAGTGCGTTCGTGGCGCATCCAGCGAGAAGCAGTGGAGCCAACATCAATGGTAGAACGGCATTGGCGCAGCGGCGCATGGCGGTCTCCTTCAGCATTCGGACATCATGCTCTCGAACTCCGAAACTCCCTCCCCTTTCTGCGCCTAGGCATGCACGATGGCCTTGGTCGCTCCGGCAGTCGATCGTGGCGTCGCAGGGTGGTGATGGCATTGACGACACTGGTGATGATTGCGGCCATACCCACCAGCATCGGGCCGTCGATCATATCGGTCATGTCTTCCAACTCCATATTGATCCGACGGCCCATGTTCCATTTCTGTTCTCTGTAGGACAGGTTTAATTTCAAACTCAGAGCAGTATGTCCTGCGGCCCCGCAATCAGTCGGCGGACCGTCGTGCCGGTTGCGGCCTCCTCGTTCGAGAAGCCGTCGAACATGGGCAGCTCCCCGAAGTCGAGAGCCGCCAGGCCTGCGATCGCAGCAACGGATCGCTGATAGGTCTTGAACGCACCGAATAGCAGCGTGTGCTCATTCAGATTGACATCTTGATCGATGAGATAGGCGGAGGCCGACGGTCGGCCGTCATCATGGATGAAGGCGACGACCTTCCAATAGGCGAGCGGGATCGCGACGCCGCGATAGACTGGATCGTCCGTTCTAAAGACCGGGCCGGTGAACACGGTCGCGCGCTCGCCAACCCTGCGCGTGTTGCTGAGGATATAGTCCTCGAGGCTGAGCCAGGTGCGCTGGTTGAAGACCGAGAGCTGCGGTGAGCAGTTAGTGAAGTGGAAGGTGTCGCGATTGGCGATGCTGGCGCTTGGTCCCCAGTTTGGATCTTCGCGGCGGACAAGATGGCCCCGGTCAAAGTCGTTGTTGGCGTAGAGCTCGTCCCCAGCCTGGGCCTCCTTGGGGATACGTCCGTCAAAGGCCCACGGATCACCGCCGCGAGGAACGGAGACGCTGGCGCTGCCGTCGATGTTGACGCCGGTGAAGAGCGCGAGGCGCCGGCTCTTCGACATGACGACCGTGAAGTGCTCATAGTCGAGCCGTGCATCTGTCCTGCCATCGACGGTCAGAACATCGGCCGCGATCGCAGATGCATCGGGCAGCGGCACGACAAACTCGCCAAGGTGTTCGGCTTGGTAGCCCTGTCGGCCTGTGAACGACGATGCCGGCGATATCCGGACGTTGGTCGCCTCTGACGCAAGCAAGCTTTGGTTCGTCGACGTGATGTGCCGCAGGTCGCTCAGGCGGGGTCGATAAGACAGGTCGATCACGGGGTTTCTCCAATGGCTTCACGGCGGGCTCGCTCAAGGCGCAGCCGCTCAATGACGAGCGGGTCCTGATGGGTCTGGATCAGCTTCATAAGGACGGAAAATGGCAAACGCTTTGCATCGAGGTGCGGCCCCTTCGGCTTCGGCGCAGTTCGACCAAGAGCAAGAAGCTGGCGGCGGTCACCCACCTCAACCAACAGTTCGCCGCGCTCGGCGCGGCTGAAGGCGCGATCGAGACCGTACAGCCAGCCTGATCGAGCATCGACCATCTGGGCGATCCTCTCAAAGATTGGCAAAGGTCACAGCATTAGGGGGTCACGACACGAAAGTGAGTTTTGCGTACGCTAGGCGCGAACGGATGCTGAATGACCGGGTCTGGTGATGGGGTGGACGCCCCCCGACGGCATCAATGTGCCAAAGTGGAGGTGTTGATCACCACTTGAGGGAGGCGTCCGTGTCGGAAGTTACCACAATCGGGTTGGATATTGCCAAGAACGTTTTCCATGCGCACGGCGCGGATAGCACCGGGCGAATGGTTTTCAGCCGAAAGCTGAGCCGAGGAAAGCTTCTGAATTTCTTCGTATCGCAGCCTCAGTGCACAGTGGCGCTCGAGGCATGCGGTGGTGCGCACCACTGGGCGCGGGAGCTGCAAGCGATGGGTCACGAGGTTCGGCTGATTCCGCCCGCCTATGTGAAGCCGTTCGTGAAGCGGCATAAGAATGATGCGGTCGATGCAGAAGCGATCTGCGAGGCGGCACAGCGCCCCACGATGCGTTTCGTGGCGGTGAAGACCGAGGAGCAGCAGGCGGCAGCGCTGGTGTTCCGAACGCGCGACCTTCTGGTGAAGCAGCGCACCCAGCTCGGCAATGCGATCCGCGGGCATCTCGCGGAATACGGTTGGGTGGCGCCTAAGGGGCCAAGTCATCTGGCGATGCTGGCGGACCTGCTCGACGACAGCGACATGTCGGCAACGCTGCCCGAGGCGGCACGGCCGATGTTTGCGATGATGGTCGATATGCTGGCCGAACTTGGCAAGCGGGTTGCCGCGCTGGACAAGGAGATCGCCCGCCGTGCGCGCGAAGACGAGGTGGCGCGCCGACTGATGACGATCCCTGGCATCGGTCCGATCACGGCGACGGCGATCGCAGCGATCGCGCCTCCGCCCGAGACCTTCGCGAAGGGGCGGGACTTCGCCGCCTGGCTTGGGCTTGTCCCGAAACAAGCATCGACCGGCGGCAAGCAGAAGCTGGGCGCTATCTCCCGCATGGGCGAGCGAACGCTCAGGCGGCTGCTGATCATCGGCAGCAGTGCCGTCGTGTTGCAGGCGAGCAGGCGCGGTGCGCCCAAGGGCTCGTGGCTTGATGGCATGCTCGCCAGAAAGCCGCGGATGCTGGTGACGGTTGCGCTCGCCAATAAAACCGCGCGCATCGTCTGGGCGGTGCTGACCAAGCAAGAGGATTACAGAGCTCCGGTCGCGGTCGCGGCGTAAGCCGAGGCGGGCCAGAGGCGTCGGAGGGCGCAGTCGGTCGAAGGAGGGTATGGCAAAACAGTCGGCGAGACGGGGCCGGAAGAACCAGGGCTTTCCACCGTGCCACGAGCACGCTGTTGGTGATATGGTTCCGGTCCGCGAACTCCCATACGGGCCAGCAGCTCAACACTGCATTACAGGCCGGACAGATGGCAGCATCCGACTACTTGCCAGACCTTCCAGATACCGCTTGCGTTCGAAGGGGCGTCCACAGATGGAAAGCGGACATAAGGGAGGCCGCCGATCTTTCGATCGACGGCCACCCACACATCGCCAGATTTGGGAAGATCAAGCGGCGTAGGTAACCCGCATCGCGACCCTCTGGCGACGCATGGCAAAACCAATCGCGCCCATGCCGAGGATCATCATGGCCCACGTCCCGACCTCCGGCACGGCCGCCACCGGTGCCATCCCGGTCCGGATGCTGGTGTTGGCCAAAGTCTGGTAGCCGTAGCTGATTAGCTGGGAACCGTTGACCTCGGCGTAGCCGTAATGCACCCCGTCGGCCTGACTATAGGCCAGTCCGATGAAGTCGTCGGCCGCCGAATACGGAATCACGCCCGGCATTGTCACCGGATAGGCCGCAAAGCTGTACAGCCCGTTCTGGTCGATGGACGAGCCGGCTTCAAAATCCGCAACGCCGCCAAGGAAGGTGGAAACCTCGCCGTTGCCGCTGGTCGACACCGCAGCACCCGGGCCATAGCCAGTGTCAGCCATTGTGAAGGTGAAGCCCGCAATGCCGTTGCCGAGCGTGATGGTGTAGCCCGACCCCGTCAGCGGAGCGTTGGGAGCGACGACAATTACCGCCGCCGATGCCGAACCCGCCGCCATGGTTCCGAGGACAAGTGCGAGCGCACCCGCCGCCTTCACGCTCAGCAACCCCCTCGATACGCGAGTGGCGGCCAGCAACTCGATTTTTTTCAGCACTGTCATTTCCCTCATCCAGCCACGCTGGATGCGAGGCAAATCGCGATATCAGGACCCAGCACAACGAGTCGAGCGTGATTAACGCTCGTTCAGAAATGGTTCCCGAGATGGCACATTTCCATGGGAACGTCCAGGTTTGGGCGTGAGCAGACTGGCAGCTTTCCTGCCCGATAGCTGCCGGTCGGCTCTCGGGCACGTTGGACGCCCGCGAAGAGTCTGAACGGCGATAGGTGGTGGAAAGTCGACGTTCCGCTCCGGGGCAGCGTACAGTAAAAAGCCGCCACCCTCTCGGGCAGCGGCTTGCGCCCACTGAGGATTGAACTGTTAAACGTAGACCTCCTTGGTCCGGCGGCGATAGCGCATCGACGCGCCCATCATGCCGAAGCCGAGAATCATGGTAAGCCAAGTTGCGGGTTCGGGAACGGCGGCGACAACCGGTCCGATGTTCAACGTGACGACGTTGCCCCCGACCGCGTAATTGTAAACCCCAGAGGTGAGACCGAGCGTCGTCAATGTGGCATTTCTGACGATACCACTAGAAGAAATAAGCGAGTTATCCACGTAGCTCATTCCCAGATAAAAAGCCCCATCCGACACTCGGAAGCCCAAGGCGGGTCCCGTGTTAGCCTCAATATAAGCGAAGCCCGTTCCAAAACGTGCCATACCAGCCAAAGAATAAACGTTAATTAATTCGAATTCACCGAAAGATAGATACCCGGTTGAGGCATCTACATCTGCATTAGATAGTCCCTGGCCGACGGAGTTTGCCACCGCACTATTAAACGTGCCACTACCCGAAAAAAGCACGTTACTACCTGATTGAGTTACGCTGATCGACACAGCTGCGCTTGCAGCGCTTGCTGCGATCAGGCTGCACACTGCCGCGGTTGTCGCGAACATCAACTTAGTGATTGTTTTCATCTTATGTTCCCTCGGCACATGCCGTCGGGGCGAGTGCAAGCGGGCCATGTACCTGAGATTAATTTGTCGTAAAGAGACTTCATATCCACATTGGACCACTGCCCCTTTATGAGACAGATATGCCTCGGCAGTCGCGGCTTAAACTGACGAATCTGGGAGCCCAAAACAACTCGGCAGCTGAACGGAAAGTCCGCTTTTGGGCGGAAGCGCAGGGACCGCTTCTCCTGCCGAAAGTTGCCGGTTGGCTTCCAGGAACGTTGGTAGCATTCGTAGCTGCTGGACGTCGCAACGAGGTGGTGAACGGACATGCAGCTTTCGGCGACCATAGGCTGTTTGCTGCCATAGATTACTCGACTGATACCAAGTCCCTCGGAGCCTGACTCAGCGCCGGGGATTCCCAAGTCGGTCATGATCTGATTCAACATCGCAAACGGTGGGAGGTTGGCGGTGGCATCAGCGGTTGGGCTAAGGGACGATTTCGACGGGTCTGGTCTTCGAAGGTTGGCGCGTTTGAGCGGTGACGCCAATCAGGTCCGGCGGCTGCTGGCGCTGGCGGTGATTTACGATGGTGGTGCGCGGCACGCGGCGGCACAGGTCGGCGGCGTTGGTTTGCAGACGGTTCGAGACTGGGTGCTGCGCTTCAATACCAGCGGGCCCGACGGCTTGCTCGACGGCAAAGCCCCCGGTCCCCGTC
>NZ_AIDW01000066.1 GCF_000251145.1 Sphingomonas sp. PAMC 26621 | reverse complement strand
GACCGGGGGCTTTGCCGTCGAGCAAGCCGTCGGGCCCGCTGGTATTGAAGCGCAGCACCCAGTCTCGAACCGTCTGCAAACCAACGCCGCCGACCTGTGCCGCCGCGTGCCGCGCACCACCATCGTAAATCACCGCCAGCGCCAGCAGCCGCCGGACCTGATTGGCGTCACCGCTCAAACGCGCCAACCTTCGAAGACCAGACCCGTCGAAATCGTCCCTTAGCCCAACCGCTGATGCCACCGCCAACCTCCCACCGTTTGCGATGTTGAATCAGATCATGACCGACTTGGGAATCCCCGGCGCTGAGTCAGGCTCCGAGGGACTTGGTATCAATGTCAGTATGCCGGCGATCTGCGCGGATGCGGCCCATCGTCCGTCCGACGTTATCGGGATCACCCTCGATCACCTGTGCAAAGTTTTCACCGTTTGCCCAAAGCATTCCCGTTACCTCAAGCTGTGCGTTGCACCGGATCGATGATGATAGAATAGCCTCGATTTCCTTGGGATCGGCACCAATGATCGACCGGCTGATATATATAAGGCGACGGAGCATCGGATGCTAACGTGCGGGCTCGAAATACGCCCCGTTCTTTCACCGCAATTGGTGATAAAGGATAGGAATGTGCCCTCTCGAAAGGGACCCGGTTTCGAGAATGCCGCGTCGTCCACGGACAGGCTTAGCGTAGAGTCCCGGTTCACATCGGCATGCCGATGATCTCGCCAGCATTCGCCTACGCAACTCCACCAGCGTCAACAAACACGTAAGGACAGCCGGAAGTCCGTCAGATACAACGCGATGCCATTGAGGAAGACGTTCGCACGGTCTAGTCACTAGACCAAGCGTGCTGACCGGCGGGCGGCGGGCTGAACCGACCGACCGACCGAACATAACACATCGGAAAAGCAGATGCTCAGTTTCCTCGTCGACGGTGGCCAGATGGGGGCTGCCATCCGTGCCTACGATTGGAGCGAGACTGTACTGGGCGCGCCTGCGGGATGGCCGACTTCGTTGAAGACGTTGGTCAGCGTCGTGCTCGGCTCCAACCAGGCCATGTTTGTCGCTTGGGGTGTGGAGCAGACGCTGTTCTACAATGACGCATATGCGACCATCCTGGCGGACAAGCATCCTGAGGCGCTCGGCCAGCCGTTCATGCAGGTATGGGCAGAAATCGCGGCTGACCTGACGCCGATTGTTGATCAGGCCTATGCCGGTTTGCCTGTCCACATGGATGACATCACCCTGATGATGCAGCGCCGCGGCTACGTCGAGGAAACGCACTTTGCATTCTCCTATACCCCTGTTCGGGGTGAAGCCGGAGCAGTGGAGGGGCTGTTCTGCGCCTGTACCGAGATCACCGATCAGGTCCTGGCCGAGCGCCGTCGTGCCGCTGATACCCAACGGCAGCGTCGCCTGTTTGAAAAAGCACCAGGGTTCATAACGATCTTGCAGGGGCCCAAGCACGTGTATGAGTTCGCGAACGCGACCTATCGCCGCCTGTTCGGCGATCGAGAATTCATTGGCAAGACAGTACGTGAGGCCTTTCCTGAGTTAGCGAACCAAGGGTTCTACGAGCTACTCGACAGTGTCTATCAGACTGGCGAACGGTTCGTTGCGCATCACATCCCGGTCTTGCTGAATGCAGAAGCCAGCGACCGGGTCGAGCGTATCCTCGACTTCATCTATGAACCGATCATCGATGATTTCGGCAACGTGACCGGCATTTTCGTCGAAGGCCAAGACGCCACCGATGCACACCGCACGCAGACTGAATTGCGAGAAAGCGATGAGCGTAATCGGCGTATTGTGGAGGGCGTGAAGGACCATTCCATCTTCACTGTCGATACCAAGAACCGGGTAATGGACTGGACGCCTGGCGCCGAGACCGTCTTTGGCTGGTCCGCCGACGAGATCCGCGGCAGCTCCGTCGATATTCTGTACACGTCTGAAGACCGCGCAGCTGGCGTTCCGACGCAAGAATTGATGACAGCACGCGACGAAGGCTGCGCTAATGATGAACGCTGGCATGTTCGACGTGACGGAAGCCGGTTCTTTGCCAATGGCTCAGTTCGTCCATTGCACGACGCTCAGGGCACGATCACTGGCTTTATCAAGATTGCTCGCGACGAGACCGAACGACGTGCGGCCGAGGCCACCCTACGTGAGACCGAACAGCGCTACCGCCTTGCCGCCAAGGCGACCAACGACGCGATCTGGGACTGGGACCTGGCATCAAACTGCGTAGAGTGGAACGAGGCGGTCCAGGTGTTGTTCGGCTATGCTGAAGACGATATTCAGTCGACCGGTGACTGGTGGATCGGTAACATCCATCCCGATGACCGTGAGCGGGTCGACAGGGATATCCACGCGATCATCGATGGGGCAGGCGACCATTGGGCGTCCGAGTATCGCTTTCGCCGGGGCGACGGCAGCTTCGCCGATGTTTTCGACCGTGGGCACGTCATCCGCAATGAGGACGGAAGCCCCGTCCGCATGATTGGCGCGATGTTGGACCTGACTGAGCCCAAACACGCGGAGAAGGCACTTCGGGAGCTCAATGAGACGCTGGAGGCCCGCGTTGTGGAGCGAACGGCCGACCTCATGACGACGCAGGACGCGTTGCGTCAGGCGCAGAAGATGGAAGCGGTCGGTCAGCTTACTGGCGGCCTCGCGCACGACTTCAACAACTTGCTGACCGGTATCTCCGGCAGCCTGGAGATGATGCAAATCCGTATTGCGCAGGGCAGGACGGCCGATGTCGAACGCTATGTCGGTGCAGCACAAGGGGCGGCCAAGCGCGCGGCAGCTCTTACCCACCGGCTGCTTGCCTTCTCACGCCGTCAGACGCTTGCTCCCAAGCCCACCAACGTTAATCAGCTCGTCAGCGGAATGGAGGATCTGATCCGCCGCACGGTTGGACCGTTGATCGAAGTGGAGACGGTCAATGCTGCCGGACTTTGGCCTAGCCTGATCGATCCCAGCCAGCTCGAAAACGCCATCCTCAATCTGTGCATTAACGCCCGGGACGCGATGCCGCATGGCGGCACAATCACGATCGAAACCTGCAACCGGTGGATGGACCAGCGGATGGCTAAGGAGCGCGGCCTGGATCCCGGTCAGTACATTTCGCTATGCGTGTCCGACAAAGGAACCGGTATGTCGCCGGAGGTGATCGCCCGCGCGTTTGATCCGTTCTTTACCACCAAACCGATAGGCGAGGGTACCGGCCTCGGCCTTTCGATGATCTACGGCTTCGCCAAACAGTCGGGCGGCTCAGTGGCAATCTACTCAGAAGTCGATCAGGGCACGATGGTGTGCGTCTACCTCCCGCGTCATCAGGGCGAGGCCGAATTGGACGACGTAGAGACGGAAGCCGAGGCCGCGCCGCGGGCCGAAGCCGGGGAGACGGTGCTGGTAGTCGATGACGAGCCAACCGTGCGCATGCTTGTCGCCGAAGTTTTAACCGATCTGGGCTATACCGCGATTGAGGCCGCAGACGGGGCGGCTGGGCTGAAGGTTATCAATTCAGACCTACGTATCGATCTGCTCGTCACGGACGTGGGGTTGCCAGGCGGGTTGAACGGCCGACAGGTGGCAGACGCTGCACGCGTCGCACGGCCCGGTCTGAAGGTTCTGTTCATCACCGGATATGCGGAGAACGCCGTGTTAAGCCACGGCCATCTCGACGCCGGGATGCACGTCCTTACCAAGCCATTCGCGATGGACGTTCTGGCAGCTCGGATTCGAAATTTGATCGAGGGGTAATCCCCGCAAATGAAGGTAACTTGAGCCAGTTTAGCGAGCCAGGGCAGAGGCCCCCGCGTCAGCTAGACCATTTTCCCAGAATCTGTTCCTGATTGGCTTTCCCGAAATGGACATGCGCCGATAGGGAAACGGGAAAGCCATTGCGTCGCTAAACTCCTAAGTTCTGCGACAGCCAGACGACCTACGAATTTCCGGCGGATAGACTGTCGCAAAAGTCTATTGCTAAAGTCCGAGATTTCGATGCATATTTGCGACATGCTGATCGGTTATGCCCGTGTTTCCACCGAAGATCAGGATTTGCGGCATCAGCGTGCCACATTGAAGGAGGCCGGTTGCACTCGAACCTTTGAGGAAAAGGCGTCGGGTGCGAAGCACAATCGGCCTGAGCTAGCTAGGATGATCGAGCAGCTGCGCAGCGATGATACGATCGTAGTCACGCGGCTCGATCGGCTTGCGCGGTCGACCCAAGACCTCCTCGATATAGCCGAGAAGCTGAAAGAAGCTGGGGCAGGGCTCCGTTCGCTTGCCGAACCTTGGGCAGACACGACCTCACCAGCGGGTCGCATGGTGCTGACGGTGTTCGCCGGCATCGCCGAATTCGAGCGCGAACTGATCCACCAGCGCACCAGCATCGGGCGGGTAGCGGCCAAGGCACGGGGGGTCCGCTTCGGTCGTCCGTCCATGCTTACCGCTGACCAGATCGCCTTAGGACAACGCCTAGTAGGGGAGGGCACGTCAGTCCGCGAAGCCGCCAAGCTGCTCAAATGCCACCATGCCACCCTCTATCGTGCGTTGTCCGCTGCCACTGGCTAATAGCCCACCATTCCGACCGTTTCTGAACGCTTCGCAAAAAAGCTGCCGCCAACCCAGGACATTATCACACGTATGGTGGGGCTGTACTAATCGAGAAAAGGGCGGATCAACACCATAACGCGGCCCAAGGTTTGACAGCCATCCACCACTCGACCGGGGTTAGGTGTAGCGGCTCGCAATGATGATCGCCCGGAACTGCAACAAAGCGCAGTTTCCGGCTCGCATTGCGTGAGACGGATCGACGCGGCAAACGCACGCTCGGTGAGACAGGAACCACTTTCGGTGCGACCGACGCGCAATACGGATCCGTTCGCTCACCAATGACGAAAAGTGGGACGTTGCTGCCGTTCCCAAGCGACGCCTCATACGGCAGGTTTTGTTAAGAGCAGACACAAGACGTTTGTCCATCTGGCACGTGTGGACTCCTCCCCGCGGCGCAGGAGCTTTTGTGCAGCGATGAGCACCGGTCGGGTGCATCCGTGTGTTCAGCCTGTTCGCGCAGCACCGTATGGCTGATGGCCCCGATGAAGTCCGCAGGCCGGCTCCCTAATCACGACATCACTGCCCAGGCGATGCGCGCTGTCTTGTTGGCCAGCGCTACCGTCGCGATCTTCGGCGGTTTGCGTTCGAGAAGCTGTGCCAGCCGAGGTTGGGGAGCGGCATTCTTGCGCCATGCGGATGACTGCCGTCGCGCCGACTACGAGTCGCCCTCCCAAATAGCCGTTGCCCTGCTTGGTGATCCCGCCGAGCCGCTCCTTGCCGTCGGAGCTATCCGCTCGCGGGACAAGCCCGAGCCATACTGCGAACTGCCAGCCAGATTGAAACAGCGAGGCATCCGACACTGCCGCTGATATGGCGAACGCCGTCATAGAACCGATACCCGGTATCGTGGCGAGCCGGCGGCTTGTCGGCGGGGTGTCACGCGAGTATCTGTGCTTCCAGCCGGTCGACCTCGCTCGAGAGCACCCGTAGCTGGGCGGCAAGGGCGTGCATGGAAGAGCGGGCGAAACGCCGCCCGCGCCGACACCTATCACGATGCCACGCTCAGCCAGGTGCTCTCGCAGCGCGTTGATGAGCGTCGTCCGCGGCCGCACTTTTTATGTCGCGGCTCTTCTGGAGCATCAACACCGCCTGCTGCTCGACGGTCTTCACCGCAACGAACCGCATCGTCGGACACGTTACCGCCTCGCAAATGGCTTCAGCGCCGGCCGCATCCGTCTTCCCGCGCTTTACACAGGGCTTCACATAGGCAGGTGGCATCAGACTTACCTCATGCCCCAACGTTATCAGCTCCGAGCACAGTGATGCGCCGAGGTACGTGCCTCCATGCCGACCAGGCAAGCTGAAAGATCGGTGAAGAAGCCGATGACCTCTGCGCGCGGTAACTTGCGCCGCACCAGAACGGCACCGTCGCGGCCGATCGCGTGCACCTGAAACGCTCGTCGCCGAAATCCAGGCCGACGGTGACAACCTCCTGCTTCATCTTCCGACTGCTAGACGTGGACCTGCAACGACCGCGGTACTGCACAGCTACGCTGGTGCAGGGGCGGTCCACGCCATCACGTCACCCCCGGTCGCAAATACGAATGCATTCGCTTGCGCGTCCCGAGGCCGCGTTCGGTATGAATAAAGAACAGTGATTCCTTTACTCGTGCTTAACCCGGCGCGGTCTTTTCGAACCAAGTTCTTCGCAGCGCATGGGCGGCGAGCTTTGGTCGACGGTCTCGCGTGAAGACGCCCTTAAAGTTGGTCGCATCAACCCGCATCGTACTTTGCGAGGTGCGGAAATCCGCAAATGCCCAGGGATGTGCGCCGATCACGAAACTGTGCCGGCGCAAAACGCGAAGGTAGAGTTCAATTAGTTCGGATTGATATTCCTCGCTCCACATTGCGGGAGGTTCATCGTGTATTCCGGCGACCGCGTCGGCGCCGAATTCGGTGAAGATGATGGGTTTCCCCGGATGACGCGCGTGAAGCGCCAGCACTTCCTTCTCGAGCGTAGCCTCGGCCTCGGCTTCCTTGCCCGATACGGCATACCAGCCATTGTAACTGTTCGTGCAAATGAGGTCGCCTTGACCAACCCACTCCGGCGGACCGTTGTGCACGCTGACCAACGCCACTGCACGCGTCGCATCGAGCGAGCGCATGTGCGCAAAGATATCGGCGAAGAAGCGGGTCCCCTTCGCGACCGCGTCGGGCGCGGCGTCATTATACAGATGGAAGGACCTGGTGAGCGGTTCATTGGCGATCGACCAGAAGATTATGCAGGGATGATTACGGTCGCGCCGAACGAGTTCGCTCGCCGCTGCGCGCAACTGCACCCGTCGCGCCTCCACCACGTCGTCGGCATCCGAAAAGGTGAGGCTGACGCCCGGCAACTCCGCGATGACCAGGAAGCCATAGCGGTCAGCCAGCATCATCGCTTCCTCGGAATAGGGATAATGCGAAGTGCGGAAGCTGTTCGCACCGATCCATTTCAGCAGTTCGAAATCGCGAACCAGCACGGCAAGGTCGAGCCCGCGTCCGTGGAGGAGGAAATCCTCGTGTTTGCCGAAGCCGCGCAACTGCAGCGGCTCTCCGTTCAATAGCAGCCGCTCGCCATCCACCTTGATCGTGCGGATGCCGACATCGAGCCGGTAGGAATCGAGAACGCCATCCGCACCCAGCGCTATGTCGAGCTGATAGAGAAAGGGATCGTCCGGGCTCCACAATCGAGCGGCCGGTACGCGCACAGTCCCGCGCCCCTTCCCCCTGCTGATAGCCACGATGGCGCTGATCGGGCGTTCGCCGCCCGACAGCGTTACGCGCGCGGCGCCCGACCAGCCCCCGCTGACGGTCACTGCGACGTCGACCAGCCCGGTCCGGCCTTCACGCGTGGTGACGACGGTGACGTCGCTGACATGCTGTGGCGGGAGCGCACACAGCAATACGGGGCGATGCAGACCGGAATACGGGAAGAAATCATAGCTCGTCTGCGGGAATTCCTCGACCCAGAAGCGCGATTTCACGGGATCGGGTATTGCGGGCACGCGGTCGAGCCGCAAGCTGTTCTCGACCAGCACCGTGAGCCGATTGGCCTCGCCGAAGCGGCCCGCGGCGCCGCAATCGAAAGCGAACGGGAGATGTCCGCCGAGATGCTCGCCGAGCGATTGCCCATTGAGCCACACCTTCGCGCGATAAACGGCCGAGCCGAACCGCAGCACTACCCGCCTGCCGCGCCAGCCCGGATCGATCTGAAAGCTCGTCTCGTACCACGCCGCATCGGTATAGTTGCGCGCGTCATCGAACAGGTCGTTCCAGCTGCACGGCACGGGAATCATCCGCGTGTCGCGCAACCCGTCGAACCAGCGTTGCGCTTCGCCATTGCCCTCCGGATCGAGCCGGAACCGCCACAGGCCCGACAAATCACGCGTCGCGCGAGTCGGGCTTTCGTGCGGATAGAGGAGCGATACGGGCTGTGAAGGCGCAGCCGCCGAGGATTCGGCGGGGGCCGGGCTCGCCATCGCGAGAGACGCGGCGCCGGTCAGCGCAAGCGCCTCGCGCCGTGACATCGCGAGCGCGCCGCGGGGATCCGGGTCGGTCATATCCTGTATACCTTTTGCTTCAGCAGCCTGTAGCGTAACGTCGACGCTGCGCCGCGACGCGCTCGCGTGCCTGTTCGACCTCATGAACCTCGGTCGCCTGCATAAGCGAATCGAGCACGCGGGTCAGATGATGCCGCATTGCGCCCCGCGCCGCTTCCGGATCACCTTGTCGCAATGCGGCGACGATGAGCGTGTGTTCGTCCAGGCGTGGAATGACGCCCGCCGCATGTGCCTTGTCGCCCATGAATTTATATTGAGGCGAGCGCTCGCGCGCGTCCCACAACAGTTCCACCGACGCCACAATGCCGCTGTTCTGGGTCGCCTGCGCGATCAACATATGAAACCGGCGATCTGCGTTTTCCGATCGGGCAATGTCGCGGCCATTTTCCCAGCCCATCTCGGCCACCAGAGCGGTCAGCGCGTCGAGGTCTGCCTCCGTAATGCGCGTCGCGGCCAGCGCGCAGGCCTCGCCTTCGATCGCTCGACGTGCCTCGAGCAGTTCAAAGGGGCCGATATCGGCCTCCATCGATGTTCCGCCTCGCGGCGCCCGAGCGGTGACATAGACGCCGGACCCTTGTCGCACCTCGACCAGCCCGTCGAGCTCGAGGGCAATGATCGCCTCGCGCACGGTCGGGCGCGAAACGGCATAGGTCTGGGCGAGCAGCCGCTCCGAGGGCAGGCGTCCGCCGACCTCTACCTCGCCCGCAGCGATCTGGCGCGCGAGATCATCCGAGACGCGTTGATACAAGCGAGCGCTGGAAGCTTTGACCATCGCGTCGGGATAGCCGAGACGATCGACAGGGGCAACCGATTAGACCGATTGCGCGATCTTATATGACCGCCCCTTGCAATTGGTCAGGCCGCATTGTAGCAGCGCCTCAAGGCTGTTCGAAAGCAGCTACTTCTTCAGGAGGGTTTGTCATGATGGTCTCGAAACACCTGCTTTTCGGCACCGCGCTCTCGGCCATCATGGCGTTCCCCGCGGCCGCACAGACAACCCCGCAAGCTGCCAATTCCCCGCTGAGCGATGCCACCCAGATCGCTCCGGAAACGAGTTCTACGCAGGCGACCGCCCCCGAGGGTGCCGACATCATCGTCACTGCCCAAAAACGCAGCCAGAATGTTCAGGACGTGCCACTCGCGGTGCAGGTGGTGAGCGGCGACCAGCTGAAGGCGAACGGCGTTCGCGACTTCTCCGATTTGAATCGCGTAGCGCCGTCGCTGGTGGTCAAGCCAGCTGAGAACCCGGTCAACGCTTCAGTTTCAATTCGTGGCATCGGCACCTTTGCCTTCTCGATCGGTGTGGAGCCGAGCGTGGCAGTGCAGGTCGATGACGTTCCCGTGGCCTTCCAGGCGCGCGCCTTCGCCGATCTCGTGGATGTGGAGCGGATCGAGGTTCTGCGCGGACCACAATCGACACTGTACGGCAAATCCGCATCTGCTGGCCTGATCAACATCGTGACGCCCGGACCGACCAAGACGTTGACCGCGAAGGTTAGCTCGTTTGGTACGACCGATAGCGAATATGGCGGCAACGCGGTGATCTCCGGGCCGATCAGCGATACGCTCGGCTTCCGCACCACCGCCAATTACGACAATTATGATGGCAACGTCGATAATCTGACGACCGGCCAGAAGACCAATGGACGCCGAATCTTTTCGACCCGCAACAAGCTGGTCTGGACGCCATCGAGCAGCTTCACGACGACGCTTGCCGTCGATTATATCGACGGCAAGACTACGATCGGTCGACCGTTCATCCGTGTCGCGCCAGGCGCCCTGCTGCGCAACAACCCCGCCTACACCCAGGCCGTCTTTGCTCCGGGAATTACCGTGGGCCCCGACAACACCAGCGTCGACAACAATTACGGCGCCGGAACGCGGTATCACGATTTCGCGCAGTCGCTTCGCACGGCGGTCGATCTCGGCGGTCCCTCGCTCGTTTTGATCGGCAGTCACGATGCCTTTAAGCTCACCGACACGCTGGATCAGGACGAATCACCGATCGCCGCGCTTGACAATCGACAGTTCGGGACGTTCCGCTCGACGCAGTTCACCCAGGAAATCCGCTTGGTTTCGCCCGGGAAGGACCGGTTCCGCTACACGCTAGGTGCGTTCTACGCGGGCATTGACTATAGCCGCGACTTTACCCGTGGGCCTTACTATTCGCAGGCCCGGTGGTTCGCCCGCTCGAAGACCGACGAGGCCGACGTGTTCGGGCAGCTGGAATACGACCTGCCCACGAACACAACGCTGATCGGTGGCATTCGCCAAGGCCACGAACAAATCCATTATTCGTACAATGACATTCTGAACGGCAATGCCTTCTATACGGGCAACAACAGCGAAGACTTCACCACCTACAAGGGCGGACTCCAACAGCATTTCGGCAATGACATCGTCCTGTTCGGCACCTACTCGACCGGCCACAAAGGCCAGACCTATGATCTATCGACCGGCTTCAATCTGAACCGCGCACTCGCAGGCCCGGTCCGTCCCGAAACGTCAAAAGATTGGGAGGTCGGCGCCCGTACACAGTGGTTCGACCGGCGCCTGACTCTAAACGTCACCGCCTTCGACACACGCTACAACAATTTCCAGGCGCAGGGGATCGAGACGCTGCCCGACGGCACGGTCAATTACCGGCTGACCAACGTGGGCAAGCTTCGCACCCGCGGCATCGAGGGCGAGGCGTCGCTGCGCGTCGTGCGCGATCTCTCGCTCGCGGGCGGCGTGACCTATCTCGATGCGACCATCTTGAATTTCCCGGACGCGCAATGCTTCCCGACCCAGAGTGTCGCGCAAGGATGCGTCGCCGCAATTACCGGCGGCGCGCCGGCGCATCAGAACCTTGCGGGTGTGCGTCCGCCGCAGGCGCCGGAATGGAAATTGAACGGTTCGGTGGACTTCGCGCACGATCTTGGCTCGCTGCCCTTCCAGGGCATCATCCAGGCGTCGGCGACCTATCAAAGCGCAGTCAACTATTCGCTCAATCGCGACCCCGAAACATTCCAGCCTGGCTATACCATCGTCAACGTCACGTTCGGCATTCGCAACCGCGAAAAGGGCTATGAACTGGTCGGCTTCGTCAACAATCTGCTCGACAAGCATTATTACAGCAATCTTGCGGATTCGCGCGGCAACTATAACAATGCCTTTGCAACCCAGTCCTATCTACCGCGCGATTTCAGCCGCTATGCGGGCGTGCGAGCGTCCTACAGCTTCTATACCAGGATCCGATGATCGTGACTCGGAAGGGGTTGCCCGCGGCGGCTTGGTTTGATTCAACATGGCAAACGGACAGGAGTTTGCCATGCCGATCGCACTTCGCACCGACTTCGACGCTGTCATGGTACGGTCGGCCGCTCGTAACGCGAAGGATGGCGCCCAGGCGCGGCGCTTGCTCGCGTTGGCGGCGATCTATGAGGGGGCGAGCCGGACGGAGGCCGCGCGGCTCGGGAGCGTCACGGTGCAGATCGTGCGGGACTGGGTGGTGAAGTTCAACGCGACGGGGCCTGAGGGGCTGATCGACAAAAAGGCGCCGGGCAAGCTGCCGCTCCTGAACGCGACGCACCGCGCGGCTTTGGTCGAGGCGATCGAGCGGGGGCCGATCCCGGCGGCGCACGGCGTGGTGCGCTGGCGGATCATCGACCTGGCGCAGATGCTGTGGGACGATTTCTCCGTGTCGGTTTCGAGGCCGACGCTGAGCCGGGAGCTTCGTGCGCTGGGCTATCGGAAATTATCCGCTCGACCCAAGCACCATGCGCAGGATCCCGAGGCGATCGCAGCCTTCAAAAAGGGGGCTTTGCCGCTGAGCTGGACACGGTCAAAGCCACGCTCGCGCGCGGTACACCGATAGAGATCTGGTTCCAGGACGAGGCCAGGGTCGGACAAAAGAACAAGATCACGCGACGATGGGCCAAGCGCGGGACGCGGCCCTCGGCGCCGCATGATCAACGCACCAAATCGGCCTATATCTTCGGCGCAATCTGCCCGCAGGAGGGCAAGGCGGCCGGCCTCGTCCTGCCGTTCTGCAATACCGAGACGATGAGCCTGCATCTGGCCGAGATATCCCTGCATGTCGCGCCAGGCGCCCACGCCGTGGTGCTGATGGACCAGGCTGGCTGGCACATGACGCCGAAGCTCGAGCTTCCCTTCAACATTTCCATCGTCGCGATCCCGTCGAAATGTCCCGAGCTCAATCCCCAGGAAAACATCTGGCAGTTCATGCGCGACAACTGGCTCTCGAACCGCGTGTTCGGCTCCTACGACGACATCGTCGATTACTGCTGCGACGCCTGGAACAAGCTGGTCGATCAGCCCTGGAAAATCATGTCGATTGGGATGCGGAAGTGGGCTCAGGAGTTCTGATCAGTGAATCTTGGTATAACTCGCTGCTGTTGAATTAAGGGTTCTTGGCGGATTGTGATTTGGCTCTGATGTACGGAAACCGTAATGCCTACGAAAACGACCACTGTTGAACTTGCTGCCGAGATGACAATTGCGTGGCTCAGCAATCCAAATAACCGATCAACTGTCAACGAAGTGCCTGTAATCCTCAGATCGATGCACGACGCAGTTGCTAAGTTATCGGCAGCGACGGACGGCGACGGACCGAAAGCACCAAAGCCTGAGTATACGCCTGCAGTATCTATCCGCAAGTCGCTGGTCAACCCGGATTACATTATAAGCTTGATCGACGGCAAACCGTACAAGGCACTGCGACGTCACCTGACGATGAACGGTCTGACGCCGGATGAATACCGGGAACGCTACGATTTGAAATCCGATTATCCTATAGTTTCTGAAGGCTACAGCGAGGTGCGTCGCGCTATGGCAAAGAAGATTGGCCTGGGCCGGAAACCGGGTCAGCGTCCCACAACCCAGGCAGAAGCCACTTCCGAGACCCTACCAGCCCAACCCCGCCGCAAGACTAAGACCATCGCCTCCGTCAAGGCGGAATGACCGGTGCGGATTAGACATTAGTCGCATAAATTGTGTGATTTCGACACACATCATTCCGATAATCGGCAGTAATTTGCGTGTTGCAAAACTTATGCAGACCGTGTGGAAAGTCGTGAACAGCGCGGTCGGCGTCACCGATTTCCAATCTCGAGCGGTTGGAGAGCCAAATAAGCCCGAAGGTGCTCTTTGAGGGCCTTGAGGCAGCGAGAGACGGCCTGTTGGAGGTCCGGTTGGCGTTTGAGGCGCGAGAAGTCCGTTTTTACGCCCTCACCGCGGCGATCAGGCCCGGCACGCCGACCAGGGTGATGGCCCGTCTGATGTTGTAGGCGAGCGCGGTCAGGCTGAACTCGCCGCGTACGTTCTCGAGCCGGCGCATCAGGAACGCGCCTTGGCCCATCCACTGCTTGATAGTGCCAAAGGGATGTTCGACGCTGTTTCGCCGTTGGGCGAGTATGTCAGGGCGCAGTGCCAGCCGCGCTGCCATGCGGTCGAGAACAGCCTCGTTCTCCAGGCGCGAGACGCGGCGGAATGACCGGATGCAGCGTGGCTTCATCGTGCAGACGGTGCAGGCATCGCGGTTGGCATAGTCGATCTTCACATTGTCGCGCGACTTACCCCGGTAGCGCGGCGAGAGCGTTGCCCCAAACGGGCAGATAAAGACATCCTGGTCCGGCTCGTAGCGAAAGACTTCCTTGCTGAAAAAGCCCTCCCGTACGGCAGAGCCGCGGAGCGGCTTGGGCACATACGGGGTGATGCCTGCCGCCTCGCAGGCCTCGATGTCTTCGATCTTGAAGTAGCCGCGGTCGGCCACCGCATCGATCCGCTCGACGCCCAGTGCCTCCATTGCCGCTGTTGCGGTCTGCGCGAGCAGGCCCAGGTCAAGGACCTGGTTGCTCACCGCCTGCTCGGCGATCAGCTTGTGCTCACGTCGACCGCAAGCTGGATGTTGTAGCCGATCCCCACTTTGGTCATGCGCGCCATCGCGCGGGCGTCCGGATCGGTAAGCGAGATCTGGTCAGCGCCGGTGCGATCCAGTTCGGCAATCCATCTCCTTGTGACGGTCGCGCTTGCCCTGGATGGCAGCGATCTTCTCGGCCAGCTTGCCGTCGCGCGGGCCGGAACCGCCGCCCGGCGTGCGGTCTTCGTCGGCATCCCCTTCGTCGAGCCGTTTCATGTAGCTGGCGAGCTTCTCGTCGGCGTCCTGGATGAACTTAGCGAGCGATGCCCGAGTGAAGTTTCGGGTCCTGTTGTTGACCGCCTTGATGCGCGTGCCGTCCACCGCCACGAGCTCGCGTCCGAACAGATCGAGTTGACGACACAGCACCACGTACTCGCGGAACACCGCCTTAAAGGCGGCACGGTTGTCGCGGCGGAAGTCGGCGATGGTTTTGAAATCCGGCTTGAGATGCCGCAGCAGCCAGATGACTTCGATATTGCGGTGCGTCTCGGCTTCCAGGCGTCGGCTCGAACGGATCCGGTTCAGGTAGCCATAGATGTAGAGCTTGAACAGATCTGCCGGATCGTAGCCCGGCCGCCCCGTCGCCTTGGGTTGCGCCCGGACAAACCCGGCCGCGCCAAGGTCGAACCCGTCGACAAAGGCCTCGATGAACCTGACCGGATTATCCGGTCCGACATAATCATCAACCGCCTCGGGCAGCAACAGGAGCTGCGAGCGGTCCGTTCCAGACAGATGCGCCATGCCAGAAATGTACCATCGCAGCGATCCGCGGGAATCCTCACACCGATTTTCACACAGTCTGTCATAGTTGTGTGACATGCAGCACACACGTTTAATCCAAAGTTGACCGGCCAATCATGACGATTTTGGCCACTCGAAGAGATCGATTACTGTGGGAGAGGCGCCAGAGCGGCTCCCCACCGTATAGGGTGCGACATCAGGTAGGCCAGGTGCAGCACGCTGGTCAATTAACCCAGACAGGCTCTGACTCCGCCACGAGAAAGCTTCTGCTGCCGCTGCTATCCTCGACCGTTAGTGCGAGCACGAACTGCTCGATCTCGGCCTGTTGTATTAGGCCGGCTGCGATCCCCGTGATCGTGGTCCATGGCATGTCGCGGGGCACGCCATCCACCCGCGCAACGAGGCCGGCTTTGCTCGCTCCAGTGATGATGTTGCCGCACGCAGAGGGGGTGGTGAGGGTGAGCCTAGCACAGTGCAACACCGGGATCGTCAGCTCACCAACCAGGATCTTGGCGACGCCAGGACCAATGATGGTGTTTGCGCTGCTAGCGCTGTTTCAATGGTGTCGCCTGGA
>NZ_AIDW01000067.1 GCF_000251145.1 Sphingomonas sp. PAMC 26621 | reverse complement strand
CTGGCATCTCTCGGCGGGGCTGATCGTCCCGGCCAACATCACGCTGCTGCCGCTGCCGGCAAAATGCCCCGAGCTCAACCCGGTCGAAAACGTCTGGCAGTTCATGCGCGACAACTGGCTGTCGAACCGCATCTTCAAATCCTACGACGACATCCTCGACCATTGCTGCTTCGCCTGGAACCGCCTCACCGATCAGCCGTGGCGCATCATGTCCATCGGACTGCGGTCGTGGGCCCATCGGTCCTGATCAGAGAGTCTTGGTATTAATCAGCGGCGCGCCGAAGTAGATCTGCTTGTCGAGTTCCTCGCCCGATTCCTGGTCGAGGCCAGCGAGCGCGGCCTTGGCGGACGAATGCACCGCCCCCCAGTCGGACATGACCCAGCCTTTGTAGTTCCAATCCTTGCGCAACACGTCGGTCAGCAGCGGCGCATTTTCACAAGCCCAGTCACCATCGACCTTGTTGTAGCCACACATCACCGCGCCGGGATGACCGCGTTCGATCGCAATTTGAAAGGCGAGCAGATCACTCTCGCGCAATGCCGCCGGAGCGATGCGAGCATCAAGGATGGTGCGACCGGTTTCCTGTGAGTTGAGCGCGAAATGCTTTACCGTCGAGACAATATGGTTGCTCTGAATGCCGCCGATAGCCGCGCCCGCCATGATGCCGGCGAGCAGCGGGTCCTCGCCCAGATATTCAAAATTACGTCCGTTCCAAGGGTCGCGCGTCAAATTTACGCCGCCGGCGAGCAACACGTTGAACCGCTTGCTGCGCGCCTCCGCGCCGATCATCGCACCGCCGGCATGCGCGAATTCCGGATCGAAAGTAGCGGCGGTTGCCAGCCCGGCAGGCAGCGCGGTCGCGACGTCGCCCTTGCGCTGTTCGACCTGGTTGGCCACGCCCAGACTGGCATCGCTTTCGCGCAACGCCGGGATGCCGAGCCGAGCGATCGGCGGCATGTGTCCAGCGGATTGGATGAGGTCTGCCGGCGCGCGTGGCTGGCCCGCAACCTTCGGCGGGAAATAGGTGCGCACCATTTGCAGCTTTTCGGCGTGCGTCATATTGCGGACGATCGCCGCAGCCCGCGCCGCCGGGGATCGCGGCGCGGGCGCTGCGGCCCGGCGGAGGGGTGCCGCCGGGCTTGCAGAAACAGTCAAGGTCAAACACGCACTGCCCAGAAGCAGACTCATGGTCCGATTACGCAACGATCGTCTCCTTCGACAGGGCGGTTGCGCCCCGTGGGTTCCAGTTCAGAACGCTGCTCGCACGCGCCCGCCAAAGGTCCGTGGCGACTGGTAGACCGATAGGAACACGGGGTCGTAGCGGGTCGGCCCGAATGTGCTCGCACCGGTGCGGATCAGCGAATTCTCGACGTTTTGAACAAACATCTCGACGCTGAACTTGTCGCGGGGAGCGCTGTAGCGGAGCGCGAAATCGCTGCGGGTGTAGGCTTTTTGCGAGTCAAATCCGTCGCCGTAAACCACGGTCTGCCCGGTAGTGAGCTTGCGGGCCGCGTAGTCGCCGTTGAAGTAGCTAAGATAGCTTTTCGTCTCGAAGTGGGTCGTAGCACGTGGTGTGATCTTGCCGCCGTTTGCCAGTTCGAAATCGTGCTCGTAGGTCACGGTCCCCGAGAAGCGCGGTGCGTGCGCTAGCTCGTTGCCTGCCAGGTCGCGTGCGGCATCGGTGTTGCCGCCGTCATCGAAGCGGCCGTCGATCGCGATCAGCGTGTCAAGACGCGTACGCTGCAGTGAGCTTGAGAATTGCAGTCGGTCATGCGGGGTGATGTTTGCCTGTGCCTCAATTTCCAGTCCATAAGCCTTGGCACCCTGCGCATTCTGCGTGCCGACCTGCGTCTTGATCAGATTCCCGCTGGCATCGCGAATGTTGATGACCTGGTTGACCTGATAGCCACGGAAATCCGAGTAATAGGCCGAGAGGTTCAGGGTGAGGCGACGGTCAAACAAGCGGCTTTTAATGCCGACCTCATAATTGGTGATCGTCTCCGGGTTGGTGGTCTGGCCGCCGTCCTGGATGTTACCCGACTTGAAACCGCTGCTCACGCTTGCGTAGCCGAGGATGTTCTGGGTCAAGTCCATGTCGGCGCGCGCCAGATAGGTCAGCTTGCCCCAGCTTCCCTTCACGTCGTTGTTCGAGATCGAGAAGCCGCCATTTGGGAAAAACGCAAGGAGCTGTGCCGCGGTCGCATCAGGGTACGCGCCGAAGAAGTTCGCGGTGCAAGACGCGTCGCCCGGCTTGGGGCAGCCGAACGCGGTGATGTTGCGGCCGCCGATATCGGCCTTCCTGTCGTGAGTGTAGCGCAGGCCGCCGGTGAGGCGGAGCTTTTCATTTGCGTGCCACGTTACCTGGCCGAAGCCCGCGACCGAGTCGATCGTCCGCTTCGCCTGGATAAAGCTCCCGACAAATGCTCGGGTTGCGCCATCACGGTAGCCGTCGCGCTGGTCGACGTCAAAGCGGATGCTATTGTTCTCGTGCGAATAATAGCCGCCGAGGATGTAGTCGAAACGGTTCTTGCCGGTCGACTTCAACTGAATTTCATGACTCATGAAGTCATAGCGCGACTTGACGGTGCGGTTCTCGCCAAACGCGCCGAGATACAGTTGCAAGCCCGTTGCCGGATCGTAACCGCCGGTCGGGGGCAGGGCACCCGCATCAGCATCGGCCTGGGTGCTACCGCCAAGACGCGTGAAGCCAGCGATATACTGCACCTGCATGTGATCGGTGAGATCGTAACGGGCGTCACTGCGCACTGCGACCGAATAGCGGTCGGTGTCGGGCGCCGTATCGCTCAGCGTCGAAAATAGCTTGGTGCCCGGACGCGGCGTCTGCAGCAGCGAAATGACTGGCGCCCCCTTGTCGAGGAATCCCTCCGCGCTCACGTTCCAGCTTAGGCGGCCCGGGGTCCACAACAGGCTGACACGGCCGGATTTCTGATCCTGCGCATAATACTTCTTACCGGTCGTGATGAAAGCCGAGCGATCGACGTTCGGCACGTTCGGCGCGGGCTGATAGTCGGCATAGCCATCATGCTGCTCTGTTACGAACGCAAAGCGCGCGGCAAGATTGTCGGTAATTGGCACGTTGAGCGCCCCACGCGTGCCGACGCGGTTATAGTCGCCTGCGATCGCCTCGACATAGCCGTGGATACCGTCTTCGAATTTCGGCTTGGCGGTGATGAGGCTCAACGCACCGACGGTCGCGTTGCGGCCGAACAGAGTGCCCTGCGGCCCACGTAGCACTTCCGCACGCTCTAGGTCGTAGAAAAGCACCGTCGCACCCTGTGCACGCGCGCTGTAGATGCCGTCGATATAGATTGCGACTTCGGGGTCGGCGACTTCGGTGAAGGCGGTGTCGTTACCGATGCCGCGCAGTGTGAGCAGGACTGCCGACTGATCGCCCTGCTGATTGAACTGCAAACTAGGGACAAAGCGGGCAAGATCGGTAACGTTGGTTACCTGTTGGCGGTCGAGCGTGGCTTGGCTGAACGCCGAGACTGCAAGCGGGGTCTTTTGTAGTGACGTCTCGCGACGAGTGGCGGTGACGATGATGTCGCCGCTGTCGATTTGCACCGGCGCAGGCGCGGCTGCGTCCGTGGTTTGCGCGGCCGAACCGACTGGCGCCGAAGTTACATCCTGTGCGGATGCCCCCGTCGTGATGAGCCACGAGCTAGCCATAATCGTGCTGGCCATAAGCAAATACGTTTTCATGACATTCCTCCCTGTCCACCCGTTTTCGAGCTTGAAGTGGCCTTTTGAGCAGACCGACATCGATGTCAAGAAGCCTTCGACATCGTTGTTGGTTTGGTTGACATCGATGTCAAAATTCAGCTTCGCTGTTGCACGAATACATCACGCAGTTAGAAGCTGGCCCATGCACGCTGTTTCCAGCTCCCCCGAACAGTCAACCAGCCGAACCTTGTTCAGGCTGTCGATTGGCGTTTTTCTGGCGGGCGGATTCCTTACCGCAGTCGTCGGATTGCTGGTGCCGCGCCTGACGATAACGTTTGGGTTGGGTTACTCGCGCGCGACACTCATCCAATTCGCTTTTCACCTCAGCTACCTAATCTTTGCAGTGCCAATCGCGTTGGCGGTCCTGCGGATCGGCTACATGCGCGCCATCGTTGTCGGGCTAACCGTGATGGTCCTGGGGTGTGCCCTATTGATCTGCGCTACAGTAGCAAGATCGTTCGCGCTCTTGTTGTTCGCTCTGCTTACGCTTTCGACTGGAATTACTTTCCTGCAGATCGCAGCGAATACGGTAGTGACGGTGGTTGGCGGTTCAAGTCAGGCGGCTGCGCGCCTGACCTTGCTACAGGGATTCAATGCGCTCGGCACAGTTCTTGGACCGTTAATCGGCGCGATGTTCCTGTTAGGAGTGGTTGGCCACGGAACGCCGGGATCGCGCTTGTGGGCGGTCATTCCTTTCGTCATCGGCGCCGTGTTCCTTACCGGATTAGCGGTAGCTTTTCAACGTTACCGCGATTTGCTTCCCCGGCCTGCTCCGGCGTCGCAAACCCTCGTCCTGCGCCGAACCAGGGCGCTGCTTTGTAATCGGCGCTTGGCTTGGGGCGCGGCCGCCATCTTCGCCTATGTCGGAGCCGAAGTGACGATCGGCACATTGCTGCCCAATTTCCTGATGTTGCCCACCACGCTTCACGCCATGCCCGTTATCGCCGGACAGATGGCGAGCTTGTATTGGGGTGGGGCGATGATTGGCCGCTTCGCCGGCGCCTACCTGCTGCAACGGTGCGATGCCGGACTAGCGCTCTTTATTGCGAGTGCCACGGCGATCGCGCTGACAACGGTGGGCGCGTTCAACGTGGGGTCAGGACTTCTGGCCTCGATCGCACTGATCGCAGTCGGATTATGTAACGCGATCATGTATCCGACTGTCTATGCAATCGCGCTGCCGATCGATCCAACTGAGGCGCCACTTGGATCGATGCTGTTGTGTATGGCAGTCGTCGGTGGTGCGATCATTCCGCTGATGACTGGCGCGCTGGCGGACCGGATCGGCTTACCCGCGTCTTTGATGTTGCCTGGGGCCTGTTACTTGCTGATCGCTAGCTTCGGCTGGAGTGCGCGTCGATGATTCCAATGGCGATTGAGAGGCAGGACATGCGCGAATACTACCATGCGCCGATCATACTGTTAACACGACGACGTCGCTGATGAAGGACGTCTCCATCAAGGATGTTGCGGCCCGTGCCGGGGTTTCACCGAAGACCGTATCGCGCGTGATCAACGGAGAGCAGCACGTTCGTCCAGAAGTGCGCGATGTTGTCCTGCGAGTCGTCGCCGAACTGGACTATAGGCCCAATATTTTCGCGCGCAGTCTTTCTAGTTCGCGATCCTATTTGCTGGGGCTGTTTCTGGACGATCCCTCGTCGGGGTATGCATCGGACGTCCAGCTAGGTGCTCTGCTGCGCTGTAGGGAGCGCAGCTATCACTTGATCGTGGAGCCTGTCGACCTAGCGAAAGCCAACTGGGAGCATCAGATTGAAAGCAGCATTCGCGGGCTTCGTCTCGACGGTGCGATTCTGACACCGCCGTTATGCGACGATCCGCGAGTAATTGAGATTGTTACCGCGGCGGGGATCCCCTTTGTCAGAATTTCGCCGCGCGGAGATCCTGAGGTGTCGGGCGCCGTCGAGATGGACGAATTCGCTGCCGCAATCGATATGACTCGGCACCTGATCGACCTCGGGCATTGTGAGATTGGATTCATCATGGGCGATCCCCAGCACGACTCATCGCGCAAGCGCTATGATGGGTTCCGCTATGCCATGACGTCGGCCGGGCTTGGCGTGAAGGAATCTTTTATGATGCAGGGCGACTTCTCGATGCGCTCCGCACTTGGGCCGGCCGAACGGCTTCTCGGAACGCCCGATCGGCCTACCGCGATCTTTGCGAGCAATGATGACATGGCGCTTGCGGCGCTTATTACCGCAATGAAATTCGGGATCGCAGTGCCCGAGGCCCTTTCGATCTGCGGGTTTGACGACGCGCCATCGGCCCGGACGGCTTGGCCCTCGCTGACCACGATTCGCCAGCCTAAGGCAGAAATGGCCGCGGCCTCCGTAGATATGCTTGTCGACCCATTTTACAGGACACGAGCAGACGACGAGCGATTTCATCGATTACTGCCGTACGAATTAATCAAACGCCAAAGTACTGGGCGAGCGCCGGGAATGGACAATGTCGAAGCCTAAACGCGAAAAGAAGAAGGACGGCGAAGAGGCGGCTGACCATGCCAATGCCGCATGTTCTTCACTTTGTCGCCCGGGCGATTGTGAATTGCCGCCCAAAGCGGGACCCGGTAGATTGTCATAAAGCTATTGATCATGCGCCGAATCTTTACATAGGCAGGGTTCCCCATCGGCGCCGATCGAGACCCCTTCATAACTGATATTTTCCAATGCTATAGATACTTGCCTCGCTCAAAGGGGGCTGCTTCGGGCGGTGATCCACAACGTGCCAATAAGTTTTGACGTTTACACGATCAACGATCCTCGATCTGGATGTCGGTGCGTTCTTAATGCAAAATCAAAGATTTCTGCACCAGCACATTGGAGATCAGTCAGTTGCCTTGACCGGTGCAGCCATATTGAAGACGGAATTATATTCTGAAGTGGATCGCGCGTTGATGTAGCGGCCACAATAATGAAGTCACTGCCACGACGATCGCGACCGCGCAGGCAAGGGATGCGAACCATGGATTAGGTGTTTAGTCCCGGCATTTGGTGGATCGGATTAACGATGAACCGGTCTGGTTCTGAAGTCCAGATTTTGGCGATGTATTCGTAGGGTGTGAGGCCGCTAAGCGTCTTGAGCCGGCGGGCGAAGTTATAGGCAGCCATGAAGTCGGCGAGGTGCGTCCGTAGCTGTTCATGGCTCTCATAGTGGAAGCGTTTGACGGTCGCCTCCTTGATAGTGCGGTTCATCCGCTCGACCTGACCATTGGTCCAGGGGTGGTTCGGCTTGGTGAGCCGGTGCTCGATATCGTTCGCCTCACAGATCATGTCGAAGCGCATCTGGCGCGACCAGGCGGTGTTGCGGTTGCGCGGCTGCTCGGCGAACTGGATGCCATTGTCGGTCAGGATTGTATGGATCCGGTAGGGCACGGCTTTCAGCAAGTGTTCGAGGAACTCCCAGCGGTTCGCCTGTCAGCCTTGTCGACGAGCTGGGGACCGCAAATTTACTCGTGCGGTCGATGCCAACGAACAGATAGAGCTTGCCTTCGGCGGTCTGCACCTGGCGATATCGATGTGAAAGAAGCCGATCGGATAGCGCTTGAAGCGCTGTCGCTTCGGCTTGTCGCCCTCAATGTCTGGCAGGCGGGATATACCGTGTCGCTGCAAGCAGCGGTGCAGCGCTGACCGCGTCAGATGCGGGATCGACGGCTGCAACGCATAAAGGCAGTCATCCAGTGGCGGCAACGTATGACGCCGGAACGCCACGACCGCCGCCTCCTCGGCTTCGCTGAGAGTGGTAGAATGAGGGGCCTTCGGCCCGGTCTTTAGATCCTCGACCGTCGCCCGCTTACGCCACTTGCACCGTCTTGGGTTGATTCCAAGCTCTCGGCTCAGCGCCGAGAGCGAAGCTTGCGATCGCTGTATTGCTGCTCTGACGGCGTGCGTGGTCGTGGCGCTCCCGTGACGTACCTGTCCCATATGGCTTCCTTCCATTCCAACGAAAGGATCGCACCATCAAACCGTGGGATCAAACACCTAGTGGTAAGCGGACAGGCGGCTTCGGAACTCTGAACAGCATTTGCTGCCGTCCCCAAAACAAAAAACGGAAGCAGGCGACTGAGGAAATTGCTTGCGGTTGGGCCGAACCTCGCGGATGACCGACATCGATGTCGGACAGTCGGCATAAGAGGGGGGATTTCGGAATGACTGGCACCGGGCGGCTTGTGGCGCTGGACGTGCTGCGGGGCTTGGCCGTCGCGGGAATGATCCTGGTGGTCAGCCCGGGCGATTGGGGTCAGGCCTATGTCCAGCTGCAACATGCCAACTGGAACGGCGCCACTCTTGCCGACATGGTGTTCCCGACCTTCCTATTCAGCGTCGGGATCGCGCTCGGCCTGTCCTTCCCGCGCCGGCTTGAGACCGCAGGCGATCGGCGGCTGTTCTGGACCAGACTGTTGCGGCGCACGGCCTTGCTGATCCTGCTCGGCCTGCTCGTAGAAGCTACCTACGTGTGGACGATCGCGGCCGGTGCGCCCTATCCCGGCGGCCCCGGACTTGCGCACATCCGCATTCCGGGCATCCTCCAGCGGATCGGGCTGTGCTATGGTCTGGCGGGCATCCTCCTGCTCGCCACGAACCGGCGAGATCCCGATGGCATGATTCGGATCAACCCGCTCGCGATCGTTGGTTGCATCGTCGTGATCCTAATCGGATATTGGCTTCTCCTGATCTTCGTGCCGGTTCCCGGCTTCGGCGCTGGTGTGTTGACCCCGGCTGGCAACCTGCCGGGCTTTGTCGACCGGACGCTTTTTACCGAGCCACATCTCTGGCCGCTGGGTTCGGCAACGGCGGCGCGCCCGGCGACCTATGATCCGGAAGGCCTGCTTTCGACGCTGCCGGCAACGGCCAACGTACTCTTCGGCATCCTGTCGGCCTGGGCGCTACGGCGCTATCCAGATCGCGCACTCGGCTACATTGCCGTAGTCGCTGCGCTGCTGTTCTCCGCCGGGCTCGCGCTCGATCCGCTGCTTGTCATCAACAAGCGTATTTGGACGAGCAGTTTCGCTGTTTTGAGCGGCGGCGTCTCCGCACTCGCGCTGACAGCGCTGATGGTGGTACTGCGGTCGAGGGGCGCGGCGCTCATGCTGACGCCTTTCCAGGTTCTCGGCGGCAATGCGGTGCTTGCCTTCCTGATCTCCACGCTTATGAGCCGGCTGTCGGGGTTTTCGCTTCTCCCCGAGGGCGGGCGGCTCATCGCCCCGCAACTCTGGGGCTACCATCGCGCCTTGGACCTCGTCCCCAACCCACAGCTGGCTTCTTTTGTCTGCGCTGTCGCCGTGTTGGCTTTGGTAACGGCAGCGATTTGGCCGTTACATCAGCGCGCGATTCATTTCCGTTTGTAAATACCTTCTCAGCCGGTCTGCGGCTCGCTTAGAACTGGAATTCAGCAGAAAGGCCGAGGCGGGGTTTCGATGCGTTCGAAAGAGGGGCGCTAGGTGTTTGATCCCACGGTTTGATGGTGCGATCTTTTCGTTGGAATGGAAGGAAGCCATATGGGACAGGTACGTCACGGGAGCGCCACGACCACGCACGCCGTCAGAGCAGCAATACAGCGATCGCAAGCTTCGCTCTCGGCGCTGAGCCGAGAGCTTGGGATCAACCCTAAGACGGTAGCGAAGTGGCGTAAGCGGGCGACGGTCGAGGATCGAAAAGACCGGGCCGAAGGCCCCTCATTCACAACCCTTACCGAAGCCGAAGA
>NZ_AIDW01000068.1 GCF_000251145.1 Sphingomonas sp. PAMC 26621 | reverse complement strand
CGCCGTGACGCCCGGCGCCCATGCCGTGCTGATACTTGACCAGGCAGGCTGGCATCTCTCGGCGGGGCTGATCGTCCCGGCCAACATCACGCTGCTGCCGCTGCCGGCAAAATGCCCCGAGCTCAACCCGGTCGAAAACGTCTGGCAGTTCATGCGCGACAACTGGCTGTCGAACCGCATCTTCAAATCCTACGACGACATCCTCGACCATTGCTGCTTCGCCTGGAACCGCCTCACCGATCAGCCGTGGCGCATCATGTCCATCGGACTGCGGTCGTGGGCCCATCGGTCCTGATCAGAGAGTCTTGGTATTAGCCAACAAGATGGCGCGGACGATGTGGGCGATGCTGACGAAAAATGAGGATTATCGAGTTCCGGCACAGGCAGGAGCAGCATAACAATCATGCTGCGAATTCTGCCTGAGGCCGGATAAACGGGGGTGTGAGAAGGCGACGACCCGAATGGGCAAAACGATCGAAAAGATCTGGATCAGAATAACCAGTTCAGGACTCAGAGCGCTATAGCTCGCCAACGAGATTTGGATCTGATCCGCGGATCACCATACCGGCCAGCGGCTTCTGAATGCCGTCTCAAAAGGCCTTACAGAAGACCGCACTCGATCACGAACCCACACGGTCAGAAACCTTTTGCATCACGGGCGGCAACCACAGAAGTCCTGAGCCTAGCGCGCGACGCAGGAGACCCATTCTCGGCCGTTCCGCGCCCCTCGGACGCGACTTGGAAGCGGACGTTTGTTCATGTCAGCAACAAGGCTTATCCCAGCCCGCCGTTCGTCTGGTAAGCTTCCTCCAGCAGCTTCGCCAATCGTTTGCCGTTCACGGAGGTGACGCTACCCTGCTCGTCGCGACTGTGTCCTCTGCGACCGCTTCACGATCCTGGCGCGGAGCGCGAGCGCCTGAGTATAGAACTGCCACGCGCGCGGTTATGGATCAGCGTCACCATAGAACGTCGGGCGGCTTCTTGACTGAGCGATGTTCCGTGACAGGAACTAGCCCCCTGGCGGCCGATAGCGTCGGGCTCGGCGGGCACGCTCGACGTCGAAGACATACTCCGGCCAGTCACGATCGCCCGCGAGCGCTTCCTGGCCTTCGCGATCGCGCAGGCGGTTGCGAATTGCGATTGCCTCACGCTGCAGGTCGCGCTCGCCTTGATCCGCCTTCCAGGCAGCCTTACGGCCTCGCCAGGTCACAAGCCGCGGCGCGAGAACGAGCCACGCCAGTACGCCCGCCGCAATCCCGCCGTGCGGCACGAGGGCATAGCTGACCGTCAGAACGACCAGGAACGACCAGAAGAGTCTTGGGGCGAAGGTGGCGCGGCGATGCGCGAGCTGAAACGCCATTGAGGGCCACCATGGACCTCGGAGTAGCCAGACGAGCGCGAGGGTGCCCGCGAGGGTCGCACCGGCCAACACCAGGGCAACAAGCGCACGTGCGACGAGAATGGCCAGGATGCTCATCACGTCTGTTCCGCCGGGACACCACCCGCATCAAGAAGCTGACGCAGGCGATCGAGGCGTCGGGCTTGCGGATTAGAAACCACGACATTCTCGATGGCACGTGCTTCGAGAGACAGCACAGAGCCAATCGCCTCGTCCTCGTGCCGGATGAACTTAGGATCGGCCGGCTTGCTCAGCAACTTGGCGCTTTTTCCCGGCTTTAGCTCGTAGAGAAAGCGCTCTGGGTCGCTAAGGCTGAGCGACAGCGTCTCGCCCCGATCGCTCTGCCGGATGTCGGCGACGACGCCGCGGAAACCAACCCCCAGACCGTCCTTGCGCAAAGTAGTGAGGACATATGCGATTGGCCGGTAGCCGTTCTGAGCCGGGCGGATGATGTGGCTGTGAACCCAGCCCTGATTACCGAGATCAACATCCTCGAGTAGCAGATCAAAACCTTCGTCGGTCACCACAGCGAACACGAACGCGATCTCCGCCAGGATGGTTAGAGCGACTGCCGCCACGTCAATCGGCTGGACGATGGCGGTCGCCGATCCATGAGTCAGCGCGACAATCGTTTCAATAGGATTCTGGAGCAGTGGCTGGGGGACGTAGATGGCGGGCGAGATGTAAGAACCCACTAGGTCTCCGGCTTCGACCGCGAGCAGCCGCACGACGTAGATTAGATACCAGGTGGCGGTGTGCACCAGCATCGAGAGCGCAATAGCGAACGCTAGCACGCTCACCGCGGTAATCGGCAGGTCTGGCCTCGACGCAGAATGACGCCGAGCGCGAAAGTTCCAGAAGAGAACTCCAAAAAGCCCTGGGAGGAGCAACGCTAGACCGGCAATGACCGATAGGGTGAGAGCCATAGCCGCTTCCTAAGCGGCGACGACGCGGAGCTGCCCCGTGCTACCGTCGCGCGCGATACGGCCACGCTGCCCATGATCCTCAAGTGCCTTCAGTTCGGCTTCGAGACGAAGCATGTTGGCATAGCCGCCGACGCGCCGCGCTAACGCGCCGGTTTCAGTCTGTTCGCGTACTGACAGAATTGTCGCCATGCCCGGTAGATATCCCCTCCCGGCATCGACGTAAAGGGATGACCGGTTCATCGTGCGCGTGCTGTTCGCCTTAACGATCGACCACGATCACGGCTCCCGGTGTCGGGTCCATCCTTGACCGCGGTAATCTAGGAGACCCGTGGCATGTCGCGCCACAGCTTCCGCCTGGCCTGCGGTCAGCGAGGCAATGATCGCGCTCACCCGTGCGAAGCTCTGGTGGCATCGATTTCTAACTCGGAAGATACCCAAACCCGGTCGTTCCTCCCTCAATCTGCGACTCTCAGAAGCGGACATCTGTGCATGCTGGTCAATCGCGCGTTTTGGAGTGAGCGGATCGGCGCGCTGAACGGCGAGAAGTGGGACTTGATCACCATTCCCGAACCGATCGCTGAATGACGGCTCTCGACCAGCTTGGGCAATAACAGACGAGACGCTATCCGGCAGGCGGCGGTGGCATTGTCGAAGTTACACTCGGCCGCGTCAGGCGATCCTCAAGGTAAACGGTCAGTGAGGGGCGCCCGGCAATCGCGCTCCCGCCCTCGGGGGTGTTGCGAAGATAGAAGAGAATAGGAACGAGATAGGCATCGACACGCGTGAACACGTTGCCGCCGATCGTTCCCGCCGCGATGGTCGCGTCGAGCAGGTTGAGATAGGTATTCAGGACAGGCAGCGATGCGTCGATCCGGACGCGGTCGGGCGAGCCGTATTCGGTACCCGGAAAGAAATAGGCGAACAGAAACTGGCGGATAAGAACCGGCTCCATCGTCGAGACGACGATCGAGGCCCACATATCGACGACTGCCGCCGCTGACGGATCGGCAGGCACCAGCGCAGGGCCGGGGAAGACGCGATCGACATAGTCGATAATCGCGTGCGACTCGCCCAGCGTTACCTCGCCATGCCGCATTACCGGGACTTTGCCGAGTGGGTGGATGGCGGTGACCGGCGGGCTGTGCGGCGATGCGCTGGTGGCGGTGTGCGCCACCCCCTTTTCGGCCAGCGCGATGCGCACAGCCCAAACAAAGTTGCTTTGCGGCAGACCAATAATCTCGACGTCGCTCATGGATCGGTCCTGTCTGGTGGACAGGAGCATGATGCGCGAGAACGGAGCAATCGGACATTTTGCTGTTTATTTCATGCAGCGAGCGCTGAGCGTTTTTCGAGCAGATACGCACGGATGCGACGATCCTCGGTCAGTCCGACGGCACGGTAATAGGCATCACCCGCCTCGGCGGTGCGGCTTAGACGGGCAAGCGTGGCAGCGCGAGTCGCCCAATAGGGTTGGTGGCTAGCGATCCGGACGGGATCGAGCGCGTCGAGGGCAGCGAGTGCGGCGTTCGATCTTCCTGCCTCGGTCAACGCGGCTGCGTGCGCAATACGTGCGCCCAGCGTCGGCGTAATCGCGAGCAGCCGTTGATAAAGCGTACCGATCGTTTGCCAGTCGGTGCGACCTGATCGGCGGCGATCGACATGAACGGCCTGAATGGCGGCTTCGATCTGAAAGCGGCCAGGCCGCCCAAGCGCTCCCGCGCGTCGCAGCAGCGCTTCGGCCTCGTCGAGCATGGGTGTCGACCAACGCTTGCAGTCCTGAAGGTTGAGCGGGATAAACCTGCCCGATTCGGGGTTGCGCCGCGCCGCCTGACGCGAGCGGCTGAACAGCATCAGGGCGAGCAGGCCGAGCGCCTCTGCGTCCGACGAAGCATGATCGACGACGATCCGCGCTAACCAGATCGCCTCGTCTTCCAGCCCGTCCTCGCTCGCGGACAGCTCGTCATCAGTGGTCCAGCCAAGCGTGAACGCGGCGTAGATCGCATCGAGCAGTGGCTCGATGCGCACTGCGAGTTGGTCAAGACCGGGCAGGTCGAAGCTGACGCCGCTAGCAGCGAGTTTGGCCTTGGCCCGCCCGAGTCGCTTGGTCATGGCAGGCGGCGCTACCAGGAACAGCGATGCCATCCGCTCGGCGGTTATGCCCAGCACCACCTGCAGCATCAGCGGCGTCCGCGCCGCGAGGTCGATCGCCGGGTGCGCGCAGGCAAGCATCAGCGCTAGGCGTTGATCGTCGCAAGGTGCCATCGAATTGGTGGCGGCTTCCGCTTCGTCATAGGCACGCAGCAGCTCAGCCTGCGCACGCTCGGCCATCAAGCCGCGCCTAATGTCGTCGATCAGCTTACGGCGCGCGACCGTCAGCAGCCAGCCTTCGGGATTATGCGGTGTCCCCTCGTGTGGCCAACGCGCTACCGCGAGCAGCAGCGCGTCGGCCAGCGCATCCTCGGCAATCGTCAGATTGCCCGAACGGCGCCCGAGCAGCGCGACGAGCCGGCCGAACGAGTCGCGCGCAACGCGCTCGGCGGTCGCCGCGCCCGTCACGGCTATTGCGTCAGGATTGGGCGCACCTCGACCGCGCCGCTGGACGCAGCGGGGTTGCGGGCAGCCCATTGCAGCGCCTCATCGAGATCGGCAGCTTCGATTATGTAATAGCCCCCCAACTGCTCGCGGCTGTCGGCATAAGGTCCGTCATGGATCTCGCGCTTGCCATCGCGCACCCGAACGACCGTCGCACTGAAGGCGCCTTTAAGCGCATTGCCACCACGCATCACTCCGGCATCAATCAGCGCTTTGGTATAGGCACCCCAAGCGGGGCCGTCGTCAACGGCAAGCGGCTGGTCGGTATCAGCGACGGCATCACTCGGCATATAGTTCATGATCATATATTGCATAAAAAATCTCCATCCAGGGCACGATACTCCCCCTGCTTGACGTTCGACCGCCAAACGATGGGACAAATCTTGCAAAATACTGCTTGTAATGCCGCGGCAATCTCACGTCGACAGAAGGCCGCCGTCTTCAACAGTCTCAACCGCCTTTGACACCAGCATCCGGCTCAGGTTTTCTGCGGGGAAAGGAGTGCCCGTATCCTGCTTCAGATTGTCCTTCCACAGTTAGCGAATTGCCCACGCTAAACGGCCGCTGGCGTTTGAAGACCAGCAACTCGGGGGCGGCAAGACGACCCAATGCCGGACATTCAAGCCGCCCTTATCGGTCCCCAACTTCCGCCCTTCGTTCATCGCGACCAAACGGCGGTTCAGGCAGACCACTTTCGCACCCGAACGGCATGACCTAGCGTACGTTTTCGAACATCCTCTCACCGGTCCCCAGCATGGTCGGCGCGATCACCTTCACATGGAGCAGCTCGCTTGCCTTGTCGGCAGGAAGCTGAGCGAATGACATGTAATGCGCGACGCCGGCGTTGTTGACCAGCAGCGTCAGCGGCTCACTCGCGCAAAGGTCGGCGACCGCGGCGACGCCAGCGTAGGTGCTGTGATCGGCTATCACGGGACGGATCGCCATGTCGGGGAACTCGGCTGCGAGGCCGGCAAGCCGATCTTCACGACGAGCCACAATGATCAATTTATACCCCTCGCGCGCCAGAAGGCGGGCAAACTCCCGACCGGTGCCGGATGACGGTCCTGTGATGAGCGCGAGCTTGGGTGATGCACCTTGTCCGTCTTCTGTAGCTGGGGCGGCGGTGGTGTTCATGGGCAGACCTTTCGAGGATCAGGTGGCAGGGCTAGTGAAGATCCGGCGGATCGCTTCGAGTCCGGTGGCGCTGTTCGCCTCGGCATTACCTGGATCGGCAATCATGAAATCCACCGTGGTGTCGGCAAGCGCGCTCATCAGCGGCGGCAACGAGCGTCAAAGGAGCTTCGCGCATCGGACCGTTCGCGCGGATTCCTACGAGAACATTCGCCACGCCGGCCATCGCCTGCTGGCCGAGAGCGCAGCTTTGCTCGTTAATCTCGTCAGACACGGAAAGCTGGGCGAGGGCACGGCGCTATTCGAGATGTGCGCTTGCCCAGCGGACCCACCCCGACCGGAGGTGTGCGATCTGGACCCGCCGTTCCGAACGTGGCAGGCCGTCGAGCGCCGCCGAACCCATATCATTCTTCAAGCCGATAAAGAGCTGGTTCAGCAAATCAGCCTTGCTAGCATAATAGTTGAACAGTGATCCGTTGGAGACGCCCGCCTCCTCGGCGATAGCGGCCGTTGGTGCGCCCAGGCCAGGTGCCGCGATAACACGCGTGGCCGCCGCCATGATCGCGTCACGGCGATGTTCACTCTTTGGTCGTGCCATAGCTCTGCGCCGATCCGTGTACGCAATATATGAGCGACTATCCGGTTATTATAAAGCTGCATGCTTGCTGCATTCGCCAATTCCGCTGTTGTGTCCGGCGTGTAGGTAGGATCGGCATCGAAAGCGGGACACTGGTGTAAGCGGGGCAGCTACCTGTAATTTTTTAGAAGGCATGGGTTAGGAAGAGGGTCTCGATCTCCGCCGATCGGGACCCTGGCTATGCAAAACCTCGAGGCAGATTCAATAGCTTGGCGACCATCTACGGGGGTCCCACTTTCTCCGCGCCGATTCACATTCCATTCCAGTGGTCTCTCGCGAGCAGAACCAGTCCGAATTCGTTGCTTATTTACAGTCAGGAACTTTGCATCATCCGCCAGTTCGCCTGCCGCCGCCAGTTCCCAGCTTGACGTGACGCAGCTTTTGCAAGTGGTCGCACGCTTTGCTTTTTCATCAAGGCGTGAAGCGGCGGTCTGACAGGGACGCCTTTGCCACGAGGGCACCCGAGCCTGCCTCGTTTGAGACAATAACGGCATACGTTCCTTTGAGGATGTGCCAACCGTGATTTGCTTCCTCCCAATCGGCGAGCACGCGCGGCTCGGCAATTAGGGTAATGCGCTTGCGCTCTCCAGGCCTCAGAAACACCCGCTTAAACCCGGTGAGCCGTGGCGCGCTTACGTCGCGTGCCACATAGAGCTGGGGAACGACTGCGCCAGCGCGCCGGCCTCTATTTACCACTTCGAAGCTTGTGGTCAACGCCGCGCCACCCGTCACCGTCAAGCGTTCAAAGTTGAACTTAGAATAAGAGAGCCCATGGCCGAACGCAAAGAGAGGCGTAAGGCGTTTGGACGCATACCAGCGATAGCCGACATCGCTTCCTTCAGGATACTCAACTGCGAAGGACGACACTTCGGGTGCGTTGCCAGCTGTATTGGCGCTTGCATCGCGTTCCGCCGCCGTCTTGAAATGATCGAGGCCGACCGGCTTAGGACGTACCGCCTGAACAGCTGAGCGCGGAAACGTTATCGGCAAACGACCGGAAGGATTGACCGAGCCCACCAGGATTGCGGCGATTGCCTGGCCGCCGCGCTGCCCCGGATACCACGCCTCAACCACGCCCTGGACGCGGTCGATCCATGGCATCAGTACCGGACCGCCCGTTTCCAGCACCACCACCGTCCTGGGATTGGCCGCGGCGACGCTGTCGATCAATGCATCCTGCCGATCGGGCAGAACCAGCGTCTCGGCATCCTGCGCTTCGGTCTGCCACTGCGTCGCGAAAACAATCGCGACGTCGGCATCACGCGCCGCTGCGGCCGCCGCCGCCGGATCGCTGCCATCCACAAAGCGCACCTGTGCGCCCGGCATGAGTGCGCGGAGCGCATCGAGCGGCGATGAAGCATGATAGGTTATTCGCGCGAAGGACGCTGCAGCGCCGCTGGTGAGCGGTATTTCGACAGGCACACCGCCGACCGAGCGCACCTGCGACGATCCGCCGCCCGACAACACGCCGACGTCGGCATGGCCACCAATCAGCACGACGCGCCTGGCAGTCTTCGCCAAGGGGAGGATGTCGTGCGCGTTCTTGAGCAGAACAATGCCGGCCTCTGCGGTCCTTTGCGCCACGTCGGCATGGGCGGCATAGTCGATACGCTGGGGCGTGTCGGGCATGGGATGGTCGAGCAGGCCGTTCTCAATCATGCCGGTCAGGATTCGCGTGACCATCTCGTTCAACCGCGTCTCAGGCACAGTGCCGTCCGACAAGGCCTTATACCAAGTCCCTCGGAGCCTGACTCAGCGCCGGGGATTCCCAAGTCGGTCATGATCTGATTCAACATCGCAAACGGTGGGAGGTTGGCGGTGGCATCAGCGGTTGGGCTAAGGGACGATTTCGACGGGTCTGGTCTTCGAAGGTTGGCGCGTTTGAGCGGTGACGCCAATCAGGTCCGGCGGCTGCTGGCGCTGGCGGTGATTTACGATGGTGGTGCGCGGCACGCGGCGGCACAGGTCGGCGGCGTTGGTTTGCAGACGGTTCGAGACTGGGTGCTGCGCTTCAATAC